>CAVXOS010000005.1:0-99275 GCA_963763465.1 uncultured Gaiellaceae bacterium | reverse complement strand
CGCGCGCGCAAATCGGTTCGGTTTAAAGTCGCACGGTGGACGTTCTCGAGATCGCTCCCGGCCTGTGGCGCTGGACCGCCTTCCACGAGGAGTGGAACGAGGACGTCGGCTGCGTGTACGTCGAGACCGAGGACGGCGTGGTGCTCATCGACCCGCTGGTTCCGCCGGACGACACCGCCAAGTTCTGGAAGGCGCTCGACCGTGACGTCAAGCGCGCGAAGGCGCCGGTGCACGTCCTCGTCACGGTGTTCTGGCACACGCGCAGCGCGGCTGCGATGCGCGAGCGCTACGACGCGCGCATCTGGGCGTCGTCATCCGGGAAGGCGGCGATCGCCCGACGCGCCGGAGTCGTCACGGATACGTTCGCGCCGGGAGATCCGCTTCCGGGCGGGCTCGAGGCGTGTCGCACCGCGCGAGCAGCCGAGGTCGTGTTCTGGATCCCGGAGCACTCCGCGCTCGTGCCCGGCGACGTCCTGATCGCCGACGGGAAGGGCGGCGCGCGGATGTGCCCCGAGTCGTGGCTGCCGGCCTCGAAGTCGCACCGAGATCTCGCGGCGTCGCTGCGACCCCTGCTCGACCTTCCCGTTCGGCGCGTCCTCGTGTCGCACGGCCGGCCCGTGCTGACGGGCGGCGGCCGAGCGCTCGCGCGGGCCCTCGAGCTCTAGCTGCCGACGCGTTTTCTACACTCGGCCGCGGCATGCTCTGGCTGTGGATCCTGCTCGGAGCCCTCGCGCTCATCGTCGTTCTCGGCGCCTTCGGCTACAACCGGCTGGTCCGGCTGCGCAACGAGGCCGACACGGGCTGGTCGAACATCGACGTGCAGCTGCAACGTCGCGGTGACCTCATCCCCAACCTCGTCGAGGCGGTGCGCGGCTACGCGGCGCACGAGCGTGGTGTCTTCGAGGAGGTGACGAGGGCGCGGGCGGCCGTGCAGGCGGCCGAGACGCCCGGGGTGGCCGGGAGCGCGAACGACATGCTGAGCGCCGCGCTCGGCCGCCTGCTCGCGATCGCCGAGGCCTATCCCGAGCTGAAGGCGTCCGACAACTTCCTTCGCCTCCAGGAGGACCTCACCGACACCGAGGACAAGATCAGCGCCGCTCGCCGCTACTACAACAGCACGGTCATGCACTTCAACACGGCGATCCAGAGCCTGCCCTGGGCGCTCGTGGCCCGGCCGCTGGGCTTCCGCGACAAGGAGCTCTTCTCGGCGAGCGGCGATACGGCGCCGCCGCAGGTGTCGCTGACGCCCGCGACGTGACGCTCCAGCAGCAGATCCGCCGGAACCGGCTCCGCAGCGCGATCGTGCTCGCCGGCTTCGTTCTGCTGCTGCTCGTGCTCGCGGGCCTCGTCGGGCTCGTGTTCGACGTGTCGCTCGGCGTCGTCGCCCTCGTGGTCGCGGGCGTCTACGCAGCGTTTGCGATCGTCCGCTCGCGGAGCATGATCTCGGGGCTCACGCACGCGCAGCCGGTCGGCCCCGACGAGCTACGGCCGCTCCGACGACTCGTCGAGAACGTCGCGATCGGCGCAGGCCTTGCGGTTACCCCGGAGCTTCGCGTCGTCGACGACGACGCACCGAACGCGTTCGCCGCCGGGCTCCGCCCGAGCTCGAGCTACGTCGGCGTGACGACCGGCCTCCTGCGCGTGATGCCGAAACGCGAGCTCGAGGCGGTTCTCGCCCACGAGATCTCCCACATCCGTAATCGCGACACGTACCTGATGACCATGGCGACGGTGTTCGCCGGAGTCATCGCGCTCGTGGCCGACGTGGGCTTCCGGACGCTCGCCTACGGTGGCAGGAACCGACGTGCCGGAGGGGCGGCGGCGATCCTCGCCATCGTCGGATTCGTGCTCGCCCCGTACGCGGCGTTGCTGCTGCGGATGAGCCTGTCGCGGCGGCGCGAGCTGCTGGCCGACGCGGGCGCAGCCGCGATCCTCAGCGACCCCGAGGCAATGGCGCTCGCGCTGCGTCGGCTCGAGCTGGACACGACGACGGTGCGCTACGCCGGTGCCTCGACGGCCCACCTGTGGGTCGAGAGCCCGACCGACCGGGTCGCCTCCGACCGCGGGGGTGTCCTCGAGCTCACGAGCTGGTTCAACACGCACCCGCCGACCCGCACGCGCATCGCCGCCCTGGAGGAATCGGGCGGATTCCGGCTCCCGGAGACGCTTCCATCCGCTCAGCCATTCGCGTTCGAGCTCGGGCGCGCCGAGGAATGAGACAGCGTTCTCACATTCGCGTTCAGTAATGCGCGATTCGGGTCGATAATGGAAAGGCTGTGAAAGGCTTGCGTATCGGACGGCGCCGTGGGCGCGAGAGCGAGGTTGCCCTCTCGCCGCTCGAGCTCGCCCTGCGACCGGCCCTCGTCGACGGCCGCTGGCAGATCCCCGACCGCTTCAACTTCACGCGCGACGTCGTCGAGGCGCTGGCGCGCGACCCCAAGCGGCGCGCGCTCATGTCGCTCGGGAAGGAAGGCGTGATCGAGCCCCGGAGCTTCCTCGAGATCGCCGACGGCGCTGCGCTATGGGCGACGACGCTCCGTGAGCACGGCGTCGCGCCCGGCGACAGGGTGATCGTCGTTGCCGGTAATACGGTCGACTGGCTCGAGATCGTGCTCGGCGTGATGAAGACGGGGGCGGTGGTCGTGCCCTGCATGCCGAGCATCTCGGCATCCATGCTCGAGCGCCAGGTCTCCTCCACCGACGCTGCACTGGTGGTCGCCGAGCGCGCGCTCGAGCCCACCATCGAGCGGATGGGCTTCACACCCGACGCTCACTTCTTCGACGACAGCTCGAGCGTGAAGCGCAACTCGAAGGACATCCCCGTCGCGACCACGCACGACACCGCGTCGCGAGATCTCGCCTTCATCGTCTCGACGCCGGGCGTCGGCGGCACGCGCAAGGAGGTCGCGCACACGCACGGCTCCGCGTATGCGACCCGTGTCCAGGCCGAGCACTGGCTCGACGTCGGTCGCGGCGACGCCGTCTGGTGCACGAGCGACGCCGCCTCGCCCCTCACGATGTGGAACACCGTCATCGGGCCGTGGTCGCGCGGCGCCGAGGTCGTGCTGCACGAGGGCGGGTTCGACACCGACGAGCGGCTCGACCTGATGTTCAGGCTCGGGCCGAGCATCCTCTGCCAGTCCCCCGCCGAGTACGGCGCCCTCGCGGCCCACCCCAAGCTCGAGCGCTTCCGCTCGCCCCGGCTCCGCCGTCTCGTCTCGACGGGGGACTTCCTCGATCCCGAGGTCGTCGCCGTGTTCGAGGAGCGCTGGGGCCTGACAATCCACGACGGCTACGGCCAGGCCGAGACGAACATCGTCATCGCACATCTCGCCGACGGCGCGTCCTTACCCGGCTCGCTCGGCCGCGCGCTTCCCGGCCACCACGTCGCGATCATCGACGACCAGGGCAATGAGCTTCCGCCAGGCATCGAAGGCGACCTCGCCGTACGCGGCCGGCCGCCGACGCTGTTCGCCGGCTACTGGGAGCTTCCGGAGGAGACGAAGTCCGCCTTCCTGGGCGACTGGTACCTGACCGGCGACGTCGCGCGCGTCGACGAGGAGGGCTTCTTCACGTTCGTCGGGCGCGCGGAAGACGTGATCACGTCGAGCGGCGGCACGTTCAGCCCCTTCGACGTAGAGCGCGTGCTCACGGGACACCGGGCGATCGCGGCGGCGGCCGTCGTCGGCATCCGCGACCTGCAGCGCGGCGGCCACTTCGTCCGCGCGTTCGTCGTACCGAGAACCGGAGCCGAAGGCTCCGACCAGCTCGAGGCAGAGCTCCGCCAGTACACCGCGCAGACGCTGCCCGACCCGCAGGTCCCACGCGAGATCGTCTTCGTCGACGAGCTGCCGATCGTCGGCCCGAAGGTCAGCAGGCACGTCCTGCGCGAGCGGCCGCTCGCCAGGCGCCCGCTGTGGGAGACACCGACCTCGGAGCCCGGGACCGAGGGCGCAGCCCCCGTTCCACCGCCCATCGACGGCGAGTTCTCACCGCGTGTGGATCGCGGTCTCGACACGCCGCAGCCCGAGACGGTTGCGCTGGTGCCGGAGGCACCAGCCACAGTCCCCGAGCCGCCGCCCGTCGTGCCGGAGCCGCCACCGGCCCAGCCCGAGCCGGTGCTTCGCGCGCCGGAGCCCGTGGCCGAGGCGGTTCCGCAACCAGCGCCGGAGCCGGAGCCCGTCGCCGAGGCGCTTCCGCAGCCGGCGTCCGAGCCTGAGCCCGTCGCCGAGGCGCTTCCGCAGCCGGCGTCCGAGTCTGAGCCCGTCGCCGAGGCGCTTCCGCAGCCGGCGCCCGAGCCGGCGCCCGTTGCCGAGGATGCTCCCGAACCCGAGCCCGCGCCGCCCGACATCGTCGAGGAGGCGTTCGCCGGGCTCGACCCGCAGGCCGAGCCCGTGCAGCTATTCGAGGCCCAGCCTGCGCCCGTGATCGAGACGGAGCTCGAAGCCGCACCGCAACCGGAACCGCCGCCGGAGCCAGCGCTCGAGCCAGAGGTCATGCCCGAACTCGTCCTCGAGCCGGCCGCGCACGTGTTCCCGCCGCCAGAGCCGCTGGCAGAGCCGATCCGGCACGAGCCGGAACCGGAGCCGGTTCCCGAATCGGAGACTGCGGTCGCAGAGGCACGGCCCGAGCCCGAGACGGAGCAGGCGGAGCAGCCCGAGCCCGAGATGGAGCAGGCGGCACAGGCTCAGCCCGCAGCCCGAGCCCGAGCCCGAGCCCGCACCCGTGTTGATCGTCCTGCCGGAGCCCGAGCCGGCGCCGGAGCTCGAGCCGGCGCACGAGCCCGAGCACGCGCCCGAACCCGACCCGGAGCTCACGGTCGTGCAGACGCCTGCGCCGATGCCCGACTACGTCATCGACGAGCCTGCGGGGCCGCCGCCCGTGGTCGTGCCGGATCCCGAGCCCGAGCCGGAGCTCGGCCCGCTCCCCGACTTCGTCGTGGAGCCAGGCTCCAGTCCGGCGCCAGCCCCGGCGCCGGTCGAGTCGGCGCTCGTGCCCGAGGAGGAGGAAGACCTCGGCCCGCTGCCCGACTTCGTCATCGATCCGAGCCTCCCGCCGGAGCTGAGGCCGGCTCCGCCGCCTGCGCCCGTGCCGGAAGCGCCCGCCGCAGCGGTGCCACCGTTGAAGGTTCCGACGAGCGAGAGGCGCGAGCCGACGATGTCGAACGCCGCCGGGATCTACTTCCCGCCGACGACGGCATTCCCGCTCCCACGCGACACCGGCGACGACGACGCGCCACGTGGTGGCACGCGCGCGCCCCGCCCGCGGCCTGCTGCCGAGCGCGGCAAGTCGAAGCGCTCGACACACTCCGCCGAGCCCGGAGACGAGGGGAACGAGGTCGGCTGGATGGCAGGGCTCTCCAACCGGCTCAGCGCCTACAGCCTGTCCGACGATGAGGCACAGTCCGGGGACGAGCCGGACGCGGACGAGCCGGGCGACGAGAGCACGGAGGACTGAGGCCCGCACCGCGCTAGCCTGCTCCGCATGACGGATCAGGCAGCCGTGAGCCTGCTGCGTTGGTTGCGGCGGCAGTTGCGCCAGCCCACGCCGCAGCGGGAGCACCTCGAGGCGGCGGTCCGAAACGACGACCCGCGAGAGGTGCGGCGGCTCATCGCGCTCGCGCCGTTCAGCGATGCCCAGCGCCGACACGTCGACGGCCTGATCGGGCGCTGGGAGGACGGCCGTGGCGGCAGCTGACAACGAGGCGATCGTCCGCCGCATCTTCGACGCCTTCGCCCGGAAGGAGGGGCTCGCGCTGCGCGGACTGTTCGCCGAGGACGCCACCTGGACCGTTCCGGGTGGCGGTGTGATGGCCGGCATGTACGAAGGGCGCGTGGCGATCTTCCGCTTCCTCGTGAAGCTTCCGGCGGAGACCGGCGGGACGTACGGCTCCGAGTTGATCGACGTCCTGGCAAGCGAGGATCGCGCGGCCGCGCTCTATCGGGCGCGAGGCGCGCGCCGCGGGCGCCTGCTCGAGCTCGAGCAGGTGCTGCTGTTCGGCTTCGAGGACGGCCTGGTAAGGCACGTGCTCGCGCTGCCCAGCGATCCCGATGCCTTCGAAGCCTTCTGGGCGTAGAGTCCCGCGCGTGAGCGATACGCGCTTCACGGACGGGCTCCGCTACCGCATCGAGATCCCGTCGGTCGAGGGCCCGCGCGTGCTCGAGGCGGTGCTGGAGGAGGCCGAGCGGCGCGCCGTTCCCGTCCGCCGGGTCTCGCAGGGGAGCGGCGTGATGATGCTGACCGACGACGAGATCCGCGCAATGGCCGCTCTCGGAGCCGACGCGGGTGTCGAGGTCTCGCTCTTCCTCGGGCCGCGCGGCGCCTGGGACACAGGTGGGCAGTCGATGGTCACCTCGGCAGCGGGCGGGGTCGCCCGTGGGCAGGCAGGGATCGGCGCATCGGTGTCAGAGGTGCGGCGCGGCGTCGCCCTCGGCATCCGCTCGTTCCTCGTCGCCGATCTCGGGGTGCTCGAGACGCTCGGCGGTATGCGGCGCGTCGGCGAGCTGCCCGCGTCGCTCGTCCTCAAGACCTCGGTCCTCCTCCCATGCGCCAACCCCGCGACCGCGCACGCGCTGGAGGAGCTCGGCGCGACGACGATCAACGTCTCGACCGACCTCTCGCCCGCCGAGCTCGGCGAGCTGCGCTGCAGCCTGCACGGCGCCGCTCGACGTCTACGTCGAGGCGCCCGACGACCAGGGCGGGTTCGTGCGCTTCTACGAGGTCCCGGAGATCGTCCGCCTCGCGGCGCCCGTCTACGTGAAGCTCGGCCTGCGCAACGCGCCGAACATCTACCCCTCGGGCCTCCACCTCGAGGAACTCGCGATGACGCTGGGCCGCGAGCGCGTGCGGCGCGCAGACCTCGTGCTGCGGCTGCTGAGAGAGCAGGCGCCCGAGCTCGTCGAGGGCAGAGGCGAGGAGCGCCCCTCCGACCTGGGAATCCCCGAGCCGTGAGGGAGCGCTTCGCGGCGATCTACACGGCAGCGCTGGCGGACATCCTGGACGCCCGCGGATTTCACGAGCAGACACTTCCACCGTCGATCCGGCCGCTCGAGCGCGGAACACGCGTCGTCGGCCCCGCCTACACCGTCAAAGGCGGCCCCGCGTCGAATCAGGACGCGGGCGCGTACGACGAGGCGATCCGGAAGGTGCTCGGAATGCTGGGCGACGTGGCAGAGGGCCACGTGGCCGTCTATGCCTGCGACCACGACGTCTCGGCTCACCTCGGCGAGCTCTCGGTCACGTCGCTCAAGGCGCGCGGCGTCGCCGGCTGCGTCCTCGACGGAGGCTGCCGCGACGTCCGCTTCATCCTCGACGAGGGGTTCCCGGTCTTCTGCAGATTCGTCACGCCGGAGGACTCGACCTGGCGCTGGGAGCTGGAGGCGACGCAGGTGCCGGTGACGATCGGGCGCGTGCGCGTGGAGCCCGGCGACTGGGTCGTGGGCGACGACGACGGGGTGGTCGTCGTGCCGCAGACGATCGCGGAGGACGTGCTCGTCGAAGCCGAGCAGAAGGCCGCGACCGAGAGCGAGATTCGCGCAGCCGTGCGCGACGGCATGACGCCGTTGGACGCGTACGAGCGCTACGGCACGTTCTGACGCTACTGACCGCCCGCCGGCGGCTGCGGATTCCACGTCGGCGACGAGTCGTTCGTCGCCTGGTCGGTGAGCTTCTCGACGTCCGTGCCACCGAGCTCGATCGTGAAGATCGCGCCGTCCTCTTGGTAGGCGATCCTGGTCCCGTCGGGCGACCAGGAGGGCTCGAAGTTGTCCCCGGCGGTCGGGGCGACCTGGCGCAGCTTCTTCCCGTCGGCGCCGATGGTGAAGAGCGCGTACACGTCGTTGTCGCGATTCATCGCGAACGCGATTCGACTGCTATCGGGCGACCATGCGGGGGTGAAGACCCGTTCGCTCTGGTTGGTGAGAGCGTGTCTCGCCGAGCCGTCTGGACGCATCACCCACAGGTTCTGGATCGGAGTGCCGGGCGTGCGACGCACGTATGCGATCGACGCGCCGTCCGGTGACCACGCGGGGTCGGACTCCTGCGCGTCGATGTCGGAGATACGGTGTGCGCCCGAGCCCTCCGCGTCCATGACGTAGATGTCGCCGTCGTGGGTGAACGCGATTCGCGTCCCGTCCGGCGACCAAGTCGGGTGTGTGTCATTCGCCTTGCCCGACGTCAGCTGGGTCGTCCCCGACCCGTCGGCGTTCATGACATAGATGTGCGGCTGTCCCGTCCGCTGGCTCGCGAACGCGATCTTCGTTGCGTCCGGGGACCACGCCGGGTCGAACTGAAAGAAGACGGATTTGTCCTGAGGCACGTCGCCGTCCCGCTCGGTCAGCCGGCGCTCGCCCTCCCCGTCGGCGGACATGACGAAGATCGCGTAGTCCCCGTCCCGGCTGCTGACGAAGGCGATGTCCGCCGCGCCCGTACCGTCGCCACCACAGCCGGCGACGAGCACCGACGCAGCGGCGATCGCAGAGAGGAGTACCAGGCGACCAGGCACAGCTGGGAAGACTAGTGAGCGAGAGGCTCGACGCCGAGGTAGCGGCGTTGGAGATCGGGGTCCGTCGCGAGCTTCGTCGCCGTGGTCTCCGCGGCGATGCTGCCTCCGATCATCACGAGCTGCCGGTCGGCCAGCGCCGTGGCCACGCCGAGATTCTGCTCGATCAGGAGGATCGCTAAGCCCTGCTCCTCGAGGAGCTTGAACGTGTCGATCAGCCCCTCGATGACGGCCGGTGCGAGGCCCTCGGAGGGCTCGTCCATGACCAGGATCGTAGGATTGGTGACGAGCGCGCGCCCGATCGCGAGCATCTGCTGCTCGCCTCCCGACAGCTGCGCGCCGCCGTTCGCCTTGCGCTCGGCCAGTCGGGGGAAGAGTTCGTAGACGCGCTCGCGTGTCCACTCGCTCCCGTTCGACCCCGTGCCGCGGGCGGCTATCCGCAAGTGTTGGTCGACGGTGAGCGACGGGAAGAGCCGACGCCCCTGGGGGACGTATCCGATGCCCTTCCGGGCGATCTTGTGGGACACGACGCCGACGAGCTCCTCGCCCTGGAAGCGAATCGACCCCTCGGCGCGGGGAGGCGAGATGCCCATGATGGCGTTGCACAGCGTCGTCTTGCCCATTCCGTTGCGGCCGACAATGGCCACCGACTCACGCGTCATCGTGAACGTGATGTCTTCGAGCGCCTGTGCGCTGCCGTAGAACGCGTTCAGCGCGGAGATCTCGAGCAGCGCTTCGGTCCCCGGGGGATCGGCCGTGGCCGGCTCACTCATTGCCGTGACCGCGCCCGAGGTATAGGTCGTGGACCGTCTCGTTGGCGCGGATCTCGGCCGGACTTCCCTCCACGATGACCCGACCGTCGTGCATCATCGTCACCCGCTCGGCGACCGTGAGCGCGATGTCCATGTCGTGCTCGATGAGGATGAGCGTGATGTCCCGGTCGAGCCCAAGCAGGAGCTCAGTGAGGAGCTGGCGCTCTCCGCGGGAGAGCCCGGACGCCGGCTCGTCGAGCATGAGGGCCTTCGGCTGCGCGGCCAAGGACATCGCGATGGCGATCTGCCGGTGCTCGCCATGGGAGAGGCTCCCCACCAGCTCGCCCAGTTTGTGCGCGATGGCGACCCTGCCCGCCGCCTCACGCGCGCGCTCGCGAATGGCGCGCTCCTTCCCCGGGAGGAGCACCGGGCGCAAACGGCCGCCCTCCACTCCCACGATGGCGAGGTAGATGGCGTCTTCGACGGTCAGCCCGTTGAAGAGCCTCGACTGCTGGTACGTGCGGGCGAGGCCCAGCTTCGCCCGGTAGCGAGCGGGCCGCTTGGTGACGTCCTCGCCGAAGAGCTCGACTGTTCCCGACGACGCCGGGATGTCACCGCAGATGACGTTGAAGAGCGTCGTCTTCCCCGCGCCGTTCGGCCCGAGAATCGCGCGGCGCTCGCCCTCGACGACGTCGAGATCGACGTCGTCGACCGCCAGGAGACCGCCGAACCGCCGGCCGACCCCCCGCAAGCGGAGGGCCGACTCGGCGTGTTCGACAGCCGGTACTGCTTCGTTCACCGACCTACTTGATGACGCGGTTGGTGATGACGCCGTTCCTGACGACCTTGATCTTCCCCTGCCAGGGGAGCTTCCGCTTGACGCACGGCGGATAGTTCCTGCCCGGCGCGGGCTTGCTCGGGCCGAAGTAGCCGCCGAACGTCTGGTCGACGTTCGGGACGTAGCCCGCGATCGTGGTCGTGACTGTCCCCGTACCAGTCGCCTTGGTGATCCGGAGTGGGTACTGGTCCTGGATCGCCTGGCGGCGGCTGTCGAGCCTCAGGATGCCGCCGTTGGCGACCTGGAAGCCGGGCCGCAGGGTGTGAGGCAGCGCCCTCTGCAGCGCCGCACCCGTGCGACCGCCCGACTTGTTCAGGCCCTGGACGAGCGCCCATGCGGCGTTCCAGTAGTTGTAGAAGAACCCGTCGTTCACGTTCTGACCCGTGAACCACTTGTTTGCGTTCTTCACGTAGGTGAGTGCCTGCTTGGTCTTCAACCCACCTGTCTGGAACGTCCCGAAGCCGCCCATGTACGCACCGACGAGGCGCGGAGCCACCGTCGTGTTCGCACCCAGGAAGTACAGGAACAGGTTGCCCGAGTGCTGCTTCGCGTTGACCGGCCCGTAGGCCTGCTCGAACGCGGTGAGCGCAGCGCTCGTGTTTGCACCTCCGACGAGCCAGAAGTAACCGTCCACCTTGTCTGGTGCCGGGAGCTGTCGGATGAATGGGGCGTAGTCGCCGCCTGCCGGCGGAGTCCACACCCGCTTCGTGATCTTGCCGCCGATACCGCAGAAGTCGGCGATGATCCCGGCGGCCGAGGTCCACGGGAAGCTGTAGTCGTCGCCGATCAGCGCAGCTGTACGCCAGCCGAGCTTCTTGTAGACGATCTCCCCGAGGCCTGCGTTCCACTGGGCTCCGTCGCCGTGGTAGCGGAAGAGGTTCTTCGGCGCGATCTGCATGGTCGGATCCTGCGACCCAGCGGTGCCGATGATCACGGTCTTCTTGGGATTCTGCTTGGCCCAGTTGGCGATCGAGACTGCCTCGTCACCGGACAGCGGGCCGATCATGACTTCACCGCCGAGCTGAACCATGAGTCGACGTGTCTCCTTCAGGGCGAGAGCAGGAGTCTCGTCACCGCAGCCGATGCCGACGATGTTGAGCTTCTTCCCACCCGCGCTTCCTCCCGTCATCCCGGCAGACGGCTTCTTCTTGTTCTTCGGCTTCGCGCCGGCGTACTGAGAGAACGCGGCGATCGTTCCCGCCGTGTCGACCTCGTAGCCGAACGCGAACGCACCCTTGCAGTCGGTCATGATCGCGACCTTCACGTCCCCGCTCTGCGCCGACTTGGCGAGAGCACCCGAGGTAACGACCGTGGCGCCGACTGCCAGGAGCGCCAGCGGAAGCAAGAGCTTCCACTTACCTAGCTTCATATTCCCTCCTTCTCGTGCCTGCACGATGGGACTTCGTGGAACAGATTGGTGAGCCTACGCCAAGTCGTGCGACGGTTCCAGTTGTCATGGGCTCGCCCCTACGCCCACCTCGCCGCTCTCGACCTCGCGCGGCGGGCCGCCGCGGCGTCGCGCGGCATCCCAGAGGCGGTCCCAGAGGCCCATCAGGCCGTCGGGCGAGACGATGACGATCGCGAGGAAGATGAAGCCGATCACCGTGTTGAACGTCCCTCCGATCACGGGGAGACCGGAGGAAGGGATGCGATTCGTGATCTCGTTGTTGATCGCGAGGAACGCGATGGCACCGATCCAGGCGCCCTCGATCCGCCGCAGCCCACCGATGACCGCGATCACGAGCAGCTGGATGGTGGCGTCGAGGCCCATCGTCGTCGGCGAGAGCTGCCCGAACCACCAGGCATAGAGGACACCGCCGATCGCGGCGATGAAGGCGCCGATCCCGAACGCCAGCGTCCGGTGCAGCGCGACGTTGTAGCCGAGCGAGGCCATGCGCACCGGCTCGTCGCGGATGCCCTGGAAGGAGATGCCGAACGGCGTGCGGACGACGTACCGGACCAACAGGTACACGAACACGGCCGAGATCAGCGCGATGTAGTAGAGGCGCTGCCGGTCCTCGACGATGTTCCCGATGAAGCCCGGCGTGTACTGGTCGACGCCCGCGACCGGCGAGAACCCTCCGATGAGCGTCACGGAGCCGACGAAGAGAAACGCGATCACCGTGTACGTCAGCGTGAGCATGAGGAAGTAGATGCCGTAGCTCCGCGACGCGACGGCGCCGAACACGAGCCCGATGCCGACGGTCAGCAGGATCGCGGCGATGAGCGCGAGGGTCGGGTCCCAACCGAGAAGGAGACCCTTCGTCTCGCCTCCCGGTACGCGCTGGGTGACCATGTTGGCGAGCGCGTAGCCCGCGATCCCCATGAGCCCGGTCTGGGCGAGCGAGATCATGCCGCCGTAGGCCGAGAGGAAGATGAGGCTCGCCGCGCCGATCCCGAGGATGAGCGCCTGGGTGAGGATCGAGTTGAGCCAGAACGAGCTGAAGATCCCGGGCGCGAGGATCGCGACGACCAGCCCCGCGACGCCGAGGACGCGCTCGGTCGCCACCTTCGTCCGATCGAGCGTCACGCGACCCTCCCGAACAGGCCCTGCGGACGGAACGCCAGTACCAGCGCCATCAACGCGAACGTGAGGACGACCGAGTACTGCTGGCAGCAGTCGTTGCCCGTGATCGGAAGGTACGCCACGGCGAACGAGAAGACGAGCCCGTAGAGCACGGCCCCGACCGCCGCGCCCGCCAGCGAGCCCATGCCGCCGATGATCACGACGACGAGCGAGTAGAGGAGCCACTGGCCGTCCTGACCCTGGCGCGACGCGACGACTGCGAGCCGCTGACGACGGCGCCGAAGGCCGGCGAGCGCGGAGCCGACGATGAACGCGATCGCGAAGGTCCACTGGATGTTGATCCCGATCGCCGAGGTCATCTGCCGGTCGTCGACGCCTGCGCGGATGACCATCCCGGTGCGCGTCTTCTGCAGCCAGAGCCAGAGGACGATGCCGACGGACGACGCCGAGCGCGAGGATGACGAGCCGCGCGAGCGAGTAGTGGACGCCGCCGATGTGAAGATCGACGAGGCGGTTCGTCCAGCCCGGCCAGGAAATGGTCACGGCGTTGCCGCCGTACTTCTGCGTTCCGAGGGCCACCGTGCGCGGGAAGTGCGCGATCACCTGGTCGGCGACGATGACGGACACGGCGATCGTGATGAGCGCCTGGCGGAGGTCCTGGCCCTGGTTCCAGCGCAGCAGGAGCTGCTGCACCGCGAGCCCGAACACGGCGATGCACGCCATCGCGACGAGCCACGGCACCACCCAGTCGCCAGCGTGTTCACTTCCTGCCCGGACAGGAAGCACCCCTGAGCCCGTCATCCTGCTGCTGTACCTCGTACGCGATGTAGCCGCCGAGGAGGTAGAAGGCGCCGTGGGCCATGTTCACGACGCGCATGAGCCCGAAGATGAGCGAGAACCCGCTCGCGACGATGAATAGGAGCCCGGCGAACGTGAGTCCGTCGAGGATGGTCTCGAGGAACGAGCTCGGATCGTCCAGCGCCGATCCCGTGTTGGTCGTCCGCCAGCTGCCTCCAACTTCCGGGGGCGGGTTCGCGATCACCAGGACGTAGAGGAACGCGAACACGACAACGGCGACCGCGGCGCCGCGCGCCACGGTCCCGACGACTCCCCAGGCGCGGATTCGCTCGGCCACCGGCAGCGCGAACGTACCAACGTCGCCGCCGGCTTTCAATGCCCAACCGTCGCTTGACTGTCGACCCGCGCCGCGCTTAGCCTGGCTCGAGACTCGCGCGAGCCCGAACTCAGAGGAGGAACGATGGCTGACACCTACACGGCGACCATCCCCTACGAATCTCTCGACCCGCTGACGATCGGCGCGTCGGGAGACGACGACAAGGTCTCGCGCGACACGCTCTCACTCGAGATCCCCGAGTCGAACCTGCTCGCGGCGATCTATCCCGACGAGCCGGCGCCCGTTCCGAATGCGACGGAGGCGGCCCGCGCCGCGCTCGAGTCGCCCGTGTCCGGCGCGCGGTTCTCGGAGCTCATCGCGTCGGCGTCGAAGGTGTGCGTGATCATCGACAACCAGTTCCGTCCCACGCCCCAGTCGAAGCTCCTGCCGCCCGTGCTCGACGCGATCGAAGCGGCGGGGAAGCCTGCTGTCGTCGTCTGCGCGAACGGGAAGGTGTTCCCGATGTCCGACTCGGACATCGACCAGAAGATCGGCAAGAACAACCTCGCGCGCATGGATCGTCTCGGGATCGAGTTCCATCAGAACGATCCGCGCAACGCCGACAACTACGAGTACGTCGGCGTCTCCTCGCGCGGCACCCCGGTGTGGCTGCACAAGGAGGTGGCCGCCTGCGACGTGAAGATCACGATCGGCCAGGCGCAGTCGAACCACTGGGGCGCGGGCGGCGGCGGCAAGCTCATCCTCCCCGGTGTCGTCTCCGACGAGACGATCGAGTCGAACCACTGCGCGTTCGTGCCGTCCCCGCAGACGCACTACGGCGCGTACGCCGGCCCGATGCGCTCGGACATCGACGAGGTGGCGACGATGTGCGGCCTGCAGGCGACGATGAACGTCGTCCTCGACACGCACGGTCGAGTGATCGAGTGCATCTTCGGAGCGCACCCCGATGCGCACCGCAAGGCGATCGAACGCTTCAACGAGATCTACGCGTACGAGCACCCCGGTGCGCAGGCCGATATCGCGATCTGCGGCGTCTTCGCGCCGACCGACCACCTCTTCTTCCACACGGGCTGGGGCTGCATGTCCGCCGACTTCGTGGTCAAGGACGGAGGATCGATCATCTACTGCTCGCCGTCGCCCGGCGTCTCGACCGCGATCGGTGACTTCCCCGGGCTCGCGCTCATGGACCTGATGACGCCGTACATGCCGGCGACGCCCGAGAACTACCAGACCGTCCTCAAGGACATCCACGCCCGCGCGATCCAGATGTGGGCCGGGCTGCATCTGGGTGCCGATCTACGAGGTGATGACGCGCAAACACCTCTCGCTCGTCACGCTCGAAGAGAACCTCGAGATGGCCGCCGACATCGGGATCAATGCAGGGACGTCGCTCGACGAGGCGTTCGCGGCTGCCATGGAGCGGCACGGGCCGGACGCGAAGGTCATCGTCCTGCCGTACGCGCGCTACCAGCTGCCGGCGAACATGGTGCGGATGGACGCGTCCCCGATGCGGTACCCGGAGGAGGCTCTGGCGCACTGACACAGCGCGACGTCCCGGGGCTCGACGCGCGCGGCACGTCCGCGGAGGCTCCGGCGTCGCGGGAGATCAAGGGCTCGACGACGATAGTCGAGCTGCTGCGCATGTTTCCGGACGGCGCTGCCGCGCGGCTCCTCTCTGCGATCCAGATGCCGTGCGCACACTGCGGCGGCGCCTTTCACGAACCGCTGACGATGGCGGCGAAGCGTCACAAGCGCGACCCGCGCTCGGTGATCGCTGCGTTTCGCGCGCTGGAGAGCGGCGGCCCGAGCGAGTCCGAGGTCCGGGCCGCGCTCGAGCGCGTGGCTGCTTAGGTCGGGGAGGCGACTGCGAGACGCTTCGTGAACGAGGCGTTGAGCGAGCCAGAGCGGAAGGGCTCGTCGGCGATCTCGACCTCGTCGTAGCCCGCGCCGGCCACCGCCGCGACGATCGCCTCGCGCGTCCGGGGAGTGAGCGCGCCAAGCTCCTCCTCGGGCAGCTCGACTCGTCCAAGCCTGTCGTAGTGCCTGACGCGGAGCACCCGGTAGCCGAGCGCCTTCACCGCGAGCTCGGCGCGATCGATCTGGGCGAGCACCGACGGATCGACAGCGGTGCCGTACGGGATGCGCGAGGCCAGACACGGTGACGCGGGCTTCTCCGCGCTCGGGATACCGAGCTCGCGGGCGAGCGCGCGCACCTCGTCCTTGCCGACACCCGCGTCGAGGAGCGGATGAACGACACCGTGCTCAGCCGCCGCGGTCAGCCCCGGTCGCCAGTCGCCGACGTCGTCGGCGTTCGCGCCGGAGAGCACGGCCGCGTAGCCGCGTCTCGTCGCGAGGGCATCGAGCTGGTCGTAGAGCTCGGACTTGCAGTGGTAGCACCGGTCGCGGTCGTTTCGCCGATATCCCTCTTGGTCGAGCTCGGCGGTCGTGATCACGTCGTGCCGGATGCCGATCGCGCTCGCCACGTCACGCGCGCCGTCGAGCTCACCCGTCGCGAGCGCCGGAGACACCGCGGTCACGGCGAGCGCTCGGTCGCCGAGCGCTCGCACAGCGAGTGCTGCGACGAGGGACGAGTCGACGCCGCCCGAGAACGCGACCACGCAGCTCTCGAGCGAGCCGATCCGTGCTTCGAGCTCTTCGCGTCTCGTCATGGCTCCTGGGCTCGCGCGAGTGCCTCGGCCCACACCGACTGTACGGAGCGGCCCGACGCCTTGGCAAGCTTTGCGCAGTCGTCGTGCTCGGGAGCGAGGTTGACGACGCGCCCTTCGAGCAGGCCCACCTTGACACGGACGGTGCCTCCATCCACCTCGACGACCCGCTCCTCGCGGTCGAGCTCGTAGCGCTCGAGACGAGACACGCGGACGCCGAGTGAGCTCGTGTGCTCGAGGAGAACGCGCGCCATTGCGGCCTGGGCGTCGGGGCGAGCCAGCACCGAGAGCATGAATCCAGGGCGGCCCTTCTTCATGTGCACGGGCACGGTCCATACGTCGAGCGCACCCCCGTCGAAGCAGCGTTCGATCGCGTCGGGAACGAGTTCCGGCGAGAAGTCGTCGAGGTTGGTCTCCAGCAGAACGACCTGCTTCGTCGACCCCCACGTGGTTCCGAGGATCACGCGAACGACGTTCGGCCGGTCGGGGAGGTCTTTCGTGCCGGCGCCATAGCCGACCGCGTCGAGCGTGAGCGGCGGCAAGCTGCCCCACTCGTCCACCACGGTCGCCGCGATCGCCGCGCCCGTCGGGGTGACGAGCTCGGCCTCGGTCTCCACACCCACGAGCGCCGCCCCTTCGAGCAATCCCAAGGTCGCAGGCGCCGGCAGCGGCAGGACACCGTGCGCCGCCTTCACGAAGCCCCGAGCGAACGGCAGCGGCGACGACACGACACGCTCGATGCCGAGCTCGTCGAGCAGGAGGAATGCGCCGCAGACGTCCACGAGCGTGTCGAGCGAGCCGAGCTCGTGGAAGTGGACATCGTCGGGCCGGACGCCGTGGATCGCGCCCTCGACCTCTGCAAGACGTCGGAAGGCGTCGAGCGAGCGCGCGCGGGCTCGTTCCGGCAGATCGGCGCCCTCGACGAGCGCGCGGATGTCGCGGTAGTGGCGGTGAGCATGGTCGTCTGCGGCATCGATCCGAAGATGCAGAGCACCGATCCCCTGCCGCTCCACACGCTCGACGTCGATCCGAACGCCCTCGATGCCGAGCGCCGCGGGAACGCCGCGGAGTGTCTCGAGCTCCGCGCCTGCGTCGAGCAGCGCCGCGAGGAGCATGTCGCCGGCGAGACCGCCGACGCAGTCGAGGTAGGCGACTCGGGTCACTCTCTGCCCCGTGCGATGCGCGCCGCGATCGTGCCTGCACCGAGCCCGTCGTCGATGCCGACGACCGCGAGCCCGGCCGCACAGGAAGCGAGCATCGCGTTGAGCGCCGTCGTACCGCCGTGCGCCGAGCCGTAGCCCACGCTCGTCGGCACGCCGATGACCGGCCCGCGGGCGAGACCGCCGACGAGGCTGGCGAGTGCGCCGTCCATCCCCGCGACCACGACCACGCACTCGGCCTGCTCGAGGTCGGTCAGCGCCGTCGCGAGCCGATGCACCCCGGCGACACCGACGTCCTCGTGGACGACGACTGTCGTTCCGAGGAGCTCCGCGCGGATCCGAACCTCGCGCACGACGGGGCCGTCCGAGGTTCCGGCCGAGATCACGGCGACGAGCCCCCGCGGCTCGGGAACGCCGCGGGCGACCCAGATGCAGCGCGCGAGCGCATCCTCCTCGGCTTCGGGAACGACCTCGCGGACGGCGGCCCGCGCCGCGTCGTCTGCCCGCGTCGCGAGGACGCTTCCCGCGCCGCCTTCGAGGAGTGCAACGAAGATCTGCGCGACCTGCTCCGAGGTCTTTCCCTCGGCGAGAACGGCCTCGGGCGCACCCTGTCGAAGCTCCCGGTGAAGGTCGACTCGCGCGAACCCGAGATCTCGGTACGGCAGCTCGGAGAGACGTTCCAACGCGTCGTCGGGGCTCGTCGTCCCGGCCCGCACTCCTTCGAGAAGGTCGCGGAGATCGTCGCGGAGCCCGGCCACAGGGCGATAGTAGGTGGGGAGCACTAAGGTAGGCGCGTGGGAGCGACGGCTGCCTCGGAGACGTGGGTCGGCCGCCCGCTTCCCCGCCTCGAAGACGAAGCGCTGCTCCGTGGGCAAGGGCGTTTCATCGACGACCTCGACCCCGTCGCGAGCACGCGGCACGCGGCCGTGCTGCGCTCGCCGTTCGCGCATGCGCGGATCACGCGGCTCGATCCGACCGCGGCGCTCGAGCTTCCCGGTGTCGTCGGCGTCCTCTCCGGAGTAGACGTCACCGAGCTCTCGCGTCCCTTCCGCGCCGGGATCGACGCGCCCGTGCCGCACTACGCGTTGGCGGTCGAGACCGCCCGTTACGTCGGAGAACCGGTCGCGGTCGTCGTGGCACGTGACCGCTATCTCGCCGAGGACGCGCTCGAGCTGATCGAGGTCGACTACGAGCCGTTGGTGCCCGTGCTCGACGCCGAGGCGGCAGTGGAAACCGCCGTGTGCGTCTCGGACCGCTCGTTCTCGTACGGCGACATCGACACCGCATTCGCCCAGGCCGACCTCGTCGTCCGCGAGGGCTTCCGCTTCCCGCGCTGGAGCTGCACGCCGGTCGAGTGCTACGGCGTCGTCTGCGACTGGAACCACGCCGAGGACACGCTCACGGCCTGGGCCAACTTCCAGGGGCCCTTCACGCTGCACTCGGTGGCCGCCGGCGCACTGCGCCTACCGGGCTCGAAGCTCCGGCTGATCACGCCACCGGACTCGGGCGGCTCGTTCGGGATCAAGTCTGCGGTCTTCGCATACGTCGTTCTCATGGGGCTCGCGTCACGGAAGCTCGGAGTTCCCGTGCGCTGGATCGAGGACCGGCTCGAGCACCTCGCCGCAAGCTCGTCCTCGAGCGGACGGGTGACGCACGTCGAGGCGGGGTTCTCAGCCGACGGAGAGCTCATGGCGCTCCGGTACGACGCGATCGAAGACGTCGGGGCGTACGTCCGGGCGCCCGAGCCGGCGACGCTCTACCGCATGCACGGTTCGCTCGCCGGCGCGTACCGCGTTCGAAACGTCGCAGCCCGGAATCGCGTCGTCCTGACGAACACGATGCCGAGCGGGCTCAACCGCGGGTTCGGCGGACCGCAGCTTTACCTCGCGCTCGAGCGAACGATGACGATCGCGGCGAACCGGCTCGGGATCGATCCTGCCGAGCTGCGTCGGCGCAACTTGATCGCACGCGACGCATTCCCCTACCGAACGCCCTCGGGGGCGCTCTACGACTCGGGCGACTACGAGGCGTGCTGCGACGACGCGCTGGCGTTGGCGCACTACGACGACCGCGTGGCCGAGGCGTCCGCTGCACGCGCGGCCGGCCGGCTTGTCGGAGTGGGCGTCGCATGCGTCGTCGAGCCGTCGATCTCGAACATGGGCTATATCACGCTCGCCGAGCCGGGCGAGGAGCGCGGCCTGCCGAAGTCGGGGAACGCCGAGGGCTGCACGATCTCCGTTTCGGCTCTCGGCGGCATCACCGTGCGAACTGCCACGACACCGCAGGGCCAGGGGCATCGCACGGTCATCGCGCAGGTGGTCGCTGACCGACTCGGCGTCGAGCCCGATGCCGTGGAGGTCGTCGCCGAGGTCGACACGTCAACGTCGCCGTGGACGATCGCATCCGGGAACTACTCGTCGCGGTTTTCCGGGGTCGGAGTCGGAGCCGTCGCGGCGGCGGCCGATCGCCTCGCAGAGAAGATCGGTGCGATTCGCGCGCACCTCGGCGCCGACGACGCATCGCTCCGGCGCATCGCCGGCACTGTGCACTGGAACCCGGAGTCGCTTCCTCGCGGGATGGAGCCGGGACTGGCCGTCACCGCGTACTACGCCGCACCCTACCTCCTTCCGCCCGATGCCGAGGATCAGGTCGCGTCCTCGGCCTCGCACGGCTTCGTGGCCGACGTCGCCGTCGTCGAGATCGATCGCGAGACGGGCGTGGTGTCGGTGCTCGACTACGTGACGGTTCACGACGCTGGCCGTCTCCTCAACCCGCTGCTCGCGGAGGGCCAGGTACGCGGTGGACTCGCGCACGGCGCTGCAGCTGCTCTCTTCGAGCGGCACGTGTACGACGAGGATGGCAACCTGCTCACCGGCTCGTTCATGGACTACCTCACGCCGACCGCGCCCGACCTGCCGACTCCGACGATCGGACATCGCGAGTCGCCTTCGCCCTTTGTCCCGCTGGGTGCGAAGGGTCTCGGCGAGGGCACGACGATGAGCGTGCCTGCGGCGATCTCGAACGCGGTCGCAGACGCCCTCGGCCGCGACGACGTCGAGCCGCCGTTCACCCCAGGCCGTGTGTGGGAGCTCCTCCAAGCGTGAAGCCCGCGCCGTTCGAGTACGTGCGCCCGGAGTCGCTCGAGGAGGCGCTCTCCGCCCTCGCTGATGCCGGTGACGACGCGAAGGTTCTGGCCGGCGGTCAGAGCCTCGTCCCGGCGCTGAACATGCGGCTCCTCCGTCCGAGTGTCTTGGTAGACATCAATCGTGTTCTCGATATTGACAACGTACGTGATGAAAGCGGCGCGCTCGTGGTTGGAGCGACGGTTCGGCAGGCTGATCAGCGGCTTCGCGCGCATCCGGTACTCGCCGCCGTGCTCCCACACGTCGGCCACACGGTCACCCGTAACCGCGGGACAGTCTGTGGCTCCATCGCCCACGCCGACGCGGCCGCCGAGCTGCCACTCGCATTCGTTGTCGCTGACGGGATTGCGGTCGCAGCCTCGAAGCGCGGACGTCGCGAGATTCCCGCCGCCGAGCTCTTCCATGGCCCGTATACGACGGCACTCTGCCCGGACGAGGTCCTCGTCGAGACGCTATGGCCGCCGCTGGGCGACGATGAAGGCTTCGCCTTCGAGGAGCTCGCACAGCGCGGCGGCGATTTCGCGCTCTGCATGGCGGCTGCGCGCGCACGTGGTGACGAGGTCCGCGTCGTCGTCAGCTCGTTCACGGCCGTGCCGACGGAGCTCGAGGTCGATCCCGAGCAGCCGGGCGAGTCCGCCGCGGCGCAGGTCGAGCCGTGGGGATCCGTGCACGCCTCGCCCGAGTACCTCCGACAGCTCGTGCGCGTGCTCGTCGATCGCGCGGTGACGCGAGCTCGAGAGCAGGTCGCATGATCGCCGTCGACGTCAGCGTCAACGGCCGCCGCTACCGCGAGGAGGTCGAGCCGCGCCTCCTGCTCTCCGACTTCATCCGGCATCGGCTCGGCCTCACGGGCACGCACGTCGGATGCGAGCACGGCGTGTGCGGCGCGTGCACAGTGCGGCTGGATGGCGTCGCCGTTCGCTCGTGCCTCCTCTTGGCCGCGCAGGTGGACGATGCGGAGATCGTGACGGTCGAAGGCCTCGCCGGCGCAGGCGAGCTCACGGCGCTTCAGCAGGCGTTCCGCCGGCACCACGCGCTCCAATGTGGCTTCTGCACGCCCGGGATCCTCATCGCTGCCGAGGACCTGCTGGCGCGCGAGCGCGCGCCGACGCGCGACGAGATCGTCGACATGCTCTCCGGCCAGCTCTGCCGATGCACGGGGTACACCGCGATCGTCGACGCGATCGCCGAAGTCGCCGGCACGTGAACCTCGCGCTCAGCCTTCTCTATGCGGCCGAGCAGACTCCGGAGCTCGAGGCACTCGCGGCGGACGACCAGCGCCTGACCCATTCGGAGCTCCGCGCGCGTGCCGCTCGAATCGCAACGGGGCTTCATGCTCGCGGAGTCGCGCGAGGCGATCGCGTGGCGTGCGTGCTCGCGAACGAGCCCGAGACCGTCGCGCTCTACTGGGGATGTCAGTGGCTCGGCGCGGTCTTCGTGCCCCTCTCGCCGCGCGTGTCCGTGGCCGACCTCGATTACTGCATCGCCGACTCGGCTGCGGCGGTTGTGATCCACGAGCCGGGCGAGGTGACGGAACTCGTCGGCGCCGACGAGCATCCCGGCACGCTCGACCTCGACGAACACGAGCCGTCGATCCAGCTGTACACGTCGGGGACGACCGGGCGACCGAAGGGGGTACCGCGCTCGCATCGCGCGGAGCGCGCCGGTGGGCTCTCGCAGGTCATCCAGCACGGTCTGCGCCCCGGACATCGCACGCTCGGCGTCATGCCGCTCTACCACACGATGGGAATCCATTCGTTGCTCGCAGCTTCGGTCGTCGGCGGCTGCTTCGTGGCGCAGCCGTCCTGGGATCCGGCGCGAGCGCTCGAGCTGATCGAGGACGAGCGAATCGACTCGCTTTACCTCGCTCCGACGCTCTACTTCGATCTCGCGCACTACCCGCGGCTAGATGAGGCCAATGTGTCCTCCGTGCGAGCGGTCGCCTATGCCGGCTCGCCGATGACGGGCGCTCTCGTCGAGAAGGTCGCGGCAGCGTTCGATCCGGAGATCTTCGTGAACCACTACGGCTCGACCGAGATCTACACGTTCTCCGTCCAGCGTGATCAGCGCGCGAAGCCGGGCTGCGCCGGTCGGCCGTCACTCAATGCCCGCCTACGACTCGATCCGCACGGCGAGGGAGAGATCCTCTGCCATATGTCCTCCGACGAGGCGTTCGCCGGGTACTGGAATCGCCCGGACGCCGACGAGAAGGCGATCCGTGACGGCTGGTACCACACGGGCGACGTCGGGCGGCTCGACGAGGACGGCGATCTCTGGGTCGTGGGTCGCGTCGACGACATGGTCATCTCGGGCGGTGAGAACGTCCATCCGGTCGAGGTCGAGGACGTACTCGCCCGAGCTCCGGGCGTGCGCGAGGTCGCGGTTGTCGGCGCGCCCGACGATCGCTTGGGGCAGCGCGTCGTCGCCTGCGTCGTGACCGATGACGGCGTCACGGCAGAGGATCTCGATGCGTTCTGCCTGGCCTCGAAGACTCTCGCCCGCTTCAAGCGCCCGCGCGAGTACCGCTTCGTCTCGGAGCTCCCGAAGAGCCCGTCTGGGAAGATCCTCCGGCGCATGCTGAGGGAGAGCGAGTGAGCGAGCACGACGGGTTCCGCCTGGAGCGCGACACCGCCCGTGGCGTGGCGACGATCACACTCGACGTCGCGGGGAAGTTCAACCGGGTCTCGATGAACGCGCGAGACGAGCTACGCGCGGTCTTCGAGGAGCTCGACCGAGACGACGCCGTCCGCTTCGTCATCCTGACCGGCGCGGGCGAGACGTTCACCGCGGGCGGCGACATTCCGGGCTTTCTCCAGCGATCTGCGTGGGACGTGTCACGATTGGCCGACAACGTGGCCGCTCCGGAGCGCTGCTCGAAGCCGGTCGTCGCGGCACTTCGCGGCTACTGCTTCGGAGTCGGCCTCGAGCTCGCACTCGCGTGCGACTTCCGGATCGCCGCGGACGACCTTCAGGTCGCATTCCCCGAGGTGACGATCGGGATGATCCCCGGCTCCGGCGGCACGCAGCGGCTGGCGCGCCTCGTCGGGCTCGGGCGAGCGAAGGACATCGTCATGCGCGGGCGCCGCGTCTCCGCCGAAGAGGCACTCGCGCTCGGCCTCGTCACGGAGGTCGTCGCACCTGACGAGCTCGAGACCGCGACCGCGCGCCTCATCGACGAGCTCGCGCGCCACTCCTCACTCGCGCTCGCGATGGCGAAGCGCGTGCTCAACCAGGCCTACGAAGGGCCGCTCTCACAGGGCCTCGAGCTCGAAGGTCTCGCGTACGGCCTCCTCCAGCAGACCCACGACTTCCGCGAGGGCGTGGAGTCGTTCACCGAGAAGCGGAAGCCCGAGTTCCGCGGCGAGTAACTACCCGCGTTCCCAGGCAAGCCCGGCGGCGAGCACCACCTCGTCCCGCGGTGCGACGAGCTGCATGTTTCCGATCGCGAGGCCGGCCCAACCCGTGATGTTGACCCAGCGCAGAAACGACGAGAGCGGGAGCCTGATCTCGAGCTCGTCCGCGTCCTCGTCCGGAAGCTCGACCGCGTAGCACGGGCTGACGTAGAGATCGACCTCGGGCTCGTAGCGCCGCCACTCCTCGATGGCGCGGTAGCCAGCGTCGATCTCGTCGGTCGTTGCGCGTTGGGCGGCGCGAAGCTTCTTCTGCATCGACACCCCGTACTCGTCCTCGCGGCTCGGGAAGGTCGCGGCATGCGATTGCAATGCCTCGTGCTGGAAGTGCGGCCAGGTGTTAGCGGTCGGCTCCGGCACGCGCGCCTTGACGACACGCGCGCCCAAGCGCTCGAGGTCGGAGATCCAGCTCTCCGCAGCGTCGCTCGTCTCCGTCTCACGCCCATCGCCGATCCCGGGCGGCTGCCGCAGAAGGCCGACCGTGAGCCCTTCGAGCCCGGGCTCCGGCGCCCGCCGCTGCGCGAGCACTGACCACATGAGCGCCACGTCCTCGACACTCCGTGCCATCGGTCCGACCGTGTCGAGTGTCCGGCTGAGTGGGAACCCACCTTCCATGGGGATGAGCCCCCACTGCGACTTGAGCCCGACGACCTGGCACGCAGCGGAGGGCAGACGGATCGAGCAGCCCGTGTCCGAGCCGAGGGCGAGCTCGCAGAGACCGGCGGCGAGCGCGGCTGCCGAGCCGGATGACGAGCCACCGGTCGTCTTGCCCGGGTGCGTCGGGTTGTGGCACGTCCCGTACCACTCGCTCTGCCCGAGCACGCTCCACGCGAACTCGGGCAGATGGGTCTTGCCGACGATGACCGCGCCAGCGGCGAGCAGGCGCTCGACTGCCGTGGCGTTGCGTTCGGGCACGTGCTCGGCATAGAGCCCCGAGCCGTAGGTCGTCCGAATCCCGGCGGTGTCGAAGAGGTCCTTGACGGCGAGCGTCCGTCCCGCGAGCGGCCCTTCTCCGGCCGGGCCTGGCTCGATCCGAGTGATGAATGCGTTGTGCGGATCGTCGCTCATGGCACCAGCGCGACGCATTCGATCTCGACCTTGGCGCCCTCGACTGCCAGGCGCGGGACCTCGACGAGGGTCGAGGCGGGCCGCGACGCGCCGAACACCTCCTGGCGCACCGGGTTGATGAGCGGCCGATCGTCGATGTCCGTGAGGAAGACGGTCACCTTCACGACGTCCTCGAAGCCACAGCCGCCCGCATCGAGCACCGTCCGCATGTTGTCGAAGACCTGTCGTGTCTGCGCGACGACGTCGTCAGCGCCGACGAGTCGGCCCTCGCCGTCGACCGCCACGATTCCCGACACATAGAGGAAGCCACCGGCGAGCACACCGTCCGTGAAGTGCGAGATCGGCTCGGCGAGGCCGTCGACGCGGATCTCCTCGCGGCTCATGCGCGTCCTCGCAACTCGCTCAGGCGTACGCGCGGGCTGATCCGCTCCGGATCGACCGGCAGCTCGAGCACCGACGGTCTTCTCGACGCGAGTGCCCGCTCGAACGCGGCCTCGAAGTCCCCTGTTCGCTCGACTCGCTCACCGTGCGCACCGTACGCCCGGGCGAGCGCCGGGAAGTCCGGGTTGTCGAGATCCGTGCCGATCACGCGACCAGGGAACTGCCGCTCCTGATGCATGCGGATCGTCGCGTACATCCCGTTGTTCACGAGGAGAACGACGATAGGCAGCTCGTATTGGACGGCGGTCGCGAGCTCGGGCGAGCTCATTACGAAGTCGCCATCGCCCGTGAAGCAGACGACGATGCGGCCAGGGTGGATCAGCTGTGCGGCCACCGCCGCCGGCAAGCCGTAGCCCATCGAGCCCGAGCGTGGGCACGCCTGTGTGCCGAACTGCGTGAACTCGGCGAACCGGTGAGCCCAGACGGTGAAGTTGCCCGCCCCGCACGTCTGCACCGCGTCCCCCGGAAGGCGTGCGCGCAGGAACGCCATGATCTCCCCAAGGTCGACGTCGCCCTCCATCGGCTCGTTCCGCAGGTTCTCCTCGTAGCCGGCGCGCGCAGCGTGGGCCCACTCACGCCAACGGGGCTCGACGGGATCGAGCACGCGCAGCGATTCAGCCGCCTCCGGAAGCGTCGCCCGGATCGCGAGCGCGGGCTCGTACACGCGGCCGAGCTCGCCCGGGTCGGGGTGGAAATGGATCAGGGTCTGTCGCGGGCGCGGCAGATCGAGGAGGGTGTAGCGCCGCGTCGGCACCTCTCCCAGCCGACCGCCGATCGCGAGCACGAGGTCGGCGTCGCGAAGACGACCCGCGATCGCTTCGTCCATCGCGACACCGAGCACGCCGACGTAGGTCGACGAGCGGTTGTCGACGAAGTCCTGGCAGCGAAACGCACACGCGACCGGCAGCGCGTTTGCTTCGCAGAATGCCTGGACGTCTCGGCTCGTCTCGGCTGTCCAACCGCCCTCGCCGACAACGACGAGCGGACGCTCGGCGGCGGCGAGGAGCTCGCGAAGCTGTTCGAGATCTCCGGCGCTCGGCGCCGCACGCTCGGGCTCGACGCGAGCGCCGTCGGCGACATCGGCCTCCTCCGCGAGCACGTCCTCGGGCAGCGCGAGCACGACCGGCCCGGGTCTCCCCGTGAGCGCGAGCGAGTACGCCTCGGCCATGTGCTCGGGGATGCGCTCGGCGCTGTCGACCTCCCACGCCGCTTTCGCGATGCTGCCGAAGACCTCGGCGTAGTCGAGCTCCTGCCATGCCTCGCGGCCGCGAAACGCGCGCGGTACCTGGCCGACGAGGAGGATCATCGGTGACGAGTCCTGCTTCGCGGTGTGCACGCCCACGGCCGCCTGGGTCGCCCCCGGCCCGCGGGTGACGAGGCAGAGGCCGGGCCGGCCCGTGAGCTTCCCGTACGCCTCGGCTGCGTTCGCGGCGCCCTGCTCGTGCCGGCACGTGATCAGCCGGATCGGGGAGTCGTAGAGCGCGTCGAGCACAGGCAGGTAGCTCTCGCCCGGGACGCAGAACGCGAGATCGGCGCCGTTCAGCTCGAGCTGGTCGACGAGGAGCCGACCACCGTTCCTCACAGCGCCACCTCGAGGAGGACCGTCGCACGCTGGAGGCGCGGCTTGTCCTCGTCGGCCGGATCGACGTACGTGATGGTGCGGCGCCCCGCCCACTCGGCCGGAAGCAGCAGCACGCGGACGAACGCCGTGTCCTCGGTCGCCGAAGCGGTCGCGAGCACGGGGTCGTCGGCACCCTCGTGCCACGACTCCCCGGCGGAGTACGTGACCGCCTCGCCGTCGCGGCGGTCGATCGTGAGCGCGCCGTGGAGCATCCGGCGAACGCCGCCACCGGGATGCACATGGCGGTACGCGACCCCACCCGGCGGGAAGTCGACGCGGTCGCAGCGCAACACCCACTGGCCGGGCTCGAGCTCATCCTCGAGCTCCCAGACGATCGCCGGTCCGTCGATACGCGCGGCTCCGGCGTGCGCCTCGTTGCGCCGAAGGTCGTACGCGATCCGGCGTCCCGGCGCGGTCTCCACCCCGTCCGGATGCTCCGAGAGGACGAGCCTCAATGGAAGTACTGGCCGCCGTCGATGACCATCGTCTGGCCGGTGATGAAGTCGGCGACGGAGCTACAGAGGAAGACCACGGCTCCGACGACGTCCTCCGGCACCTGGTCGCGCTGGATCGTGCGCGACGCGACCGAGACGTCGCGGAGCTTCTCGACGACCTCGGGATGCGACTTCACGCCGTCCGACATCGTGAAGCCCGGAGCGACGCAGTTGACGTGGATCGAGTCGCCGCCCGAGCTCTTTCGCGAGCGCCCTCGTGAACGCGACGATCGCGCCTTTCGACGTGACGTAGTGGAGGAGGAACGGCACGCCGCGAAACGGCGTGCCCGACGAGATGTTCACGATCTTGCCGCCGCCCTGCTCGCGCATGACCGGGACGACCGCGCGGCACGTGAGGAACATCGATGCGACGTTCACCTCCAGCACGCGGTTCCACTCCTCGAGCGGGATCTCGGTGAACGCGCGCATCTCGAGCGACGCGTAGAGACCGGCGTTGTTGACGAGGGCGTCGACACGGCCGTGGCGCGCGAGCGTCTCCGCGACCATCGCGGCCACGTCCTCCTCCGACGCGACGTCCGCGCGGATGCCGCCGTCCGGCGGGCTCAGATCGGCGACGACGACGGTTGCGCCCGCCGCCTCGAGCCCGGAGGCGATGGCCGCTCCGATCCCCTGCGCGCCGCCCGTGACGATCGCGACCTTGCCCTCGAGCGCGCTCACCGAAGGGGCGAGAAGCGCGTCGGGACGAGGATCCGGTTGTGCTGCGTGTGGAAGAGCGGCTGCGCCCGTGCGAGGAACTCCTTCCAGCGCGGATCGGACTGCAGGCGCGCGCGGCGCTCCTCGCGGTCGGCGAACGACTCGTAGCGCCAGAGGGTCGAGTACATCGAGAGCGCGCCGATGTCGGTCGTGAACGCGCCGACGAGGCCGCCGAGGATCTCCTGCTGGATCGGAATCCCCTCCTCCTCGTACAGCCGGAGCACCTCGGGGAGCTTGCCCGCGTAGACGTGGTAGTCGCGCTGCTCGAGGATCACCTACGCACCTCCTGTCCCGCCGATCGCCCAGTACTTCAGCTCGAGCCACTCGTCGATCCCGTAGGACGAGCCCTCGCGGCCCATGCCCGACTCCTTGACGCCGCCGAAGGGCGCGACCTCCGTCGAGACGAGGCCGGTGTTAATCCCGACGATGCCGTACTCGAGCGCCTCGGCCACGCGCGTGACCCGCCCGAGGCCTTGCGAGTAGAAGTACGCCGCGAGGCCGTAGGGGGTGTCGTTGGCGACGCGGATCGCCTCCTCCTCGGTCGAGAAGCGCGCGATCCCGGCTACGGGGCCGAACGTCTCCTCGCAGCTCATCGCAGCGTCCGCGGGAACGCCGACGAGCACGGACGGCTGGAAGAACTGCCCCTCGATCCGCTCGCCGCCGACGACGACCTCGGCACCGCGCGCCGCCGCGTCCGCGACGTGGCGCTCCACCTTCTCGACCGCCGGCTCGTCGATGAGCGGGCCGACGTCCACGCCCTCCGCGAGCCCGTCCGCCACCTTGAGCCCGCGCACGGCTTCCGTGAAGCGCGCGAGAAAGTCGTCGTGGACGCCCTCCTGCACGAGCAGGCGGTTCGCCGAGATGCAGGTCTGGCCGGAGTTGCGGAACTTGCAGGTGATCGCGCCGGTGACCGCCTCGTCGAGGTCGGCATCGTCGAACACGATGAACGGCGCGTTCCCGCCGAGCTCGAGCGAGATCTTCTTGAGCCCCGGCGCGCACTGCGCCATGAGGATCTTCCCGATCTCGTTCGAGCCCGTGAACCCGAGCTTGCGCACCGAGGGGTTCGAGGTCATCTCGCCGCCGATCGCGGGCGCGTCCGCGGCGGCGCCCGTGACGACGGAGAAGACGCCCGGCGGGATGCCCGCCTCCTGGGCGAGCGCCGCGATCGCAAGCGCGCACAGGGGCGTCTGCTCGGCCGGCTTCAGCACCATCGTGCAGCCGGCGGCGAGCGCCGGCGCGGACTTGCGCGTGGGCATCGCCGCCGGGAAGTTCCACGGCGTGATCCCCGCCGTGACGCCGACCGGCTCCTTGGTGACAAGGATCCTCTTCCCCGGCCACGGCGTCGGGACGGTGTCGCCGTAGACGCGCTTCGCCTCCTCGCCGAACCACTCGTAGAACGAGGCGGCGTACGCGACCTCGACGCGCGCCTCCGCGAGCGGCTTGCCCTGCTCCAGGACCATGAGCCGCGCGAGATCCTCCTCGTGCTCGAGCATCAGGTCGGCGAGGCGGCGCAGCACGCGAGCGCGGTCCTTGGCCGTGTGCGCCTTCCACGCCGGGAGTGCCTGCTCGGCCGCGGCGAGCGCTCGTCGCGTCTCCGCGGCGCCCATCCGCGGCACCTCGGCGATCGACTCCCCCGTGGCCGGGTTGAGGACGGCAAAGGTCTCGCCGGAGTCGGCGTCGACCCACTTCCCGTCCACGAACGCCTGCCGCCGGAGCAGCGGAGCCTCGACCGTCGTCACGCGGCAACGATAATCGAGCGATGGACCCACAGTTCGTTCGTCTCGACGCGGTGCGCGCGTTCGAGCTCGCGGCCGGTGTGTCGGGGCAGCCCCTGTTCGGCGCCGACGCGATGCTGAACCTCATCCGCTTCGAGCCCGGCGCGACCGTCCCGCTCCACAGCCACCCGCACGAGCAGCTCGGGATCGTGCTCGAGGGCATGCAGGCGCTCGTCGTCGACGGCGTCGCGCACGAGCTCGGCCCGCTCGAGGCCTACGTGCTGCCCGGAGGCGTCGAGCACTCCGCCTACTGCGGGCCCGACGGCGCTCTCGTGGTGGACGTCTTCACTCCCGTCCGGGAGGACTATCTCGAGCGCTGGGGGCACGGCGCAGGAATCTAAAGAGTGCCCGTGGGCGAGACCTTGGTGTCTAACGGCTCGGAGGGCGGCCGTTGGCCGCAGACCACGGCCACCCTCCTCGATGCCGCTACACGCCGGCGGGGACGCCGGCGAGCGCTTCCGTCACCGCCGCACAGGTGGTCACGGTCGAGACGTTCTGCAGCGCGTAGTTGATCGACGCGTTGTGCCAGTCGGCGTTCATCGTGGAGCACCCGTCCTCCGGCACGACCATGAAGTAGCCCTTGTCCGCGCCCGTGCGAGACGTGTGCTCGACGGACATGTTCGTCCAGGCGCCCGTGACGATGATCGTGTCGCGTCCGAAGCCCTTGAGCAGGCTTTCGAGACGCGTGCCTTCCCAGGCGTTCATGCGCATCTTCTCGACGGTGAAGTCGCCGTCCCTCGGCTCGAGCCCCTCCGCAGGCTCGGCTCCCCACGAGCCGCGCACGAGCCCGCCCGTGTCCTTCACGCCCTGGAAGAGGCCCGCGTTGAGCTTCAGGCCCGGCGCACCCTCCTCGACGATGTACCAGACGTGGATCACCGGGATGCCCTTGCTGCGGCACGTCTCGGCGAGCGCGGCGATGTTGGCCACCACGTTCTGCTCCTTCGCGTGCTCCGGAGCGCCCGTCTCCGCGAACGCGCCGCCGTCCATCATCACGTCGTTCTGCATGTCCTGGATGATCAGCGCGCAGCGCGACGCATCCAGGCTCAGCCCTTCGTCGTTCATCTCTTGCCTCCTAGCTCATGTAGGGCTCGCGCCGCGGCCCGACGATCGTTCTAATCGAGTACAGCGAGGTGGAGCTCGGGATGTAGAGCGTGTGCCAGTCGTCGCCGCCCCATGACATGTTGCCGGTGTTCTCGGGCACGAGGACCGTGCCCAGGTGCTCGCCCGCCGGCGAGATGACCCACACCCCGCCCGGCCCGGTCACCCAGATGTTCCCGCGCTCGTCGCACTTCATCCCGTCCGGGATGCCCTCCTCGATGACGCCGGAGCCGACGCCCTCGAAGAACATGCGGCCGTTCGAGATGTTCCCGTCCGCGTCCGAGTCGTAGACCTTGATGTACGCCCCGGGCGTGTCGTTGATGTAGAACAGCGTCTCGTCCGGGTTGAAGCAGATCCCGTTCGGCATCTCGAACTCGTCGCGCCCGACGATGAGCTCCGGATCCCCTCCGCCCGGAGCGATGCGGTAGACGCCCTGGAAGCCGAGACGCCGCTTGCGCGGGTGCCCGAAGCCGGGCATGCGCCCGTACCACGGGTCGGAGAAGTAGACCGCGCCCGACGAGTGGACGCAGACGTCGTTCGGGCTGTTGAGCTCCTCGCCCTCGAACTCCTGCGCGATGATCTCGCGCGACCCGTCCGGGCTCTCGCGGACGAGCGCGCTCGTGACGTGCTCGCAGACGAGCAGGTTGAGGTCGGCGTCGTACGTCATCCCGTTGCACTTGTTCGAGAAGTTCCTCACCTCGACGACGCTGCCGTCGGCCGGCGTGTACTTGCGCCGAACGTCGCCCGGCATGTCGGAGAAGAGGAGGTACTGGTCCTTCGGATGCCAGATCGGCCCCTCGGTGAACGTGAAGCCGGTCGCCACGCGCTCGACCTTCGAGCCTTCCTCGACGAGCTCGTAGATCGCGTCCGACTTCGCCTCGATGCCGAGGCCTGTCTCGGTGCTCGTCACCGTGCCCCCTTTCGTGGCGGAATGGTCGGGGCGACTCTAATACGAGCCGGGCCCCGGCGAGACGTGAGGCAAGGCGAGGACGCTCACGGAAACCGCACGAGCACCCGGCACGCAGGATCGCCGCGATGCATGCACTCCGGCTCCTCGACCTCGAGCCTCTCGTCGTAGATGCGACCCGTGCCCTCGACCAGGCCGCGCAGCATCTGGCAGATTCGCCGGGGCGACGTGTACAGGATCTCGAGGCCGTGCTCCCCGAGGTCCGTGACCTTGAGCTCGGGCGGCCGGGCGTCGGGCATCGCCACGCGGACCGTGTCGTGAATCGGGGTCTCGACCGTCAGCAGGAAGGCCCGCGCGGTCGGCGAGAGCTTGAAGAGCACCGAATACAGCCGGGCGAACGTCGTCGCCGCGGTGAAGACGCCGAACTCGAACAGGAGGTCGTCCGCGGTCAGGCCCGTTCGCTCGCAGGCGCGTTCCAGGAGCGCGAGGAACCGCTCGTCCGGGTACGCCTCGCTCAGCGTGTACTGGGGCTCGTCGGCCGTGACCTCCTGCGCGACGCCCGCGCCGTGCTCGGTGTGGAGGTAGTCGCGGAACGAGGCGAAGATGAGGCCGTGCACGGCCGGGTGATCTTAGGCGCCCCGGGGGCCGCGGCTCACCGCATCAGGACGCCGCCGTTCACGTCCAGCGTGGCGCCGGTGATGTAGGCCGCATCCTCGGAGACGAGGAAGGAGACGAGACTGGCGACCTCCTGCGGTCGGCCCAGGCGGCCGACCGGGATGTCGCCGAGCTTCTCGTCGAGGCGGTCGCGGAGCGCGGGGCGCGCGGGCGGCCCGTCGATCGCCGCCGGAGCGACGGCGTTCACGGTGACGCCGTAGGGCGCCAGCTCGGTCGCGGCGCGGCGCGTCACGGCCGCGACGCCTGCCTTCGACGCCGCGTAGTGGACGCCCGAGCCTCCGCTCGGAGCGAAGGCTGCATCGCTCGCAAGGTTGACGATTCGGCCCGCGCCGCGCTCGCGCATGCGCGCACCCGCGACACGACAGCCGAGGTACGTCCCGCGGAGGTTCGTGGCGAGCACGTCGTCCCACTCCTCGAGATCGATCTCGAAGAACGACCGGAGCTCCGTGCGCGCGGCGTTGTTGACGAGGACGTGGACGTCCTCGAGTCGTGCGAGGAGCGCCTCCCAGGACGCGAGGTCGCGTACGTCGTGCTCGAACGCGCGCACCCCGAGGTCGGCCGCGACCCGCTCGGCGCCGTCGATGTCGATGTCCGTCAGCGCGACGTCGAGGCCGTCGGCGACGAGCCGGCACGCGATCGCCTCGCCGATCCCACGCGCGGCGCCCGTGACGATCGCCGTCGCCACTACGGCAGCGGCTCGACCGGGTCTCCCACCGCGACCCGGCCCGGCTCGACCACCTCGCACCAGACGCCGAACGGCAGGGGCTCGCTCGTCGGCACGCCGGCGCGGTAGCCAGCGATCGTGTCGAGCGTCTCGAGGTCGCGCACGCCCGTGTCGGGATCGCGCGTCGTGACCGCGCACCGCCCGACATGCGCGTGCACGAGCACGACGGCGCCTCCGACGCTCACCCGGGAGCCGATCCACGTGTCCTCCACGTGGGGCTCGTCCGCGTCGATCCCGACGGTCATGCGGAAGCGGCGGCCGTCGACGGCCTCCGCCGTGCCCGACGCACGCCGCAGAGCCTCGAGCGACGCGGTCGAGACGATCGACGCGCCCGCACCCCGGCCGCGGTCGTAGCCGTCGCCCTCGCGCTCGGTCCGCGCAACGCGGACCGGCTTTCCAGCGAGGTCGGACAGCGCCTCCGCCCACGGGCCCTCGACGATCCGCCCGTCGACGTGGCGGCCGTAGAAGCTCGTCACGACGCGGTCACCGAGCTGCCCCGTCTCTCCCGCAACGACCGAGTCGTCCGGGAAGCGCAGCACGAGGCGTCCGTCCTCGACGGCCGGCCGCACGCCGAGGAGCGCCGGCACGCGCTTTGCATTGACGAGCGCGCTCTCGTCGTCGACGAGGTAGAAGCGACGGTCGCCCGTGACCCCCGCCTCCCCGAGCTCGACCTCGTCCACCGTCTGCAGCCGCATCGACTTCACGGGCGCGACCGACAGCCAGACGACGCTCGTGATGGCTACTCGACCTCGACGTGGATGCGTTTCTTCGCATCTTTCAGGAAGCCGCCCTCGCGCTGACCTCGAACGGCGAGGATCTCGGCGAGGATCGACAGCGCCGTCTCCTCCTGCGTATCGGCGCCGACGTCCAGGCCGCACGGCCCCATGATCCGCTCGAGCTTCTCCTCCGCGACGCCTGCCTCGAGCAGCCGCTCGCGCCGCCGCTCCTGATTGCGCCGCGAGCCGAGGGCGCCGATGTAGAACGCCTCAGTCTCGAGTGCGCCGATGAGCGCCGGCTCGTCGAACTTGTCGTCGTGCGTCAGGACGACGATCGCGGTCTGATGGTCGGGCCGCACCTGTTCGTAAGCCTCCTGCGGCCACTCGACGATGAGCTCGTCGGCGGAGGGGATCCGCTCGGGCGTCGCGAACTTCGCCCGCGCGTCGGCCACGATCACGTGCCACCCGAGCAGCTTCGCGCCCCGGCACATCGCCTCGGCGGTGTCCACGGCGCCGTAGACGAACAGGCGCGGCGGCGGGCCGTACCACTCGGCGAACACCTTCGAGCCGTCCGCCAGCTCGAGCAGCCGGTTGCGGCCTCGGCGGATCAGCTCGGGAAACTGCGCGACCGCGTCGTCGAGCCCCCGGCCGACGTTTTCGCCGGACTCGAGCACGAGCACCTTCGTGCCGGCCTCGTCCCCCTCGATCGCGGTGAAGAGGATCCCGCGCTCCTCGGACTCACGGAGCTCCGCGAGGCGGTGGATCAAGCTCACTCCACGCGCTCCAGGAAGACGTCGATCTCGCCGCCGCACGGCAGGCCGACGCTCCACGCGAGGTCGTCGTCGATGCCGTACGAGACGAGCTTCGGCTCACCCGTGGCGAGCACCTCCTGGGCGTTCTCGAACACGTCGCTCTCGACGCAGCCGCCGGACACGGAGCCGCACATCTTCCCCGACTCGGAGATCGCGAGACTGGCGCCGATCGGGCGCGGCGCGGAACGCCGCGTCGCGACGACGGTGGCGACGACGACCTTCTCGCCGTCCTCCTTCCAGCGGTCGATCTCGGGCAGGATCTCTTTCACGCTGCGTGCCTCCTTTCGATGCCGGCCAGCACTGCGCCGAGCTCTTCGAGACTGCGGAGATTATGGCCGGGCAGAAACCGGTCGACGAACGGAAGGGCCGCGCGCATTCCTCCGGCGAGCGGCTGGTAGTCGGGGTTGCCCTTCAGCGGGTTCACCCAGACGACCGCATAGGCGGCGCGCGCGAGCTTCGCCATCTCGCGCCCGACGAGGTCGGGATCGTCGCGCTCCCAGCCGTCCGAGACGATGACGACGACCGCGCCACGGGACAGCGCTCGCCGACCGTAGACCGCGTTGAACTCCCCGACCGACGCGCCGATGCGCGTGCCGCTCCCCCAGTCGACCGCACTCTCGTTCGCCCGGGCGAGCGCGGCCTCCGGGTCGCGGGTCGCGAGGTCGGGAGTGAGGCGCGTGAGACGGGTGCCGAAGGCGAAGGCCTCGACGCCTCGACCGGTCCCGACGATCGCGTGGAGGTAGAAGAGGAGCGCCCGCGCGTACGCGTCCATCGAGCCGGAGATGTCGCAGAGGACGACGAGCTTCCGCGGGACCGTCTTGCGCGACTTCCAGGTCTGCTCGATCGGCTCGCCGCCGGAGCGCAGCGACGAGCGACAGAGCCGGCGCAAGTCCAACCGATCACCGCGGCGATCGGGCGAGCGCCGGCGCGACATGCGGCGTGGCCTCGTCCGCGCGATTGCGGAGATGAGGCGGCGCACGCGCTCGAACTCCTCCGGCGTCATCTCGGCGAAGTCCTTCTCGCGAAGCAGCTCGTGACCCGACGCGCCGAGCTCGTGCGGCGTGTCGGAGTCGACGCCCTCGTCGTCGTCTGCTCCCGACTCCAGCGTGTCACGCGAGACGCGGTCGGCGAAGCGGCGTGCATGCTTCTGCCGAACCAGCGGCGCGATGGGGCCGCGCAGGAACCACGCGACGAAAGCGCGATCGAAGAGCTCGAGCTCGTCGTGGCGCGAGACGAGCGTCTGCCGGAGGGTGAAGTAGACGTCGTCCTGCCGCGTCAGGTCGACGGCTCCGAGCCCGCTGACCGCATCCGCCACGCGGCCGGGACCGACCTCGATGCCGACCTCTCGCAGCACCCGCCCGAAGGTGACGACGTGGCGAACGATCGCGGTGCCTTGCATGCCGGCCTAGCGATTCGCGGTCGCGCGAGCTTCTTCGATGAGGCCGACGAGCGTCTCGTCGCGCACCGTCTCGATGTCCTCGCGGTACTTCAGCACCGACCCGAGCGTCTGCTCGACGACCTCCGCGTCGATCTCCTCGCGGCCGAGCGCGGCGAGCGCCTGCGCCCAGTCGATCGTCTCTGCGACGCCGGGCGGCTTCGCGAGATCGAGGGCGCGCAAGCCGCGCACGAATGCAGCGGCCTCCTGCGCGAGCCGCTCGGGGATTCCGGGAACGCGGAGCATCACGATCTCGACCTCCCGCTCGATCGCCGGATGCCCGATCCAGTGGAAGAGCGCGCGCCGCTTGAGCGCGTCGTGCAGCTCGCGCGTGCGGTTCGAGGTGAGGATCACGGCCGGCTTGCGGCGAGCGCGAATCGTCCCCAGCTCGGGGATCGTGATCTGGAAGTCCGAGAGCACCTCCAGCAGGAACGCCTCGAACTCCTCGTCGGCGCGGTCGATCTCGTCGATGAGCAGCACCACCGGCTCGTCGGAGTCGATCGCCTCGAGGAGCGGGCGGCGGATGAGGAACTCGGGCCCGAACAGCTCCTCCTCGGACACGGAGCCCTCCTGCGCGGCGCGGATGTGGAGCAGCTGGCGGGGGTAGTTCCACTCGTAGACGGCGTGCGAGACGTCGAGCCCCTCGTAGCACTGAAGGCGAATCAGGCGCGCGGACAGCGCCGTCGCGAGCGCCTTTGCGGCCTCCGTCTTCCCGACGCCCGCCTCGCCCTCGAGCAGCACCGGCTTTTCGAGCGCGAGCGCGAGGAAGAGCGCCGTCGCGAGCCCGCGATCGGGGAGGTAGTCCGCGCCGCGGAGAGCCGCATCGAGTTCCTCGATCGTCCGGAACCTCACGTGCCCAGCGTAGTAGAAGCGGCTCCTCCCTCCGTGGTTGACGCCCGACGGAGGGTGCGCTACGAGTTCCGGCAGCAGCATGGCTTCGACCTACGAGATCAGGGTGCTGGATCTCATGGACGTGGACGTCCAGCGCGCCTTCCTCGTCCTCGCACGTCGGCTCGGGAGCGTCGTCCGGGCGAAGACGTGGTCGTACCTGATCCTCGGCGGCGACGACCCGATCCTCGTTGACACCGGCGCCTCGAGCCCGGAGATCATGCAGCGGTTGGGGATGACCGGGTACGTCGAGGAGTGGCAGGGCCTCGACGCGCAGCTCGAGCTGCACGGGCTGCGGCGCGACGACATCCGCTGGATCCTGCACACGCACCACCACATCGACCACGCGGGCCAGGACGACCGCTTTCCCGATGCAACCGTGATCACGAACCGCCGCGAGCTCGAGTTCTCGGCCTCGGGGATCATGGGCGCGCAGTACCCCCCGGAGTACGTGAAGCACCACATCGACCGTCTGCACACGCCCGGCTCGATGCGGCTGCTCGACCTCGAGCACTCCGGCCCGATCGAGGTGCTCCCCGGGATCGTCTGCGAGCCCGCCGGGGCGCACACGGAAGGCTCGATGAACATTCTGGTCACGACGGGCGAGGGGATCGCCTGCCTCTGCGGCGACATCATCTACGACCTTCACAACGCCGTGATCGAGCCGTACCACGTGTCACTCGACGCCGAACCGCAGACGACGGGGAACCACGCCATGACGAAGCGCCAGGAGAAAGCCGCGATCAAGCGAGCTCTGAACAGTGGACGCTTCCTCCTGACAGGGCACGACTACCCGGCGCGCGTGGAGAACGGACGGATCGCGGCGCGTCTCGTGGAAGGCATGGTTCCCGGCCCCGAGGTTCCGATCGAGCATCGGCTCACGAGCGAGACGCACGAAGTGGGGCATGGCGAGGGCGAGTGGCGACCGCCGTCGTCCACGCAGTAGCGCGCTGCTGCCGGTTCGCTCCACGCCTGGGCGCAGCCTGATTAGACTCGGCGCACTGATCTCGCGACCGAGAAGGGTGGGTAATTGATGGCTGGAGCGAGTGTTGCTACCGACGCCGCGACCGAAATCCTCATGCCGACCTCCGAGGACGAGGCGATCGCGGCGTTCGGCGACGGCGCCGAGGTCGTCGTCGTCGGTGGGGGGACGATCGTGCTCCCCGACATGACGTACCGGCGACTGCGGCCGACCAGAGCCGTCATGCTCGGCCACGCCGGTCTGTCGGGCGTGACAACCGAAGGCTCGCGGGTGACCATCGGCGCGACGACGCCCGTGCAGGAGCTCGTCGGCATGGAAGCACCGCTCGGGCCGTGCGCGGCCAACGTCGCCGACCTGGAGATCCGCTCGCAGGGAACCGTCGGCGGGAACCTCTGCGCCGGGGACGGCTACGAAGCGCCGCGAGGCGACCTTCAGGGCGCGCTGATCGCCCTCGGCGCGACGGCTCGCTCGGCTTGCGACGGCGAGGTGACGGAGGAGCCGCTCGAGGACTTCCTCGCGAAGCGCGATGGAAGGCTCCTGCTCAGCGTCAGCTTCGACGAGCCGGCCGCCGGCGCATTCGCCGGCCTCGACCGCCCGCACACGCACGACTACACGGCGCTCGCGGTATCGGGCGCTCGCGCCGCGGACGGGACGGTCCGCCTGGCGGCGACGGGTGCGGGCTCGCACGGACAGCGGCTGCACTCGGCCGAGAACGGCGACGCGGACGCGGCGCTGAAGGACGTCACCCCACACGACGACGCGCTCGCGTCGGCCTGGTATCGCGCGAAGGTGCTGCCGGTGCTCGTGCGCCGCGTCCTCTCCGAGCTGAAGGAGCCCGCATGAACCTCACGGTGAACGGCACGGCGCACGAGATCGAGGCCTCCGCGCTCACGCCGCTCCTCGACGTGCTGCGCGACGAGCTCGGAGTCACCGGCCCCAAGGCCGGCTGCCATCAGGGCGGCTGCGGTGCGTGCACCGTCCTCGTCGACGGCGCTCCTCAGCGGGCGTGCCTCATCCCCACCGGGTACGCGGAAGGCGCGCAGATCACGACGGCTGAGGGACTCGGCGCGCCGGAGGATCTCTCACCTGTCCAACAGGCGTTCGTCCACTACTACGCGGCGCAGTGCGGCTTCTGCACCTCGGGGATGATGATCGCGGCGCAGGCGTACATCGACCGCGGCGGGACGGACGACCACGAGGCGATCCAGCACGCGCTCGGCGGCCACGTCTGCCGCTGCACGGGCTACTCGAAGATCATCGACGCGGTCGCAGCGGCGGCTCGCGGCGACTCCTTCGACCTCACGACGACCGCCGTCGGGAAGCACACGACCATGGCGAACGGAGGTGCGGAATGAAAGTCGTCGGCGCACGAATCCCGCGGTACGACGGCGTCGCGCACGTCACGGGCCGGACGACGTACGTCGACGACGTACGCGTCCCGGGGACGCTCTGGGCCAAGGCGCTGCGCTCCTCGATGCACCACGCGGCGATCACGAGCATCGACACGTCGAAGGCCGAGTCGATGCCCGGCGTGCACGCCGTGATCACCTGGAAGGACGTCCCCTTGCTCGAGTACGGCCACCTGTCCGCGCTCGGCATCCCCGCCGACGAGCCGCTCCTCGCGAAGGACGAGGTGCGCTACCTCGGCCAGCCGATCGCGCTCGTGGCGGCCGAGAGCGAGGCGCTCGCCGCCGCGGCCGTGGACGCGATCGAGATCGCGTACGAGGAGCGCCCGGCGCTGCTCGACGTCCGCCAGGCGTTCGACCCGGAGGCCCCGACGATCCATAAGTGGGGCAACTGGTACCCGCACTTCGAGGGCGAGATGGACCGCCGCCAGATCCGCAAGGGCGACATCGACCGGGCCTTCGAGAACGCCGACACCATCGTTCAGGGCGTCTACCGGCCCGCAGCGATCGAGCACGCGCCGATCGAGACACAGGTCTGCCAGGTCGTTCCCGAGCCGGACGGCCGCCTCACGATCTACTCGTGCACGCAGGCCCTGTACTTCTCGCTCGGGGTGGTCGCGGCGCACCTGCAGCAGCCGCTGAACAGGTTCAAGCTCGTGGGTGGGACGACGGGCGGCGGCTTCGGGGGCAAGGTCGACACCGCCACCGAGACGATGACCTGCCTCCTCGTGCTGAAGTCGGGCCGCCCGGTGAAGTGGCGCTGGACGCGAGAGGAGGAGTTCCTCTGCTCGTCCACGCGCGCGCCCTGGCACATGGAGATCGCGACGGCGATGACGAAGGACGGCTGGATCCTCGGCCAGAAGATGCTGACGCTGCACGACTCGGGCGCCTATTCGCGGTTCTCGCCGTACGGGCTGACCAAGCACAGCTTCCACCACACGGGCGCGTACTCGATCCCGAACCTGTCGTTCGACGGGTACGTCGTCTTCACGAACCGCACACCGACGACGGCCATGCGCGGCTTCGGCGTGACGTCGGTGTCGTTCGCGGTTGAGACCCACTTGAGCCGGGTCGCGAAGGAGCTGGGCATCGATCCGCTCGAGATCCGCATGAAGAACGCGAACCGCATCGGCGACACCTCGCCGAACGGAGTCGCGTACACCGATCCCTCGACCATCGACACGCTCAAGGAGATCGCCGACGCGATCGGCCACGAGCTGCCGGCGGACTACCGCATGATGACGAACGAGCCCCGGTCGGGCGAGCTGCTCCCCGAGCACCTCGTCGCCCAGGTCGGATCGACGGAGGGACACTGACATGGCGAAGCGCACCGGCCGCGGCATCGCGGCGATCGAATATCCGACGGGCATGAACCAGAACGGCGACCCTTCGCAGTGCTGGATCAAGGTGAAGCCCGACGGCCGCGTCGACGTCTTCGCGGGCACCGCGGACATCGGCAACGGCTCGAAGACGATCCAGTCGCAGATCGTCGCGGAGACGATCGGCGTCCCCTACGACTGGATCACCTACGACAACTCGAACACCGACTCGTCGCCGGTCTGCACGGGCACCTTCGCCTCGCGTGCGACGTTCGTCGCGGGCAAGGCGGCGGAGAAGGCCGCGCTCCAGGTGAAGCAGAAGATCCTCGAGATCGCCGGCAAGGAGCTCGAGATCGACCCCGCCGACCTCGAGATCATCGACGGCGAGGTCATCGCCAAGGGCGCGCCGCAGACGAAGATCGGCGTCGAGGACGTCGCCGCCGCGGCGACGTGGGGCCACGGCGAGCTGATCACGGGCACCGGCGCCCAGCTCAAGCCGTACGCGGCGATCATCGATCCGGAGACGGGCGAGGTCGACCTCCCGCCCCACTCCGCGATCTCGTACGCGTCGTGCGCCGCGGAGGTCGAGGTCGACGACGAGACGGGCGAGGTTCGCGTCACACGCCTGCAGCAGTGCTACGACGTGGGCCGGGCGCTCAACCCGTCGCTCGTCGAGGGCCAGATCGAGGGCGGCGCGATGATGGGCCTGGGCCTCGGAATCCTCGAGGACTGCTATCCGTACTACCCCTCGGTCGAGCACCGCGGCGGGGCGTTCGGGTCGTATCTCGCGCCGTCGATGGAGGACATGCCGCAGATCGACACGATCATGATCGAGAACCCCTCCGTGGACGGGCCGTACGGCGCGAAGGGGATCGGCGAGATGGCGAACAACCCGCAGCCGCCGGCGATCGCAGCCGCCGTCCACGACGCGATCGGTGTGTGGATCACGGAGCTGCCGATCACACCGGAGCGCGTGCTGCGCGCCCTCGAGGCGAAGGCGGAGCCGAGGCGCGAGGGCAAGAAGGTCGTGTTCGACGAGGAGCTCTCCGTGAACGCGGTCTCGTCGGGCGGGATGCGGTTCGAGGTCCCGGCCTGACCTCCCCGTTCAGGACGTGGAACGGCGTGGATCGCCACGCCCTCTTTCCCGGTGTGGCGATCCACGCGATCGGCGGCGAGCAGGTGATGCTCTGCCACGTCGTCTACGAGCCGGGCACGACGGTGCGCAGGCACTCGCACCCGACCGCGGAGCAGGTGATGTGGATCGTCGACGGCGACGTGACGATGACGATCGGCGACGAGACGAAGACGCTCGGCGCCGGCGATGTCGTCGTCGTCAACCGCGGCCTCGAGCACGAGCTCTCGACGGAGAACGGGATGACGTTCGTCGAGGCGCTCGCGCCGGTCCTGCGCGACCACGTGCCCGACTTCGAACGCGACCTCGTGCTCGGCACGCAGGGCGACGCCCTTCACGCCGACGCCTAGACAACGGTCTTGATGTCGACGACGGGGGTCCCGTCGATCGCCTCCAGGGGTCCCACGGCGAGCTCGAGGCCGTCGATCCCGTGCACCGTGACCTCGTGCAGGCCGAGCGGGTTCGGGCGATCCGACGAGCGCGTCGCGAAGACGCCCGTCAGCGGCCGCGACTCGTCGTCTCGCGGATGCACCTGGAGCACGCTCCGGTCAGCCTCGTGTAGCCAGGTCACGAGAACGAGCCGGTCGCCCGCGCGGATCCCCCGGAGCGCGTCCGCGACGGACGGCTCCAGGACGATCCGCGCATCGGGCGCTCCCTCGCTGCCCTGGCGAGGGGCATCCGCTCGATCCCGGAGCGCAGAGCGGACGACGCCGATCGGTCTCAGTACCCGCTCGTCGCCCGCCACGGCTCCCGCTACCTCCGCTGCGCCACGCGCATCTGGTTGCCCGAAGGATCACGGAAGCCGGCGTCCACGCCGTACGGCTGCTCGGTCGGCTCCTGCTGGAACTCGACGCCGCGGTCCCTCAGCTCCTCGTACGTCGCCTGGACGTCGTCCGTGGCGAAGAAGAGCCCGGTCGCGACGCCCTTGGCCACGAGCGTCTTGATCGCGTCCTGCGTCTCGGCGTCGAAGACGGGCGGCCCGGGGATGGCCATCAGCGTGATGGCGATGTCCGGCTGGCCGGGCACTCCCACCGAGAGCCAGCGGAAGTTCCCGAGCTCGGGGACGGTGACGTCCTCCCGTAGCTCGAGCCCGAGCTTCTCGGTGTAGAAGGCGAGCGCTTCGTCCTGGTCGTGCACCCACACCTGGGTGTTGGTGAGCTGGTTCAACATGGCGTCTCCTTCGTGGGTTACTCGGAGGCCACGCTACTCAGGCGCTTCTCGTCTGTCTTCTCGAAACGTGCTGTATCGGGCCGTGGCGCCCAGCCCATCAGGACGCAGGTCGGGACGTAGACGCGGGTGAGCGCGGGCGGGTGCGCAGCGCGGTACTGCGTCGGGGTCATCCCGAACCGACGGCCGAAGCTGGTCGTGAACGAGCCGACGCTCCGCTGGCCCACGGTGAAGCAGATGTCCGCGACCGAGCGGTCGGTCATCCGCAGGAGCGAGGCGGCGCGCTCGAGCCGCCGGTTGAGGAGGTACCGGTGCGGCGGCTCGCCGAACTCGCGGCGGAACTCGCGGCTGAAGTGCGCAGGCGAGAGCTTCGCCGCGCGCGCGAGCGCCTTCACGTCGAGCGGCTCGCGATAGCGCGCGTCGACGAGGTCCTTCGCACGCAGGAGATGGCGAGCCGGGTGCGTCGTGGCCATGCGGCGAGTATGGCGAAGCGATGGCGCGGCCTGGCTAGCCGGTCGACGTCGCATCCGCCATCTCGAGCAGCCGCGTGACCGTCGTCCAGTTGCGGGAGGTTGCCGTGACGCCCAGCCCCTTCCCGCTCATGAGCGCCGCGAGCTTCGACCGCCCGACGCCGTCGGGGTGCCACGCGTAGAGCTCGCGACCGACGTGCGCGATCCGCTCCTTCCCGGCTGCGACCGCCTCGAGCTTCCGCACGACTTCGGCGGGTGGCGCCTTCTCGAGGAAGGTCACCTGGTAGAGCTTCGGATTCGTCGCGACCTTCTCGAACGGGTTGCGTTTCACCACCGTTGCGAGCTGGGCGCGCGTGCGCACGACGACCTTGATGTCGAGGTCGAAGCGCTTCGCGATCAACCGCTCGACCTCGGCTCCGACGCCCTTCACTGCGGCCGTGCTCGACAACACGACATTGCCGCTCTGGACGTAGGTGCTCACGTCCACGAAGCCGGAGCCCTCGAGCACCTCGCGGAGCTGCGGCATGGCGACCCGATTTTGGCCGGCGAGATTCACGCCTCGCAGGAGGACGATCAGCCGGGCCACGGCGACTCGCTCAGCCGGCGGTGATGTAGTCGTTCAGGAACTGGATCTCGAAGGTCTGGAGCTTCGACTTGAACTTGACAAGGTCGCCGATGGAGACGAGCCCGACGACCTCGCCCTCCTCCACCACCGGCACGTGCCGGATCCGGCGGTCCGTCATCAACGCCATGCATTCGTCGATCGTCGTCTCGGACGTCGCGACCGCGAGCGGCGCCGACATGATCTCCCGGACCGGCGCCTGCTCCGTACGGTCTTCGAGAGTCACGCGCCGGAGGTAGTCGCGCTCCGTGACGATCCCGGTGACTTCGCCTTCGACGGTGACGAGCAGCGATCCGACGTTCATCGCGACCATCTGCTGAACGGCCTCGAGCACAGTTGCATCCGCGTCGATCTCGAGGACGTGGCCGCCTTTCTCCTCGAGGATCTCTGCCAGCCGGTTCACGCTCATTGCTTACCCCGATTCTTGGGATTCACACCTGGGCGAGGAGACGTGCGACGTACCGGTCGAAGACGAGGCGCCAGTCCTCGAACTTCGGCCGCACCGCTGCGTTCGCCACGGAGCGCGCTAGGGTCTTGACATGCCCGAGCTGAACGCCATCGGGATCGTCTCTTCCGACCTCGCCGCATCGATCGCGTTCTACCGCACTGCTTGGCGTCGACTTCCCGGAGGACGGCGAAGGACACATCGAGGCGACGCTGCCGAGCGGCGCACGCTTCATGCTCGACTCCGAGGACGTCGTGAAGAGCTTCCGGCCCGACTGGACGCGCGAGGTCGGCAACCAGCTCGCACTCGCGTTCCAGTGCGCGAGCCCCGCGGAGGTGGACGAGCTCTACGCGCGGGCGAAGGATGCGAGATTCAACGCCGAGAAGGAGCCGTGGGACGCGTTCTGGGGCCAGCGCTACGCACAACTGCGTGACCCGGACGGCGTTCCCGTCGACCTGTTCGCGCCGCTTCCCTAGATGTTGCGTCGTAGCCTGCGCCGCGGCGCCGGCTCCCCGAAGATCGTCCCACTCTTCCTCGAGGTGCGAGACCACTTCGCGCCGAAGACGAGCGGCGGCCCCCATGGCCCCTCGTCGGGAAGTATCGGGCCGTGCCTCGCGTTGACGCTCGGTACATGCACTCACGCCACGTCGGAGGACTTACCGTCAGATCGCTGCGGGACGGCGACACGGAGACCGTGTCGGCGCTGTTCGCGCGACTCGGCGAGCGCTCGCGCGAGCGCCGCTTCTGCGGCGCGAAGCCGCGCCTCTCGGAGCCGGAGCTGGCGAGCCTCGCACGCGTCGATCACGACCACCACGTCCTCGTCGGCTACCTGGACGATGACGCCGAGCCCGTCGGGATCGCACGCCTCGTCCGCACCGGCTCGACCGCGGAGATCGCATTCGCGGTCGCAGACGAGCACCAGGGCCATGGTGTCGGGTCCATCCTCGCGAGCGAGCTCGCAGCCGATGCGCGCGCTGCGGGCATCACGCACCTCATGGCCACGGTGTGCGGCGACAACCAGCGCATCCTCGCGCTGCTGCGGCGGCTCGGATCGCCCCACGCTCGGTGGCGCGGGCGCGAGCGCGAGCTCGTCGTCGGGCTCTAGCCGGGCGTACCATCGAGGTCGTGCCCGGCGCCCCCTCGCCGAGGCCAAGGGCGCTAGGCTGACCGCATGGAGTTGAAAGTCGGCGGCGTGGTTGCCTATCCCCCACACGGGGTGGGCCGCATCATCGCGCGCGAGAAGCGAGTCGTCCTCGGGGTCGAGGAAGAGGTGATCGTCGTCGAGCTCGGGAACGAGCTGTCGGTGACGCTGCCGCTCTCACGCGCGCAGGAGCAGCTGCGCGCGCCCGCGAGCGAGGCCGACCTGAAGAAGGTGCAGAAGGCGCTGCGCGAGGACGGCGTCGTCAGCGACGAGATCTGGTCGAAGCGCGTGCAGTACGCGCAGGAGAAGCTCCGGAGCGGCGATCCGCTCGAGCTCGCCGAGATCGTGCGCGACGGCGTGCGGCGCGAGCAGGGCAAGACCGCGAACGGCACGCCGACGAAGCTCTCGACGAGCGAGCGCGCCCTCCACCTGAAGGCGCGCGAACTCCTGTCGGGCGAGATCAGCGTGACGCGCGGACTCGACCAGGCGGAGGCGGACGCCTGGATCGACGAGCAGCTGGCGAAGGCGCCGGGCCTGGCCTAGATCTTCCGGCGCGGAGCCGGCGTGCCCCACTTCGAACGGCTGCGACGCGAGGAGTACACGCGGCGCGGAGGCGCGACCGACATCCCGCCGGAGGCGAACTGCTCGGTGTGCCCGGCGAGGCGCGCGACGCGACTGACGTCCGCCTGCTGCTCGGGGAGCACGAACGTCACACCGACGCCGCCACGTCCCGCGCGACCGGTTCTGCCGACGCGGTGGACGTAGCCGGAGTGCTCAGCCGGCGGATCGAAGTTGATCACATGCGTGATATCGACGAGGTCGAGCCCGCGAGCCGCGACGTCCGTCGCGACGAGCGTTGACGCCTTGCCCGTCTCGAACCGCTTCAGTGCCCGCTCCCGCTGTCCCTGGCTGAGATCGCCGTGGAACGCGACGGCGTCGACCTGGTGGAACGCGAGCTTCTTGACGAGGCGTTCCGCACCTCGCCGTGTCCTCACGAACACGAGCGCGACCCCGCGCTCTTCGCGAAGGAGCTCGGCAAGTGTCGACACCTTGTCTTCGGCGTTGACCGAGACAAAGCGATGCTCGACCTCCTCGCTCGCCTCGATGACGATGGGCGCAGCCTCGCAGCGAACCGGATCGCTGGTGTACGCGCGAGCGAGCTCTCCGACACTCGCATCGAGCGTCGCGGAGAAGAACATGGTCTGACGCGACGAGGGAAGCCGTCGCACGATGCGGTCGACCTGCGGCTTGAAGCCCATGTCGAGCATCCGGTCGGCCTCGTCGAGGACGAGGATGCGCACGGCGTCGAGCGTCACGGCCTTGCGCTCGAGCAGGTCGTTGAGGCGGCCCGGAGTCGCGACGAGCACGTGCGCGCTGCGAGCGCGCTTGGCCTGCGCGTGGAGGGGGACGCCTCCGTAGACCGTCGCGACCTCGACACCGCGCGGAGCGATCGAGGCGATCTCGAGCGCGACCTGCGATGCGAGCTCGCGCGTCGGCACGAGAACGAGCGTCGACGGACGCCGGTCCTCGACAGCGAGCCGCTCGACGACCGGGATGGCGAAGCTCAGCGTCTTGCCGGACCCGGTGGGAGCCTTCGCGAGGATGTCCCGACCGGCGAGCGCGTCGCGGAGGACGTGTTGCTGGATCGGGAAGGGTGTGGTGATGTCACGCTCGGCGAGTAACTCCACGATGCGCGTGGACACGCCGAGCTCGGAAAAAGACTGCTGCATTCGATTCAACTCCTGTGTCTTGCCGGGTCGAGATCCGTCTGCCTCGACCCATAGGAGGAACCGAAGAAGTCAAACCTCACGGGACGACGGCGCCGTCCGTAAGGCGGAGGGTAGCAGGAGGGGCGGCGCGGGCACCGGAAAGCGGTTCCCGGAGCCGCGCACGTACACTGAGGCGACACCGGACGAATACCGACGGCGCCGCCTGCGCCCTCCCTATCCGTTCACGGCAGGAGGAGACGCGATGGCCGCATCGGCCGAGGAACGGTTGGTCACCGAGCAGGAAGGCATCTCCCATCGCGTCGCGCGGCGAGCGTCGAATCGCAAGACGTCCACGACGCAGCCAAAAGGCGACGCCCAGGGCCTCGTCGAGCTTGCCTGCGAGTGCACCAAGGTCGACTGCGACCGCCTGGTGAAGGTGCCGCTCTACGTCTACAGGCGCATGCTCGATTCCGATCAGTACCTCTTGCAGGCCGGGCACCACGCGTTTGCGCAGTACAGGACGATCGTCTCGATCGGGCTGATGCGGATCGAAGAGAAGGCCTGACGGCCGCTTCAGGCCGCCGGCACGGACTCTTCGTCGGCAACGACCTGCTCGCCGTCGGCGACGTCCTGCTCGTCGCTCAGCTCGTCCTCCGGCTCCTCCGGTGCGATCCACGTGCCGTTCGCCTTCGCCTTGCGCTCGGCGGCCGCGGCTCGCTTCTTCTCCAGCTTCTTCTCGCGTTTCTCCCGCACGTTCCGTTCGCGGGTGATCTTCGCCATCGTCTGCTGCCGCTTCGTGGTCATCGAACCTCCGTCTTCGCAGTTCGCGGATCCGCGTGGTAGGCAGCGAAACCGCCGGCTCGAGCTCGACGCCCGGAAGCGCCCTGGAGCGATACCGAAGGACGAACGCGCTCTCGAACGATAACCCCTCGGGTCGGACTTGGCAGCGTGCGGGCACGCTCAGCTGCGGATCGGCGCGCGTAGCGGAGCGTCGGACTGATCCTCGCCCGTGTGCTGGAAGAGCTCGATCACGTAGCCGTCGGGATCGAGCATGAAGACCTGGTCGTAGCCATCGCCGCGCGCCATCGGCCCGCCGATCAGCGCGACGCCGTGCTCGGCGAGCCGCTCACAGGCATCGTCGAGGTCCTCGACCTCGAGCGCGACGTGGTTGGCGAGACCGACGGACGCGCTCCGGCCGGGATCCGCGCCCCCCGCGCTCCCCGTGGTGTCCGTCTCCACGAGGAGGTGCAGCTGGTCGTCTCCCACCTGGAACCACGCACCCTCGAACACGAAGTTGCCCGGTCGCGGCACCTCCTCGAGGCCGAGCGCGCCACCGTAGAAGCGACGCGAGCGTTCGAGATCGGCGACGATCAACCCGCAGTGCTGTAGCCGTGTCGGCACGGCTCGTAAGCTAACGGGAAGGAGACAAGATGCCGCTGATCAGGGTCGAGCTCTTCGACTACCGCATGAGCGACGAGACGAGCGCGGCGCTCATCGAGAAGCTGACGGACGCGCTCGGCGAGGCGACGCACCCCGGGCTCAAGGAGCACACGTGGGTGATCGTCGAGGGCCACAACCCGAAGAACTGGGGGCTCGCCGGGAAGCCCTGGCCCGTCGACCAGATGCCGCCGGCCCCGGTCCCGTCATAGGATCACCGCATCGAACAAAAGGGGGCCTCTGTGCCAGTCATCGAAGTCAAGCTCTACGACCGCCGCGTGACCGAGGAGTCCGTGCCGAAGATGATCGAGGCGCTGACGAACGCGCTGCACGAGACGAGCGGTGCGGCGGTGGAGCACATCCAGGTGATCATCGACGGCGTCTCGCCCAAGCACTGGGGCATCGGGGGCCAGCAGCAGGAGTAGCGCGCTACGCGGTGCCGGCTACGCGATCGGGGCAGTGGCGAAGGCGAGCCCGACCGGCCCGGCTCCGGGCTCGATCGCCTGCGTCTCGCGCGCGTGCAGCAGCGTCGTGCGCACGATGAGCTTCGCGCGCGCGAAGTTGTCGAGCTGCGTAGGGACGGGACCGACCCGCTTGCCGAGCGCGTAGCCGGCGGCGTTTCGTCCCATCGCCCGGTACGACTCGAGTGTGTACAGCGGCGACATCCCGAACAGCTCGAGATTGTCGAGGGGCTGGAGATTGGCGCGGTGGATGACCGCCGTGCCCTTTGACTGGATGCCGATCGCCACCCCTGAGCCAGAGAGTCGGGCGCCGTCGTGCGCGATGAACGCGACGTCGGCGACGCGGCGCACGCGGACGAGGCGCGGCGTTCCTCCCGCCTCGCGGACGCCCTCGCACACGGCCTCGAGCACCTCGCCGTGGTCGAGATCGGCGATCGTCCGGCGGATCGAGCCCGCGAATGCGGGACCGACCGCGACGACGACCTCGCTCGCGTCGTCGTCCGGTTGCGCGATCTCCCCTTCCACGACGATTGGCACACCGGCTGCGTCGTCGCCGAGCAGGTCGCCCGGAGCCACGACCTGCGGCAGCGACTGGAGCAGCTCCCAGCGCTCGCCCTCGAGGCGATATCCGGTCCCCGGGCCCGAGTACTCGTTCGGATCGTTGACCGCCGAGCGGACGAGCCCGTCGGGATCGATCACGGCCGATGTCTGCAGGTAGTCCGCGGAGACGCGCTGGCGCTGCATCCCCACCACGGCCTCGGCGATATCGGTGAAGCCGGCGCTGTCCAGCGCAAGCGCGACGTCGAGCCCGGAGACGCCGCGCGCGAGCAGCTCGTCCGCCGCCTCGACGTCCGCCGCCCGGTCGCGATCGGGCATCTCGCGCGCGTCGTAGCCCGAGGTCGCGACGCTCACTTCCTCGTCCGAGATCGGCGGAAGGCCGAGGCGCGAGAACACGGCCTGAACCGCGCGCCCCGCCCGCTCGCGCACCTGCAGCAGCTCGTCCTCCGACACGGGCTCGATCCCGGCGTCCACCTGCCAGTCGCGCTGGATCGTGAGCCACTCGTCGAGGTCGTCGGCGTCGAAGTTCCCTCCGCCGAACGTGTTGTCGTGACGCGGCATGACCGAGTAGCCCGACGTCACGAAGTCCGTGCCCGGAAGGAACTGGCCCATGAGCTTCGCGGTCTTGCGTATCTCGGAGTGGGACGCGATCGCGTCGTTGCCCGAGGCGACCTCCAGGTCGAGCCACGCGGCGAGGACGTTCTCGCCGAGGATGGCGCGCGTCCCGCCCGGAACGGAGAGGACCAGCGCGACGCACGAGATCGACCCGTTCTGGACTCCTTGCGAGCCTGCCGCCCGCACGACCGCGAGGCAGCGCGCCTCCAGGTAGAGCATCGACATCCCCTGCGCGTACCCCATCAACGCCTCCGACCCGGTCCCGGACGTGAAGCGGACCTTGACCCCGCGCGACGCGTAGGCGGCGCCGAGGAACGCCTTCGACCACGGCGTGTCGTCGCCGTCGACGAAGACGGGCTCGGTGCCGTAGACGGAGAGCGTCTCGGCGTAGGTCACGAGACCGCGGATCGCCAGCTCGAGGTTTCGTCGCTCCTCGACCGCACACTGCGTCATCACCCCGGGTCGTCCCGTCTGCGAGCCGACGAGGAGCGCGATGGCGTTGAGCGGCGCGTACCGAGCGACGCCGACGGTCGTCTCCATCTCGGCGAAGCCGCGCCGCGCCGCCTCGGCCGCGTCGGCCGCGAGCAGCGCCGGGCTCTCCTTGAGGTTCGTCACGTGCGCCTGATTCGCCGGCGCGCGGCGTGCGCGGAGCTTCTTCAGCGCGAGCATGAGCTCGACCGGGTCGATGAGCCCGATGACGCGGGCGAGCTTTGCCGGAGTGAGACCGCGCGAGAGCCGCACGAGCTCGGCGCGCGGGACGTTCACGTCGACGAGCCGGCGGGCGAGGTCGAGGTCGTCGAGCGCCATCGCGTCGGCCGCGACCTCGAGGTCGAGCCCGTGCGCGACGACGAAGCGGTCGATGACGTCGAGCTCGGCGGCTGGACGTCCATCCATGCGCGTGACGACTCCGTTTTCGACGACGAGCTCCGGCTCCGGATCGTTCGGCCCGTTCGCGGCGACGAGCCCGAGCTCCGGGAACGGCGAGACGAGCTGCTCGAGGTGAAGGTCGCGCGCTGCGCGAGACGAGAAGCGGCGGCTAGCCATCGGCGAGGAGTCCCCGCTCGACGTACGCCGCGGCGGCTTCGCGGACGAAGGCTGCGGTGCGCGTCGCGTCGTAGCTCTCGAGACGGGCGGCCCACTCTTCGAGCTCGACTGCTGTCGCGCGCCGCGGCCGCAGCGCCGTGTAGACGTCGAGCAGGAGATCGTCGGGCACGCCCGCGAGCTCGGCGGCGCGCTCGAAGCTCTCGGCCAGCTGCGTGCGCCCCGCAGCGCGAGCGACCTCGGCCTGCAGGCGCAACGTTGCGGGCGTCGCGCGGATCTCGTCGCCCCCGAGCGTGCCGGCGCGGATCGCGTCGAGCGTTACCTCGCCGAGCGGCACGCCGCCTGGCGTGGTCACGAGGTCCGGGCGCCGCGTCCCGAGGGGGTAGTCGCCGATGGGGTCGAAGGGCACTGCGCCAGACTCTAGGCTTCGCCCGATGACCATGGCCAATCCAGATCGGTTCTCCGGGAGAGTGGCGCTCGTCACTGGCGGATCGAGCGGCATCGGCGCGGCCGTCGCACGTCGACTTCTCGACGAAGGCGCGCACGTCGCCTCGTTCGACCTCGACTCCGAGGCACCCGACGGCGTGCTGGGCCTCGCCGGCGACGTAGCTCGCTCCGCCGACGTGGAGGCGGCCGTCGCGCAGATTCACGACCAGCTCGGCCCGATCGACGTTCTCGTCTGCTCGGCGGGCGTGCCGGGCGCGTCGCTCCAGACCGTGGACGTCACGGACCAGGAGTGGCGACGCGTGATGGGCATCAACGCCGACGGCGTCTTCTACTGCAACCGGGCCGTCATCCCGAGCATGGTCGAGCGCGGGTACGGGCGCATCGTCAACGTCGCCTCGATCGCGGGGAAGGAAGGCAATCCCATGGCCGGGGCCTACTCCGCGTCGAAGGCCGCCGTGATCGCCATGACCAAGGCGATCGGCAAGGACATCGCCCGCACCGGCGTGATCGTCAACTGCGTCGCGCCCGCCGTGATCGAGACGCCCATCCTCGACGGGATCACCGAGGAGCACATCGGCTACATGGTCGACCGCATCCCGATGGGGCGCATGGGCGAGCCGGAGGAGGTCGCCGCGCTCATCTGCTGGCTCGCGAGCGAGGAGTGCTCGTTCTCGACCGGAGCGACCTACGACATCTCCGGCGGGCGGGCGGTCTACTAGTGCTCTACGTCCGGGTGCGCGGGCCGAACGGTGTCGAGCAGGGCACCTTCGAGGACGGACGCATCGTCACCGCGGACGGCGCGAGCATCACTCCGCTCGAGCCCGAGTCGTTGCAGCTGCCCGAGCCGTACGAGCTGCTGACACCGCTCGCCGCGCCTGAGATCTGGTGCGCCGGGGTCACCTACGAGCGGTCCCGGGACGCCCGTGTCGAGGAGAGCGCCGTCAAGGACGTGTACACGATGGTCTACGACGCGCAGCGACCCGAGCTGTTCATGAAGGACGCCGCGATGCGGCGAACCGTCGCGCCGGGAAGGCCGATCGGGATTCGCGCCGACTCGAGCTGGAACGTCCCCGAGCCCGAGATCGGCATCGTCCTCGGGACGAATGCGCGCATCGCGGGCTACACGATCGGCAACGACGTCTCGTCGCGCGACATCGAGGGGGCCAACCCGCTCTACCTCCCGCAGGCGAAGATCTACGCCGGCGCGTGCTCGTTCGGGCCGACCGTGTTCGTGCCGGAGGAGGCCGAGCCGCAGTTCCACCTGACGCTTCGCGTCACCGACGAGTGGGGTCGCATCGTCTTCGAGGGCGAGTCGTTCACCTCGACGATGCGGCGCACCTTCGGGGACCTCGTCGACTGGCTGCTCATCGACAACCCCGTCCCGCCGGGAAGCATCCTGCTGACCGGGACCGGGCTCGTTCCTCCGGACAGCTTCACGCTGCTCCCGGGTCACTTCGTCGAGATCCATGTCCCCGAGATCGGCACGCTCGTCAACCCCGTCGTTCGTGCCTCCGAGCTGATCGAAAAGGAGCCCGTCCAATGACCGAGACGCTGACCGGCGCCCCCGCGCGCAACTACATCGGCGGCGAGTGGCGTGAGAGCGCCGCCGGAGAGACGTACGAGAAGCGAAGCCCGTGGCGGCCGTCGACCGTGACCGGCGTCTTCCCGGCCTCGACCGCGGACGACGCGCGCGCCGCGATCGACGCCGCGCGTGACGCCTTCCCGGCATGGTCGTCTTTGCCCGCCGGACAGCGGGCTGCGTACTTCACGAAGGCCGCCGCTGCGATCGAGGCCCGCGCGGAGCAGATCGCGCAGGACATGACGGCCGAGATGGGCAAGCCGCTGCGCGAGGCGCGGATGGAGGCGCTGCGTGCGGCCGTCATCCTCCGCTACGCGGCGGGGGAGGCCTGGCGGCCGATCGGCGAGATGTACGAGCCCTCCGTCGCCGATCAGCGTCTGTTCACCACCCGCCGCCCCCTGGGCGTCGTGGGGCTCATCACGCCGTGGAACTTCCCCATCGCGATTCCGGTCTGGAAGCTGGCGCCGGCGCTCATCTACGGCAACACGCTCGTCTTGAAGCTCGGGTACGAGGCGCCGCGCACCGGGCTGCACGTCGCGGAGTGCTTCGCCGAGGCGGGCCTTCCTCCGGGCGTGTTGAACGTCCTCACTGGAGCGGGCTCGAAGGTCGGCGCCGAGATCGTCTCGAACGCGGGCGTCCGGGCGATCTCGTTCACCGGCTCCGTCCCGGTCGGCCGCTCCGTCCGCGACGAGGCGACGGCCCGCGACTGCCGCGTCCAGCTCGAGCTCGGCGGCCACAACCCGCTGATCGTGACGGCCGCGGCCGAGCTCGACCGCGCAGTCGAAGCTTCCTACGTCGGCGCGTTCTGGTCGGCGGGCCAGAAGTGCACCGCGACGCGGCGCATCCTCGTCGAGGGCTCCGTGTACGACGCGTTCCGCGACAAGCTGCTCGCCCGCGTCGCGGCCGGCAAGGTGGGCGACCCGGCGGATCCCGAGGTCGAGGTCGGCCCGGTCGTGAACGAGGGCGCGCTGGACGACATCCTCGGCGCGATCGAACGCGCGCGCGGCGAGGGCGGCACGGTTCTCGCAGGTGGCGAGCGCACCGACGACGACGGCTATCTCATCGCGCCGACCGTCCTCGAGGGGCTCGCGGACGACGCGGAGCTCTCCTGCGAGGAGGTCTTCGGCCCGGTGACGTCGCTCTACCGCTACTCGTCGTTCGACGAGGCGATCGAGCGCGCGAACGCCGTGCGCTTCGGGCTCTCCGCCTCCATCTTCACCCGCGATCTGCGCGAGACGCAGCGGTTCACGAGCGAGATCCAGGCGGGCATCATCCATGTGAACTCGCAGACCGCGGGCGCCGACGTGCACGTGCCGTTCGGCGGCGTCAAGGGCTCTGGCTGGGGGCCGCACGAGCAGGGCCGAGCCGCAATCGAGTTCTACACGGAGACCGTCACGATCTACCAGGACGCGCCGCTTGCCTGAGGGCCACCGCACGCTGGTGACGGGCGCGCTCGGCTGCCTCGGCGCCTGGACGCTCAAGGCTCTGATCGACCTCGGTGAGGAGCCGGTCGGGTTCGATCTCGGCGCGGACGACGCGCGTCTGCGGCTCGTCCTGTCGGACGAGGAGCGCGCGCGAGTCACGCTCGTCGAGGGTGACGTGACCGATGCAGCCGGGCTGGGCTCAGCCCTCGACGAGCACGGCATCACGAACGTCGTCCATCTCGCGGCGCTGCAGGTGCCGTTCTGCCGTGCCGATCCCGAGCGCGGCGCCAGGGTGAACGTTCACGGAACGGTCGTCGTGCTCGAGGCGGTCAAGGCGCGGCTCAACCGGATCCGCGGCCTCGCCTACGCCAGCTCGACGGCTGTCTACAACGCCGCCGATCCCTCGCCGGCACCCGAGACGGGCGGCACCGCGCCGTCGACGCTCTACGGCGTGTTCAAGCTCGCGAACGAGGGAACGGCGCGCGTCTACTGGACGGACGACGACGTCGCGTCGATCGGGATCCGGCCGTACGTCGTCTATGGCCCGGGGCGCGACCAGGGGCTCACGTCGGGGCCGTCGCTGGCGATGGAGGCCGCCGCTCGCGGCGACGGGCACACGATCGCCTACGGCGGAACCGCGCAGTACGACTTCGCGCCCGACGTGGGGCGAGCCTTCGCCCTCGCTGCGCGAGCAGCCGCGGACGGAGCTCACGTCGCGAACTTCCCGGGCGTCCCGTCGACCATGCAGGCGGTCGTCGACGCGATCGAGTCCGCCGCGCCGGCGGTTGCGGGCAAGGTCTTCTGGGAGGAGGGCCAGCTTCCGTTCCCGGAGTCCCTCGAGGGCAACCAGCTCGAGCGTCTCGTCGGCCCACTGCCGCGCACGCCGCTCGACGACGGCGTGCGAGCGACGATCGAGCACTTCCGCGCGAGAGCCTGAGGCTCACGCGCTCGGCTCGACACGAGCGTCGAGCGACAGCACGCTCGCGCAGCTGACTGCCAGTTCCCTCGGTTCCCACGCGATCCGCCTGGCATAGGCTGCGCAGGATGAAAACGGTCAATGGATGCACGGTCATTGCTTCCCAGGACTCGGTCGAGCCGACTCACTTTGGTCCGGCAGAGACGGCAGGTGCCTACGTCGCGATTGTCGGCGTGTTTCCACCGGGCCAGCCAGCACCGCCTCTGCACCTGCATCCGGACACTGACGAGACGTTCTACGTCGCGGAGGGAGATGCAACGTTCCTGCTGGATGATCACGAGGTCCCAATGACGAGCGGCGGCCTCGTCTTTGTACCCCGGGGTACCGCGCACACCGTCTGGAACTCTGGCGATGGTCCGGTGCGTGGGCTCATCGTCATCTCGCCGGGCGACGCCGAGCACTCGTTCGTTCCCGTCGACGCCGGTTAGTCCGACCGCTGGCGGGTAGGGCTTCAAGTGATATTCCTGCACGCTGGCGCATCGCGCGGCCCTGTCACTGGGTAGTCGAACGCTGAACCAGACCCGTTACGCTGCCGTCCGCTGTACTTTGCCGAGGACGCACGATGGAAAGCGACAAGGAGCGGCACGCGCGTGTGTGGGGATCCGCGCCGTTCGAGCGCGCGGCCGCAACGATCGCTGACATGCACGACGCTTTGGTCGCATCGCTCGAGCCGAAGCCAGGCGAGCGGTGGCTGGATCTGGCCTGCGGCGCTGGAGACGTCGCGTTTCGAGCGGCCGAGGCTGGGGCCGTTGTGACCGGATCCGACCTTGCACCCGTGCTGATCGAGACAGCCAAGCGGCGCGCAGCGGAAGCGGGCCTCGAGCTCATGCTCGAGGTCGCCGACTGTGAGGCGCTCCCGTATGAGAATGAGAGCTTCGACATCGTGTCCTCGTCGATCGGCGTCATCTTCGCGCCCGACCACGCCGCAGTCGCGTCGGAACTCGCGCGCGTGACGCGCTCGGGCGGACGGCTCGGACTTACTTCCTGGCTGTCCGAGGAGGACGACGATTCGTTCGAGCAGTGGATGGGTGGAACGGTCGGTTCGCCTTCTCAGTGGGGCGTCGCAACATACGTCCAGCGGCGGCTCGAACCGTGGTTCGACCTTCGGATCGACGAGCTCTCTACCCCTCATGTCGGTGAGGACGCGGCAGCCATGTGGCGGAACCTGCGCGACAGTCACGGGCCGATCCACGACGCATGGCTGTCGCTCGATGACGCGGACCGCGCGACAATGGATGCTGAGGAGATCGCCGATCTGGAGCGACACCGCAATGAGGACGGCGTGATCCGGAAGCCGCGCTGGTACCTCCTGATAAACGGTGTGCGGCGATAACAGGGCCGACGGCCGGCCGGCAGCTCGGCCCCGCAAGCTCGTTCGGCGGGGCTGCTTCAAGGGACATCCCGCTGGGTGCGACCGTGGCTCAGGTCGCGATCGCCTGGGTTCTGCACCAGCCGGGTGTCACCGCTGCAATTACGGGCAGCCGGGACGGGGTCCAAATGCAAGAGAATGCGGGCGCCGCGAATCTCGACCTTTCCGATGTGTTGACGGAGATCGAGGAGCTGATCCCACTCGGGCCGACCTTCGCGTCGCCCACCTAGGCGTCGTAGCCCTAACGGCCTTCAGGCGACAGCACGCTCGCGCACTGCGGTGGGTTCTCTCCTGTGGTATCGATTTTGCCCGCCCGGGTATGGATCACACCAAGCGATGAGAGCGAGGTTGAGGGATGGCGAAGTTCCTGACGATCGGGTACGGAGATCAAGCCGGGTACGACCGCACAGACGCGACGGTACGACGGGAAGCCCATCGACAGGATGCGCAGCTGCAGGCACAGGGGGCGGTGGTTGGCGTCGCCGGTCAGCCGGTCCAGGTACGGAACCCCGAAGCGGCAGCACTACGAACAGACGCAGGGTCGTTCATGAGGTCGGACCTCCCCGTGGCGGGGTTTGCCCTGATTGAGGCGGACGACATCGATCATGCCGTAGCTAAGGTGTCGAGGACACCCTGTGCAGTCGCCCACGGTGTAGTCGAGGTCTGGCCACTCGAGACCGCCGAGGGGGACGTGACCTAACTAGGTCGGGTGACAAAGCTGAACCCTGGCGCACAGAGGCGCCTCGTCGCCTGAGCTCTAAGTGTTGCCGGCGCCTGCTCGGCAAAGAACGCCCTCGAGCGCGGCGCGATCGGTCGGCTCGCCGTGCGCGGGCAGTACGAGCTCGACCGGCAGGTCGAGCAGCGGACGGAGCCCTCGGACGACATCGTCGCGCGTCACGTGCTTGCGACCCCCGAGCTGGATGTCCAGTCCGTCGCCGAAGTCGGACAGCGAGTCGCCGGTGACGATGGCGTTGATCGACGACAGCCAGAGGATGAGGTCGTTGTCCTCGCGGCCGGCGTACGCGGTGATGCCGAACGGCCACGCTCCAGGAGCGTGAAAGTGTCCTTCGCCTTCGCCGGCGCGCAGCCAGGCGAGATCATCACTCTCCATGCCGCGCACGCGGTCGGGGTCGATGCCGAACTTCTCGACCCAGTCCTGCCACGTGTCCGCGGGCGGCGTATGCACCGGGAGGCCAAGCCGACGTGCGTCGCGCTCGTGGTAGGGCGCCGTCAGGACGACGGCGGTCGCGCGCTCACGTAGCTCGTCGGGAACGGCGAGCGGATCGAACAACACGAAGTCGTCGCCAAGCTCGATCGCGTACGACGATACGAGCTCGGGCCACCACTCCTCCTCGCTCCAGCCGGGATGCGGCGATTGCCAATGCCAGACACCGGCGCGCAGCTCATGCATGCGCACAGTCTGTCACGCTGACTTGCAGTTCCAACGACGGGCCCTCGCGCGCGACTCGGCATCCGAGCCGAGCCGCTCGTCCTCGTGCGACATTCCCGCACACTCGGGCATGGAGCGGTTCTCTCTCTCGCGTTACGTCTCAGGGACGGACATCTTCGAGGCGGGCGTTCGGGCGTACGATCTCGCGAACCGGCTCGGCCCTCGACATGGAGGAGGCGCGATGCCCACCGACCCGCACCTCGACGTGTCCGAGGCCGTGCGCGTACAGATCCTCGCGACCGAGCATTGGAGCCTGCTCGCGGCGAGAAACATCACATACGGCGCGATCTACAGCCGGGCCACCATCTTCCTGACCGTCGTGTCCGCGGCCGTCGTTGCGTTGGCCCTTGCTGCCGAGGCGACCGAGTTCGGCGACCGTTTCTACGTGTTCGCACTCCTCGTTCTGCCGGTTGCGTTCTTCATCGGGGTGGGGACCTACATCCGCCTCGTGGACGCCCGGATCGAGGACTTCTGGCTCCTGTCCGGCCTGAATCGTCTCCGTCACGCCTATCTCGAGATCGCGCCGGGGCTCGAGCCGTATTTCGTGACCGGCCATCACGACGACGAGCGAGGTCTGTCCGAGACGTACGGCCCAGGCTCGGAAAACCGTGTCCTCCGCTTGATCGCCAGCACGTCCACGGTCGTCGGGGTGATCGACGCCGTTCTCGCCGGGGTCGTTGGGGGCCTCGTGGCAAAGGTCGTGGGCGCAGGATCCGCGCCGAGCCTGCTCATCGGCGTAGTGGTGACTTCAGTGGTCGTCGCGCTGCTGGTCCAGACCGACAGGCGCGTCATTGCGCGCGGGCGTCGCAGGCTCGAACCCCGGTTCCCCCGATCGGCGGAAGCCGGACGCATGCACGAACAGCAGGAGCCACCGTCCTCTCCGCGCGCGGACGTGCCCCAGAGCGTGCGTGCCCAGATCCTCGCGACCGAGCATTGGAGCCTGCTCGCGGCGAGGGACGTCACCTACCGCGCGGTCTTCAGTCGCGCCGCCATCCTTCTGACTGTCGTGTCCGCGGCCGTCGTTGCGTTGGCCCTGGTCGCTCGCGCGACCGAGTTCGGCGACGGTTTCACCGCGTTTGCACTCCTCGTTCTGCCGGTCGCTCTCTTCGTCGGGGTGGCGACATACATCCGCCTCATCGAAGCGCGGATCGACGACTTCTGGCTTCTGTCCGGCATGAATCGCATCCGCCACGCCTATCTCGAGATCTCGCCGGCGCTCGAGCCGTATTTCGTTACGGGCCACCACGACGACGAGCAGGGTCTGTACGAGACGTATGGGCCAGGCAGGAGGAGCCGGTACCGCCTGATCGGCGAGACTTCCACGCTCGTCGCGGTGATCAACGCAGCTCTCGCCGGGGTCGTCGTGGGGCTCGTCGCAAACGCTGCGGGCACAGGATCCGAGCTGAGCCTCTTCATCGGTGCAATCGCGACGACGGTGCTCGTTGTAGCGCTGGTCAACACGAGCAGGCGCCTCATCGAACGTGGGCGTCGGTTGCTCGAGCCCCGCTTCCCACGATAGGTCGAAGACGATACGACGACGCGGGTCCCGAACGGCAGGCAACCGGCTAGTAGATGTGCAACTTGTCCAGCAGCGCGAGCCGGTCGTCGAGCGACTCGAACAGATCCTTGTTGTGCTTGATCATCTTGCTTCGCATATAGACCCGCAGCCACTGCTGGTAGATATAGAACTCATAGCGGTCGAGCATCTCTCGTAGCGTCAGGTCTCGTTGCGCGATGAGCCCAGCGAGGAACATCGCACACTCGAAGCCGAGCGAGATCGACTGGAAGTACGGCGAGCCGATGGCTGAGTCACCGGCGAGGAAGACCGGTGAACTGGCGAACGGATGGTCACTCGGCCGCGCCTCGAGCCACTGCCGGTTCGTCGCATTGCGCGCGCGGTAGAGATCCAGTGGTATTCGGACGATCTCCAGCTCGCCGAGTATCTCCCCGTGTGTTTCCTCCTTGATCTTGCCGATGAAGCCGTCCATCGACTGGGCGACGCCGGGGAAGTTGCCGCGAAGCCATTCACCGTCGAATCCGGATGGCATCGCCTCGTACTCCGCGGCGCTGATGTTGACGATGCCCGTCACGTGGCTGACGCTGCCGTCGTAATGCGTGCGGTGCACCATCGGGATGAACTTGTACTGCGCGTTCTCGATGTTCTTGTAGTACTTGCAGTGTTCGTTGCAGTCGTACGGCTGTCCGTACAGGAAGGTGATGACGAGCGCATACTCCAACCGGACCTTGACCGTGTTCGCCCCTTCGGTCGCCTCGTCGGAGCCGGGAACGAGGTGATCTCGAAGCAGGGACTTGCTGCCGGTGGCGTCGATGAGGACGTCTCCGGGTTGGAGCATCTCCATCGCCTCGTCCGCAGTCATGACCGCAGCGGTGCGCTCCACCTCATTTGGCCGGCGCGAGTCAATCAGATCGCTGAGTGAGCGCTCGATGGAGTTGAGTGGGCAGAACCCCAGCACCCAGTCCTGCAGGAGTGCACGTAGATCCGGAGCAATGGACTGTCTGAACGCGAGTCCCCGATCGAGCTCGGACGGCTCGAAGATGGCCTCGACGCTGTCTCCGTCAATGGCATCCGCTCGGTAGCTCTCGATCGAATCCGCAATGAGATACGGCGCGAGCTGGACCATGCGTGTTCGCGTGTACTCGCGACGCTTGTCGTACAGGCGCACGGCGACCTGCTCCATCGGCTGGAGCAATGCCGTGAGCATCAGACCCACGGGTCCTGCGCCGACAACGTGCACCTGCATCCTGGAGCTCAGTCTCTCAGAGCCGTGGGTGAGATGGAGCGGCCCGTTTCGCGCCCTCGTTGCTCGAGCTGCAGCGTCGACCGGGGCGACGTGGACTGAGAACCGACGCTTGCTAGGAATCGTGGCGACCGTGCTGGAAACGCGAAGTCCCGCCGAAGCGGGCTTCCGCGAGTGCGCTCACAAGGTTTCAGCGGGGGCGCCAGCCTCACGATCCACGTCGCTCAGGGGACATTCCCGCCCACTGGGCAGGGAAGCGAGCTGGCGCCTGGAAGCGGACCAGGGTTGGCGAGGGACGCAGCGTTCGAGAAGATCCGGTTGTGACAGCTGACATCAGGTACGCGCGGAACGGTGGCGTCGCGATCGCCTACCAGCTAGTGGGCAATGGCGAGACCGATCTCGCCTATGTCCCGGATTTCGTCTCAAACCTCGTCTACGGCTGGGAGTCGCGCCACTGGCGCGACTTCTACGAGCAACTCGCCCAGTCGTTTCGGCTGATTCTCTTCGACAAGCGCGGGACGGGTCTCTCGGATCACGGCGGGCAGTTCACTGCCCTCGAGACGCGGATGGAGGACCTGCACGCTGTCCTGGACGCCGCCGGATCGTCGAGCACTGTCCTTCTGGCCTCGCACGAGGGCTGCTCGATGGCCGCGTTGTACGCCGCCACCTATCCGGAGCGGACGCGTGCGCTCGTCCTTTTTCACCCTTTCGCGCACCGACCTGAAGGGCAGAGCGAGTTCTGGCGCGCCCGTCTCGCAGAGCTACGCGAACGGTGGGGCACGCAGGAGCTCAGCGACGAGATGCTCGACGACACCTCACCCTCGCTCCACGCCAACCCGGCCGAGCGGGAGTGGTTCGCCAACTGGCTTCGAGTCGGGGCCAGCCCGGCCGCCGCCTACGCGCTCCACCGCGCTTGGATCGAGACCGACCTTCGCGAGGTTCTGCCGGCCGTCCGTGTGCCGACGCTCGTCATGTATCGCACGGCCGGGAACGCGGAACGGCACGCCCGAGACGTGACCGACCTGATCCCGTCGGCACGCACGCTGCGTGTCTCGGGGACGGACTACCAGCACATCTTCTTGTCGCCGGAGATCCCCGAAGAAGTGGCCCGTTTCGTCGTCCAGGAGGCGGTTCCCGAGGTTCCCGACAGCGTTCTGGCGACGGTTCTCTTCACGGACATCGTCGGCTCGACCGAGCGGGCAGCCGAGCTCGGGGATCGTGCCTGGCGCGAACTGCTCGAGCGTCACCACGCTTTCGTCCGCCGAGAGCTGACCCGCTTCCGCGGCGAGGAGCGCGACACCGCCGGCGACGGCTTCTTCGCGACCTTCGACGGCCCGGCGCGGGCCATTCGCTGTGCCCAGGCACTCGTCGAGGGCATTCGTGATCTCGGCCTCGAGGTGCGCGCGGGCGTCCACACCGGCGAGTGCGAGCTTCACGACGGGAAGGTCGCAGGCCTGGCCGTCTCGATCGGTGCCCGGGTCGCCGCCGCCGCCGGCCCAAGCGAGGTGCTCGTCTCGCAGACGGTCAAGGATCTGGTCGCCGGCACCGGGCTCCTCCTCGAAGACCGCGGAGAGCGGGAACTCAAAGGCGTCCCCGGCAGCTGGCGCGTCTACCGTGCCTCCCCTGCCGAACCCGCAGTCGATCCGCACTAGCGCGACTACTGGCAACCGCCGCGCTCGACGGTTCAGGTCATGCCGGAGCACTGGCGCAGGCGCCCCGCTGCCGCCCGGATGTCGGAATGCGGACGGTGCGGCCCCGTGCGGTCGCCGCTGTTGCGTGGGGCTAGCATCGTCGCATGAGCGCCTTGCGTGAGCCGGTGCCGTTCGAGGTGTACGAAACGGGGGTGTACCTGCACGGTACGAAGGCAGAGCTCGCGGTGGGCGATCTGCTGGGCCCGGGGCGCGAGTCGAACTTCGAGACCGGCCGCGTGATGAACTACGTCTACTTCAGCGCCACTCTCGATGCCGCGGTCTGGGGCGCCGAGCTCGCCAGCGGTGAGGGCCGCGGGCGCATCTACATCGTCGAGCCAACCGGAGCGTTCGAGGACGATCCGAACCTGACCGACAAGAAGTTCCCGGGGAATCCCACGCAGTCCTTCCGTAGCCGCGAGCCGCTGCGCGTCGTTAGCGAGCTCGTCGACTGGGTCGGTCATTCGCCCGAGCAGCTCGAGGCCATGCGGGCCGCACTCGATGCGTTGCAGCGGAACGGATCGGCGCAGATCGAGGACTGACTCCCCGTGCGGTCGATGCTCAGTGAATAGATAGGCTGGCGGCGTGCCCGAGGCGTCACTCGAAGACTTCGGCTCAGGGCTCGCACCCGCGGACGAGGGGTGGTTCGTCGTGAACGTGCGGGACGCCCAGTGGCTGTCGGCGGAGAACACCGAGAGGAAGCCGCCCGGCTCCGACTGCTGCTTCGAGAGCGAGGAGGCATGGTTCCCGCAGTTCGCCATCAGGATCCGTGTCCTGGAGCCGGGCCAGCCGAACGGCCTCTACCACTCCGAGAACCAGCAGGAGGCGTTCCTCGTGCTCGCGGGGGAGTGCACGCTCCTCGTCGAGGGTGAGGAGCGGCTCCTTCGGCGCTGGGATTTCTTCCATTGTCCCCCCGGCACCGAGCACATCTTCGTGGGCGCCGGCGACGGGCCGTGCGCGATCCTCATGGCCGGTACACGAACCCCGGACGAGCAACTGCACTACCCGGTCTCGGAGCTTGCGGCCAGGTACGGCGCGAGCGCGGACAAGGAGACGACCGACTTCGAGCAGGCGTCGGCGGGCCGGTTCGAGCCGTCACGGCGCGAGCGGCCGTCGTACTGGGATCAGCTTCCCTGGGCCTAGCTCGCGCTTCGCAGTCGCCGCTTCAAGCGCTCAATGCAGAAGCGGCTTCAGCGCATCGCGCGCGATGAGAAAGCCGCGCTTGACGAGGTCCTCGGTCGCCTCGAACGCGCGGTCCTCGTGCTCGATCGAGACCACGAAGTCGTAGCCCTCGCGGTAGAGCGCGGCGATGAAGCGATCCCAGCGCACCTCGCCCAATCCGGGAAGCCGCGGCACCTGCCAGCCCATGCCGAGTGACGCCGTGCCGTGCCGGTACAGGCCGTCGCGGTCGATCTCCATGTCCTTCGCATGGACGTGGAAGATCTTCGACGCGTAGTCGCGGACGACCCGCTCGTAGTCGATCATCAGCCACACGAGGTGCGACGGGTCGAGGTTGAGCCCGAAGCTCGGGCTGTCGACGATCGAGAACATCTCGTCCCAGTGCGCCGGCGACGAGGCGAGGTTCGTGCCGCCCGGCCACTCGTCCCAGCTGAAGATCATCGGGCAGTTCTCGATCGCGATCCTCACGCCGCGCGACTCGGCGTAGTCGACGAGCCGCGGCCAGACCTTCTTGAACTCGCGGAAGTTGTCCGGGACGTTCTTCGTCTTGTCGCGCCCGACGAAGGTGCCGACGACGCCGACGTCGAGCTTCGCCGCCGCGTCGATCACCTTCTTGAGATGCGTGTTCGCCGCGCGTCGCTCCCCGGAATCGGGGTGCAGGTTGTTGGGGTAGTAAGCGAGCGACGAGATCTCGAGCCCGTGGCGGTCGAGCACGTCGCGAACCGCTCCCACGTCGACGCGCGAGACGTCGATGTGCGACGTCCCGGCGTAGCGGCGGCGCTCGCCTCCGGCCGCGGGCCAGCAGGCAACCTCGAGCATCTCGAAGCCCTCGCTCGCCGCCCAGGCGGCGATCTGCTTCAGGGAGCGACGGGGAAACGGAGCGGTGAGCAGTCCGAGCTTCATGCGGGCACCTCCACCCAGCGGCGTTCGCGGTTCGAGAGTGCGACGGCATCGCAGAGGACGTTGCCGACGTGTCCGTCGCGGAAGGTCGGGTAGTCGGGATCGGCGGACGGTCCACCGCGCGCGACGTCTGCGTACACGGCGGCGTACAGCTCGCGGAACGCGTCCACGAAGCCCTCGGCGTGCGCCACCGGAAGGTGCGTCCGGGCCGCTGCGGCGGGGTGCATCAGCGCGGCGTTCCGCAGCACGATCCCGTTCGGCTCGTCGCGGCGGCCGAGCCAGAGCTCCTCGTGGCGCTCCGAGTCCCACGCGAGCGCGCCCGCCGATCCGTCCACCTCGATCCGCAACGAGTTCTTGCGGCCGGGCGCGACCTGGGAGAGGACGACCGACCCGCGCGCGCCGTTCTCGAAGCGCAGCAGGATGTGCGCGAGGTCGTCCGTCGTGATGACGACGTCCTCCCGCTCGGCCTCGCCGGCTGCGGCGAAGGTCTCGACCTCGCCGACCGGCCTCTGCCGCGTCGGAATCACCGTTGCGAGGTCGGCGAGCAGCTCGACGACACGCAACCCGGTCACGAACTGCGCAGTGTCGAGCCAGTGCGTGCCGACGTCCCCGACGACGCGCAGCTCACCCGCGCGGTCGATCTCGAGGCGCCAGTTCCAGTCGGTCGGGTACGCGAGCCAGTCCTGCAAGTACCCGCCGTGAACGCTCCACACCGCCCCGACCTCGCCCGCACGCACGCGCTCGCGGGCATCCTGGACGATCGCGTAGAAGCGGTTGTGGAAGTTCGTGCAGTTGACGACGCCCGCCTCGTCCGCCATCCGTACGAGCTCGGCGGACTCGTCTGCACTGACCGCGAGCGGCTTCTCGCACACGACGTGCTTGCCGGCAGCGAGGGCCGCCCTCACCTGCGGGAAGTGCAGCGCGTTCGGAGTCGTCACGTGCACGACGTCGATCCGGCCGTCGGCGAGCAATGCGTCGAGCGAGTCGTACGCGGGCGCGATGCCCTTCGCGGCGGCACGTTCGGGCGTCGAGCCGACGACGCCGAGAACCTCGACCCCGAGCCGCCGCAGCGCATCGACGTGCACGACGCCGATGAACCCGGTGCCGACGACCCCGGCCTTGAGGCCTCCGATCCCGGTCATCCCGCGACGACGGGATTCGTCAGCGACGCGAGACCCTCGATCTCGATCGTCACCTCGTCCCCCGGCCGCAGCAACCGCTGCGGATCGCGGAAGACGCCGACCCCGGCGGGCGTGCCCGTGAGGATGAGATCGCCCGGCTCGAGCGTCGTCGTCTGCGCGACGTACGCGATCACGTCGTCGATCCCGAAGATGAGATTCGCTGTCGTCGAGTCCTGCAGCGTCTCGCCGCTGACGATCGCCCGGATGGCGAGCGCGTGCGGGTCGGCGATCTCGTCGCGCGGCGTCATCGGCCCGACGGGGCAGAACGTGTCCGGAGACTTACCGCGCGTCCACTGCCCGTCCGAGAACTGCAGGTCGCGCGCGCTCACGTCGTTGGCGCAGAGGTATCCACGCACCGCCTCGAACGCGTTCTCCTTGGAGACGCCCTTCACGCGCTCCGCGATGACGACGCCGAGCTCGGCCTCGTAGTCGGCCTTGGTCACGATCGGCGGGATGACGATCGGCTCGCCCGGGCCGATCAGGGACGACGGCCACTTCGCGAAGAGCAGCGGCTCTGCCGGGAGCTCGGCGCCTTGCTCCTCCGCGTGGTCGGAGTAGTTCAGACCGACGCAGATGATCTTCCCGGGACGCTCGATCGGCAGCACGGGAGAAACCTACTTCGACCGCGAGCGCGACGCATGCTCTACCGAGGGGCTGCCCTATTGAGCGTGCGCTCTAGACTCGATCGCGTGAGCCTGCCCGCCTCCTTCGTCTCCGAGTTGCGGGAGGCGCTCGGCGCCGCGCACGTGGTCACCGAGCCGGAGCAGCTGCGTGTCTACGAGTGCGACGGCCTGACCGGCCATCGCGCCGTTCCCGAGCTCGTGGTGCTTCCCGGATCGACCGAGGACGTCCAGACGGTGCTTCGCGCATGTCACCGCGAGCGCGTGCCGTTCGTCGCGCGCGGGGCCGGCACCGGTCTCTCGGGCGGCGCGACGCCCGTCGCCGGGGGCGTCGTCGTGTCGCTCGCCCGAATGAACCGGATCCTCGAGATCGACCTCGCGAGCCAGCGCATCGTGGTCGAGCCGGGCGTCGCGAACCTCGACGTCACCCGCGCCGTCGCCGCTCAGGGCTTCTTCTACGCGCCCGACCCCTCGAGCCAGCAGGTATGCACGATCGGCGGCAACGTCGCCGAGAACGCCGGCGGCGCGCACTGCCTCAAGTACGGGTTCACGGCCCACCACGTCACCGGGCTGACGTTCGTGCTGCCGGACGGGGAGGTCGTGGAGCTCGGCGGGAAGGCGCTCGACCCCGACGGGCCGGATCTGCTCGGCGTGATCGTCGGCTCCGAGGGCACGCTCGGGATCGCGACCCGGATCACGCTCCGCCTCGTCCGGACTCCGCAGTCCGTCAGGACACTGCTCGCGGGCTTCCACACGATGGACGCGGCCGGCGCCGCCGTCTCGGACATCGTCGCCGCGGGCGTGATGCCGTCCGCGATCGAGATGATGGACCGGCTGACGATCGAGGCCGCCGAGAAGGCCGTGGCACCCGGGTACCCGGTCGGCGCAGGCGCTGTCCTGCTCGTCGAGCTCGACGGTGTGATCGAGCAGGTCGAGGACGATGCCGCCGAGATCGAGCGCATCTGCAACGAGTGCGGCGCGTTCGAGATCCGCACAGCGACGAGCGAGGTGGATCGTGCGCTCCTCTGGAAAGGGCGAAAGTCGGCGTTCGCGGCGATGGGCCGGATCGCGACCGACTACTACGTGCAGGACGGCGTCGTCCCGCGCACACGGCTGCCAGAGGTCCTGCGCCGGATCGAGGAGCTCTCGGGGCAGCACGGGCTTCGCGTCGGCAACGTGTTCCATGCGGGCGACGGCAATCTCCATCCGCTGGTGCTCTACGACTCGGGAGCCGCGGGCGAGACGGAGCGGGCACGTGACCTCGCCGAGGCGATCCTGGATGCCTGCCTCGACGCGGGCGGCTCTCTCAGCGGCGAGCACGGCGTCGGGATGGACAAGGCGTGCTCGATGCCGAGCATGTTCTCCGAGCGCGACCTCCGGGTGTTCGACCGGCTTCGGCGCGCGTTCGATCCGCTCGGAATCTGCAATCCCGGGAAGGTGCTTCCCACCCCGCGGCTGTGCGGCGAGGTGCCCGGCCCGTACCGCGTCCACGCGCTGGAGAGGACCGGCGTTGCCGAGCGTCTCTAGCCTCGAGGAGGCGTCTGTCACCCTTGCGGCTGCGCACGCCGAGGGCCGCCGCGTCACGATCGGCGACGACCTCACGACGAACGGGCTCGACCGGATCCTCGAGCACGATCCGGGAGACCTGACGTGCACCGTCGAGGCAGGCGTGCGGCTTTCCGACTTGCGCGCAACGCTCGCGGCGAGCGGCCAGCGGCTCTCGCTCGACCCGCCCGGAGACCCGACAATCGGCGCTCTCCTTGCGCGGAACGTCTCCGGCCCGCTCCGGCACCGCTTCGGCGCACCACGCGATCTCGTGCTCGGCGCGACACTCGTCCTGGCCGACGGGACGATCGCGAGCGCGGGCGGCAAGGTCGTCAAGAACGTCGCCGGCTACGACCTCGCCCGTCTCGTCTGCGGATCGGAAGGACGTCTTGCCCTCATCGGGCGCGCCAGCTTTCGCCTCCATCCGCTACCCACGGCGTCCGGGACACTGGTCGTCGGGACCGACGACGCGGCCGGCGTTGGAGCGCGGCTGCTCGCTTCTCAGCTCCAGCCGAGCGCGCTCGACGTCCTCCATCCCGGTCGCGTGGCCGTGCTCTTCGAGGGCTCGGAGCGTGCCGTCGCGGCGCAGCTCGTCGGTGCTCGAGAACTGGTCGGCGGTGAGGAGTACGCCGCGTCCGTCTGGGACGAGTCACGTGCTCGTCAGGGCGCCGCGCGCGGCCGCGTGCGCTTCACGCCCGGCGAGCTCGAATCCACGCTGGCGAGCCTCGGACAGGCACTCGTGCGACCGGCCGCAGGGATCGCGTACACGCGCGAGCGCAATGCGAGCTACAGGCAGCAACGCGCGCAGATCGTCGGCCACGACCTCGTGGTGGGCCGGATCAAGGACGAGCTGGACCCACGAGGCACGCTGTCGTGACTCACGCCAGACGCCTCGCACCAGTCTGCGACGAGGGCCTGGGACACGAGCGGGGCCGATCGTGATCCGCGAGTACGTCGACGACTGCGTGCACTGCGGCTTCTGCCTGCCGACGTGCCCGACGTACGTCCTCTGGAACGAGGAGATGGACTCGCCTCGCGGGCGCATTCACCTCATGGACGCCCGCCTCGACGGCGCCATCGCGCTGAACCCGACCGTCATCCAGCATTTCGACCGCTGCCTCGGCTGCATGGCGTGCGTGTCGTCGTGCCCGTCGGGGGTTCGCTACGACCGGCTCATCGAGAGCACGAGGGCGGCGGTGGAGGACGAGGTCGAGCGGCCGTTGGGCGATCGCTTCGTCCGCGGGCTGCTGTTCCGGCTTCTCCCCTACCCCGGCCGCATGCGCGCGGCGCTCGCCCTGGCGCCGATCGGCCGCGCGCTGCCGATGCCGAGGCGTCTCCGACCGCTCGTCGACATCGCGCCGCGCTGGCGCGGGCACGGTGACGTCCCGAGGGTGACGCCGGCCGCGGGCACGCGACGGGCGCGCGTGGGCCTCCTCACGGGCTGCGTCCAGCGCGCGGTGTTTCCGGACGTGAACGCGGCGACCGCACGGGTGCTCGCGGCAGACGGATTCGAGGTCGTCGCTCCCCCGCAGGGCTGCTGCGGAGCGCTCTCGGTGCACGCGGGCCGGCTCGAGGAGGGGAAGGGATTCGCCCGCGCGCTCGTCGACGCGTTCCGCGACGTCGACCTCGTCGTCGTGAACTCGTCGGGCTGCGGCTCGCATCTGAAGGAGCTCGGCTGGCTGCTCGGAGACGAGCGCGCGGAGGCGTTCTCGGCGAAGGTCCGCGACGTGGGCGAGCTGCTCGGCAGCGACGTGCCGCGCGCGACTCGCCACCCCCTCGCGATGAAGGTCGCGCTCCAGGACTCGTGCCACCTCCGCCATGCGCAGCGGCTCCCCGCTGTCGTCGCTGTCGTCGCTCGCCCGCATCCCAGGGCTCGAGGTCGTCGAGCCGGCCGAGCAGGACATCTGCTGCGGCTCCGCCGGGATCTACAACGTCGTACAGGCGGACGCCGCGCGCGAGCTCGGCGATCGCAAGGCCGGGCACGTTCTCGCAACCGACGCGCAGGCGTATGCCAGCGCGAACCCCGGCTGCCTCGTCCAGGTCTCGCAAGCCTTGCGACGCCGGCAGCAGCTGCTTCCGGCGCTCCACCCCGTCGAGCTCGTCGACGCCTCCATCCGAAATATCGAGTCGGGCCGACTGCTCGCGAGCGCTCGCCGCTAGCCTCGTCGGCATGGCCGAGCGGAACGAGCTCCGAAACGTCGCGATCGTCGCGCACGTCGATCACGGCAAGACGACGCTCGTGGACGCCCTGCTGTGGGAGTCGGGCGCGTTTCGCGCGAACCAGGACGTCGCCGAGCGCGTGCTCGACACGATGGATCTCGAGCGCGAGAAGGGCATCACGATCCTGGCCAAGAACACGGCTGTCCGGTACGGCGGGACGAAGATCAACATCATCGACACCCCGGGCCACGCGGACTTCGGCGGCGAGGTCGAACGCGGGCTGACGATGGTCGACGGCGTTCTTCTGCTCGTCGACGCAAGTGAGGGGCCGCTGCCGCAGACGCGCTTCGTGCTGCGCAAGACGCTCGAGGCCAAGCTTCCGGTGATCCTCGTCGTGAACAAGGTCGACCGCCCCGACGCGCGCATCGAGGCGGTCGTCAACGAGGTCTACGAGCTCTTCCTCGATCTCGACGCGGACGAGAGCCAGATCGAGTTCCCGATCGTCTACTGCAACGCCAGGGCGGGCCGTGCGTCGCGCGACGCCGACCCCGACGCGCTCGAGCCGGATCTCCGGCCGCTGCTCGACCTGATCCTCGAGCGCATCCCGCCGCCCGAATACGAGGACGGCCACCCGCTCCAGGCGCTCGTCACGAATCTCGACGCGTCCCCCTACGTCGGCCGGCTCGCGCTCTGCCGCGTCGCGCACGGGACGATCACGAAGGGCCAGCAGGTCGCGTGGTGCCGCGCGAACGGGAGCATCGAGCGCGCGAAGATCACCGAGCTGTACGTGACCGAGGCGCTCGACCGCGTCGAGGCGGCCGAAGCCGGGCCGGGAGAGATCATCGCCGTCGCCGGGCTCCCCGAGGTGACGATCGGCGAGACACTCGCGGATCCGGACGACCCGCGGCCGTTGCCGGTGATCGCCGTCGACGAGCCCTCGCTCTCGATGACGATCGGCATCAACACCTCGCCGCTGGCGGGTCTCTCGGGCGACAAGGTGACCGCGACGCTACTGGAGAACCGGCTGCGCACGGAGCTCATCGGCAACGTCTCGCTGCGCGTCCTGCCGACCGAGTCGCCCGACGCATGGGAGGTGCAAGGCCGCGGAGAGCTCCAGCTCGCGGTTCTGGTCGAGCAGATGCGCCGCGAGGGATTCGAGCTCACGGTCGGCAAGCCGCAGGTCGTGACGCGGGAGATCGAGGGCAAGGTGCACGAGCCCGTCGAGCGTGTGTCGGTCGATGCGCCCGAGGAGTACCTCGGCGTGCTGACGCAGCTCTTCGCACTCCGCAAGGGGCGCACGGAAGCGCTCGTCAACCACGGCTCCGGCTGGATCCGCATCGACGTCGTCGTGCCGGCCCGCGGGCTCATCGGCTTCCGCACCGAGTTCCTCACCGAGACGCGCGGAACCGGGATCCTCCACCACGTGTTCGAGCGCTTCGAGCCGTGGTTCGGCGAGCTGCGCACGAGACCGACAGGTGCGCTCGTCGCCGACCGCCGCGGGACGACGACCGCGTACGCGATCCTCAATCTCCAGGAGCGTGGCTCCCTGTTCGTCGCGCCCGGCGAGGAGGTGTACGAGGGCATGATCGTCGGCGAGAACTCGCGGGCCGACGACCTCGACGTCAACGCGACGAAGGAGAAGAAGCTCACGAACACGCGCGCGCCGTCGGCGGACGCGACCGTGAGGCTCATCCCGCCGCGGCCCCTCTCGCTCGATCAGGCGCTCGAGTACATCCGCGAGGACGAGTGCGCCGAGGTCACGCCGTCGCACATCCGCCTGCGCAAGCAGGAGCTGTCGGCACAGAAGCGCCTGTCCGCAGCGAGCCGCAAGTCACGCGGCTTGGCTCCCGTCTAGCCGGTCTTCACGGCGACCGGCCTGAGCTCGTCCAGCCGGTCGACGCGAGCAAGCGACGGGAACAGCTTCCACCAGACGCCCGCGACGACGACCGTCACCACCCCGCCGAGCACGACGGCGGGAACGGCTCCGATCAAGGCCGCCGCGACTCCCGACTCGAATGCGCCGAGCTCGTTCGACGCGCTGATGAAGACCATCTCGACGGCGTTGACGCGCCCGCGCAGCTCGTCGGGCGTGACGAGCGGCAGGATCGTCTGGCGGAGGACGACGCTCACCATGTCGAGCCCGGAGCCGACCGCGAGCGCGAGCATCGAGAGCCACATCGAGCGCGAGAGCCCGAAGACGACCATCGAGACGCCGAAGCCCGCGACGACCGCGAAGAGCATCGGGCCTGCCTTGCGCCGGATCGGGTAGCGGGCGATGGCCGCCGCCGTGATGAGAGAGCCGATCGCGGGAGCGGCGCGGAGGAGACCGAGACCCGTCGGCCCGACCTCGAGGATGTCCTTCGCGAAGATCGGCAGCAGCGCCACCGCTCCGCCGAAGAGCACGGCGAAGAGGTCGAGCGAGATGGCGCCGAGCAGGACGTTCGTGCGACGGATGAGCCGAACTCCGGCGAGCACCTCGTGGAGCCCGACCGCGGACTCCGCCGCCGGCTCGCGCCCACTTCGCAGCGCCACCACGGCGACGAGCGCGACGAGAGCAAGCGCGAGCGCAACCACGTACACGAGCTCCGGCTGGATCGCGAACAGGAGCCCGCCGATCGCGGGGGCAACCACGGCCGAGAGCTGAAACGCAATCGATCGCTGCGCGAGCGCGCTGACGAGGATCTCCTCCGGCACGAGCGAGGGAGTGAGCGCCCGTCCGGCGGGCGCGCCGATCGCGCTCCCGACGCCCTGCACGAATGCGAGCGCGAAGAACGGCCACACGTGCTCCGTGTCGACGATCGTCACCGCGAGCAGCCCGGAGAGCACGACGAGGTTGAGCAGCATCATCACGGCCAGCAGGTAGCGCCTCGGAAAACGATCCGCGAGCTGCCCGGCCGGCAGCGCGAGCAGCAGCAGCGGGAGGAACTCGGCGAGCCCCAGCAACCCGAGGTCGAGCGCGTTGCCGCGAATCGAGTAGACCTGCCACCCGATCGCGACGAACGACATCTGGAGCGCGAAGGCCTCGGCGACCATCGACACGAGCAGGAGCGAGAAGTCGCGGTGCCTCAAGGCGGATCGACGGTCCCGACGCATGGCCCAAGCCTAGGTCGGAACAGGTTGGCCAACTGCGTCGACCTGCCGAGACCTCGGCAGGCGAGCAGGCCGAGGTCCTCGGCGGGGGCGGAGCGGCGTCGTGGGAGGACCCGGCCACCACCTCTGCCCGAGCTCCCCGTCGATCTGCCGATAGCCGTCCCGACTGCTCCGACGTCAACCGTCGGAGCAGGGCTGCCGCTGCCGTAGCGATCGCCTACGCGGCAGCCGGCTCGTCGGTCGGCGCGTCACCGACGCCGAACGCGACCTCGAGCTTCATGATCCGCGAGCCGTCGATCTCGACCACGGTCAGCATCAGACCGTCGGTCCGCACCTCGTCGCCGACCTCGGGCGCACGTCCGAGCTCGCCGAACACGAGCCCCGCCATCGTGTTGAAGTCCTCCTGCTCGAGCTCCGTGTGGAACTCCTCGTTGAAGTCGTCGATCGTGTACGTGCCGTCGATGCGGATGTGCGACTCGTCGATCCGCTCGATGGACGTGTCCGGGAGGTCGAACTCGTCCTCGATGTCGCCGACGATCTCCTCGAGGATGTCCTCGAGCGTGACGATCCCGTCCATGTCGCCGTACTCGTCGATGACGATGGCCATGTGCTGCTTCTCGCGCCGGAAGTCGGCGAGGAGCGCTGCGAGGTCCTTCGTCTCCGGGACGACGTACGTCGGCCGGAGGATCGACTCGAGCTCGACCGACGCGATGCCGCGGTCGTGGATCGCGCCGAAGAGGTCGCGGACGTGGAGGATCCCGAGGATCTCGTCGAGCGATCCTCGATACACGGGGTAGCGCGTGAAAGGCGAGTCGACGACCGCCCGCAGAGCCTCCTCGGGAGGCATGTCGACGGCGATCGCCACCACGTCGGGTCGCGGCACCATCACAGCCGAGACCTCCTTCGACGCGAAGTCGAAGACCTTGTAGAGCATCTCCTCCTCCGCCTCCTGGAGCTGACCGACGTCCTCCGCCGCGGCGACCGAGTGCCGGATGTCCTCACGCGTGTATGCGAGCATCCCCGCCGGTGCCGGGTTGACGCGCAGTACGCGGAGCACGGCATTCGCCGACACCTGCAGCAGCCACACGATCGGGTGCGCGACGCGGCCGAGGAACTCGAGCGGGACGGCGAGCACGACGGCGAGCGCCTCCGCCTTCTGCAACGCCGCTGCCTTCGGCACGAGCTCGCCGAGCACCACCGAGAAGTAGGTGAGGATCGCGAAGGAGATGAGGAAGCTCACCGTGGCGGACAGCGGGGGCTCCATGAGGCCCGAGATCAGCGGCTCGCCGATTGCACCCACGAGGATGGCGAAGATCGTGATCCCGAGCTGCGTCGAGGAGATGAAGCGGACAGGCTCGTCCATCAAGCGCAGCGCTGCGCGTGCGCCGCGACTGCCGTGTCCGGCGCGCTCCTCGAGCCGCGCTCGGCGGGCCGTGATCAGCGCGTATTCGGCCGCGACGAACACCGCGCTCCCCAGCACGAGCAGGAACACGACCAGGATGCGGAGGAGAACGCTCACGCCCCGTCAGGGGCGCCGGTACTCGGCGGGTTTTCGTCGCCCACGATGATCAGGCGGCAGTATAGGTAACGGCTCCGTCGGCCTCGTGTCGCTGCGCGGCCCTCTCATGGACGAGTCGCTCGAGGTGCGAGAGCGTCTCGGCGATCGCGAAGCGGCGCCCGGCGGCGGGAAGGTCCGCCCCGAAGAGCGCGAAGGAGAGCTCGTAGCCGGTCTGCGGCTCGGGCCCGAGCGCCGCCACCGCCTCTGCGAGCCGTCCGCGGTGATGCTCCTTGAGCTCGTGTGCACGTCCGATCGGATCTTCGAGTGGTTCCCCGTGACCGGGCAGCGCAACCCTCGGTGCGAGCTCGATCGTGCGGTCGAGCGCGGCGAGGTAGTCGCCGAGAGGATCGGGGCGACTCGCAGGCCAGAGCCCGACGGTCGGCGTGATGCGTCCGAGGAGGTGGTCGGCTGCGACCAGCACGCCGTCGCGAAAGAGGCAGAGCTGGCCGTCCGCGTGACCGGGCGCGGCGATCAGCTCCCACCCGTCGACGTGCTCGCCGGCCTCGACGAGGATCGGGTCGCGCTGGTAGCGGATGAACGGCCGGTAGACGGAGCTCTGGCCGACGAGCTCGGCGGTCACGTCGTCGGGAGCACCGTGGAGGTCGAACCAGTCCACGAGTCGCTCCGACCACGCGGGGTTCCCCCACACCAGCTCGCACTGCGCGTAGTCGAGCGTGCCCTGGACGACCGGCGCGCCCGTCAGCTCGTGGAGATCGGCGGCGGCTCCGACGTGGTCGGGGTGAAAGTGCGTGACGAACACGGTCTTGACGCGGCCTCCGGCCTGCTCGAGCTCGGCCGCCCAGGTCTCCTTCGCGTCGGGGAGCCCCACGCCCGTGTCGACGAGCGTCCAGCCGTCGTCGCCCGGCAAGAGATACGCGTGAACGTGCCCGGGCCGCGTCGGCAGCGTGAGCGTGACGCGGCGGATCCCGTCGCCGAGCTCGTCCATCGCGCGACTCTAGTCGCCCGCCGCTTCGCTCCAGCCGTCAGGCGCCTTGCCCTGATCGAACGTATGTTCTATCCTCGGCCGATGCAGGTCGAGTACCGGATCGAGCCGTGCAAGTCGGCTCTGACCGCAGTCCGCGGCATGCCGTTCAGGTGGTCACTCAACCCGTACATGGGCTGCGTGCACCGCTGCACGTTCTGTTACGTCAGGCACTTCGAGCAGCGGGCCGATCGGCCGTCCGACGACCGCTACGGCCGGTCGATCCGCGTCAAGCCGAACGTCGCCGAGGTGCTCCGGCGTGAGCTCGCTCGCCCCTCCTGGAAGCACGACGAGGTCGCTCTCGGCACCGCGACCGATCCGTACCAACCTGCGGAAGGGCGGTTCAGGCTCACGCGCTCGTGCATCGAGGTGCTCGCGGCGTCCGGAACGCCGCTCTCCATCGTCACGCGCGGACCGCTGATCGTCCGCGACATCGACGTGCTCGCCGCGGCCACTCGAGAAGTACCGGTCCACGTGTACGTCTCCCTCCCCACGCTCGACGAGCGCGTCTGGCGCACCACCGAGCCCGGCACGGCGCCACCGGCGAGCCGGCTGCGCGCGATCCGCGCACTCGCGAATGCGGGCATCGACGTCGGGGTCGGAATGGCGCCGATCCTGCCCGGGCTCTCCGATCGGCCCGAGCAGCTCGAGGCCGTCGTCACCGCGGCGCGAGCGGCGGGAGCGCGCGGCATCTGGGCCGGCGTCGTCCACCTTCGCCCCGGTGTCCGCGAGCACTTCCTCGAGTCGCTCGCCCGCGACTGGCCGGAGCAGGTGGAGCGGTACGAGGCGCTCTTCGGCACACGCGCGTACCTTCCGGCGGCGGTCACGAACGCGATCACGGCTCCCGCCCGTCGCGCGAAGGCGACGACGCGCTTCTCGAGCGGACGGCAGCCGGTTCGTCCCGAGCCCCGGCAGCTCGCTCTCGCCGTGTGAGCGCAACGACCGCGTTCGCGAATGCGAATGCGCTTCAGCGATCGTCGCGATCGAGGGAGCCCGCTCGGACTCCCTCGATCTGCGGGACGAGAAGGATCGTCCGAGGCCGCGCCGTAGTATCGCCTCGTGGCCGACGAGATCACGTGCCTCATCGCCGACGACCACGAGGTCGTCCGTGAGGGGCTGCGCCTTGCGCTGTCGCGCTCCGCGCGTATCCGGGTGATCGGCGAGGCGACGGACGGCGCGTCGGCCGTCGCGCTGGCGGAGAGACGCCGCCCGGACGTGGTGATCATGGATCTCCGCATGCCGGACATGGACGGCCTGGAAGCGACCGAGCAGGTGCTCCAGAAGGCCCCGAACACGGGCGTTCTCATCTTCACCGCGTACGGCGAGCGCTCGCTGCTCCAGCGCGGGCTCGAGTCCGGCGCGCGCGGCTACATCCTGAAGGAAGCGCCACACGAGACGCTCCTGCGCGCGATCGAGAAGGTCGCAGCCGGTGAGACGTTCGTCGATCCCGGCCTCATGGCCGAGTTCGTCGCCGGACAGGGGCAGTCCGACATCCTCACCCCGCGCGAGCGCGAGATCCTGCAGCTGCTCGCCGACGGCATGTCGAACGCCGACGTCGCGACCAAGCTCTTCATCAGCCAGGAGACCGTGAAGAGCCACGTGCGGCACATCCTCGCGAAGCTCGAGGCCGACACGCGCACGCAGGCGGTCGCGATCGCGCTGCGCGAGGCAATGATCGATTGAGCTCCGACGAGACGGAGCGAGCACTCCTCGCCGAGCGCATGCTCTCCGAGCAGGACGAGCGTCGCCGCGTCTCCGAGCTGATCCACGACGGCCCCGTTCAGCAGCTGTCCGCAATCTCACAGATGCTCGACGCCGGCCTGGCCGACCTCGAGAGCGGCGAGCTCGAACGCGCGCGGGAGGTTTTCGCGAGGGGCCTCGAGCTCGCACGGGACGCGGCCCGTGACCTCCGTCAGCTCTGCGACGACCTCGAGCCCCGCGTGCTCGACGAGCTCGGTCTCGCCTCGGCTACCGCTGCGCTCGCCCGCCGGCTCTCGGCTCGGCACGACATCGAGATCGAGGTCAGACGTCGAGCATGCCGACACGATCGGGGAGAACGCCGCGGTCGCGCTCTACCAGATCCTCCGCGAGGCGACCGAGCAGGCGGTCAAGCGCGGGCCGCTCGCTCGCATCGAGATCGCCGTCAGGCCGACGCAGGCCGGGGGGATCGAGCTCGTCGTCGCCGACGACGGGCCGCCGGAGCGCCGGGCCGCGGTCCTCGAAGCGCTCGCCGAGCGCGCGGGAACGCTCAACGGCCGGTTCAGCTCGGAGGTGCGCCATCCGCGGGGGCTGACCATCCGGATCGACGTGCCGCCCGCCGCCGCGCATCGTTAGGATCGCGGCGTGGACGCGAACGGGAGGAACGGCTTTCTCTTCTTCGTCTGGTCACCCGCCGGCTACACGCTTGTCGAGCGGACCGGTGACCCGCCGCGGCCCGGCGCCGAGGTCGAGGACGGCGAGCGGCGCTATCGCGTGACGAAGATCGCGTCGTCGCCGCTGCCGGGCGATTCGCGACCGTGCGCGTACCTCTTGCCGGCCTGAGGTCTACTCGATCGGCTCGTTCTGGACGTTGTGCTCGGTCGCGTACGCGTCGGTGAGCGCGTTGATCTTGGCCGGGTCCGGGAAGGCGTAGTTGATCTCGACGAACGCGTTCCACTTGTCCGGGAGCGCGTCCTCGGGAAAGATCGCCTCGACCGGGCACTCCGGTTCGCATGCACCGCAATCGATGCACTCCTCCGGATCGATGATCAGGATCCGCTCGAACTCGTGGATGCAGTCGACCGGGCAGACATCGACGCACGAGCGGTCTTTGATGTCGATGCAGGGCTCGGCGATGATGTACGTCACGCGCGCGAGTCTAGCCAGGCGGTCGGTGGCGGCTACGGCGTGTCGGTCGCGTCCGATCCGGTGAGCTCGCCTATCACTTCCGCCGCCCGATCGACGAGCGCCGACTTCACGATCACCTGGTCGAACCCGGCCGCATGGGCGCGCTGCAGGCCGGCCTTGTCCGTGTGATTGGTGTACCCCAGAATCGGGACGTCTGGCCAGGCGTCGACGACCTCCTCCGGCTCGACGCGGGCGATGTCGGCGATCACGACGTCCGGTGAGTGGACGCTGTCGCTCGTCACGAGACGGTGCTCGGGAAGGAGCCCCTCCAGTTTGCCGCGGAAGAAGAGGTCGACCCCGACCAGCAGGATCGTCGCCACGCGCCCGACACTAGCAGCGTCTGCGGACGCCGATAATCGGCGCGATGAGTCTCGAAGAAGGGTTGAAGCTGATCCGCGCGGGCGCGTACTTCGACGCTCACGAGGAGCTCGAGGACGAGTGGCGGGTCGCGCCCGAAGACGAGCGCGACTTCCTGCAGGGGCTCGTCCACGTGGCGGTCGCGTGGCTCCACGCCGAGCGCGGGAACCGGGCGGGCTGCGAGCGCCAGCTCGCGAAGGCGGCGCGAAGGCTCGACCGCTACGCGCCGGAGCATCGCGGTGTCGACGTCGGCGCTGTGCTCGCGGACGTCGCGAAGGCTGGAGCGCTCGTGGCCGCTGGATCGCTCGAGCTCCACGCGCCGCGCGTCTGATCAGAACGCGGGCTCGATCCCGAGCCACTCGAGGACGCGGTTCAGGTACACGCGCAGCACGTAGAACCGCTCGAAGAAGAGGAGGAGGCCGAGCGCGACCATGATCGCGCCGCCGACGATCTGGATCACGCGGTAGTGGTCGCGGAGCCATCGGAAAGCCGACATCGCCCGCGTGAAGAGCGCCGCGGCGAGCACGAACGGAACGGCGAGCCCGAGCGAGTAGACCGCCAGGAGCGCGGCTCCCTGGAATGCCGTGTCCGAGGAGCCTGCCAGCACCAGGATCGCGGCCAGCACGGGACCGATGCACGGAGCGGCGCACACGGCGAACGCGCCTCCGAGCAGCACGCGCGACCCACGGCCACGCGCCTCCCGAACGAGACCGGCTCCGACGAGGCGCTCCGGCCACGGCAGCAAGCCCATGAACGCAAGCCCGAACACGACCAGGACGAAACCCGCGATCCGCTCGAGCAGGAACTGATCGCCCAGGATCCGCCCGCCGACCAGCGCCGCGCCCACTCCGAGCAGCACGAAGAACGCCGTGAAGCCGACGACGAACGGCACGCTGCCCGTGACGACCCTGCGCGCGGTCCCCGGCTGCCCGAGCCGATCAGCATCGACGGCCGAGACCGCCGAGAGGTACGCCGGGACGAGCGGCAGCACGCACGGGGCGAGGAACGAGACCATCCCGGCGAAGAACGCAACCGGGACGGACGTCCAGCTCACGTGTCGAACCTGGCGAGCTCCTCGTCCACGAGGCGCTCGAGCTGCGGATCGAGGTCGTCGCCGTCGGGGCCGGGCCCGCGACGCCTGCTCCACGATCGAATCAGAAGCCCCACCGCGACCGCGCCGCCGGCGAGCGCCGTGAGCGGGAGGAGCCAGGCGAGCAGGCCGAACCCGCCTCCGGGCGGCTCTGCGAGAACCGCAGGGCCGAACTGCGCGACGAGCGCGTCCTTGATCTCGCTCTCCGAGTCGCCGGCCGCGATGCGGACGCGGATGAACGTCTTCATCTTCTCGGCGATGGGAGCGTTCGACTGGTCGAGCGTCGTCTCGCAGACCGGGCAGACGATCTCGGCCTCGAGGTCCGCCGCGTCGGGGGGAGCCGCGGCCGCGCTCCCGGCGACGACGAGCGCGCCGAGCACTGCGACCAGGGCGGCGCGGATCACGACAACGCGTCCTCGATTGCCGAGCGCAACTGGCGTCGCTCTTCCTCCCCGTTCACCGCCCCTGCGAACGCACGCACGACGCGCCCCTCCCGGTCGATGACGAATGTCTCCGGGAAGCCTGTCACGCCGTAGTGGCCGATCGCGTCACCAGGGCCGTCGTAGGCCAAGGGGAAGGTGAGGCCGAAGCGCTTCGCGAAGCGGCGCGCGTCGGCGCGGAAGTCCTTCGCATCGAGGCCGACGACGACGACGTCGCGATCGCGGTTCGCGCGCCAGACCTCCTCGAGGTACGGAGCCTCGTCCTTGCACGGAATGCACCAGGACGCCCAGACGTTGAGCACGACCGCCTTTCCGCGCAGCGACGACAGCTGCATCTCCCCGTGCTGGTCGAGACGCTCGAGCGTGAAGTCGGGCGCCGACGGCAGCTCTCCCGCGTTCGCCTTCTTCGACAGGTCGCCGCCCTCGTCGTGCAGGAGCGACCAGGCGAGGAGGATGAAGAGCAGCGCGACGAGGCCTATGGCCACGCCCTGGGCCACGAGCAGGCCACGAGACCGCACGACTACTTGTCGATGATGAAGACCGGCGTGCCGACCTTCACGTGCTGGAAGAGCCACTCGGCGTCCGGGATCCGCATGCGAATGCAGCCGTGCGAGGCCGAGTAGCCGATCGACGCCGAGTCCGGCGTGCCGTGGATGCCGACGTACGGCTCCGAAAGACCCATCCAGCGTGTCCCGAGCGGATTGCCGGGCCCGGGTGGGACCGGATCGGCGTCCTGTGCCCACGGAGAAGGCGGCGGGTACCACCACGGATTTCGCTGCAAGTTGGCGATCTCGAACGTACCGAGCGGCGTGGGGTACTCGGACCTCCCGGTCGCGACCCCGAACCTGCGCACGTACCTGGCGTCGTCGAAGTAGAGGAGGCGGTTCGACCCGCGAAGGATCACGACCGCCTCGTCGAGCCGAACCGACGCGACCTCTGGCTTCGTCAGCTCGTAGCGAAGACGGATCGGAGCGCGGCTGTTCGTCGCAAGCGCCGTTCGAATCGATCGCCCGGTCGCCAGGCGCTTGAGCCGGCGTCCTTCCTGGGACTCGATGGCGTGCGGCTTCAGGCCTTCGAGGACGATGCGCGCGTCGCGCGCCGTCCGGTCGATCCCGTGCCCGAGGCGCTCGACGTACGTGCGGACGCGAGCCTGCGACACCTCGACGTCGAGTGGGACGATCGCGCCGGGGCGGGCGAGCCGCGCGCGACGGATCGCCTTCGGCACATTGGCCCTCGCGCCGAGACCCGTTGGCGCCAGCTCGATGGCGCGCGTCTCGTCCACGACGAGCTCGAGTGGCCGCGCGTACGCCTTCGTGACCGCCTTGCCCGCCTGGTAGGGCATGAGCCCGCCGACTCGCACGCCGCCGACGGTGACGCCGAAGGCGATCGGAGCCGGTCGTGGCGGCGGGGGCGGAGGTGTGATCGGAGGCTCCGTGGGCGGAGGCTCGGTGGTGGTCGTCGGGGGTGGATCGGTCGTCTGGCCCGGAGAGCCCGTTCCGGCGCCCGCCGTCGCGGCAAGGCCGAACGCGGCTGCGAAGCCGAGAAGCGCGCAGGCGACGAGGAGCGCTGCGCCGATGGTGCGGGCCGACGCTTTCACGTTTCCAGTGTAGACACGAACATCGACGTGAACAGGCGGGGATCGTTCGTCACGATCGCGTCCACCCCTGCGGCGTCCATCCGCGCGAGGTCGACGGGGCGGTCGACGGTCCAGGCGACGACGGGCGCACCCCTCGCATGCGCCGCGCGAACGCACGCACGCGTGATGACCGAGTGGTGGATGGCGATCGCGCTCGCCCCCGTGTACGCGAGCAGCGGGCGAACCACCGACGGTGTGATGCGGCGCAGCGCGCCGAGCCCTACGCGAGCCCCGCGCGCGCCGCGACCCTCGTCCGAGATTCCGAGCACGCTGCGAGGAATCGTGATGCCGGTGCGGATGTCGCTGTCGGCCTCGGCGATCGCGCGGGCGGTGGCGAGGTAGTAGGAGCTGACGAACGTCCTGCCCGTGAGGCCGTGACGGTGCACGGCGGCGACCACGTCCCGCTCGCGCTCCGTCAGCTTGAGATCGAGGTGAACGCCCGTAGCCGGCGCCTCCTCGACGAAGAAGCGCAGCGCGTCGTCCAGAGTCGGCGTCTCGGGGACGATCTCCTCGGGCGAGTGCGAGACGACGAGCTCGCCACCCGGACGGGCCAGGACGTCGAGCTCGACGAGGTCGACACCGACCTCCACGGCGGCGCGGAACGAGCTCAGCGTGTTCGCGGGGGCCAGCGCCGCCGCGCCCCTGTGCCCGATTCGAAGCGGCCGACCGTCGCGACGCTCGATGGAGATCACGGCGTCGGCCTGGTCGGCAGGTAGTCCTCCTCGAGCCGGCCGCCCTGGGCGGCGTACGAGACGATCATCCGGTCGGTGATCCACTCGACCGGAGTGCGGTCGTCGGTCCACGGCCGGCTCGCGACGCCGACGGGTCGCGCTTCCCGCGCGAGCAGCGCGCGAAGCGACGCCAGGTCGCGCGGCCCGTCCGCGAGCCTGCGGCGGCGCTCGGCCGCGCTGAGCGGCTCGGTGAGCCCGAGCACGAAGGTGTTGAAGCGAAGCGCGGGCCACTCGAGAACCTCCGGGAACTCGGCGGCGAGCGTGCCTCCTACGCCGGCGACGAGCCGCTCGTCGCCGGGGACCGCGGCAACGTTGAGCGCCACGATCCCGCCCGGCGTCAGACGCTCGCGGACGAGGCGAAAGAACTCGCGGGTCGCGAGGTAGAACGGGACGTACGGCTGCCGATACGCGTCGACGACGATGAGGTCGTAGCGCTCGTCCGTCGAGCGCAGGAACGGTCTGGCGTCGACGTCGTGCACCACCAGCCGGGGGTTGTCGTCCATTCCGAAGTACCGCCGACCGACGCGGCTGACGGCAGGATCGAGCTCGACCCCGTCGATCCGCGCGCGCGGGTAGTAGACGCCGAGAGCGCGCGCTGTCGTCCCACCCGCGTTGCCCAGGATCGCGACCCGCTTCAGCGGGCGACCGAGGAGCGGAGGAAGGGCGAGATACGTGTCCCACTCCCCACCCGTCAGGACGGAGTCGGCCCGCCAGACCGAGTGGATCGCGACTCCCTCGTTCAGGTGCAGCACACGCCGGCCGTCGGGCCGTTCGACGACGCCGATGTACTGGTAGGGCGAGGTTTCCTCGTGCATCAGGCCCGCCTCGCCCTTGATCGCCCCCGGGGATACGACGAGCAGCCCCGCGATGAGTGCGGTGGCGACGAGGTAGCGCGCTCCCAGCATGAAGCAGGATGTCGCGGCGAGGAGCACCGCGATCACGAGGAACGTCCGCTGGGTGCCGATCGCCGGGATGAGGACGAGCGCCGGGAGGAAGGTCCCGACCAGCGAGCCCGCGGTCGACAGCGCGTACAGCCGCCCTGCCACCGCCCCGGCCGTCGCGATCGACGAGACGGCGAGCCTGATCGCGAACGGCGAGACCATCCCGAGGAGGACGACCGGCGGCGCGCAGAGCAGCACGACGGCGAGGAAGCTCCCGATCACCGCGCCCGCGGACGCGGTGTCGAGGCCCTCGACCGTGAAGTCGAGAAACGGCTTCGCGGCGAACGGGATCACCGCGATGAGCACGGCGGCGGCGAGCACGATCGCTCCGAGCAGCCGCGCTTCGGGGCGCCGATCCGCCAGGCGCCCGCCGAGCCAGTAGCCGAGCGCGAGCGCGCCGAGGATGATGCCGATGAGGTTCGCCCAGACGATCGTGGACGAGCCGAAATAGGGCGCGAGCAGCCGGGACGCCGTGATCTCGGTCGCGAGCGCGCCGATCCCGGCGCCGAACACGAGCGCGCCGAGGGCGAGTCCACCGGGCCTCTCCCCGGCCACGCCGTCGGTCATCTACAGCCCGAAGACGCGCTCGATCTCGCCGAGCGTTCGCGCCGCGAGCACGGCCGCAACCACGACGACGAGCACGAGAACGAGCCAGAAGCGGACGCCTGCCCAGCGCTTCTCCCGATGCCGGCGAGCCCTCGCGGCGCGCTTCGCGCGGTGGTGCAGGTACGACCGCGGGATCGCGTCGGGATCGAGCGGGGGCTCGTCCGCGGCGCGTGACGTCGGAGGGATCGACGGAGCTGGACGAGCCACGAGCGAATTCTAGGAAACCCGATTCCGTCACGCGAGGACCGTCCCGTCGGGACGAGGTCATATGCTTCACGCGATGGAACGCCCGAGAGGACGTGGACGCATGTCGTTTCCCGGTGCCGGAGAGCTCTCCGGCATGGGCGGACGCCTAACGTTCCTCTTCGGCTTGCTCCTCGCCGTCTCTGCGCTGACCGGGTGGTACTCGGGGGACGGCAACGGCACCACCGTGTCGGTCATCGGCTGGCACACCGGCACGATCGGGAAGATCGTGCTGTTCCTCGGCCTCGCGGCGGTCGTCCTCGTCGCCGTGCGCGAGGCGGGCGTGAGCATGCCCGCGTCGGTGCCCGACAGCCTCGTCGCGATCGGCATCGGCTCGGTCGCCACGATCCTCGTCCTGGTTCGCATCGTCTCGATCCCCGACAGCTTCTTCTTCGCGAGCCGCGGGATCGGCATCTGGGTCAGCCTCGCCTGCGCCGTGGGGCTCATCCTCGCCGGGCTGCTCGAGGCATCGGACGAGCTGTAGTCAGGGAGTCGTGGTGACCGTGACGGTCACTGTGCGAGTCGGCGCAGCTTGAGGAAGAGGTGTGAGCGTGCGAACGATCGTCTCCGGCCCGCTCGACCTCGGCCGCTCGTCGAGCGTCCGCGCGAACGCGATCCCGAGCAGGAAGACCAGCACGGCACCGATGACGATCAGCGCAGCACGAAGCACCGGGCGCCGGCGGCGGTCGTGGCGCCGTTGGCCTGTCTCGCGGCTCGGCCGTTCGAGCATCGTCACGGTGCGTAGTCCACCGCGCCGCGCGCGTAGAGGTGGAATGCCGCGCCTTCGACCAGCGCCAGCGTGCGGGGCCAGCCCGGCGTGCCTTGCTCCGCCAGCACGGCGTGCGCCCAGCCGTCGGCGCTCGCGTACGCGTCGGCGAGCTCGCGAAGCGTGAACGTGCCTCCGACTCGTCGCCGAAGCTCCGTCGTGATCACGTCGAGCTGAGAGCGCAGGCGCTCCTCGAGGACGGGATCCTTCGCCGCTGCGCCGACGTCGCGGTATGCGAGCTCCCACTCCAGCCGTGCGCTCTCGACGTCTGCCGACACGAGGCGGCAGATTAGTCGTCGGCAGGGATTTCTTCGCAGCGATGCGGCTGCGAAGCAGCCGCCTTCAGGGATCTTCGCGCGACCGGAGACGCCGCGTTAGCGGATCTCCGGTCTTGCGCAGCTAGCGTCCGAGCAGCACCGTTTGCCCGGCCACGGGTCGACGACTTCGTCGAGCATGCGCTCTCCGAGCTCGTAGCCCGGTCGAGCGAGCGCGTAGGCGACGTGGGCGTGGAGGCACTTCAGGTGCGCCGGCGAGCGCGAGCCGCCGATCCCGAGGTCGAGCGACGCTCCGCCGTCCGTGCCCGTCGCGACGCCCGCGAGCTCGCGCCGGATGCCGCGCTGCTCGCTCGTCGCCCGCTCCAGCGATTTCCGCAGCCTCTCGTCCGCGGCCACCGCTTCGCTCCAGCGCTCGACGCCGCCGGCAGCCTCGAGACGCGCGATCGCAGAGCTCAGGTGGGGGCAGGTGACGTAGTACGTCGTCGGGAACGGCTCGCCTTTCGAGTCGTACGGCTCTTGCTCCGTCACCGCCGGCAGGCCGAAGGGGCAGCGGACGACCACGCGCCCGAAGGCGCGCGGGGGGCGCCCGAGCTGCCGTTCGACGACGGCGCGATCGTCCACGAAGGCAAGCCTACGGCCGGCTGCCGCCGCCCGAGCTGCGCGCTTTGCGCCAGGCCGGGATGCCCTTGACCACGAACAGGCGCTCGCCCGGCTTCACGTAGCCGATTCGGCGTGCTTCCCGTTCGATCGAGTCGGCGTTGGTGGAGTTCACGAGCCGCAGCTCGAGCTCCGCCTTCACGAGGCGAAGCGTCTCCACGTCCGCACGGCTCGTCGCGAGGTCATTGCGCGTCTCGAGGTACGAGGCGATCGGCCGGTAGTAGAGGTAGACGCAGACTCCGACGATCGCGAGCGCCCAGAGCAGTCGGAGACGCCCGCGTCCGATGCGCAGCCGTCTCGTCGGTCGTCCCGACGAAGCCTTCTCCTTGGCCCTCCCTGCCACGACGCCTGGTTCGGCGCGCGCTCGTTCAGCCCTTCCCTACGCGACGTCGACCTTGATGACGTTCGTCGAGCCCGGGATGTTCACGGCAGTTCCGGCGGTGAGGACGACGCGCTCTCCCGGTGCCACGATCCCGGCGTCGCGTGCAGCCGCGATCGAGCGTCCCCACAGCTCCTCGACGTCGGTGACCTCGTCGATCGCGAGCGGCGTCACCCCCCACTCGATCGCCATGTGCTGGAGCGACGCAGACACGTGAGTCAGCGCGACGACGGGCCTGCGCGGACGCAGACGCGCGACCGCCGACGCGGTTCGCCCGGTGAAGGTCGGCACGAGGATCGCCTTCGCGCCCAGCGCCTCGGCGAGGTCGCAGGCGGCATTCGACATCGCGCGCCCCACGGTCGGATCCTCGAGAGCGGAGGGGAGCTGGTGCCGGTATCCCAGGCTCGGCTCGACTGCACGCGCGATGCGCGTCATCGTCGCGACCGCTTCGACGGGGTACTCACCGACGGCGGTCTCCGCCGAGAGCATCAGCGCCGACGTGCCGTCGAGGATCGCGTTCGCGACGTCCGAGGCCTCGGCCCGCGTCGGCTCCGGGCGATGGATCATCGTCTCGAGCATCTGCGTCGCGGTGATCGCCGGCTTTCCGCGGTCGAGCGCCTCGCGGATGATCTGCTTCTGCAGGAGCGGGACCTCCGCTGCGCCGATCTCCACGCCGAGGTCGCCGCGGGCGATCATCACGGCGTCCGCGACGTCGAGGATCGCCTCGAGCTGCGTGACGGCCTCCTTCAGCTCGATCTTCGCGATCACCCATGCCTGCGAGCCGGCCTCCTCGATCCGCGACTTGAGCGCCGCGACGTCGAGGTGGGTGCGGACGAACGACAGCGCCACGTAGTCGACCCCGAGCCCGAGCGCAAAGTCGAGATCCCGGAGATCCTTCTCGGTCAGCGACGGGACCGGAAGCGGGACCCCGGGGACGTTCACGCCCTTGTGCGGCTCGACGACACCGCCCGTGATGACCTCGCACACGGCGCGTGCGCCGTCCATGCGGTCGACGCGCAGCCGGACGTTGCCGTCGTCGATGAGGATCTCGTCGCCCGCCTCGAGGACCGAGCCGAGCACGTCCGGCGCGACGGGCAGCTCGTCCGCGCCGCAGAGGTCCTGCCCGGCGACGACGACGGACCCGCCGGCCTCGAGCTCCACCGCGGCCGCGAGCTCGCCGATCCGGATCTTCGGGCCCTGGAGGTCGGCGATCAGCGCGAGCGGGCGGCCGGCCTGCGCCTGGACCGCGCGAGTGCGGCGAGCGCTCGTCTCGTGCTCGGCCTGCGCTCCGTGCGAGAAGTTGAGTCGGACGCCGTCCATTCCCGCCTCGACGAGGGCTGCGAGGATCGCCTCGTCGCTCGACGCAGGTCCGATGGTCGCGACGATCTTCGTCCGGCGCTCAGCTGTCACGTGAAGCAGGCTAGCGCCCGCGGAACACGGCCCAGCCGGGATACACCGCATCGTCACCGAGCTCCTCCTCGATCCGCAGGAGCTGGTTGTACTTGGCGACACGGTCCGTGCGCGACGGGGCACCGGTCTTGATCTGACCCGCGTTCACGGCGACCGCGAGGTCGGCGATCGTGGTGTCCTCGGTCTCGCCGGAGCGGTGAGAGATCACCGTCGCATATCCCGCAGCCCGCGCGAGCTCGATCACGTCCAGCGTCTCGGTCAGCGTGCCGATCTGGTTGACCTTGACGAGGATCGCGTTCGCGACGCCCTCGTCGATGCCGCGGCGGAGGAAGTCGACGTTCGTGACGAACAGGTCGTCGCCCACGAGCTGGACACGATCGCCGATCGCCTCCGTGAGCCCACGCCAGTCGTCCCAGGCGTTCTCGTCGAGCCCGTCCTCGATCGAGACGAGCGGGAACGTGTCGGCGAGCGAGCGGTAGAAGTCGATCATCTCCGCAGGATCGAGCGTGCGCCCCTCGCCGGGAAGGTGGTATGCGCCCGCGCGGTAGACCTCGCTCGCCGCCGGGTCGAGCGCGATGGCGACACGTTCCCGGTGCCCCGCTCGCTCGGCTGCCTCGAGAACGGCCTCGATCGCGGCCGCGGTCGACTCGAGGTCCGGCGCGAAACCGCCTTCGTCGCCGACACCGGTCGCGAGCCCCCTCTCGTGGAGCACGGCCTTCAACGCGTGGAACACCTCGGCGCCGATCCGAAGCGCCTCGGAGAAGGTCTCGGCGCCGGCGGGAACGACCATGAACTCCTGGAGATCGAGGCGATTCTGGGCGTGCGCGCCGCCGTTGACGACGTTCAGCAGCGGCACGGGCAACGTCCTGGCGTCGTCTCCACCGAGCCAGCGATACAGCGGCGTCCCCGCGTCTGCCGCGGCGGCCTTCGCGGAGGCCAGCGAGCAGCCGAGGATCGCGTTGGCTCCGAGCCTGCTCTTGTTGGGCGTTCCGTCCAGGCCGATCAGCAGGTCGTCGAGCGCGCGCTGATCGTCTGCTGCGACGCCGGCGAGCGCGCTCGCGATCTCACCGTCGACGTTCGCGACCGCTCGCAGCACGCCCTTGCCCAGGTACGTGTCCGGATCACCATCTCGCAGCTCGACGGCCTCGTGCTCGCCGGTCGACGCCCCGGACGGCACGGCGGCGCGCCCGAAGGCGCCCGACGCGAGCAGCACGTCGACCTCGAGCGTCGGATTGCCGCGCGAGTCGAGGAGCTGGCGTGCGTGCACACTGGCGATCGCGCTCAACTGAGTCTCTCCTTCGCGCGCTCGTAGTACGCATCCTGCGCGTCGAGCTCGAGCTGTCGCCACTCGTCGCCAGCGTCCTCGGCGAGGTGTGCCGCGAGCTCGACACGGCTCGTGAAGCGTCGCGTCGTCGCGCGCAGTGCGAGCTCGGGATCGACGTTCAGCCTCCGCGAGAGGTTCACGACCGTGAAGAGGAGATCGCCGAGCTCGTGCTGCACGCCGGCGTCGGGCTCGGTCTCAGGAGCCGGGATGCCTGCCCGAGCGATCGCCTCCTCGAGCTCGTCGAGCTCCTCACGCGCCTTGTCCAGCGGGCCGGTGAGGTCGGGCCAGTCGTAGCCGACGGTCGCCGCCCGGCGCTGCACCTTGCGCGCCTGCAGCAGCGCCGGAAGCGCGTCGGGAACCTCGTGGAAGATCCCTTCACGGCCTTCCTGCTCGGTCTTGATCTCCTCCCAGCGCTCCTTGACGCGACCGGCCGTCGGCGCGTCGGCGTCACCGAACACGTGCGGATGCCGTCGGACGAGCTTCGCGTGCACCTCCCGGGCGACCGCCTCGAGATCGCCTTCACCACGCTCTTCGAGGAGCAGCGAGAGGAAATAGACCTGGAAGAGCAGGTCGCCCAGCTCCCCGCGCAGCGCAACCGCGTTTCCGGTCAGCGCGGCGTCCGCGACCTCGTACGCCTCCTCGACCGTGTGCGGAACGATCGTGCGCTCCGTCTGCTCGCGGTCCCAGGGGCACTCTCGGCGCAGGTGCCGGGTTAGCTCCTGGAGGTCGAGAAGCGCCTCCGCGAGACTCATCGCTCGAGACCCTACTGGGTGTCGGTGGGCTCCTCCGGAACCGGCGGCGGCTCGTAGCCCGCCGCGTACCTGACCTTGCCCTCGTAGTCGGCCTTCAGGCCCTCGAGCCACTTCTGCATCTCCTGGTTTTTCTTCTCCTGCAGGAGCGTGGTGCGGATCGACGCTCTCACCTTCCCGAGGGGCGTCGAGGTAGCCTTCCGAACGTCGGAGACGGCCTCGATCACGTGGTAGCCGTAGGACGTCTTCACCGGCTTCGAGAGCTCGCCCGTCTCGAGATCGAACGAGACCTTGTCGAACTCGGGAACGGTCTGGCCGCGCGAGATCGTCAGCTTCCCACCCGCGTCCTTGCTGCCCGGATCCGCGGACATCTGCTTTGCGAGGGTCGCGAAGTCGGCGCCACTCTTCAGCTGCGCGTACAGCTTGTCGGCCTTCGCCTTGCTGGCCTCGAAGTCGACGGAGCCGTCCTTGTTCTTCTCGGCGATCAGGATGTGCCGCACGTCGCGCGACTCGGGCGACCCGTACTGGGACTGGTTGGTCGTGTAGTACTCGAGGATCTCCTGATCCGACACGTGGACGTCCTTCGTGACGGCCTCGAAGATCTTCGTGGACAGCGCCGATGTCGCGTACGCGGTCCTGCGCCACTCCGCCCTCGAGACCCCGGTCGCTTTCAATGCCTTCTCGTAGTCCGCGCGCTTGCCGCCGAAGCTGGTTTCGATCGTCTGATTCTCGACCTTGTCGATGTCCTTCTCGGTCACCTTCACGCCCAGGTCGTCGGCTGCCTGCTGGAACTGTGCGATCTCGACGAGAAGCGCCAGGTTGCGTGATTGAAAGCCCTGGTACTCGGGGGTCCCGGCCTTCGGGAACGCCTCCTTGCGCCGCTCGGACGCCTGCTTGGAGAGCGACATGTACTCGTCGAGATCCGCCTTCGGGATCTCCGTCCCGTCGACCACGGCGACAGCGCCCGCCGGGACGCTGTCGGAGCCGCCGCACGCCGTCGCGGCGATCGCGACGGTGGCAAGGAGGAGCCCGAGAGTGAGTCGTACGGCGGTCATCAGAGCTCGTTTCTTATAGCCAAGGGGGTGTTAGGCAGGGGTTGCGGACTGTTCAGAAGCTGGGAGTCTCGGCGGGTTGGACCAAGAGAAAGGCCGCAGCTATGCGGCCAAACGCGCCTGGACGATAGCATCGGGCAACTCCAGCGCATCCTTGAACGACTCGACGCGCAGGGAGACCTCGCGCTTCTGCGTCGAGTAGATCAGTGTCGGCGCAACCCCTACCAGCGAGCGCACCTCGGCCGAGCCGAGCGCGAGCGGGCCGACGGTGACACGTCCGCCTCGGAACACGAGATAGTCGGCGCCGAGCCGCGCGAGCTTCAGCTTCGCCTCCTGGATCGCGAACAGGTTCTCGACCGGCTCGGGGAGCGGTCCGTAGCGGTCCTCGGTGGCGGAGACGAGCTCGCGCAGCTCGTCCTCGTCCTCCGAGAGCGCGATGCGGCGGTGGAGGTCGATCTTCAACGCCTCGGCCGCGACGTAGGCAGCCGGGACGTACGCGTCGACGCGCGCGTCCACACGAACCGGGCGAGCTGCGGCGCGCCTTCGCCCCATGAGCTCCGCGACGGCTTCGTCGAGCATCTCGACGTAGAGCTCGAACCCGAGCGCGGCGACGTGACCGGATTGCTCCTGCCCGAGCAGGTCGCCGGCGCCGCGAATCTCGAGGTCGCGCATTGCGATCTGGAAGCCCGAGCCGAGCTCCGTGTGATCGGCGAGCGTCGACAGGCGGGCTCGGGCCTCCGGGGTGAGCTCCGAGGCGTCCGGGTAGAAGAGATAGGCATGGGCGAGGACGTCGGAGCGGCCGACGCGGCCCCGAATCTGGTAGAGCTGAGCGAGACCGAGCGCGTCGGCGCGCTCGACGACCAGGGTGTTGGCCTGGGGGATGTCGATGCCCGACTCGATGATCGTCGTCGAGACGAGGACGTCCGCGTCGCCGGCGAGGAACGAGTGCATGCGCTCCTCGAGCTCCTTCTCCGACATCTGGCCGTGCGCGACCAGGAAGCGCAGGCCGGGGCAGAGCTCCTCGAGCTTCTGCCGCACCTCGTCGATCGACTCGACGCGGTTGTGGAGATAGAACGCCTGCCCGCCGCGAGCATGCTCCCGCTCGAGCGCCGTCTTGATCAGCTCTTCGTCGTACTCCCCGACCGTGGTTCGCACCGGGCGGCGCCCCGATGGAGGCGTCTCGATGATCGAGATGTCACGCAGCCCCGAGAGCGACATGTGGAGCGTGCGGGGAATCGGGGTCGCTGAGAGAGCGAGGACGTCCACCTCGAGCCGAAGCGAGCGGAGGAGCTCCTTCTGCGCGACGCCGAAGCGCTGCTCCTCGTCGAGCACGACGAGGCCGAGGTTCTTCGGGATGACGTCGCGCGAGAGGATGCGGTGCGTCCCCACGAGCACGTCGACCTTCCCCTCCTGGAACTCCGCGAGCACGCGCATCTGGTCGGCGCGGCTTCGGAAGCGCGACACCATCTCGACGCGCACCGGAAAGTCGCGGTAGCGCTCGCGGAACGTGTTCCAGTGCTGCTCCGCGAGGATCGTCGTCGGGCACAGCACGAGCGTCTGGCGGTCGTTGAGGGCGACCGCGAATGCCGCCCGCACCGCGACCTCGGTCTTCCCGAAGCCGACGTCCCCGCACACCAGCCGATCCATCGGCCGTCCGGCCTCCAGGTCCTCCTTCACGGCTTCGATCGCCAGCTGCTGATCGTCCGTCTCGCGGTACGCGAACGAGCTCTCCAGGCGCTCGAACCAGTCGCTCGTCAGATCCAGGGCCTGCCCCGCCGCCTGCCGCCGCTGCGCGTAGAGCGCGAGGAGCTCACCCGCTAGCTCGCGAACGGACGCCCGCGCACGGCTCTTGATGTTCTGCCACGCCTTGCCGCCGAGCTTCGAGAGCGACGGGGACTTCGCGTCGGCGCCGATGTAGCGCGAGACCTTCGCGATCTGCTCGTGCGGGACGTACAGGCGATCCTCGCCCTTGAAAGCGAGAAACAGATAGTCACGCGTGACCCCGGCGACGTCCTTCGTCTCGAACCCGAGCAGGCGCCCGACACCGTGATCCTCGTGCACGACGTAGTCGCCGACACGAAGGTCGGCGAACGACTGGAGAGCCCGACCGAGCCGCGTGTCGACTCTCGGGGGTCGCTTGCGGAAGACCTGCGTGTCCGGAAGCAGCGCGACCCCGAGGTCTCGCCACACGAAGCCACGGCGAGCCGGGCTGACGACGAACGCGACCGACGGCTCCTCCGACAGGTCAGCGACGTGCTCCCGAACGATCGGCTCGACCTTGCGCAGGAGTCGCTGGGTCCGCAGCGCCTCGCCCTCGTGCGGGAACGTCACGATCACGCGACGGCCCTGCCGGACCATCGACGCGAGCTCGTTCTCGGCTTCGGCGAGCCCGCGGGCTGCGATGGCCGGTCGCTGCGCCTCGAAGACGTGCGGCTGCGAGCGCGGGAGCGCGTCGAGCCGGGCGGAGCGATCGACGCTGGGCGCGTCGAGCCCCTCCTCTCGCCACACGCCGACAACGTCGTCGAGCTGCCAGACGAGGTCGGGCTCCCGGTCGAGCAGGGGAACGAGGTCGCCCTCGTCGTCGGCAAGCGCGGTGAGCTCCGGGTCGCCGTAGATCTGCTCACGCGCGGGGAAGACCACGGACTCGTCGACCGCGTGGAGCGTGCGCTGCGTGAACGGTGAGAACGCCCGGATCTGCTCGATGTCGTCTCCGAAGAACTCGACGCGCAGCGGCTCCCGGCCGGTGCTCGGGAAGATGTCGACGAGACCGCCACGCACCGCGATCTGCCCGCGCTCCTCCACCCGCTCGACGCGCTCGTAGCCGGCGAGCGCGAGTGACTCGACGAGCGCATCGAGGCCGGCGCCGTCGGAGCGGGCGAGGTTGACGACGTCGGGTCGCGCCTCCCTCGGCGGAATGCCCTCGGCGAGCGCGCGCGCCGAGACGCAGACGAGCCCGCCTCGCTCGACTACCTGGAGCGCGCGAGCACGCTCGCCGACCAGGTGCGCCGGCGGCTCGAGGCCGGACCCTGCGTGGACGCCACGACTCGGGAGCAGGGCAACCCGCGCGGGATCGACGTACCAGCCGACCGCTTCGGCGAGATCGCGCGCTTCCTCGTCCTCGGCGAGGAGGCACACGAGCGAGCGGCCGAGCGTGCCGTGGAGCGTGGCGAGGAGGAGCGCCAGTGCGGGCTCGGAGACCCGCGCACTTGCTGGGAAGCCCTCCGCGAATGCGCGAAAGCGCTCGCTCTCGGCGAGTGCGTCGACGAGCCCGGAGAGCGGTGAGTGCGCTGGGTCCATACGGCCGGCGGGATTCGCGTCCCGCCCGGTGATCGTAGCGCTGTCAACGCGAGTCGCCGCGCGCCGTGCAGGCGCGACGCTAGCCGCGTTCGTTGAAGCGGCGCTGCGCTTCCTCGAGACCTTCCATTACGACCACCTCGACCGCATCGGCGGCCCGCGCGACGATCCCGTCCCGGTCCTCGTGCCCGTCGAACGGCGAGAGGACGAAGTCCGCCACACCGCGCGGATCGCCTCGCCCTGGGCGACCGACACCGACACGCATGCGCACGAAGTCGGGCGTACCGAGCGCCTGCGCGATCGAGCGCAGCCCGTTGTGGCCCGCCAGGCCGCCGCCGGCGCGAGCCTGCAGGCGACCCAGGTCGAGATCGACGTCGTCGTGCACCACGAGGACGTCGGCGGGATCGACCTTGTAGAAGCGCGCTGCAGCGGCGATCGACCGTCCCGACTCGTTCATGTACGTCTCCGGCTCGAGCAGCGCCAGCCGATGATCCTCGATTCGGATGTCGGCGATGCGACCGCTGAACTTGGCTCGAAACGACGCCGAGTGCCGCCTCCCGAGTTCGTCGACGACCATCCAGCCGACGTTGTGCCGGTCGCGCTCGTGGCGCGGGCCAGGATTGCCGAGGCCCGCGACGAGCAACTCGAGCGTCGAGGCCGACTCGCCCCGACGGAAGAGGCGCATTGACTACTCCTCGGGCTCGGAGCTCTCGTCGGCGTCCGCCGACTCGGCAGCGTCCCCTTCGGCTGCGCCAGCCTCGGCCGCAGCCTCTTCGGCCTCTGCGGCCTCGGCCTCCTCGAGCTCGGTGAAGCCGCGCGGCACCGACACGGTCGCGATCACCGTCTCCTGCGGATCATCGAGCAGCGTCACGTTCTCGATCTGTGCGATGTCGGCCAGACGGAGGACGTCTCCGACCTCCATGTGCGAGACGTCGACATCGATGTGCTCCGGGACGTCAGCTGGGAGCGCTTCGACCTGAACCTCGCGAGCCACGAGGGAGAGCATCCCGCCCAGCTTGACGCCCGCCGGCTCGCCGATCAGGTGCACGATGACGGTGGCATGGATGGGCTGGTCGAGGCGGACCTCACGGAGGTCGATGTGCGAGATGGTTCCGCGAATGGGGTCCTGCTGGTACTCGGCGAGGATCGAGGGATGCACGGTCGTCTGCCCCTCGATCACGACGTCGAGGATCGCGTGGAGCCCCGAGGTCCCGGTCATCGCCGCACGCAGCTCTCGCTCCGGGACGACGATCGCCCGCGCGTTCCCCTTCCCGTAGAGGACGCCAGGGATGAGCCCCTGCGAGCGCAGGCGCCGGGTGTGGCGCGAGCCGATCTCCTCGCGCTCGCGCACTTCGAGCTTCAGCCTGTCTCCGGACACGGCGGCGGATTGTAGCGATGGCCACGCTCCCGGTTGCAGCCGGGGGGACGACGCTGCCCCAAGCTGACGCCTTCAGGGATCGTCACGCGATCGACTATCCTCGCTCGCGGATTCCCGATTCTGCGCTTGCAGACCCAGGGCACCTGGTTCTGCAAGTCGGGTTCAGGCTGTATCGGGCCGTCCGAAACGGCGTAGTTGTGCGGAATCGTTCGCGGGGTAGGGGCGCCGCGCAGTCTGAGAGAGCGGAGGCTCTTACGCTCGCGGACGGGCATACACGACGATGCGTTGTCGAGCCGATCCTCTCGGGTTGCATGCGGAGAGAAGCAGGATCTCGTGGCCTCGTGCGTCACCGATGTGCAGCTGCTTGGCCGAAAGAAGCCTCCGGCCGGTGACGCGGTAGGCGTGCATGCGTCCGGCCCAGCGGATGTAGACGGAGTTGCCGGGCTGCAGGCGCTCGATCCAGTAGAAGGGATGCGTGTGCGTCGTTCGGTGCCCGGCGATGGCGACCGTGTCGCCCCCACCTGGGCGCCCCGTCACCGGCCACCAGGCCGGCCCCTTGTTCAGGCTCGTGCCGATCCTGGCCTTCAGGTCCAGCCGAGGGATGTTGATGAGGGCCGTGGTCGGGAGCGGAGCCTGACGTACCGTCGTCTCCCGCTGCTGGAGTCTTGGCTCGGCGGCGTACCGCGGCGGCGACGCGTCGACCTGTGCCGCCCCGTCCTCCGACCCCGAGCCCATCAGGACCAGGATGACGAGCGCCCCCACCACGAACGACAGGAGGATGGAGGCGCTCGCCTTCATGTGCTTACGGAGTGAACGGAGCCGGCTGCGCAACGTGCGTCGGCTTCGTCGCGGAGCCGCCCGAAGCGGGCACCGCGACTGACGCCGGGCCGCTCTGTGACGCCTGCGCCGAGTCGACCTGCTGTGCAGGAGGCGTGAAGACCTGCTGCTCCTGCTCGGTCGGCTCATCGGACGTCTCCGCCGGAGTCGGGCCGGCCGGCGTCGACGTCGTGTCGGTCGTGTCGGTCGTGTCGGTCGTGTCGGTCGTGTCGGTCGTGTCGGTCGTGTCGGTCGTGTCGGTCGTGTCGGTCGTGTCGGTCGTGTCGGTCGTGTCGGTCGTGTCGGTGGTGTCGGTGGTCCCGGTGGTGTCGGTCGTCGTCTGCTCGTTCAGACAGTGGTCTTCGTTCACACCACCCTGGTTGCCGTGCTCCTCGCAGTCCTGGCCTTGGTCGGGCTGCGGATCGTCCTTGCACGGCTTCTGGCTGTTCCCATGCTCGCACTCGCCCTGACCGGGCGGCGAGGGCGGCTTGTCGGCTGTGGCAGCGAACGCCGCAGCGCCGCCGAGCCCGAAGGCCGCAATCATCGCGGCAATGACAAAGAATCCCTTCATCCCATTCCTCCCCGCGCGCCGGCCGGGCCGGCGCGCCGTAAATAGCTCCCGTGCTCACGCTAGGTCACCCACTCGGGGCATGGCATCCCTCGATCTGAGTAACCCCGTCCCTCGATAGGGGTAATTCACATGGCAGGCTGCTGGCAGGCTGCTGCTCGAGGGTCTCTACCCCGAGCGCATATCGCCGCGCCAAGTCGCCTTCCGAGCGCCTCCCAACGCACCCCGCGCCCTACAAGCGGGTGTTTTCGGAGAAGCGCCCCCTCCCCGTAGACCCCCACAGAGGATCACCCCGACGGGAAGTGGTGTACCTGTCCGCCGCGGCCGAGGGAAGGTCGCGTCGTCCTCGGTGAGACCGACTCCTGCACGCGTTCGACAGCGTCTGCGGCGAGATCTCTCGCTTGGTCAATCAGCCCTCGGGCGCTATCGAGCCGAACACGGTGAACGTAGCTAGTCCACTCTGCAAGACCTCATCGACGACAAACGACGCTCCTGGAAAGCGACCGGGGATCCTCTCGCCAGGTCTCGGCACTGCGGATACCCACCGGATTTCCGAGGAGTCCGGAGTGATCAACACAAGACAGACGTTCGGGAGTCGAGACACGGCGAAGGTATTTGACGCAGCCGAGCCCTAACCTGCCCGAGCCGCGCACGTCGTTCTTGCGCGGCGCGGTAGCGGGTGCCCGCTCGGTCGCGTACCCGTTAGCAAATGGGATTTCAGAACCAGCCCCAAGCCGCATGGTTGAGCGGCGTTACTAGAACAGCT
>CAVXOS010000004.1:0-238705 GCA_963763465.1 uncultured Gaiellaceae bacterium | reverse complement strand
CCTTGATCGGCTTCATGATGTCCGTCGCCGCGACGCGGCCGGCGACGCTCTTGTTCGGAGCGTCGTCGAGGATCAGGGGCGCCTCGATGTGCTCCTGCGTCCCGCAGTCGTGCTCGCGAATGATGACGTCCTGCGAGACGTCGACCAGACGACGGGTGAGATAGCCGGAGTCGGCGGTCCTGAGCGCGGTGTCGGCGAGACCCTTGCGGGCGCCGTGCGTCGAGATGAAGTACTCGAGGACGGTGAGGCCCTCCATGAAGTTGGCCTTGATCGGACGCGTGATGATCTCGCCCTTCGGATCGGCCATCAGGCCGCGCATGCCGGCCAGCTGGCGGATCTGGCTGAACGACCCGCGCGCCCCGGAGTTGGCCATCATGTAGATCGGGTTCGTCGGCTCGAGGTCCTCCATCATCCGGTCCGCGACCTTGTCGGTCGCCCGGGTCCAGATGGCGACGATGCGCTCGTCGCGCTCCTCCTCGGTCATGAGGCCGCGGTCGTACTCCCGCCCGACCTTGGTGACCTCGTCCTCGAAGCCGATGAGGATCTCCTCCTTGTCGGCCGGCGGCACGATGTCGTTCTTCGAGATCGTGATGCCCGCTCGCGTCGCGAAGCGGAACGTCACCGACTTGATGACGTCGAGCGCCGCGGCGATCGTGTTCGGGCCGTAGTGCTCGACCAGGTCCCCGATGAACCCGTCGAGCTCGCGCTTGGTCAGCGTCCGGTTCAGGAACGGATGGCCCTCGAAGTCACCCTTGCCCCCGGTCGCGTCGTCGAGCGCCCGCTCGACCTCGGCGTTGAAGATGACGCGACCCGGCGTGGTGACGAGGAGCTCGCCGGCCCACGTGTACTCGATCGGATGCTGCAGGCCGATCGCCTCCGACTCGAGGGAGAACTCGACGTCCTCCTCCGTCCGGTAGCGCTTGAGCCCCTTCACGCCGGCAGCCTTGGCGGCCTGCGCCGCGCTCATGGATTCGAGATCGTGCTCGCAGTACGAGAGGTAGTACGCCCCGAGCACCATGTCCTGGCTCGGCGTGGCGAGCGGCCGGCCGCTCGCGGGCGAGAGGATGTTGTTCGAGGAGAGCATGAGGACCCGCGCCTCCGCCTGCGCCTCGGCGCTGAGCGGCAGGTGCACGGCCATCTGGTCGCCGTCGAAGTCGGCGTTGAACGCCTGACAGACGAGGGGATGTACCTGAATCGCCTTGCCCTCGACGAGCACCGGCTCGAACGCCTGGATACCGAGGCGATGGAGCGTCGGTGCGCGGTTCAGGAGCACCGGATGCTCGGCGATGACCTCCTCGAGGACGTCCCAGACCTCCGGGATCATCGATTCGACCATCTTCTTGGCCGCCTTGATGTTCTGGACGGCCTTGCGCTCGACGAGCCGGCTCATGATGAACGGCTTGAAGAGCTCGAGCGCCATGAGCTTCGGCAGCCCGCACTGGTGCAACTTGAGGTTCGGGCCGGCGACGATCACGGAGCGCCCGGAGTAGTCGACGCGCTTGCCGAGCAGGTTCTGCCGGAAGCGGCCCTGCTTGCCCTTGAGCATGTCGGAGAGCGACTTCAGCGGACGGTTGCCCGGGCCGGTGACCGCACGCCCGCGGCGGCCGTTGTCGAACAGGGCGTCGACGGCCTCCTGGAGCATGCGCTTCTCGTTGTTGACGATGATCTCCGGCGCCCCGAGGTCGAGCAGGCGCTTGAGCCGGTTGTTCCGGTTGATCACGCGTCGATAGAGATCGTTGAGGTCGCTCGTCGCGAAGCGGCCACCGTCGAGCTGCACCATCGGGCGAAGCTCAGGCGGGATCACCGGCACGGCCTCGAGGATCATCCACTCGGGCTTGTTGCCCGACTTGATGAACGCCTCGACCACCTTCAGGCGCTTGATCGCCCGCTGCTGCTTCTGGCCCTTGGAGGTCTTGATGATGTCGCGGAGCGAGAGCGACTCCGCGTCGAGGTCGAGATCGCGCAGAAGGTCGCGCACCGCCTCGGCGCCCATTCCGCCGCGGAAGTAGATCCCGAAGCCGTAGGGCGATCCGAAGCGATCCTTGAGCTCGCGGAAGATCTGCTCGTCGCCGACGATCATCTTCGGCTCGAGCTCCTTGAAGAGAAGCCATGTCTGCTCGAGACGACGCACGGCCTCGACCGCGGCCTCGCGCGTGTCCTCGCGCCGCATCTCGATGTCCGCGACCATCTCGCGAACCTTCAATGCCCACTGGCCGATCGCGTCGAGATCCTCCTTCTTCGTGCCCTCGACGAGACAGAGGTCGTACGCGACCTCGCGCACCTCTGCAGCATCGACGTCGGGATCGACGGCCGCGAGCACGTCTGCGAGTAGCCCGGAGCCGACCTCGCGAGCCTTCTCGAGGTTCTTCCGCTCGACGTTCGCGGTGAGAGCGGCGTCCTCCTCGGACAGCTCAGCTCCCGAGAGCAGCTCCTCCTGGATCTTCTTGAGGTGCTTCGTGATCGCGCCCTTCTTCGATCCCGTCGCGTTCGCCAGCTCGCCGCGCAGGGGCGCGAGCGCAACCTCGATCTGGACGGCGGACGCCGCAACCGACTCGACCTCGCGGGGCGCCAGCCGGCGGTCGTCGCGCGTCGCGGTCTGGCGGACCAGCTCGCGCACCCGCCGCGGATCCTCGGACGTGATCGTCTTGGCGAGCTGGACGAAGACGCCGCTGCCGAGGGTGCGGACGTCGTCGAGTGGCGGAAGAACGCTCTCCTCGGCCCAGTTCGACAGCCCGCGGGCCCAGAAGTCGTCGTCCTCGTCGAAGTTCTTCTCCTTGCCGGCCGAGAAGTAGTCGCGCCGGCGTGAGAGACGATCGTCGAGCGCGGAGAGCGCCTCGTCGCGGTCGAGGTAGACGCGCTCGCTCTCGCCCGCGACCTTGTCCTCGAGGTCGGCGAGGTCGGCCTGCCGCTGCTCACGGTCGACCTGCGTGACGATCGACGCCGCGAAGTACAGAACCTTCTCGAGCTCGCGCGGCGCGATGTCGAGGAGATAGCCGATGCGGCTCGGCACGCCCTTGAAGAACCAGATGTGCGAGACCGGAGCGGCGAGGTCGATGTGGCCCATGCGCTCGCGGCGAACCTTCTGCCGCGTCACCTCGACGCCACAGCGCTCGCAGATGATGCCCTTGTACCGGACGCGCTTGTACTTGCCGCAATAGCACTCCCAGTCCTTCGTCGGACCGAAGATGCGCTCGCAGAAGAGGCCGTCGCGCTCCGGCTTGAGCGTGCGGTAGTTGATCGTCTCCGGCTTCGTCACCTCGCCGGAAGACCAGTCACGGATCTGCTTCGACGATGCGAGGCCGATCCGGATCGAGTCGAAGTCGTTGATGTCGGGACCGCGTCTGGAAGTTTCCATCTAGCGCCTCGTACCTCTCTCTCTGCTGTCCGTGAACTGAGAAATCACTCGTCGACCTCGACATCTGCGAGATCGGCGGCCTCGACCGGGGCTTCCTCGACGCTTCCGAGCTCCTCGTCCGCCGCGAGCACCAGCTCGGCGCCCTCGTCGACGCCCTCGGCGCCCTCCTCGACCTCCTCGGCCGTGGGCTGGCGGGCCGCCGCGCGGAGCGAGCCGGGCGACAGGTCGATGCCGAGCTCCTCGGCTGCCCGAAGAAGCTCGTCGTCCTCCTCGCGCACCTCGACCTCACGGCCCTCGTCCGAGAGGACCTGGACGTCGAGCGCGAGCGACTGCATCTCCTTCAAGAGCACCTTGAACGACTCGGGGATCGACGGCTCGGCGATGTTCTCGCCCTTGACGATCGCCTCGTACGCCTTGACGCGCCCGATCGTGTCGTCGGACTTGATCGTGAGCATCTCCTGGAGCGTGTACGCCGAGCCGTATGCCTCGAGCGCCCAGACCTCCATCTCACCGAACCGCTGCCCGCCGAACTGCGCCTTGCCGCCGAGCGGCTGCTGCGTGACGAGCGAGTACGGGCCCGTCGAGCGAGCGTGGATCTTGTCGTCGACGAGATGCAGGAGCTTCAGGATGTACATGAAGCCGACCGTCACCTCCTGGGCGAACGGCTCGCCGGACTTCCCGTCGTAGAGCTGCACCTTTCCGGAACAGCGATTGCCGCGGGCGGCGTTCGCATCGACGGCCATCCCGACGGACCCGTTCACGATCCTGGCGAGCTCGACCAGCGCGTCGTCGACGTCGCCCTCGGTGGCTCCGTCGAACACCGGCGTCGCCACCGACCGCGGGTCGGGCGCGTTGATCGGTGCGCGGGGGTTGACGGGATCGCCCTCCGGGAAGACACCGTGCGCAGCGGCCCACCCGAGATGCGTCTCGAGGATCTGGCCGATGTTCATCCGGCTCGGGACGCCGAGCGGGTTGAGCACGACGTCCACCGGGCGACCGTCCTCGAGGAACGGCATGTCCTCCTCGGGAACGATCTTCGAGATGACGCCCTTGTTGCCGTGGCGCCCGGCGAGCTTGTCGCCCTCGGCGATCTTGCGCTTCTTCGCGACGTACACGCGCACGAGCTCGTTGACGCCCGGCGGCAGGTCGTCGCCGGCGTCGCGCGAGAACGTCTTGACGCCGATGACCTTGCCGCCCTCGCCGTTCGGGACCTTCAACGACGTGTCGCGGACCTCGCGTGCCTTCTCCTTGAAGATCGCGCGGATCAGCTTCTCCTCGGCCGTGAGCTCGGTCTCGCCCTTGGGCGTGACCTTCCCGACGAGCAGATGGCCGGCGTCGACGTCGGCTCCGATGCGGACGACGCCGCGCTCGTCGAGGTTCGCGAGCGACTCCTCCGAGCGGTTCGGGATGTCGCGCGTGATCTCCTCGTCGCCGAGCTTCGTCGAGCGCGCGTCGATCTCGTACTCGTGAATGTGGATCGAGCTGAGCACGTCGTCCTTGACGAGGCGCTCCGAGATGACGATCGCGTCCTCGAAGTTGAAGCCCTCCCACGGCATGAACGCAACGAGCAGGTTCGCGCCGAGCGCGAGCTCGCCGGCGTCCGTCGACGAGCCGTCGGCGATGACGTCGCCCTTCTTGACCTTGTCGCCGAGGATGACCGCCGGCTTCTGGTGGATGAGCGTGCCCTGGTTCGACCGCATGAACTTCGTCAGCGGGTACTCGTCGCGCGTGCCACGACCCTCGACGACGATGCGCTCCGCGTCCACGTCGACCACGGCGCCGTCGTTGTGCGCGAGGACGACGTCGCCGGTATCGACTGCGGCGCGGAACTCGAGCCCGGTGCCGACGATCGGCGCCTGCGGGATCATCAGCGGGACCGCCTGCTTCTGCATGTTCGCGCCCATGAGCGCGCGGTTCGCGTCGTTGTGCTCGAGGAACGGGATGAGCGCCGTCGCGACCGAGACGATCTGGGCCGGCGAGACGTCCATGTACTCGACGTCCTTCGGAAGCACCGCGACGGCCTCGCCCTCGCGCGATCGGCAGAGCACCTGCTCGTTCAGGAAGCGTCCCGTCTTCGGATCGACGGGCTCGGACGCCTGCGCGATCGTGAACTGTCGCTCCTCGGCGGCGTCGAGGTAGATGATCTCGTCCGTCACCTTGCCGCCCTTGACCACGCGGTACGGGGTCTGGATGAAGCCGAACTCCGACACCATGGCGAACGACGCGAGCGACCCGATGAGGCCGATGTTCGGGCCTTCGGGCGTCTCGATCGGGCACATGCGCCCGTAGTGCGTCGGGTGGACGTCGCGCACCTCGATGGGTGCGCGCTCGCGCGTCAGGCCTCCGGCGCCGAGCGCCGACAGGCGACGGCGATGCGTGAGCCCGGACAGCGTGTTCGTCTGGTCCATGAACTGCGAGAGCTGCGAGGAGCCGAAGAACTCCTTGAGGGCAGCCACGACCGGACGGATGTTGATGATCGTCTGCGGCGTGATCGTGTCGACGTCCTCCGTCGTCATGCGCTCGCGGACGACGCGCTCCATGCGATACAGGCCGACGCGGAACGCCTCCTGGATGAGCTCACCGGTCGTGCGGAGCCGGCGGTTGCCGAAGTCCTCGTACTCGTCGAGCTCGCTGCGAATCGGGTCGCGCGACAGCAACGACGCCTCTGCGGCGTAGTCCTTCGCGTCCTCCGGCACGCCGAGCGTCGCAGGCATGGTGACCAGCCTGCGGACGAGATTGACGATGTCCTCGGTCGTGAGGACGCGGACGTCCTCCGGGACCTGGACGCCGAGCCGCTGGTTGAGCTTGTAGCGACCAACCTTCGTCAGGTCGTAGCGCTTCGGATCGAAGAAGAGCGACCGGAGGAGGTTCCGCGCGTTGTCGAGCGTGGGCGGCTCGCCCGGACGCTGCTTCTTGAAGACCTCGATGAGGGCCTCTTCCTCGCGTGTCGTCGGGTCCTTCTCGAGCGTGTTCGCGATGTACACCGAGCCGCCGAAGAGCTCGAGGATCTTCTCGTTCGTGCTCGTGTCGAGCTGGAACCCCGTCGAGGGGTCCTCGGCGGGCAGCGCGCGCAGAAGCGTCGTGATCGGAAGCTTGCGCTTCCGGTCGATGCGCGCGAACACGAGCCCCTTCTTGTCGATCTCGACCTCGAGCCACGAGCCACGCGAGGGCATGAGGTTCGCCATGAAGACCTGCTTCGTGGCGTCCTTCGGCTCCATGAGGTAGGCGCCGGGGCTGCGGACGAGCTGCGTGACGATCACGCGCTCGGTGCCATTGATGATGAACGTGCCCCACGGCGTCATCATCGGGAAGTCGCCCATGAAGACCCGCTGCTCGCGGATCTCGCCGGTGTCCTTGTTGACGAAGCGGACCGTGATGTTGAGCGGGACCTGGTAGGTCAGGTCCTTCTCGCGGCACTCCTGGATCGTGAACTGCGGGTCACCGAACTCGTATTCGGCGAACTCGACCGCAAGCGTCCCCGTGTAGTCCTCGATCGGCGAGATGTCGTCGATGGTCTCGCGGAGGCCGCCCTCCATGAACCAGTCGAAGGACGCCTTCTGGATGTCGATGAGGTCGGGGAGGTCGAGGACATGCTTCAGGCGCGAAAAGCTTTTGCGCGCGCGCGGCGCGACAGCAACGCTGCTCAAGTGTGACAGCCTCCCTTAGAAGCGTGCAGAGCGTGGGATGGATAGAGCGTGAACGGGCAGGGTTAGACGGACGACCTCGGCGGAACCGCAGAGGATAGCGCACGAGGGCACCCCTCCGCAACCGCATTTCCGAGGCGGTGGGTGCGTGGATCCAGGATAGCGGACGGTGTCAAGGCGGGGCCGGCTCGACCGGCACGGCCCCGCCCGCGACGTCGGCTCGCTCGACTCGGCTATTTCAGCTCGACCGCGGCGCCGGCCTCCTCGAGCTGTGCCTTGATCGAGTCGGCCTCGTCCTTGGCGACTCCCTCCTTGACGGCGCCCGGGGCGCTGTCGACGAGGTCCTTCGCCTCCTTGAGACCGAGGCCGGTGATCGCGCGGACGACCTTGATCACCTGGATCTTCTTGTCGCCGGCGCCGGTGAGGACGACGTCGAAGGAGTCCTTCTCCTCCTCGGCCGCGGCGCCGTCGCCGCCCGCTGCGGGCGCGGCGGCGACCGCCATCGGAGCGGCGGCGGTGACACCCCACTCCTCCTCGATCGCGTTCTTGAGCTCGACCAGCTCGAGCACGGTCATCTTTCCGAGCGAGTCGAGAACGCTCTTCACGTCAGTGGCCATTCCTACTCCTCCTCTTTCCGTTCAGTTTCGTTTGCGGCGTCGGCGTCATCCGGGGCGCCGGATTCGGCTGATGCCGAATCCGACTGTGTGCTGGCCTCGGCGACTGGCGCGTCGTTGTCGAGGCCCTCAGCGGAAGGCGCTGCCTCTTCCTCGCCGCCAGGCTCTTCCGCATCCACAACGACTGCTTCAGCTTCGGCTGGCGGCTCGGCATGTGCTTCGGGCTCAACGATCTGGCCCTCCGCTTCGAGCTGCGCGATGCGGGCATCGATGAGACCGTGGAGATCGCGCAGTGGCGCGGACACGAGCGCGAGCAGCTGCGTGACGGGGGCGACGATCGCGCCGACGAGCTGGCCGCGCAGGACGTCGACGGGCGGCAGCGTGGCCAGCCGGTCGACCTCCTCGCCGGTGAGTGACTTGCCCTCGAGCAGCCCCCCGCGGAGCGTGAGGACGTTGGTCTCCTTCGCGGTGGCGGCCAGCGCCTTGGCGACGGCGGCCGGGTCGCCCGACGACTCGATGAACGCGATCGCAGTCGGTCCTTCGAGCATGACGAGCAGGGCATCCGCGCCCGCCTGCTCGGCTGCCCGGCGCGTGAGCGTGTTCTTGACGATTCGGAATCGAGCCCCGTGTGGGAGCAGCTGGTCGCGCAATGCCTCGAGCTGCTTGTTCGTCAGCCCGCGGTAGTCCGCGACGATGAGCGTGTCGGCGGAGCCGAGCTCGGCAGCCAGCTCCTCGACGATCCGTTCCTTGTCCGTTTTCAGCACGTCATTCCTCCTGAACGACGAAACCCGCGCACGGCGGGCTCGGTCGGACGCAGAACGCGCTGACGGAACCTGCCTCGGTCGGGCCTCTGCTCGTGAAGAGCTGCCGACGGTCTCCGGCGGGAGTCGCTTGTGGCTAGGCCGGGACTGTAGCTGCCTGCAGCTCCTCGGCGATGTCGCGAGTGATGGTCGGGTCGACGTGGATGCCCGGGCCCATCGTGGTCGTGAGCGTGATCTGCCGGATGTAGCGGCCCTTCGCGGCGGACGGCTTCGCCCGGACGATCTCCTCGACGAGGGCGGCGTAGTTCTCGAGCAACGCGCGCTCGTCGAAGCTCCGCTTGCCGATCGGAAGGTGGACGTTGGCGCCGCGATCCGTGCGGTACTCGAGCTTGCCGGCCTTCGCGTCGGACACCGCCTTGGTGACGTCCATGGTCACCGTGCCCGTCTTCGGGTTCGGCATGAGCCCGCGCGGGCCGAGCACGCGACCGAGCTTTCCCACGACGCTCATCTGGTCGGGTGTCGCGATTGCGACGTCGAAGTCGAGGAAGCCACCCTCGATCTTCGTCGCGAGGTCGCCCGAGCCGACGACGTCGGCACCGGCTTCCTCCGCTTCGCGCGCCTTCTCGCCCTCGGCGAAGACGGCCACGCGCACGTCCTTGCCGATGCCGTGCGGGAGCATGATCGTCCCGCGCAGCTGCTCGTCGGCGTGGCGCACGTTGAGCCCGAGGCGGAAGTGCACCTCGACCGTCTCGTCGAACTTCGCGGCGGGAGTCTCCTTCAAGAGCCGCACTGCCGCGAGCGGCGTATACGCATCCTCGCGATCGATCGATTCACGAGCGGCCCGATAGCGCTTTCCGTGAGCGCTCACGTCTCGACTCCCATGCTCCGCGCCGTCCCGGCGATCACCTTCATCGCCTCCTCGACGTCACGGGCGTTGAGGTCGGGCATCTTCGCCTCCGCGATCGAGCGGAGCTGCGCCTGCGAGAGCCGGCCGACCTTGATGCGGTTGGGCTCACCCGAGCCCGACTCGAGGCCGAGCGCCTCCTTGATGAGGACCGCCGCCGGGGGCGTCTTGGTGATGAACGTGAACGACCGGTCCTCGAACACCGTGATCTCCACCGGGATGATGCGGCCGTTCTCGTGCGCGGTCTGCGCGTTGTAGGCCTTGCAGAACTCCATGATGTTGACGCCGTGCTGGCCCAGCGCGGGACCGACGGGCGGCGCCGGGTTGGCCTGGCCACCCGGGATCTGGAGCTTGATCATCGTCAGGACTTTCTTCGCCATTCCTTCTCTTTTCCGAGGCCGACGTGCGGCCTAGTCGATCTTCTTCACCTGGTCGAAGCTGAGCTCGACCGGGACCTGGCGCTCGAAGATGTCGACGAGCACCTTCAACTTCTGCTGGTCGGCGTTGACGTCGACGATCTCACCGTCGAAGTCGGACAGCGGTCCCGAGGTCACCTTCACGGACTCGCCGAGCGAGAACTCGACCTGCGACTTCACCGCGGGGCCGCCTCCTGCAGGCGCCCCGTGGTGGAGGATCCGGTCGACCTCGGGCTGCGAGAGCGGGACGGGCTTCGTTCCCGCCCCGACGAAGCCCGTCACGCCGGGCGTGCCCTTGACCACGGTCCACGCCTCGTCGGACATGTTCATGTTCACGAGCACGTAGCCGGGTAGGACCCGCTTCTCGGTCTGCACCTTCTGGCCGTCCTTCGTCTCGATGACCTGCTCGGTCGGGACGACCACGCGCCGGAACGCCGGCTGCTGGTTCAGCGAGACGATGCGGTGCTCGAGATTGGTCTTCACCTTGTTCTCGTGCCCGGAGTAGGTGTTGATCACGTACCAGAGAAACATCAATGGCCCCTTACAGGAGAACGCGGTCGACGACGGGGCGGATGATCTGGTCGAGGCCCCACAGGTACGCCCCGACGATAACGCAGGCGATGATCACGACGACCACGCCCTGAAAGGTCTGGTTGCGGGTCGGCCAGTCGACCTTCCGGAGCTCGGCGTAGGACTCGCGGATGAACTGCCCGCGCTGCTTCTCGGTCTTGCGTCCGGTCTGCTGCTTGACCGGTTGCTGAGACGGCCGGACCTGCTGCGCCCGCGAGCGGCGCGAGGTCGGCGCTCCGTCGCCGGCCGCTGCGCGCGCGGCTCGCCGCTGCTTGCGGGTCTCGCGGGCCACCTAGCGGGTCTCCCGGTGCATGGTGTGCGAACCGCACCAGCGGCAGTACTTCTTGAACTCCACGCGGTCGGGGGAGTTGCGCTTGGACTTCTGCGTCTGATAGTTGCGCCGCTTGCACTCGGTGCAGGCGAGCGTGATTGCGACTCGGACTCCGGTTGCCATTGCTCTCTCGGTTCGGGTGGGACGAAAAAGGGGTGTTCGAGTAGCGGCGGCAGGACTCGAACCTGCGACACGCGGATTATGATTCCGCTGCTCTGACCAACTGAGCTACGCCGCCGCGCGGGCGAGAGTGTAGCAGGGGTTGGGGCCTTTCCTCCGCACCCGAAGTGCCCGCCGACGGCCTCATTAGGATCGCCGCCGTGATCAGGATCCCCCCGCAGCGAGGCGGCTGGCTCGAGGTCATCTGCGGCCCGATGTTCAGCGGCAAGAGCGAGGAGATGATCCGCCGTTTGCGTCGCGCGGAGATCGCCGGTCAGCGAGTCGTCATCTTCAAGCCGCAGATCGACGACCGCTACGACGCCACCGACGTGGTGAGTCACGCGGGCGCGCGGATGCGCGCCGTTCCCGTCACCTCCGTCGCAGAGATCGCCGCATGCGCGCAGAGCTTCGACGTCGTCGGCATCGACGAGGCGCAGTTCCTCGGCGAGGGCGCGGTGCCCACGGCACTCGGTCTCGCGGACGCCGGGACCCGCGTGATCGTCGCCGGTCTCGACCAGGACTTCCGACGTCTTCCTTTCGGCCCTATGCCCGCGCTTCTCTCGCACGCCGAGTTCGTGGACAAGCTGCAGGCCGTCTGCCACCGCTGCGGCGGCCCGGCGACGACGACGCAGCGTCTCGTGGACGGCATGCCCGCGCCCTACTCCGGTGACACGGTGGTGGTCGGCGCCGCGGAGCAGTACGAGGCACGTTGCCGTGGCTGCCATGAGCCCGGCGTCGGCGCGGCTCTCGTCGCGGCGTAGTCAGCGACCGCGGGCCGCGCCGAGCGCCAGCGCGCCGAGATAGACGGCCGCGGCGACGAGGACGACCGTGCCGCCCGGCGGCAGGTCTGCGTAGTACGAGACCGTGAGCCCGGCGAGCACCGAGGCGAGCCCGATCGCCATCGAGAGCATCAGCGTCGAGCGCATGCTCCACGCGAGCCGGCCGGCAGCGCTCACGGGAAGCACCATCAACGCCGCGACGAGCAGGATCCCGACGACGCGCATCGAGAGCGCGACCGTCACCGCCGCCAGCACGGCGAGGGCGACGTTCAGCGAGCCGATCGGAACGCCGGCGACGCGCGCGCCTTCCTCGTCGACGATGACGGCCGCGAACGCGCGGTAGAGCAGTGCGATGGTCACGATCCCGACCGCCCCGAGAGCCGCGATCAGGACGAGGTCCGAGCGCGTGATCGTGAGGATCGAGCCGAAGAGGTACTGGAAGAGATTGACGTCGAGCGCTCCCGCTTGCGCGACCAGCACCACTCCGAGCGCGATGCCGGTGTAGAAGACCAGCGCGAGCGCCTGGTCGCCCGCCGCTCTTCCGCGCGAGCGCAGCAGCTCGATCGCGACGCCGCCCAGCAGCGCGGCGACGAGCGCGGTGAGGACGGGCGAGACGTCGAGCAGGATCCCGGCCGCGACGCCCGCGAACGCGACGTGGCCGATCCCGTCCCCCACGAGCGACTGCCGCCGCTGCACGAGGAAGAAGCCCACGGCCGGGGCGAGGACGCCGACGATCGCGCCCGCGCCGAACGCGAGGCGCATGAACTCACTCTCGAACATGGACGTGACCCGGGTCGTGCCAGACGCCGGGCAGGTCGCGCGGCGAGCCGTCGAAGACGATCGTCCGCCGGACGAGCACCAGGCGCTCGACGTGGTGCTCGACCGCGCCGAACTCGTGGGACACGTAGACGATCGTCACGCCCAGCTCGCCGTGGAGGTCGGCCAGGAGCTCGGCGAGCGACTCCTGTGACTCGGCGTCGACACCGGTCGTGGGCTCGTCGAGGACGAGGAGCGCCGGCTGGCCGGCGAGCGCCTTCGCGATGAACGCGCGCTGCTGCATTCCGCCGGAGAGCGTGCGGAGCGGCGCGTCCGCGACGGCTTCGAGGCCGACGCGCCCGATCGACTCGGAGACCAGCCTGCGGTCCTCACGAGACAGCCGCCCGATCAACCGACCCGACGCGAGACGCCCGGCAGAGACCACCTCGCGCACGGTCGCCGGGGCGTCGCCGCCGACGACGGATCGCTGCGCGAGATACCCGAGAGCGCGCCGCCCGGAGAACCGAGACGCCGGCTCACCGAAGAGCAGCGCCGTGCCCGCTCCCGGCCTCTCGAGCCCGAGGAGTATGCGGACGAGCGTCGTCTTCCCGCCGCCGTTCGGGCCGGCGACCGCGACGAACTCGCCCTCTCCGAGCCGGAGATCGACGTCCTCCAGCACGCGCTGCCCGGGCCGGTAGCCGAACGAGACGCCCTGCAGCTCGACGGCTAGCGACACCCGAGCGCTCTCCGGAGGGCGGCGAGGTTCGAGCGCATGACCGAGAGGTAGTCCTCGCCGGCGTCGAGGCGCTCCTTGCTCAGCCCCTCGATGGGATCGAGCGTCGAGACGGAGACGCCGGCTTCGCGCGCAACCGTCTCGGCGATCTCGCCGGAGACGAGCGGCTCCGTGAACACGGTCGTCGCGCCGGACGAGCGCACGTCGTCCACCAGCGCTTCGAGCTGGCGCGGGCTCGGCTCCGCCTCCGGGGCGCGCCCGGCGAGCGAGAGCTGGGTCAGGCCGTAGCGGCGGGCGAGCTGCCCGAAGGCGGCGTGGGTCGTGACGACGGTGCGACGATCGCAGTCGGCGAGCCCGCGCCGGTACTCGCGGTCGAGGCGCTTCAGGTCGCGGATCACGCCGTGCGCGGAGCCGGCCCCTCCGACGGCGCGCGCGATTCGCTCCACCGCGTGCGCGAACCGGATCGGGTCCAGCCAGATATGCGGGTCTTCGCCAGGTCTCAGGAGATCGAGCGAGCGGCCTGCGCGCGACCCGACCGCGTCTTCGAGCGCCGACTGGAAGCCGCCGCCGAGGTAGACCACCAGCTCCGCGTCGTCAACGGTCTCGACGTCGCTCGGCGAGAGCTCGATGTCGTGGGGCTCCACGCCGGGCGGGGTGAGGTTGACGACCTCGGACCGGGTCGGGTCGCCTGCGACCTGCTCCGTCGCCCAGGCGAGGGGATAGAACGACGCCACGTAGACGTGCGGCTCGAGCGAGACGTCCTCGTCGTTCGACGCGCACCCGGCGAGAGCGAGCAGCCCGATGACGACGGCGACGAGTCGCATGCGGCGACGGTAGCACGTCTTTGAGAACGGGTATCATTATCGGTATGACCTGGACGGACCTGGCGCTCACGCGGCTGCGCGCTGCGAGCGGTCGCAGCGGCGGCGCCAGGCGCCGCGTGGTCGAGCTCCTCGGCGAGCAGGACTGCTGCCTGTCCGCGCAGGAGATCCACGACGCGGTGCGGGCGGACGGTGGACGCGTCGGGATCGCGAGCGTGTACCGCGCGCTCGAAGGCATGGACGAGCTGGGGCTCGTGCAGCGGGTCGACCTCGGCGACGGAGTCGCGCGCTACGAGCCCGCTCACTCGGGAGGCGACCATCACCATCACCTCGTGTGCGACGACTGCGGCAAGGTCGAGCCGTTCGAGGATGCGAGCCTCGAGTCTGCGATCGAGCGTGTCGCCGACGGACGCGGCTATTCCGTCGCCGCGCACGACGTGGTTCTTCGCGGCGCCTGCGAGGATTGCCGCCACGACCGTGACTGACGAGGCGCCGCGAACGACGCTCGACGCTCTCCTGCGGGAAGCCCGGAGCGGGCTCGACCGGCTCGAGCCGGCTGCCGCGCTCGAGGCACAGACAGCCGGAGCGCTGATCGTCGACACGCGGTCGCACGACGAGCGCTCGCAGACCGGCGTGATTCCCGGCTCGCTCCACATCCCCCGCTCCGTGCTCGAGTGGCGGCTCGATCCGGCGGCCGACCCGGCCTTCCACAACCCGCACGTCGAGGGCCTCGACCAGCAGATCGTGCTCGTGTGCGCGCACGGCTGCTCGTCCAGCCTCGCCGCAGGGACGCTTCGGGTGCTCGGGTTCGCGCGAGCGACCGACCTCGTCGGTGGCTTCGTGGCTTGGCAGGCCGCCGGCCTCCCGGTGCTTCCCGCACCGGACGTCGACCGGGGCGCCGTCCCGGGCATGGGCGACCCGGACTCGTAGAGTCTCGACATGACCGTCGAGCTGACCGGGCACGGCCTCACGCTCGACGAGGTCGTCCGGGTCGCGCGTTCGAGCGAACGGGTCGAGCTCGCCGCCGACGCGGTCACGCGCATGCGCGAGCGTCGCTCGGTCGTCGAGCGCGCGGCGCGCGAGGGAACAGCGACGTACGGCGTGACGACGGGGGTCGGGATGCGCCGCGACGCCGACGTGAGCGCGAGCGACGCGCAGGCGTTCAACCGCTCCGCGATCTCCGGGCACCTCGTCGGGCTCGGCCCGCCGGCTGCCGACGAGACCGTGCGCGCGGCGCTCCTCCGCCAGGCGAACGCTCTCGCCGCGGGCTACCAGGGCGCGAGGCCGGAGGTCGCCGAGCGCTACGTCCGGGCCTTGAACGACGACGACCTGCCTCGCGTCAGCTCGCTCGGAACGGTCGGCCAGTCCGACCTCGCACTGAACGCCGACCTCGCCCACGGCGTCCTCGGCGAGCTCGACCTCGAAGCCGGCGAGGCGCTTGCCCTGCTCAACGGGAACGCATTCTCGACGGGGCAGGCGGCGCTCGCAGTCGCCGACGCGAGCGCGCTCCTGCGCTGGATCGACGCGGCGGCCGCGCTCGACTTCGAGGCATTCCGCGGCAATGTGGGCGCGTTGCATCCTGAGATCGCGGTCGCACGTCCCTCGGAGGGCCTCGGCGAGACGCTCACGCGGCTCCACGCGCTGCTCGAGGGGAGCGCGCTCTGGGAGCCCGGGGCGGCGCGCTTCCTCCAGGATCCGCTGACGTTCCGGTGCGTGCCGCAGGTCCACGGCGCGGCTCGCGACGCGCTGAGGTTCGTCGAGAGCCAGGTCGCCGTCGAGCTCAACGCTCACCAGGGCAACCCGCTGGTGGTGCCTGCGGAGGGACGGCTCGTCTCGGTCGGCAACTTCGACTCGCAGGCGCTCGCGACCGCGCTCGACCTCGCGCGCCTCGCCCTCGCGCCCGTTCTCACGATGGCGGTCGAGCGCACGCTCAAGCTCCTGAGCCCGCGGTTCAGCGGCCTGGCAGAGGGACTCGTCGCGATCGAAGGGTCGTGGCAGGACGGACTCTCCGAGCTCGGCGTCGCCGCACAGGCGGTGGCCGCCGAGGCGCGGCTGCTCGCCCAGCCCGTCTCCATCGAGCTCGCCTCGACGATGCAGGAGTCGGGGGTCGAGGATCGCACCGCTCTCGGCTCGCTGGCCGCGCGGCGCCTCGCGGAGATGCTCGACCTCGGCGCGCGTCTCGTCGCGGTGGAGCTCGTGGTCGCGGCGCAGGCGATCGACCTGCGCGGCGGCCCGACGCTCGGCACCGGGACGACGACGACCCGCGCGTTCGTGCGCGAGCGCGTCGCCTTCCTCGACTCGCCGGAGCTGATGCCGCTCCCGCTCGAGGAGCTCGGATCGACGATTCGCTCGAGCCCGGCTCCGGCATGACGACCTACGACATGCATCAGCATCTCTGGCCGGAGCCGTTCGTCGCCGCGCTGCGCGCACCGGAGGACGCCACCGCTGCTGAACGGCGACGAGCTCGAGACGCGGGAGGGCCGTTTCGCCGTCGATCTCGCCGAGCACGGCCGCGGCGCCCGCCTGCGCGCGCTCGATCGCGACGGGATCGACGTCGCCGTGCTCTCGCTGCAGCCGAGCCTCGCCCTCGAGGAGCTCGCGGGAGCCGAGCGGGACGTGCTCGAAGGCGCGTGGGTCGAGGGGACGCGCGAGCTCATGTCGAGCGCGGCGGGACGACTCCTCGCGTTCTCGCCGTCGCAGGTTCGTGACGGGTTCGCCGGCGTCTCGATCGGCTCGTCGGCGTTCATGGACTTCGATCGCAGCTCGGACACGCTCGACGCGGTGGCGGCAGCGCGAACGGTCGTGTTCGTCCATCCGGATGCGGGCCTCGGCACGAGCAGCCTCGCGCCCGGACTGGTGGGAATGGGTGGTCGGCTACCCGGCGCGGATGCAGGAGGCGTACGTCGCGTGGCTCGCGTTCGGCCGCGAGCGCTGGCCGGATCTGCGCGTCCTCTTCGCGATGCTCGGCGGGGGCGGCCCGTTCCAGCTCGAGCGGCTCGCCCGGCGCGGCGTGCACGTCCGCTCCGCGCTCGACCCGAACACGTTCTTCGACGTGTCGACGCACGGCCGGCGGGCAATCGAGCTGTGCGTCGAGACGTTCGGCGTCGGGCAGCTCGTGTACGGCAGCGACACTCCTGTCGTAGACCCGGCTCCGACCCTTGCTGCCGTCCGCGGGTTCGGCGATGCTGTGACGCACGTTCTCCAGTCCGACACACCGTCTCGACTCCTGACGTGACCGACCTCGCGACCTGGCTGCGTGAGCGGGTTCCGCCAGACACGGATCTCGATCGCCCGACGATGTCGAGCCTGGCGGGCGAGCTCGTGACGGCCGATCGGCTCTGGAGCTCGTACGTCCGCCACGACGACGAGTCGCGCTTCTACCAGCAGCTTTACCGCGACCCGAACGTCGACGTCTGGCTCATCTGCTGGGTTGACGGGCAGAGCACCGGCTACCACGACCACGACCGCTCGTCAGGCGCGGTCTGCATTGCGGATGGGGTCCTGAACGAGGACTGGTTCCGGGTCGAGGAGGACGGCTGGGTGCGCGAGCACACGACGGTGCACGAGTCGGGCGGGCGGTTCGACTTCGACGCGTCCGACATCCACGGTGTGCGCCATCCCGGACCGCAGGCGCCTCCGGCGACGTCGATCCACTTCTACTCGCCGGCGCTGTGGCGCATGGGCCACTACGAGGCCGGCCCGCGCGGGATGCGCCGCGTGGGCATGACGTACGCGGACGAGCTCCTCGGCGTCGCCTGAACACACGCTGAGCTCGCTTGACGAGACCGCCGCCGCGACGCGCGCCCCGCGCGCCGCGGCGGCAAAACGCGCGATTCCTATTTGAGACCGTTCGCCTTCAGGAAGGCGTCCGCAACCTTGGCGGCCGGCTTCTTGTCGACGCCCACGGCCTTGTTCATCGCCTGCATTGCCCTGACCGTGAGAAGTGCGCTGACCTTGTTGATCGTCGATGTGAAGCGAGCTCCGTTCTCCGTGACGACCCCCTGATCGACGACCGGGGCCACGTGCTGGAACCCGAACATGTTCTTCGGGTCGCTCAGCTGGACGTACTTGCCCGACAGCAGCTGCGGATCCGTCGTGAACACGTCGGCCGCCAGAACGTCACCCTGATCGAGCAGCGTGTACGCGGAGATCCCGGCGAGCGGGACGAAATCGAAGTCCTTCACGCCGTACTGCTTCCCGATCGGACCCGTCCAGCGCCCCTCCCACTCGGGGAACCCGGCGATCGAGAGGCCCGGCACCTTCTTGAGGTCACTCAGTGTCTTCAGGCCGTACTTCCTCGCGGTCGCGCGTGACACCGCAATCACGTCACGGTCCTGGAACGGCGTCTGGCGAAGGAGCGTCTGGCCCCGCTTCTCGTACAGTTTCTTTGCAAGCGCGTACGTGCCCGCGTCCGTCCTCGGGAGCGTCTTACGCTTGAAGGTGACCGCCAGCATGATCCCGGTGTACTCGGGGTAGAGCGTGACCTTCTTGCTCTTGAGCGCGGTATCTATCAGCTCCGTGGAGCCAATGTTCTCCTTGTACTGCACCTTGAAGCCCTTTGCGATCAGGGCCTGGCGGTACAGCTGGCCGAGGACGTACTGCTCTGGAAAGTTCTTCGCACCGACGATGATCGGCGTCGCCTTGGTTTCCGCCGCCGGTGCCGCGGTGACCACGCCTAGCACGACAGTGACGCCGATTGCGATCGAGATGGCGGCCCTGGCAGCCCGCCGGTTGTGTTTTCGAATCACAGTCCTACCCCCTTCCAGGGTGCTGATTGGTTGGTGAACGCGTCACGACCCTATCCCCGGCTCACTCCGGTCACAACATCGGGCTCCAATGCATGAGCCCCCTCCCGCAGTCCCGGCGGCGTCAACGCGCGCTGCACGAGACCGATTGCGCCATCGGCAGCGAGCGCGAGGATCGACACGCAGATCGCTGCGCCGACAACTCCTTGCAGTCCATAGCCGGCCTGATTGACGATGACGTCACCGAGCCCGCCGCCGCCGGCGACCGCGGCGATCGTGGCTGTCGCGATCACGAACACCACGGCCGTACGGATTCCCGCGAAGATGAGCGGCAAGGCGAGCGGCAGCTCGACCCGCCATACGATCTGCTTCCGGGTCATGCCCATGCCCCGAGCCGCCTCTACGATCTCCGCCTCGACTCCGTCGATCGCGACGTATGCGTTCGTGAGGATCGGCGGAATCGCGAGGACCACGAGAGCGACGGTGACGTTTGTGAAGCCCACGCCGAGAAAGGCGACTCCGATGGCGATCAGGGCAAGGCTCGGCAGCGCGCGACCGGCGTTGGCAACGTTGATCGCGAGGAACGATCCACGATGCAAGTGCCCGAGCCAGATCCCGAGCGGAAGCGCAATGAGAAGCGCCACGACCACTGCAACGCCTGAGAGAAGCAGGTGCTCACGGGTCTTTTCGAAGATCAGGCTGCGCTCGTCGACGATGAACTGGAACGCGTCGGCGAAGACGCCGATGTCGGCGACGGTCATGTCGCCCTCCGCGCCCGTGCCCAGGGTGTAAGCGCACGCTCCGCACCGACCAACAGGCCGTCGGCGACGAGCGCGAGCACAACCGCGAGTCCGCCGGCGACGATGATCTCGGTCTTGAACGCCTCTCGGAGCGCCAGGAAGATCGGATAGCCGAGGCCCTGGGGGATGACGAAAGCTGCGACGGTTGCGAGAGCGATTGTCGACACGACCGCGACGCGCAGGCCCGCCATCATCGCCGGCACGGCCAGAGGCAGCTCGACGCGCAACAGCGTCTGCCCTCGCGTCAGGCCCATGCCCCTTGCTGCCTCGAGCACCTCGGGTGGAACGCCGCGAAGGCCCGCGAGGATGTTGCGGAAGAGGATGAGGAGCGTGTACCCGACGAGAGCGACCTCGACCGTTGCGACACTCAGCCCCGTAACGGGAACCAGCAGCTGGAAGAGCGCGAGGCTCGGGACTGTGTAGACGACCGCTGAGAAGATCACGAACGGCCGTTCGGCGAGCCTGTACCGGTGCGCGAGAAGCGCTGCCCCGAGCGCGATGACGAACCCGATCGCGACTGCGAGCAGAGTCAGCTTCACATGGTCGAGAAGAGCCGGCTGGACGACGCCGCTCCAGTTGTCGCGGACCCAGTCGGTGCAGAAGAGCCGGTTCTCCCGGACGCAGTCGCTCGCCTCTCCGAAGTCGGGGATTACGGGCTGCCCTTGCGCCTCGGAGCCCTTCATTCCCCGAGCTCCGCCAGTGCCTCGAGCGTGACCACACCGCGCGGCTCGTCCCGTTCGTCGAGGACGACGATCGACTGTGAGCGTGCGGAGAGCATGAGCGAGAGGGCGTCGCGTAGCGTCGTCGATCCGGCGGCGCTCGGGCGCGCAGAACCGTCGAGGGGAGCGAGTTCCAGCTCGTCGAGCCGCCGCAGGGCGAGCAGCTTGAGCCCCCGATCCGCTCCGACGAACCTTGCGACGAAGTCGTCGGCCGGATGCGCGAGGATCCTCTCCGGCGTGTCGTATTGGGCGAGCACCCCGCCCTCGCGCAGGATCGCGATGCGGTCTCCGAGCAAGATCGCCTCGTCGATGTCGTGGGTCACGAAGATGATGGTCTTGCGGAGCTCGTTGTGGATCCGCAGGAGCTCGTGCTGTAGCCGCGCCCGCGTGATCGGGTCGAGCGCGCCGAACGGCTCGTCCATCAGCATCGCCGGCGGGTTTGCCGCAAGAGCACGGGCGAGACCGACGCGCTGGCGCTCACCCCCTGACAGCTGAGCGGGGAAGCGGCTGCGATAGTCGTTCGCCGGAAGGTCGACGAGATCGAGCAACTCGTCCACGCGCTGCTGGATCTGACCTTTCGGGTGTCCAAGGAGTTTGGGCACCGTCCCGACGTTGTCCGCGACTGTCATGTGCGGGAACAGGCCGACCTGCTGGATGACGTATCCGATCCCGCGCCGGAGCTCCGTCAGGTCCATGGAACGGATGCTGACGCCCCCGATTGTGATGTCGCCCTCGCTGATGTCGATCAGCCGGTTGACCATCTTCATGGCGGTGGTCTTGCCCGCCCCGGACGGTCCTACGAGGCAGCAGATCTCCCCCGCGGGAATCGTCAACGAGAGGTCGTCGACAGCGGGCTCGGGACGGCCCGAATAGCGCTTCGTCACGTGGTCGAAGACGATCTCGGCGGCCGCGCCGCTGCTCACCTACGAGAGCCTACAGACACCCTTTCCCAGCGAAGGGTTCGCGTCCGGCGACAAAAAGTCGGCGCAGCGTCGATGGACATCCCGCGTATTAGCAGGGCCAGAGCCGGCTCGAACAGGGGGAGTCGGCCGTTGCGTGCGCGAGCCGTTCCGTCGCCTCACCCACGAATCACCCAATCTGGGGTACCAATCCCCCAACCGTCCGCCGATGTCTCCTCCGCATCCGCCCCTGCCTATCGACTGCGGACTGCGGAAGGAGTTGCGGCAATGTTCAAGCGAATTCGCGACCGCCTCGCCAGGAGCGGCGAGGAGGGTTTCACCGTGATCGAGTTCCTCGTCGTGATCATCATCATCGGCTTCCTGCTCGCGATCGCCGTTCCCTCGTATCTCGGGTTCCGCGATCGGGCGGCGAACAACTCGGCGAAGGCCAATCTCCGTGCAGCGGTGCCGTCGGCGACGGCGTACTTCACAACCGACGCTCCGGCCGGCGGCGCGGGCGCGTACACGGGCATGACCGTTGCCAAGCTCAAGGCGATCGACTCGGGTCTCTCGAACACGCTGAAGGTCGCATCCGTGACGCCGACGACCTACTGCCTCACGGACACCGTGAGCGGCAAGACGTGGAGCGTCTCCGGCCCCGACCCCTCGAGCGGCTCGTACAAGAACAACGCGACCTGCGCGTAAACGAGTCGCGAGCCCGAACCGCCGAAGAAGCCGGCGGCTATCTGGGCCACGTCTGGGGTCAGACCCCGCGGGTCTGACCCCATTCCGTCGAGGTGTAACGCGCCAGACGCGAGAGCACCCGGAGTGGTGGCCGCGCGAGCCCGCGAGCCTCGCTCGGGTGCTCGAGGTCGCCGCGAAGTAAGCCGGCGACGGCCCCGAAGACCCCCGGCGCACGGAGTGCCGCGAGGCAGGCGCGCGGATAGCGGTCGGCCGCGCGCTTTGCCTTCCAGGACGCCGCGGCATGTCGATCGAGCGCGGCGGCGAGTGCAGCCTCGTACCGCTCCGGGCGCCCGGCCACGATCGCGTCCGAGGCGAGCCGCGCGGAGACGAACGCCTCGTACATGCCGTCTCCCGACAGCGGGTCGACAAGGCCGGCCGCGTCTCCGACGAGGAGCACCCGCCCTCGGGCCGCGGGTGAGCCGAGCTCGCGCATCGGGAGACGATGCCCGCGCACGTGGGCTGACCGCGGACGGATCGACTCCGTGTGCACGCGCCAGACGATCGAGATGCGCGCGCAGGTGGGGCCCTTCCGTGAGCCAGCCCCCGACCCCGAGGTTCGCGTGATCGCCCTTCGGGAACACCCAGCCGTAGCCACCTGGGACGACGCCGAGCTCGACCCAGGCCGTCCCGCCATAGGCCGTGCGCTCGAGCACGCTCCACTCGACGTTCCCCTCGAGCGCGACGCCGCGCACGATCCCGGCGCCCAGCCCGGCCGACCGCGCGACGACGCCGTTGGCGCCGTCCGCGCCGATGACGAAGCGCGCCCAGACTCTGTCTGGCCCGGCCCGTGCGGTCACGCCGGCGTCGCCGAGCTCGAGGTCGCTCGCGCCAACTCCGTCGCGGAAGTCCGCTCCCGCGGCAGCGGCCTGCTCGGCGAGATGGAGGTCGAGACGCCGCCGCTGCGTCATCTCGATGAGCCGCTCGTCGCTCCTGCGCGCCAGCTTCACGCCGTACCCGACGCGGACGACCATGCGATCGACGACGTGCTCCACGACCGGATCGACAGAGCACGGCAGGTGCCGAAGCGCGCGCCCGGTGAGCCCTCCGCCGCACGGCTTGTCGCGCGGGAATCGTGCCTTGTCGACGAGGAGAACGCGCAAGCCTGCCCGCTGCAGATGGATCGCAGCGGCCGACCCGGCCGGTCCGGCACCAACGACCAGGACGTCGAAGCGCTCCACTCCACGATGGTAGGACGTGCGGCGAGCCGCGGCTACAATTGCGCGCCGCGCAGGGGTTCCCGAGTGGCCAAAGGGGGCGGGCTGTAAACCCGCTGGCTCAGCCTTCGGAGGTTCGAATCCTCCCCCCTGCATATCCCGCAGACGGGAATTCGCTCGCGCGAATTCCCGTCGCTCAAGGCCCCTGAAGGCGGCCGCTTCGCGGCCGAGTGGCTGCGAGGGGCGGGCTTTCGAGGGTCAGTACACTGGGCCGGCTTGCCCTCTTAGCTCAGTCGGTAGAGCACCTCCATGGTAAGGAGGGGGTCGACGGTTCGAGTCCGTCAGAGGGCTTGGCGAGATTGCGCTTGGTTCCTGGGGTTGCCGGATCGGCGGTCCGTGGGCGAGGGGCGAGACTCCCGCTTTGGAAACGATTTGGAAACGGGGCGGGAGCTTCTGAGACTGGGCGCGGTTTCTAGGGCTTCGGGAGCGGGAGTCGCCAGACGGTTGTCACGTCGTGCGCGGAGATCCAGACTGCACCGAAGCCGACGATCGCGGCACCGCTCCCCGAGGGCGGTCCGTAGCGCTCCACCACATGATTCGTGCGCGGGTCAATTCGAGTGAGCAGGGATCTAGTGCCACGCGCCCAGACCCAGCCTCCGCCGACGGTCATGTCTCCGCCCTCTCCGACTACGTTTGCCCTGATGCTCGCGGCGACCTTCGCCGTCCCTGGCGCGAGGCGAGTCACCGAGCCCGTGATCTGGTTGAGCGTCCAGACGCCTCCCTCGCCGACATCTAGGAAACGAGGTCCGCCGTTCACCTTTGTGGTCGCGACGGCTCGGTTCGTCCGCGGGTTGATCTTCTGAACGACGTTGCTCGCTGGATTCGTCACCCAGACGGCGCCGTAGCCAACGCGAACCGCGGCAGCGTTCTCACGGACCGGGATGCGGGCCACGACACGAAGTGACTTCGGGTTCACGCGGGCGACGCGGCACGCGAAGCAACTCGCTCCGTCGACCACGAGCCAGACCCCGCCAGCGCCTGCGCCCACACTCCCCTCACCGCCGAGGCTAGACGGGACCGCAAGACGTACAAAGCCGTCGATCTTGTTGGTGGCCGGATCGATGCGAGCGAGCCCCGGCGTCCCGCACGTCGCGGTCCATAGCGAGCCGAAGCCAACGTCCGTCGCCTCACAAGGCGCCTGTGGCACCCGGATCATCGCCGTGGTCGCACCGGAGTCCGGATCGAGGCGACGAATCACCCTGGTCGGCGGATCAGAGAGCCACACGCCGCCTGCGCCCGCCGCGAGCCAGTCGCCCGGTGCAGCGATCTTCGTTGCCCCTGCCTGCTCGATGTCCGTTACCTGCGGGTCACTCGCCCGCGCCGAGGCACCGCTCATCGCAGCGAGAGCAACGAGGCAGGCAGCCAGTGTCGCCCATCCACGCCGCTCCACCCGCCGATCGCTCTGATGAGCTGCCACATCTCCCTTTCCGCCGTTGGGCTCGCCGCTGCGCCCGAGGCACTGGGCTCGGACAGCCTGTACCCCGAGCCGCCTCGTGTCAACGATGCCCGCGTTGGAAACGATTTGGAAACGGGAGACCGGACGCTCGTGCGTTCACGCGGAGGCGACTGCATAGAGTCGCCACTCACCTTGCACGCCCTTGAGTTCGTGCTCGCCCCTGTCCTCGAACTCGATCCCGGACCCGGAGACGAGATCTTTGACGGTTCCCGACACGAGCACCTCGCCCGCACCAGCGGCGGCCGAGATGCGGGCGCCCACTACGATCGCAAGACCTCCCGGCTTTCCGTCGATGATCTCGCACTCTCCGGTATGGACGCCGGCTCGCGCCGAGATCCCTAGTTCAGCGATCTCGGCTTGAATAGCGCGCGCGCAGCGGATGGCACGCGCGGGCCCGTCGAACGTAGCGAAGAAGCCGTCCCCAGCGGTATCGATCTCCGTCCCGCGATAGCGGCTCAGCAGACGACGAACCAGATCGTGATGCCGCTCGACGAGAGCGCGCCAACTCGCGTCACCGAGTTCGGACAATCGCTCCGTCGAGCCGACGACGTCCGTGAAGAGCACGGTGGTCAGGATGCGTTCCGGTTCCGCGTACGCGGGCACGTCGCGGAGGAACTCCTCGATCTCACGTGCGGGGTCTTCGAGAAAGATGCCCATGTAGTCGCCCGGCGGGAGCTCGATCAGCCGCGAGTCGGGGATGAGGCGAGCGACGTCGCCGTACATGTCGCGGGCCTCCGGACGATAGGGGCGGTAGAGCACGAGCGTCGGTACGCGCACCGATGGATAGATGTCGCGGAAGTCGACATCGACGATCATCTTGTTGAACGCGTACGCGACGCCTGGGCTCGCGCTGAGCCGAAGGGCGTCGCGAAACCATGTACGGAAGTCCTCGTCGGCCTCGAGTGTGGGGTTGCCCTCGAGCGTCTCGTCGGCGTCCGCGTTCGTCCCCCAGATATCCCGTAGCTCGATCAGATCCTGCTCGGACGGACGTTGGAGACGTGGATCCGAGCGGCCGATCCAGGGGTGGTAGAGAGCGAGGCTGCGCGTCCGCTCCGGGTACGTCGCGGCGAAGAGCGACGCCATCCAGCAACCTTCCTGCGCCGCGACAAGCGCCACTCGCTCGCTTCCGACCGCGTCCAAGACCGCGCGAAGATCGTCGATCCTCGTCTCCATGTCGGGAAAGAAGCGAGGGCGGTCCGAGAGTCCGGTACCTCGCTTGTCGAAGACGATCAGCCGCGCGAACGAGCCGATCCGCTCGTAGAAGTCGCGCCAGTAAGGCGTATGCCATGCCCAGGCGAGGTTCGACACCCAGTCGGGCACGAGCACGACGTCAAGGGAGCCGTCACCTATCACCTGGTAGGCGATGGCGACATCGCCACTTCGGGCGTAGTGAACGTCAGGGATGTTCACGCGCCGGAGTCTTGCGCAATCACGCACGCCCTTGTGAACTGTTCGCAGCCAGGCACCGAGGCCGTCACGACCCTCTTGCGGCTAGCCGACGATTCCTAGCCGAAGCAAGTGAGACAGAGCGTGACGTCTCCACCGACGATATCGCGCGCCCACTTCTCAACCTACGGCGGCGTCGGAACACCATCGATGGCGCTCCGGAGGCGCGCCCCAGCATCGAGGAACCAGTCGATGAACTCGTCGTAGCGATCCTCATCGCCGACGTTGCATCCCTCCCTGTACTCAGCGATTCGGCACGCCTTCTTGGTCGGAAGCTCCTCCCACTCCAGCTTTCGCCCGTAGGACACCTCGAGCTGCTCCTGGTGGCCGAGATAGAACTCGTACAGCTGCGTGTTGCGCTCGGCATCACCCGAATCGATGTACAGCTCGTGTCGCAGACGATCGTGCTGTGCGAACGATGAGCTGATCCGACATCCGCGAATCGGGGACTTCATCTCGAACCAGTTATTGGTTCCCGCAGACGTGGACTTGGTCCAGCTCGGGTACGCCACATGGACTCGCTCGAGGAACCGCGTCCAAAACCTGAGGTACAGCGCGCCCTTTGCGGACATCGCACCAGGCTGCGTGGCGGCTCGAACCTGCTTCTGCCAGTCGTTGGGCTGTACGACGACGTTGAAGAGAGGCGCAGGTTCGGACTGCCCGATGCGGACTACCTGGAGCTCGATACCAAAGAAGTGCGTTTGCTCACCCGTGTTTTCGTTCAGCCAGTCAAGCGCCTGTCGGTGCTCCTCTCGGAAGGACGTCGCAATCCAGACGATCGTCGACGCCGACGTCCCTGCGGCGTATGTCAGGACCTGACCGAGATGGCTGTGATCTGTGGTTGCGAGCTGGTTCTCGACGATGAGGACGGCGTCGTTGGTGATGTCCTTCCCAACGAGATCGAGCGAGAAGCCACCTACCGCGTGTTCCGCGGCCTCAAGGTCGAGATCGATCCCTAGCGCTTCGGCAAGACGATCCCCATTTGCCAGGAGCCAGGGTGTGAAGGTGTGCGCTTCGTGCGCCCAGATGGTGCGCGGATCAACATGCTCGAGTTTCCCCAGAGTCGTCGTCATCCCGGCCAGGATTCTGTCAATTACTACGCGCGAGCCCCGATCGGCTGGAAACGCCATGGAAACCGTTGGCGGCGAACAGGGCGAATCGACGCAACCGCAAACGCCCCGAAACGCCTCGTTTGCAGGCAGTCGCGATCTGTGCCAGCCACGCACGATGCCGCGCATGCAGATGGTAAGCAGGGGGTCTTTCGGTGCCCATCAGTCGCGACGTCACCGCGACGACTACGAGATGTCGAGCGTCATGCCCTCGGATGCGGCAACGGGAGCATCTCCCGAGTAGTGGCCCCACAGGTCTCGGGCGCGTTCCACGAGCCTGTCGACGCCGTCGTCCGAGCGGTCCGGGTCATGGTGAAACAGCACCAGTCGACGAGCCTCGGCCCGCTGGGCGAATTCGACCGCGTGCCCGACACTCGAGTGACCCCAGCCGACCCTGGACGCGTACTCGATCTCGCTGAACTGGCAGTCGTGAAGCAGCAGGTCGACGTGCTCTGCGAGCGCGTGGCCGGAGATCCACTCCGGTTCGAGGTCCGCGAGCTCGACACCGAGGACGGGCTCATGGTCTGGGATGTACGCCAGCGCCGCCCCGTTCACCGAGAGTCGGTACCCGAGCGTCGGTCCGGGGTGGGACACCGTCTTCGCCTCGATCTGAACGCCTTCGATCTCCCATGGTTCATGAGGCACGTCGTGGAACGTCACCTTTGCCGGCGTATCGGTGAGTTCGATCGGGAAGAGCGGAGGCGAGAACGCTCGTGTGATGCGCTCCTCGAGTGAGTGCATCAGCGAAGGCGGGCCCCAGATGTGCAAGTCCGTTTCTACGTGCCAGAACGGCGCGAAGAACCTCAAGCCTTCGACGTGGTCGAGGTGTAGATGGGTGACGAGCACATGCAAGGGGGCATCCCACTCGAGCTGCGCGCCAAGCCGGCGGAGCCCCGTGCCCGCATCGAGGATGAGCAGAGCTCCGTCGCCGGTTCGAACCTCAACGCATGACGTGTTGCCGCCAAAGCGAACCGTCGCCTCGCCGGGCGTGGGAACCGACCCGCGGCACCCCCAGACCCTCACCCGGAACGACACGTCAAGCGTCGTCCACGGTCGACTGCCAGAACAGGGCGATCATTCCGACGAACTCGGTGCCGGATGCGAAGAGCGGTACAGCTGTTACCGAGATCAACCGCCGTTCGCCGTCGAGGCCGGTCATCCAGAGCTTGCCGTGGGCGGGTCTTCGCTCCAAGAGGGCGACGCCCGCAGCCATGCGCTCCAGCGGCATGGCAGCGCCGTCCAGGTCCTCGAGGCGGAACTGCGAAGTCCAGCCTTCTGCCGACATCGTCCCGGCCTCGGCGAACGTTCGACCCAGGATCTCTTCCGCGGCCTCGTTGTAGAAGACGAGGTCACCGGCCGTATCGGCGATGAACGTCGCCGTCGCGAGTTGCGACGCTAGCTCCCGCGCGATGATGAGAGCAAGGTGCTTCTGCGGCCTGCCTTCCATCGAGGTGAACCCTAGTACCGCACTGATGCAGCGTCGCGGCTGTGCTCTCACATTGAGTCGACCTGCTGTGGAAACGCCCTGGAAACCACACGTGGCGAACCTTGGCGATCAGCGGCAAGGCGTCCTTCTTGCAATGTCCCTCTTTGCAGGTACGTCGCGACGGAGTGCAACTAGACGCGATACCCGAGGGGCACATGGTAAGGAGGGGTCGACGGTTCGAGTCCGTCAGAGGGCTTGGCTTAGAAGCCAAAATCTTCGGCGGCCTTCCTGAAGCTACAACTCCGACGCGGGGCCAAGAATGGGCCAATACTCTGGCCCCGATCGGGCGCTCACCCAGGCACGCGAACGAAATCAGGCAATTCCTGGGGCCAGCCGCGGCGCAAGACTTCGACAGTTGCTCAGGGGCGCACGAGCCTGATCCCCCGCCAGCGCCTTGTCGAGCGCGAGCGTTTGCCCGCTGCCGTGCTCGTTATGGAAGCCGATGCCGTACGTTTTGCTGTCCGACCGTCCAGATCATGACGACGTGGTGCATGAACGCGCTGCCGTCGTTGGTCTCCGGGGGAACAAAGACCGCGCGCATCCGCCAGCCATGCGCGATCCGTATGCGTACGATCGGGGCGTGCCCGAACTTCCCGGCGGTACGGTCACCTTCGCGTTCACCGACGTCGAGGACTCGACCGAGCTACTCAAGCGCCTCCGCGACGGCTACGGCGATGTGCTGACGGCGCACCGAAAGATCATCCGCGAGACGTTCTCTGCGCGCGACGGCATTGAGATCGACACGCAGGGCGACGCCTTCTTCTTTGTCTTCCCTCGCGCGCGCGACGCGATGGAGGCTGCGGTCGACGCGCAGCGTGCTCACGCGAGTGCAGCGTGGCCACATGAGGTGACCGTGCGCGTGCGCATGGGATTGCACACCGGTGAGCCCGCGGTGCACGAGGAGGGCTACGTCGGACTGGACGTCGTGCGCGCTGCGCGGATCTGCACCGAGGGTCGGGGTGGCCACATTCTTCTCTCCGAGACGACGCGCGCGCTGCTCGGCTCGGGGCTCCCGGACGGTGTGTCCGTCTATCCCGTCGGGCAGCGCCACTTGCGCGGCATCGACGAGCCCGAACGCGTCTTCGAGGTATCGATCGAGGGCGTCGAGGTCGTGGAGGCAGAGGATGCGGTCGTCGCCGAGGCGCAGACGCCCGCCGTGCCTACACCGCCCGAGCCGCCAGCTTCCCCGAAGCCGATGTCCGACGCGGAGCAGGACATCGCGCGGGGTTTCGACGACTACGGCGAGCGCTTGTCGGCCGGAATCCGGGAGAGCGTTCTGCGCTCGCTCGAGGAGAAGCTCGGCTCATCTAGCGGCACGTCGGCGGTCGACGACATCGCGACGCGCTACGAGTCGCTTGGTGACGAGATCAACACGCGCATCCTCAAGGCTCTCAAGGAGCGCGGCACCGGGAAGTGAGCCCGACCGAGTACGACACGGCGACGACGCGCATCCGCTTCATCGCTCGTTACGGATCGGCAAGCAGACAACTCGCCCACGACTGGGGGACTGGCTGCGACCCGCGAAGCACTCGCCGCGGCCGCTACCCAGTTGCCGGACATCCGCTTGGAGAGGACACCTACTAGCCGCACCCGCGCTAGCAGCCGCGTCGCTGAGGTCATCTCCGCAGGAACACGTTCAGCACGATCGTCCCGACGATCGAGACGAGGAGCATCAGCCCGATCGGGACGAATACCGTCACGTTGTCCGACCGCCACGAGAGCGTCCCAGGGACGCGATCGACGCCGAGCTTGGCGAGGCCGAGCGCACCCAGCCCGACGATCGCGAGGACGACCGCGCTCACGAGCAGAACCTTGCCCGCCGTCTCCATAAGACGAGGGTACCCGGCTCGCGTTGCCCTGAACCGACATCCCGTGAGCGTCGTGCGCTTTCGCCTCACCAGCGATCGCTTCGAGCGGGGCTGTGCGCGACACCGCCATACCTGGTATACATACTCAGTATGTTCATCACGAAGATGAGTTCATGAGTGTCCCTCACGCCCTCCTGGCGCTTCTGCGCGAGGGGCCGAAGTACGGGCTGCGGCTGCAGAACGAGTTCGAGTCGCGGACGGGCGAGGTCTGGCCGCTGAATATCGGGCAGGTCTACACGACGCTGCAGCGCCTCGAGCGCGACGGGCTCGTCGAGGCCGGTGGTCACGGCGAGCGCTCGCAGAAGCGATACAGGATCACCACCGCCGGTGCCCAGGAGCTGGTCGACTGGCTGCGCACGCCACCCGAGCTCGTCCCTCCGCCCCGGGATGAGCTCGTGATCAAGGTGCTGGTAGGACTGCAGATCCCGGGGATCGACATCCGCGAGCTCCTGCAGGTGCATCGCCGTCACGTGATCGAGGTGATGCAGCGGTACACCCAGGTGAAGGCGGCTGCCGCGGAGAACGATGTGCCGCTTGCACTCGTCGCTGATGCGGAGCTCTTCCGGCTCGAGGCGATCGTGCGCTGGCTCGACGCCGCGGACGTTCGCTTGAAGCAGGTGCCGGCCATCCCTCCCGTCGAACAGAGCTTCCAGTCGTTCGAACCAACCCGCACCACGGAGGTGTCGCGATGAGCAGCGCGCTCGAACTGCGCCAGGTATCGAAGGTGTACGGCTCCGGACCGACCGAGGTGCATGCGCTCAGCGCGGTAGACATCTCGGTCGAGCGCGGTGAGCTCGTCGCGGTCATGGGTCCGAGCGGCTCGGGCAAGAGCACGCTCTTGACGATCGCCGGCAGCCTCGAGGACCCGAGCAGCGGCGAGGTGCTGGTGGACGGTGTCGACCTCGCGAGCGTCTCGCGCTCGGATCGGGCGAGGATGCGGCGCCGCTCGATCGGGTACGTCTTCCAGGACTTCAACCTGCTCCCAGGGTTGACGGCGGTCGAGAACGTCACCCTGCCCCTCGAGCTCGACGGTGTCCGCGCGAAGGCCGCACGGGCGACGGGGCTGAAGGCGCTCGAGGAGCTCGATGTCGACGAGCGCGCCGATCGTTACCCGGACGAGCTCTCGGGCGGTGAGCGCCAGCGGGTCGCGATCGCACGGGCGATCGTCGGCGAGCGCGGGTTGCTGCTCGCAGACGAGCCGACGGGCGCGCTGGACTCCGTGAACGGCGAGGGTGTGATGCGCCTGCTGCGCGCTGCCACGCATCGGGGCGTCGCCGGCGTGGTCGTCACCCATGAGGCGCACCTCGCGTCCTGGGCCGACCGGGTCGTCTTTCTCCGCGACGGCCACATCGTCGACCAGACGGTCGTACCGCCCGGCCCCGAGTCGCTGCTCGCGGCAGCTGATCGGCGATGAGCGCCGTCGCTCATCCGTCGGCGCTGGGCGGACCGCGGAATGGCGGGGTCGCCGCCCGTCGCGCCGTTATCCGCTGGGCGACGCGCATGTTCCGCCGCGAGTGGCGGCAGCAGCTCCTCGTCGTCACCCTCCTCACCGTCGCCGTCACCGCCGCTATCGGCAGCATCACGATCGCCTACAACTCGGTTCCTGCCGACGACAGCGACTTCGGCTCGGCCAACGATGTGCTCAGTTTCGACGCCTCTGATCCCCAAAGGCTCCAGACGGCGCTCGACTCCGCCGAAGAATCGTTCGGAACGTTGGACGTCATCGGCCACCGCTCCGTGTCCGTCCCGGGCAGCGTCGAGACGCTGGATTACCGGTCGCAGACCCCCGGCGGCGCCTACACCGGCGAGCTGCTGGCGCTTCGAAGCGGCAGCTACCCAGTGGGGCCCGGCGAGGTCGCCGTGACCCACGGAGTGGCGGAGTCTCTCCGGCTCGAAATCGGATCGACCCTGGCCCTGGACGGCCGGCGACGGGCCGTCGTGGGCATCGTCGAGAACCCGAGCAAGCTGAGCGACGAGTTCGCTCTCGTCTCGCCCTCTGCAGCGAGCCCTGAGGTGGTCGACCTGTTCGTCGACGCGAGCGAGGCGGAGCATGACTCCTTCGTGCGGTCCCTGGGTGACCGCTCTGGCTCTCCCTACTCCGGCTCCATGATCATGGGGAGCGACGTCAGCAAGACCACAGAGACGTTGGCGATGTTCTCCGTGGCCACCGTCTTTCTCCTTCTTGCATCGCTCGTTGCCGCCGCAGGATTCGCAGTCGTCGCGCAGCGACGGCTCCGCCAGCTCGGCATGCTCGCCGCCGTCGGCGCCACGGAGAAGCACGTCCGTCTTGTGATGTTGACGAACGGCGCCGTCGTCGGGGCTCTTGCCGCAGCCATGGGCACGATCGCCGGACTCGGGCTCTGGCTCGTCTTCGCCCCGGCGCTCGAGTCCGCAGTCGACCATCGCATCGACCGGCTGAGCCTCCCGTGGATTCTGATCGCGATGGCCGGTCTTCTCGCAGTCGTGGGAGCAACCGTCGCCGCCTGGTGGCCCGGGCGAGCCGTCGCCCGCCTCCCGGTCCTGCTCGCCCTCTCGGGCCGACCGCCCAAGCCGAGGCCCGCACGCCACTCGGCTATCGCCGCGGCAGCGCTGATCGCGGTCGGCATCAGCTGTCTCGCACTGTCGGGCCGAGACAGCCCGCCGCTGATCATCACCGGGCTCCTGGCAACGATCCTCGGCAGCCTGCTCCTCGGGCCGCTCGCCATCCGTACGTTCTCCGCCGTGGCCGGGCGAGTTCCGATCGCGCCGCGACTGGCGCTGCGGGACCTCGCCCGCTACCAGGCCAGGTCCGGAGCCGCCCTCGCCGCAGTCACACTCGCGCTCGGCATCGCAGCGACCGTCGTCGTCATCGCCTCGGCCGAGGAGGCGAAAGCGGCGAGTGCGCCGGCAAGCCTCTCTGATCGCCAGATCCGGGTCTACCTCGGGCCGGCGGAGGACCGGAGGCTGACTCCGACCACTGCACCCGCTCAGCTCGACCGCTTCGCCGCAGCTGCTCGACGGGTCGCCGCCCAGCTCAACCGGGCAACGGTCGTCCCGCTCCAAAAGGCCACTGAGCCCGGCGCGCCTCCCGTGGCCGTCGGCAATACTCGATTCCTTCCCCCGGTCGAGCTCACGAAGTCATTCAGGACGACCGGGGAGGGAAAGGAGTACCGCGCCCAATCCGAGGCCTACGTCGCCACCCCCGCGGTGCTCGCGTATCTCGGAATCGACCCCGCCACGATCGATCCAGGCACCGACTTCCTCGTCGACCGCAGCCGCACAGCCAAGAACCTGGTCATTCCGAGCTTCACGAGTCGCACGGAGATCCCCGTCACGAACGTCCAGACGATCGACACCGGTCGGCATCTGTTCGGCGCCCAAAGCGGTCGGAACCCGCCGTACTTCATCACGCTCAATGGTCTTCGCCGCCATGGCTGGAAGCAGATTCCGGCCGGCTGGCTCGTCCAGTCGAGCCGGTCGCTGGCGAGCGACCAGATCGCGAAAGCCCGCGACGCGGCGGCGGAAGCCGGGCTCACGATCGAGACACAGCGAGAGAGCAACCCGCCGACGGAGGTCATGTCCATCGCGACGGCCGCAGGCGGCCTTTTGGCGCTCGCCATCCTCGCAATGACCGTCGGTCTGATCCGCGGCGAGAGCGCCGGTGACCTGCGCACCCTGACCGCGGCAGGTGCGACATCCGGTATCCGCCGCACACTGACGGCCACCACCGCCGGCGCGCTCGCCCTCCTCGGCGCACTCCTCGGCGTCGCAGGTGCCTACGTCGTCCTTGCGGCGACGTATCACGACGACCTCGGCTACCTGAGTGACGTGCCGGTCCTCTACATTGCCCTCGCAATCATCGGCGTGCCACTGGCCGCCACCGCGGCCGGATGGCTCCTCGCCGGCCGCGAGCCGCCCGCCATCGCCAGGGCCGTGATCGAGTGACCGTGCAGCGCTACCGGATCCTGGCGCTGCTGCTCGTGCTTGCCGCCGGCGACCACGATCGCGGCGGGCGCAGGATCGCGCCCGCCGCGTCGTGTGTATCGGCCTTCGGTTAGGGCGCTGACGAAACCACCCGGGTGGTGCCGTCGTAGGAGACGACGGTGATCCCACCGTAGGTGTAGTCGGCATGCGCGAGGATCCAGCTCAGCGTCTCCTCCGTGTCAGTCCGATAGGCGAAGCCGCTGCCCGCGCAGTTGAGGTTCTTCACGAACGAGTTGACGCCGACGATGATGTCGGTCCCGTCGTAGAGAATCGGCCCGCCCGAATCACCGAAGCAGGTTCCTCCCTTCCCACCGCCCGGATTCGCCGAGAGATGGAGGTTGGTACCACCTTCATAACGGCTGCCGATGTTGACGAGCTGCAGCGTCGCCATCAGCCGCTCACGGAAGGAGACCGTTGCGGGCTTGATGTCCGACACTCCATAGCCCGTCGCCGTGAAGGTCGCCGGCTTGCCGACCTGCGCTGACACCTCGTTCAGGAAGCCGACATCAGCGAGGCTGCCGTAGGTGTCCAGGAGCAACGGCGCGTCGAGGATCGCCATCCCCACGTCGAGATTGTCCTGACCAACGCCGCGCAGGCCCGTGAAGCCGTTGTTGAGCAACGTGCTAGCCGTGCGGCACGGATACTCAACGTCGATGCACTCGTACGGATACCCGGTTATCGCAGCCGCGCCCGTCGCCGGGTCGTAGGTCGAGCCACCGGTCTGCGAGAACCAGATGATCGCGTGGTCGACCTCGGGATCGGCGACATCCGAGCAGTGGCCCGCGGTGAGGAACGTCGTCGGGTTGACGAGCGCCCCGCTACAACGATGGAGAAACTCGTCGTCTGAGTTGTAGTACGCGATCAGACCGACGTAGTCGTGGACGAAGTCCTTCTCGAAGTTGCCGGTTACTGCGCCCGCAGGCGACACCGTGATCGTCGCACTGCATACGAGGGCAGCCAACACCGCCATTGCCTTCCACATGTGGTACCTCCCCTGTTGTCATCGGTACGCGTCTGCTGGGACGCGTTGCTGCATCTCCGTACCCCCCTCTGTACGGCGGAAAACGCAACACCGACCTCGAAGGGGTCTCAGACCACGCGGTATGCGAGGAGCAGCGAGCCCGCCTCGGTGCTCCGGCTGTCGAGAAGCTCGAGCGCGCGGACGGGACCGCCGTCCGCGTCGAAGAGCCGGAGACCGCCGCTGGCGAGCGCGGGAGCGACGACCAGCCGGGCTCGTCCAGGAGCCGGCGTCGAGCAGCGACCGCGCCAGCTCGATGCTCCCGTGGATGCCGATGTCGCCGCCGTCGGTCCGCTTCAGGTCGGTCACGTATCGGCCGCGGGCCGGGAGCGCAGTTCTGTGCGGCTGCACTCCCTCGCCGCGCGGGATTCGCTTCGGTGCGGTCTACGTTTCCGACAAGGTGCGGTACGTGTAGATCGCGAGCATGCACTGCGCGTGGTTGTTCACCGTGAACGTGGTGAACGGCCAGCCCGGTCCCTCGTCGAGGTAGGTCCCCAGGTACGTGATGAGTCCCAGCTGCTCGAACTGCGCGCAGCGCTGACGAGGCCGATCAGGACGTTGGGATCATCCGAGGGAAAGCGGTAGGCAGCCACGTCCGACGGGATTTGCGTCGCGCACCGAGAGAAGGACGAGTAGCCGCCTTTCCCCGCTCCGATCAGCACGCTGTAGAGGTCTCCGACGTTCTTCTGGCCCTCGAACGTGCCACCACTCGATCGGTCCCGCCGTGCGGTGGTCGACCACGTGCGTCAGGATGCCGGTGTGTGCACCATCGGTTGTGTCGTTCCGAGCGAAGGAGGAAGGCGATGAGCGAAGGAAAGGGCTTGCGGATAGGCGGTTACGTCTCGGGAGGCTTGCTGATCTTCTTCGGCATCGCCGTCATCGTCCTCGGGATCTGGGGTTTCGCGTTCACCCGCGACCACATCGAGCGCGAAGGAATTAGCTTCGGGCCGATCGAAGACCCTGCGGTGGCAGAGCATGCTCCCGACTGGGCGGGCGAACCAGTTGACACGGGCAGAAAGGCGCTCGCACAAGCGGAGATCATGCGCGAGCACACGCTGTCGAACACCGGTGGGCTGACCTACGCCGAGATGGGCCAGTACCAGTCCGCCGACGATCCGACCAACGCGGTAGGCACGAACGACCCGGAGGCTGCCGCGAAGGACGAGAACGGCGACCCGATCTCGAACGGCGCCCGCAACATCTGGGTCACGGAGACGGCTCTGGCGACGGCGCTGGACATGGGATTCATGTCGGAGATGCTCGCGATCTTCAGCATCATCGTCGGGATCGCCTTGCTGTTGACGGGCATCGGCCTGGTGATCCTGGCGAAGGCGGTGTTCGGACGAGCGCGGACCGACGCACAGGCTGCCGTCGTCGGCCGCGTCGCCGGCAACGGCTCCCGGATAGCCCGTCGCGAGAGTCCGGTTGGGCGCGGGCATTCGTAGATACTCGGGGCATGGACCCGGGCAGCCAGAGGAGCTCTTCACCGACGGCTGCGACACCGGGTCGGTGCTCCGTCTGCGGCGGCGGGCTCCCGGAGGTCTCCGTGCGCATGCGCGATCCGTTCTGCAGTCGAGCATGCTCGGAGGAGCATCACGGAACGGGAACGAGAGCCAGTCGGGATCGTGCCTCGCAGCAACGGCTGGCCCAGCAGCTGGAGGAGGGCACGGACGCCGCGTCCCTCGAGCTGAGGCGAGTGACGGTCGACAATCGCGCGACGCTCATTGCGGAGGGACGCTACGGGGAGGAGTTCGTACGGGCCTTCGCCGCGTACCTCATCGCACACAAGGAGCCGGTCACGACTCCGACCGTCACCTGGTTCTCGTATCGCGCGAGCGGTCCGACGATGCGCATCTTCGACGAGGGCGACGACCTGCTCTAGGCGGCCCGTGAGTCGTCGTCCGACGACACCCAGGCGTGACCTCGAGCCCGCTAGGGAAAGCCAGTGCCGTCGCGATCGAGATCGAGCGCGCCGCCGTCACGGCATTCGGAGGTCACGCGGTACTCGAGCGTCCCGGCTCCGCGGAGCGCGTTCTCGGTCAGTTGCTGGCGCATGAGCTGCCGCGCCGTACCCTCGGACAACCCGAGCCGCTCGCCGAGCGCCACCCCCGACTGCAACGCGTAGCACTCCGTCGTCCCCTCGTCGGCCTCCCCACGGAGATGCCACGCCTCGTGGGCGAGCACTTCGATCGCCCGTCCCGTCCGGCTTCCGGTCGTCTCGTTCTCGAAGGCGAGTCGATAGAGGTCGTTGCAGACCTCCGGAGTCAGGATCGCGAGCTCGCCGCCGACGAGCGCGACGCCGTCGGCGTGCTGCACGGAACCGACGTAGTCACGCGCCTCGTCGCACCGGATCGAGACGGGCTTCCCGGCGATGCGCGAGGCTTCCTCGGAGAAGCGTGCGACGGCGGCGGCCCGGCGATCGCCGTCGATCGAGCTCCAGCCCGTCCTCGTGCCGACGAGCCAGACGACGGTGACGAGGGCCGCGATCACGCCGAGGCCGAGCGCGAACCGGCGAATCGCTGCCGAGCGCGGCTCCGGCTCCCACCAGTCGTCGTCGAGGTCGTCTTCGAGCTCCGCCTCGAACCCGTACCGCTGCCGGTCGATCTCCTGCGGGCGGCGATCCGGCTGGCGCGGAGGCCCGCCCCGCAGCGCGCCGACGAGGAAGTTCACCTCCAGGCCCAGCGCGATCAGGAAGACGACGAGGATCGGGACGTTGTCGCGCAGCTCGCTCGGCCCCAGGATCCACGCCAGCACGAAGCCGACGAGCGCGATGCGAACCCAGAGCCACGCGCTCCCGACACCGTCTCGCATGCCGCGACCGTAGCCGCGATACCGCGCCGCGCCTCGCTAGTACGGGCTCTTCGGGGAGCGGTCGTCCGAGAGTGACGCCCGAGAACGCTCGATCAGGAGCTCGATGGCATCGGCGAGGTGCGCTTGCGCGATGTTGTAGTCGCCGCGCTCGACGCGCAGCTTGTGCGCCTCGAGCAGAACGTCCGCGTGCGTGTGACCGAACGGCGGCTCGAACCGGTAGGAGGCGAGCTCGATCAGAAGGCCGAGCGGGTCCTCGAAGTAGATCGAGTCCATGAAGCCGCGGTCTTTCACGCCGGAGTGCTCGACGCCGCGTTCGTCGAGCCGTTCCACGGTCTGCGCGAAGACCGCCTGCGAGAGCGAGAACGCGACGTGGTGCACGCAACCGGGGTCGGTCGCAGTCCGGGCGGGATCGTCCTCACGCGTCTCGTCCGTGAACACCGTGATCAGGCGACCGTCGCCGGGATCGAAGTAGAGGTGGCTCTCCGACGCGTTGTCGAGGTTCGGCTGCTCGAAGACGAACGGCATCCCGAGCATGCCCTCCCAGAAATCGATGGCGGTCTGCCGCTTGGCGCCGACGATCGTGATGTGGTGCACGCCCTGGCTCTGCAGCTTGCGCATCGGGGAGAAGATAGCCGCCGCTGTAGGGTCCTCACCTCGGACGAAGAGCGACGAACAGGAGGCACGCAATGTCGGTAGCGAAGGTCATCGAGCTCACGGCGGTCTCGCCGACGAGCTTCGACGACGCGGTCCGCGTTGGGATCGAGAAGAGCGGCGAGACCGTGCGGAACATCAAGGGAGCGTGGGTCGCGGAGCAGAAGGTCGACGTCGAGGACGGAAAGATCACGGCGTACCGAGTCACGCTTCGGGTCACGTTCGTCCTCGACTGACGCGGCGCTCGCGAGACGCGTGAACGACCGCACGACCGAGGAGGTCGGCTCACCCCGGTGGGGCCGTCGAGCGCTGTGGGCCGGCGGCCTCCTCGCGGTCTTCGTCGTGGCTGTGCTCGTCGCGTCGGCGACGATTCCGCGCTGGTGGGCGCAGCGGATCGGCAACCAGGTCGACGGGAGCATCACGCAGGGAACGACGCTCGGTCTCGTCTACGGTTTCGTCTTCACCTTCCTGCCGATCGTCGCCATCGTGCTCATCCTGCGGTGGCGCCGGACCTGGAAGACGATCGCCGCGGCGCTCGCGATCGGGATCCTGCTCGCGCTGCCGAACCTCATGACACTCAGCATCGTGGTCGGACGCGGCAATGCGGCCCACGCCGGAGACCGCGTGCTCGACGTCGACGCTCCCGCCTTCCGGGGCGGCTCGCTCACCGGCGCGGTGGTGGCCGTCCTCGTCGTACTCCTGTTGCTCCACCTCGTGGTCTCACGCAGGCGTGCGCACCGCAGCGCCAGACAGGCGCGCAGCGAGCTCGAGGCGGCGACGGCGTCCCCCGACGAGCCGCCCGAGAGCTAGAGCTAGACGCGACCCTTGAACGTGTCGCAGCTCTGCGGGCCGGAGCCCTCGATGCCGCGCACGAACCAGCTCTTGCGCTGCTCGGACGAGCCGTGCGTGAACGACTCGGGCGTCACCCGGCCCTGCGTCGTCTCCTGGATGCGATCGTCCCCGACGGCTTGCGCCGCGTCGAGCGCGTCGGCCACGTCCTGACGGGTGATGTCCTCGACGAACCCGGTGTCGAGCGCATGCCCGACCCAGAGCCCGGCGTAGCAGTCCGCCTGCAGCTCGACACGCACCTGGCCGCCCTGCGGGCCCGTGTCTCGGCCGGCGCGATCGAGGTCGCCAACAAGATCCTGGACGTGATGGCCGTACTCGTGAGCGAGCACGTACGCCTCTGCGAGCGGCCCGCCGCGAGCGCCGAGCTGCGACTGCAGCTGGTCGAAGAAGCCGAGGTCGATGTACACGTAGCGGTCGCGCGGGCAGTAGAACGGCCCCGTCGCTGACGACGCCGGGCCGCAACCCGTCTGGATGCCGCCGTCGAAGAACCGCGTGCGCGCCGGCTCGTAGTTTCGGACGGTCTTCGACCAGTAGTTCTGCACGCTGTTGATCACGGCCACGATGCGGCAGTCGTCACGCTCGTTCGCGTCCTGCCCGGTCCGGCAGTCCTGCGCGATCTGGCCCGACGGCTGCCCGCCCGGCCCGACCGTCTGGCCCGTGAGTGACCCGAGGTCGCCGAGCCCGCCGCCACCTCCGAGGAAGAGGAACGCCAGCAAGACGATGATCCCGATGACGCCGCCGCCTCCGCCGAGCGTGACCGGGAGGCCCCCGGGCAGCCCGCCGCCGCCGCGACCGCGGTAGTCCTCCACCTGCGAGGAGTCCAGTTGGGCGTCCTTGCGGAACCGCATCAGGACGTGTGTACCCACGATCGGCCTGGCCGGAACCTGCCTGAACGGTCCCGGCCAGGTGATCAGGACGACGGCTACGTGACCGGCTCGAGAGCCGGCTCGACCGCGCCGGCTTCCTGCTGCAGATCACGCCCGCGGACGACGAAGATCGCGACGAGGAGGCCTGCGAACGAGATGGCCGCACCTGCCCAGAACGCGGCGGCGAACCCGTCGGTGAGCGCGACGGCCTGCTGCGCGCCGCTGGCAAACGCATCGTCGGTCCTGGACACGGCGATCGTGGACAGGATCGCGATCCCGACGGCGCCGCCGATCTGCTGCGACGTGTTGATCAGACCCGACGCGAGCCCGGCTTCGTCCGGCTTCGTGCCGGCGACCGCGGCGATCGTCACGGGGACGTACGCGAAGGGCATCCCGAGCCCGATGATGAGGAAGCCCGGGAAGAGATCCTTCCAGTACGAGCCGTCCGGCGACACCTGCGTGAAGTACAGGAGACCGACCGTGAAGAGCGCCATCCCGAACACGAGCGCAGGCTTGACACCGACGCGCGTCACCGCTGCAGCCGCGACGTTCGCCCAGATGATCGCCGTGCCGGCGACCGCCAGGTACCCGACGCCGGTCTCGAGCGGTGAGAGCCCGAGCACCTGCTGCATGTAGAGCGTCAGCATCAGGAACATCGCGAAGAGCGCAGTGCCGAGGATGAAGCCGACGATGTTCGCGGCGGTGAGCGTTTGCAGCCGGAAGATCGAGAACGGCACGAGCGGGTCCTCGACACGCCGCTCCCAGAGAACGAATCCCAGAAGGAGGACGGCGGACGCGACGAAGACACCGATCGTCCGACCCGTGCTCCACCCCCAGCCGTGGCCCTGCGTCACACCCAGGACGAGCAGCACGAGCCCCGACGTGACGAGGAGCGCGCCAAGCGCGTCGAAGCCCTGGCCGTGCTTGTCGAGGCTCTCGGAGAGCAGGAACGGCGCGAGGATGAGCGCGGCCAGACCGACCGGGACGTTCACGAAGAAGATCCACTCCCACGACAGGAAGTCGACGAGGATGCCGCCGAACAGGACCCCGAAGGCAGCGCCGACCCCACCAACGGCGCCCCAGGCCCCCAGTGCGATGTTGCGCTCGCGTCCCTCCTTGAAGGTCCACACGAGGATCGAGAGCGCTGCAGGCGTGATCGTCGCCGCCCCGAGCCCCTGGAGCGCACGGAATCCGATCAGCGAGGCCTCGCTCCACGCGAGCCCGCACAGGAGCGAGCCGAGGGTGAAGAGCAGCGTCCCGGCCATGAAGACGCGCCTGCGACCCAACAGGTCCGCGGATCGTCCGCCCAGCAGGAGGAAGCCCCCGAACATGAGCGCGTAGGCGCTGATCACCCACTGCAGGTTCTCCTGCGAGAACCCGAGGTCGGTCTGGATCGACGGCAGCGCGACATTGACGATCGCGATGTCGAGGATCGTCATGAACTGCACCGCCAGGATGAGCGCGAGTGCGAACCACTTCTTCCTGTTCGAGTCGACCATGGGAACCCCCGTTTCCAGCCTTCGTGGCAATCTCGTGTGCTGAGTAGGCGGGGGATGCTACACGATCTCACTTGCGATTCGCAAGTATCCGCTTTCAATTCGCCAGTTGAGCCGCTACACTCCGCACGGTGGCAAGGAGCTACTCGCAGTACTGCCCGATGGCGCATGCGCTCGACCTCGTCGGCGAGCGCTGGTCGCTGCTGATCGTCCGCGAGCTGCTCGAGGAAGACCAGCTCCGCTACTCGGATCTCCACGCCCGACTCGACGGCTGTGGTACGAACATTCTCGCGGCGCGACTGAAGACACTCGAGCGCGGCGGCATCGTTCGCCGCACGCAGCTCGACCCGCCCGCTGCGTCCTGGGTGTACGAGCTCACCGAGTACGGCCGCGGCTTGCGCGAGGTCCTCCACGTGCTCGCGCATTGGGGCGCCCAGTCGCTCCGTCCGCCGGAGACGACCGGCGACCTCGAGCCGGGGTGGCTGGTCGGCGCGCTGCGAATCGCCCTTCCGTCCGCGTGCGCGAGCGAGAGGATCGAGTTCCGGATCGGCGATGAGATCGCATCGGCGGACGCTGGCAAGGTCGTCGCCGGAGCCATCGACGAGCCCGACGCGACCGTCGTCGGCGACTCGCTCGGCTTCTATCGGCTCATGGTCGAACGCGACCTCGATGCGGTCGTCGTCGAGGGCAACGCCGACGCGGTTCGGTCCATGCTCGCGTCGCTTCCGCACGTGCCGCCGGCCGTCGCGGCTCCGACGGTCTAACGGGCGCCGAAGTCGTCGAGCCGGCCCGTCTTCCCGCGGATTCCGATCCCGACGCGCCCTGCGCCGGCGTAGGTCGAGTCCGTGACGGCTGCCGCGGCAGCGACCACGTCGTGCCGCGCTTGAGCCAGGCCTCGAGACGTCGTTCGCCTTGGACCGCGCAGGAGAATGACTTCGCCGACAGCCAGCTCCTGGGCGATCGTCCGCCGCGTTCACTGTGTGCGCCGCTGTCGACTCGATCGAGCAGTAGCTGATCGCGTGCCCGCTCACCTGATTCGTGCGCAGCATGTACCCGCTACTCGACCGCCGCGACCCGGCTGCTGCAGGCTCGCACGTACAGACGGAACTCGTTGCCCGTTCCCGGGAGGGTGCCGAACTTGGCCTAGACCTCGGCAGTCCGGTCCGAGCTGGCTTGCGTTTTCCCCAGGCCGTTCAGGTCGTGGTCTTCGATCGCTCGCACGTTGGTTCGAGACGACCTTGAGGCTTCGCTCGCCTGAGCCCGCAATGCCGTTCCCCCAACGGACGGCAGACGGACAGTGGATTCTCGTTGGCTCGGTTGAAGGTCGTCGAGGATCGAGAGCGGCTCGGCACGGTCCGGTGGGACGCCGCTAACGCGGTGTCGTTGAGGTCGGCCGTCGTTCGAGGAGGGCGTCGTCCAGCTCGGAGACGGCGTCCTGCGCGCGCAGCCTGTAGGAGTAGTCACTCGAGGCGGTGGCGGCCGGAGCGCTCGAGTAGCTCGTAGCTGCGGTCGTCGCGATGCTCGACGAAGTTCGAGACCACCTTCGGCCCCCTTGGCAGCGCTCGATCCGAGACTGGGTGACAGCCACGTTGTTGGTCGCCGCCTGCCACACGCGGAGTCGATCCGGCCGGCCGCCGTTCGAGGAGCTCGCAGCCGAGTGAGACCGGCGCGGTAGGCGCCTCGGTGTCTGGCGGGGGCGACCGCCGAGCGTTCGAACGCCGAAGTCCTCCAGGCGGCCCGTCGTCCCGCGCAAGCCGATGCCGGCGTGCCCGCGGCGCCGTAGGTGGAGTCGGTTATGAGCCCGATGCGTGTCCAGCCTGAGCCGTCGTTACGCCAGGCCTCGATGGTCGTGGCCTTGGCGCGCAGGAGCAGGGTGTCGCCGACGGCCAGCTCCTGCAGAATCGTGAGTCGCGTGACGATCGTGCCGTTGTCGATACGCTCGAGCAGGACCTGGTCGGTGCCTGTCTGCTGGATCGTTCGCAGCATGTAGCCGTCGGCGGCCGCAGAGCCGGGCTGCTGGATGCGCACGTACAGACGGACCGAGTTCGCCGTGCCGGGAAGCGTGGCGATGCGCGCCCACGACTCGGAGTCGGGACCGTACTGAGCACTGTTACGCCAAGCCGTGCACGTCGTCGACTTCGAGCAGGCGAGCCAATTGCTCGGGATGTAGAGACCGGACTCGCCCGAGCCGATGACGCCGTTCGACCAGCGCCCTCCATCCGAAAGCGGGTTCTCGTTCAGACGATCGAAGTTGTCGACAATCGGCAGCGGCAGATCGGGAGGAACGAGGTCGGCGGGGGTTGCAGCCGCCTCGTTCGAAAGCGCTCCTTCGCCGTTCGAGTTTTCGGCCGACACCTTGTAGTAGTAGGTCGTGCCGCTCGTCAGCCCCGAGTCGACGAAGCTCGTGACGTTTCCTACGCTCTGCAGGAAGGTCTCGCCTCCGGCCGAGGTGCCGCGGTAGATCCTGTAGCTCGTGATCGGCGAGCCACCGTCGAACGAGGGTGCCGTCCAGGCGAGGGTGGTACTCGACACCCCGGCAGCTGCGGAGAGACCGGCGGGGGCACCCGGCGGGTTCAAGCTGACGCCAAGGCTTCGCGCCCCGAAGTCCTCCAGGCGGCCCGTCGTCCCGCGCAAGCCGATGCCGGCGTACCCGGCGGCGCCGTAGGTGGAGTCGGTTATGAGCCCGATGCGTGTCCAGCCTGAGCCGTCGTTACGCCAGGCCTCGATGGTCGTGGCCTTGGCGCGCAGGAGCAGGGTGTCGCCGACGGCCAGCTCCTGCAGGATCGTGAGTCGCGTGACGATCGTGCCGTTGTCGATACGCTCGAGCAGGACTTGGTCGGTGCCTGTCTGCTGGATCGTTCGCAGCATGTAGCCGTCGGCGGCCGCAGAGCCGGGCTGTTGGATGCGCACGTACAGACGGACCGAGTTCGCCGTGGCGGGAAGCGTGGCGATGCGCGCCCACGACTCGGAGTCGGGACCGTACTGAGCACTGTTACGCCAAGCCGTGCACGTCGTCGACTTCGAGCAGGCGAGCCAATTGCTCGGGATGTAGAGACCGGACTCGCCCGAGCCGATGACGCCGTTCGACCAGCGCCCTCCATCCGAAAGCGGGTTCTCGTTCAGACGATCGAAGTTGTCGACAATCGGCAGCGGCAGATCGGGAGGAACGAGGCTCGTCGGCGTCGCCGAGACCTCGTTCGAGAGCGGGCTCTCGCCGTAGGCGTTCTCGGCAGACAGCTTGTAGTAGTAGGACGTCCCGTTCGTGAGCCCCGAATCGACGAACGTCGTCGACGTGCCGGCGTCCACGAGAAACGTTTCCGCTCCCGCACTCGTCCCGCGATACACCTTGTAGTTCGTGACCGGCGAGCCGCCATCGAAGGCCGGTGCCGTCCAGGACAGGCTCACGCTCGCCTCGCCGGGGAAAGCGGAGAGACCCGAGGGAACAGAGGGAGGCCCCTCGGTCGGTGGCGCGCCATCGATCGAGACCCCGAAGCGCTGCAGAACGGGATCGATGGGATTCGCGATCGTCAGTCCGTCGCCACCCGCAAAGAGCAAGCCGACTGGCTGGTTCCCACCCTGCGTGACGATGAGCGATCCCGAGTCGCCCGGGGCGCTGAACGGGCCAGGGGAGATCGAGAACTGGCCGCCGAAGCGCGCCTGCTCCAGGCAAAAGTCGCCGATTGGGAGGTAGCAGACGTCGACCGACACATCGGTGGCGGTGACGTTCCCGAGCTGCAGACCGGTCGTGCGACCGTACTTCTGGACCGCCTGGCCGATGAACGCGGGTGTCGTCACGGCGCTCGGAGTGCCGTAGCCGTCGGCGGGCGTCGACGTGCCGAGATTCGTCGTCGACGAGCGGGCGATCGCCGCGTCCATGGTGTTGATGCCGCCGTTGAAGTCGATCGTCTGGTAGGCAGCCAGGGTCGCGATGCGATCTCCCGGGTCGCTCCCGCCGTCAGCGTCGCCGGGCTGGATGATCGGGTCGCCGATGCTCGCCGTGTTGATCCCGGCGAGCACGTGGTTGTTCGAGAGCACGTACATGTTCGTCCCGTCGGTCACGCGCACGCCGAGCGTTCCCGTCGCAACGCCGGCGAGCCCTCCGGAGACGCCGATCGGCACCGGTCTCGGGAAGCGATCGGTCGGCGCGGAGCGCGGCTGGATGATGCCCGTCGTGACCGACTCGACCGGAACGCCGTCCAGATCGGCGGGAAGGTCGGGGACGTCGTCCTTCTCCTTGAAGATCTCGATCACCGGCTTGCCGCCCTTGTTCAGGGCCACGCCGATCCCGGCGACCCCGGGCTTGTCGAGCAGCTTCTGCGCGTGCTTCTCCTTCGCTGCAATCGCCTTGTCGAGACCGGGCGGAGAGCTGGGCGGACCCTTGCCCGCCGACGTCGCGGCGAACGCAGACGCGAGCAGCACGGTTAGCCCCAGTACGACCTGAGTCCTTCTCGATACCACCCCTGCCTCGCTTTCGAGCGTCCTCCTCTCGGCGCGCACACCCTAGTACCGACAGGCACGAAATACCAGGGTGATGCGCTTACCCCTTCAGATGAGGCCGCCCGGGTAGCTCCACGGCCCGGGCTCGAGCTTGATCCCACGCTTCCGGCAGAACTCGCGTACGGAGTCGAGCACGACGCCACCACTCCCGTGGACCCGGCGGCCGAGCAGGTCGATGACGGCAACTCCGTCGGGCACGTCGCCCCGGACGGCGAGCGCGAGCACGACGGCGGGCGCGTCGACACCGCCACGAAAGCTCTCGGTGAAGGTCACGCGCGTGCCCTCGATCTCGAAGCCGTCGTCTTCGATGGCCGACGCGTCGTGCCCCCGGAGGACGAGCAGCTCGCGGAGGTCGTGAATCATCCGCCGCGCGAGGTCGGCCCGTCGTGAGTCGGAGAGCTTGTGGCTCGAGCTACCCGTCGCCTTCGCGGGGACACCGATCGCGAACGATCCTGCCGGGATGTCGCCGACGACGTACGAGCTCGACGCGACGATCGCTTCAGTCCCGACGCGCGCACCGGCGTACAGCACGGCGCCAAGCCCGACCTGCGAGCGATCCTCGAGCACTACCGGCGCGAAGCGGTTCTCGAAGCCTTCGAGCACCGAGTGGCCGATGTTGTGCGTGACGATGATCGAGCGCATCGTCAGGAACACCTCGCGGCCGATGAGCACCGGCCGGCAGACGTTGACGAACGCCTCGTCGCCGACGAAAGCCAGATCTCCGATCGAGAGCGTGGCCCACGGGTCGCGGTGGCCGCCTCCGCCGAACCTGACCGAGCGCCCGCCCCAGATGCCTGCGCCGAGAAAGGCGCGACGACAGCGGAGCTCCAGATCGGGACCGAACTGCGAGAGCTCGCCGATCGCGAGGATCTCCTCGCAGAGGATCGTCGCTCGCGGCCCGAGCCGAACACCATCGTCGACGACGACTTGCGGCGCGATGACGAGCGACCCCTCGCCGAGGTCGACCCCGTCACCGATCCGCGCGCCCGCGTCGCGCAGCGCGCTCACCTTGTCCGCCGGCGCCAGGGCCCGGAACGCCCCGTCGTCGAACGAGGCGAGGAACGCCGGGTCGATGCGGCCGGCCTCCGCGGAGAGCCCGAACGTGGCCGGGAGCGAGACACCGTCGGTCGAGACGCCGGCGAGGATCGATGCGGCAGCCGGAGCCGACGACGACGTCTGCGCCGCGATGAGCGCCTCGACGTCCTTTTCCGTGATGAAACCGCGCTTGTCGATCGACTCGAGGTCGATCCCGTGCAGCTCGGCGAGCTCGACCGCTTTCCGCGTCGCCTTGCGATTTCCGGCGGCCGCCTTCGGAGCGGGCTTCTCGTCACCTCTCGCGTCGATGGACGCGAGCTCGTCTGCCGTCTCGGCGACGTAGGCGATCGTCTTGCCGAGCTCGACCTCGACGTCCTCGGCGTACAGCTGGACGATCGTCCCGGACCCAGGCGCCTCGACCTCGACCGTGGCCTTCGTCGTCTCGACGACGCAGACGGGCTGGCCGGCAGAAACCTCGGCGCGATCCTCGACGAGCCACTCCGCGAGGAGCGCGTACTCCGTGTTCGCGTCCTCGCGCGTGAGGACGATCTCAAGCATCTAGCGCTGCGCTCCGTCGAGCGTCAGCACCGCACCGACGACGTCCTCCACGCTCGGAAGCATGGCGTCCTCGAGCGGCCGCGCCGACGGGATGATCCCGTCACGAGCGGCGATGCGCTGCACGGGAGCGCGCAGATCAGTCCAGGCGGCTGTCCTGCACACGTGCGCTGATCTCGGCGCCGAAGCCGCCGGTCAGCGTGCCCTCCTCCGCGGTCACGAGCGCGCCCGTGCGCGCGACGGACTCGAGCACCGAGTCGAGCTCCACCGGGGCGAGCTGCGAGAGCGCGACGACCTCGCAGAAGATCTCGTGCTCGAGAGCGAGCTCGGTCACGGCGTCGAGCACGACCGGGAGCATCCCCCCGTAGGTCACGATCGTCGCGGCACCCTCGGTGAAATCCGTCGCCGAGAACGTGAGCGCCGGGTACGGATCTCCGGCCTCGCGGACGGCGAGCTCGCCGATGTGGCCGTCCTCGGGCCGCCGGATCGGGCGCCCGTAGAGGAGCTTGTTCTCGATGAAGAAGACCGGGCGCTCGTCGTCGACCGCCGCCGTGAGCAGTGCGCCGACATCGTGGCACTCGCTCGCGGCGACGACACAGATGTTCGGAATCCCGAGCAGGAGCTTCTCGAGCGATTGCGAGTGCGTCGGCCCGTAGCCGCGCCGAGCGCCCATCGGCGCGCGCACCACGAGCGGGACCGTCACCTGGTCGTCGTACATCTCGCGGAACTTCGAGATCCCGTTCACGATCTGGTCGAGCCCGAGCGCGACGAAGTCGCCGAACATGATCTCGAGGATGGGCCGCTGGCCGCGCAGCGCCATGCCGGCGGCGACGCCGAAGAGCGACGCCTCGCTGATCGGAGTCGTGAGAACACGGTCCGGATAGGCGTCGGAGAGCCCCGCCGTCACCTTGAAGGCACCTCCGTACGGATCGAGGACGTCCTCGCCGAGGAGCACGACGTCGTCGCGTGCCGCGAAGATCGCGTGCAGCGCCTCGTTCAGCGCCTGGACCCCGCGCTTCGACGGCGCTGTCGTGGTCACGCAGCCACCCCGGGCGTCGCCGCGGGCGCCGCGTCCGCTGCCTCGACCGTCTCCGCGAGCCGGTCCTCGCACCGAGCCTCGATCGCCGACCGCTCGTCGTCGGGCAGGCGCGCGCCCGCGACGAGCAGCGGATCGCGCGTGCGTCGCTCGTCGATCTCGGAGGGGTCGCGCTGGTCGTCCGACTTCGAGTGCGGGCTGAAGCGATAGGTGTTCAGCACGAGGAAGAACGGCGCGCGCGTCTCGCGGATGCGACCTATGGCACGGCCCGCTGCCGCGTGGGTCTCCTCCACGTCGGTCGTGTCGAGCTCGTCGACCTCGACGCCGAAGGCGGCTCCGCGCGCCGCGATCGATCCGGCGAGCTCGAGCTCGACCGGCGTCGACTGCGCGTAGTGGTTGTTCTCGACGACGAAGAGCACGGGCAGCTGCCAGAGCGAGGCGATGTTGAGCGACTCGTAGGTGACGCCTTCGCCGAGCGTGCCGTCGCCGAGGAACACCGTCGACACCGCGCCCGTGCCTTTCCGCTTCTCCGCGAGCGCGATCCCGGTAGCGACCGGGACGATGCTCCCGAGCACGCCGTTCGAGTAGAAGTTGCCCCTGCACAGGTGCTGGCTGCCGCCCTTGCCTCCGCACACTCCCGGCGCCTTCCCCATCACCTCGCAGAGCAGGCCGAACGCGTCGTCGGTGAACGCGAGGTAGTGCCCGTGGCAGCGGTGGTTCGAGAAGATCGTGTCGACGTCGGGGTCGAGGTGGTCGATGAGCCCGACGGCATTCGCCTCCTGCCCGATGTACGTGTGCGTCGTGCCGACGAGCTTCCCGAGCGAGAAGAGGTCGAGGAGCGTCTCCTCGAAGCGGCGGATGAAGAACATCCGCTCGTAGAAGGTCGCGAGCGCAGTCATCTAGAGGTAGCCGAGGTCGGAGAGCCGCTTCGAGACGGTGGCCTCTTCCTCCTCCGTCAGCTCGTGGCGCTCGGCGCTCTCGAGCTCACGGAAGACGATCTCCCGCAGCTCGGGCGGAGCGTCCGCCGGGCGGCTGTGCAGCTCGCGCGGGTCGAGCTCGAGGTTGTACGCGTCCTCGTCGCCGCTCTCGACGTCGAGGATGAGCTTCCACGGCGGCTTGCGGACGGCGAGCTTCGTGAGCGCGCCCATGTCGGTGCCGGCGATGACCGCCGCTCGGTCGCCCTCGATCCGCAGCAGAGACTCGCCGTCGGTCTCGCGTGCGGGCAGCCCGGCCAGCTCGAGCAGCGTCGGCATGAGATCGACCGAGCGCACCTGCGAGGAGACGACACCCGGCTCGAGTCGGCCGGGGGCCGAGAGGATCAACGGCACCTCGACGATCTCGTCGAAGAGCGTCGCGCCGTGCATGTGGTACACGCCCTTCACGTCGTCCTTCGCCGCGAAGCGCTCGCCCCAGGACTCGCCGTGGTCGGAGAGGAACGCGAAGACGGTGCTCTCGCGCAGCTCGAGCGACTCGAGCTCCTCGAGGAACGAGGCCACCAGCACCTCGGACTGGCGCTCGACGGCCCTCCGGTACGACTCGCGCATCGACTCGAGGGCCGACGCCGAGTCGGACTGGATGCCGTCGATGATCTCCGTCTTGGCCGAGAGCCAGTCCTTGCGGTCGGCGTGCAGGACGTCGTAGGGCATGTGCGTCGCCCAGTTGTGCACATAGAGAAAGAAGGGCGTGTCGCGGTTCGCGCGGAGCCACTGGAATGCGCCGTCGAGGGTCTCGCTCGTCCCGAGGACGTTCGCCTCGGGCAGGTCCCTGAAGAGGTAGTTCGTGTCGAAGACGAAGCTCGCGACCTCGTACCCGTGCGCGGAGAACGCGCGAAACCAGGTCTCGACGGAAGGGTCGAGCTGAGCATCCCAGTGCAGGTAGCCATGGTGGTGCGCGTACATCCCGGTGACGATCGAGGTCGTCGAGGGAGCCGTCCATGGCGCCGCGCTGATGGCGTGCGAGTAGCGGACACCGCCAGCGGCGAGCTCGTCGATCGTCGTCGTGTTCACGTACCGGGCGCCGTAGCAGCCGAGGTGGTCCGTGCGCAGCGCATCGGAGACGTAGACGACGACGTTCATGAGCGCGGCGGATTGTAGTGGCGGCCTAGGGTAGTTCAGTGCCGAGGCGGGCTCCGCTGTATGCGCTGTACGTGGCAGACGCGATCTCGCTCGCCGGGAACGCCGTCGCGCAGCTGGCGATCCCCTGGTTCGTGCTGACGACGACGGGGAGCGCGACGCTCACCGGCCTGGCCGTCTTCTTCAACTTCCTGCCGGTCGTGCTCTCCGCGTTCCTCGGCGGAGTCGTCGTCGACCGGCTCGGATTCCGCGTGGCGAGCATCGTGGCCGACCTTGCGAGCTCGCTTGCGGTCGCCGCGATCCCGCTCCTCTATGCGACCGTCGGCCTCGAGCTCTGGGAGCTCATGGCTCTCGTGTTCCTCGGGGCGCTCCTGGACGCGCCGGGAGCGACGGCACGCGCGGCGCTCCTCCCCGATCTCGTGGAGCTCGCCGGGCTGCCCATGGAGCGTGCCTCCGGTATCCGCGGCGCCATTCAGCAAGGCGCCCAGCTCCTCGGCGCGCCGCTCGGCGGAGTCCTGGTCGCGGCCTTCGGAGCAACCGCCGCGCTGTGGATCGACGCCGCGAGCTTCCTCGTGTCGGCGGCGCTCGTGGCACTCCTCGTTCCAGCCGCGCGCGCAGTCGAGGGAGAGGTGCGTGGCAGATTCTTCGACGAGCTCGCCGAAGGCCTTCGGTTCATCTGGGAGCGCCGCCTCGTGCGAGCGCTCGTCGCCATGGTGCTGCTCACGAACCTCCTCGAGGCGCCGGGCTCCGTCGTCCTGACCGTCTTCGCGCGCGAGCAGTACGACAGCGCCACAGCTCTCGGGCTCATGCTCGGCGTCCTCGGAGGCGCGGCGCTCGCGGGTGCGCTCGTGTACAGCGCCGTAGGGCATCGGCTGCCGCGGCGGCGCACGTTCCTGGGCTGCTTCGCGTTCGTGCCGACCGGCTACCTCGCCCTGGCCACGCTGCCCTCCTTGCCTGCGGCGCTCGTTGCCCTGGCGGTCATGGGGCTCGCCGCCGGACCGATCAACCCGCTGCTCTTCACGGTCATGACCGAGGTCGTCCCCACGCAGCTGCGCGGCCGGGCTTTTGGCGCCATCCGCGCCGGCGCGTGGGCGTCGATACCCCTCGGCATCCTCCTCGGCAGCCTGCTGGTCGCCGCCGTCGGCGTGGCGGCCACGCTGCTCACGATGGGCGTGCTGCTCGTCGGGGTCGTCGCCTACGGCTTCTTCAATCCGGCGTTTCGCGCCATGGATCGCGCGGAGGAGGCGCCATGAGCCGGCGTGCGGTCGTGCTCGTCGAGGGCGTCAGCGACCAGCGCGCGCTCGTGACACTGGCACGGCGTCGCGGCCGGGACCTCGAAGCCGAGGGCGTGTCGGTCGTGCCGATCGGGGGTGCGCACGGCATCGGGCAGTACCTCGAGCGATTGGGCCTGCGCGGCGCCGACGCGAAGGTGGCGGGTCTCTGTGACGTCGGCGAAGAGGCTGCTTTCAGGCGCGCGCTCGAGCGCACGGGAATGGGAACCGACCTGACTCGGGCAGCGATGGAAGAGCTCGGCTTCTACGTCTGCATCACCGACCTGGAGGACGAGCTCGTCCGGGCGCTCGGCTCGGCCGCGGTGCTTCACCTCATCGAAGCTCAGAACGAGCTCGGGCCGTTTCGGACATTCCAGAAGCAGCCGGCGAAGCGAGACCTCAGCCTGGATGAGCAGCTCTGGCGCTTCATGTGGAACCGGAAGATCCGCTATGCGCCGTTGCTGGTCGAAGCGCTCGACCTCGACAGCGTTCCGCGACCGCTGGACGGCGTCCTCTCCCACGTCTGAGGACCGCGACTCGCCGACCACCTCGTGCCCGAGCGCTCAGCTCGTCGACGCGGACGGCTCGACCGGGACGACCTCCAGGAGCCCGCCGAGCTCTGGCCTGACGCAACCGACGTCGCCGCGACGAGCATGTCGAGCGCTCGGCGCCTCGAGGGCCTCGACCCGGTCAGCCGGTGCTGAGCGCAGGCAGCAGGCTCTCGCCGCGCATGCCCGCCGGCTCCTCGATCCCGAGGATCCCGAGGACGGTCGGCGCGACGTCGAGCAGGTGCGCGTCGTGGCGGCCGGTCGCCTCGATCCCTGGCCCCGCAACGACGTACAGCCCGTCCTGCGCGTGGTTCGCGTCGTCGGGGCCGGTGTCGTTCTCCAGCGTCTGGATCCCCTCGTCTCCCCCGATCGTCCCGACCGAGCGCCAGAGGAGATCGCCGAACACGACGATGAGGTCCGGCGCGACGCCTTTCGGCTCGCCGTATAGCTCCTCGGGCGTGTAGACGGCTGTCGGGATCGGGTTGCCCGCGTCGTCGGGAATCGCGGCGATCCGCCGCGCGAGATCGTCCCGCACCGTCTCGTACTCCTCGGGAGGGATCGTCCCTTCGGGCTCACGCCCGGCCACGTTCAGGAAGACGCGCGCGTAGTAGCCCCCCTCGCCCCACGCCGTCGTGCGCGACCAGTCGACGCCCACGTCACGGAGCGAGGACACGCCGTCCGGCTCCGCGAGCGTCGCCAGCAGGCCCTCGCTCCGAAGCCACTCGTTGATCCGGATCCCCCCGTCGAGGCGCTTCGCGCCGTGGTCGGAGAGGATGAACACGACCGTGTCCTCGTCGGCGTGCTCCAGCAACTTGCCGATGAGCCCGTCGACGTGCCGGTGGTAGTCGAGGATCGCGTTCTCGTACGCGTTCCCCGGCTCGTGCTTGCGGTGCTCGGGATCCATGAACTTCCAGAACCCGTGATGCATGCGGTCGGGTCCCATCTCCACCATCGCGAAGAGCGACCACGGCTTCGTCTCGAGCAGGTGCTCGGCCAGAGCGAAGCGGCGATCGGTCATCTCGTAGACCTGGCGCAGGAGGTACTCCTTGTCGTCCGTGCGGAAGTCCTTCGTGTCGAAGAGGTACTCGCCCACGACCTCGGCGATCTCGTCCTTCAACGCCGCCGGGTAGGTGTACTTCGAGTCGAGCGAGGGCGTCAGGAAGCACCCCACCATGACCCCGTTCACCGGACGCGGTGGATAGCAGCCGGGGACCGAGAGGACGATCGACGAGCCGCCGGCACGCGTGACGAGATCCCACAGCCGCGGCTCCTTGATCGCCGTCGACATCGCGATGAAGCCGCCGTCGTAGGTGTGGTCCGAGCGGTTGCGGAAGCCGTAGACGCCGAGATCACCCGGCGTCTTCGACGACATCATGCAGGACCAGGCAGGAACGGTGATCGGCGGGATCACTGAGGTGAGCCGGCCGTACGACCCGCGCTCCATCAGCCCGGAGATCGTGGGCAGCTGGTCGCGCCAGCGCTCGAGGACGAGCGAGGGCTCGGCACAGTCGAGCCCGATGAGCATGACCTTCCGCGGCACGGCCGGAGCGTAACCACCCGTACGGCACGCGACCGGCGGGACCGCGACAATCGACCCGATGAGCGTGAGCCCGGACCCGAGGCCGGAGACCGTCGTCATGAAGTTCGGCGGCTCCTCGGTCGCCGATCCCGACAAGATCAAGCTCGTCGCCCGGCGGCTGGTCGAGGCGCGCGAGCGGGGCGCGCGTGTCGTGGCGACGGTCTCGGCGATGGGAGACGCCACCGATGGCCTCCTCGCTCTCGCGCGCGAGATCTCGCCCGAGCCGCACCCGCGTGAGCTGGACATGCTCCTCTCCACCGGCGAGCGGATCGCGTGCGCGCTCGTCGCCATGGCGGTGCACGACCTCGGCTACGAGGCGGTCTCCTTCACCGGCTCGCAGGCCGGGATCATCACCGACCCCGTTCATACGAAGGCGAAGATCCGCGAGATCACGCCCGTGCGCGTCGTCGAGGCGCTCGACCTGGGAAAGATCGTCCTGGTCGCCGGCTACCAGGGGTTCTCGCGAGACACGATGGACGTGACGACGCTCGGGCGGGGCGGCACCGACGCGACCGCTGTTGCGCTGGCAGCAGCCCTCGGCGCGACCTGCGAGATCTACTCCGATGTCGCCGGCGTCTTCACCGCCGACCCGCGAATCGTGCCCGACGCCCGCAAGCTCGAGAAGGTGTCGTACGAGGAGATGCTCGAGATGGCGGCGTCCGGGGCCAAGGTGCTGATGCTGCGGGCGGTCGAGCTCGCGCGCGGGCAAGGTGTGAGGATCCACGCGAGGTCGACCTTCTCGACGGATCCGGGGACGTGGATCGAAGAGGCCGACAACCTCGAGCAGCCCATCGTCTCGGCGGTGACCCATTCGAAGGACGAGGTCGTCTTCGCGCTTCGCAACGTGCCGGACCGACCAGGCTCGGCAGCCGCCATCTTCGACGCGGTCGCCGTAGAGCACGCGAACGTCGACACCATCCTGCAGAACGTCGTCCACGGCGCCGCGGAGCTCTCGTTCTCGGTCCCGCACGACGACGTGCCCGCGACGCGTCGCGCCCTCGAGCGCGCGCAGGAGACGATCGGCCCGCTCGAGATCGAGGAGGTCGCCGATCTCGGGAAGGTCTCGCTCGTAGGCGCCGGCATGCGCTCGCATCCCGGCGTCGCGGCGCGCATGTTCCGCACGCTCGCGGACGAGGAGATCAACCTGCGCCTCATCTCGACGTCCCCGATCAAGATCTCGTGCCTCATCCCGCGCGCGGACGTCGAGCGCGCCGTCCAGGTGCTCCACGCGGCGTTCTCGCTCGGCGAGAACTAGGCTGCCCGGCCCGACGATGAGCGCAGACGCCACCGCACCCGAGACGGCGAGCCGAGGACAGGGCCGCGGCCGCTCCGTGGCCGTCTGGATCGTGCTCGTCGTCGCAGGCCTGTTGCTTCTGCTGTCGTCCTTCGCGATCTGGATAAACCGCGTCGCGCTCAACACCGCGGTCTTCACGAGCACGAGCAGCTCGCTCCTCGACGACGACAGGATCCGCACCGCGGTGGCAAACCGGGCCGTGGACGAGCTGTTCGCCAACGTCGACGTGCAGGCGGAGGTCCAGGCGCAGCTCCCGAACGACTACGAGGGTCTCTCCGGAGCGGCGACCGCCGGCCTTCGCCAGGTCTCGTACCAGGTCGTCGATCGCGCGCTCGAGCAGTCCGTGTTCCAGAGCCTCTTCAGAGCATCGCTCGAGGAGTCGCACAGGACACTGGTCGAGGTGCTCGAGGGCGGGGGCGACCGGGTCTCGACACAGGACGGCGTGGTCACGCTCGACCTCAGGCAGATCATCCAGGAGTCCGCCGACCGGATCGGGATCGGCAGCCAGGTAGCCGACCGGCTGCCGGAGGACGCCGGCCGGATCGTGATCCTGCGAGCCGACGAGCTCGACACCGCGCAGAACGCGTTCGAGCTCCTGAAGGCGCTGGCGTGGGTGCTGCCTCTCCTGACGCTGGCCGCGTTCGGCTTCGCCGTGTGGCTCGCCAGTGAGCGCCGCCGCGCCGTGCGCGGCATCGGGCTCACGCTCGTCGTCGTCGGCCTCGTCGGCCTCGTGGCGGCCAACCTGACGAGGAACTACGTGGTCGACTCGCTCGTCGCTTCACGAGACGATCGCCAGGCCGCGAACGACGCCTGGGACATCCTCACCAGCCTCATGCGCGGCTCGTTCCGGCTCATGATCGTCGTCGGCGTGCTGTTCCTGCTCGCCGCGTGGCTCGCCGGTCCCGGCCGACGCGCTTCGAGCGCCCGCGGCTGGATCGCTCCCGCGCTTCGCAACCGGGCATGGGCATACGTCGCGCTCGGCGCCGTCTCCCTGCTCCTCGTGTTCCGCTCCGGGGTGACCGACTTCACGAGGCTGCTGGTCGTCGCGATCATCGCCGCGCTCGGGGCAACCTGGATCGAGCTGACCCGTCGCCAGACGCTCCACGAGTTCCCCGACGCGGGCGACTCGACGATCGTCGCCGACACGCTGGCGCGCCTGACGGACTGGTGGAAGGACAGACGTGTGGCGGTGGCCCCTCGCGAGTCTCCGGCAGCGGCCACCGATGTCTCGGCGCGGCTCACCTCGCTCGCCGACCTCCATGCGCGCGGCGCGCTGACCGACGAGGAGTACGCGTCGGCCAAGGCTCGCGTGCTCGCAGGCGAGTAAGGCAGGCTCCGGCCGACCCGCGCCGAAACCGTCGGCGTGGACTCCAACGTCGCACGCGCGCTCGTCACCGCAGCGATCTGGGTCGCCGTCGTCCTCGCGCTTCGCATGGTGCTCACCTTTGCGTTCGACCGCTACGAGCGGCGACTCGCAGAGACCGATCCCAGCGTCGCGGCGCGTCGTCGAACCACGTTCAGCTTCCTCCTGCGCGTCATCGTCGCGCTCACGGTGATCATCGGCACGTGGAGCGTGCTGTCGATCTTCCCTGCGACGCAGGAGGTCGCGCGGGCGTTCCTCGGCTCGGCGGCGGTGCTCGCCGTCATCGCCGGGCTAGCGCTGACCACGCCGCTCGGGAACCTCGGCTCGGGAGTGCTGCTCGCCTTCACGCAGCCCGTGCGTCTCGGCGATCGCATCACCGTCGGCGACCACACCGGCATGGTGGACGACATCACACTGAGCTACACGGCGCTCAGCACGGACGAGGGCCGGCGGATCTTCGTTCCCAACACGACGATGGTCTCGACGGTGCTGGTCAATCGCTCGGTCGACGATCCACGTCGGCTCGTCACCGTCGACCTGCCCGTGCGCCTCGGCGCGTCGCTCGGTGACGCGCGACGGATCACCATGGAAGCGGCTGCGGCCATTCCGCAGGGGGACGACCTCGCGATCTACGTCCAGGTCGGCGAGATCACCGAGAGGACCGCCTGGCTGCACATCGTCGCCTACGCGCCGTTCACCGCGGACGTGTCGCAGGTCGCGAGCGAGATCCGTGAAAGAGACGATCGCAGCGCTCGCCTCCGCCGACCTCCTTCCCGCCTAGAGCTCGAGCCCTTCGCCCGGCCGCAGGACGCGAAGCTCCACGTCCGGCGCGGCGGTCCTCAACGCGGCCTCGAACTCGAGCGGGGGCATGTCGACGAACCTCGGCTTCCCTTTCAGGCCGAGGTGGATGGGGAAGTAGGTGCCCCAGTGAATCGGGACGACGACCTTCGGGCGAATGCGCGCCACCGCCTCGGCCGCCCGAGCCGGGTCGAGATGCCCACCGCCGCCGAGCCCTGGCCCCCAGCCCCAGATCGGAATGAGCCCCAGGTCCACGGATCCGAGCGCATCCATTCCCTCGAAGAGATCCGTGTCGCCGGCGAAGTAGATCGACTTCGAGCCCGAGATGACATACCCGAGCGACTCGCCGGACGCGCCGATCGGGCTCCGGCTTCCGTCGTGCTCGGCGGGGACGGCGCGAATCTCGAGCGCCCCGATGGCGAGCGTCTCACCTTCCGAGACCTCCAGCACGCTCTCGAACCGGCGTTTCCGGAGCAGCCCGCCGAGCCCGCGCGGGACCACGACGGGCATCTGCTTGCCCAGCTTCTCGAGCGAGGGAAGATCGAGGTGGTCGTAGTGCGCGTGCGAGATGAGGACCGCGTCGACGCCCCGCTGCGATCGTGCGGAGACGGGAGTCGAGCGCCGCAAGTGCGCGACGCGGTTGCGCAGCAGCGGATCGGTCAACAGCCGGACGCCATCGAGATCGACGAACACGGTCCCATGCCCGACGTATTCGATGCGTGACACGCCTGAACTATGCGCAGACCGGGAGCCGCCGGCGAGGAGTGGCGCGAGCCCTACACGCAGTCCTTGAGGCCCTGTGCCTCCGGAAGCGACTCGAGCTTCTTGAGCGTGTTGTTCTCGATCTGCCGGATGCGCTCTCGCGTGACGCCGAACGCCTGGCCGACTTCCTCGAGCGTGCAGGGCTGCGAGCCGTCGAGGCCGTAGCGCAGCTCGATCACGCGGCGCTCGCGATCGGGCAGCGCGGAGAGCGCGAGCTCGACGTCCTCGCGACGCAGCGACAGCGACGCGGTGTCGAACGGCGATTCGGCCGCCTCGTCGGGGACGAAGTCGCCGAGCGAGGAGTCTTCCTCCTCGCCGATGGGCTTCTCCAGCGAGATGGGCATCTGCGACATGCGCAGGATCTCGCGCACCTCCTCGACGTCGATCTCGAGCTCCTCCGCAATCTCCTCGGGAAGCGGCTCGCGGCCGAGCCGCTGCACGAGCTGGCGCTCGATGTGGACGACCTTGTTCAGCTTCTCGACCATGTGCACCGGGATGCGAATCGTGCGTGCCTTGTCCGCGATCGCCCGCGTGACCGCCTGACGGATCCACCAGGTGGCGTACGTCGAGAACTTGAACCCGCGTCGGTAGTCGAACTTCTCCACCGCGCGGATAAGGCCGAGCGAGCCCTCCTGGATGAGGTCGAGGAAGGAGAGGCCGCGTCCCAGATAGCCCTTCGCGATCGAGACGACGAGCCGGAGGTTCGCCTCGATCATGTGCTGCTTCGCGTTCATGTCGCCGCGCTCGATGAGCTTCGCGAGCGACACCTCCTGGTCGGCGGTCAGGAGCGGCACCTTGCCGATCTCGCGCAGGTAGAGGCGGAGCGAGTCGAGCGACGGCTCGACGGAGAGATCGAGCTTCGGCGCGACCTTCTCCTCCTCGACCGCGATCGGCTCCGAATGCGGGAGGTCCTTGTGCTCCTCACCCTCGTGGAGCTCGATCGCGTGGTCGATCAGGTACGCGTAGAAGTCCTCGATCTGCTCCTTCGTGAGCTCGACGTCGTCGAGCCCGGCCACGATCTCGTCGTACGTGAGGAACCCCTTCTCGAGCCCCTGCTCGACGAGGCGTTGAAGCTCCTCGACCTCTGGGAGGGCGATATCGACGGACAGCATGCTAGGGCTTTCTCCTCTCGCGCTCGAACGGGATACTGACCTTGCGACGCACACTGAGCCGGCCCGCCTGCCGCCCCGGCTCCACCACCAAGCGCGCGGATACTAGTCCGGAAAGGACGATTGTGGAAGAGCGCGATCGGGTTAAGTTCTGGTCTCGATACGGAGAGCACGAACTTCGCCGACGACCTCGCCGCGGGAGTTCTCGACCGGGACGCTCGCGAGGCCGCCCGCATCGAGCCCGAGGCGTTCGAGGAATGCCGCGAGCGCGCTGCGAAGCGGGCGCCAGGACCCGTCCTCGGCTTTGAGCGCGACGCCGAGGCCATTCCGAGCTGCGCACACAAGACCCTCGGCGCCGTACTTCGCAACCCAGCCGTCGGCGAGACCCATGAGGTCGCGATCGGGGGAGTCGTCACCGCCGATCAGATCCGGGTGGGCGCGCATGGCGTCCGCGACGCGTCGACCACCTTCGAGATCCTCGAGGCGTGAGAACGCGTGCGCCATCCGCTCGAGCGCGAGTGCGTACGTCACGACTCCGCAGCCGTCGACGGCAGTCCGCATCGAGTTGGGGTCGACCTCTGCTGCGGCCGCTACCTCGTCCAACAGCGCTCGCTGGCAGGGATGAGAGGCCAGGCGGTACCCATGGGTCGGCCAGCCCCTTTCGCGGCAGAGCAGGAGCATCGCGGCGTGCTTCCCTGAGCAGACATGCTCGATGGGTGGCGTCCCGCCGCACTCCAGGTTCTGCTCGGAGACACCAGCTCGCTGGAGCAAACGCAGCACGGGCTCGAGCTGGTCGGGCCGGTGGAGGTGCGACGCGCAGGCGATCGCGACCTCGGCAGCGTCCAGGTCCGGCCGGGCGCGCACGACGGGCAGCGCCTGGAACGGCTTCGCAGAGCTGCGGAAGAGCGTGCTCAGCTCGGGGTCTCCGCAGGCACTCGACGACGTGCCCGTCGGAGACGGCGACGGCGTGCACGCGGTGCGTCGCCTCGACGACCTCACCGCGCCGAACCTCGACGACGATCGGCTCCACGGCGGCGGAGCCTAACGTCACTTGCCAATGGTCGGGATTTGTCGTATGTTCCGCGATCATCGACCGTTACCCGGACTACGACCTCGACGACGTCCTCGTCGTCGAAGACCCGAAGCAGCTCCGCGCGCTCGGCGATGTGCTGCGCGCCCGCATCGTCATGTTGCTCCGCGAGCGAGCCGCGAGCACGACCGAGCTCGCAGCCGTCCTCGAGACGCCCAAGGGAACGGTCGGTCACCACCTCAAGGTGCTCGAGACGGCGGGGCTCGTCCGCGTCGTCCGGACACGCAAGGTGCGGGCGCTCACGGAGAAGTTCTACGGCCGCGTCGCGCGCCTCTTCGTCTTGAAGGGCGACGAGTCGATGCCGAAAGAGCTGCGGGGCGGCGGCCTCGCGGCGATGATGCTGCGCCAGGCCGCGGACGAGCTGATCGCCTCGGGCGACGACGAGCTGGGGACGTCCGCGCTCGTCCACGTTCGACTGACCGCGGCGAAGCGACGGCGGTTCGAGCAGCGGCTCAACCGCCTCGTCGCCGACGTCCAGCGAGCCGACGACGCCGACGGCACGAGCTCACGCGCTCGCCTACGCGCTCTTCCGGGCGCCGACGCCGCTTCCGCCGCGAGGCGACGATGCGTAGCCTCTGGCCGCACGGCGGTCTCTGGCGCCATCGCGACTTCCTGAAGCTGTGGTCCGCGGAGACGATCAGCCAGTTCGGCTCGCAGGTCGGTCAGCTCGCGCTGCCGCTCGTCGCGATCCTCGTCCTCGACGCGAGCGCCTTCGAGGTCGCGGCGCTCACGACCGTGCGAGTTCCTGCCTTTCATCCTCTTCACGCTGCCGGCAGGCGTGTGGGTCGACCGTCTGCCGCGGCGTCCGATCCTGATCGTCGGCGACTTCGGCCGGGCTGCGCTCCTCGTGACGATTCCGATCGCCTACCTCGCGGACGCGCTCACGCTCGGCCAGCTCTTCGTCGTCGGATTCCTCGTCGGCTCGTTCCAGGTCTTCTTCGACGTCGCCTACCAGTCGTACCTGCCGTCGCTCGTCGAGCGCACAGCAGATCATCGAGGGCAACTCGAAGCTCGAGATCACGCCGCTCGGCCGCGCAGGTCGGCGGGCCGGGGCTCGGCGGCATCCTCGTCCAGATCTTCACCGCGCCCGTATGCCATCCTCATCGACGCCGTCAGCTTCGTCGGGCTCGGGCCTCTTCATCCTCGGATCCGCAAGGTCGAGGAGCCCCGGCCCGAGGTCGTCACCGTCGACGGCAAGAGGTCGAGCCTCTGGTACCGAGCTCAAGGAGGGGCTCCGCTTCGTGCTCGGAAATCCGAACCTCCGCGCACAGGCCGGCTGCACTGCGACCTCGAACCTCTTCTCGAGCGTCGCGTTCTCGATCATCCTCGTCTTCCCGTCCGCGAGATCGAGCTGTCCGCCGGTCTCATCGGCCTCGTCCTCTCCGTCGGGGCCCTCGGGTCGCTCAGCGCTGCCTTCACCGCGACCCGGATCTCGAACCGCTTCGGCATCGGCCCGACGACGATCGTCGTCGCGATGCTCTTCGGGCCGACGATGCTGCTGATCGCGTTCGCCCCGACCGGAACGCGGCCCTTCCGTTCCTCGTCGCCGCGATGCTCCTGTTCGGCTTCACGGTCGTCGTCTACAACATCGTGCAGGTCTCGTACCGGCAGGCGATCTGCCCGCCGCGGCTGCAGGGACGCATGAACTCCGTGATGCGCTTCATGGTCTGGGGAACGATCCCGGTGGGGAACGCTCCTGGGAGGAGCGCTCGCGACGCAGATCGGCCTGCGGGAGACCATCGTCGTCGGCGCGATCGGCGGGGACGTCGGCCGTTCCTCTGGATCCTGTTCTCGCCCGCAGCGCCATCTCCGGGAGATGCCGGAGCCGATCGACGACTCGCACCGTCCGGCCGACGCCGTGATGCCGAGCCCGCAGCCTCTAAGCGCTACCGTCAGCTCCATGCCGGAGCTGCCCGAGGTCGAGGCGTGGGTGCGCGAGCTCGACCCCCTCGTCTCGCGCTCGCCGATCGCGACGGCAGGCCCCGCTCACATCGCGACGCTCAAGACGGCGACGCCTCCGCTGTCCGAGCTCGACGGACGGCGCTTCGAGGGCGCGCGGCGTCGCGGGAAGAACCTGCTCTTCCCGGTCGAGGACGCGGATCTCGTCCTCCGCGTGCATCTGATGAGCGCCGGGCGTCTCCGCTACCTCGGCACGGGAGAGAAGAGACCGAAGACACCGATGTTCAGGCTGCGCTTCACGGGCGGCGACGAGCTCATCCTGACCGAGGGTGGAAAGAAGAAGCGCGCCGGCGTGTGGCTCGTCACACAGGCCCGGCTGGACGACGATCTCGGACACCTCGGCCCGGACGCACTCGAGGTGGACGCGTCCGCGCTGGCCGAGATCTCGAAGCGCGAGCGGCGGCAGCTCCACCCGCTCCTCCGCGACCAGCGCGCGATCGCCGGGATCGGCCGCGCGCACTCGAACGAGATCCTGCTGCGCGCGCGGCTCTCCCCGTTCAAGGCGTCCACGGACCTGTCCGAGGAGGAGGTCGAGCGGCTCGCAGCCGCGATGCGCGACGACCTCACGCGCGCCCTCGAGCTTCGCGAGCAGGGGAAGGGCGACTCCGCGATCTACCGCATCCACAACCGGCTCGGCGAGCCCTGCCCGCAGTGCGGCACGCCGATCGCCCGGGTGGACTTCGAGGAGCACACGATCTACTACTGCCCGAGCTGCCAGACGGGCGGTCGCCTGCTGAAGGATCGCCGGCTCTCGCGCCTGCTGCGCTGACCGGTGAAGCCCGGAGAGCGCAGCGCCGGCGCGGTGCTACGGTGACCGCGTGCCGAACGGCGTGAAGCTCGAGGAAGACCTCCAGGCGTCGGCACCCGAGATCGCGCTCGCCCTGTCGCGCGCCGGCGTGACGGGCGTGCAGAAGGCGGTTCGAATCCGCCGCGGCGACGCGCAGACGGTCATGGCCGCCGTGATCGACTGCACCGTCGATCTCGCCGCCGATCAGAAAGGCGTGCACATGTCACGCTTCCCCGAGCTCTTCGAGGAAGCCATCGAGCTGGTCGTCGACCGCGAGGCGCTGCTCGTCGAGGTGCTGGCCGAGCACATCGCGAGCCAGGTGGTCGAGCGGCAAGGGGCGCTTCGCGCGGAGGTCTGGATCCGGGCCCAGTGGCCGATCCACCGCCGCACGCCGGTCACGGGCCTCGCTACCCAGGAGATGGTCACGCTCTGCGGGATCGCCGCGGCGTCCGAGGCAGGCACGCGACGCGCGGTCGGTGTCGAGGCCACGGGCATCAACGCGTGCCCGTGCGCGCAGGGGCTCGTTCGCAACCGAGCGTCCGAGCGCCTCCTCGAGGCCGGCTTCGCGGCCGACGACATCGAGAAGATCCTCGAGCTCGTCCCCATCGCCACGCACAACCAGCGCGGCCGCCAGACGCTCTTCGTGGGGACGGAGCAGGACCTCGACGCCGAGGTTCTCGTCGACATCGCCGAGCGCTCGATGAGCGCCCCGATCTACGACCTCCTGAAGCGTCCCGACGAGCTGTTCGTCGTCGAGCACGCGCACCTCCAGCCGCGCTTCGTCGAGGACTCGGTGCGTCACGCGCTCCGCGATGCGCTCGACACCCTCCCGCAGCTCGACGACGACGACTTCCTGCTCTCCAAGCAGGTCAACTTCGAGACGATCCACGTTCACGACGTCGTCGCCGAGCGCTTCGGCACGGTCGGCGAGCTGCGCGGCGAGCTCGCCACCGGCGAGCCGACTCCGCGCCAGACGACGCTCGCCGCCTGGCTCAGCCGCTAGCGGAGCGCCGTAGCTGGAAGCGGTGCTCGGTTCCGCCGAGGAGCCGACGGATGTTGCCGCGGTGGAGGAAGACCACCGCCGACGCGCCGGCGATCCCGAAGACGGCGATCGGCCACGGATAGCCGAGCGCCAGGACGAGAATGACGAGTGCGAGCGCCGTCACGATCGATGCGAGCGATGCATATCGCGTCAGCAGGAACGTCACGAGCCAGACCCCGATACAGATGAACGCTGCCAGTGGCGCGAGCGCGAGCGTCGCGCCGCCGGCCGTCGCCACCATCTTCCCTCCCTTCTGGAACCCGAGGAACACCGGCCGCGCGTGGCCGATCATGGCCGCGGCTCCCGCGAGGACGCCGATCAGCGCGCCGCCCGCCCACAGCCCGAGCGCGGCGGCGGCGAAGCCCTTCGCGAGATCGAGCAGAGCCACCGGCACGCCGAGCGATCGGCCGTACACCCGGAAGACGTTCGAGGCGCCGACGTTCCCGCTGCCCTTCGTGCGGATGTCCTCGCCGCGAGCGAGCCGCGGCACCCAGTAGCCGAACGGCAGCGATCCGAGCAGGTATCCGCCGACGACGGCGAGCAGCTGTGTCATTGGCCCAGCGAGCGGGATTCGCTCGCGCGAGCCCCGCTCGCGGGAAGATCCCTGAAGGCGTCCGCTTCGCGGCCGCTGTGGTTGCCGATCACTCGGCCACCCACCTACTCGGTCGGAACGCGATAGCTCTCGACCCAGCCGTTGACGACGTCCCAGTCGAGGTTCCGGAGGAACGCCTCGATGTAGGCGGCACGGTCGGTCTGGTAGTCGAGGAAGTAGGCATGCTCGTACACGTCGAGCGCGACCAGCGGCGTGGCGTTCCACACGGGAAACGTGTTCTGGGCGTCGCCGATGTAGTTGAAGAGCTTGCCCTCGTCCCAGTCGAACGCCGTCCATGCCCAGCCACGGCCTCCCATGCCGGTTGCGCGCAGGTCGGCGCGCCAGGCGTCGGCCGAGCCGAAGTCCCGCTCGATCAGCGCGCCGATCGGGCCGTCGGGATCTCCACCGGCGCCGCCGAGGTGCTCGAAGTAGAGCTCGTGGTTCTTGATGCCGCCGACGGCGAAGGTCAGGTCCACCTTCAGCGCGCGGACCTCCGAGTACACCTGGTTCGCCGCGCCGAGGTCGACGGTCGCGAGGCGTCCGAGGATCTCGTTGCGCTTCGCGACGTAGCCCTGGTAGAGGCGGTAGTGCGCCTCGATCGTCGTCCGCGAGATGCCGTCGAGCTCGAGCAGCTCGGGCTTCAGCTCACGCGGCCTGATCTCGACGAAGTTCGACATCGGTTTCCTCCAGGGGCGGGGCGGGAACGCGCGGAGCATATCCTTGCCCGGACGAAACTCGTACCGAGAGGAGAGCAGGCCTATGGCGTTCAGCGTCCCCGACCTCGCCTACGCGTTCGACGCGCTCGAGCCGCACATCGACGCGAGGACGATGGAGATCCATCACGACAAGCATCACGCGGCCTACGTCAACAACCTCAACGCCGCGCTCGAGGGCACGCCGTGGGCGGACCAGTCGCTCGACGCGGTGCTGACGAGCCTCGACTCGATCCCCGAGGACAAGCGCATGGCGGTCCGCAACAACGGCGGCGGCCACGCGAACCACACGCTGTTCTGGGAGATCATGGGACCGAACGGCGGGGGCGATCCCGCGGGAGCGCTCGGCGACGCGATCGCGGAGACGTTCGGCGGTGTCGCCGATCTGAAGGCCGCGGTGAACGACGCCGGCGTCAAGCGCTTCGGGTCGGGATGGACGTGGCTCGTGTGGGACGGGACCGGCCTCGCGGTCAGGTCCACGCCCAACCAGGACACGCCGGTGATGGACGGCCAGGCGCCGCTCCTCGGCATCGACGTCTGGGAGCACGCGTACTACCTCTCGTACCAGAACCGTCGCCCCGACTACCTCGAGGCATGGTGGAACGTCGTCGACTGGGACGCCGTCGCCGCCCGCTTCGACGACGCTCGAGGCTAGATCCGCCGCAATCCGCCCGGGTCGCGGAGGCGTAGCACTCCACACATGGCTACGTCGCTCGCGATCCGGGCCGGTTCGCAACGCGTGGACCCGGGAATGATCCGACGCATGGAGCTGCCGCATCCGACCGACGGGCAGCTGATCGTCCGCGTCGCCGAGGGCGATCGCGGAGCGTTCGACGAGCTGCACGGCCGCTACGCGCGAGCGGTTCTCGCGCTCGCGCTGAGACGGCTCGGCGACCGCGGCCGGGCCGAGGACGCAATGCAGGACGCATTCGTCGCCATCTGGCGCTCCGCCCGGACGTACGACCCGTCGCGCGGTCGCGGAGCGCCGTGGCTCTACGCCGTCGCGCGCAACGCCATCACCGACGGGCTGCGCCGCAGGCCCGAGCCCGTGGTCGAGCTCGAGGACGGGCCCGGACGCGAGCCCGACCCGTCCGACGAGGCCGAGGCATCCTGGACGGCCTGGCGCGTCCACCGCGCGCTCGCGGTGCTCCCCGACCACGAGCGTCCGGTGATCGAGCTCGCATACTGGAGCGGGCTGTCACAGAGCGAGATCGCCGACCGGCTCGCTATTCCTCTCGGCACGGTGAAGACACGAACGCGGAGCGCCCTCGCGCGTCTCGCGGACGAGCTGGACGAGGAGCTGCGATGAGACCGAACCTCGACGACCTGATCGGCACCGACGTCGAGCCGGGCGAGCGCGAGCGCCTGGAGCGCGTGCACGAGCTGCTGGTGGCAGCCGGGCCGCCTCCCGAGCTCGTGCAGGCGCGGCCGACACCGCTTGCGCCTCGCCGGCGCCGAGGCGCGCTGCTCGCGATCGCCGCTGCGCTGGCCGTCGCCGCATTCGCGCTGGGCGCCGCTCTCGCCGACAGCGGCCGCAACGTCGACTTCGTGGTGTCGATGGACGCCACGCAGGCGGCGCCCGGTGCCTCGGCCTCACTGGCGGTCTTCGACCTCGACGAGGCCGGCAACTGGCCGATGGAGCTCACCGTGGCGGGTCTCAAGCCTCGCGCGGGCGACCGCCCATTTCAGCTCTGGCTCACGCGCAAGGGCAAGCTCGAGGCGCTGTGCGGCGCGTTCGTCACGGGAGCCGACGGATCGGCGGTCGTCCCGATGAACGCTCCGTACCGCTTCGACGAGTTCGACGGCTGGGTCGTCGTCGAGGAGGGCTCCGAGACGACGCTCCTCACGACGTGAGCACGCCCGGCTCGAGCGCTATCGTCGGTTGATGGGCCAGTACGAGGACTTCGTGCGCCACGTCGCGTCGACGGGAGTGCCGAAGAGCGACCGAACAGGCACGGGCACCGTGAGCACGTTCGGCTACCAGATGCGCTTCGACCTCTCCGAGGGCTTCCCGCTCGTGACGACGAAGAAGGTGCACTTCGCGTCGATCGCGTACGAGCTCCTGTGGTTCCTGCGCGGCGAGTCGAACGTGCGCTGGCTGCAGGAGCACGGCGTGACGATCTGGGACGAGTGGGCCGACGCGGACGGGGAGCTCGGGCCCGTGTACGGCGTCCAGTGGCGCAGCTGGCCCGCGCCGGACGGGAGGCATATCGACCAGATGGCCGAGGTCGTTCGGTTGCTGCGTGAGGATCCCGACTCGCGCCGGATCGTCGTGAGCGCCTGGAACGTGGCCGACATTCCCCGCATGGCGCTCGCGCCCTGCCATGCGTTCTTCCAGTTCCATGTCGCAGGCGAGCGCCTGTCGTGCCAGGTCTATCAGCGAAGCGCGGACGTGTTCCTCGGCGTGCCGTTCAACATCGCGAGCTACGCCCTCCTGACGCACATGCTCGCCCAGCAGTCCGACCTCGAGCTCGGCGACCTCGTCTGGACGGGCGGCGACTGTCACATCTACGACAACCACCGCGAGCAGGTCGAGACGCTCCTCTCACGCGATCCGTACCCGTACCCCTCGCTGCGGCTTCGACGGCGGCCTGCGTCGATCTTCGAGTACGAGCTCGAGGACTTCGAGGTGGTCGGCTACCAGCACCATCCGGCGATCCGCGCGCCGGTCGCCGTGTGACGGTCACGCTGATCGCCGCCGTCGCGCACGACGGCGTGATCGGACGGGACGGCGGGATTCCCTGGCACATCCCCGAGGACGTCGCACGCTTCAAGGCGCTCACGACCGGCCACGCGGTCGTGATGGGGCGGAAGACCTGGGAGTCGCTGCCCGAGCGCTTCCGTCCGCTGCCGGGGCGCCGCAACCTCGTCGTGACGCGCAATCCCGAATGGGCGGCGGCCGGCGCGGAGCGGGCCGGCTCGCTCCGGGAAGCGCTCGCGCGCCTCGCGGACGAGGAGCACGTGTACGTCATCGGTGGCGCCGGAATCTACGCCGCTGCCCTTCCCTACGTCGACGAGCTCGCGATCACCGAGGTCGACCTTACGGTCGACGGCGACACGCGCTTTCCGGCGTGGGAGCGTCGAGCGTTCGACCTCGCCGCCCGCGAGGAGCACGTCGACCGACGACGGCACGCGTTTCGCCTTCACGACGTACCGCCGCTGGGGCGCCGGCTCGGCGGGCCAGCTCTCCGCCCTCGGGGAGATCACGGCTCGGCTCGACCGGGAGCAGGTCGCGTACTGGCTCTTCGGCGGCTGGGGAGTCGACTTCCACGCGGGCCGCATCACGCGGCTGCACGACGACGTCGACCTCGCCGTCTGGCTCGACGACGTTCCGCGCATCGTGGAGCTTCTCGCCGGGAGCCGCTGGGCCCATGCGCCCGAGCCGGACGAGGACGGTGGCACCGGCTACGAGCGCGACGGCGTTCGCCTCGAGCTGACGTACCTCCTCCGGCGGCCCGACGGCCGGGTCGTGACGCCTCTGCGCGACTCCGAGGCGGTCTGGCGCGACGGCGCTTTCGGGGACGAGCGCCGGTCGCTCGAGGGCGTCTCCGCGCGCGTCGTCGATGTGGCGGCGCTGCGCGAAGGCAAGTCGTCGCCGCGTGACGAGCCTGGTGACGCCGCCAAGGACGGCGCGGACGCCGAGATCCTGTCGGCGCTGTAGGCGAACGGCCCGAGCGGGTCGCTCCCGTTCACCGGGGCTACGCGCGGCGAATGGCGACCACGCGAGCCTTCCACGAGCCGCTCGGCGCCGTGACCTCGACGACGTCCCCGACGCCGGCGCCCAGCAGCGCCGAGCCCAGCGGTGAGTCCGGCGACACGCCGCCGACGGCCGAGATCTCGACCTCCATCTCGTCGCCGCCCTCGTCCGCGATCTCCACGATCGAACCGACGCCGACGTTCTCGTCGGTGTCGTGCTCCACGGTGACCGCGTGGTTGAGGCGGTCGCGCAGCGTCCGGATCCGCGCCTCGAGGAAGCCCTGCTCGTTCTTCGCCGCGTGGTACTCGAAGTTCTCGGAGAGGTCGCCGAACTCGCGCGCCGTCTTGATCGCCTGCACGACCGCCTTGCGCTTCGGGCCCTCGAGCTCCGCGAGCTCGGCCTCGAGGGCGGCGCGCTGATCTGCGGTGAGGTGTTCTGTACGCGGTTCACTCACTGAACGGAACGCTAGTCGCTGGATTAGGCTCCCGCACGACAACGCGGGAGCTGAAAAGGAGGAGTCAGGTGGCGACCGACCTGGAACGCTTCGTCGAAGCGGAAGGACGCGCGGATCTGGTGAAGGAAGTCCGGCGGCGCATCGATGCCGAGGGCATCACCTACATCTACTACCAGTTCCCCTCCGTCACCGGCCGCATCATGGGCAAGGGCGTTCCCGCGCAGCACTGGGAGACGATCGCGGAGAAGGGCTTCCAGCTCGTCTACGGCGCGACGGCGAACCTCTTCACCGACCGCCACGGCAACTACATCGGGTACGGCCCCGAGGCGGCCGAGCTCGTCGGCGTTCCCGAGCCGGACACGTTCCAGCCGCTGCCCTGGGACTCCAAGGTCGCTCGCGTCTGGTGCAGCTGCTTCCGCAACCGCGAGGAGCGCGAGAACCCGGCGGCATTCCTCTCCTCCGACTGCCGCGGCAACCTCAAGCGCATGCAGGCGGAGTTCGAGCAGGAGACCGGCCTTCACCTGCGTGCCGGCACCGAGCCGGAGATGATGTGGCTCGAGCTCAACGAGGACGGCACGCCCGCCGTCACGGGCAAGACGAAGCCCTACTGCTACCACATCGACCAGTTCTCCGAGCTCCAGCCGATCATCCACAAGGTCGTCGAGTACGGCCAGGCGATGGGGCTCGACATGATCCAGGGCGACCACGAGGACGCGCCCGGCCAGATCGAGCTGAACTTCGGCTTCGACCGGGCCGAGAAGACGGCCGACAACCTCTCGACCTTCCGGCAGATCTGCAAGGCGGTCGGCCGCGAGCTCGGCGCCTTCCCCTGCTTCATGCCCAAGCCGTTCATGGGCGTGTCGGCCAACGGCTGCCATCACAACATCTCCCTCTGGAGAGGCGACGAGAACGCCTTCCTGCCGGAGACGGACGACCAGCAGAAGCCGAGCCAGGTCGGCCTCTACGCGATCGGCGGCATCCTCGAGCACCTCGGCGCACTCACGGCCGTCACTGCGTCGACCGTCAACTCGTACCGCCGGCTGTGGGACACGGGCTTCTGGGCGCCGGTCTTCGCCGACTGGGGCTTCCAGAACAGGACGACCGCCTTGCGTGTGTCCGCGCCGGGTCGCTTCGAGTACCGCTCGGTCGACTCCGCCGTCAACCCGTACCTCTCGATGGCGGCGCTCATCGCCGCGATGCGCGACGGCATCGACCGCAAGCTCGATCCGGGCGAGCCCGAAGAGCGCAACATCTACGAGGCGATGGAGGCCGGCAAGGAGGTCAAGCGGATCCCGATGACCTTCGGGGACGCGCTCGACGCGCTCGAGGCCGACGAGGTCGTCCGCAAGGCGCTCCCGGACGAGATGTACACCGTCTTCATGCACTACAAGCGGGACGAATGGGAGAGGTACTGTGCGACCGTCACCGATTGGGACGTGACGGAGTACCTGGACGTTCTGCCGTAGCGGAGGGCACGAAGCGTATGTGCGGGATTGCGGGGATCATCTATCGGGACGGGTCGGCGCACGCGATCGGCGACGAGATGACGCGGATGCTCCAGGCGATGAAGCACCGCGGCCCGGACTCGACGGGCTACGCGCTCTACGGCAACCCCGAGAACGGCAACCTCGTCATGCGCTACAAGCTCGCCGACGCGAACACGCCGCGCGACTTCGAGTTCGAGGACCGGCTACGACGTCATCGTGTCGAGGTCGAGGCGCGGCTCGCGTCCCTCGGCGGTCGGAACCTCGACGTCGAGGAGGAGACGCCGTACGCGTTCAGGGTCTCGTTCGAGTACGACGGCGACCTGAAGCAGCTGGCCGACTTCGTGGAGGACATCCCGGAGGCAGAGGTCCTCTCGCTCGGCCGCTCCCTCGAGATCGTCAAGGACCTCGGTGACGCCGAGAGCGTTCACGAGACCTACGGGCTGGCCGACTTCACCGGCACGCACGCCATCGGCCACGTGCGGATGGCGACCGAGTCGGAGGTGGACATCGCCGGGGCGCATCCCTACTGGGCCTACCCGTACTCCGACGTCGCGGTCGTCCACAACGGCCAGCTGACGAACTACTTCATGTGGCGCCGCCGCCTCGAGCGCGCCGGACGCCGCTTCATGTCCGAGTGCGACTCCGAGATCATCGCCGTCTACCTCGCCGAGCAGATGTCCAAGGGCTCGACCTTCGAGGAGGCGATGCGCCAGTCGCTCGACGAGCTCGACGGCGTCTTCACGTACATCGCGGTGACGCAGGACGAGCTCGGCGTCGCGAAGGACGAGCTGGCCGCGAAGCCGCTCGTGCTCTACGAATCAGACGAGCTCGTCGCGCTCGCGTCCGAGGAGATCGCGATCCGCCAGATCGTCGACCACGAGATCGACACCTACGACCCCTACGAGCGCGAGGTGCTGGTGTGGCAGCGGTAGGCGAACGGCAGATCTCCTACGACGCGCGGGGCCTCGCCGAGCCGGTCGCCGAGGCGCCGCGCAACGCGGTGATCGAGGACGGCGTGGCGACCTTCGACGCGCGCGACCTCACCACGCGGACGATCAACCTCGAGCTCCGTCGCCTCCTCTACGAGGAGGGCATCGACGAGGTCGTGATCCAGAACCCGCAGGGACGCCACTCGCTCGGCGTCGGGATCCTGCGCCGGTGCAAGATCACGTTCGAGGGCTCCCTCGGCTACTTCGCGTGCGGGCTGATCGACGGGCCCGAGATCCACGTCAAGGGACGGGTCGGCTGGTCGTCGTGCGAGAACATGATGTCCGGCGTCGTCGTCGTGGACAAGAACGGCGGCTCCCTGACCGGCGCCGCGATGCGCGGAGGCGACCTCGTCGTCAAGGGCCGCGTCGGCGCGCGCACCGGGATCGACCAGAAGGGCGGCACGATCATCATCGGCGGCTCCGTCGGCTCGATGACCGGGTTCATGATGCAGCGCGGCCGCCAGATCATCTGCGGGGACGCGGGGCCGGGGCTCGGCGACTCGATGTACGACGGCACGATCTACGTCGCCGGCAAGGTCGCCTCGCTCGGGATCGACTGCGTCCCGGGAGAGTGGACGGACGCGGACACGGAGCTCATCGAGCGGAAGTTCCGGATCTACGGGCTCGGCTCGCCGCCCGAGTTCCAGAAGTTCGTGTGCGGGAAGGTCCTCTACAACTACGACTCCCTCGAGCCCTCCGAGAAGAAGCTGGTGATCTAGGTGGCAGACCAGAACGGCCCGTCGCAGAAGGACGTCATCGGCCGCAGCCGCATCTTCACGCCGGAGGTGGTCAACGACATCCACGTGAAGGCCGAGCTCGGGCGCTACCGCATGCGCGGCTTCTCGATCTTCAAGCCGATCCCACACTGGGACGAGCTCGTGTTCCTCCCCGGCACGCTGACCCGCTTCGTCATCGAGGGCTACCGCGAGAAGTGCGACACGACGACGGTGCTCGGCGCCCGCTTCGCGAAGAACCCACTCGAGCTCGACATCCCGATCTACATCACGGGCATGTCGTTCGGCGCGCTCTCGCTCGAAGCCAAGATGGCTCTCGCGAAGGGCGCATCCATGGCCGGCACGGCGACGTGCTCGGGCGAGGGCGGGATGATCCCGCCGGAGCGCGACTACTCGACGAAGTGGTACTACCAGTGCATCCAGTCGCGGTACGGGTTCAACCCGCACCACCTGATGCTCGCCGACGCGTGCGAGTTCTTCATCGGGCAGGGCTGCAAGGTCGGCCTCGGTGGGCATCTCATGGGCCAGAAGGTGACCGAGCAGGTCGCCGAGATGCGCTCGCTACCGGCCGGGATCGACCAGCGCTCGCCCGCACGGCACCCCGACTGGCTCGGCCCTGACGACCTCTCGCTGAAGGTGCAGGAGATCCGGGAGGCGACCGACTACCGCATCCCGATCCAGCTGAAGCTGGGCGCCTCGCGCGTCTACGACGACGTGCGCATGGCCGCGAAGTGCGGCCCGGACATCATCTACCTGGACGGCGCCGAGGGCTCGACCGGCGCGGGTCCGCACATCGCGACCGAGGAGACCGGCATCCCGCTCATGGCCGCGATCCCGGAGGCGCGCCGCGCGCTCGAGGACGTCGGCCTCGCGGACGAGATCGACCTCGTCGTCGCCGGCGGCATCCGCAACGGCGCCGACGTCGCGAAGGCGATCGCGCTCGGGGCGAAGGCGGTGGCGATCGGCCATTCCGCGCTCATGGCGCTCAACTGCAACAAGGAGATCCCCGGCGTCACCGACTACGAGGGCACGGTCGGTGTCCCGGCGGGCCAGTGCTACCACTGCCACACGGGCCGCTGCCCCGTCGGGATCACGACGCAGGATCCGGAGCTCCGCAAGCGGCTCGTCGTCGAGGAGGCCTCCGAGCGGGTCTACAACTTCCTCACCGCGATGACCATGGAGCTGCAGATGCTCGCACGCGCGTGCGGCAAGACGAACGTGCACTCGCTCGAGCCGGAGGACCTCGCGGCGCTGACGGTAGAAGCATCGGCGATGGCGCGCGTGCCGCTCGCCGGGACGACCTACACCGTCGGGCAGACCGAGCGCGAGATCCTCGCCGAGGTGCAGCGCCTGCTCGCGATCAAGGCCGAGGACGAGCTCATCGCCAACCCGACCGCGCAGGTCACGGACCTGCACTCGGTGGAAACATGAGCTCGCACGACCTCGCCTACACCGAGCCCGAGAAGATCAAGTCGATCGACGCGGAGTTCCTCGCGGGCCACCGCTTCCCGTACCAGGAGGACGTGTCGCTCGTGGAGGACATCGACCTCATGGCGGCGACCCCGGGCGAGGACATCAACTGGCTCGAGGACATCGCGCTCCTCGAAGAGGACGGCATGCCCGCGGTCTTCGACCGCTACTCGAACGCGTTCCTCAAGATCTACTTCCCGATCCCCGAAGGCCGCGAGGACGAGATCGCCCGCAAGGTGCTCGTGAAGCACCTGACGAGCGGCAACTCGTACGGGATCCAGCTCAAGGCTGACCACACGAAGTTCCCACAGCCCGAGCTCGGCCCCTGGGTCGAGGGCTCGAAGACGGTCGGCACCGACTACACCCCGCCCGTCCTCGAGGGCTGGGAGAAGCCCGCCGGGCACTGATCGTCGGGTTCGGCGACGTCGGCTCCGACCCCGCGGGCAGCGCGACGCGCGCCGAGGGTGGTCAGTGCCCGTTGGTCGAGAAGTGCATGTAGTCCTTCGTCGAGCCCGTCCACGACCCGCCCCAGCCCCAGCCGATCGCGGCGAACGCACGCACGACCGCCGGTGTGACCATCCCCTTTCGGAGGCGGGTGCGGTCGAGGTACTTCCGCCCGTTCGGATCCCTGGTCGCCCCGCAACCGACGTAGGGGTTCTCACGGGGGTTCAGGTCGATCGCGTGCCCGTAGGCATGGTTCGACCAGTGCCCGCTCGCCGTGCCGCCGACGCAGGGCGAGGGGACGGCCTGCCGGCACTCGAAGGAAGCCGTGACGTCCATGTCCGCCGGATATCCGCTCGGCCCCGCGTAGAAGTCGTGGAGGCGCATGTGGCGGATCGGAAAGCGCAGCTCGTAGAGCCTCCGGAACACGCTGACGAGCGGGACCGCGACGTCGCTCCCGACGATGAGCTGCCCGCTTCGCGCTTCGCCGGCGTAGTCGAGGTACGTGACCCGAAGCTGGCGGAGGCCCGACAGCGGTACCGGGCAGCCGGGATGCCAGGAGCGCTCGCGGACCTGCGCTTGCACCGGCGCCGAGAGGGGACGCACCGAGGACCGGAAGGCCGGGCGCTCCGCGCCGACCGTCCCTGAAGCGGAGCAGACGGCCGCGAGGCAGAGCGCGGCGACTGAGAAGCCCAGGCGTCGTCTCACCGCTCCATTGTGCCGACGCCGCGGGAAGGAGCGGTCAGGCGAGGTCTTCGATGATGCGGGCGAGCTCGTCCGGGCGGTAGCCCTGGTGACGGGCGAACTCGACGAGCTCCCGCGCGCGCGCGACGACCGCCCCCCGCTCGGCGGTGCCGCTCACCGTGATGCCGCGTCCTCGCCGAAACTCGAGGAGTCCCTCGTCACGGAGCTGGCGGAGGGCGCGCAGCACGGTGTTCGTGTTCACGCCGAGCTCCGCTGCGAGGTCCTTCGCCGGCGGGAGACGCTCGCCCGGCTTCGCCTCACCGTCGGCGATGGCGCGGCGGATCTCGGCGGCGACCTGTTCGTTCAGGTCGAGCGAATCGGCGTGATCGACCTTGACGTCCCGCATGATGCGATTCACCTTAGCTTCATTAGTGCGCGAGCACAACCTCGACCGACGACCGCCGGCCGCGCTCCTCAGATCGCTGCTGTAGCTTCGGCCGATGCGCGTCCTCGTCCTCCAGCACATCGCGTGCGAGCCGCCGGGCGTGTTCGAGGACGTGCTCCACGACCGCGGCGCGGAGCTGCAGCGGGTCGAGCTGGACGAGGGCGAGCCGCTTCCTGCCTGGCGCGCGTTCGACGCGATCGTCGCCATGGGCGGGCCGATGTCGGTCAACGACGATGCCGAGCTCCCCTGGCTCGCCGGCGAGAAGCGCGCCATCGGCGAGGCCGTTCGCGCAGGGAAGCCGTACTGGGGGGTCTGCCTCGGTGTGCAGCTGCTCGCCGCCTCGCTCGGAGCCCGCGTCTACCCCGGCTCCGAGCCCGAGGTCGGCCTCCTCCCCGTCGACCTGACCGACGACGGGCGCGCCGATCGCGTCTTCGGCCCGGTGCAGCGCGACCTGGTGACCCTGCAGTGGCACGGGGACACGTTCGATCTCCCGGACGGGGCCGTGCGGCTCGCGAGCTCGCCGGCGTATGCCAACCAGGCGTTCCGCTTCGAGCGGGCGTACGGCGTGCAGTTCCATCTAGAGGTTTCGGCCGAGATGGCGCGCGAGTGGGCCGAGGTCCCGGAGTACCTGGCGTCGCTCGAGCGCACCCTCGGGGCCGACCGGGCGCCGGCGTTCATCGCCGACATCGAGCGCAACGCCGATGCGATGCGCTCGGACGGGCGCACGCTCTTCGAGCGCTGGCTCGACCATGTCGCGCTAGCCGCGTAGCGCGCGCTCGAGCTCGGCGGTCAACCGATCCGTCACCGAAGGTGGGCCGACCGTCACGCGAATGTGCCCCGGGAGGCCGAGCTCCGAGCCGGCCCGCACGAGAATGCCGGCGGCGAGGAGTTGCCGCGCGAGCAGCACGTCGTCCGCGTCCACCCGGACGAGGACGAAGCTCGCCTCCGACGGATGCGGCTCCGTTCCGATCGCAGTGAGCGCCCGCGTGAGGTACTCGCGTGCATCGGCAACCTCGCGCCGACGCGTCTCGCATGCGTCCTCGCCCACGCGCAGCGACGCACGCCCTGCGGCGAGCGCCATGCAGTTCACGTTGAACGGCTCGTCGACGATCTCGAGGTACCGGGCGACGGCCTCGTCGGCGACCGCGTACCCGAGGCGAAGCCCCGCGAGCCCGAAGAACTTGGAGAAGGTGCGAAGCACGACGAGCGGCTTCCCGTCGACGACGTCGCGCTCGCGCCCGAGTCGCCGGTCGGGTGAGAGGTAGTCCGCGTAGGCCTCGTCGGCGACGACCACGCACCGCTCGGGCAGCGCGTCGAGGAACGCCTCCCACTCCCGACGCTCGAGCGCGGTCCCGGTCGGATTGTTCGGATCGCAGACCCAGACGAGCCTTGCGTCCACCTCGCGTGCCTTCGCGACCAAAGCGTCGAGATCGATGCCGCGCGCGCCCATCGGCGCCTCGTGCACGACCGCGCCACGCGCGACGGAAACCATCCTGTAGAGGTAGAAGGTGACGGCGGGCTGAACCACGCAATCGCCCGGCTGGAGGAAGGTCGCCGCGACCGTGCCGATGAGCGCCTGCGTGCCGTGCCCCGGCACGATGCAGCCTTCTGGAACCCCGAGCGCCCGAGCGACGTCGGCTCGGAAGACGGCGTACGCCTCGATCGGGTAGCGCGAGACGTGCGCCAGCTCGTCCCCGAGCGTGTCCAGCACACCCGGCAGAGGCCCGAACGGGTTCTCGTTCCAGTCGAGCTTCGCCGATTGCTCGTGCGGGCCGAGCAACCTGACCTGCCCAACGGTCGACTCGACGTCGAGCGGCTCGAGCTCGCGCAATCCAGGAGCAACGAGCTCGCTCCAGTCGACCACCTACTAGACGCCGCGTGGAGAGCGATCGTCGAGCGCGACCTTCATGAGGTCGCGAATCGAGACGATGCCGACCACCTTTCCGTCCTCGACGACGGGCAGATGGCGAAAGCCACCGTGGATCATGAGCGTCGCGGCATGGTCGGTCGTGTCGCCCGGCTCGATCGTGTCGGGGTGGCGCGTCATCCACTCCGCGACGGGAGCGCTGCCGTCCTTCCCCGCCGCCACAGCTTTCATGACGTCCCGCTCGGTGAGGATGGCCGCGATCACATCGCCCTCGAGGACGACGACGGCTCCCACACCGCGCTCGGCCATCGCTACTGCCGCTTCACCGATCGTCCCATCAGCGGAGACGGTCAGGAGGTTCTGCGTCATGTAGTCGGCGACGCGCGGCACGCGGCGATTCTACGATCCGGACATGGAAGATGCCCAACCGCGCGCGACCGGACGCTGTCTCTGCGGCGCCGTCACGTACGAGGTGCGAGGGCGCGATGCGTGACATCTCGATCTGCCACTGCGTCGAGTGCCGACGCTGGAGCGGGTACCTCGGCGCCTTCTCGGCGACCGCCGTCGAGAACCTCGTCGTCGAAGGCCAGGCTCTTCGCTGGGTCGACAGCCCCGACAGCGACCGCGACTTTCGACGGGCATTCTGCGGCGAGTGTGGATCGAGCGTGCTCCTGCAGGCGGCTGATTCGGAGTACATCCAGATCGCGGCCGGAACGCTCGACCGTCCGACGGGCCTCCGCGTCGCCGGGCACTGGTACACGCAACACGCGGGCGACTGGGACGAGCTGCCCGACGACGGGCTCCCGCGCGACGACGAGCTCGCCCGCTCCGAGCGACGCTGGACGTGACGTTGTTGCGAAGTCGGCACTGAGCTGCCCGAAGCCGTTCCTATACTCGCCCGCCTGAGCGATCTCCTCACACCGCTGGACGACCTCTTCGGCTTCGACGCCTTTCGGCCGGGCCAGGAGGACGTCGTGCGCGCCGCCATCGCAGGCCGCGACACGCTCGCGCTCATGCCCACCGGCTCGGGAAAGTCGCTCACCTATCAGCTCGCCGCGATGCTGCGCCCCGAGCCGACGCTCGTCCTCTCGCCGCTGATCGCGCTCATGAAGGACCAGGTCGACAAGCTGCCGCCGCAGATTGCCGCGACCGCGACGTTCGTCAACTCGTCGCTCTCCGCCGAGGAGACCGCGTCACGCCTCGCCGGGGTTTCGTCGGGGGAGACACGGCTCGTCTACGCAGCGCCCGAGCGACTGCGGCAATCACGCTTCGTGGAGCTCCTCGCCGACGTCGGCATCGGGCTCGTCGTCGTCGACGAGGTGCACTGCGTGAGCATGTGGGGTCACGACTTCCGCCCCGACTACCTGTTCATCCGGCGCGGTCTCGAGGCGCTCGGCTCACCGACGCTGCTCGGGATGACGGCGACCGCGACGCCGGAGACGGCGCGCGACATCGGAGAAGCGCTCGGCCGCTCGCTCGAGGTCGTGCACACGAGCGTGATGCGCCCGAACCTGCGCTACGACGTGGCGGAGGTCGCCAACGCCGAGGACCGGATCGCGATCCTCGTGGATCGGCTTCGCGATCTGCGTGGCGGGTCCGCGATCGTCTACGCGCGCTCGCGCCGCTCGACCGAGGAGCTCGCGCGCGTGCTGCGCGGCCACGGGTTCCGTACCGAGCACTACCACGCGGGTCTCGAGACGAGCGAGCGGACGCGTGTCCAGGACGACTTCATCGCCGGACGAACGCAGGCAGTCGTCGCCACGACCGCGTTCGGGATGGGTATCGACAAGCCGGACGTGCGACTCGTCTGCCTCGTCAACTACCCGGACTCGCTCGAGGGCTACGTCCAGATGGTCGGTCGCGCGGGCCGCGACGGCGATCCGAGCCAGACGCTCCTGCTCGCCAGCCCGAGCGACGCGACGGCATTGCGACGCTTCGCGGTGTCGGACGTGCCGATGCCGGCGGAGCTCCGCGCCGTCTACCGAGCGCTGCGAGACGCCCACGGCCTCGTCGACCCCGACGACCTCGCCGCACTGGTGCCCGAACGCGATGCCCGCGTCCTCGTCGGGATGCTCGAGCAGGCCGGTCTCGTTCGGCGCGGCTTCGACGAGGGCCGGCTGATGCGGATCGATGTGCCCGCTGCGCCGGAGGACGCGCGCGAGCGTGTCGAAGCGCTCCTCGATCGCGCCGCGCTCGTCGCCGAGTCGCGTGCCGACCGCGTGATCGGCTTCGCGGAGACGCGCGTGTGCCGGCACGAGCAGGTGGCGGCGCACTTCGGCGAGGCCTTCGTCGGCCCGTGCGGCGCGTGCGACGTGTGCGTCCCCATCGACCCGCGGTGCCGAGTCGATCTCGAGCCCGCCGCCTCCGCTGCCCGACGACATCGGCGAGGCGATCGTCGAAGCAGTCGCGTCGCTGACGTGGCCGCTGGGTCGACGGAGCCTCGTCGCAACGCTGCGCGGCTCGTTGAAAGCGCCGCCGTCAGCGCGCCGCTCCTCCGCATACCGAATGCTCGCCGGCGCCACCGACGGCGACGTTCGGCGCTGGGTGCAACTCGTCGAGAGCTCGGGCGCGCTGGTCGAGGTGACGACCCCCGATGGCTACAAGGTCTTGCACGCCGACTGCTCGATCGAGCCACCGCGGATCAGGTCGAGCGGCGCCGTCGACGTCGACGAGGAGCTCGTCACACGCCTGCGCAGCTGGCGGCTCGAGCGCTCGCAGGAGGACGCCGTTCCGGCCTACGTCGTTCTCCATGACGCGACGCTCCGCGAACTCGCCGCCCTCCGTCCGCAGACACGCGACGAGCTCGCGGGCGTGAAGGGCTTCGGCCCGGTGAAGCTCGATCGCTACGGCGACGACCTGCTGGCCGTCCTCTCCTCCTCGACGTAATGCCTCTCCTTGCCCCGGATCGCCGGGGCGACCTAGGATGACCGCGAGAACGCCAATCCGGTGGAGGTGAGCATGTCCGAGAAGATGTGGGGTGGCGAGCCGTTCTGGGGGCTCGGCTACGAATGGGATCCCGACTGGGTCCTGACCGACCGCCAGAAGGAGCTCCGCGCAACGCTCATCGAGCTCTGCGAGAAGGAGATGCGCGCGAACGCGAAGCGCTCCGACGACGAGCTGCTGTACCCGCGTCGCAACCTCGAGCTGCTCGGCGAGCACGGCTTCCTCGCGCTCACCGTCCCCGAGGAGTACGGCGGCCTCGGCGAGAACCACGTCGCGTACGCGATGACGTGCGAGACGATCGCGCGCTACGGCTGCGCGTCGACCGCGATGTGTTACGTCATGCACATCGGCGCGGTGAACGCGATCATGTTCCGCCCCACCGACGAGCTGATCGAGCGCTACATCCGGCCGCTCAACTCCGGGAAGATCGGGACGCTCTCCTACTCCGACCCCGAGACCGGCTCGCACTTCTGGTATCCGATCTCGTCGGGCGCCGAGCGCGTGAACGGCGGGTTCAAGGTGCGCAAGAAGGCGTCGTGGACGACGTCCGCCGGCTTCGCCGACTTCTACGTCGTGCAGACGACGAGCCCGGACTTCTCCGGCTACGACGACCTCTCGGTCTTCGTCATCGACGGCGAGGAGGCGCAGGCGCAGCCGTCGCTGTGGGACGCGCTCGGGCTGCGCGGCAACCAGTCGGGGCCGCTCGAGGTGCCCGACGTCGAGATCCCCGGCGAGCAGATCGTCGGCCCGGTGGGCGACGGCGCAGCCTCGAACGACGAGTCCGTCGACCCGTGGTTCCTCATCGGCTCGTCGTCGGTCTGGAACGGCATCGCGCTCGGCGCGATCGACATCGCGAAGCGACACACCACGCGGAAGCGCCACGTCGACGTCGGCCTGCGCGTCGCCGACTACCCGACGATCCAGGACTACGTCGGAGAGGCGCTCATGGACACGAACGCGGCGCGCCTCTTCGTCTACTCGGTCGCGCAGGCGATGGACTCGGCGACGGACGACAACACGAAGGTGCTCGCCGTCGGAGAGCTCGCGCGCGCCGATTTCCTGCACTGGGCCTGGCAGATCAAGTTCGAGGCCGCGAAGAACGTCGCGCACGTCGTCGACAAGATGCTCCACGCGTGCGGAGGCTCCGGCTACAAGCGCGACATGGAGCTCGAGCGGTACCTGCGCGACGCCAAGGCGGGCTGGGTCATGGGCCCGACGAACGAGGTGCTGCGGCAGTTCGTCGGCAAGGCCGTCCTCCTCGGCTTCGAGGCGCTCGACTACTGGAACCAGTCGTACAACCGCCGGGCCGTCGAGAACGAGGTGAAGAAGCTCGACGCGGACGGCAAGCGCGAGCTCGCGGAGAAGCTGATGGCCGAGGCGGCCGAGACTGGAAGCGAAGGCGCCGGCGAGCGCCTGACGTGAGCGCGAGCCGCACAGGCGGGGTCGGCGCCGTCGGGCCCGACCCCTGGCTCTTCCCGGAGGACCCGTACCTCGAGACGTACGTCGTCAGGCCGGGAGGCGCGACCGTGTTCGGCCTCGGGTCGGACGAGCGCGTGACGGTCGTCGACACGCGCGGGAACCAGGCGGCCGAGCTGTCCGTCCTCGGGGCGGACGGCCGCGACGACGCAGCGGCGCTGGACACCACGGCCGACGCGCCGGCGACCGTGATCCGCGCGGCGCTGGCCGATCGCAACGGCAGCCTGCTCGCGCACGAGCTCGGCTCGCGCGGCCTCGATCCGGCCGGGGCGCTCGCGGTCAGGCTGTTCGGCGAGTGGTCCCCTGCGGGCTCCGCGCAGACGTTCCGCGCGGACCGCCCCGTCACCGTCGTCGTCGCGGCGCCCGCGGGGCGCATCGTCGACGGCGCGCCTCCTCCGTCCGAGCTCCTCGTCGAGGTACGTCGCGCGACGCCGCGCAGCTACGAGCAGCAGGAGCTCCCGCCGCCGCTGGCCGAGCCGCGGCTCGACTTCCGGGTGGATGCGGCGACCGCGCTCGCGTACGAGGTTCGCGCCGGCGAGTTCATCCAGGTCATCGACGTCGAGGGCAAGCAGTGCTCCGACTTCCTCGCGTTCCACCGGCGCAAGCTCGAGTCCGGCCTCGAGCGCGGGCTCGACGCGACGACGACTCGCTCGCTGATGGGGCAGGCGTACCCGCAGCCGGGCCTCCAGGGGAAGTTCTACGACGTCGACCAGGATCCGCTGATCGAGGTCGTGCGCGACACGGTCGGTCGCCACGACACCTTCGGGCTGGCCTGCACGGCCAAGTACTACGAGGACAAGGGCTACCCCGGTCACGTCAACTGCACGGCGAACTTCAACGGCCAGGTGACGCCGTTCGGGATCGCGCCGCGTATGGGCTGGGAGGCGCTGAACTTCTTCTACAACACGGGCTTCGACGCCTCGAACGTCCTCGTCATGGACGAGCCCTGGTCGCGCCCCGGCGACTACGTGCTCCTGCGGGCGATGAGCGACCTCGTCTGCGCGTCGTCGGCGTGCCCCGACGACATCGACCCGGCGAACGGCTGGCAGATCACTCCCGTCCATGTGCGCGTCTATGCGCCGGACAACACCTTCTCCGTCGCGATCGCGCGGCGCGTGACCGCCGATGCGGATCCCGTGCTCACGAAGGAGACGACGTTCCATCCGCGGACGAGCGAGCTGACGAAGAGCTTCGTCGAGTACCGCGGCTACTGGCTTCCGCACTGCTTCGACAACGAGGGCGCGATCGCCGAGTACTGGGCCTGCCGCGAGAAGGTCGCGATCATGGATCTCTCGCCGCTTCGCAAGTGGGAGATCCTCGGCCCGGACGCCGAGGCGCTCGTCCAGCACGCGATCACGCGCGACGCGCGGCGGCTCTCGGTCGGCCAGGTCACGTACACCGCGCTCTGCAACGAGACGGGCGGGATGATCGACGACGCCACGGTGTACCGCCTCGGCCAGGACAACTTCCGCTTCGTCGGCGGCGACGAGTACGACGGCATCTGGCTGAACGAGCTGCGCGAGAAGCTCGATCTCAAGGCCTGGGTGAAGCCGTCGACCGACCAGCTCCACAACGTCGCCGTGCAGGGGCCCGCGAGTCGCGACCTCCTGAAGAAGATCGTGTGGACGCCGCCGACCCAGACGTCGCTCGAGGATCTCAAGTGGTTCCGCTTCACCGTCGGTCGGATCGGGACCTACGACGGGATTCCGATCGTCGTCTCGCGCACGGGCTACACGGGCGAGCTGGGCTACGAGGTGTGGTGCCATCCCTCCGACGGGCCGGCGGTGTGGGACGCGATCTGGTCGGCCGGCGAGGAGCACGGCCTGAAGCCGCTCGGGCTCGAGGCGCTCGACATCCTGCGCATCGAGTCGGGGCTCATCTTCGCCGGCTACGAGTTCGACGACCAGGTCGACCCGTTCGAGGCGGGGGTCGGCTTCGCCGTCGACCTGAAGACGGACGACGACTTCGTCGGCCGCACAGCGCTCGAGGAACGGCACGCGCACCCGCAGCGCACGCTCGTCGGCCTCGAGCTCGAGGGGAACGAGACCGCGGGCCACGGCGACGAGATCTACGTCGGCCGCCAGCGTGTCGGCGTCGTGACGAGCGGCACCCGCAGCCCGATCCTGAAGAAGAACATCGCGCTCGCGCGAGTCGTCGTGCAGTACGCCGATCTCGGCACGGCGCTCGAGGTCGGCAAGCTCGACGGACTCCAGAAGCGCATCGGCGCGACCGTCGTCCGCTTCCCCTTCTACGACCCCGACAAGACGAGGCCACGCTCCTGATCGACAGGCTCACCGCCGAGCAGGTCGAGAGCTTTCGGCATGACGGCTTTCTCATCGTCGAGGAAGGGCTCGTCTCCGAGCGCGGGCTCGAGCCTGCTGCGCGAGCGCTACGTCCCGCTCTTCGACGGCGAGTACGAGACCGGGATCCGGCCGGACGAGGTGAACTGGGTGCCCGGACGCGACCCCGAGGACCGCACGCGACAGCTCTGCAACGCCTGGAAGTCCGACAACGTCGTCGCCGCGCAGGTGCTCTCCGAGCGGACGGGACGACTGGCGGCGCAGCTCGCCGGCTACCGCGGCGTGCGCATTCTCCAGGACAACGTCCTCTGGAAGCCGCCCGGAACGAAGGCGATCGGCTTCCACCAGGACTCGTCGTACGCCGACTACCTCGTGCCGCCGGAGATGATCACGTGCTGGATCTCGCTGCACGAGACGCAGGCCGACGCCGGCCCGATCGAGTTCGTGCGCGGCTCGCACACGTGGCCGAAGTCGCCGCCCACGCGCTCGCAGTTCCACGCGCCGGACGACTGGCTCGCCGGGCCACGCTCGGCAGCGCCCGAAGGCACCGACCTCGACCTCGTCCCCGTCGTCGTGAAGCCGGGTGGCGGATCCTTCCACCACGGCCTCACGTGGCACGGCTCGGCGCCGAACGTCAGCGGAACGCGTCGCGCGCATGGCGCTCGTCTCGCACTTCGTCCCGGTCGAGACGCGCTTCCACGAGACGAACGTCGATCTGACGTACTCGCGCTATCGCCGCCACGGCGACCTGTCGCTCGACGAGTCGTTCTTCCCCGTGGTCTGGAGCGAGTCGGGCTACCGCACGCCCTGGCTCGCAGAGCTCCCGGATCTCGAGTAGGCCTATCTTTTCGCCGCGATCCGCGTCGCTACCCCCGTGGGTCGACGTGCGATCTGGATCGGCCTTGCGGCCGGGCTCGCGGCCGCGTCCGCCGGGACGGCCGGCGCTCTCGTCCCGTCCGATCCGTACGCGACGCATCCCTCGTACGAAGCGCTTCGTCTGCCGACCGCCTGGGAGCTGACGACCGGAGCGCCGGGCGTGGTCATCGCGATCGTCGACTCCGGGGTCGAGGCGAGCCACCCCGATCTCGCAGGAGCCTTCGTGCCGGGACGCGACTTCGTCGACCGCGACGACGACGCGACGGATCCTCCAGGCCCTCATGGCACGGCCGTGGCGGGCGTGGCCGCAGCGCGCGGTGGCAACGGATTCGGCGGCGTCGGCGCGTGCTTCTCGTGCCGACTGATGCCGCTCCGCGTGCTCGGCCTCGACGGGTTCGCGCTCAACACCAACATCGCGGCGGCGATCGACTACGCAGTCGACCACGGTGCTGCGGTGGTCAACATCAGCCTCTACGGCCCGCACTCGCCGCCGCGCCTGCGCGAGGCGATCGTCCGCGCGCGCGCGGCCGGCGTTCTCGTCGTCGCTGCCGCGGGCAACGAGGGAACCGCCGAGCCGCAGTACCCGGCCGCGTTTCCCGAGACCATCGCGGTCGGAGCGGCCGCGACGAACGAGAAGCTCGCGCGCAGCTCGAGCTTCGGCGACTGGGTCGACGTTGCGGCTCCCGAGTGCGCTCCGCTCACCGCGATCGGCGGCGCGACCGAGGTCGGCTGCGGCACGTCCGTCTCCGCACCGCTCGTCGCCGGAATCGTCGGCCTGATGCGAGCGCAAGCTCCCTTTGCGAGCGCGGCGCAGCTCGAGGCCGCTCTTGCGAGCACCGCCCGCCCGCTCGACGGCGTGCGCCACGGATTCGTGGACGCGGCCGCGGCACTGGCGTCCCTCGGCAGCCCTGGTCCGAGCGTTCAGCCCGTCGTCTTCGGGCAACCGGCGACGGGCCAGACCTTGGAGGCCTTCACGGGCCTCTGGTCCGGCGCAGGGCTCGACGTTCGCTACCGCTGGGAGCGCTGCGGGGAGAGCTGCGTTGCGATCGACGGAGCGACCTCACCGCGGTATGTCCCTACAGCGGGTGACGTCGGCCAACGACTTCGTGTCGGGGCGAGGCTCGTACCGGGAGACTGGATCACTTCGGCCCAGACGGCCGTGGTGCTCGAGCCGCCACGTTCGCTGACCCGGCCGTCGATCGCGGGGCGACCCCGCGTCGGCGCCGTGCTCGTCGCTCGACCCGGGAGCTGGGCGGGATCCGAGCTCACGTACTCCGTGTCGTGGCAGCGCTGCAAAGGCGCATGCGCGTACGCCGCCGTCGGCCCTCGCTACCGCGTCCGTGCTCGCGACCGGGGCTATCGGTTCCGGATCTCCGTCTCGGCCTCGAACGCGGCGGGATCCGTGACCGCGGTCAGCGCGCGGACGAACCGCGCCTTCCCTTAGGGCAGGAAGCTCCCCAGACGCTCGAGCGTCTCGAGGATGAGCCACGGCGGCACCGACTCGGCCGCCTTGCGCACGAGCGGCGCGATCAGGCCCGGGAGCGTGCCGTCCTGCTCCGCCTGGTCGACCGCCTGCACGAGCCCGTCGCGGATCGCGCGCTTCCGCTTCCGCTTGCTCGATGCCGTTCTCCCGTGCGAACGCGTCGAAGGCGTCCTCGCTGCGCAGTGCGAGCACGAGCTCCTCGCGGGAGACGCCGAGTTGGCACGCGACCTTGTCGACCGATGTGAGCGCGATCCGCTCGATCGTCTCGCCCAGCCCCTCGGCCGTCGAGGCGCTCGCGGGGTGCGCAGGCATCCGCGACGGGAGTCGGCTCGAACGACCCGCCGCCGAGCGCGAGGTACGGGACCACGACTGCCGCGACGAGCCCGAGGGCGACGAGGAACGGCACGAAGCGTCTCACTCGGGCCGCCTCCGCACGAAGAGCAGCGGCACGAGCGCGCACAGCGTCAGCGCCGCGGCGAGGAGGAACGGGCCGGAGAACGCGCTCGTCACCGCCCGATCGAGCTGATCCTGGAGGCTCGAGACGAGCGAGCGCCACACGTCGTCGTCGGGCCTGTCTGCGAGAGCTCGCGCGACGTCCGGCAGCTTGCCGACGTCGTTCGCGCGATCGACCTCGGCGAGGACGTCCTGAGCGACACCGAGCTTGTCGAGCGGCGGGATCTCGCTGTCGAGAACCACGGCCGCGCCGGCGCGGATCGCCTCGTCGCGGTTCTCGTCGAGCGCGCTCGTGAGCACCGGTGCGAGGAGGAGCAGGCCGAGAACGACGCCCGCATGACGCGCCGCGAGCGTCCAGCCGCCGTGGACGACCTGGTCGGCGCGGCCGCGCAGCGCGAGCTCCGTGAGGCCCGCGACGGTCAGGCCGAGCCCGGCGCCGACGAGGATCTGCGGCGGGATCGTCCAACCCCAGCCCGCTCGCGGCATGAGGGCGAGCGCGGTCAACCCGCCGGCGAGCAGGATCACGCCGCACGCCACGCCCTGCACCGTGCCGAGCGAGCTCGGTCTGAGCCGCCCGACGACGATCGCCGTGAGCGGCATCACCGTCACGACGACTCCCGCCGCGGCCGGAGACATCCCCCAGCCGTCGACGAGCAGGAGCACGACGAGGAAGAGCGCCGCCACGAGCCCTCCGGCGACGAGCAGGAGAGCCGCGTTGGCCGAGATCGACGGACGGCCGGCAGCGGCGCCCGCACCGGTCGCGCATGCACGCCGCGGATCGCGAGCAGGAGCACGAGCGCGATGGGAACCTGCGAGAGGAAGATCGACTCCCAGCCGAGGAGCTGCGTCAGGATGCCGCCGGCCGCCGGGCCGAGCGCGGCACCGAGCACGCCCGCCGCCACCCAGATCCGGAGCGCCTGCTCATCGCTCCCTCTCTCCTGCGAGAGGAGATCGAGTGCAGCCGTCACGACGAGAGCGGCGCCGAGAGCCTGGACGCAACGGGCGCCGACGAGGACGTCGAACGACGGCGCCAGGCCACAGGTGAGCGACGCCGAGGCGAAGACCGCGACTCCGCCCGCGAACGCCTCGCGAGGTCGCCGCCGCGACACATACGCCGCCGGCACCGCAACGAGCGCGAGCACGAGATTGAAGGACGTGAGCACCCACGCCACCGACGTGATGCCGACGTCGAACTGCCCGAGGATCTCCGGCAGCGCGAGCGTGACGATCGACGAGTCGGCGAGCGCGAGCCCCACGCCGAGCCCGAGCAACCCGGTACGGGAGCTCACGCGGTCTCGCGAAAGCGCGCTGCGAGCACCTCGACGAGAGCGAGCGCGACGCGCGGATCTGCCTCGAGCGCCGCGAGGAGCTGCTCTCGCGTCACCGCGATCGCCTTCACGTCCTCGACGGCGTGGATGTCCGCGAGGCGCCCGCGCCCGGGATCGAGCACCTCGATCTCGCCGATCAGCTCGCCCGGTCCGAACGTCGCGGAGAATCCGGGTCGCTCGACGCGAACCGTTCCTTCGACCACGAGCAGCAGATCGCAGCCCTCCTCCCCCATCTGCATGACGACGTCACCCTTCGCATACGCACGCTCCTCACCGAGCGCGAGGATCGGATCGAGCAGCTCGCGCGGGAGGAGCGAGAAGACCTGCGGATCCTCGATGAGCCGCTCGTAGCGCCCGCCGTGGAAGAGCAGCGGACGACCCTCGCCGTAGCGCGCGAACTCGACCTGGCCGAGGAACAGCGAATGGTCGCCGCCCCAGTACGAGCGCACGACGCGTGCGACGAGGTGCGCGAGCGCGCCTTCGACGAGCGGCGTCTCGTGCACGAGCTCGAACGTCGCCTCCGGCAGGTCGTCGGCCGTGCGGCCGGCGAATCGATCGGAGAGACCCGTCTGCCTCGCCTCGAGGACGCTCACGCCGAAGCGCGTGCCCTCGTGCAGGAGCGCGCCCATCTTCGCGCGCCGGTCGATCGAGATGAGCACGAGCGGCGGTCGCAGCGAGACGGACATGAAGGCGTTCGCCGTCATCCCGTGCACCTGCTCGGCGACCCGCGTCGTGAGGACGGTGACGCCCGTCGCGAACATCCCGAGCGTCCGGCGGAACGCGACCGCGGGATCGCCCTCGAGCCCCTCGCCGAGCTCGAGCGCGTCGTGCGCCGGCGCCTGGTCGAACGACGCTCCGAACGCCTCCGGCGCCGAGATCGCGGTGTCGATCCCGACCTCGAACTCCGCTGGCCTAGAGGCTTCCACGGGGGGATTCTGACGACCAGAGCGAAGAGGCGGCCCGACAGCCGCCTCTTCTACGAACGGAATCGCTGACGAGCTACGCCGGAGTCATCTCCTCCTCGAGGAGCTTCGCGACGTGCGCGTCCGGCATCGTCGGCGTCTCCTCACGCCAATGCGGTGACTCCTTGTCCTGAACGATGCGCCGGAACAGGAACAGGAGCAGCGAGATCGCGAGGACGCTGAAGCCGATGACCTTCTCCTTCGTGCCGCCGTACACGGCTCCGTCGCCGGCGATCTGGAACCACCCCACGCCGACGACTTCGAAGACGATGAAGGCGGCGCAGAGGACGGCCGCGATCGGCGTCCAGTAGGACGAGAGCCTGATCGGTCGCGGCCACTCCGGCCTGTCCCTCTTCAAGAGGATGAAGGCCGAGATCGCGCAGATGTTCGCAAAGACGTAGCCGATATTGCTGGCGACGAGGATCCCGAACAGATTGCCGACGAAGAGGACGAAGAGGATGTTGAGGACCATGTCGAGGGTCATCGCCGCCCCGGGCACATTCCACCGGTTGAGCCGCCCGAGCTGCTTGACCGTCAAGCCGTCCCTCGAGATGCCGTACAGCGCACGGCTGCCGTCGGCGGTCGCCGTGTTCATCGAGATGACGAAGCTGGCCAAGATGACGACCACGAAGAAGTTGGTCAAGTTCGGACCGACGAGCTGATCGAGAGCACCGACGTAGTCGAATGCCTCCACGGTCTTCGCGCCGACACCGCCGGTCAGGCCGATGGGCACCATCGTGTTCACGAAGAGGATGAAGATCGCCGACGACATCAGCGCTTTTCTCGTGTCGCGGCCCGTGTCCTTGTACTCCGGTGCGAAAGTGGCGGCCGCTTCGGGTGCGGTCGACCAGATCATGATCCAGATCCAGACCAGAGCCATCTGCAATCCGCCCCAGGCGAGATTCCCGTCGTTCAGCTTGTAGGTGAGGTTGGCGGAGTCGAAGTCGCCGTTGATGAATGGCAGGAACGTGAAGCAGAAGAGCGGGAACATGAGCAGGATCCCCGCCAGGTAGTTGAAGCTCACGGCGACCCGTGTGCCGAAGAAGTTGAAGACCCAGACGGCGACGATCAGGCCGAGGGTGATCAGGTGCTGCAGCCCGATGTTGACGGGGCCTGTCGAGAAGTAGCCGTCGTCGATTTTCGCTCCGCCGAACGCGTACGTTCCGTAGGGCTCACCGGGGAACCACGCCGTCTGCGCGATGTACCCGGCGAAGAGCCCGATGAACGACAGCACGACCGACCAACCGATCCAGTACCCGAACGTTGCCACGGGCCCGACGAGCGTCGTGTACTTGCGCCAGCCCTCGTTCGCGTAGATCGCGATACCGCCCGACTTGTGCGGAAACATGGCGGCGAGCTCCGAGTAGATGACAGTGACGGGAATGATGATGAGTGCCGTCAGGCCCCAGATGAGCGCGGCACCCCAGCCGCCGAGGTCGAGCACGGACCAGCCCAGCGAACCCAGCATGAACCCCGGATTTGCGAGACAGATGACGAACCCGTCGTACCAACGAAGCGTCTTCAGGAGCTGGCGTTCCTCGACGACTGCTACAGACCCCTGCTCCCGCCTACCTCGCCTGCTTCCTCCGCGACGAATCCTCGTCTGGGCGCGCGGGCGAACCTAACACCCTCTCGAGATTCCGACACGCTTCAATCGGGCCCGAGCCCGCAGTCGCGCCTACAATCGGCTCGAGATGGCCCGGCCACCGATCACGATCACGTGCGAGTGCGGCGAGGTGAAGCGGGTGCCGTACGGCGAGCGTTGGGTGTGCGACTGCGGACGTTCGTGGAACACCCAGCAGATTCCGGTCGAGGAGTACGACGGTCTGCTCCGGCGCATGCGGCGCCACAAGCTCGAGGCACTCGTGGCTTCGGCGATCGCGCTTGCCGTGTTCGTTCCGCTCGTCGTCATGAGCCCACGCTTCTTCCTTCTTCTCCCGCCCGCGATGATGGTCTGGCTGTTCGTGCTCCTGCCGTACTGGAGACGCCGCTACCGGCGCACGGCGAGCGGCGCACCACGCTGGCAACTCCACCCCGAATAGCGTGCTGACCCTTCGCCGAAGCGGTGCGCGCGGCGGTGTGGCCACCATCGCGCAGAGCGCGCGGCGGCCGGTGCTTCTCGCCACGCTCGACGTCCCGTTCGAGGAGGACGCGACCGTGTTCGCAGTCGACTCGGCCGTCGAGAGCGGCCAGCCGCTGGTCGTTGTGAACGTCGCCGAGGTCCTGCCAACGCGCTGGACCCTCGTCGGGTACGGCTACCTGGAGCGAGCAGAGCTTCAGGACGCGCTCCGCAAGCCGGCGGAGCTCGCTCACTCACTGGCGGTGAACGTCGAGCGCCTGCGCGTCTGCAGCCCGCATCCGATCGACGCGCTCTTGGAGGTCGTCGCGGAACGCAATCCAGGCGTATTGGTCTTCGGGCCGGACCGTTCGTGCTTGAGGCGGCGGACATACGAGCGCGCCGTCAAACGGATCCGCGAAGCGGTCGAGCTGCCTCGTCTGGCTTGCGCCCGACTGATTCAGCGAGCTAAAGTTCATCGACTGGTCGCCAACACTATTGGTGAGGAGGCAATATATGTCGATCCCCAAGCGAGCCGCATACGTCGTCGTCGGGGCCGGCATCCACGGGCTCTCCACCGCCTATCACCTGGCGAAGGAGCTTCGCGCTCGCGGGGCAGGCTCGGGCGCCGACATCGTCGTCCTCGACAAGTCGAAGCCGGGGGCCGGCGCCTCCGGCATCGCCTGCGGCGTCGTCCGCAACAACTACTTCCAGCCCGCGATGAGCGAGCTCATGCAGGCCTGCGTCGAGGTGTGGGAGTCGGATCCCGCGGCGTACCACTACAACTCGGTCGGCTACATCGCGCTGGGCGCGCAGGTGCAGGAGTCGGACCTCACCGCGACCTTCGAGCGTCAGGAGCGGATCGGCTACCGCTCGGAGCTCATCACCGGCGAGGCCGAGGTCGACGCGCACATGAAGGAGCTCTTCCCGGACTGGCGCGCGCAAGGCGTGACGATCTGCCTCCACGAGCACCAGGGCGGCTTCGCCTTCAACGTCGAGTCCGTGCTCGGGCTGCGCGACAAGTGCCTCGCCGAGGGCGTCTCCGTGCTCGAGGGCGTCGAGGTCACCGGATTCGCCTCGCGCGACGACGGCTCGGTCTCCGCCGTCGAGACACGCGAGGGCGCCATCGAGGTCGGCGAGCAGGTCGTGATCGCGCCGGGACCGTGGGCGGCTCGCTTCTGGGCGATGCTCGGCATGCCGGACACGATCGACATCGCGACTCCGTCGGGCGACGTCGTTCGCGACCGTCCGATGTGGACCTACTGGAACCTGCAGGAGGGCGAGATCACGGTCGACCCGCTGATGTTCGCGACCGCGGACGGCGGGGCTCCGCCCGTCATCCACCTCGACACGGACGCTCCGCTGTACACCGACGACGGCGACCTCGTCACCGACGAGCTGTGGGGGATCTACTTCAAGCGGGACCGCCACGGCGTGCAGGGCGGCGCGTCGCCGCTGACCGTCGACGGCGACGTCGAGCTCGACCCGTACCCGTCGACAACGGATGTCGATCCGACCTTTCCGGACATGTGGTGCGCCGCGCTCTCGCACTCGATGAGCCGCTTCGAGGGCTGCCGCGCGCAGTACAAGATGGCCCGCTCCGGCGGGGTCGGCGCGTTCACGGCCGACAACTTCCCGGTCTTCGACTACGTGCGGCCGAACGTCTACGGGATCTTCGACTCGAACCACGGCTACAAGATGATCGGGGTCGGACGCGAGGTGGCCGCGGCGCTTCTCGGCGACCATTCGCGCCTCCTCTATCCGTTCCGCTTCGAGCGCTTCGCGACCGGCGACCTCCATCCGGTCTCGAGCTCGCCCTATCCCTGGTCCTGAGGGCGCCGCCGGCGAGCGCGCTCGGCGCACCGCGTCGCCCTCACCCGTGCCAAGATGCGCTCGAGCGCGGCCACATCTTCGGGCTGTGCGTAGACCGTGCACGCGATCGCCCGCTTCGAGCTCGACGATGTCCGTCGATCGCCTCGCGGCCGGCCGTCGCGCTAGCAACGCGGCCGAGCCACGCTCGCGCTCCCCGAGCGGCAGGATCTCGTCCGCGTCCGCGCCCGCCGGTGGCGACGCACGACCGCCGCGTCCGACCAGGAAGATGCGGCTCGCTACGACGAGCAGCGCCGGTCGAAGTTGTCCCGGATGTCGCTCCACGGCAGTTCGCGCCAAGCGTGATGAACACGAGGATCACGACGATGTCCGCAACCGTGTCCACGAAGGCGCGCAGTCGCGCCCTGGATCGATGCATCCGAGATAGAGCCGATCCACGACGACGACGATGCCGTAGAGGCTCGAGGCACCCGTCGACCGCCGGCGAGCGATCGAGACGAAGCGAGCGCGCCGACGGCCAGGACGGCGACGCCCCTTTGAGACCGCCCCAGGCGATGAACAGGCGCTCTCCGCGGGAAAGCCGTTCGGGCAGGAGCAGAGGCAGCACCGCGAGCGGCCGCGCCACGAAGGCCAGGATGACGGCCAGCCCGAGGCCGTCGAGCCAGGTCTCGAGCCCGAGGTCGGCCTCGCTGATCGTCAGGCCGAGCGCGATGAAGACCGCGATCTCCGCGAGGACGGCGACCGACGACTGGAAGTTCTCGATCTCGCCCTTGCGAAGCATTGCCGCGTCGCCGAGCACGACTCCGGCGACGAACACGGCGAGGAAGCCCGAGCCGCCGGCGACGGCCGCGAGCCCGTACACGGCGCCAGCGACGGCGAGCACGCGGATCGGATACAACGCGACTCCCGTCATCCGCACGCGCCGGAGCACGGGCAGGACGGCGAGCGCGCCGGCGATCCCCATGACCATCTCGACCGCGAACTCGCGGGCGACGAGCCAGAGGGTCCCGTCGTCTTCCTGGGCGAGCTCGATCATCCCGATCATCAGCGCGATGCCGACCGGATCGTTCATCCCGGCCTCGCCAAATTTCGCGCTCGCCGGCTTCGCGCTCAGCGCGTCCGTCGTACCTCCTGCGAGCTCGATCGTCCCGATCATCAGCGAGATGCCGAAGGACCCTGAGCGGCATAGCCCTCGAGGATCGTCCCCGAGCGCCCGCGGATGCTCGCGGCCCGTGAAGATGGAGAACGTGACCGCCGGATCCGTGGGCGCGATCGCAGCGCCCACCAGACCTGCCTCGATCCAGCTGAATCCGAGGATCGAGTGGGCGGCGAGCGCGATCACGCCCGCCGTGACGAACGTCCCGACGATCCCGAGCGTGAGAATCGGCCGGAGCGAGCGCCGGAAACGCGCCCGGCCGATGTGCAGGCCGCCGTTGAAGAGGATGACGACGAGGGCCACCACCGCGATGCGCTGGACCTGCTCCACGGAGAGAACCGTCTGCAGGTCGGTCCAGACGGCGGTGGCAACTGCCGTCACGACGAGGATGAGAGCCGCGTACGGGAACCGAGGCACGGTCGGCGAGACCGCATGGCGAGCGAGCGCGACGAAGAGCGCCGCCGAGACCGCGAGGACGATCGCACCGAACTCGGTCGATCTCGCTCACGACGCGCTGCCTCGATGTCCGCATTGCTGTCCGCGCGATTCTGCACTCAGCGTGCCGCTGGGCGCGCCTGCCTCAGGTCGGCTCATGCCCGACCTCCGGGCGATCAGGAGCTCCGGCCCCGGCCGCCCGGCGTCGGCCAGGACGACAGTCGGGCGACTCGTCGTGCAGGACCCAGCAACACGAGCGCCTCGCGATCGGTCAGGTTCCTCCCGACGGGCAGAGACTCCGCTTCGATCGGGTCCCGCACGATGAGCGCCTCGCCGGTACGCAGGACGGGTTCCCGTCGCCAGTCCCACCTGGACGAGGCCCGACGCGATCGCGACGAGCTCGACGCCCCTCGTGGGCGAACAGCGGCGTCGCGGTCGCCCCCGGCGACAGACGCAGGACGTACGCGCGCAGGCCCGCGCTCGGATCGTCGAGCAGGGTCGACCGGCCGGTCGCGGGTCGCGCGCCGCGAGTGGGTGAACAAGGCGATCAGCGTCCTCGAACGTCGAGGCGCGGTCGCAGACGGACAGATGAGCAGCGTCTACCGCTACGAGCTGAGCGACGGGACGCACGCACGGAGCGCGGTGACTGTGTGCGATTAGCGCAGTGCGCAGACCGACGGCCGCATCAGAACAGCCCGACGATCTCGCCCGACTCGTCGATGTCGATCGCGAAGGCCGCCGGGCTCTTCCCGAGGCCGGGCATCGTCATCATGTCGCCGCAGAGCGCGACGATCCAACCGGCCCCCGTGTACGGCCGTAGGTCGCGAACCGTCACGGTGAACCCGGTCGGCGCGTTCCTGAGCGCCGGGTCGTGCGAGAGCGAGAGGTGCGTCTTCGCCATGCAGATCGGGGAGGCGTGCGAGGTCCGTCTCGGCCCAGTCGGCAGCCTTCTTCTTCGCCGGCGGCCAGGACCTCGACGCCGTCGGCGCCGTAGACACGCGTCGCGATGAGGCGGATCTTCTCCTCGATCGGCGCGTCGAGCGCGTACGCGAAATCGAACGAGTTCGGCTCGTCGGCGGCGGCGACTGCCGCCTCGGCAAGAGCGGTCGCGCCCTTGCCGCCCTCCTCGAACGCGGCGTTGATCTCCGCCGCGTAGGCGCCGCTCTCGAGAGCCAGACGCTGCACGAGCTCGAGCTCGTCCCGCGTGTCCGTCGGGAACTTGTTCACGCCGACGACCGCCTGGAGGCCGTAGCCCTTGATGATCCCGATGTGGCGTGCGAGGTTGGCGGCGCCGGCCTCGATCTCCGCCGCGCCGCCGTCGAGGTCCCCGCCGTGGTGCTTGAGCGCCCTGACGGTCGCGACGAGAACGACTGCGCTCGGACGCAAGTCGCCGATGCGACAGGTGATGTCGAAGAACTTCTCCATGCCCATGTCCGACGCGAAGCCGGACTCGGTCACGACGTACTCGCCGAGCTTGAGACCGACGCGATCGGCCACGAGCGAGTTGTTGCCGTGAGCGATGTTCGCGAACGGGCCGCAGTGGACGAACGCGGGCTGACCCTCGAGCGTCTGCACGAGATTCGGCTTGATCGCATCCTTGAGGACGACCGCCAGGGCTCCCGCCGCCTTGACGTCCTCTGCCGTCACCGGCTCGCCCTCGTACGTCTGCCCGACGGTGATCCGGCCGAGCCGCTCGCGCAGGTCGGCGAGGTCGCGCGCGACGGCGACGAGACCCATGATCTCGCTCGCCGCCGTGATGTCGAAACCTGTCTCACGGGGCGCGCCGTGCGCGCGCCCGCCCAGTCCCGTGATGACGTTCCGGAGGTTCCGGTCGTTCATGTCCATGCAGCGGCGCCAGGAGATCGTGAGGGGGTCGAGCCCGGTCGCGTTGCCGTGATGGAGGTGCGCGTCGATGCAGCGCGGAGAGCAGGTTGTTCGCGGCCGTGATCGCGTGCAGGTCGCCGGTGAAGTGGAGGTTCAGGTCCTCCATCGGGACGACCTGCGCGTAGCCACCGCCGGCGGCGCCGCCCTTCACGCCGAACACCGGCCCGAGCGAGGCCTCCCGCAGGCAGAGGACCGGCTTGCGTCCGAGGACGCCGAGACCCTGCGTGAGCGAGACCGACGTCGTCGTCTTCCCCTCGCCCGCCGGGGTCGGCGTGATCGCGGTGACGTTGATCAGCTTCGCGTCGGGACGGTCGGCGAGCCGCTCGATCACCGACAGATCGACCTTCGCCTTGTAGCGACCGTATGGCTCGACCTCGTCGTGGAGCGAGGCCGAGCTCGTCGGCGACGTCGCCGATCGGCCGGAGGCTCGCGGCCTGGGCGATCTCGAGGCTGGAGGGCATGGTCGCGCTCATCGCAGTCCTTTCAGTGGCTGACGGCGGCCGCGGCCAGCTCGGAGACGAGAGTGTCCGTGTGGAACCGCCCCATCGCGAACGGCGCGATCAGATCGGGCGTCTTCCCGCTAGCGACGAGCTCGGCGAGCGTCACGCCGACGATCGGCGCGGCCTTGAACCCGTACGTCCCCCATCCCGTCGACACGTGGAAGTTGTCGATCTCCGTCTTTCCGAGGATCGGGCTGTAGTCCGGCGAGAGGTCGCAGAGCCCCGTCCACGTGCGCAGCACCTTCGTGCGCTCCAGCTGCGGGAGGAGCTCGATCGCGTGCGCCGCCGAGTACTCGAGGAACGAGAGCGTGCCCGTGCTCTTGTAGGTCGTGTACGGCTCGATCTCGGCGCCGATGAGGAACTCGCCGCGGTCGGTCTGGGAGACGTACACGTGGAGCTGCGACGAGACGAGGACGACGTCGAGGAACGGCTTCACCGGCTCGGTGACGAACGCCTGCAGGATGTGGGTCGTGATCGGGAGGCGGAGCCCGACGAGGCGACCGACGAGCGACGACCAGCCCGCGGTCGCGCTCACGACCTGCCCGCACTCGACGCGCCCGCGGTTCGTCTCCACGGCGGTGATGCGGTCGCCGCTGCGCTCGAAGCCGGTGACTTCGGTGTCCTGATGGATCTCCACGCCGCGACGGTCGGCGGCGCGCGCGAGGCCCCAGACGACCGCGTCGTGGCGGATGATCCCGCCCGGAGGGTGGTAGAGCGCCCCCACGACCGGGTGCGCCGGACGCTGCGACAGGTCGAGCTCCGGGCACAGCTCGGCGATGCGCGGGGGGTAGATCACGCTCGAGTCGACCCCGAGGAGCTTGTTCACCTCGGCGCGCTCCTGCATCGTGATCATCGCGCGGTCCGAGTGCGCCAGCGTCAGGTGGCCGTGCTGCGAGAACATGAGGTTGAAGTCGAGCTCGTCGGACAGGCCCTCGTACAGCCTGACGCTCTCGCCGTAGAAGGCCGCGCCCTCCGGCGTGCGGTAGTTCGAGCGGATGATCGTCGTGTTGCGGCCCGACGCTCCCGAGCCGACGTAGGACTTCTCGAGGATGGCGACGTCGCGGATCCCGTGGCGCTTCGCGAGGTAGTACGCGGTCGCGAGGCCGTGCGAGCCGCCCCCGACGATGACGACCTCGTACCGGCGCTTGAGCTCCGGACGCTGGCGCCACATGCGCTTCGGGAAGAAGATCTCGCTCAGGCCCATTCGGTCGCCTCCAGCCCGGCGAGGGCGTCGAGCACCGCCTCGGCCACGTAGTGACCGAGCTCCTGCTGGACGTAGACCGCGAACCAGCCGTCGGCATCGCGACGGACGAGCGCGGTCACGTGCGCGAACGGCCCGGCCGCAGGGATCCGCTCGAGGTCGAGGTCGGTCAGCCGCCGCATGACCACCTCGCTCCTGACGGCCAGCCCGGCGAGCGCGCCGGTGGCGTCGTAGGCGCGCGCGCCGGCGGCGCGAGCGCGCTCCTCGACGCCGGCGACGTCGTCGGCGGTGAAGAGGAAGGCGCGGCGCGGAGAGAGCCGCATGACCGCTTCCCCGACGGCAGGCGTCACCGCATCGACGTTCCCGCGAAGCTCGACGATGCCTCCCTCGAGCGAGAGGTCGCGCACCGCCGCCGGGTCGGCGCCCTCGAGCGCACGGCGCAGCGGCGACGTGATCGTTCCCTCCGCGCAGCGGGACGGCGAGAGAAACGCCGGGCTCACGACCGCATCCGCTCCCCGCTGGGGTCGAAGAACGCGCCGTGCGTGATGCGCGCGCCTCGCCGCAGCCGATCGATGACGACCTCGACGCGCGTTCCCGGCTCGGAGCGCTCGGTCGGCACCCAGGCCAGCCCGATCACGTCCCCCACCGCCTCGCTCCGCCGCGCGCTCGTCACGCGCCCGGCCGGGACCCCCTCGATCACGATCTGCGCGCCCTCGGCCGGGAGAACGTCCTCCTCCATCGTGAAGCCGACGAGGCGTTCCTTCTCCTCGCGCTGCGCGAAGTGCTCGAGCGCGAACTTGCCCACGAAGTCGTCCTTGTCCATCTTCGGGAGCCAGGACATACCCGACGAATAGAGGTTCGACTCCGAGTCGGTGTCCTGTCCCACGATGACGTGGCCCTTCTCGAGGCGGAGCACGCGCTGCGGCTCGAGGCCGAACGGCCGCGCTCCCTCGGCGACCAGCGCGTCCCACAGGTGCTCGCCCGCGGGGCTCGGGAAGTGGAGCTCGTAGCCCAGCTCGCCGACGAAGCCGATCCGCAGCGCGAGCGTCGGCACTCCCGCGACCTCGATCTCGTGCGCATCGAGGTACTTGAACCCCTCGGCCGAGACGTCGGCCTCGGTGAGACGCTGCAGCGCGTCACGCGACCGCGGCCCGGCCAGGTTGACCGCGGCGAGAGCGCCGGTGACGTTGACGATCTCCGCGTCGTATCCCCAGACGGCGTTCCACCACTCGAACCACGCGGTCACCGAGTCGGCGCCGGTCGACGTCGTCGTCACGTAGAACAGGTCGTCGGCGAGGCGGGCGATCGTGCCGTCGTCCATGATCCGGCCGCCGTCCGAGGTGAGGACGCCGTAGCGGATGCGCCCGGGCTTCATGTCGCCGAAGCGGTTCGGATAGAGGCGCTCGAGGAGAGCGACCGCCTCCGGCCCTTCGACGAGCAGCTTGCCGAGCGTGGAGACGTCGATGACGCCGAGCGACTCGTGGACCGCGCGCACCTCGTCCTCGGGGTGCTCGCCGTACGCGTAGGGACGCTTCCACGGGCCGGCCCACTGGATCGTCGCGCCCGCCTCCTCGTGACGCCAGTGGATCGAGCCGCGACGGGCCGGCGTCAGCTCGCGGCCTGCCAGCAGACCGAGCTCGACGGGAGTCCACGGCGGCCGCGCGGTCGTCGTCCCGATCGCGGACTCGTACACCCGGTTCTCCTGCGCATAGACACGGATGCTCGCGAGGTGGCAGAGCTTGCCCTGGCACGGGCCCATCGTCGTCGTCGTGTAGCGCTTCGCCAGCTCGATCGAGTCGAAGCCTTCTCCGATCGCGCGCTTCATGTCCTTCGTCGTCACGTCCTCGCAGACGCAGACGAAGCACTTGCCCTTGCCGGGGTACGCCGCCTCGGGCGCAATGCGCGGCAGGCCCTCGCCCGTGACGCTGCCGACGGCTTCCACACCATCGGGAAGGTCCGTCGGCACGACGATGCCGAGCGACTCGTCGTACTCGACGCGCGCGCCGGCCTGAGCCAGGAGTGAGTACGCCGGCTGGCGGCCGCCCGAGGCGACCAGGAGGTCGCAGCCGATCTCCTCTCCGTCGAGGACGAGCTGCCGGACGCGGCCCTTCCCGCCTCGCGCGACGAGCTCGCGCGGACGTGCCTCGCGCAGGTCGACGACCTTCACCACCGCGATCCCCAGGCCGGCGAGCTCGTCGGCCACGGCGAGCGTGTCGTCGTCCGCGCCGAGCACGATCGCTCGCTCGCCGGGCCTGATCGAGAAGTCGCGCACGAGACGGCGCACGCCGTCGGGGAGCATCACGCCGACGAGGTCGTTTCCCGGGAAGACGAGCGGCTGCTCGACCGCGCCGGTGGCCACCACGATCCGCTCGGCGCGGAAGCGGTAGAGCGTCGTCCCCGCGTCGACCGGGACGAGCCCTCCTTCCCAGATCCCGAGCGCGCTGGCCGGGGCCAACACCTCGACACCCGCGAGCGAGAGGTCGGCGAGGCGCGGATCCTCGTCGACGAGCACCACGCCGGGGCCGGCCTTCGCGGCGTCGAGCGCGGCGGCTCGCCCGGCCGTGCCGCCACCGACGACGAGCACCCGCGCTCGGCGGTGCTCGGTGTCGTAGCGACGGGAGTGCCCGGCGTGCGGGTCGAGCTTCCCGAGCCCGGCGGCGCTGCGCAGGAACTTCTCGTACAGCGGCCAGGCAGCGCGCGGCCGGATGAAGGTGCGGTAGTAGAAGCCGACCGGCGTGAACGGGCCGCCGACCTTGTCCGTCAGAGACATGAGGTCGAAGTCGAGCGACCAGCGCACGTTCTGCCCCTCGACGACCGCGCCCTCGCGGATGGGCTCGGTGCACACGCGGACGTTGGGGACGCCGTCGACGGTCATCTGGCAGTTCGGGCAGTGGCCGGAGCAGCAGAGAAGACCGCGGGGGCGGTGATACTTGAAAGAGCGCGAGAAGACCCGCTTGCCTGCCGCGAACGCCGCCGAGGCGATGGTGTCGCCCTCGAAGCCCGTGACCTTCCACCCGGCGAACGTGAACGACACCGCCTTCGAGCGGTCGATCCGCTCGCCCGTTCTCGGCTCGAGCCTCATGCGGCGCTGCCGCTCTCCGCGGGTTCGGGCCCCACAGGCCCGACCCCCGAGCGCTGCGGCTCGGGGAGAAAGATCTCGAGCACCTCGTTCGTGCGGGTGTCGCGCTCGGCGAGGAACCACTCGCCGCAGCCCGTGCGGTGCTGCCACCACTCGCGCTGCACGCCCGCCACGTTGTCGCGGAAGTACACGTAGTCCGTCAGCTCGTACAGGCTCGGAGAGCCGGAGGGCCGCGTCGTGACCTCACCGAAGTAGGCGTACTCGTCCACCGGGCGCGGACCGCAGAAGGGGCAGGAGAGTAGAAACGACATCAGGGCTTGAATTGCACCTTCAGCAACGCTGTGCCAAACTCCGCAACGAACCTACCGTCATGTCGCGCACTCGTCAACCTTCCACGCGTCGAATTGGCGCTGCCGAGCGGGCCATCACTGTGCTCGACACCCTTGCAGAAGGCGGCGAGCTCGGCACGAACGAAGTGGCACGCCGCACAGGGATGACGCCGAGCACGGTGTCGCGTCAGCTCGGCACTCTCGCGGCGTCCGGCCTCGTCGAGCGGGTCGACGCGACGGGGCGCTACCGGCTCGGGATCCGCCTCGTGCATCTCGCGAACGCCGTGCTCGCGCGCCTCGACGTGCGCGAGGTCGCGCGGCCGCACCTCGCCGCGCTGGTCGAGGAGACGGGCGAGACGGCCACGCTCTCGGTGCCCGGCGACGAGGACGCGATCACAGTCGACTTCGTCTCCGGATCGCATCAGATCCAGCCTGTCTCACGGCTCGGACGGCCGTCCATCGCGCACGCCACCTCGGCGGGGAAGGTCATGCTCGCCTTCTCGGGACGAGAGCTTCCCGACGGGCCGTTCCGTGCGTACACGACCCGTACGATCACCGATCGCGAGGCGCTCGCGAGCGAGCTCGAGCGGGTGCGAGAGCGCGGGTACGCGCAGGCGGCCGGCGAGCGTGAGCCGGGGCTGGCCGCGATCGCGGCCCCGATCCGCTCGGCCCGCGGCGAGCTGGAGGCGATCGTGGCCCTGCAGGGGCCGAGCGAGCGCTTCGACGAGACGGCCGTCGACGACGCCCTTCCGCTCCTCCTCGAGCACGCTGCGACGATCTCGCGCGAGCTCGGCTGGCATGTGAGCTGAGGCCGCTCGGCGCCGGGTCGCGTACCCTCGCGCCGTGGACGCAACCGAGTCGCTCGCGCCGCTCGAGCTCCTGTACGAAGCCGACGACCTCCCGCGAACGTCCTTGCCGGCGAAGCTCGCGCGCATCTACGACGGCGACCTCGGGCTCGGCGAGGACTGCGTGTACGCGAACTTCGTCGCAACCGTGGACGGCGCCGTCGCGATCCCGGCGATGCCGCGCTCGAACGAGTTCATCGCCGCGGGCAGCGACGCGGACCGTTTCGTCATGGGGCTGCTGCGAGCGTTCGCGGACGCCGTCCTCATCGGCGCCGGCGTGCTGGGGGCAAGCCCACGAGGCACCTGGCAGCCCGCGGCGATCTTCCCGCCCGCGGCCACGGAGTACGCCGAGCTGCGGGAGAGCCTCGGCGCCTCGGCGTCACCGGAGGTCGCCGTCCTGACGGGGAGCGGCGAGATCGACGTCGGGCATCCGCTGCTCGCGTCCGGGGCGCTCGTCCTGACGACTGAGACCGGAGCCGAGCGGCTCGCCGGACGCGTGCCCTCGGCAGCGACCGTCCTCGCTCTCGGCACGGGGCCGCTCATCGCTCCCGACGTCGTCCTGGGCGCGCTCCGCGCGAGGGGCCACCGCAGGATCCTCTGCGAGGCCGGCCCGCACACCTTCGGCGGATTCCTCGAGGCGGACGCGGTCGACGAGCTCTTCGTGACCACCTCCCCGCTCCTCGTCGGCAGCGGCGGGCCAGGCTCGCGGCTCGGGCTCGTCGAAGGGGCCGACCTGACTCCGGACGGCAAGCGCGTCCGGTTGATCGGCCTGCGCCGTCACGCCTCGCACGTATTCGAGCGCTACGTGCTCGAGCCGGCAGGCTAGGCTCGCTGCCGTGCTCGACGGGCTGCGACGGGTGAGGAACACCGATGTCGACGGCTGATCGGCGCGCCCGATTCCGTGAGCTCCACGCACGCGACGAGCTCGTCGTGATGCCGAACCCGTGGGACCTCGGCTCCGCGAGACTCCTCGCCGCCGAGGGCTTCGAGGCGCTCGCGACGACGAGCCAGGGGTTCGCGTGGGCGATCGGCAAGCAGGATCAGACCGTGACGCGGGACGAGCTCGTCGAGCACGTCGCCACGCTCGCCGCCGCGACGTCTCTCCCCCTCAACGTCGACAGCGAGCGCTGCTACCCGGAAGAGCCCGGAGGGGTCACCGAGTGCGTTCGGCTACTCGCCGAGGCCGGCGCGGCGGGGCTCTCGATCGAGGACTACGACCCGGCGGCCGGCGGCATCGACCCGCTCGACGACGCAGTGCGGCGGGTCGGCGAGGCCGCCGACGCCGCTCACTCAGGCGCCGAGCCCCTCGTGCTGACCGCGCGGGCCGAGAACCACATCCGCGGCGTCGACGACCTCGACGACACGATCGCGCGCCTCGTGGCATACCGCGACGCCGGCGCCGACGCCGTCTACACGCCGGGGCTCGTCGACCTGGAGCAGATCGCGCGGGTCGTCGGCGAGGTCGGCATCCCGGTGAACGTCCTCGCGCTCCCGGGCGGTCCTGCGATCGGCGATCTCGCCCGAGTCGGCGTCCGCCGGGTCTCGACCGGGAGCCTGCTCGCGAGCGCGGCCTACGGCGCGCTGCTGGCAGGCGCACGCGAGCTGCGCGAGGAGGGCACGTCCAACTACGGCAGCGCCGGATTGCCGCAGGACGCCGCCTCGCGGGCGTTCGGCTGACGGCGCCTACGCAGTCGACCCCGGGATCCAGTCGGTGCCGGCGAGCGGCACTTTCGCCATCGCCGCCGCCTCGACCGTGAGCGCGACCAGGTCTTCCGGCTCGAGGTTGTGCACGTGCGACTTGCCGCATGCACGCGCGAGCGTCTGCGTCTCGAGCGTGAGCACGCGGAGGAAGTTCGCGATCCGGCGGCCGCCGAGAATCGGATCGAAGCGCGCGGCGAGCTCCTCGTCCTGGGTCGAGATCCCGGTCGGGTCGCGGCCCGCCTGCCAGTCGTCGTAGAAGCCCGCAGCGCTTCCGATCTCGCGGTACGCCGCGTGGTGCTCGGGGCTGTTGTCGCCCATCGCCACGAGCGCCGCCGTGCCGATCGAGACGGCGTCCGCCCCGAGCGCGAGCGCCTTTGCGACGTCCGCCCCGCTCCGGATCCCGCCCGAGACGATCAGCTGCACCTCACGGTGCATGCCGAGCTCCTGCAGTGCGTCCGCCGCGATCCGCGTCGCCGGCAGCGTCGGGATCCCGACGTGCTCGATGAAGACGTCCTGCGTCGCGGCGGTGCCGCCCTGCATGCCGTCGACGACGATGACGTCGGCTCCCGCCTTCACGGCGAGCTGGACGTCGTAGTACGTCCGCGTCGCGCCCACCTTCACGAACACGGGCTTCTCCCAGTCCGTGATCTCGCGGAGCTCCTGGATCTTGATCTCGAGGTCGTCCGGCCCGGTCCAGTCGGGATGGCGTGACGCCGAGCGCTGGTCGATGCCCTTCGGGAGCGAGCGCATCTCGGCGACGCGGTCGGAGATCTTGTGGCCGAGGAGCATCCCGCCGCCGCCCGGCTTGGCGCCCTGGCCGACGACGACCTCGATCGCGTCGGCCTTGCGCAGGTCGTCGGGATTCATCCCGTAGCGCGACGGCAGGAGCTGGTAGACGAGCGTCTTCGAGTGCTCGCGCTCCTCCGGCGTCATGCCACCGTCGCCTGTCGTGGTCGAGGTGCCGACCTCGGTCGCGCCGCGGCCGAGCGCCTCCTTCGCCGGCGCCGAGAGCGCGCCGAAGCTCATGCCCGCGATGGTGACGGGGATCTTCAGCTCGAGCGGCTTGCGCGCGAAGCGCGTTCCCAGCACGACGTCGGTCGCGCAGCGCTCGCGGTATCCCTCGAGCGGATATCGCGAGATGGAGGCGCCGAGGAAAAGAAGGTCGTCGAAGTGCGGCAGCCGGCGCTTGGCCCCGAAGCCGCGGATGTCGTAGATCCCCTCCGTCGCGGCGCGCTGGATCTCAGCGATGACGGTGCGGTCGAAAAGGTACGACTCGCGCAGGTTCCAGGGTCGCTGCTCGGTCGCGGACATCAGTAGGCAGCCGCGTTGTCGACCTTGAAGGTGTAAAGCTGGCGCGCCGAGCCGTAGCGCCGGAACTCCGCCGGATCCGCCCCGATCTCGGCCGCGTCGAGAAGCGAAGCGACCTGAGCAATGTGCTCGTCGCGCATCTCCTTCTCGATGCAGTCGGCGCCCAAACTCGCGACCGAGCCGCGCACGTAGAGCCGCGCCTCGTAGATCGAGTCGCCGAGCGCCTCGCCTGCGTCGCCGCAGACGACGAGGCAGCCGGTCTGTGCCATGAACGCGCTCATGTGGCCGGCGGACCCGCCCACCACGATGTCGATCCCCTTCATCGAGATCCCGCAGCGCGACGAGGCGTTGCCGCGGACGACGAGAAGCCCTCCGCGGCCGGTCGCGCCGGCGGACTGGCTCACGTTGCCATCGACGACGACCCGCCCGGACATCATGTTCTCTGCGATGCCCGTGCTCGCATTGCCGTGCACGCGCACGGTCGCGAGCTTGTTCATGCCGGCGCAGTAGTAGCCGACGTGCCCCTCGATCTCGACCTCGACCTCGGTATCCAGGCCGCAGGCCACCGCGTGCGCGCCGCTCGGGTTGACGATGCGGAAGTGCCGCGGGCCTGCCGCGCCGCCGGCGAGCTCGTGCAGGCGCTGATTCAGGTCTCGCACCGACGTCGCCGCAAGATCGACGACCTCGGCAGCCGCGTGCTCGCTCTCGGCGACGGCCATCAGACGAGCGCCTTCTCCCATGCGTAGACGACGCCCGGTTCGGGCTCCCACGCGCGCGCGTCCGCCGCGCCCGGGAGCACCGCGATCGACCGCCACTCGGACGACATGGCGACCCAATCGTCGGTCTCGGCGAGCACGGCCGGCTTGCACGCGATGGGGTCTCGAAGCACCGCGAAACCGTCTGCTGTCCCGACCGCGAAGGTGTAGAAGCCGTCGAGGTCGTCGAGACAGCCGTCGAGCGCCTGTTGCAGCGACGCACCCTCGCGGAGGCGCCAGGCGAGGTAGCCAGCTGCCACTTCGGTGTCGTTCTCCGTCTGGAACTCGATCCCCTCGCGACGCAGGCTCTCGCGGAGACGGTTGTGGTTCGAGAGTGAGCCGTTGTGGACGAGGCAGAGATCGAGGCCTGTCGAGAACGGGTGCGAGCCCTCCGTCGTGACGCGGCTCTCGGTGGCCATGCGCGTGTGCCCGAGCGCGTGCGTCCCCGAAAACTCTTCGAGCCTGAAGGTCTTCGCGAACTCCTCGGGGAGGCCGGTGTCCTTGTAGATCTCGATGACCTGTCCCGCGCTCATCACGCGCAGGTCCGGTCGGTTTGCGCGAACCCACCCCTCGGCTTCGTCGGCAGCCACGTTCGCGACGAAGACGGCGTGGCTTGCCCGGATCGCTGGGTCGCTGCACTGACCGAAGGCGTCGCACGCGGCATCCCGAAATGCGCCCCAGCGCTCGTGCAGATCTGGGGAGTAGAGCGTCAGCTTGCTCGAGCCCCTCGGCACCGGGTCGCGGTACACCGCCACCCCTGCGGAGTCTGGGCCGCGGCTCGACATCTGGACGAGCATCGCAGCGAGGTGCTCCCCGAGGCGCTCCTCGATGTCAGGTGATTTCGCGAAGAGTCCGACGATCCCGCACATATGGTCAGTATCTACACACGCAACGACCCAAACACACGGTTTCTATCCACCATGTATGGAGCATCTCTCCACATGTCCGTCAGAACCGGGTCAGATACTCGCGGATCTCCCACGGAGTGACCTGCTCGTGGTAGCGGAACCACTCGTCACGCTTCACCCGAGCGAAGTAGTCGACGTAGTCCTCGTCACGGCCCCGGCCGAGCGCAGCCCGGAGGACGTCGTCCGCCTCGAGTTCCCCGATGGCCTCGAGAAGATTCGCCGGGAGCGACTCGAGACCCCGACCACGGAGCTCCTCGTGCGGGAACGAGTACAGGTTGTCGGAGTTGGGCTCGCCTGCGTCCAGTCCGTTTTCGATCCCGTCCATTCCGGCGGCCAGCACAGCGGCGGCCGCGAGGTACGGGTTGCATGAGCCGTCGATCGTCCTGTCCTCGATGCGCCCCGGCCCCGGGATCCGGAGCATCTGCGTGCGGTTGTTGTAGCCGTACGAGATCCAGACGGGCGACCACGTCGCGCCGCTCGCGGTCGTGCCGAGCTTCAGCCGCTTGTACGAGTTGACGGTCGGCGCGGTCACTCCGCTGTAGGCACGGGCGTGGGTGCGAAGCCCGCCGATGAAGCGGTACGCGGTGTCCGAGAGCCCGAGGCCGCGCGGATCCGACTCGTCGAGGAACAGATTCGTGTCGCCGTCCCAGAGCGACATGTGGAAGTGGCAGCCGTTCCCCGTCAGCTGCGAGAACGGCTTCGGCATGAAGGTCGCGATCATTCCCGCCTGTTCCGCCAGCGTGTGAACCATGTAGCGGAAGAAGATCGCGCGGTCGCACGAGACGAGCGCGTCGTCGTAGGTGAAGTTCTGCTCGAACTGGCCGTTCGCGTCCTCGTGGTCGTTCGCGTAGTTCCCCCACCCGAGCCCGTTGCAGTAGCGCGAGACCGTCGTCAGGAAGTCGTAGCGACGCGTGAGGCCGGCCATGTCGTAGCACGGCTTCTCGAGCGTGTCGTACGCGTCGGCGATCTCGATCGAGCCGTCCTCGCGCTGCTTGACGAGGAAGTACTCGAGCTCGAGGCCCATCCGAAACTCGTATCCGCGCTCCTTTGCCTGCGCGAGCACACGGCGGAGGATCGTGCGCGGGCAGTACGCCCACTCGTCGCCCTCGACCGTCACGTCGCACGCGAAGCGGGCGAGATTCGGCCGCCACGGAACCGGCGTATAGCTCGCGAGATCGGGGATCGCGGCGATGTCGGGATCGCTCGGCACCTGGCCGATCTCGCCCGCAGCGAAACCGGCGAAGCCCGCACCGTCGTCGATGAGCCCGTCGAACGCCTCGCGCGAGCCGACCGGCACGAGCTTGGCGCTCGGACGCGCGTACATATCGACGAACTGCGCGAACACGAACTCGATGCCGCGCGTCTGCATGTCCTTCCAGATCGCGTCGGCCGATGCCGTCTCACCCATCCCGGAGCCTCCTCTGACGTCGGTGGCATAGCCCTACCAGCCGGCGCGGCGCGGATGAAGGTGCGGGTTGCACACCTTCTCGACGGCTATGTGTGCGAATCAGCTGGTCTTGGCAGCGCCAAGAGCCTGCTGGAGCTTGACCATCTTCACCGCGATCTCGATCGCGAGCCAGTCGTCGCGGCGCAGGTCGAGGCCTGAGAGCTCGCCGATGCGCCTGAGCCGCTGCCGCAGCGTATTGGGATGGACGTAGAGCGCCTCCGAGGTGGCGCTGATCGAGCCGTGACGGCGAAGGAACTCCTCGAGTGTCGCGAGGAGCTGTGCGCCGCGCTGCGTGTCGTACTCGGCGAGCTTCCCGACCGCGTCGACGGTCGCGTCGCGGACGCCTCCGTCGACCGCCACGCGAAGGAGGTACTTGTACGCACCGAGATCGTCGTACACGAGCACGGCGGCCTTCCCGCCGAGGACTGCCGTTCCGATGAGGGCTTGTTCGGCCTCCGCGAAGCCATCAGCGAACGATGCCTCTCCCCGGCACACGCTTGACACACCGACGGAGACCGGCTCGGCGAGCTCCTCGTACAGCCGGCGGAGACGCTCGACGAAGGCGTCGCTCGACGGGGTCGTCAATCTCACCAGCGCGCGGAGCGAGTCCTCGCGATGGTCGAACAGCGAACCGGGCGCCGCACCCCTCAACGCTCGGGCGAGTACATCGCTCCACGGCTCCGCTACGAGCACGACATGAGGCTGGTCGAGGTCGCATCCGAGCCGCGCGGCGCGTCCCTCGAGATCGCCCCGTGAGTGCCCGCCGGCGAGCTCCTCGAAGAAGTCCTTGATGAGGTTCTTCTCGGTGAGCTGCTCGATCACCTGCACCTTTTTGATCCCCACGGCAACCTGGCTCGCGATCGCCCGACCCAGCTCGACACGCGTGCTCCCCTCCGCGACGAGGAGACCGATGAGCTCGCCCGTTGCCACGAGCGGGACTGCAAGACGCGTGCTCCGGCCGCCGCGAGCGAGCTCGGGGCCGAGCTCGGCTAGGCCGAGCGTCTGACGGGCGTTCCCCGGCTCGGGATCGCTCGCGATCCGGTCGAGCTCCTCGCGTGCCGGGTCGAGGAGGTAGACATGGCACGCCCGAGCGCCGAGCAGCGGCCGAGCTTCCGACACGACGGTCTCCACGAGCTCCTCGAGCGCGTCCGCGCGGGCGATCGCCTCGGCGAGCTCGGTGAGCTGCTCGAGCTCGGCCACACGTAGGCGCGTCTCCTCGTAGAGGCGCGCGTTCTCGATGGCGCTCGCGACCAAGGACGCCGACGCGACGATGAAGTCCACCTCGTCATCGGTGAACTCGCGCGGCGCTTCCGTGTGCGCGGTGATAGCGCCGATCGCCTCGCCGCCGCGACCGACGATCGGCAGCGCGAGCAGCGACTGGTAGCGCTCTTCCTCGAGCTCCGGCACGTACTTCACGCGCGGGTCGGCGAGAGCGTCATCGCGGATGAACGCCGGCTCGGCGTGCTCGACCGCCCACCACGCGAGGCTCTCGCCACGCTCGATCGCGACCTTCCCCACCTGGGCCTCGTACGGCGACGAGGCCGCGCGAAGCACGAGCCGCTCCTCATCCTCCAGGAGGTAGACGAAACAGGCATGAACCCCACTCGCCTCCGACATCAGCCGGACGATCGCGGGGAGCACCTCGGCGAGCTCGAGCGACGAAACGACGGTCGAGACGATCTGCTGCAGGAACTTCTGGCTGGTTTGCAGGGACATCGAGCCTGATCGTATGACGATCGTGCCCACGGCTGCAAAGGGTGCGATGCTTCACCGCGACGATGAGGGAGCGCTTCGTCCGTCTCGGACACTCATTCGTGTTCCCGATAGTCGTTTGGGGAGGGGCAGCCGTTTGTGTCGCTGGCGTGGCAGCCGCGTTCGGCTACTGGCCGTGGGAGAGCTCGACATGGTCCCGCTGGGACTCGGGTCTGTATCTCGACATCGCACGGAACGGCTACGAGCTGGAGAGATGCGACGATCCCACCAAATGGTGCGGTGACGCCGGCTGGTTCCCCGCGTACCCGTGGGCGATAGGGGCGTTGCACCTGCTCGCCTTCCCTCTTCAGGGAACGGCCGCAGTGATCTCATGGCTCCTTGCGGGAGGCACGATCGTGCTTCTGTGGGCGACCTTCTTCGAGCGTCGGGTCGACCGCGCCGCGGCTGGAGCGCTCGTGTACGCGGCGTTTGCTCCCGGTCAGATCTACCACTACGCGATCTTCCCCTTGTCGCTGCTCGCGTTCTGCTCCGTCGGGTTCATGTGGCTCCTGTATCGCGAGCACGTCGTCGCTGCCGGCCTCACCGGGGCGGTCGCCATGCTCGCGTATCCCACGGGAGTGGTGCTCGCTCCCGTCGCAGCGCTGTGGCTCCTCATGCAGAGACAGCTCCTTCTCGGAGAACGACTGCGACGGATAGCGATCGTGTGCGGGCTCAGCGTCGTAGGGCTATGGATACTGCTTCTCGTCCTTCAGCTCGACGCCGGTCGCTGGAACGCGTTCTTCCTCGTCCAGGACGCCTTCTCACACAAGTGGCAGAGTCCCTTCACGGCCCTGAGCGACGTGGTCGGCGCGGGCTTTCCGTTGTCAGCCGGACAGGGGACCGCAATTGCGGCTCAGGCGGCGTTCGTGACGCTGGTGCTCGTGATCGTCGTGCTCGACGCGATACGCCGCAAGGTGTCCCTTCAAAGCGCGGACGCCCTGGTCGTGATGTGGGCCATAGCGACGTGGGCACTCCCGCTGAGCCAGACGGTCGTCGCGGTATACCGAGGGCACGCCGCGCTCCTCCCACTGGCCATTCTCGTCGCACGGCTGCCGGCGAAGTTGGCGTGGACCTTGGCCGTGGGCGCGGTCGTGATCGCAGTGTGGATCGAGTATTACTTCCTCGCAGGAACGCTCGTTTGAATGCCGTCAGTGGAGCGCGACCGCACCGACGTGGCGCGTCCAGGCGCCCGTCTCGACGATGTCACCGATCTGCGCGATCACGAACCGCAGCTCGTCGTCTGTAGTGAAGAAGTGCGGGCCGATGCGGATCCCGGCGCCGGGTCGGAAGTCGCAGAGGATCGCGCGCTCCTCGAGCTCGGCATGGACGGCCGACGCCTCCGGCACGCTCACGATCACCGCGCCGCCGCGCCGCAGGGGATCGCGCGTGCTATGGATCCCGAAGCTCGCCGCGTCGGCGAGCTCGATCAGCAGCTCGGTCTGGCGCAGCGAGTTCTCACGGATCCGCTCGACACCGATCTCCTCGATCAGGTCGTAGCCCGCCGTCCCCGCGAAGTGCGCCGCCGGATTCGGCGTCCCGGTGAGGAAGCGAGCGGCACCGCTCGCGTACTCCATCGTCTCCTCGAATGCGAAAGGCCGGTCGTGCGCCTGCCAGCCCGTGTAGGTCGGCTCGAGTCGCTCCGCGAGGTCGGGCCGGACGTGGAGCCAGCCGTTCCCGGGCCCGCCGCAGAGCCATTTCACCGAGCCCCCGACGGCGAAGTCGACCCCGAGCGCGGTTACGTCCACCGGGACGATCCCCGCTGACTGGTAGCAGTCGAGGATCACGTGCGCGCCCACCTCGTGCGCGCGTTCGACGATCGGCGGGACGTCCTGGATCTCCGAGTCCTTGTAGAGGACATGGCTGATGGGAACGAGGAGCGTGCGCTCGTCGATCTGCTCGGCGATCTCGGCGTCGTCCTCGCACACGACGACGTCGAGGTCGGGCTGCGCCTCGTACAGGTAGCGCACGGACGGGAAGTTCCCGCGCTCGTAGACAACGCGGTTGCGCGCCGGGTCGACCGGCCGGAAGCATGAGAGCACGATCGCCTCGGCGACGGCGACGTTCTGGTGCATCACGGTCGACCCGGGAGGGGCACCGACGATCCGCCCGATCTGGTCTCCGATCGTCATCGGCATCCCCCACCAGCCCTCAGCCCAGGAGCGAATCCCGCGCTCGGCCCACATCCGCGCGAACTCGGCCAGTCGCTCCGGTACCCGTCGAGGCATCGGCCCCAGCGTGTGGCTGGCCAGGTACGTCGTATGGTCGAGAATCGGGAACTCGGAGCGATAGTCGAGGAGGTCGCGCATGCGCCGGAGTCTGCCGGAGACGAGCGATCGGGACGCCGTCCTCGGCGAGACCTGCTCTCAGACGTACCTGCCGCCTGGCCACCGATCCGTCGCGCGCGCCGAGGCGGATGGACTAGGCTCGCGGCCGATGCGCGTCCAGTTCGACCGCTTCTACACGTACGCCGAGCTGACCGAGACGCTCGAAGCGTGGGCGTCGGAGCATCCTGGGCGATTCTCGTTCGAGTCCATCGGGCACTCCTACGAGGGCCGCGACATCTGGCTCTGCACGGTCACGAACTCGAAGACGGGGTCGGCCGACGAGAAGCCCGCCGTGTTCGTCCACGCGCAGATCCACGCGATGGAGTTCACGGGCACCACCGCCGCGCTGAATCTCCTCGATCACCTCCTCCACTCCGACGACGAGCGCGTGCGCCACGCGGTGGACACGCGCACGTTCTACGTCGTCCCCCGCGTCAACCCGGACGGCGCCGAGGCGGGCCTCGCCGACGGCCGCTTCCGTCGCTCGAGTGTCCGGCCGTACCCGCGCGAGGAACCCGAGGACGGGCTCCATCGCGAGGACGTCGACGGCGACGGGCGCGTCCTCTTCATGCGGATGCAGGACCAGAACGGCTCGTGGAAGCCGCACCCGGACGACCCGCGCGCTCTGATCGCGCGGAGTCCGGACGACGTGGACGGCGAATTCTACCGCGTGCTCCCCGAGGGCACCATCCACAACTGGGACGGCGTCAACATCCCGATCGCCGCGCCGCTCGAGGGTCTCGACCTGAACCGCAACTGGCCCGCCGACTGGGCGCCCGAATCGGAGCAGCACGGCGCGGGGCCTTTCCCGACCTCCGAGCCCGAGGTGCGGGCGCTCGTCGAGGCGATCGTCGCGCGCAAGAACATCACGTCGTACATCGGGTACCACACGTTCTCCGGCGTCCACCTCCGCCCGTGGTCGGGGCGCTCCGACGACGACTTCCCGGTGCCCGACCTGCGGGCGTTCAAGCTCATGGGCGAGGAGGCAACGCGTCTCACCGGCTACCCCTCGATCTCGATTTTCCACGACTTCAAGTACCACCCGAAGATGGTCATCAAGGGCGGCGACGTCGACTGGGTCTACGACCACCTCGGCGCGTACGCGTGGGTCACCGAGTTCTGGAGCCCGCAGCGTCGCGCCGGGATCTCGGACTACCACTTCATCGACTGGATGCGCGAGCACTCGCCCGAGGACGAGCTCGCTGTCGTCAAGGTCGCCGACGAGCTCGGCGGCGGGTACGTCGACTGGTACCCGTTCGAGCATCCGCAGCTGGGGGCGGTGGAGCTCGGAGGCTGGGACCTCGTCAACTTCTGGTTCAACCCCCCGCTGTCCCAGCTCGAGGACGAAGTGAGGCCGCACGCGGACTTCGTGCTCTACCTCGCGCTCGTGTCGCCGCGCCTCGAGATCCGCTCGTTCGAGGCGGAGCCTGTCGCCGAGGGGGCGTTCCGCCTGCGGCTCGTGCTCGAGAACGCCGGCTGGCTCCCGACGAACGTGACCGAGAAGGCCCTGGAGCGGCGCGCCGTGCGTCCGATCGAGGTCGAGCTCGAGCTACCGGACGGCGCACGGCTTGCGACCGGCAAGGAGCGCGAGGAGGCCGGCCAGCTCGGCGGACGCGTGGAACGTCGCCAGGTCACCTGGTGGGGCACCGACCTCTCGACGGCCGAGCGCACGAAGATCGAGTGGGTGCTCGAGGCGAAGCGCGGCGACCGCGTCGCCGTCACCGCGCGGCACGAGCGCGCGGGAACCGTCCGGGCCGAGCTCGTCCTCTAGGCTCGTCCGCGTCAGCCGAACCGGCCCATCTCGACGAGTCGGGCGTCGCCCGCATGGTCGACCTGCAGCGTCGTGTGCTCGATGCCGAACTCGTCCTGCAGCAGCTGCTCGAGCTCGCGGCGGCGTCCGTGGCAGTCCTCGCCCGGGCGAACGAGGACGTGCGCCGACAGCGCCGGGAAGCCGGACGTGATCGTCCACACGTGGAGGTCGTGCACCTCCACCACTCCCGGCGCTCCCGCGAGCCGGCGGCCGAGCCTGCTCGGTAGTCGATCCCGCGGGGAGACGCTTCGAGCAGGATCGCCGTCGAGTCGCGCAGGATCGACCACGCGCTCGCGAGCACGAGAACGCCGATGAGGATGCTCACGAGCGGGTCCGCCTGCACCCAGCCCGTCGTGAGGATCACGATCGCCGCTACCACGACGCCGAGCGAGCCGAGGAGATCCGCAAAGACGTGCCGAAAGGCAGCATCGACATTGAGGCTGTGACGCCGGGCGCGGGACAGGACGACACCAGCAACGACGTTGACGACGAGCCCGACGAGGGCGATCACGAGCATCACGCCACCCAGCGGATCGCCCGGGTCGCGCAGTCGAATAGCAGCCTCGACGAAGATCCAGATCGAGAGCGCCACGAGCAGCACGCCGTTCGCGAGCGCCGCCAGCACCTCCGCGCGCTTGTAGCCGAACGTCCGAGCGGCGGTCGCAGGCTTGCCCGCGAGCCACACTGCGACGAGAGCGAGGACGATCGCGACGTTGTCGGAGAGCATGTGCACCGCGTCCGCGAGCAGCGCCAGGCTCCCGGCGGCGAGACCGCCTACCACCTCGACGACGGTGTAGGCAACCGTCAGCGCGAGCGCGATGGCAAGAGCGCGACGACTCTCCACGCGTCCGTGATCGTGACCGTGGCTCACGACGCGGGTTCTACCGTGCCGGCCGGGCGACGGGTGGCGTGCCGGTGTCGACCGGCGGAGGCGCCACGTTCGTCAGGATCGCCGCGGCGAGGAGGACGGCGAACGCCACCGCGACCTCGCCGACGAGGCTCGGATGGACATCCGGATCCTCCCCCGCTTCGAGCCTGGGTCGCACGACGAAGTGGTGGACCGCGCCCCAGGTGAGTGCAACCCCGACGGTCGCGACCTTGAGGAGCAGGAAGCGGCCGTACAGCGTGTCCCACAGATCGCTCACCTCCGCGAGGCGGACGAGAGCGAGATAGGCACCGGCGAGCACCATCACCGCCACCAGCACGACCGCGAGCCGCGCGAAGCCGAGAAACGCCGTCCGCCGCAGAGCCGGCGCGACCGGCCACACGAGCAACGCGAGCGCCGCGAGGCCGCCGACCCAGACCGAGGCTGACACCAGGTGCAGGTAGTCCGCCACCTCCGAGATCCAGTTCGCGTTCGGCTCGGTCGCCTGGTGACCGGAGAGCGAGAGCCCCGACACGAGGGCGAGCGAGAGCACGAGCGCGGGCCACCGCAGCGCGAGGCGATCGAGCGACCCAGGCGATGAGGAGGAGCGCCGCGACGATCCCGAACCCCACGGTCATCACGAGAAACGCGACGCCGAAGCGCGTCTTCTCGGCAAACGGCTGGAGATCGCCGTACGGGAAGTCGGCAATGGGAAGCTGGAGCGCGTTGGACGCGCGCAGGACGAATGCGGCGATGCCGACGTCGATCACGAGAAACGCAGCGACCACCGAGACCACGTGGAAGCGATGCTCGAGCGCCCCGGGCACCGACGACCCTCCGAGGATCACGAGCCTGACGACGAGCGGCCCGATCAGAAGCGCGAGCGCGGCGAAGAGCCCCCACCGCGCGAGGTCGTCACGCCACGTCGTGCCCGAGGCGCCGACCGCATCGGTCGGCGGGGGAGCCGCGATGCCGACTCCGAAGGTGAACACGCCCGCCGGGCTGTGCCCGTCGTCTCCGATCACCCTCCAGCGCACGGTGTAGCCGTTGCCGCGGGCCAGCCCGGAGACGGGCGCGACCACCACGTAGCCGTCGTCCTCGGTCCGCACCGTCCCCGAGAGCACCGTTCCGTCGGGCGCGAGCACCTCGATCGCGTTCGACGAGATGGTGACCGGCTGGTTGAAGCGGAGGCGGACGGCGGACGGCGGCGTGTCGAGCCGCGACTGCGTGACGGGGTCCGAGCTCAACAGGGTGACGTGCGCGAGCGCGACGGACGGAACGCCGAGCGCGCACACCACCACCACGACCACGACGGTGAGCCGACGCATCACGGCCCGCCGGGCCCGAAGCGGCCGAAGATGGGCGCCGCGTCTCGATCGGCGAAGAGCAGGACGGCGAGCAGCACGAACGTCAGCGCGAACCCCGCGCGCCACACGACCCGTCGCGGCTCGAGCGCCTGCCCGAGCGGGAAGAGCGCGACGACCACGAGCATCCAGCCGATCGCGTGGTGCAGGAACGCCGAGCGTGAGTACAGCCAGGCGTACTGCTCGTGGACGAGGAACGCGACTCCCGACACGAAGAGCGCGAAGCCCGGGACGAGCGACCAGCGCGGGCTCCGCAGCTTCCCCCGGACCAACGCGAGCTCGACCGCACCGGCGACGAGAGCCGCCTGCGCCCAGATCGCGTGCGCGAGGAGGTGCATCGTCGAGAACGTCGAGAAGATCGTGATGAGCCACAACATGACGCTGGAGCCCACGACTACGCCGGGAAAGAGATACGCCCGCCACGCCCGCGCCCGAAACACCTCGCGCCCGACGATGAGCTCGGAGACGAGAAGGAGGCCGATCAGGAGCGCGACCGCGGCCGCGAGCCAGTGGGCTTCCTCAGCCTTCGGGATCACGCGACGCCTCTCCGGCGAGGTCCTCGACCAGACCGGGAGCGATGGCCAGCGCAAACACGAGACCTACGACGATGACGAGCAGCGGACCGTCGAGGAGATAGTCGTAGAAGCCCTGCCCGCCGCGATCGAAGAACGTGATCCGGTACGGCTGTGCGACCGCCCAGACGATCCCGCAGACAACCGTCACCGGGCCGAGAACCTGGACGGCGAGCGCTCGCAGCGGCCGCTGCTGAACACCCGGCTGCGGATCGTCTCTCGGGATGTTCGTCGCGATGTCTGAGCTCACCCGTGTCTCCCGTCACCGGGAGTCTGGCGAGCGCGGCGTGCGCTCCGCAAACTTCTCTTCAGAAACGCATCGGCCTGCATCGGGCAGCATGGAGCGGTGCGCTTTCGCATCTTCGGCATCGTCGCAGTGATCGCGTCGGCAGCGTCGCTGGCCGTCGTCGCCGTCGCGGGCACGTCCGCCCGCGGCCTGCCGTCCTACACGAACGGCTATCCGAAGTGGCATCGGATCAACGCCAGGCCGTTCACGAAGTGCGGCCCGCCGTGCGCGCACAGTGGCGTCAAGAACGTCTACGCGAGCAAGAAGAAGATCGGCAAGCGCTATCCGAACGGGACGGTCGTGGTGAAGACGGTCGCGCGCCCGGGCGACAGGCCCGCGCTGCCGAGCCAGGTCGCGACCATGCGCAAGCGGGCGGGAAGGTGGCAGTACGTCGAGTACGAGCTCGCGGACGGGCGGTACTCGGTCATCGGGCAGGGGTCGTTCTGCCAGAGCTGTCACGCGCTGGCGCGCGCGAACGACTACGTCTTCACGAAGCGGTAGCCGCGCGTGAGCGCTAGACGGTCGCGCGCCGGCGGCGCTGCCAGGTCAGGAAGAGGGCTCCGACTCCACCGATCAGGCAGATGGCGCCGATGATCCAACCGACGACTCCGCCCACGATCATGAAGATGATGCCCGCGACGATGAGACCCAGACCGATGATGTTGACTGCCATGGCGCTCCTATTCGACGGCGATCGGCTGTTTCCTCGCGAACGCTGAGAGCGGCAGTCAGGTGGCGGGGTACTTCCGGCGCCGGTAGGTCATCCAGAGCGCCATGATCCCGCCGATCACCATGATCAGGCCGATGATGATCCCGACGAAATTGAGGAAGTAGGCAAAGAGGATCCCGGCGACGATGAGGCCGAGACCGACGATGTTGAGCGGCAGTTTTTCCATGGCCGCATCTTCGTGAGCGCTACCCCGACCGGTCGTCCCCCTTTCAGTGCAAGCCGCCAACTTGCTCAACGGCCCTGAAGCTCACTCGGGCCGGACGCGCCTGAACGCCTCGATCGCGCGCTCGAGGTGCTCGGGCTCGAGCGCCGCCGACATCTGCACGCGCACACGCGCGGTTCCCTCCGGGACGACCGGGAAGCCGAAGCCGGTCACGAAGACGCCCTCGTCGAGGAGTCGCGCCGACAGCGCCATCGCCTCGGAGGTCTCGCCGATGATGATCGGGACGATCGCCGCCTCGCCGTCGAGCGGTGCGTAGCCGGCCTCGGTCGAGCATCCCGCGGAAGGCCCTCGTGCTCTCGCGCAGTCGCGCGAGGAGCTCGGGCTGCTCGAGCATGAGCTCGATCGAGCGGAGCGCGCTGCACGCCACGGTCGGCGGGAGCGCGTTCGAGAAGAGCTGGGGCCGGGAGCGCTGCGCGAGCACGTCGCAGACCTCCTCCGAGGCCGCGACGTAGCCGCCCGCGGCGCCGCCGAGCGCCTTGCCGAGCGTCCCGGTGACGACGTCGACCTGGCCGAGGAGGCCGAAGTGCTCGATCGTCCCGCGGCCCGTCTCGCCGAGCACGCCCACGCCGTGTGAGTCGTCGACGATCACGACCGCGTCGAACTCGCGCGCGAGCCCGACGATCTCGGGGAGCCTCGCGAGGTCGCCTTCCATCGAGAACACGCCGTCGGTGACGATCAGCTTGCGTGCGCCGCTCGGAGCGGCCGCGAGCCCGTCGCGCAGCGCCTCCATGTCGGAGTGCGGGTAGATGACCTTCGACGCCGGGCGTGCGAGCCGGATCGCGTCGATGAGGCTCGCGTGGTTGAGCGCGTCGGTGAGGATCACGGTCGTGTCGTCGGTGAGCGTGGGGATGCACGCCTCGTTCGCGTTCCAGCAGGAGACGTACGTGAGCGCGGCCTCGGTCCCGGAGAGGTCGGCGAGCGCGCGCTCGAGCGCCAGGTGCGGCTCGAACGTGCCGCAGATGAAGCGCACCGACGCGGTCCCGGCCCCGTAGCGCTCGAGGCCGTCGATCCCGGCGCGCACGACCTCCGGGTGCCCGGCGAGCCCGAGGTAGTTGTTCGACGAGAGCACGATCACCTCGCCGCGCCCTTCCATGCGCACGACCGGCCCCTGGGCCGACTCGAGGGTCAAGAAGCGCTTGTACGTGCGTGCCTCGCGCAGCGCGTCGAGCTCCGCCCCGAGCTGCCGGTCGAGCGATGAGCTCACGGTGTTGCTCCGTTCGGTCGCAGGACGATCTTGCAGGCCTCCCCCGACTCGAGCAGCGCGAACGCCTCCTCGTAGCGCTCGAGCGGAAGCTCGGCGGTGATGAGCGGGCGCAGGTCGACGACGCCGTGCTCGAGAAGCCAGCGCGTCGTGTACCACGTCTCCCAGATCTCACGGCCGTTGACCGCGGTCACGGTGAGGTTCTTGAAGATGAGCGACTCGGCGATGTCGATCGTCGCCGGCCGCGCCGGAATCCCGAAGAGGACGAGGTTGCCGCCGTGCCGGACGATGCCGAACGCGTCCTGGATCGCTCGCAGCGCGCCCGACATCTCGAACACGACGCCGACTCCCACTCCCTCGTTCTGCTCGACGAACCACGCGGGGACGTCGTCGACCTCGTCGACGTTCACGACCGCGTCGGCGCCGAGCGAGCGCGCGAGCTCGAGGCGGAACGGGACGTGATCGGACGCGAAGAGGCGACCGGAGCCGAACGCCTTCGCGATCGCGATCGTGAAGAGGCCGACCGGCCCGCAGCCGAGGACGGCCACCGCTCGTCCGGCGAGATCCTGCGTCGAGGTCGCGAACACAGCGTTCCCGAACGGCTCCTGCAGGCACGCGATCTCGGGCGGGAGCTTCGAGCGATCGTTGCGCCACACGACCGAGGCCGGGATGGCGACGTAGTCGGCGAAGCCCCCGTCGCGATCGACGCCGAGAATCCGCGTCTGCTCGCACATGTGCGCCTTCCCGGTTCGGCAGTGGAAGCACACGCCGCAGGTGACATGGCTCTCCGCCGACACGTAGTCGCCCTCGTCGATGTCGCGGACTGCGCTTCCGACCGCTGCCACTGTCCCGCACAGCTCATGCCCGAGCGTGAGCGGCGGCGTCACGCGCTCCGACGACCACTGATCCCAGCGCGCGATGTGCAGATCGGTGCCGCAGATCGACGCGGCCTCGATGCGGACGAGGACCTCGTCCGGCCCGGGTGTCGGTACCGGGACCTCGTCCAGCTCGAGGCCTGGCGCTGACGCTCGCTTGCGGATGGCCCGCATCGTCTCCACGGCCGGTCGATCTTGCCACGGCGGTCACTCCGAGCGAGCGAGAGCCGCTCGAGCCGAGGTCAGCGGACGACGACCGGCGTGCCGACGTCCACGAAGCGATACACCCGATCGGCTTCGCCGTCGGGCAGGCGAACGCACCCGTGCGAGGCCGGATACGACGGGACGTCCGGCGACTGGTGCATCGCGATGCCGCCGCGGAAGTAGGCCGCGTACGGCATCCATACCTTGAACGGCACCGACCACGAGTACAGCGACTTCGCGTAGACGTGGAAGTCGCCCGACGGGGTGCGGCCGAGGGAGCCCGTCGAGGCGTGGACGGCGCGGACGACCTCACCGTCTTCGGCCATGAGCACCACTCCGAGGTCGCGGTAGATCTCGATCGCGCCGGCCGGCGCGACGGGCGGCGGGCCGCGGCCGCGATGCGCGGAACAGCGCGACCTGCGTCTGGCCCGTCACCGTGCCCGTCCGATCCAGCCGCTCCCAGCCCTGGAACGCGAGGAGCGCCTGCTCGGTGAGGTAGTCGGACGAGCCGGAGACGTCGGAGCGGTCGAGGTAGCCGAGTGCCTCGAGGCGGAGCTGGACGCCGCGAACCGCGTAGGGGTAGCCCTTCTCACCGGGCTCGGCGCGCCAGGCACCCGGCCGAGCACCGAGTCGTACCGTCGTCACGTACCTGCCCTCGGCAGCGAGAGCGACGCGGGACTGGTCGCCGAGCGGAGCGAGCGTCGCGGCGATCTGCCAGAGCCGCATGCGCTTCGTCTCGGCCGTGCCGGACCCGAGCGTCGAGCGTGAGAGGCTCGCGAACCACGTCTCGTCGTCCGAGCGAATTGAGCGCAGGCGCGCGGCGTCCGGCAGCGCGGTTCGGATGCCCCGGCGCCGCTCGGCCCGGGTCGGTCCCTGCGTGAGCTCGCGCAGCGCGGCCTCGGCCGGCGCCATTCCCTTCGGGACCGTTCGCTCCACGCGGACGACCCAGCCGTTCTTCACGAACGCGACCTCGACCGTCTTCCGTGCGGGACGGGCGCCGGCGAGGGCACGCGTCGGAGCCGTGACGGCAGCCTGCGGGGCGGAGGCCGACTGGAGGTCGACGGCGAGCAGGCCCGTGAACGCGAGGACGAGAACGACGAACGAGATGCGCATGGTCGGGTTGAACGCGTTCGCCGCCCCGCGCGAGATGCCTGCATGCCGTGCGCACGGAAGCAGCGTCTGCCTGCCCGCCCGCCCGCTGGTCTTCTAGCGACTCTCTGGAATCGGCTCCCGGGCCGAGACGCGCGGAGTCAGCACGCACGCGATCCCCACCGCGACGACCAGCACCCACGGGATGTCCTTCTCCCACCGGCCGAGCGACGTGAGATCGAGAGATACGAAGCCCCACGTGATCAGCGCGTACCCGATCCCGATCCCGACCGCGTCGCTGACCGGCCGCAGGACGCCCACCGGGCTCGCGCGGCCGTGCACGAGAGAGGCGACGAGAGCGCCGAAGACGAACGTGAGCGTCCCGACGACGCAGTCGAGCACGTAGTGGTTCCCCGTGCCCACGATGACGACGAAGACCAGCGCCGGGTACAGAAGTGCGGCCCGCGCCAGCCATGAGCGCGGGAAGAGCCAGATCGACGTCGCGGCCACGAACACGGCGAAGCCGAAGTGCTGGCTCGCGGCGGCGGCGGTCGAGTTGTGGAACACGGCGCCGCTCGCGGTCAGCTCCGCGTCGGTCGGCGCCCCGCCGAGGCCGAGCTCGGCCAGCCAGTGCGGCGGCGCCAACGGATACAGGCCGATCACGAAGATCGCCGGCAGGAACGAGACGACGTAGATCGTGCGTATGCGCGGATACCGATCCGGAGCGAGCACGCGGAACGCGGCCATGGCGCCGAAGAGCACGGGAAGGTGGATGTTCGTGTAGAGCCACGCGAGCACCGTCTCGAGTGCCGAGCCGGCGGCCACGCCGACGAGCCACGGCTCGACGTCGAGCCTCAGCGCCTCCTCCAGGCCGACGACGGAGCGCGCGTGCGCGAGGGAGACACCGACGCTGCCTTCGATGGGGATGCGCGCCGCCTGCCAGGCGATCAGGACGAGCGCGACGAACGCCAGCTCCACCTCGACGGAGTAGCACCTCCGCACCGCTCGCCGGATCGAGTCCATCGCGTGTGGATACCACCATATTCGGCGTTCCTCACGCGGCACTGGCGTCGGTACACGCGGTAGCCCTCCCCGCCGCGCGAGAGGCCCGCACTCGCGGGCCTCTCGCTCACGTCGTCCGACGAGTCAGCTCACGAGATCGTGAGCGGGACGGCGCGGATCTGCCCCCTGATCTCGCCGCCAGGGTTCTTCGGCGTGTGGACGTTCACGTAGCCGCGTCCCGCCTGGAGCGCAGCCAGCGTGGCCGCCGTCAGGTTCGCGGTGCCGCGCTGCCCGTTTCGGCAAGGACCGCACAGCGCCACCGCGACCGGGCCGGCTCTGCCGATGCGCCCGACATGGATGTGCGCTGCGATCGCGCGGCCGGTCAGCTTCGAGAACCGGAGCCGCCACGCGATCGTCCCCGTCGTACCGAGCTTCACGAGCGTCGCCGTGAAGCTGCCGGTCGCACGCTTGACGTTGCCCTTCGGCTTCGGGACCTCCTGCCGCGACGACAGGGCCGTCGAGATGGTCGCGCTCGTGGCCAGCTGGCCGCGAATCTCGCCCCCTGGGTTCGTCGGCGTGTGCACGTTGACATACGCGGTGCCCGCCTGGATGGCGTCGAGCGCGGCCTGGGTCAACGCGCCGGTCCCGCTCGCCGGGCTCGTGCACGGCCCGCAGAGCGCCAGCACGACCGGCCCGGGCGATCCCGCCGCGCCGGTGTGGATGTGGGCGGCGATCGCGTTCGCGGTGAGGCCGTCGAAGGACATCTGCCACGAGACGGATGCCCCCGTGTCCGACTTGGTGACGGTCGCGGAGAACGTGCCTCTGGCGTCCGACACCGTGCCCTTGGGCGACGGCACCTCCTGCGCGGCGTTCATCACGGTCCGGATCTGGATGCTCGTGGCCTGCGGTCTTGCGGATGCGCCGACGGTGGCGACGAGCGCACCCGCGAGCGCGAGAGCCGGGATGACTGCACGAGTTCTCATGAACCCCTCCTTCCATGCGTCGGTAACTCCTCTATCGAGAGGCACTACGCGGGTACCCGCATGGCGGATTGATGCGGCGGCTACGAGAGGTCGAGCGTCGCGCCCTCAGGCGCGCCGCAACGAGAGCGTCTTCCGTGGCGCCGATGCACGCGGCTGCAGCTCGAGGTGCTGCGCCTTCTCGGCGCAGACAAACGACGAGACTCACCTGGGTCGCCTTTCGGCTAGCGCGACCCCCTCGACTTAGGCTCGAGCGCTCCGAATCGCGAGGCCGACCGCGCCGATGCTCGTCGCGATCAAGACGACCAGCAAGCCGAGCAATCGCGCATCGCTTGCTGTGCCGATCGCATTCGCCGTGCTTCCGAGCGATTCTTCCGGCGAGGAGCTCGGTAGGGTCGCACCGGCACTCGACGCACCGGTCTTCGGCGCCCCATATGCGGGCGATGTGGCGATCGTCCTCAGCGCGCCCGCGGTTGCAGGTGGCGATCGGCGGAGCGCGCTTTGGGCGGCGGGCGACAGCCGTTGCGCCGCCGGCTTCGTGATCACCGGAGTCGCCTGCCCGTTCGCGGTAGGCACGTCCTCGACGTACTGCTGTACCGCGGAGGCACCGGGCTGAGCGGGTGGCTGCGCGCCGGCGACGGACACGGCCAACAGCGCGGCGGCCAAGCAGATGCCGATTGCGACCACCAGAAGGAATAGGCGCGTGAGCCCAGGGGCACTACCTCGAGAGCTTTTCAGCACGGTGGTTAGCCTACCCCTCATGTGCGGGCTGACCTCGTGAGGCCTAGGGCTCTAGAGTGGCAATGGCTGTACGGGGGCGTCGTCGCCGGGGCAGTCATTTGGATCGCGTGGGACGACGGCAGCTACGCATTGCCGAACCGCGGGACGATCGCGATCGCTATCTGGTGGGGCGTCGCGGTCGCGATCATGTTCGGGCTGGTCAGATCGTCGTCGCTGACGCCGATTGTGGTCGTAACGGGAAGCCTCGTCGCCGCGCTCGCCCTCTGGACCCTCGCCTCGGCCTTCTGGTCGCCGAGCGTAGAAGCTGCGTTCGCCGAGTTCAACCGAACGATGCTGTACCTCGGCGTCTACGTGCTGGTCGCCCTTGTGGCGACACGGCGCAACGTCGCGGTCTGGTGCAACGCCCTTGCATGCGCGATCGTCGGGGTCGCGACGATCGCGCTCGTGAGCCGGTTGTTCCCCGATCTCTTCTCGGATCGAGGTCTCGCGGCATTTCTCCCCTCCTCAGTGACTCGTCTGAGCTTCCCGCTCGGGTATTGGAACGGGTTGGGGGTGTTCGTCGCACTCGGGATACCGCTCCTCCTGCGGGCTGCCCTTGTTGGAAAGGATTCCCAGATTCGCGCCATCGCCCTCGCTCCGATCCCCGTTCTGGCGACGGTCATCTTTCTCACCTCGTCCCGAGGCGGGGTCGGCACCGCCCTCCTCGGAGCGGTCGTGTTCCTCGCGCTGACCGAGCGCCGCTGGAGAGCGGCGGCGGCCGCCGCCGCCGCTCTCCTGGGCGTCGCGGTTGCAGTCGTCGCCCTGCTGGAGCGCGACGAGCTCGTCAACGGTCCGCTCGGCACATCGCTCGTTCGCAGCCAGGGCCGTGAAGCGGCACTGCTCATTTTCGTCGCATGCTGCGCGACCGGGGCCACGTACTGGATCGGAGATCGAGTACTGGGACGGCTTGCGGAGCCCTCACGCTGGATCGGCGCGGTCGCCACGCTCGGGGCCGCTGCCGTCCTGGTCGGCGCTGCTCTGGCGAGCCACCCGGTCCGACGGTTCGACACGTTCAAGCAGTCCCCCGCGGACCTGAATGCGATCGGACGAGGAGACTTCGTGCAAACGCATCTCCTGAGCGGCGGGGGTAGCGGTCGATGGCAGTTCTGGACGGCCGCAATCGCCGCATGGAAAGACCATCCACTTCGCGGACTCGGTGCGGGCTCGTTCGAGCAGTGGTGGTCGGAGCACGCATCGTTCACGTACTTCGTCAGGGACGCACACTCCCTGTACCTCGAAACCCTCGCCGAGCTGGGGCTCGTCGGCTTCGTCCTGGTGATCGCGCTCGTCCTCCTGGCTCTCGTCGAAGGTGCTCGGCGGGCGCTGGGCGCCGACGGAGACACGCGAGTGTCCGCTGCAGCGCTGACGGCCGCTTTCGCCGGCTACGCGTTCGCGGCCGGCGTCGACTGGATGTGGGAGTTGACCGCGGTGAGCGTCGTCGGGTTCGTCACGCTCGGCCTGTTGACAGGGGAAGCGACCAGCGCCGTGAGCCCCGCTCGACTCGTCCAGCCGGTCGAGCGGCCGCCGCTCGGTGCGCGGAGGCGTTTCGGAATCGGCGTCGCGATTCTCGTGGTCGCCTGGGCCGCCATCGGGGCACAGCTCATCCCGCTGCTCGCCCAGCGAGCGATAGCACGGAGCGAAGAAGCGGCGCGGCGAGGCGACCTCGAAGACGCTGAAGGCCAGGCGACGGCGGCACGCGACATCCAGCCATGGGCCGCGAGCCCCTACACCCAGCTGTCACTCGTGTACGAGAGGCAGGGGGAACTCCCGCTGGCGCGAACTCGAATCGAGCAGGCGATCGAGCGAGATCCCCGCAATTGGCGACTGTGGCTGACAGCTGCGCGCATCGAGACCAAGCTCGGCGACGTCCGCGGAGCAGAGCGAAGCCTGCGCCGGGCGATCGAGCTGAATCCGCGCTCTCCCCTCTTCAAGGGATTACTTGGGGACCCCGTCGGGTGACACAGTGGCGTTTGCGGTGCTTGAGCGATTCTTGAGCAAGCGCAGGGAGCCTCCGGACCGTGCCCGGTCGTTCTCCACGGCGTCGGACGTCGTCACCGATGTCAGTTACTGTGCGGTCGCCCGTGCGTGAGTCTCCATCTCTAGCCGTCAGGACGGGAGTGCTGAACGAAAGGCGTTCGGCCGACGTCCACGGTCCCGCCCACGGCAGAGGCGTGTGGTCGCGCAGGAGCGTCGCCGACGTGGCGGTACGTCCTTCTCCGTCGGTTCCTCGCGTACGCGGATGTCGCGGCCGCGCTACTCGCGACCGGCTCGCTCGTGGTCGTCGGCAGCGGCAACGCCGGTCAGCTCGCCTGGGGGCTTTTCTACCTCCCCGCGTGGATCGTCATCGCGAAGTTGCTCGGGCAGTACGAAGCCGACGGTCGCTCGCTGAGGCACCTGACGGTCGACGAGATCCCGCAGATCGTCCTCTGGGCACTCATTGGGATGTCCGCGCTCTCGTTCTTCCTCGAGGTGCTCCCTCCGGGCAGACCCGACGCGTCGAGCGCGATCATCGCCGGAGCGATCGTCGCTTTCTCTGCGGTCGCGTTACGCGCGAGCGCCCGCTGGGTCTGGCGTGTCGTAACTCCTCCCGAGCGTGTCGCGATCGTCGGCACTGCGGAGAGCACGGCGTCGGTAAAGCGAAAGCTCGAGCTCTTCCCGGATCTCCACAAGACGATCGTCGAAGAGCGCTCGCTGCGCGAACTGCTCGAGAACGGGGCACAGAAGTGGCTCGCGGGCGTCGATCGAGTAATCGTCACGCCTGCGTCTCTCGACGAGCTCAACACCGCGAAGATCGTCGACACCGTCCGCGAACGCGGAGTTCTCCTCAGCATCGTTCCTCCGGGCCGGACCGCGTTCAGCGTCGCCGCCCGGCTGGGGCACCTCGCGGAGCTCCCGGTCCTCGAGTACACGACCGGTGACCTCTCGCGTTCGACCTTATTGCTGAAGCGCGCTCTCGACGTCGTGAGCAGCTCGGTCGCGCTCGTCCTGCTCTCTCCGGTGTTTCTCGTCATCGCGCTTGCGATCGCGCTCGACAGCCGCGGACAGGTCTTCTTCTCACAGCTACGCGCCGGCCACGACGGACGACCTTTCAAGATGCACAAGTTCCGAACGATGGTGGAGAACGCCGAGGAGTTGCTGCCACAGTTCGTACTGGTCGACGACCTCGCCGAGCCCGTGTTCAAGCTGGAGTGCGATCCTCGGACGACCCGCGTCGGGCGGTGGTTGCGACGGTGGAGCCTCGACGAGCTTCCGCAGCTCGTCAACGTGTTGCGGGGCGAGATGAGCCTCGTCGGTCCGCGACCCGAGCAAATCGAGTTCGTCGACCGTTATTCACCTGAGCAGCGTCGGCGCTTGATCGTCAAGCCAGGCCTCACAGGCCCGATGCAGGTCTACGGACGGGGAGCACTCGGATTGGACGAGCGCATCGCCGTCGAGTTCGACTACATCGAGAATCTCTCGATCGGATGCGACCTGCGCATTCTCGGAATGACCGTGGCCGCTGTATTCCGAGGGAGGGGCGCGTTCTAACCGAGCCCCCTTCTAAAGCGGCGTTCCAGCGTCGCGCAACATGTCTTCGAAGTCACCATCCCGGCGTCCGCGGCGTAGGTCTTCATCAAAGAGCATGCGGATGAGCGTTTCAAAATCGACCGTCGGCTTCCAGCCGAGCTCCGAGCGGGCATGCTCGGGTCCCCGACAAGATTGTGAAGCTCCGCCTTCCCGCACGTGAGCGCCTCACCGTTCTCGACGTAGTCCTGCCATCTAGTCAAGAGCCTGGTGCCACGTCGGCTGAGGCCTAACCCGTGCTCCGTTCGGGGCAACGGTTGGGGGGAAAGGGCCGAGCTCGTCGCTACGTCGGCTTCCCCGTACCTGCAAGGGTCGAAACTCACCGAACGAACTGGCTCGCCATTGCACCCTACGCAGAGAAAACGGATCACAGGTTCGGGGTCATGAACCAGCGATCCCGTGCGAGCGTCTAGCCCGTCTCGCCCCGTTCTTCCGCGAGTAGAGAAGCGATGCGATCGGTGAACTCCGCACTGCGCGCTGCCTCGAGTCGGCGACGATCCTGCTCGGAGAGCCAGCGACGAGCCGGTCGGCGAGCTCGCGGCCGACTGCTACTTCGAGGCGGTCGAGGGCGGGTGCGCCGATCGTGCTGACAACCGTGCAGCTGCTCCACGTCCAGGTTCAGGCGAGACGATGCGGCGGTGGTGGTGGCGGTGACGAGCGTGGTGGCGGCGCTCACTCCGCGAGTATGGGTTGCGGTGGGGTGTCTGCCATCCCTCGCCCCGGTGACACACGAGTGGGATTCGGTGCGCTCACCGGGTCGCTGCCTGAACGCCGCAGCTTCGGCTCTCACCAAGTGGCCCCCGGCGCCGTCGACACGATCACGTCGTCGAGCTCGGGCTACAAGATGGCCGGTCCGTACGTGTCCTGAGCTGACACCTGCAGCACTCGGGTTCTAAAGAGCCGTGCTAACGCTGGCGTTCCTGTTCCCGTGGCGGAGCCACTCCCAGTTATGCAAGAGATCACCCGGGCATAGAGGCCTTCAACACGACGCTGCAGGTCCCAGACTCTGTTGAGTGTCCAGGCGCGACTCGACGAGGACGTCCGAACGGTTCATGGAGGAAATGCGGGATGATGATCCCGAGATCGCTTCGCGCGAGCTGGGCGGACTAGCCCCCGCGGCGCGTGGGGCGCACCTTTCGTGCCACGCGCTCGGCGAGCGACCGACCGCGGGCCGTAGGCGTCCACTTGTCGCGCAGCCGCGCCAGCTCTTTCTCGTACGCGCCGAGGCAGTCGATGGCGGCGCGCAGCGCTTCGGTGTCGAACATGCTCGCCGGCCGGCATCGCTCGAGCATGTCCTCGAGCGGCTCGGGCTCCTTTAGGTTCGGCCGGTCGCGCCCGGCGTCGCGGGCGAACCGACGCTGGAGGCCGACCTGGTGGTGCCTGAAGATCAGGCCCGTTCGCGCGGTGTAGTACTCGCGCTTCAGCGCGCGCCAGGCCTCCGCGGCGGCAGCACCCTCGCTCAGGCGTTTCCGCATCTGGTCCTCGTAGGCGTCCGGCTTCCGCGCGACGACGACGAAGCTCGCCGCCAGCGCGCGCAGCGCGTGCTCGTCGAACGCGACCAGCAGGCGGTTCTGCCTCGTCTCGTCGGCGGCCAGAACGTCCACCACCTCCTGGAACGGCTTGGCGAGCAACTCCTCCCGTCGGGCTGCCGGAACGAGCGCGAGGAACCGCTCCAGGAGGTCGAGCACCGTGTGCACCGGCGTCGCGCTGTCCGGGACGGTCGCCAACTCGAGGTCGAAGTCGTCGACGAGGAACGTCTCGATCGCCTGTGGCGTCAGGTTGAAGTAGTGACCGGGATAGCCGTGGTAACCCTGCAGAAAGGCGGTGTCGATCCGGACCCGCCCACCCGGCTCCAGGACGCGGCGGATCTCGCCGATCGCCGCGAGCGGATCGTGCAGGTGCTCGAAGACCGCCCCAGACTCCACGTAGGCGAACGTTCCGTCCGCGAAGGGAAGCGCCTCGGCCTCGCCCACGACGTCGACGTTCGCGCACGGGAGGACGTCGAACGAGACGACGCGCGGATCGTCGCTCGGAACGTTGCCCGAGCCGTGGTGCAGGACGAGCGCGTCCGCGCCGTCGACGTCGGGCGGCACGACGTAGGCCGGGATGTTCTGCGAGACGATGTCATCGTGCGGAGGCTTGATGTTGAGCTCAGTGATCTGCCGCACGAGGACCGGCTTGCCGTCGACGATCGGGTAGTAGTCGCCACGTTCAGAGACGAGCCGCCGACCGTCGGAATGCAGCCGCGTCCCGCTCAGCGGGCAGCGAAGCACGTCGAGCATCGCGTCCAGGTTCCGTGTCACGATCACTCCGTCTGGCGGCGGCGCAAGTAGCCGCCAGGATTGAACGTCATCCGGAAAGTAGCACCGGATGCGCCATTAACGTTCGTGTCCTCGACGACGAGGTAGCAGCCCGGTTTACGAGCGGCGCGTACGCCGCGAGTTCGGCGAGCACGTGATGCGGCGCGGTCAGAGTCGAATACGACCATGACCCGGCTGGCGCCGGCCGCCATCAATCGCACTTTCGAGGAGTGCGGTCGTCGACGAGCCGTGCAGGTACGTTAACCGCGGATGCTGCGGCCGCTCCGCGTCTGCGATGTCGATCGTTGCGACGTGCCCGTTGCCGAATACGTCGCACACATTGGCGATGAAGAGCGCCGAGCCGCCGTTGGCCGTGCCGGTCTCGACCATCAGTCCGGGCCGTGTCTCGCCGAGGATCTCTTGGTAGACCCAAGTCGAGCGGGCACTTCTGCACCTGTACGCCGCACCAATAGGTCTCGAGCCAGACTCGGGAGTCGTAATAGTGGCGGTGAAACTCGTCGCGCACCCCGCGGAATCCTAGAGCGCGCCCGAACGCTACGCCCTGCTCTTCAGGCCGTGCCGGAGCTGCACTTCGGCTTCGACCTCTGCATCTCTTCGGCATGACCTCGCAGCAGTTTTCAAGGGAAGGGCCCCTTCTAGCCAACCCGCTCCGGACGCCATTCACGCAGTCTGCGGAGGTCTGGTAACCGGCACTGCTTGATGGTTGCCTGACATGGGCTCCGAGCGATCGGTGCAAGCATTTCCGGGCGCACTCGGTTATCGGCAGAACGGGCCCTTCACGCAGCGGGACGAGCGTGAGGCTGGGCCCCTTGCAGAGCCCCGGTCTCGCCGAGCACATCCCGGAAGACGAGCGCGATCTCGCGTTGGTAGCGTTCGCTCGTCAGGTACTCCTCGTAGCGCTGGCGAGCGTTCTCGCCAAGCATATGGCGACGCTCCGGGTCACGCAGCATTCGTTCGAGCACTGCCGCGAGCGCGGCCGGATTGCCGGGCTCTACAAGCTCGCCGTCGACTCCGGACGTGATGACTTCCGCAGCTGCGCCTACGGCTGTTGAGATGACCGGCCGCCCGAGGGCCATGGCCTCTAGCACCACGAGAGGCCCCGACTCGTCAAGTGAGGTACAGACGACGATGTCGGAGTTTCGTACGAGTTCGAGAGCTAGAGACCGGGACACCTCGCCCGCGAATTGCACCGGAATCGTCTTCTCACGAGCTCGCAGCTTCGCCCCGTAGTCCTCGATGAGTGTCCGCCCCACGAACAGGAGCTCGATCCCGTCGCGTGTATCGCGTTCGAGAAGCTCGACTGCATCCAGAAGCACATGTTGAGCTTTGCGAGGTTCGAGCGATCCGACCGCCACCACCCGCAGCCTGTGGTCCGCCGTACGCGCCACCGGAGGCTCGGAAGCGAGCTCGTCACGCACATCGCCGATTCCGTAATGAATCGCCCGGTGACGGCCCGCACCGCCATAACGCTTGTACAGCTCCATGGTTCGCCGCGATGGGAAGATCGTCCGGTCTGCCTTCTTGAATGTCTCTCGAGCTGGGCGCCCTTCGCGTGCGATGAGATCAAGTCCGAATCGCGACTCCTGCACGAGCCAGATGCACGGTTTTCCGAGCTCTCTCGCTGCATTCACGACTCGCCAATTGAGCAATGTATTCGCGCCGATCACGTCAAATCCGTGCAGGAACCGAATTGACGCCTCCGGCCTCGCTGTGATGTTGGCGTCGATGACGACCGGTATCCCACTCGCAACCAACTGCTCTTCGAGAGGACCTCCGGAAGGCGTTGCGACAACGACCAACATGCCGTCGTCGCGAAGTCCGTTCGCGATCTCGACGAGCACCAAGGGTGCTCCACTTAGCGACAGCTCGTGGGCTACAAGCAGCACCCGCGGAAGACTCCACCATTCAGTCTCGAGCGCCGTATGTCGGCGGCGCCACGATCTTGAAGTCAACTGGGTTCTCGTAGAGCAGCGTGCGCATTCCAGGCGGATAGAACGGGTCGTCCCCGACCCGGTCTCCCCAGCGATGGAGGAGATAGATGTCGGCTCCCTCGTCGGCACGCGTCACGACGCTTGCGGGATCCGGCTCGGCAGTTCGGCGGGATTGGTGGCCGAGATGCCGTAGCTCTGCGAACGGCTGGTACACAAGCCGCAGTCCGGTCTCCGCCAAGCGGTAGCTGAGATCGAAGTCGGAGTGGGAAATGGGTGTATTCACCTCGTCCCATCCTCCGATGCTCCAGAAGTCCCGCGCTCGGAGCAGCATGCAGGCCCCGGTCAAGCATGAGACATTCCGGACTGACAGGGCCATGCTGTGATAGCTCCCATCGTCACGTGGCCAGGGGTGAAACGCGGTGCCAACAATTCCGGGGACGCCGCTCACGAGCCCCGCGTACTGGATCGAGTCGTCGGCGTAGAGCAGCTTCGGGCTCACTCCACCGATTTCGGGAAGCTGCGCGTACTGCAGCATCGCCTCAAGCCAGTCGCTCGCAATTGGCGCAACGTCGTCGTTCATAAAGAGGAGGTACTCGCCAGTCGATTCACGTGCGCCGGCGTTGCACTTAAGCGAGAAGTTGAACACGCCGTCATAGCGAACGAAGCGCACGTTGGCTGGGCCAGATCTGTGCTGTTCCTCGAGTGCGGAAATGACGTTGGAGTTGGCTACAACCACGATTTCGAGCCGGTCATACGAAGTGTTTTCGAAGATGCCGTCAACACATGCACGAGCGTTCTGGACGTCGTCAGTTGGGACGATGATCGACACGAGCGGCCGGTCCTCGAGGTCGAAGACGACGCGGTTTGCCCACGGGTATTCGGCGACACGAGCGCTACGGCCGGACCGGTCGATCGCATCCTGGAGAGCTGCCAGATTCGAGCGCCGCGCGTCCGACTTCCCGCCGGCCGCTGCAGAGCCAGGAACCATCCTCCAGTGGTACAGGACCCGCGGAACGTGTGCGAAACGATCCGTGGCGTCTGCTGCTCGCAGCATCAGATCGTAGTCCTGCGACCCGTCGAACTCGCTGCGGAGACCGCCGAGCCTCTCGAGCAACGACCGGCGATACACAGAGAGGTGCCCCACCCACATGTAGCTGTGCAGGAACTCCGGGCTCCAGTCTGGCTTCAGGAAGGGGAGGATGCGGCGTCCGTCGGCGGTCAACCGATCCTCGTCGCTGTACAGGACGTCGACGTCGGGCTCCTCGCCAATGAGTTCGACGACGCGGTAGAGCGCGTCCGGCGAGAGGATGTCGTCGTGATCAAGCATTGCGACGAACTCTCCCGTCGCCAGATGGAGGGCAGCGTTCGTGTTCGCGCTGATGCCACCGTTTTGGTCGAGGGACACCTGGCGGATACGTGTATCGCGCTCTACAAACTCCGCGACGAGCGAAGCACATGCCGGATCGCCGCCGGCATTGGCGAGGCAGAGCTCGAGCTTCGGATACGTCTGGGCGAGCGCAGAAGCGATCGTATCCCGCAAAACGTCGACCGGCGGATCGAAGACGGGCACGACGATGGAGACGAGCGGCTGAGCCGCCAGCGTGTCCCAGCTCCGCCGCTGGGCCTCGAGCTCGATCGCGTCGGGCTCGGTGCGGGTGCGCCACCGCTCGTAGCGCGCTTGGATCGCGTCGCTGTAAGCGCCCTGCACCTCGAAGCGGCGTCCGGGGGGCGAGGTCGGCGGCACGTCTTGGGGGCGCAGGACCGCGGGGTCAATCATGGTCTCGACCATGGCTGGGAAACGGCGGCGGAGGTATCGCTGGGCTCCGATTGGCACGAGAGTTCGCAGCCTCCGAAGGAGTAGCCCGTGTGCCGCGACGCCCTTGCCTGCGACGAGGCTGCGTGCACCGGTGCCAATGTGACGAAGCGGAGCGGTGATGCGCCACGATTCGCTCGACATCACCACCGAGAGGAGTTGCTCGAGTTCGCTTGCATGCGCTTGTTGAACCGTCAAACTATTGGCCTGAGCTGCGGACTCTTCCTCGCGCATCGCAAGCTCCGCGCGCTGTGTTCTTAGCTTCTCATCGAGTGCTGCGAGCTCCTCCTCGACTCCCGCCACGTCCGCCGTCCGGGCCGCGAGCTCCTCCTCGAGTCTCCCGATCTCCGCTCCCCGCGCCTCCAGCGCACCACCCAGGGAAGTGCGTTCCTGCTCGACCAGCCGTTGCACCTCCCCGAGCTCGAACTCGAGCCGAACGGCCGCTCCAAGCCGCGCATAGACTTGGCGAATATCGGCGGTTAGAGTCGCACTCGTCTCGGCCTCGAGAAGCTGCTTGACTCGCGATGGAAGATCAGTGCCAGGCGCGAGGAGGCCGAGGCCGTGACCGTGGACAAACTCGAATCCCGGATGATCGGCGCGAAGCTCTGCGAACAACCGATGCACGCCAAAGTCACGCTCGCGAACATTCGTGTCGTGGAACAGCACAACGCAACGAGACGAGAGCTTGGCCTGCCACGTCTCGTAGTCATGGTGGACCGCCTCGTACGTGTGGAGCCCGTCCACGTGGAGCAGGTCGATGGAGCTGTCCTCAAAGTGGGAGACCGCCTCATCGAATGTGGAGCGCACCAGCCGGGAGAAGGACGAGAAACGAGGGTCGTGGTACGCGGCCAATTCCGTTAGTACCTCTTCGCCGTAGAAGCCGGTCTGCTCGTCTCCCTCCCATGTATCGATCGCGAACGCCCTCGTCGGGATCCCGAGGCGAGCCACGGCTTGACAGATGGATAGATAAGAAAAGCCCCTGTGCGTTCCGAGCTCGACGAACGTCGAAGGGCGGAGCGAATCGACCAGCCAGAACGCAAACGGCGCATGCTCCAGCCAGGCCGACTCCCCGATGTAGTCAGGCTTCCAGAACGAAGTCGGTGAGACAAAGCTCCCCATCGGGCGTGAGCGCGTCACGTCGCCCCGATGATTGAGACCTCGCTTGCGTCCAAGCGTGAGACGAGCTCCGTGTGATAGCTGCCAATGACGTCGCGGGGTGTTCCGAGGGCGCCTACGCGTCCGTCGAGCAGGAGGAGCGCGCGATCGGCAAATCGCTCGATCAGATCGAGGTCGTGGGTCACGAGGACGATCGTCTTGCCCTCCTCTCGGAATCGCGTGAAGGTCTCGAAACACTTCTGTTGAAAGCTCTCGTCGCCGACTGCGAGTACCTCGTCGAGTAACAGGGTGTCGAAATCGACCTGGATCGCAATTGCGTACGCGAGCCGTACCTGCATCCCGGACGAGAAGTTCTTGAGCTTCTGATCGACGAACCGCTCGAGCTCGGAAAACGCGACGATGTCGTGGTAACGCTCTTCCAGCTGGCGGCGACTGAGGCCGAGCAGCGTGCCGTTGATGCGGATGTTGTCGCGAGCGGTGAGCTCGGGGTTGAAGCCGACGCCGAGCTCGATGAAGGGAGACAGGAGGCCGTCGACTCGAACCGTTCCGGTGTCTTGGCGGTAGATCCCGGCGACGATCTTGAGCAGCGTGCTCTTGCCGCTCCCGTTTGGTCCCACAATGCCGAAGAATTCTCCTCTCTCCACCGAAAAGCTGACCGCCTGTAACGCCAGCTGCTGCTCGTACTGCGTTCGGCGGAGGGGATGCTGAAAGTACTCCTTCAACGTCGTGCGCCTCTCGTGTGGCAGACGGAACGTCTTCGACACCCGATCGACTTCGACTGCGGCGTCGTACGCCAAGGCGTCACGCACGCTCTGCGAACCAGGGCTCGCGTCTCTTGAAGAGTGCCACTCCAAGAGCAAACACCATTCCGGTGATTGCGATGGGCAGCATGCGCCCGACTGGGTCCAGCGCATCCTCGGCAGTAACCGTGAGGCCCGAGTCGGCTGGCAGTACGAGGGCTCGCACATCCTGCATCACCTGCGTGAACGGAAAGAGAAACGCGAAGTCCCTTAGCCAGGGCGGAAGGTAGACGATCGGGTAGATGATCGGAGACGCGTAGAACAGCAACTGAAGCCCGAGCTCCCAGACCTGGAGCATGTCCCGAAGCGAGACGAAGATCGTCGTCAGGATCAGCGCCATCCCGAGGGTGAACAGGTAGAGCTCGAGCAGGAGCGGCAGGATGAGGAGCCAGTTTGGCTGCGGGACGATCCCTTCCCAGGCGACGAACCCGACCACGACGACGAGATTGATCCCGAAGGTCATCGCCGCCGTCAGGGTCGCCGCCGTGGGGATGATCACGCGCGGGAAGCTCAGTCGTCTCAGCAGGGACTCCCGGTGTACGGTCGAGATCATTCCCTGATTCGTGCCGTCTGCAAAGAACGACCAGAGGACGATTCCGATGAGCAGTGCGAGACCGTAGTGCGGATAGATCTCGTTGAGCTTGAAGATCCGGCCGAAGACGAGGTACATGATCGTGAACAGCGACAGCGGCTTGATGACCGACCAGGCGTAGCCGAGCGCGGAGCCCGCGTACTTGAGCTTGAACTCCGCGTGCACCATGACCTGCAGGATCCGCAGGCGGTGCCGGATCCCTCGACCGCGAGCGCGCGGACGAGGTGCGGGTTGCCTCGATCACAGGCGTCAGCGTAACCGAGGGGGTCGGCCGGATCTCCGCTTCAGCCCTTCAGCCACCGTGCCCACTGCGCCCCGTCGGATCAGCGACAACCTGGCGGTGAGCAAACGCTCGTGTGCACTCGTCAGCCGTGCTCGTCGCGGCAGATCTACGCGCCGTCCTGGCTCCGCGAGTAACCGCACGAGCGGCTCCACTACGCCGACTCCATTCGAAGCGCTCCCTGACCGTTGCGATCCGATCGCGCATGGCAGATCTGGCGCGATCGTCATCGAGCAGCGTGCTGAGCGCAGTGACCCACGCCTCCACATCTTGCGGTGGAATTGCAGCGCCGAGACGCTCGCGTTCGATGAGTTCGCCGAAGACGTCCCCGGTAGTTGTCGCGATCGGGAGGCCGGCCCAGAGGTAATCGAGCACGCGTGTGCGAAAAGCGAACCGGGCTTCGAGCGTGTCGAAATGGGCCGAGACACCGATGTCGGCCTCGGCCAGCCACGCGCCGCGTTCCGCGTACGGCACCCATGCCGAGTGAAAGAGAACGGATGTTCCGTAGAGTCCGAGCTCGCGCGAAAGGTCGACAGCACGTTCGCCCATTGTTGTCTCGGCGCTGCCGCCATTGGGGCGCTCGAGGCCCATGAAGACGAGACGTATGTCGTCTCGGGTTCGCGAAAGCTCATGTACGGAGCGGATAACCGTCAACGGATCGAGCCAGTTCCAGATTCCCCCGCCCCAGACGATGATGCGTGAGCGATCGTCGACCCCAGGGAGCACGTTTCGAAGAGCGGGTTCGCCGACCCTTGGCTGATTGGCTTCGACTCCGAACGGAACGACATCGATCAGATGACGAAACGTCGGGTCGCGCAGGTGCTCGTTGTGATCGAGCCTGCCCAGGGCGGCGAGGGCTCCAAGCCACAGATCGCGCTGACGTTCACTCGCGCAGATGAAGGCGTCCCCTCCGAGTAGGGCCGTCTCCAAAGTCCGTCGGTGGCGCTCCAACTGCAGATCGTCCCAGGTCTCATGCGCTCGCTCGCCGACCGACGCCAACACTTCGATGAGGACTGGGTCGTAGAGGTCGTAGACGACGCGCGTGCGCGAGCGGGCCAGTGACACCATCGCTCCCGGGGCGAGCCACTGCGCGACAACGGCGTCGTTGCCTCGCGCCAATGCAATCGTCGCGCGAGCATCGCGGAAGTCGAGGCGGTGCACGACGACTCCGTCGATAGGTACGTCGACGCTGTTCGGGGCGGCCAACGTCACGGCGTGTCCACGATTCGCAAGCTCTCGAGCGAGGTTGAGCGCCCGAATCGCCGGGCCTGCCATGCGCTTCCCGACGTGTTCGGACGTGACGACCAGGACGCGGCGGTTCATCGCATCCGCAAGAGAATGACCGTGACATTCATTGCCAAGGCGCCAGACGTTAGTCGCCTCGGCTGCGGTCATCATGCGTCTCGAGCGCTAGGCAGGATGACTCTGAGTCGCGAACCAGCGCCTGATCTGGGCCGATGAGACCCTCCGTCGCATCCTGATGTCACGCCGCTTCGCGACCGCGCCTGGGACGGTTCGCAGGAAGCTCGAGAGGGCCTCAGCCGTTTCGCGCGGAGTAAATGCAACGTTGTAACCGACCACGAGCGCCTCACGTCCGAGCACCCATGGGGCGTCCCGCACGAAGTTGGAGAGGTCGTCGTTCTTCAGCAGCAGGACCCATTGGTTCTTCATCGAGTTCATCCGGACCGAGACCGGCTTGCTGCGTTCGTTCTCGCGGAAAAGCCTCACGTCGGCGAGGTAGCTTCGGCGGCCGGTGCCGTGGATCGTGCGGCCGTGGTAGGCGACTGCGCTCGGTACGTACCAGCACTCCCAGCCTGCGTGCCGCAGACGCCAGCAGAGATCGATGTCCTCCTTGTACATGTGGAAGCTCTCGTCCAGGCATTCACCGGCTACGGTGACGTCCTCGAGCGCCTCCCTGCGCGCGACGAGCGCGGCGCCGCTGACGCCGAACACCTCCTCCTCGCGTTCGAACTGACCGACGTCCCGCTCGTTCTCTCCGCGATCCGCAACCCTCCGGTTCCGGCCGATCGTCAACCCGGTCGTGTCGATGACGTCTGTCTCATGGTAGGTCGCCAGGTCGTAGCGGAGGATCTTTCCGCTCGCACAGCCGGCGCTGGGACGCCGTTCGAAGAACGAACACGAGCTCGTCGAGGTAGCCCTCCGCGACGAAAAGATCCGAGTTGGCGAAGAAGACGAGCTCGCCGGTCGTGGCCGTCGAGTCCCGTGTTGATCGCCTTCGCGAAGCCGGCCCCGTGCTCGAGCTCGAGCAGGCGGACTCGCGCGTCTCCCAGGGAGACGACGAGATCGCGCATCCGCTCCAGCTGATCGAGGTCGTTGTTCAGCAGCACGACTTCGAGCTTGCACCGTGAGCCCTCCAGAATTCGCGGGAGGGCGCGCTCCACGAGGTGCGCGTCTCGGTAGCAAGGCACGAGGACACTGACGAGCGCGCTCATTCTCTGGCGAGCCTCCGTCGCCGAACAGCATTCGTCGCGACCGAGAGACCGAGCTTGACCGCGATCGCGGCGTAGACCGACACGTTGAGGAGCGGGCTGCGACTCGCCGCATAGTGCTTCCTATAGAAGCGCAGCATCCCGTAGTGGAACGCGTAGTCGAGGCGAGGCCGCCTGAACCTGCCGCTCGTGCCGGCCTTGACGTGCACGACCGTGGCGTCGGGCTCGTACCAGGTGATCCAGCCCGACTGCGCGAAGCGGTAGCAGATGTCCAGGTCTTCCATGTACATCCAGTAGCCCTCGTCGAAGAGGCCGACTTCGTCGAGCGCCTGCCGCCGGAAGAGCATGAACGCGCCGTTGACGGCGTCGACCGGCCCGCGCCCCACCGACGGCGCGCGGTAGGCGGCGAGTCCGGCGGGAGCGCGCTCGCTCCGCCCGGCTCCGGTGAAGTGGCCGATCGCGCTGAGCGGCGTGGGGAACGAGCGGCGTGCCGCGTGGTCGAACGTGCCGTCCTCGAGCTCGAGGCGGCAGCCGGCGATCCCGATCGAGTCGTCCGAATCCATGAGCGCGAGCATGCGGTCGAGGGCTCCTGCTGTCACACGGGTATCCGGGTTGAGCGCGAGGACGTACGGCGCCGATCCCCGCCGGATCGCGAAGTTGTTCGCCGCCGCGAAGCCTAGGTTTTGGTCTGCCGCGATCAACTCGACATCCGGGAACTCGCCTTCGACCAGCTCGACGGTGCCATCCGTCGAGCCGTTGTCCACCACCCAAGTCCTGACGGCCGGTGTAGGAGCATGCTCGTGGAGCGAGGTCAGACAGCGGCGGAGCAACTCGCGTGCGTTGTACGAGACGATCACCACGTCGACGGCAGGCGTCGTCATTCGAGGTCGAGTCTATTGCGGGCATGTAGCGATCGTGCGTACGGAGAGGGAGTCAGCTGACCACCGAGCTACCATCGGCGCCCGTGCGCGATCTACGCTTCTCACGTTGGGCCGTTGCCTCCGCGGTCGCGCTCGTCATAGCGTCGGTGGCCATCGTCGGGGCGAGCTCCGCGGCTACCCGCGAGTTCCACGGAGCCGGTGCGACGACGACGCCTGTCCCCGACCGGCCACTCGAGACCGCGGGTCATCGACCCCGACAGCCTCGGCGGCCCGGAGAACAACCTCGCGTACGTGCACGTGCGTCGCACCGGGGCGCATTTCGTGCGGATCATGATGAACTGGGTCAGCGTCGCGCCCGGGGGAGCGACGAAGCCGGTTTCCTTCCGGCCCAGAGATCCCGGGGACTCGATGTACAACTGGACCTGGACCGACGCTCAGGTTCGCGACGCCGTCTCCAGAGGATTCGTCCCATTCATCTACGTCCAGACGGCACCTGCGTGGGCCGAGTCGGATTCGTGCGGCAGTTGGGGCATCGGCTCGTGCCGTCCCAGTCCGCGCTCCCTTGCCGAGTTCATGGGCGCCGCAGCGCGACGCTACGGCGGCGGGTTCGGCGGGCTCCCGCGGGTGCGCTACTGGCAGATCTGGAACGAGCCGAACCTCCTCGCGTACTTGAGGCCGCAGGTCGACGGCTCCCATCGCCCGCTCTCGCCGGACTTCTACCGACTCATGGTGAACGCGGCAGCCGATGCGATCCATGGGGTCCACCCGGACAACCAGGTGATCGCGGGCGGGATGTCCGCGTTCGGCGACGATCCGCCAGGCGACAAGATTTCTCCGCTGCTCTTCATGCAAAAGCTGCTCTGCCTCTCCGCCGGCACGCCACGAGCCACATGCCACAAGCAGATTCGCTTCGACATCTGGGGCCACAACCCGTACACGTCAGGTGATCCCACACATCACGCGAACCTTCCGAACGACATCTCCTTGCCAGACCTGTGGAAGATGCGCAGGCTGCTCGACGCGGCCGTTCGCGCCGGAACGCTGAAGAGCCGCGGGCCGGTCGGCTTCTGGGTGACCGAGTTCGCCTGGGACACGAGTCCGCCCGATCCCAACGGCGTTCCCGAGGAGCTCCACGCCCGCTGGGTCGCTGAGGCGCTCTACCGCATGTGGGCGCAGGGTGTCAGCCTCGTCACCTGGTTCCAGATACGCGACCAGTCCTGGGGCGTCGGCCCTTTCCAATCCGGCCTCTACTTCAGAGGTAACGACGGGATCTCCTCCGACACGCCGAAGTTGGCGCTGACCGCCTTCCGCTTCCCGTTCGTCGCCTTCAGCGAGCCGGCAAAGCGCTCTGTGATGTTCTGGGGCAGGTCTCCTGCCAAGCGCGCGCCCGTCGTCGTCGAGCAGAAGGCCGGAGGCAGCTGGCGACTCGTGGACACGCTTCGGCCGAACCGCTACGGCATCTTCGCCGGCGCGTTTTCAAGCAGGGCCCGGTCCGGTTTCCTACGAGCCCGTCTCGCAAATGGGAAGGACGCGGCCCTCCCGTTCTCACTTGTTGTGCCGCCGGACCGCCCGGGTTGTACATGGGGCACCTGCTAGGAGCCTTTCGCACCAAATAGGCTCTGTGCCAGGAGTTAAGCTGACGCGTGACCCGCAACCCGTCGTGGTTTCCGCGCATCCCACGAACGGAACGTTAACTCGCACGGGCACCCGACGAGCCGCCTGTCCACGACTTGCGTCGTCAGGAGGACTCCCTTCCTCTTCATTATTGGCGCGCAAGGGGTACAGAGACATCGATCTGTCGGTCCATCAACCGTGGCCCTGACATCTGCAGGCGAATGCGTTTGGGCCTTGATCGCTTGGCATGATCGATAAGCCATCTGCGTCCATCGGCGGCGCCTGGGAGTGCATTGGGCTGCATTGAGACCGTGCGCCGGTCATCGGCTGGTCGAGGAACGATGCCGACCTTCGGTAGCAGGTCGTGCTCGAGTTGCTGCGGCGCGAATGCAGGGGAAAGAAAAAAGCGTGTGCGCGCTCTTCGGACTTGGCCCGGGTTCTGTCGGTCGCCGTTCACCGAGCGCGAAGTCGTAGGGATGGCGCGGGAACGCCGGTCAGTCCGGAGTGGTCGACGCCGACCGGTACACGTATGTCGTGTACTCGAAGGCGCCGTAGTCCTGCCGAAACACGAAATGCGGGCTGAGCTCGGCGCGCATGAAGGCGGCCATGTCGTCGAAGGGCACGTGGAAGAGGTCTTCCCGCTCCCAGTCGAGGTGCTTGGTCATCACGTTGACCGCGAGGCCGCGGCGAGCCATCGAGTAGGCGGCCCGCATCAACTGCTTCGCATAGTCCCACATCTCCACGTAGTCGACGGACCCGCGGGAGTTGAGCAGGCCGTTGGCGATCACGTAGTCGAACTGCGGCAGGGGCCTGTCGGCTTCGAGGATGTCGAGCTCCAGGAACCGGGCCTCGGGATACCGACTCTGTGCGGCCTCGAGGAACGCCGGCGAGATGTCCACGCCGGTGTAATCGACCTCCACCGCAGTCTGGCTCTGGAGGAAGTCGTAGAAGTGGCCTGCACCGCTACCGATGTCCACCAACGACACGCGCTCCGTACTCGCGTGGGCGCGGTCCCAACGGAGCAGGCCGAACATCACCTCGTACCGGCCGGCGAACGCGCGGGTCCAACCGACCCCGAGTGGCGTGTCAGGCCCGTGGGCCTCCAGAAACTGCTCGGCGAGCGCCGACAGCTCACGCTGGATCTTCTCGGCCATGCCGCGCCCTCCTCTCGCAGAACCAGCGCGGACCATACTGGCTCGAGTCTCGCCAGCGATCGAACGGAGAACACGTGCGACTTGGGATGATGCAGCCGTACTTCTTCCCGCACCTCGGCTACTTCAGCCTCGTCGAGCACGTCGACGTCTTCGTCCTGTTCGACACAGCGCAGTTCATCCGGCACGGATGGGTCGACCGGAACCGGATCCTGAAGCCCGGCGGTGAAGACTGGCAGTACGTGCGCGTCCCGCTCCAGGCGAGCTCTCGGTCTACGCCGATCCGAGCAAAGCTGGTCGATGACGGACAGCCATGGCGCGAGCGGCTCCTCGCGCAGGTCGACCACTACCGAAAGCGAGCACCACACTTCGACGCGGTGCGCGCCATCCTCGCCGACGTGGTCGCCGGGGACCACACGACTATCGCCGATGTCGACCGCGCGGCGTTGCGCCGCCTGTGCGCGCACCTGGGCATCCGAACCGAGATTCTCGACTTCTCGGCAATGCAGGTTCCGGTTCCCGACGACCCCCGGCCGGGCGACTGGGCCCTCGCGACCTGCAGGGCCCTGCCGGGGGTGGAACGTTATTGCAATCCGGCGGGGGGCGCAGCGTTGTTCGACCCGTCGAAGTACGCGGACCACGGCGTGCAACTGGAATTCCTTGAGCAGGAACTGCGGCCGTACCGACAGGTCGTTTCGCCGTTTCTGCCCGCGCTTTCGATCATCGACGTGATGATGTTCAACTCGGTGGACGAGGTCCGCGGAATGCTCCACGACGTTCGGCTGCTTCGGACGTTCGCGGGAACGGGTGAGGGAAAATGAGGCCCCGCAGGATGTCCGGCTTCAATGCGGATTTCGTCCCTTTTGAGGAAGATGCGCGCCAGATGACCTCAGGCTCACCGGACTCCGCCGTCGTCCTGCCTGGTCGAGGCTGACGATGACGACGAGCCCGAGCGACTCCCTGCACGCGAGGGATGGACAGCCCGTCGTTAGCGTAATCATCCCCATCCTGAATGCCGAAAGGTTTCTCGCCGAAGCGATCGAAGGCGTGATTGCGCAGACGTACCCTTTCTGGGAGGTTCTTCTCGTGGAGGACGGATCCACCGACCGGAGCCCGGAGACCGCGAAGCGGTACGCCCGGGACTGGCCCGGCAAGATCCGGTATCTCGAGCATCCGGGACGCGCGAACCGCGGCATAACCGAATCCCGAAACCTGGGTCAGAGGAGCTCACGGGGCCGGTATATCGCCAGGCTGGATGCCGACGACTCCTTACGCCCACTACCTTGGAGGACAAGGTGCGGATCCTGGAGGCCCATCCGGGCGCCGCAGTCGTATACGGGCCGGTCCAGATGTGGTACACGTGGACGGGGGAGCCGGGCGCCGCCGACGTCACTCAGATATACACGAGCGCCGTTCCTTTCGACACCATCATCCCCCGCCGGCCGCCATGCTGGCCTTCCTCAGCAACGAGTCGAACGAACCGGTCGGCGTATTCGCCCGACGCGACGCGATCGAGAAGGTGGGAGGCTATACGGACGAGGCCGGCTTTCTCTACGAGGACATGGCCCTGAACGTCAAACTCTTCCTCCGATATCCGGTGATCGCCCGAAACCGAAACTGGTATCGCTACCGGCAGCATCCCGACTCGCTTTGCTCGGTCATGAGGTCCCGGGAGACCTTCGACGCCGGCCGACTTCGGTTCTTGGAGTGGGTCGGCAAGTCGGCGTGAAAGATCCGGAAATCTGGGCCGTCCATCAAAGAGCGCTGGAACAACAACTCGAGGTCGTTCGGACCGGGAATCCGTCATCCCCTTCGCCGGGGGGTTGACTGGTTCGCACTGTCCCTTCGGCGTACGTCGTCATCGATGCGCACCAGGCCTGTCCCGGATTGGACGAATCCCGGGCCGTACTGCGCCGGGCTTGAGGAGAACTGGACGGGCTACTTCAATCGTTTAACAAACCGCGACCTCCTCAACGCCGACGTGAGCGTGGACGAGCGCCAGCGGGCGGCGCCAGGCCCTCAACGTGGCCGACGCCAAACTTGCTCGAGACGTACGCGTGATCCCGCTCACCGCTCTGCTTTTCAGCCGCGCAGGGGTCGCGCATCCGCGACGTGGTACTGAATCTAGTAGGCCCCTTTGGCACCGGAGAAATGGTGGCTCGACCGCTAGCAGCCCTGGCGCCCTAGTTCAGCCCGCCCGCGTCGAGCTCGTGCTCCTCGTCCGCAGGTGCAGGAGGGGTCAACCGTCAACCCCGCGACGCATAACTCTAGGCCCGCGCCATCTCAGACGAATCAGCACTGACGCGCGAGCGCTCCGCAAAGATCTCTCTTGCGGAGCGAACAACGGCACTGTGCCTCAGACGCAAAAGCGCATCGCCGTCGAGCATCTGCCTTGCAAATTCGTGATCAGCCTCGCGGTCGGTCATTGCGGCCCATCGCTTCCAGTGCCAGCCATTGTGGCCGTGGAAATACTCCGAGCTCTGGGCGAGTTCCGCGCGGATGTTGTCGACCTTTCGCTGGAATCTCCCGACGGTCGAAAAGGCAACGTGAGCGACGAGCAGGTCTTGCGTCTCAAACCGACGGACCGGTGTGTCGCCTGGCCGCTCATACACGCCATGTGACCCGGGTGCGATACCTGAAATCGCATGTGGGCGCGCCATGATCTTCGGCGGCGGCATGAGCGTGATGAATGGGACGTCCGGACGCTCCTCGACGAACTGTCGATAGTCCCCCGGGATCGTCGTATACAGCAGGAGATCAGCTTGGCTCTCGAACCACGCCGCGACCGGCATCGATTGCTGTTGCCAAGTGAGGGCGACGTTGAAGCGATCAACGTAGAGGACATCGGCGTCGAGCAGATGACGACAGCCGCGCAGTGTTCCCGACGCCGGAATGCAGAACTCGTCGGCGTCCAAAAACAGAACCCAGTCGGCCCCAGTCGACCTCGCGAGGGCCATCTCTCGAATGGACCAAGAGTCGAAGTCCGCGATCGTCGACACGTCGACCGACTTCACGACTAGGTCGCCGCAGCGACGTTCGTCCGCGAGGATGTCGAGTGTGCCGTCCGTGGATCCGTAATCCGAGACGATAATCTGGTCGACGCCGATGTTTCGGAGCTGCGCCACGCAGGCGCCAATCAGCTCAACCTCGTCCTTGACACCCACCAGGGCGGCGAACCTCATGCCGCGGCTTCGGCTGTGACCGTTCTGGCGACGATGGCCGCGATCGTCGCGGCGTCGTCTGAGGTTAGCTGCAGACCGGTCGGCAACTGCAGTACGGTCCGGCACAGGACATCCGTGACCCGCATCGGTGACCATTCCTGACGATCGTACGGCGGCGATCGATGGCAGCCCGGAAAGAAGTAGCGGCGTGTCAGTACGTTTTCCGCCGCCAGAACTTCTCGGAGCGCGTCGCGTCCGACAGGCGCGGTCTCCGACACTTCCAGTACGGCATAGTGCTCGCACCTTGCGGAGTCCGGTGTGCATTCGTGCACCGAAATGCCATCGAGGCCTGCGAGGGCCTGGCGATACGCCGCGCTGATCTCCCGGTCGTGGGCCTCTAGCTGGTCGTAGCACTCGAGATTCGCGAGTGCCATCGCGGCGGAAAACTCGTTCATCTTCGCGTTGATGCCGACGCCGCTCACCGCGTCCTCCGCCACGAACCCAAAATTCCGGAACAGCCGCACCTGTGCCGCCACGTCGTCGTCATTCGTCGCAACAATGCCGCCCTCGAGACCGTTGATTGACTTCGTGGCATGCAGGCTGAACACCTCCGCATCCCCGAAGCCCCCAACTGGAGCCGATCGGTAGCGACTACCGGTGGCGTGGGCAGCGTCAAAGAGCAACGGAACATCATGGCGATCCGCGATCTGCTGCAGTCCCTCGACGTCGGATGGTTGGCCCCAGAGGTGTGTGGCCAGAATGCCCCCGGTCGCACTCGTGATTGCTGCTTCAACGCTCTGAGGATCGAGCGTGTGCGTAGCGCGAGATACGTCGCAGAAGATCGGCTGGAGACCGATCCAGGTCAGAGCATGTGCGCTACCGATGAAGGTGAACGCGGGCATTAGGATGTCGCCCGTCATGCCGATCGCCCTGGCAGCAAGCTGGAGGCCAGCCGTGGCGCTGGCAACAGCGACGCAGTGTCGGACGTTCTGAAACTCGGCGAAGCGTTCTTCGAGTTCTCGGACGAGCGGGCCATCGTTCGTAAGCCAGTTGCGGCGCATCGCGGCGTCGATCAGCGAGGCCGTCCGCTTCGGCTGAAGAATGTTGGGGCGACCGGGCGTGAGGACCGTCGCGAAGGCCGGAGGACCGCCCTGATAGAGAACTCCGGCATCCGGTCGTGTCACGCGGCTATCCACCCCTTCGGGTCTTGCGAGAAGCGCCCGCAGCTCAATCCGTCCGTGCCTTACCGACTTCGGACGGGACCACAGTCGAGCCGCTCGCCCCCCCAACGGCTACCCCGTCAGCACGCGGCGACTCCACCATGCGGACGCTGCCCAGTGGCGGCGCGTTCGTTGAACCGTGCGACCCACGCCGCCGCCATGGCGCGGATCTCATGCGCGGCCGTGTCGGCGGCTGGTCGAGTTCCTCCACGGCGGTACGTTATATCGGCGCCGCGATCCGAGGGGGGCCGCCACGATGCACTAGGCGGCGCTTTGGCTCTCCGGAAACGGCTTCGTAGAGCGAAGCCGACGCCCGGACTCGAACCGGGGACCCCTTCATTACGAGTGAAGTGCTCTACCAGCTGAGCTACGTCGGCGAAGACGGATGAGTCTAGCCAGCGTCAGGCGTGAGAAGCATGCGCCGCGCCCGCGAGCGCGCGGCGCGAGCGAACGAAGAGCGACTCCAGCGCGAGCGACGGATTGAGGTTGAACTCCTCGAGCGCCCGCCACGTCTCGCGCACCGTCTCGGCCGCCTCGACAGCGCCCTCCGAGGCGCCCGCGGCGACGTCTTCCCGCAGATCGTCCAGACGGTCTGCGTGCACGACCGCTCCCTCCGCTTCGGACGCGACGACGACGAGATCGCGGTACCACGCCTCGAGCCCCTCGAGCTCGGCGAGGACCTCGTCCCGCTCCGCGCCGCGCTGCGCGCGCCGCACGCGCTGCTCGGCATCGCGGGCCGGGAGATCCAGGGTGTCGACGACTCCCTGCTCGCGCTCCCGCGCCTCCTCTCCCCTCGCGGACGCGGCGCCGAGGAGCACGCTCACGGCATCGGCGGGGTCGAAGCCGGGCGAGTACACGGAGCGTGCGGTCGCGATGAGTTCGTCGCGTCGCGCGGCTGCCTCTGGATCGAGCAACCGGCGCGCGCGATCGAGCCGGCCGGACGACGCGCGAGCGAGAACGCGCACCTCGTCGGCGCTTCGCTCGGGCGCCTGCGCCGCAATCCACTCGCGCACGGCGCTCTCCGAAAGCCTGCGAAAGGGGATGAGCTGGCACCGCGACAGGATTGTCGGCGGAAGCGGCCCGAGCTCACCGGCGACGAGGACGATGACCGCATACGCAGGCGGCTCCTCGAGGTCCTTGAGCAGCGCGTCGGCGGCGTCCTCGTTCATGCGATCGGCGTCGAGGATCACGTAGACGCGGCGATCGGCCTCGAACGGCCGCATGTGCAGGTCGTGGCGGAGCGCGCGGATGTCGTCGATGCGGATCATCTCGCCGAGCGGCCGGAGCACGTACAGGTCGGGATGCGAGCGGGACTCCACGCGGCGAGCGTCTCCCAGCAACGCCGCGGCGAAGGAGAAGGCGGCCGTCCGCTTGCCGACTCCCGCGGGGCCGTGCAGGAGGTAGGCGTGCGACACGCCGCTCTCGAGCGCGGCGGCCAGGAGCCGCTTCGCCTCGGGCTGCTCAGGTACGGACGCGAAGGGCTCCATACACCTCCTCGGCGAGGTCGCCGGCGGGCCGCGTCGCATCGAGAACGACGATCCGCTCCGGGAACATCGCGGCCAGCTCACGGTAGCCGGTCGCGGCGCGCGCGTGGAAGTCCGCCGACTCGCGCTCGAGCCGGTCGTGCTCGCGATCGAGGCGGCTGCCGATCTCGGCGGCGTCGAGCGCGAGCAGGAACGTGCGGTCCGGCAGCAGACCGCCGACCGCAGCGAGATTCAGGTCGAGGACGCGGTCGAGGCCGAGCTCGCGCCCCACGCCCTGGTACGCCACGGACGAGTCGAGGTAGCGGTCGCAGATGACGGATGCGCCGCGCTCGAGCGCCGGGCGGATCACGGCATCGACGTGCTGCGCACGGGCTGCCGCGTAGAGCAGCGCCTCCGCCCACGGGGTCACGTCGCCTCCGTGCAGGACGAGGTCGCGGATCTTCTCACCGAGCTCCGTTCCCCCCGGCTCGCGCGTCGCGATCACCTCCAGCCCGTCGGCCTCGAGCCGTGAGCGCAGCAGCTCCGCCTGCGTCGACTTGCCCGATCCGTCGAGCCCCTCGAAGGAGATGAACATCGGCTCCATCCTACGGTCGTCCGTAGGATCCGATCATGCGGGCAATCGTCACCGGAGGCGCGGGATTCATCGGCTCGCACGTCGTCGACGCGCTGGTGGCGCGCGGCGACGAGGTCGCCGTGATCGATTCGCTCGTGCGCGGCAAGGCGGAGAACGTGCCGTCCGGCGCGGAGCTCCACGTGCGCGATATCCGAGATCCGCTCGACGACCTCTTCGATGCGGTTCGGCCCGAGGCCGTGTTCCACCTGGCGGCGCAGGCCGATGTGCGCGTCTCGGTGGAGCACCCGGTCGAGGACGCCGAGGTGAACGTGCTGGGCACGATTCGCATCCTGGAGGCTGCTCGTCGCCACGGCGCGCAGGTCGTGTTCTCGTCGACCGGCGGCGCCATCTACGGCGAATGCGTCGAGCCTGCGCGCGAGGACTCGCCGTGCGAGCCGCTCTCGCCCTACGGCACGGCGAAGCTCGCCGGCGAGGAGTACATCCGCTCCTACAACCGTCTGTACGGGACGAGGCACATCGCGCTGCGGTACGGAAACGTCTACGGGCCGCGTCAGGATCCGCACGGCGAGGCGGGCGTCGTCGCGATCTTTCTCGGTGCGCTCGCTCGCGGCGAGCAGGCGAAGATCTTCGGCGACGGCCAGCAGACGCGCGACTACGTCTACGTCGGCGACGTGGCGCGGGCGACCACGTCGACGCTCGGGCAGGACAGCGGCGTCTTCAACGTCGGGACCGGACGCGAGACGTCGGTCGTCGAGCTCTACGAGCTGTGCGCCAAGGTCGCCGGCGCGGGCACGCCCGCCGAGCATGCGCCCGCGCGTCTGGGCGAGCTCCAGCGCAGCTTCCTCGATCCCGAGCGCGCCGCGCACGAGCTCGGGTTCAGCGCGATGGTGGAGCTCGAGGACGGCCTGCGCGCCACCTGGGACTGGATTCGAGGCACCGAGAAGGACTGAGCCGGCGGCGGGCGAAACGTTCGCCCGTGGATCATCCGCTCTCTGCTCCAGACGCGCTCGTCCGTCCCTGGCGCACCGCCGCCTACGTCGCCGTGGCCGTCGCCGCGGTCGAGCTCCTCCTCCTTCTCCTCATCGGAGGCGGCAAGCTCGTCGGCTGGGCCTCCGACCGCGTTCAGCTCGCAGCGGAGAAGCACGCGCTCGCGCCCGTGCAGCAGGCGCACCGGAGCGTCGCGCGCAAGCCCGCGCCGACCCCCGTCGCCAGGCGCGCGCGCTCGAAGACCGTGGTCCTCGTCCTGAACGGGAACGGCCGCACCGGCGCCGCCGCCGCAGCGGCGTCGCGCGTGCATTCGCGCGGCTACAGGATCGGCACCGTCACGAATGCCCCGGAGCTCGTCCCCCGCAGCATCGTGATGTACAGGCCCGGCTTCGCCGGTGAGGGCAGGCGGCTCGGCAGGGACCTCGGCGTGAAGCTCGTCACACCGCTCGACGGCATGCGCGGCAAGGATCTCGGCGGCGCGCAGCTGGTCTTCATTCTCGGTCCCTAGGAGCCTGGCGCGCAGCCGCCCTCGTTGACCGCGTCGCGGGCGACGTCGAGCGGGCCGCCCGGTTGCCACTGGTTCCCCGCAGGATCGAGCGTGTACGAGTTGTTGAGGAAGCGGTACGCCGCGCAGAGGTTCTGGCGCACGTCGAACTCGAAGATGCCGAGCGTGTACCACGTGAGCGGGTTGTCGGGTTGCAGCTCGACCGCGCGGATGTACGCCCGCTCCGCTCGCAACGGGTCGCGCCGACGCTCGGCGACGCGGGCCTGTGCGAAGAGCGGGTCGGCCGAGACCGGGTTGAAGCGGCGCGCCCAGCGTGCCTCGTCGAGCGCCCGGTCGAGGTCGCCGGCGACGAGGGCGCGGGTCGAGCGGCGCTCGGCGCGATCCGCAAGCCGCGGGAACGAGAACGACACGAGGACGGCCACCGCCAGCAACGCGATCCCGATTCCCAGGATCGGTCGTCGCCGGACGGCCACCGGCTCGCGGCCCGCGGCGGCGAGCACGCCGAGCGCGACCATCACGGGCGCCGTGACCGCCAGGAAGTCCCAGTCGTAGTCGACGAGCGCATGGCCGAGGTACGCGGCCGGCGCCGCGACGAGCGCTGCCGCGGCGGCACGCTCGGGACCGCCGAGCCGCCGCAGCGCGCAGACGCACACGGCGCCCCCGCCCAGGATCAGCGCAACGAACAACCCGAGCGCGACCACTCCTCCGTCGGCGAGTTGCTGCAGCGGGACGCTGTGCGGCTGGAGGACCGTTCCCGCGTTCGGCCGGAAGCGCTTGCGCGCGATCTCGAACGTCCCCGCGCCGGCGCCCTCCGGCGCGTGCTGGACGAACACGTCCCACGCCTCGCCCCACCAGCACAGACGGTTCGAGACGTCGAGCGAGCCGAGGCGACTCGGGTCGTTCACGACCGCGGAGCAGTCGCGTCCGGAGGAAACGGCGTCGGCTGCGGCGACCGAAGCAGCCGCCCCGGCGGCGAGAGCGAGGATCACCGCTGCGATCGCGAGAGCGCGGCCGAGGCGTCGCCGCGCTTCCTCGCCGAGCGAACGTCGTAGGCCGATCGCGACCAGCGCGACCACGACGCCCGCGCCGACGAGTGCGAGAACGCCGAACACGGCACCGTCTGCCTCGCGATCCGACAGGGACGCGAGATCCTCCGACAGGCCCGCGCGCGTGAAGGCCCAGCCCGCGATCGCAAGCGCCGGCCCCGCGGAGGCGACGAGCAGGAGGCCGCTCTGCACGCGCTCCGTCGAGAGGAACACCCAGAGCGCGAGCACACCGACGCCGACGACGACTCCGGCGCGCGAGAGCGTGAGCATGAGCGCGAGCGTCGCCGCGTACACGAGGAGCGCGCCCCCGACGCGAACAGCGCGCCGATGCGCGCGCTCCGTGCCGAGCCAGAGGCCCAGCACGATCGCGATGTCCGCGAGCAGAGCGAGCGCGTTCCAGTGGTCGACCGGCTCGTTGAGGCGCGCGACACGCTCATCCCGGGCGAGCGCCGGCACCGCCTTCGTGACGAGCGCCCACACCAGCGTCGTACCGAGGACGATGGAGAGCATCGCCCCCGCCAGCCGGGCCGCCTGCGCACGGCCCGCCGCCGCGAGCACGAGCCCGAGCCCGAGCAACACGGCGTACGCGGCGCCCTTGTTGAACGCGTCCCAGCTGCGATCGCCGACGATCGACCACCAGACGGTCATGCCCGTCCACGCCACCAGCAGGACGAGCGACCAGACGAGCACCGCTCCCGACCGACCCGTGCGAGGCGCGGGCAGCCGCCCGAACGCGACGGTGACGAGCGCCCCGACGAGCAGGAGGAGCGCGGCCCCGCCGACCGGCAGCGTCCCACCGACGCCGGATCCGTCGCCCGCGAACATCGCGCCGAGCAGCACCGCGCCGACGAGGGCGGCGAGAACGCCGGCGCCAGTCCCGGACGCGCGCTCGGGCGGCTCGGACGCCGAGTCCATGGCGGGCCACGCTAGCAGCGTGTTCCGTTTCTCAACATGCGATGCCTGCCACAGCACCGGCCGCGCCAGCGGCCGCTTCAGGGATCTTGCGCGATCGGTGTCCGCGCGAGCGGATGCCGATCTGCGCCAACAAGGCAGGGGATGCGGTCTCTCCGTCTAACAATTCGTTTACTCTCCCCACACCACCGGCTCACCGCGCACCGGGAGACTCCGCTCGGCCGGGTCTCCGGTCTTTCCCCGTGAGAACTCATTCGTGACAACCACCCGCTCACTCCGCACGTTCCTCGTGGCGCTCGTGCTCGTTCTGGGCGCAGTGGTGTCGCTCTCGTTCGCCAGTGCCGCCGGTGCGGGGACGAAGTGCGGACAGAAGGTGCTCGCCGACTGGTACGACGACGGGCGCATCGACAGGCTCTACCCGCTCAACTGCTACGAGGAGGCGATCGACGCCATCCCGGACGACATCGGGCCGTACGTCGACGCCGAGGATGTCATCACCCGCGCGCTCCAGAGCGCGCTGAGCAGCGAGCTCGACCCGGGTGGCTGCGATCCCACCGCCGACGGATCGGCGGACGACTGCAAGGGCGGCGGTGGCGGCGGGAACGGCGGCGACGGGAAGGGTGGCGACGGGAACGGCGGGAACGGCGGGAACGGGAAGGGTGGATCGGACGGGGGCGGAGGCGAGGTGGCTCCCGCGATCGATACGTCCGGGCCCTCGTCCGTTCCGGTTCCGCTCCTCGTGCTCGGCGGGCTCTCGCTCGCACTCCTGGCCGCAGGCGGCCTCGGGTACGTCTCGAGGCGCCGCCAGGCCGCGCACGCCGGCGACCTGGGCGGCGACGATACCCTCGTCTGAGGGCTCGCTGACCGACGGCGGCAAGGCGGTACCGGGTAGAATGTCCGTCTGGTCCGTTTAGCCTTATTTGCAGGGATTTTTTCGTCGCGACGTACCGTCCGGCCCGCGACCTACCATCCCCTGCCCGCTCGCATGACGAACGTCGCTCACCCGGGCGGGAAGACGTATTGTCGAACTCGGTCCGGGAGGAAATGATGGCAACGGCGGAGCAGGCGCAGGTCACGGAGACGACGGCCGAAGAGGTGGTGAACACGGTCGTCGATGCCGAGACGAGCGTCGCTCCCGCGCGTTACTTCACGGTCCCGGGCATCGATCCGTTCGATGCGATCGAGTGGGAGCTGCGCGACGCGCACATCCCCGGTCGCGACGGCCCGACCTTCGAGCAGCGCGACGTCGAGTTCCCCAAGTTCTGGTCGCAGACCGCGACGAACATAGTCGCGCAGAAGTACTTCCGCGGCCGCATGGCCTCCCCGGAGCGCGAGCGCTCGGTCAAGCAGATGATCGGCCGCGTCGTCGACACGATCGGCGGCTGGGGCCGCGACGGAGGGTACTTCGCGACGGACGAGGAAGCCGACACGTTCGAGGCCGAGCTCAAGGCGATCCTGGTCAACCAGCACGCGTCCTTCAACTCCCCGGTCTGGTTCAACGTCGGCTTCGAGGCGCAGCCGCAGTGCAGCGCGTGCTTCATCCTCTCCATCGACGACTCCATGGAGTCGATCCTCGACTGGATCCGCCGCGAGGGAATCATCTTCCGCGGTGGCTCGGGCTCCGGCCTGAACCTCTCCCGGCTGCGCTCGTCGAAGGAGCAGCTGTCGAAGGGGGGCTACGCCTCCGGGCCGGTGAGCTTCATGCGCGGCGCCGATGCATCCGCGGGCACGATCAAGTCGGGCGGAAAGACGCGTCGTGCGGCCAAGATGGTCGTGCTCGACGTCGATCACCCCGACGTCGAGGAGTTCATCTGGTGCAAGGCCAAGGAGGAGCGCAAGGCGCGCGTCCTCGAGCAGGCCGGCTACGACATGTCCCTGAACTCGCCGGACTGGGCCTCGATCCAGTACCAGAACGCGAACAACTCCGTGCGCGTGACGGATCAGTTCATGGAGGCGGTCGTCGAGGGCAAGGAGTGGACGCTGACCGCGCGCACGGACGGCTCGGTCGTCGAGACCACCGACGCCCGCGGCCTGCTCCGGCAGATCGCCGAGGCGGCGTGGGAGTGCGCGGATCCGGGCGTCCAGTACGACACGACGATCAACTCCTGGCACACGCTCCCGAACACCGGGCGCATCAACGCCTCGAACCCGTGCTCGGAGTACATGTCCATCGACGACTCGGCCTGCAACCTCGCCTCGCTGAACCTCATGAAGTTCCGCCGCGAGGACGGCGAGTTCGACGTCGATGCGTTCGAGCACGCCGTCGACGTGGTCTTCCTCGCGCAGGAGATCGCCGTCGGCTACTCCTCGTATCCCACGCCCGAGATCGGCCGCAACGCGCGAGCGTTCCGCCAGCTCGGGCTCGGCTACGCGAACCTCGGAGCGCTGCTCATGGCGCGCGGGCTCCCGTACGACTCGGACGAGGGTCGCGCGTATGCCGCCGCGATCACCGCGTTGATGACGGGCCGCGGCTATCGCAAGTCGGCGCAGGTCGCGCGGCGGATGGGCCCGTTCGCCGGGTACCAGCCGAACGCGGCCGCGATGACCGGCGTCATCGCGAAGCACCGCGCGGCGGTCGGCAACATCGACCACTCGAGCTCGGTGCCGGACGATCTCCTGGCCGCGGCTCGTCGCGCGTGGGACGACGCACTCGAGCTCGGCGAGGTCTCGGGCTTCCGCAACGCGCAGGCGACCGTGCTCGCGCCGACCGGGACGATCAGCTTCATGATGGATTGCGACACCACCGGGGTCGAGCCGGACTTCTCGCTCGTGAAGTCGAAGCGCCTGGTCGGCGGCGGCGAGATCACGATCGTGAACAAGACCGTGCCGATGGCGCTCGCCAAGCTCGGCTACGCGCCGACCGAGGGCGACGAGATCGTCGCGTTCATCGACGAGCGCAACACGATCGTCGGCGCTCCGTACGTGAAGACCGAGCACTACCCCGTGTTCGACTGCGCGATCGGCGACCGCGCGATCAACTACATGGGCCACGTCAAGATGATGGGCGCGGTCCAGCCGTTCATCTCCGGCGCGATCTCGAAGACGGTGAACCTGCCCGAGGAGATCTCGGTCGACGAGATCTCTCAGCTCTTCACCGAGTCGTGGCAGCTCGGCGTGAAGGCGATCGCGATCTACCGCGACAACTGCAAGGTCGCTCAGCCGCTCTCCGGCAAGGCGAACGCCGGTGCGACGACGCTCGCTCCGGTCTCGGGTGTCGTCGGAGCGCTCCCGCAGCGGCGGCGCCTGCCGGACGACCGCGTCGAGGTCGGCCGCAAGTTCAAGGTCGGCGAGTACGAGGGCTACATCCACGTCGGCCTCTTCGAGGACGGGACGCCCGGCGACATCTTCGTGGACATCGCGAAGGAGGGCACGACGCTCGCCGGCCTCATGAACTCGTTCATGATCTCCGTCTCGCTCGGCCTCCAGTACGGGGTCCCGCTCGAGGTGTACGTCTCGAAGTTCAGCCACATGCGCTTCGAGCCCTCGGGGATGACGAACGACGCGGACATCCGCATCGCGAAGTCGATCGTCGACTACATCTTCCGCTGGATGGGGAAGAAGTTCCTTTCCACCGACCAGCAGGAGGAAGCCGGCATCCTCACCGCCGAGGTGAAGCAGCGGCTCGCAGCGGCCTACACCGAGGCGGGCGACCACGCGTCGGCTGCCGAGACGATGGGCGTGTCCGTCGCCCCGGCCGCCGGCCAGACGGCGCTCTTCAACCAGTGGGAGGACGCGCAGGAGTGCGCCCGCTGCGGCGGCCGCATGGTGCGGACGGGCAGTTGCTACACCTGCCGCGACTGCGGGACCAACACCGGCTGCTCGTAGCCTGCACAGAGAGCCAGCCAAGCGCCCCGTAATCGCGGGGCGCTTGTCATTTGCGGTACCGGGCCGGAGAATCGACTGATGCGCGACGACGATGTTCGGAGCTCCTGCTTCGCGGCGCTCGACGTGCTCCAGGTATGGCGGCCGGACCCCGACCGTCTCGGGACGCGGTTCTCGCGCTTCCGGTCTGCCGGGTAGCGTCCGGACGTGGCAGAGCTGACGGAGCTGTTCGAACGCAACCGCGCCTGGGCGGCGGAGATGGTCGCCGGCGATCCTGACTTCTTCACCGGGCTCGCGGAGCGCCAGACGCCCGGGTACCTCTGGATCGGCTGCTCCGACAGCCGCGTCCCCGCGAATCAGATCGTCGGGCTGGCACCGGGCGAGGTGTTCGTTCACCGCAACGTCGCGAACATCGTCGTGCACACGGACCTCAACTGCCTGTCCGTCCTGCAGTACGCCGTCGACATCCTCGGCGTGAAGCACGTCATCGTCTGCGGTCACTACGGTTGCGGCGGAGTGCGCGCGGCGCTCGACGGCTCGCGGCACGGCCTCGTCGACAACTGGCTCCGGCACGTCATGGACGTGGCCGAGAAGCACGCCGCCGAGCTCGCAGCGCTTCCCGACGAACGCAGATTCGATCGGATGTGCGAGCTGAACGTCACCGAGCAGGTCGTCAACGTCGGGCACACGACGGTCGTCGAGGATGCCTGGGCGCGGGGCCAGGATCTCACGGTGCACGGGATCGTCTACGGGCTCGAGGACGGGCTGCTGCGCGATCTCGAGGTGAGCATCGCGTCGAAGGACGAGACTCGGCGGGCGATCCCGTAGAACGACGGTACGAAGGCTTCCGGCTCACAGACGAGCCCGGAACGCCCGCCGCAGGGCACGCTCGGACGAGTCGGGCGTGACATCCACTCGAGCGATGACCGCACCTCGCTGAGCGCCGCGGTAGAGGAACTGGACGATTCCATGCGTGCGCGGGCGCAGCGCTCGCGGCTCGGCGCGAAGCTTCGCGATACGCCTCCCGTCGCGGTACAGGGACAACGTCGAACGTGCTCTCGAAATCGACTCGGTCACGTTGCCGCGATTCGTCACGCCGACCTCCAACACGCGGGTGTGCCCGGCCCGAGTGACACGCAGCCCGCGAAGCTCGAGACGCCGCACGACCGTGCCGGGTGCCCGAACCACGACGACCACGCCCATCCGCACACGCACCGCGAGGCCGTCCCTCACTCGCCGGCGCGAGGTGAAGAGGACGAGAGCATCGTGGTCACCCGGCTCGGCGTGCACCGGGACTCTCGACGTGATCGTGACGGCACCGGTCGAGCCGGGCCTCAGCGCCAGGCTTCGAGGGCGGAAGCCGAGCCAGCTCGCTGCCGTACGGCGAGCGTCGTGCTGGCCGACGATCTTGGGGCGGCCTCGCGGATCGAGCGCGAAGCCCGCGCGACGGACGTCGAGGACGACCGGATTCGTGCCGGAGTTCGTGATACGTACCGTCGCCCGAGCCGCACCGGTGAGCTCGAGATGTGCGGGCGACGCGGTGAGCGCGACGGGCGGTCGTGCCCCGCTCGCGCCCGCCGAAGCGGACGCGAGCGCGAGCAGGACGGGGGCCAGCGCGGCGATGCGGGCAACGCCGGCGATCATCGTCCGATGACCGTGTACGTGACCGTGGCCGTGTACCTTCCCGGCGGGACCACGGGCAGCGCCGAGAGGAAGCTGACGTTCGTCGGCCAGGCATCGCCGCCTACATCACTGCGGGACGAGGTGGTTCCGATCAGCAGATCGGGCGCAGGAGCGATCGGGATGGCGGCTTTCGCTCCTCCCGCGAGCAGTGCGCCGATCTGACCGCCGCTCGGTGCGGACGCGGTCATGCCGAGCGGGAGGTCGGCGGGCTGGAAGGCCGAGCGGTGAACCGTGAGCGCGTAGCCGGCCGCGTTGTTGCTCGAGACCGTGACGCGCTCCGAGACGGCCGCCGGGCTCTCGCCGGACTGCGCGTTGCCGAAGCTGATGTTCTGCTTCTCGAGCGCGATGGACAAGACGCCCTGAATGTCGATGTCCACGCCCGCGCTGCCGGACGCGGTCTCGCCGGGCGGAGGACCACCCACGCACGGTGCCGCAGCGGTCGCGGAGTTGCGCGGGGTCGGGGCTGCACCCGCGAAGTCGGTCGCGTTCGCGTCCGTGTCCGTGCAGCCGCCGTCGGCCCGTAGAGCCGCGGTCGTGTTGCCGAGGCCGGTCGCGGCGCCGGAGCCCTCGAAATCGCTCGCGGACCCGTAGCCGATCAGGTCTGCGACGCTGGCGTCCGCGGAGCAGCTCCCGGCCGTCGCCCCACAGGTCAAGGCGGTCGCGCTTCGCACGAGGGCGATCTTGCCCCCGGAGTTGGCGAGGTTCGTCGTGCCGGTCGCATCGGGTGTCGGCAGTGCAGTGCCGATCGCGGCCGCCGAGGCGAGCTGGACGAGGAAGAACTTGCCTGGCTGGACGGAACCGACGAGGGGCGTGACCTGCCACGTCGTACCGGCCGCGGAGGCGTACTGGATCGACCAGGTGCCGACGTCGATCGCGGACGCGCCGCGATTGAACAACTCGACGAAGTCGTTCGCATACGTCGCGCCGCTGTTGCCGCCGCCCGCGTACACCTGGCTGACGACCATGTCGGAGGAGGCGCTCTGCGCCGTCGGCACGATCAGCAACGCGCCGGCGAAGAGGAGGGCCAGGACGAGTCGAGCTCGCTGCATGGGCTGCTCCGTTTCCGAGAGGGATATGACCACCCCTCTGGTACCGGCTCGCGGCGGCGGTGAACACTGTCCTTTTGCGAATCGACGCTCGTTCGACGCACTCTTGTTGCGAATCACCCCGCCCGGACGCTCAGCGCGGCGGCGCCGGCCCTCTCGCCTTCAGCGCCCGGACGCGCGCGGCCGACTCCTCGACACGTGCGCGGAACGCCACGTCGCGACGCGCGACGGCGAGCAAGTGCCGATACACCGGCGTGTACGAGCCGCGCCCGGTGAGAAGCACCAGATCTGCGCCGGCGCGAATCGCACGCTCGGAGACGGTGGTGATCGAACCCGTGGCGAGCGACGCCCGCGCCTCGAGCGAGTCGGTCACGACGACACCCCGAAAGCCGAGCTCCCCACGGAGCAGCCCCTCGATGATCGGGCGCGACTGCGATGCGATGCGTGCACGGTCGAGCGCCGGGTAGCGCGCGTGCCCGACCATCACGAGCGGGGCTCCCGCCGCGATCGCTGACGCGAACGGGGGGAGATCGACGTCTTCCAGCGCAGCGCGCGAGCGTCTGATCGTCACGGCCGCGTCGTCCGTCGTGGCGGGCGCGGCGCCGATGCCCGGAAAGTGCTTGGCCGCCGCCGCGACGCCACCCGCGCGCCACCCCCGAACCGACGCGCGCACTGCCTCGCTCACGACACGCGGATCCCGCGCGAATGCACGCGAGGAGATCGCCGCGCCGCGCACGCTCGGAACGTCGGCGACCGGACCGAGGCTGGTGGTGATCCCGAGCGTGTGCAACCCGCGAGCCGCGGCCTCCGCGTCCGCACGGACCGATCCGGCCGCGACCTGCTCGGGCGCGGACCGTGACGGCCCGACCCACGGCACCCGCCGGACGAGGCCGCCCTCCTGATCGACGGCGACGATCGGCCGCCCGCCGGCGCGGCGCAGCGACGAGGTGAGCGCGCGGAGCTGTGCCGGATCCACGATGTTCTTGCCGAAGAGGATCACGCCGGCCGTCCGGCGCTCCTCGAGCGCAGCTCGGACATACGCAGGAACGGTCGTGCCGGTGAAGCTCAGGATGACGAGCTGGCCGACCTGCTGTTCGAGCGTGAGCAGGTCAGCCGCGCCGCGTGCCGTGTCTCCGGGCTGCAGCGCGAGGAGGAGCCCGAGACCGAGCGCCACCAGCAGCGCACGAAGGCGGACGAGGCGCGCTGGCTGGTCGGGATGAGGCATCGGCGAGCTCCGAAGCGTAGATTCAGCCCATGAGCTTCGCCGTCGCCGGGGACGCCTACGACCGGTTCATGGGCAGGTACTCGAACCCTCTCGCGAAACCCTTCGCGGACTTCGCGGGCGTGGTGAGCGGCCAGCACGTGCTCGACGTCGGCTGCGGCCCCGGCGCGCTCACGGCCGAGCTCGTGAGCCGCGTCGGCCCGTCCGGCGTCGCCGCGGTCGACCCCTCCGAGCCGTTCGTCGAGGTGCTCCGCGAGCGCCAGCCGGAGATCACGGTGCAGCAGGCGAAGGCCGAGGAGCTCCCGTTTCCGGACGAGAGCTTCGATGCGATTCTCGCGCAGCTCGTCGTCCACTTCATGGACGATCCGGTCGCGGGGCTCCGCGAGATGTCCCGCGTTGCGCGTGGAGGCGGGGTCGTCGCGGCGTGCGTCTGGGACTTCGGTGCGCAGAGCGGACCGCTCGGGCCGTTCTGGAAGATCGTTCGCGAGCTCGATCCGACGGCCGGTGACGAGTCGGAGCTCGCCGGCACGACGGAGGGCGACCTCACGCGGATCTTCCACGCAGCCGGACTGCACGCGACCGAGGAGGCCGTTCTCTCGGTCGAGGTCCAGCACCCGACCTTCGAGGACTGGTGGGAGCCCTACACCCTCGGCGTCGGCCCTGCCGGTGACTACGTCGCAGGCCTCGACGACGACGCGCGCGAGCGCCTCCGCGCGCTCTGCGAGGAGCGGCTCCCGGCGCCGTTCGTGCTCTCGGCCCGGGCCTGGGCCACGCGCGCACGTGTCTAGCTCAGAGCGCGAGGGCTTCCTGGAGATGGGCGACGACGGGCCAGGCGCCGTCGCTCCAGTTCGAGATGACCGTGCAGGTCAGATCGGCGCCGGGGTCGTGCAGCGAGCGGAACGAGACGCCTGCGTCGTAGCCCTCGAGCACCACCGTCTCCGTCGACGCGCGTAGCCAGAAGCCCAGGCCGTACCGGAAGCCCTCGTTGACGTCGCTCCGCGGCCTGGTCATCTCGGAGACCCAGTCGGGCGAGACGATCCGTCCGGCGACGAACGCTGTCCACAGTGCCCGGACGTCAGCCGCCGTCGTGTAGATCCCGCCGTCGCCCACGCCTCGTACGGGCAGGTGGAGCGCGTTCGTGCGCAGGCCGTCTGCGAAGAGGTACCCGGTCGCTGCACGTCCCGGCAGCTCGTCGGAGCGGAGGAAGGCGGTGTCACGCATCCCGGCCGGCTCGCAGACGCGCCGAGTCACGAGCTCGTGGTAGGGAATCCCGCTCGCCCGCTCGGCGAGCACGGCGAGCACGACGAAGCCGCCGTTGCAATACGAGAAGCTCTCCCCGGCCGCGAACTTCGTGGGATGGCCCTCGAGGATCGGGACGTAGTCCTCCGGAGCCTCGAGCCGGTGCACGGGCACCGGCATGACGTAGTCGGTGATCTCACCCCCGGCGTCCTCGTCGAGGTAGTCCCCGATCCCCGAGCGATGCGCGAGCAGGTGCTCGACGTGACGTCATCCGCGATCAGCGGCAAGACCTCCCCGAGGACCGAGCGCGCGGTCGTGCGCGAGCTCGAGCGTGCCGTCCTCGATGAGGCTCACCACCGCGAGCGCCGTCAATCCCTTCAGCCCGCTCGCGACCGCGAACTGCGTGTCGACCTCGTTCGGGATCTCGTGGCCGCGGTGCGCGAGGCCGTACGCCTTCGCGAGGTCGACATCGCCGCCGCCATCGACCCGGACGACGCCGGAGAAGCGCGCTTCCGCGATGACCGCGTCGAGCGCGCGCTCTGCTTTCCGGTCCACAGTGCAACCTAGCCGTCCGCCGCCGGCGCTGTGCGAACATATGTTCGTGGGCGCCGCGACGATCCTCCACGCCGACCTCGACGCCTTCTTCGCCTCGGTGGAGCAGCGCGACGATGCGCGCCTGCGCGGGCGGCCCGTGATCGTCGGGGGCGGAGTCGTGCTGGCCGCCAGCTACGAGGCGAAGGCGTACGGCGTCCGAACGGCCATGGGCGGGCGGCGCGCGCGGCAGCTCTGTCCACACGCGGTCGTCGTGCCACCGCGCATGTCGGCCTACTCCGAGGCGAGCAAGGCCGTGTTCGCGGTGTTCGAGGACACGACACCGCTCGTCGAGGGGCTCTCGATCGACGAGGCGTTCCTCGACGTGCGCGGGCTCGAGCGGCTTGCGGGGCCACCGGAGGCGATCGCGGCCAGGCTGCGGGCTCGCGTGCTCGACGAGGTCGGACTGCCGATCACGGTCGGGATCGCACGCACGAAGTTCCTCGCCAAGGTCGCGAGCGCCGTGGCGAAGCCGGACGGGCTCCTCGTCGTGCCGCCCGACGACGAGCTCGGCTTCCTCCATCCGCTCCCCGTGGAGCGCCTCTGGGGCGTCGGGCCGGTGACGGCGGCGAAGCTCCACAACCGCGGGGTCAGGACGGTGGGCCAGGTCGCCGCGCTCGACGAAGCACTGCTTGTGCACATGCTCGGACGAGCATCCGGCCGGCATCTCCATGCGCTTGCGCACAACCGCGACCCCAGACGCGTCCGGACCGGCCGGCGACGACGGTCCATCGGCTCGCAACGAGCGCTCGGCCGGCGGCGGAGGTCGTTCGAGGAGATCGACTCGTCGGTCATCGCCATCGTCGACCGGGTCGCGCGTCGGCTGCGAGCCGGCCGCCGACGCTGTCGGACCGTCGTTCTGCGGCTTCGTTTCGACGACTTCTCGCGCGCGACGCGCTCGCTCACCATGCCTCGATCGACCGATCACTCACATGCGATTCTCAGCGCCGCGCGCAGCCTCCTCGCGAGCGCTGCGCCGCTGATCCGGAGCCAGGGGCTCACGCTGGTGGGCATCTCGCTCACGAACCTCGAGGACGCCGACCGCATCCAGCTCACGCTCACCGAGGACTGGCGGCCCGATGCGCTCGACGCGGCGCTCGACGAGGCTCGCGATCGCTTCGGCTCGGCGGCCGTCACGCGAGCGGTGCTGGTCGGCCGCGATCCCGGGATCTCGATGCCGCTCCTTCCGGACCCCACCCCACCTACGTCTGCTTCTTGACCGTCCGCACCTCCTGGAGCACCCACGTGTTGCCGTCCGGATCGGCGAAGTCGGCGAACGACGCGTAGTCCGCGTGCTCGGGGTCGACCCCGTCCACCCATCCGTTCGCAGACATGTGGCGAATGTCGCTCACCTCGAGACCGCGCTCCGTGAGAGCGCCACGCGCGGCCTCGATGTCGGTGACGACGAGATGCGTTCCGCGGTACGAGCCCGGCTCGGCACTCGTGATGCCCTTCCCGATGGTGATCGAGCACGCCGATCCCGGCGGTGTCATCTGCACGACGCGGAACTCGTCGTTCGGTGCGTGATCGACGTCGAGGGCGAAGCCGGCCTTCTCCGTATAGAACGCCTTCGCCCGATCCACGTCCGAGACCGGGACGAGCACGAGTTCGAGCTTGAAGTCCATCTCAGTCCTTTCAGCGAGGAGGCAGGCGAAAGAGGCGTACCATCGAACACGAGAGATCGTGAAAATCGCACTCATCGTCGTCTCGGTCGTCGCCGCCGCCGCTGCGGTGGCCGCCGGTGTCTTCGCCGGCCTGTACTTCACCGACGACGAAGACGTGACCGATGCGGTTGCCTGCGGCGACCGGTCCTTCGGCCACATCGCCACGCTGACGGCCGAGGGCGACGGGTATCGGATGCGCTTCGATCCGGCGTGGTTCACGAGCGGCGAGACGGCGAACGTCGCCGCTGCCGAGGACGGCGTCGTCGAGCCGGGGCAGCCAGTCCCCAACGACAACTACCGAATCGAAGAGGGTCACCGGCTCCTGACCTACCTCGTGCCCGCGGACACCCCCGTCACCGTTCTGACCAGGGAGGGCGATCCGGCGAGCTTCGGCGCAACGCCGATCACGGTGGCCGAGCTCGCGCAGCTCGTCGACGGAGAGAAGCCGATCGAGCTGTTCGAGCCGCTCGACACGGGCGTGTGGATCCGCGTCGACGTCGACACTGTCTGCGCGATCGACCAGCAGTACGTCCCGTAGGCGCGCGCTCACGCGGGGTCTGCGAGCGACGCGTCGGCGTGCTCCGCCTGCATCGCGGTGGCCCCGGCGGGCCGGAGCATGAGTGCCCCGAGCGCCGCCGCAGCTCGCGGCGAAGATCGCGCCGACGAGAAATGCGGCGTGATACCCGCCGGCCAGCGCGGCGAGCTCGTCGCTCCCGTCGTTCGTCAGCGTCTCGGTTCGTGATGCGGCGAGGCTCGCGAGGACGGCGAGGCCGAGCGCGCCGCCCATCATGAACGCCGTGTTGACGACGCCCGACGCGAGGCCCGCCTCCTCCTGCGGGACGTCGCCCATCGCCGCGAGCAGCAGCGGATTGAACGCCATCCCCGCGCCGATGCCGAGCAGGATCATGCTCGGAAGCACGTCGATCAGGGATCCGTCGACCGGCGCGCGCGCGAACAGCAAGAGGCCGAGAGCCGCGAGCCCGAGGCCGACGCCGAGCGGCGCGCGGATGCCGAAGCGCATCACGAGCCTCGCCGAGAGACCGAGCGAGAAGACGGCCATGATGAGGTTCCCCGGCAGGAAGGCGAGGCCGACCTCGAGCGGGCTGTAGCCGAGCACGAGCTGGAGATAGAGCGCAGAGAGGAAGAACCACGCGAACATGGCTGCCGCCCAGAGCACGCCGACGACGTTCGAGACGGCGAGGTTGCGCAGCCGGAAGAGCCCGAGCGGCACGAGCGGCGCCTCGACGCGCGACTCGACGACGAGGAACAGCCCCAGCAGCGCTCCCGCGACGGCGAGCAGCCCGAGCGTCCGCGTCGTCGCCCAGCCGACCTCGTTCCCGTTGACGATCGCGTAGACGGCGACCATCAGCGACGCCGTCACCGTCACGGCACCGGCGACGTCGAGCCGCACACGCGGTCCGACCCCGCTTCCGCCGGGAAGCACCATGAGCGAGAACGCGACGACCGCGATGCCGATCGGGACGTTGACGAGGAAGATCCAGTTCCAGGCGAGCGCGTCCGTGATGACGCCGCCCAGCAGGACACCGATCGAGCCGCCGCCTGCAGCCACGAACCCGAAGACGCCCATCGCCTTCGCGCGCTCGGCCGGCTCGGTGAAGAGCGTCACGATCAGCGAGAGCGCGACGGCCGAGACGACCGCGCCGCCGACTCCCTGCACGGCGCGCGCGCCGATCAGGGCAGCCTGCGAGCTTGCGAGACCGCAGGCGAGCGAGGCCACGGTGAAGAGCGCGATCCCGGCGATGAAGAGGCGGCGGTGCCCGAACAGGTCGCCGAGCCGGCCGCCGAGCAGCAGGAACCCGCCGAACGTGAGCAGGTACGCGTTCACGACCCACGCCAGCGAGGTCTCCGAGAACCCGAGGTCCTCGCGGATCGACGGCAGCGCGACCCCGACGATCGTGACGTCGAGGACGATCATGAGATCGCCCAGGCAGACGATCAGGAGTGCCAGCCAGCGGGTTCGCGAGTCGAGATTCATGCGGCGTCCTTTCGCGGTCGTCGGTGTCTCCTGCTCAGACCTCCGACGACCGCGGAAGTCATCGCTCTACGACGTCGCCTCGCTCGGCTCCGGCAGCCGGCCGGGAGCGTGCTCTTCGCCGTCGTGGGGCGGCTCGATCGTGATGTTCGGGAGGATCCGGTCGAGCCAGCGCGGGATGTACCAGGACTTCTCGCCCATGAGCGTCAGGAACGCCGGGACGAGCGTCAGCTTCACCACGATCGCGTCGGTCAGGATCGCGACTGCGAGCAACAGACCGAACTCCTTGGAGATGCGGTCCGGCGTGACGATGAAGGCCGAGAAGACCGTGGCCATGATGATCGCCGCGGCGACGATGACACGACCGATCGCGGCGATGCCGTGCTCGACGGCGTCCCTTGTGTTCAGGCCGTTGACGTGCTCCTCACGGATACGACTCGTGAGGAACACCATGTAGTCCATCGACAGCCCGAAGAGGATCGCGAACGCGATCGGCGGCACGAACGTTTCGATCGGCCCCGTCCGGTCGAGGCCCGTGAGGCCGAGAAGATGGCCCTCCTGGATGACGAGCGTCAGGACACCGAACCCGATGAACGCGGACAGAATCGTGGTGACGGCAGCCGTCAACGAGATCACGATCGAGCGGAATGCCATCGCCAGGACGATGAACGTCACGCCGACGATGTAGAGCAGGAAGAGCGGCAGTCGCTGCATGATCCTGTCGGCGATGTCCTTGAACGCGGCGTTCAGGCCCGCGACGTAGACAGCCGCATCACCACCCTTCGTCGCCTCCGGAACGACATCGTTTCGAAGGCGGTCGACGAGCTTGCCGGTCGCCTCGTCCTGCGGCGCCGAGTCGGGCGTGACGAACACGATGGCGACGGTCTTTGCGTCGTTGAACTGCGGTTCTCCTGCAGAGGCAACACCCGCGAGCCCGCGCACACCGTCGTAGACCCGCTGGGGAGCGCCCTGGTCGCTGTTGACGTCGACGACGATCGGGATCGGGCCGTTGAAGCCCGGGCCGAACCCCTCGGCTAGGAGGTCATACGCGCGACGGGCGGTCTGATTGGTCGGCTGCGTTCCCTGATCCGACGCTCCGAGTCGCACGAGTGCCGACGTCCCGGCGAGGAGAAGACCGACCGCGAGCAAGATCCAGAACACCGGCTTCGCGTGTGCGGTCACGAACTTGCCCCAGCGTCCGAGAAGCGTCTTCCCGCGCGCTGCCTCGGAGTCGTCGATCGGCTTCAGGAACGGAACCTTCAGGCGGTCGACCTTGTGTCCGAGCTTGGCGAGCACGGCGATCAGCAGCGAGTTCGCGATCAACACGGTCGTCAGCACGCCGAGAGCAGCGCCGATGCCGAGCTTCGTGATGAAGTCGAGGCCGAAGAAGGCGAGACCCGTCACCGAGATCGCCACCGTCAGGCCGGCGAAGAGCACGGCTCGACCGGCCGAGGCTCCCGCCTCCGCGGCAGCGTCACACGGTGGAAGGCCCTCGTGCAGGTACTGCCTGAAGCGCGTGACGATGAAGAGCGAGTAGTCGATCCCGACGCCGATCCCGATCATCGACACGAGGATCGGACGTGATCGTGTTGATGTCGGTCAGCCCGGCAAGGATGAAGAGGAGGATGAAGGCGGTTCCCACGGCGACGATGGCGAGCGCGATCGGAATCGCGGTTGCGACCAGGGTTCGGAAGACGAGAGCAGGACGATGAACGCAGCCATGAACCCGAGCAGCTCCTGGATGCCCTGCTGGATCGGCGGCGACCTCGGCGTCGCCGTTGAACTCGACGGTCACACCCGCCGGATCGACGGCCTGGCGGACCGCATCCTGCACGGCGACGACCTGCGGGCGATCCGCGGTCTCGATCGTCTCCGAGAACTGAGCCTCTGCGTAGGCGATGCGTCCGTCCTTGGAGAACGTCTGCTTGGCGAAGGGATCGCCGACGCTCTCGATTCCGGCCTTGTCGGCCGTCGGCGCGAACTCCGACGACTCGAGCTTCGCGATCGCATCCTCGATCGCGGCCTTGCGCTCGGGAGTATCGAGACGCTCGCCCGCGGGCGCGGCGAACACGAGGTTGAGGACAGCGCCCTGCTCGGAGGCGAACTGCGATTCGATGAGATCGGTCGCCTTCTGCGTGTCGGAGCCGGGGATCTCGAACTCGTCCTTCAGCCCTCCGCCGACCGTGAAGACCAGCAGTATCAGCCCGACGAGAATCGCGAGCCACGCGAAGACGACGCGCCACGTGTGATTCGCGCAGGCGCGCATCCAGCGCGCGAGGCCGCCGGTCGACAGTCGTTCGTGTGCTGCGAGTCGTTGCTCGGACATGCCAGAACCCCCCGGTTGGTCGCTGCGGTTACGACCCGCCTACGCGTCGGATCTCATCGGTCGAAGTGGACGGCGCTTGCTTCGCTCTCGGTTCTAGCAATTCGATCGTGCTCGCGCGTGCCGGACCGCTCAGTTTCGGGGACTTCGCCCGTCTAAGGAGCGATGCCCAGATCGGGGCCGCACGAGGTCGCCTGGTCCGGCGAGGTCGCCTGTGACGTGGCCGGCGCCGCGCCGGACGCGGTGACGGTCGACGCGCTGGCCCGTCTCCAGCTCGCCGCCATGAGAGTCGGCTGCGCCGTCCGGCTGCAAGGCGCATCGGAGCCGCTTCTCGAGCTCGTCGAGCTCATGGGGCTCTCGAACGTGCTGCCGGAATCGTGATCAGATCTCGAGCGGGAGCCCGAAGCGCGGGAAGAGCGTCTCGACGTCGAGGAAGAAGGTGAGCTCGACGATCCTGCCCTCCTGGATCTCGAGCACCTGCAGCGCCCAGGGCTCGTAGCCTTCCCCGTCGTCTCGCGGCTTGTACTGGCCGAACGCCGGAGCGCCGTTCGCCGACTGCGCGGGGATGACGCGCGAGCCTCGGCAGCCAGAGCCGGGGCCGAGCCACCACGTGAAGATGTCGTCGCGGCCGGTGAGCCAGAGGTCGAACGGCGGCATCGACTGCGTCGCGTCCTCGTGGATCAGCGACGTGAGAGCGTCCAGGTCGTACTGCTCGAAGGCGGCGACGTAGCGCCGGAGGAGCTCCTCGTCCGCGCTGTCGACGGAAGGCGCGGTCGTCGACGGGGTCGCGTCGCTCGCCTCCAGTGTCGCGCGAGCGCGCTGGAGGGCGCTGTTCACCGAGGCCACGCTCGTCTCGAGGAGCTCGGCGACCTCGCTCGCCTTCCAGCGAAGCACCTCGCAGAGGATGAGAACGGCGCGCTGTCGCGCCGGCAGGTGCTGGAGCGCCGCGACGAAGGCGAGGCGCACCGACTCGCGCGCATCGGTGATCTCCGCCGGATCGCCGTCGCCGACGACGCGGCTGTCGGGCATCGGCTCGATCCAGAGCTGGTCGGGCGTTCTCAGGTTCTCGACGACCGGCGCGCCGGCAGGCCCGAGATCCATCGGCCGTGCCCGCCGCTTGCGGCTGTCGAGCATGTCGAAGCAGACGTTCGTCGCGATGCGGTAGAGCCAGGAGCGCAGCGCCGCGCGCCCCTCGAAGCGGTCGTACGCGCGCCACGCGCGGATGAACGTCTCCTGCACGGCGTCCTCGGCGTCGACCGAGCCGAGCATCCGGTAGCAGTACGCCGTCAGCTCGACGCGGTAGGCCTCGAGCTGCTGCTCGACGGCGAGGGTCGCGGTGGACGTCCCGGCCACGACGCCACGCTAGCCGTTACGAGCAGTGCTGCGTGCAGTCGACGGCTCGGCGGCTCTATGGCGCCGGGGAGATCCGGCGCACGCGGCGGAGACCGAGTTCGGCCGCGCGTATCCGAAGGGCAGCCATCAAAACCAGTGGTGGATAACGGGCGACGACAGCCGCATGTACGCGACGTGCATCTGCGGCCAGTTCTTCTGGCTCGACATCGCGCGCGATCTCGTGATCGTCAAGCTCTCAAGCCTTCCCGCGGCGCTCGACTACGCGATCGTCCGCGACCACCCCGTCGCGTTCCAGTCGATCGCGGCCGCGATCCGCTAGCGCTGGGTCACTCGAACCACACGACGGTCGCGAGCAGCGCGTAGGTCGCGACCAGCGCGAGACCCTCGTACGGTGCCGCCTCCCCGTCCCCCGTGATCTGCCAGATGGCGAGCGCAGCGAAGACGAGCGCGACCACCAGCACGAGCCCGTCCGACGGCAGGCCGAAGGTGAGCCGTTGCGCGAAGAGCATCGAGATGAGCACGAGCGCCGGATAGAGGAACGCCGCGATCTGCGCGACCGAGTTCTTCACCACCGAGATCGCGAGGTCGTACCGCTGCTTCCACGCCAGCTGGATCCCCACGACGTTCTCGACCGCATTCCCGGCGATCGCGACGATCACGAGCCCGGTGAACGCCTTCGAGATGCCGAGCTCCTGGGTGGCCGGGTCGATCACGGCGACGAACCACTCGGAGGTGAAGGCGGCTGCGACCCCTGCGAGCGCGAGGACGACGAGTCCCGCGCGAAAGCTCATCGCCGGTGCATGCTGGTCCTCGATCGCCGGCTCCTGCTGCGCGCCCGCTCTCAGGTAGTTCACGAGCCAGGCGCCGTACACACAGAGGATCAGGACCGCGCCGATCACCGAGATCGTCTCCGCGTTGTCCGACGCCTTGTCGCCGAGCGAGATCGACGTCGAGATGATCGCGATCATGAACACGACGAGCATCAACAGCATCGTCGTGTCGTTCGGCAGCCGCGTGTGAAAGCGCATGATGCCGTCGTCCGATCGGTACGCGCCCGCGATGATCGCCAGTCCGAGGATCAGGAGCGCGTTCGCGAGCAGCGAGCCGAGAATCGACGTCTGGGCGACGACGATCTCGCCGGCTCGCAACGCGAACACGACGATGAAGAGCTCGGGCAGGTTGCCGAGCGTCGACTGGAGAACGCCCGTCGTCGCGGGACCGAACCGAGAGCCGACCACCTCGGTGCCGACGCCGACCGTCCATGCGAGCAGTGCGAGCGCGACGATCGCGACCACGAACTGCGCGACGGCGTTCGCATCGGTGTAGTGGAGCACCCCGAGGATCGCCGCCACCACGAACGCCGCTCCGATCCCGATCCATGTCTTCATTCGCGCGCCGAGACTATCGTCCGGCCATGGCCGACTGGGACACGGTCCGCGAGCTCGCGCTCACCTTCCCGGAGGCCGAGGCCGGCCACCTCCGGTCGAGTCGCGTTCGGCGTCCGCGGCAAGGGCTTCGCCTGGGAGGCACGCGAGCGCGACGGCGGCGGGCTCGCGGTCCGCGTGGATCGCGACGAGAAGGAGCTCATCCTCGAGTCGAACCCGGACGTGTACTTCACGAGCCCGCACTACACGGGCTTCCCCGCCGTCCAGATCCGAGTCGAGGCGATCGATCGTGAGGAGCTCCGCGAACGGCTCGAGGACGCCTGGCTCATCCAGGCGCCGAAGCGGCTCGCGGCCGCCTATATCTCGGAGCGCAGCTAGCCGGTCGCGTCCGCGACGAACGCGGCGATCGCGGCCGTAAACGCGTGCCTACTCGTCTCCCACGCGTAGAACATGTGCCCGCCGCCGTAGTGCTGAACGGTGAGGCGGCCGGCCATCTGCGGATCGAGCCGCATGAGGTTCCGGAGGCGATCGCTCGCGAAGTACGGTGTGATGAGGTCGTACTGCCCGTGCGTGATGAACGCTTTCATGTGCGGATTGAGCGCCATTCCGTAGCGGAAGTCGTCCGTCGCCCCCGGAGGCGCAGCGAACGCGTGATGCTCGGCGTCGTTCTTCCACGCGAGGTTGACCTCGTACGAGAGCAGCGTGTACTCGCGATCGGTCTCGACGCCGATCTCCGAGCGCAGCATTCGGTTGATGGCCATGGTGTACGCGGGGCTGATGCCGGAGAGCGTCGGATCCGGCCAGGAGAGTCCGTCGCGGTCGGGGAACGGGTCGGTCGCCGTGATCGTCGCGTCGTAGAGACCGAGCACCTTGCGCTCGTCACGGAGAACCTCACGCACGTAGGTGAGGATCCCAACGCGGCCCTCTGCGCGCAGCACGACGTCGAGAGAGACTCCTAGGAGGTCGGCGAGCTGCGTGAGGATCCGCATGCGCTCCTTCGCCGGAAGCGACGCTCCGCGCGCGAGGAACGACGCGTAGTCGCCCGTAGCGAATTCCTCGGCCGCACGCAGCGCCTTCTCGAGTGATGTGCCCTTTCGAAATGCACGGGAGCGCCCATGGTGCAATGCGGCCGCAGCCATCGTCGGAACGCGGTCGATCCAACCGAGAATCTCGTAATCGGTCGGATCGAGCCCCGTGATCTCGAGCGCGGGCGAGATGAGGATCGCACCGTTCAGGCCGATGCCCGCCGTCTCCTGGAGCATGCGAGCGAGCCGACCGACGCGATAGCCGCCGTAGCTCTCGCCCGCGATGAAGACGGGCGAGCCCCAGCGGCCGTGCTCGGAGAGCCAGCGCCCCATGAACTCGCAGAGCGACTCGAGGTCGCGCTTGTAGCCGAAGTACTCCTTCGGGTCGGGCGCGTCGTCGGGCTTGGCGCCGTCCTTGGCGTCGCCGCCCTTCGTCTCGGGCTCGATCACCCGGCTGAAACCGGTGCCGACGGGATCGACGAACACGAGGTCGGAGAAGCCGAGCCACGACGACTCGTTCTCGACCAGATGCGGAGGCATGGTCGGGAGCGTCCCGTCCGGCGGGAAGTCGACGCGCTGAGGCCCGACAGCGCCCATGTGCAGGAACGCCGACGCCGCACCGGGACCGCCGTTGAAGACGAACATCACGGGGCGGGCGGGATCGTCCCCCGTCGCGATGTACGAGACCGAGAAAATCTCCGCGGCGGGCTTCTCCTTCTTGCGCAGGACGGTCCACTTGCCCGTCGCCGTGTACTGGATCGCCTTGCGTCCGCGTCCCCACGTTCCCGTGGTCTCAGCGCCGGCAGGCGGCTCGTGGTCCGGCTTCCTTTCGTTGTCGCCGTTCTTCGTGTCGTCGCTCATGGCAAAGGACGCTACCGGATATGAAAGCGGCCACCAGGGACCTGGATGCGCCGCGGCGCCAGGGCATTCGCTACAAACGTTCCATGCACGGCGGGGCACCCGAGGCGACGGCAAACGTGGGTGCAACCGCGTTCCCGGAGCTGAACGCGCTCCTGACGGAAGCGCTCGGACGCGGAAGGACGATCCTCGGCGATGGACTGGTCGGCGCGTACCTCGTCGGTTCGTTTGCACTTGGAGGCGGTGATGCAGCGAGTGACTGCGACTTCCTCGTTGTGACGGCCGATCAGCTCACCGGTGAACAAGAACAGAAGCTCCGTGACCTGCACGAGGAGATCCCGTCCTGGCCGGGTTACTGGGCGCACAACATCGAAGGGTCGTATGCGCCAAGAGGCGACCTTCGCACTCTGGACGCGCTCGGCCGACCATGGCTCTATGTCAATCGAGGCAGCCGCGAGATGGAGTGGTCGACCCATTGCAACGCGCTCGACGTGAGGTGGGTGCTGCGCGAGCGAGCACCCACGCTTGCCGGAGATCCACCACGGACGTTCGCCTGCCAGGTCCCGGCGGAGGCCCTGCGCCGAGAGATGCAGAGGCAGATCGAGACGTTCCTCGACGACCTCCTGACCTGGACGAGCTTGGACATCTCCTGGTCACAGCGCTACGCGGTGGAAGCCCCGAGCCGGATGCTGTACACGCTCGAGCACGGTGAGGTCATCTCCAAGCGCCGCGCGCTCGAATGGGCACTCGTAACGATGCCTGCCGAGTGGCGCGATCTGATCGAACAGGTGCTCGAAGACCGATTCGTCACCTGGAACGACCCGCCACGCCCGAGATCTGTCGAGCTGTCGCTTGCGTTCGTCGACTACGTGCAGCATCGAGCCCGCGGGATCAACGCCTAGCGTTTCGAGCAACCTCCCGCACGCTCGGCGACGGCGAGGAACCGCTAGAACCCGACCATGGAGATCGGCGTATTCACCTTTGCCGACACGCGGCAGGGCGAAGGGGCGGAGCAGCGTCTCCGCGAGCTCATCGAGGAGGTCGAGCTCGCCGACGAGGTCGGGCTCGACGTCTTCGGAGTCGGCGAGCACCATCGACCTGACTTCGCCGTGTCGGCTCCCGCTGTCGTGCTCGCCGCCGCAGCGGCGCGCACCGAGCGCATCCGGCTGACGAGCGCGGTGACCGTCCTGAGCTCGGCCGTCCCGATCCGTCTCTACCAGCAGTTCGCGACGCTCGACCTCCTCTCGGGCGGACGCGCGGAGATGATGGTGGGACGCGGCTCCTTCATCGAGTCGTTCCCGCTCTTCGGCTTCGACCTCCGTGACTACGACCGCCTGTTCGAGGAGAAGCTCACGGAGCTGCTCTCCATCCGGGAGACGGGACGCTCACGGGACGGCTACGAGATCCATCCGCGCCCGGTGCAGGAGCCCCTCCCCGTGTGGGTCGCGGTCGGCGGCACGCCCGAGTCGGCCGTGCGCGCGGGCATGCTCGACCTGCCGATGGCGCTCGCGATCATCGGCGGGCAGCCGGAGCGCTTCCGGCCGTTCGCCGATCTCCATCGCCGCGCCGCCGCGGAGGCCGGGCACGCGCCGCCGCGCCTGAGCATCAACTCGCACGGCTACATCGCCGAGACCCGGCAGCGAGCGCTCGACGAGTCGTTCCCGTACGTCTCCGCCGCGATGAACAGGATCGGCCTCGAGCGCGGCTGGCCGCCGATGTCACGCGGCGACTACGACGCGGCAGCGGCGCTCCGCGGTGCGAACTTCGTCGGCACGCCCGAGGACGTCGTGGAGAAGATCCTCTTCCAGCACGAGATCTTCGGTCACGACCGGTTCATGATCCAGTTCACGATCGGCGGGATCCCCCACGAGGGGATCCTCCGTTCGATCGAGCTGCTCGGCCGCGAGGTCGCGCCGGCGGTGCGCGAGCAGATCGCCCGGCATCCGGGTGGCGCGACCGCTCGCTGAGCGGTCACAATGAGACGTTCATGTCTCAGCTGATCGACGTGCTCGACGACGCACGCGCGGCCGCCGCGAAGCAGGCGTGGCGCTCGGCGTATGCCGCATACGCCGACGTCGATCCGGGAGCCCTGACTGCCGCAGACCACGAGAGCTTCGCCGAGGCCGCCTGGTGGAGCGGGAAGATCGACGAGGCGATCGCTCACCGCGAGCGCGCGTACGCGGCGTACACCGCCGACGACGACCCTCTCGGCGCCGCTCGGATGGCGCTCGCCCTGTGCTGGGATCACGAGGCACGCGGCTCGTTCGCAGTCGCGCGAGGCTGGCTTGCGAACGCGGAACGCCTGCTCGCCGACCTTCCCGAGGCTCCCGAGCACGGGCGGCTGAAGCTCATGCATGCACTCGCCGCGTTGTTCGCCGAGGGCGATTTCACGCATGCGGCCGAGTTGTTCGACGAGGCCTACGAGCTCGGCAAGAGAGTCGGCAGCCGCGACGTGCAGATGCTCGCGCTCTCCGGGAAGGGGCGGAGCCTGATCAAGCACGGCCAGATCGACAAGGGCCTCGCGCTGCTCGACGAGGCGAGCGCCTCCGCCATGTGCGGCGACCTGCGTGCCCACTCGGCCGGCCTCGTGTACTGCATCACCATCAGCTCGTGCCAGGACGTCGGTGACTTCCGACGGGCAGCCGAGTGGACGGAGGCGGCGAACCGCTGGTGCGACACGCTCGACGTCACGGGCTTCCCGGGCGCGTGTCGGATCCACCGCGCCGAGGCTATGAGGCTACGCGGGGACTGGTCGGCTGCCGAGGCGCAGGCGGTCGCCGCATGCGAGGAGCTCCACGACTTCGACCGCATGATCACGGCCGGTGGCCACTACGAGATCGGCGAGATCCGCCGCCGCCGAGGAGACTTCGCGGGGGCCGAAGAGGCCTATCGCACCTCGAACGAGATGGGGCGGGAGCCACAGCCGGGCCTCTCGCTGCTCCGGCTGGCCGAAGGCAAGATCGACGCCGCCGTCGCCGGGATCACGCGCTCACTCGACGAGGCGTCCCAGCCGCTCTTTCGCCTGCGCCGGCTTCCGGCTCAGGTCGAGATCGCGGTCGCGGCCGGCGACCTCAAGACGGCTCGCGCGGCGACCGACGAGAGCGACCGCATCGTCGACGAGTACAAGATCGGTGATCGACGCGCTGCTGCGTTCGACGCGACGGTGCACCTCGCTCGCGGCCAGATCGGGCTGGCCGAGAAGGACTGGGCGGGAGCCATCGCGTCGCTGAAGCAGGCTCGCGACGAATGGCACGGCGTCGGCGCTCCGTACGAGACCGCTCGCGCGCGGACGCTGCTCGGCCTCGCGTACACGCGCGCCGGAGACGCGCATGCGGGCACGGTCGAGCTCGAGGCGGCGCTGGCGACGTTCGAGCGCCTCGGCGCCCCCGTCGACGAAGCGCGGGTCAAGGAGCTGCTCGGCCGGGTCGAAGCGCGCCGCACCTTCCTCTTCACCGACATCGTCGACTCCACGAAGCTGCTGGAGACGCTGGGGGACGACAAGTGGAAGCGGCTCCTGGCGCGCCACAACGAGCTGATCCGCGAGTGCATCGCGGACGCGGGCGGCGAGGTCGTGAAGCACACGGGTGACGGATTCTTCGCGTCGTTCGAGAACCCGAAGGCCGCCGTCGACGCCGCGATCGCGATCCAGCGCGCGCTCGCCGACGAGATCGTCGCGCCCGACGTCCGGATCGGCGCTCACGCCAGCGACGCATTCCGCACCGGGGCCGACTCGACCGACTACGGCGGCCAGGGAGTGCACGTTGCATCGCGGATCGGCTCGGCGGCGCGGGCGGGCGAGATCCTGGTCAGTGCCGAGACGCTCGACGGCATCGGCTCGTCGTTCCGGCTCTCCGAGCCGCGCACCGAGACGCTCAAGGGGGTCTCACAACCCGTCGCGGTCGTCTCCGTCGACTGGCGCTAGCGCCTGCCGCTCACCGATTCGCGTCGTTGTCGAGCCACGTGCCGACGACCAGCGACCAGAACTCCGGCTGCTGCTCGAAGCCGAGCGACTCGTACAGCGCCTGCGCGTCGTCGGTCTGGAGCCCGACGTGGTGCCCCGGAACGTGGGCGATGAGCGCGCGCATCATGGCCGACGCGATGCCCTGGCGCCGGTAGGACGACAGCGTCCAGACGTCGAGGACGTACGCATTGCAGACTCCGTCGGAGAGCATCCGCGCCATACCGACGACTCGTTCGCCGTCGCGTGCGAACGCGACGTGCTGCGACTGCTCGAACGATCGTCGCAACGCGTCGACACTCCGGCCGTTGTCGAAGTCGTCCGCTTGCAGATCAGCCTTGGCTCGAGCCCAGTCGATCCCCTCGAGCGATCCGTCGATCCGCACCGCCACCGCCGTACCATGCCACGCGCGCGCCGAGGCTACCTGGCGTGGAGGCGGGTTGGCTCCAATGCGCGCGCTCCTCGACGCGCCCCTTGGCAGCCGTCTTCGTCGGCTCGTCGCCCGACGACCCGCGCGTGCCGAATCGCGGCGATTCTCCTTGAGATCGTGGACACGCGCTGCTGCCGGCGAGCCTCTCCGAAGCCGAGGTGCACGAGTGGCTCTCACTGGGGATCCAGAACGGCTGGCGCGACACCGTGGATCGACTGGCCGCCACATTTGCGAGCACATCTGTCACGGTGTGACTCGTGCCGACCACAGCCGCGCCGACTGCTCAGTTGCTCGCGTGGATCGCTGAACGCTCGCGCAGCTACGAGGAGACGATCGAGGCCTGGAAGACGTCCTGCCCCCGGCTGTCGGTGTGGGAAGACGCCCTGGCGGACGGTCTCGTTCGCATCGACCGCGGGCACGTGCTGTTGACGACAGCAGGGACCGAGCTCCTCGCGACGCTGATAGCGCCCCGAGGCGCCTAGTCGGCGAGGAAGGCCTCCAGGCGGCCGGCCTCGTCCTCGAGCTCGCGGCGAACGGCGCGTGAGAGCGCGCCGAAGGGCTCCACGACAACGCGACCGTTCTCAACCCGCCACATACCCGCGACGAGCCCGTCGACGAGGAACGTCTGCGCGACGTCGCCGTTCGTGCGGATCACGGTCTTGCGGTACTCCTCCGGGAGCACGCGCGTCCGGTCAGCGAACGCGAGCAGGACGTTGTCCCACTTCGGCAGGAAGCGCACAGGCGCGGGCGTGTCGGGGTCCGGCAGCGGCGCGCGTTGGACGTCCAAGAGCTCGCGGCCCTGCTCGTCGCGGAAGCGACGCAGCGGCTCGAGCACGTCGAGCGCTCGCTGCAGGTCGGGCACGTGCATCATGCTCCAGGCGACGATGTCGCGACGCGACGCGGGCCCGAACGCGGCGAGATAGCGGCGAAGGATCTCGGCGCGCGCCTCGAGCGGGTCGTGCGCCTCTGGCTCCTCGATCGCCACGAACCTCCCCTCGGGTCGCCCGTGCCAGAGCGCCGTCTCGTGGTGATGCAGCACGTGTGCGCGCACGCGGGCTGCGCGCCAGGCGCGCCGCGCGTCGATCCCGGTGAGCCCGTGCTCCCGCTCGAGCTGGGCAAGCGCGTCCGCCGAGGCCACTGGGCCTGCTTCAGCGAGCGCGCGCACGGACGGCGCGAGGCTCTCCGCGTGCGCCGACTCCCCACGGGAGATCATCTCGCCCATCGCCGCGCGGAGGAGCCCGTAGTCCCGACGGGTGACGAGATGCAGCGTCTGCCGCATCAAGGTTGCCTTGAGGACGGCGCCGCGTGCGAGCTCGCGCTCGAGCGTCTCCCGCCGGAAGCTCGCCGCGCGCGTCCAGATGCCGACGTACGGCGCTGACGGCCACTGCGCCTGCATGCCGACGAGACGCTCGATCACCGCCGTCGGCGACAGCCGCTTCCGCTCGAGCAGGAGCTGACGCGCGAGTGTCGCGCGACCCAGCTCGCGTCGTGTGAGAACGCGTTCGGCCACCTGTCAACGCTACACAGCGCTTCGTCCGGGTTCTCTCTCCTCGAGCCTGCGGCCGAGCTCCTGCGCCGTAGATGCAAGCTCGGCACGACCCGAACCAGTCCCGCTCGCAGGAGCGCGCTCGCAGCGGGGGTGCCACAGCGGGCTACGGGCTCATCTGGTCCATCGGAGACATCGGGCCGGCGCCCGGGAAGGTCAGCGCCGGAATGCTGTCGGGAGACGCGAGCACGAGCACCCCGAGCACGAGCAGCATCGCCGCCGTCACGTAGGTCGCGGCACGTCGGGAGGGGATCAGCTTCTCGAACGCGATGAGCCCGGCCACGATCGCCATCCAGACGATGCTCATCACCCCGAGCGCGAAGAGCGACGCCATGAGCGCCCAGCAACAGCCGATGCACCAGGCTCCGTGCCGCGCTCCCATCTCGAGCGCGCCCGAGCGCCCACTACGCCAGGAGCCGAGCAGGAAGCCGAGCGGGCTGCGGCACTTCCCCAGGCACACGTCCTTGAGCGGCGTCAACTCGTAGATGCCGGCCACGACCAGGGTGGCCCCGGCGATCCAGCGACCGGCGCGATCCCATGCGAGCAGGTCGCCCGAGACGCGCCCACCGGCGCTCGCGACGGCGAAGGCCGCCACTCCGACGCTCGTCCACGCGACGAGATAGCCGGCTGTGAACAGGAGCGGCGCGACCGGCGAGCGGCTCTTCGTCATCCGCGAGTAGAGCGCAACCGTCGGCGCGACCGACGGAAACATCATCGCCGCCATCATCACGACCCACACGCCGACGAACCAGGCGAACGTCCCCAGGTCCGTCCACGGACCGTCGTCCATTCCCTGCATCTCGTCGACGGTCCACCACCGCCAGCCGCGGCAAGGACGAGGACGAGGGCGATGAGCCCGAGCCGGACACGCGCGGCTGCGAAGGCGGGCGCGAGCCCTCCGGCAGCAGGAGCGCGTTCCTCTGTCGACGCGATCAAGCGCTCAGGCGGCCCACGAGAACTCCGATGTGGAGAGCCCCGACTTCCCCTCGTATTCGATGCCGAACGCGCTGATCCGCGACCGCGTCGCCTCGGCGGCCGTGAGGTTCGGCGCAACAGGATGGAACATGCCGTCGAAGCGCACCGGCCGGCCTGTCTCGATGCCGAACGGGACGATGTCCTCGACTTCGAAGTCGATCACATCGCCTATGCGAACGCTGTGACGCAGGCCGTCGTTGACGACCTCGATCGGCGCACGCTCAACCCCGAGCATCTCGCCGATCAGGGGCGCCAGCCCTTCCATCGGGCCGCCCTTCTGACCGCCGAAGACCGCCGTGAGCTTCTCGACCTGCTCGTCCGTTGCACGCTCGTCGACGAACATGCCAAGGCGCCAGTTGCCCTCGGTCATGACCTTCGGCGTGTCTGCGATCGCGGCGACCCTGAGACCGCTCACGTCTGTGCCCTCGATCTCGCCGTCGCTGATGTCGAAGACGAGCGTCACGCGGCAGTAGTCGTACGTCGCTCCGTGGTCGAACGAGAAGTTGCACGGGCACATGAGATCGCAGGAGCACGTCTCGACGTAGCTGCCCTTGAGGCTCCAGGACACTCCGACCTCCTCTGTCGGCGGGATAGCACCAGCGATTCTGCGCCCGCGCGCAGGATGTGTCAAACGACGCGATCGGGACCTGGCCTCATGCGGCGATCTTCTGCAGCAGCGCGTCGACCCGCGCGAAGCCCTCCTTCGCGCCCTCCTCGACGCCGTACTGCAACGTGGTGTCTCGCTGCTCGGCCGTCTCGAAGCGCATCGTCTGGGTCAGCTTCGTCTGCTCCCCGAGATCCTCGAACTCGAGCGTCTGCAGGTGGTTCTGGAACGTCTGCACGAGCCGCGCCGGCGGCACGACCTCGCGGAACTCGCCCTCGACGACGCCGAAGGCCGTTCGGAACTTGTAGGAACCCCCGGGACGGACGTCCATCTCCTCGACGACGGTGCCGTCGCCCCACCATTCGGGGATCAGGTCCGGATCCGTCCAGACGGAGAAGACGTGCGCGCGCGGCGCGTCGAAGACGCGCTCGACCCGGATCTCGAGCTCGTTCGGGGTGGTGACGGTGGTGGTCATCGTGCTCCTTTCGTGCGGTGGACGACATGCGCGAAGCGGTCGAGCCGCTGCAACCACGTGCTGATGCCCTCGAAGGCATAGGGCACGAGCGCGCAGGTGCGGGCGCGGCCCACCTTCTCCGTGACGACGAGATTCGCGTCCTCGAGCAGCCGGACGTGCTTCTTCATCCCGGTCAGCGACATGCCGAAGGGCTCGGCGAGCTCGCTGATCGTCGCGCTGCCGCCGCCGAGACGTTCGAGCACGGCACGCCGAGTGGGATCGGCGAGGGCGGCGAACGCACGGTCGACGGTCGTCGTATACTGAACCATTGGGTTCAGTATCGCAGACCTGCTCGAGAAGGTCAAGACGAGCTCGGCCCGTTTCTCGAGCCGCCGCCTCCAGGTGCTTCGCTAGCCTCGGTTCGAGGGACCGGTACGTAGAGACGCAACGAGCAGGTTCGACACACGGGGGTGTCACGGTGGCTGAGAGGAAGTCCGACAAGCAGGGGGCGAAGACCACCACCACGCGCAAGGCGTCCAAGGGATTCTCCGACGAGGAACGAGCTGCGATGAAGGAGCGCGCCCAGGAACTGAAGGCGGAAGCGCGCGCGAGCAAGAGCAGAGCCGACGGGGAGAGCGACGTGCTCGCGAAGATCGCCGAGATGCGCGGGCCCGAGCGCGCCATGGCCAAGCGGCTCCATGCCCTCATCAAGGCCAGCGCGCCGGCCCTCTCGCCGAGGACCTGGTACGGGATGCCTGCGTATGCCAAGGACGGCAAGATCGTCTGCTACTTCCAGAGCGCGTCGAAGTTCAAGACGCGGTACCTGACGCTCGGCTTCAGCGACGCGGCGAGCCTCGACGACGGGGCCATGTGGCCGACCGCCTTCGCGCTGACGGCGTTGACCGCCCCCGAGGAGGCACGGATCGCGAGCTCGTGAAGAAAGCGGTGAGCTGAGGGCGCTCTAAGGCCGCGAACAAGCGCGACGTCACCCGCGCACGTACTTCGCCATACTGGTCGTCGCTTCACACCACTTGGATCCAGTCGTCGGGCTTTGGCTCTATCCCAGCGAAACCGCCTCACCCGAACTCACTGAGCTAACCGAAGCGAGCGACGCCAAGAGCACCGTAGAGACTTCCAGACAGACCACGCTCATGTGCGACCCACCCACACGAGGAGGTTGTCATGTCGACCGAGGCGAACAAAGCCCTCGTCCGCCGTTTCTACGAGGAGATCGACAAGGGCAACCTGGCAGCGATGGATGAACTGGTCGCCGAGGACTACATCGACCACTCGCCACCCCCTTTCCCGGGGCTCTCGTCAGGTCGCGCCGGTGTCAAGCAGGCGTTCGAGATCTTCTGGGTCGCGACTCCTGGCCGGCACCACATCGAGGACCAGATCGCCGAAGGGGACAAGGTCGTCACACGGATTCGCGTAACCGGAACGCACGAGGAGGATCTCCCTGGAATCCCGAAAACCGGGAACAGGCTGGAGACGACGGCCACCGTGACGCACCGGATCGAACACGGCCAGCTCGCGGAGAAGTGGTCGAACAAGGACGAGCTCGGCTTCCTTCAGCAACTCGGCGTGATCCCTGCTCCTGAAGAAGCATCCGATGCCAGGGAGGTGTAGCCCTTTGTCGGTCACAGTGTCCGATGAAGAGGTAGCCGCGCTCGTTCGACGCATAACCGAGGCGGCTCAGGCGCTGATCGCGGGCGACATCGAAGGCTATGTCGCGCGGATCAAGCATGCGCACGACTACACGCTCATGTCGCCGTACGGCGGCGAGCCGGTGCGAGGGTTCGACGAATCGGACGAGGCGTTGGAGGCGCTCGCCCGATTCTTTCGCGGCGGCGAGGCGAAGGTCGAGGTCGTGGAGACGTATGCGGCAGGTCCCTTGGCGGTGCTCGTCGTCGTCGAGCGACAGCGCGGGACGGTCGGGGATCTGCCGGAGCAGGACTGGTCGCTGCGCGTGACGTGGGTCTTCCGGCGCACCGCAGAATCGGACTGGGAGGTCGTGCATCGCCACGCGGACGCGCTGGTGCACGCCATCGATCACGAGCGGTTGGGAGCACTGGCCCGCGGCGAGTAGCCTGCGTCTCGGTCGTCCGAGGAGCGCCGAGCGAAGCCAGAGCACAGTGGCCACTAGGATCGACTCCATGTCGCCTTTCCACGCCTCGCTCACCGACATCCCGACCGCCGACGTCCCTTACACCGATTCGAAGTGGACGCCGGTGCGCAATCACTTCGGGATCTCCGCGTTCGGTGTCAACGCCTATACGGCTCGGAACGCCGGCGATCGCCTCATCGGCGAGCACGACCACGCGGATCCCGCCGACGAGCAGCACCAGGAGCTGTACTTCGTCCACAAAGGGCACGCGCGCTTCCGAGTGGACGGTCAGGAGGTCGACGCCCCGGCGGGCACGTTCGTGAGCGCCCTCGACGTGAAGACCATCCGGTCCGCGGTCGCGCTGTCGGACAACACGGTCGTGCTCGTGATCGGCGCCGAGCCTGGCGCTGCGTTCGAGGTAACGGCTGCCGAGCGTGCCGAGCTGGCCGAGGCGGGCTTGCCGGCGACCCCGGCCTGAGCTCGGACGAAGGTACGTGCCAGGCGCTCCGCGCCACGAACCGCCGATGGCCTATGACGCCTGCACGGGATAGCGCAGATGCGTCACGCCCACACCCGCGACAACTGTCGGATCCCCGAGGACGACCGGCGTGTCCGCGAGGTGGTCGAACAGCTTCACTCCTCCGCCTAGCAACACGGCAGCCAGATCGATGTGGAGCTCGTCGAGCAGCCCGGCGTCCAGGCACTGCTCGATCGTTCGGGCGCCGTGCACTCCCACGGACTTCGGGTCGGCAGCCGATCTCGCTCGAGCAACCGCGGCTTCGATGCCCTCCGTGACGAACTGGACCGTCGAGCCGGGCCGTGGCCAGCCGTCGGGCACCTCGTGGGTCACGACGAACGCGGGCACCTCCCACGGGTGCTGGCCGCCCCAGCCCTCGGCACGCTCGAACGTGCGCCGGCCCGTGAGCATGGCGCCGATCTCGGCCTGCAAGCCCCTCAGATGGTCGGCACTCGGCGCCGAGACGTGGAACGTCATTCCCGACGTCGCGCTCGCCGTGGCGACCTCGACGTCGCCCGAGAAGTACCAGTCGAAGACCTCCGCGACACCGTCGTTCTCGTCGGCGACGTACCCATCGAGAGACATCGACATGATCGCGACCACCTTGCTCATGTGCAGCTCCTTTCCGACCGCAGCGCTTGGGCCGCGGCGTTTGCGGGCTATCCCTGGTGCTCAGACGCGACTCCCACCCGGAAGTCATCGGAGCCCGGTGCCGTGGCCCTCTGCGCCGGAGGCAGAGGCCGTTCACCCGAGTGCGTCGATCGGCCCGGGATCCACCGCAGAGAGCCGTGAATCAACGCCGATGATATGTGGGTGGTCTGCCAGTCTCTACCGCGTACGAATCCGTAGCGCCGACAAGGTTCTCCTCTACAGGTACCGACTCCGGGAGGCACTATGCGGTTTCTTCTCACGTCCGCTGGCGTCAAGAACGCGAGCATCCGCGACGCGCTGGTCGACCTGCTCGGTAAACCGATCGACGAGTCCAGCGCCCTCTGCATTCCCACCGCGATGTACGGGCACCCCTGGGTCGGTCCAGGTGAGAAGACGTGGCAGTTCATCAGCGGACAAGAACCGAGCTGTCCGATGTGCGAGCTGGGGTGGAAATCCCTCGGAGTGCTGGAGCTGACCGCGCTGCCCAGCATCGACGAAGACCGTTGGGCTCCCCTGGTCCAGCAGACCGACGTCCTGCTGGTGGCGGGTGGCGATGCCTTGTACCTGTGCCACTGGATGCGACAGTCGGGGCTGGCGGGCCTCTTGCCGTCGCTGCCCGAGACGGTCTGGGTCGGACTGAGTGCCGGGAGCATGGTGATGACGCCCCGCGTCGGGGAAAGCTTCGTCGGCTGGAAGCCGCCCGCGGGTGGCGACCGAGCCTTGGGAATCGTCGATTTCTCGATCTTTCCGCACGTGGACAACGAGGATCTGCCGGACAACACCATGGCCAACGCAGAGCGATGGGCGGCCGCGATCCCGAATCCCGCGTATGCGATCGACGATCAGACCGCCATCAAGGTGACCGACGGCGACGTCGAAGTCGTCTCCGAGGGGCACTGGAAGCTGTTCAGCCCCGGCCCGTAGGCAAGCACCGGCCGGCGCGTGTCGCGCCGCCGGCTATGCCTCGACGAGCATCACGAGCGTCTCGGGCAAGACTCCGTCGTACGCCATCGTCTCGGCAGCCGCCTCGGTCTCCATCGCGGCCATGACGGCATCCATGTCCGATACGTCCATCAGCAAGCCGACGCGCGTGGGGTTCTCGGGGTCGACGAAGGTGCGGATGTTCGTCACGCCGAGAGGACCGAAGAACTCCTCACGCTTGGGCGAGGCAAGCCAATGGTCCTTGTCCTTCACGTCGTGATAGCCGAATACGGTGGGCATGACGCCTCCTGGGTGTCGGGACCGAACCAGAGCGGCCCGGATCAGCAGATCCTATGCCGAGTAGCTCGGCTTCGGCGAGCTCGTGCCGGAAATGACGGAGCCGCCGACTCGCGCGCGGGACCCGTCACGGCGCGAGAGTTCCTGGATGTCGCTCGAGACTCCCGGCTTCGTTCAGGAGAACGCGAACACCGGTGGGAGGATGACCACGAACGCGGCGGCCGACAGGGCGAAGACGGGAAGGTAGGTCGTCTGCCAGCGCTCGAGCCGGTGGAACCTGCTGCGTCCGGTGAGGAACCGGGCGGACAGCCACGCCGCCCCGGCAAGGTTCACCAGCAGCACGACGTTGAGGCCGAGCACGGCCGTTCGGTTCGGTGTGAACCCGAGGTCTCCGATTCGAGCGATCATCGAGCCGAGCACCAGGAGGTCGAGCGCGAGGGCGCTCACCACGGCGACCAGCTGGATGCGGTCCATCCAGTTCGGCGACGTGGACGGCTCCCGCGCGGACATCCCGTACAGGACGAGAGCGAGGACGACCACCAGGAGGGCGTCGAGGACGCTGAGAAGGTCGCGGTCGAAGGCGCCGCCGAGCCCCGTCGCGGCGTAGACGACCGCGGCGGCGGCAAGCATCACCGCGAACAGCGGTGTGAAGAGCATCGTGAGCACCGGGGCCATGTTCTCGACGACCCGCTGCTTCGACTCGACGAGCCACGCGGCGACGACCACGGCGCCGGCTGCTCCCGAAGGCAGCACCCACGCGGCGACCGCGTCGACGTCGACCCCCGCCGGTTGGAAGATCGCCGCGGTGAGGCCCATGAGCACGCCACCCCCGAGCGCGATCAGCACGTAGTAGATGAACCACTCGCCCGTGAAGCGCACGAAGTCCATGCGGCGCTCGTGCGACTCGATCGTGCCGCCCATGTACGGATAGGCCACCACGAACCACAGCACGACCGGCAGAGCGAGGGCGGCGATGACCTCGGTGTCCGAGCCCGCATCCCACGGGTAGACGTTGATCACCAGCGCTGCCAGCAAGAACGGCATCGCCGTCAGCACCCATCGCCGGACGTCGAGCTCGCGCCGGCGGGCGAAGTACGCGGCGAGGAACGGCAACACGAACAGGGCGAGGTTCCGCGCGAACCAGGTCGGCTCCTCGTCGGGGAAGCCCGCAGCGAGGCGCGCAGCCTGGATCGTCACGGCAGCGCCCGCGGCGAAGACGAAGGCCTCGACCCAGCCACTCGCCGCGCGCGCCGGCTCGTCGTCACCTGCGAGGACGAGCTGTTTCCACAGCCGGCCGCTGTGCTCGCGCGCGAACTCCCGGGACAAGGCGTCGACGTCGCCCATCCGCTTCACGGCGACCAGGAACCCTTCGTCGGGTGTGAGGCCGGCCGCCGTCAGCTCGGCGATCTGGTGACGGAGATGATCCTCGAGCTCGTCGACGTCATGGCCGTTGACCGCCGGGCCTCTCGCGACGTAGGCCCGCCACTCCGAGATCTGCGACTCGACGCTCTCCATCGCTCACACATCCCCGACTGCGGTCAGCAACCCGCCGGAGCCCGGCCAGACGTCGTTCAGCGCACGGGTGACGGCAACCCACTGCCGTTGCTGGTCGGCGAGTGCCGCACGACCGTCGTCGGTGATCATGTAGTACTGGCGACGGCGCCCCTCTTGCGGCGTTCGCCACTCGGTCGTCACGTACCCGAGCCGACGGAGGCGATGGAGCAGCGGGTAGAGCATCCCGTCGCTCCACTCGAGCTCGCCCCCGGAGAGCGCACGCACCTGCCTGAGGATGGCGTAGCCGTAGCTCTCACCATCGGCCAGGATCGAGAGCACGAGCGGTGTCGCCGAGGCTGCAACGAGGTCTTTGTCGATGTGCATACCGCCTCCATGGCTCGAAGTGCCATGCATAGAAGAACAAGGTAACACAAGAAAGCGGCGGATCCTTCGCGCATCTATCGAGTGCTCGACGTCGCGACATAGCGACGGGCGACAGGACCTCCGGCTGCGCGAGAGTTCAGGAATCTCTCTTGACGCGGCTCGTCACACAGTCGGCTCTACGACCCTGGCCACGACCCAGCGGTGTTTGCCGATCTTGCGGTCCCGACTGAACCCGAGCTTGTCGAAGGTCGACAGAGCACCGTGGTAGAGGAAGCCGGCGGGCACGGAGCCGGCGTCCTCCGGATATCCCTCGACGGTTCCCCCGCCCAGGCCCGCGATGAGATCGAGCGCGCCTGCGAGCGCCGCGGTGGCCACGCCCTGACGCCGGTGTCCCTTGCCGACGTAGCAACACGCGATCCGCCAGTCCGGCGAGGTCGTCTGACCCCTTTCGTACGCCGCGCGGTTCTTGATGCGCGGCACCTCCTCGGGTGCACCGAACTGACACCAGCCCACACAGTCGTCCCCGTCGAAGACGAGCGCCGCATGGGCCGTGCCTGCCCGCACGCGAGCGAGCTTCCGCTCGCGCTTGGGGGGCACCGTGCCTTTGTTGTCTTCGTGGAACCCCATGCACCAGCAGCCTCCGAAGATGCCGTTGTTGCGTTCCACCAACGCGGCGAACGCCGGCCACGTCGACTCATCGAGAGCCTTGACCGTGTACGCCGGTCCGACCACGAGCCCAGCCTAGCCCGGTGGGATGCGCTGCTGCCCATGCGCCGGTTTCGGGATTGTCCCCTGAGTGGTGCGGTGTGTTATCGCGGTGTGCTCTCGACGAAGCGCATGAAGCGTTCGTGCGACCAGTCTTGGGGGTAGGTAGGCTGGCCGTCGGCCGACGTCCAATCGGCCCCCGTATCAGGCGTACGACTGCGAATCGGGCAAGCGTTCTCTCGCTCGACCGTCACCGACACGACGCGACCGGACGACCCAGGAAGCGGAGCGCTCCACGGCAGAGCCCGGTCGCCGCCCGGCGCTGGTATCCGGCCGTCGAGAGGAGCCGGTCCTCGGTCGGGTTCGTCATGAAGCCCATCTCGACGAGGACGACCGGCACGTCGGCCCAGTTGAAGCCGGTGAAGTCGGTGCGCTCCTGCAGCCCTCGGTCGGGGAAGCCGAGCGCCGCCCGGAGGTCGGCCTGGACGATCCTGGCCGCCCGCTTGCTCTCGGCATAGACGTCGTCCGTCCAACCGACGTGCATCGCCGGGTAGAGCGTGTGCGTGCCGCGGGCGGTCGGGTCGGTCGAGCCGTCCGCGTGGACTCGCAGGAAGAGGGCCGCGCCGGCGCGGTTCGCGATCCTGGCGCGGGCGATGTTTCCGATGCTCGTGCCGGCAGTCTCCGTCCGCGTCATGACGACCCGAACCCCGGCACGTTCGAGGAGCGTGCGGAGACGGAGGCTCACGCGCAGGTTGAGATCGGCCTCGCGGAGCCCGCTCACGACGCCGTGCGTCCCGCCGCCGTCCTTGATCTTCCGCGTGGGCGAGCCCGGGCCGATCGGCTCGGTCTGCGCGTTCGCGCGCAGGTCGTGCCCCGGATCGATCACGACGACCGGACGCTGCCGCGCGGCCGCAGCGGGCACGAGCAGGAGCGCGACGACCAGGACGGCGAGGCGTAACGGCACGCGTCAGCTCGCTGAGCGGGCGAGGCGTCGGAGCTCAGCCGCCGGGCCGATGCGTAGCGCCGGCCTCGAGTCGTCTGCAGGCAGCTCGAGCGCGTAGCGGTACTGCTTGCCCGGGTCGTAGATCGGGCACGGATCCTTCCGGCACGGCGTCATCGAGATCCTGCGAACGCGCCTGCCCGCGGTGTCGAAGAAGACGATCGAGAGCGGCACGAGCGTGTTCTTCATCCAGAAGCCGCCCGACGTCGCGCGGCGGAAGACGAAGAGCATTCCGTCGGACGGCGCTTTCTTGCGGAACATGAGCCCGCGCTGCTGCTGTGAGGAGGTGAGGGCCAGCTCGGGACGAAATGGGACGCCGTCGAGCTTCAGCTGCGCCGGAGCAGCCGCTCCGCTCCGCGCGGCGACCGACGCTAGAGCAACGGCGATGACGACTCCGGCTACGACGCGCGCTCGCACGGCAACACGATAGGTCACAGAAGTGCGCCGAATGCGTTCCGACTCGAGCACACAGACGATTCACCGGCAAGAGCGCCTCTACCGTGGCTCATGGCGTCGGAGGGTGAAATCCCGAGGCGGGATGCGACGTCGACAGCGTCAGCGACCGGCGAAAGCCGGTTCCGGTTCGAGTCCGGCGCCCTCCGCGCCCTCGACGCTACACTCGCTGTACGTTGTCGGCGTTGCGCGGGCATTCGTGCCCGTTTCACCCACGAAGCCCGCTCTCGAGCGGGCTTCGTCCGTTCGGCGGCTACTCCGTCACGGTGACGCTGACGCACTGCACCGCATTGTTCACGTAACCGCCGACATTCCATGCGGGTTCCAGGGGCTGCTCATTGCCTGCGGCATCTCGGGCGCGACAGCAGAGCTCGTATTCACCGGGCTCGGCAGTCCAAGCGAAGCGCCACGCACGCCACGCCCACCGGCCGAGCGTCGCCGGCCCGAGCTCCGCCTCCGACCAGGTCTCACCGCCGTCGCTCGAGACGTCGACGCCGATGATCTCGGCACGCCCTGACCACGCGCGCCCCGAGACCTCGCAGGTTCCCGCCCCCAGAACACGCGCGCGGGTCGCGAACTCGGGAACACCGGGCGGTGTCATCAGCGACCGGGGGGCGATGGTCGTGATGGGCTCTCCCGCGTCGTCCTCGTCTCGGCGGACGCGATAGGAGTGACGCATCTGGTAGCCGTCGAACGGCTCGTCGATGAGTGTGATGCGCGACAGCCACTTCACGCTCGTCATCCCGTACCAACCCGGAACGACGAGGCGCAGCGGGAAGCCGTGCTGCGGTGGGAGCGGAACGCCGTTGACCTCGTACGCGAGCACGGCGTCGCCCGCCATGACCTCCTCGACGGTGAGGCTCCGCTCGTACGCCTGCTCCTCCCCGCCTTCGACGCCGCGATCGAGCCCGGTGAAGAGCACCTCGATCGCGTCCTCCTGGACGCCGGCCTCCTCGAGCAGCGCGGCAACGGCGACACCGCGCCAGCGCGCAGTCCCGACGGCTTCGAGCAGCCACGGTTGACTGACGACGTGCGGTTCGATGTGCACACGACCGTTTCCGGCGCACTCCATCGTGACCGCGACCTCCACCGCGGGGCGGGAACGCAGGTCGTCGAGCGAGAGCGACAACGGCCGGTCGACCAGGCCCCCGACGTCGAGCCGCCACGCCTCCGGATCGACGTCCGGGATGTCGTAGTGCGTGAGGAGGTAGTGGAGGCCGATCGGCGTGACGTCCCAGCGCAGCGCCTCGAGCGGCATCGCGTGGTTCCGTGCCGCGAGCTGGAGCTCCTGGAGGCTGATCCCCTCGGTCACGAGGCTGACCGTAGCGCAGGCACGTCCTCTACGAACCGAGCACGTTCACGGCACGTGCCGCGACGAGAAGAACCGTGATCGCCGAGACGAACGACTCGAGCCCCATGAGCGCTTTCGCACGCAGCGAGAGCGGCATCGTGTCTGTAGGACTGAACGCGATCGAGTTCGTCAGCGAGACGTAGAGGTAATCCCACACCTGCGGCTTCCACTCCTCCTTCGCGGAGTCGTCCTGCGGGAACCGGAAGTCTGCTGCCTCACGCGCGTGGGCATCTCGCCGCACAGACGGCCCGCCAGCGTCGACCTCCCAGAAGATGAGGCCGAAGACCACAAGGTCCGTGGCGTAGATGGCAAACCCGGTGAGCAGGAGCTCGCCTCCACTGAGATCGGCGGTGTCCGCGGTTACGAGCCCCGCGACCAAGATCCCGAGTGCCGCGAAGTTTCCAGCCGCGAGAAGTCCCAGCAAGACCAAAGCCGCCATGCGCGATCGAACGAGACCCTTGCCGGCGGGCGCGAGCAGAAGATCGATGGTGAGAAGCAAGGCGGGTACTGCCAGTGCGAGCCAGATCCACCAGGGGAGCCCGAGCAGCTCCCATCCTTGCGATTCGCTGACGAACGCGAGCGCGGCAAGAACGACGAGCACGGTCGCAGCCGCCGGAGCCGCTTCTCGACGTTCCTGCGTTCGAACGGCCGCATCGCTGAGGGTCATCGCGCACTGGTTCGGCTCGACACGTGCTGTTCCTCGCGACCAGGCACGCCGATGCGATCTGCTTGGATCGAGCGGATGCCAACAGATCGTGTCCTGACGAGGCCGTTCGTCCTCGCGGTGCTCGCGATTCTCGGCGTCTCGTTCCCGATCGGGATGCTGCTTCCGGTTCTGCCGCTCTTCGCCAAGGGTCCTTTGGGAACGGGGAGCGTGGGCGTCGGCATCGCAATCGCAGCCGCGAGCCCGACGGCTCTCCTCGTCCAGCCGCTAGCGGGGAGGCTGGCCGATCGGCGCGGGCGACGCGTCCTTGTCATCGTCGGGCCGCTGATCGTGGCTGCATCGGTGGCCGCGTACACGTTCGTCGACACGCTCGCCCTGCTGGTGCTCCTGCGCCTCGTGACCGGAATCGGCGAAGGCATGGTCTTCGTGGGAGCGGCGACGGTGGTCACCGACGTCGCCCCGGAGGAGAGGCGCGGTGAGGCCGTCAGTCTCTACTCGCTCGGAGTCTGGGGCGGGCTTGCCATCGGACCCGTCGTCGGCGAGGCGATCCACAGCCACGGGAGCTACGACGCCGTGTGGATCGCTGCGGCAAGCTGCGCCATCGGTTCCGCGCTCGCAGGGATCTCGCTGCGCGAGACCAAGCCGGCGACGACGGAGACACCGCAGAGCCGCCTGATTCATCCGGCCGCCCTTGCGCCCGGGCTCGTCCTCATCGCTTCGGCGTTCGGGTTCGCGGGCTTCAACGCCTTCGTCGCGCTCTACGCGCGGGAGCTCGGGCTGAGCGGAGCCGGGTGGGTGTTCTTCGTCTACTCCGCGATCGTGATCTCGATCCGGGTCTTCGGTCGGCGCCTGCCCGACCGCCTCGGCGCCAAGCGCGCGTCCGGAGCGGCGCTCGGGTCACTCGCCGCGGGGCTCCTCGTCATCGGCCTCTGGCAGGCTCCCGTTGGGCTCTACCTCGGCACCGCGGTCTTCGCAGCGGGGACGGCGCTGGCGTTTCCCGCCTTGCTCACGCTCGCCGTCGATCGCGCGGACGTCTCCGAGCGCAGCTCCGTGATCGGGACGTTCAGCGCCTGCATCGACGTCGGCTTCGCGCTCGGCGCCCTGAGCCTCGGCGCCGTCGCGTCCGTCACGGGCTACTCCGGCGTGTTCGTCGCCGCGGCCTTCGCCGCGATTGCGGGCGGGCTCGTGCTGTTCCGCATCCCGACGCAGCTCCGCGTGCCCGCGGCCGAGCCCTCGTAGGATCACGGGATGGAGCGGCGAGAGCTCGGGCGCAGCGGCATCTCGATCACGCGCATCGTCCTCGGCTGCGGGAACTTCGGCGGCGTGGGCTCGGCGCCGGCGCTCTTCGGGCAGGGGATCTCGCGCGAGGAGGCTCCGCGGATCATGGACGCCGCCTGGGAGCTCGGGATCACGACGTTCGACACCGCGGATGCCTACGGCGGCGGGCGCAGCGAGGCCTGGATCGGCGAGTGGCTCGCGACGAAGGAGCCCGCCGTGAGAGACGCGGTCACGATCGAGACGAAGACGTTCAACCCCATGGACACGGGCGAGGATCACGGCCTCTCGCGACGTCGGATCACGCGCCAGATCGAGACGAGCCTGCGACGGCTGGGCGTCGAGCGCGTCGGCCTGTACATGGCGCACGCCCCCGACGTCGAGACGCCCGTCGAGGAGACACTGTCCGCCTTCGACGCGCTCGTGAAAGCGGGAAAGGTCGGTGCCGTCGGCGCGTCCAACTTCACCGCCGAGCAGCTCGCGGAGTCGGTCGAGATCTCGGAGCTCGAGGGGCTCACGCGCTACGAGTGGGCGCAGAGCTCGTTCTCCCTGCTCGACCAGGGCGACGCCGACACCGTGCTCCCGGTCTGTCGCGAGCACGGGCTCGGCTTCCAGGCGCACAGCCCGATCGCCGGAGGCTGGCTCGCCGGGCGCTACCGGCGCGGCGAGAGCTACCCGGAGGGATCGCGGATGACGCAGCGCCCAGAGGGGTACCGGCAGTTCGAGTCGGAGACGACCTTCGACGCGCTCGAGGCGTTCGAGCAGGAGGCGCGAGAGCGCGGCGTGTCGATGGCCGGCCTCGCGATCGCGTGGCTCCTCGGCGTGCCCGAGCTGACGGCGGTCGTGATCGGGCCGACGCGCGCGGAGCAGCTCGAGCCGGTGGGCGAGGCGCTCTCGCTCGACCTTTCGACCGAGGAGCATGAACGTCTGCGAAGGTTGTTCGCGTGATCGTCCTCTCCGGGCACGACGTCCGCGAGCTCCTCGACATGCCCTCGTGCATCGAGGCGATGGAGGAGGTGCTCGCCTCGCTCGCGCGCGGAGAGCTCTTCAACCCGCTGCGCTCGATGGCCCGGCCGCAAGGGGCGGACACGCTGCTCGGCCTCATGCCGTCCTACCGTGGCGGCGCGACGCCCTCGTACGGGCTCAAGGAGATCGTCGTCGTGCCCGCCAATCCCTCGCGCGGCCTGGACACGCACATGGGCGCAGTCCTGCTCCACGACGGCGACACCGGCGAGCTGCTCGCGATCATGAACGCGTCGCCGATCACCGAGATCCGTACGGCTGCGGTCTCGGCAGTCGCGACCAGGGCGCTTGCGAGGCCTGACGCGCAACGAGTCGCGATCCTTGGAGCGGGAGCGCAGGCACGCGGCCACGTGCACGCGATGCGCGCCGTCCTCGACGACCCGGAGATCCGGATCTGGGCACGCCGGGTCGAAGCCGCGGAGGAGCTCGCGGGAGAGGTCGGAGCGACGGTCTCTCCGTCCATCGACGCGGCGCTCTTCGGAGCCGAGGTGGTGTGCACGACGACCGCCGCACGCGAGCCGATCGTCGAGAAGCGATGGCTGGCGCGCGGCGCGCACGTGAACGCCGTCGGCTCCAGCATCCCCACGGCTCGCGAGCTCGACACGGAGACCATCGCCCACTGTTCCCTCTTCACCGATCTTCGTGAGTCCTGCTTGAACGAGGGCGGCGACTACATCATCGCCGCGTCCGAAGGAGCCGTCGGTCCCGACCACATCAGAGCCGAGCTCGGCGAGGTGCTGCTTGGCGCGCACCCCGGCCGCGAGCACGAGGACGAGCTCACGGTATTCAAGTCGCTGGGGATCGCGGTGGAGGATCTCGCCTCGGCCGAGCTCGTCGTCCAGCGTGCACGCGAGCGCGGCCTGGGCGTCGAGGTTTCCTTCTGATCCCGCTCGCCGACATCGAGGCGGCCCGGGAGCGGATCGCGGGGCAGGTCGTCCGCACGCCGCTCGTCCGTCTCCGCGTGGACGACGCACCCGCCGAGATCTGGCTCAAGCTCGAGAACCTGCAGCCGATCGCCTCGTTCAAGCTGCGAGGGGCTGCGAACGCCGTGCTGAGCGCTCCGCCGGAGGCGCTCACCGATGGCCTCGTCACGACGAGCACCGGGAACATGGCGCAGGGCGTCGCCTGGATGGCCCGCGAGCTCGGCGTGCCCGCGACCATCGTCGTCCCGGACAACGCGTCGCCGACGAAGCTCGCCGCTGTCGAGCGCCTCGGCGGGCGGATCGTCCGCGTCACGTGGGAGAAGTGGTGGGCGGCGGTCGACGCGGACGACGAGCGCGACCTCGGCGAAGGTGTCCACGGGCTCTACGTCCATCCCGTCCAGGATCCGCCCGTCATGGCGGGGAACGGCACGATCGGCCTCGAGCTGGCCGAGGATCTCGACGACTTCGACGCAGTCCTCATCCCGTGGGGCGGCGGCGGGCTCACCACCGGGATCGCGAGCGCGCTGCACGCGTTGCGGCCCGACGTGAAGATCTACGTCTGCGAGCCGGAGAGCGGCGCTCCCTTCGCGGCGGCGATCGCGAACGGGCGGGTACCGGTCGCGGTCGACTATCGGCCGTCGTTCATCGACGGCGCCGGCTCGGGCTCGCTGCTGCCGAGGATGTGGGAGCACGCGCGCGAGCTGGTGACGGACGCGTTCGCCGTCTCGCTCGCAGACGCGGCGGCGGGCGTCCGACTGCTGCTCGAGCGCGCCCGCATCGTCGGCGAGGGCGCGGCCGGGCTTCCCGTGGCGGCAGCGATGGCCGGGCTCGCCGGTGAGGGACGCGTCGTCTGCATCGTGTCGGGCGGGAACATCGACTCGGCGAGGCTCGCGGCGATTCTCGAGGGCGGCGTCCCGGACTAGTCGATCAAGGCCCGCTCGAGCCCTGCGACGCACTCACGCTCGAGGTTCGCATTGCCCACGGAGTGGGAATAGGCCGCGAGCATCGCGCAGAAGTACAGCGCCGCGGCACGCGCGCGCAGGAGGCGCTCGTGGTCGATCGGCCCGTACGCCTCCACGAATCGCGCTCGGCCGGCAGCCGGAAGGAGAGACCACAGCAGCTGCAAATCGATCGAGGCATCGCCGACGCAGACGTCGCCCCAGTCGATGACGGCAGCGAGCCGGCCGTCGTGGATGAGCACGTGGCGCGCGTGCAGGTCGCCGTGCACGAGCGTCCTCGCCTCGGACGGAGGCAATCGCGAGGCCTCCTCGAGAATCTCCTCGATGCGCTCGCTCGGGGGAAAGAGACCCGCGGCCTCGGCGATGCACGCTCGAGCCCGCTCCGCGCGGAACGGCATCTCCGCGCGGCGGTTCGGGTCGACGGGCAGCTCGGCGTCGAGCTCGACATCGAGCTCGACGCCGTGGAGCACCCGGAGGAAGCGTCCGAGCTCGGCGCCGAGCTCCTCACGGGCCTGGTCGTCGAGGCCGGCGTCGGCGAGCTCGCGCCCCGGAAGGACCGGCGCACCGAAGAAGGGCCAGCGGAAGCGCTCGCTCGGCGCTCCGACGAACCGCGGCGTCGGGATCGGCACGGGGAGCAGCGGGGCGATTCGCGGCAGCACGGCAAGCTCGCGCCCGACACCTGGAATCGCGATCTGGCGACGCGGAAACCGGAACGCCCACCGCTCCTCCACGAGCCAGACCGCGTTGTCCCAGCCCTCGCCGAGCGGCCGCGCCGACGAGGCGTCGAGCTCGGGGAACTGATCTTCGAGGAGCGCCCGCACGAGCCGCTCGTCGATGACGACCTCCGGATCCCATTCGGCCACCGGGCGAAACTACTGCAGCGGTCTCGCCGTTGGCCGTCTCCTCTTCTGACAGGCTGCCCCGGTGCACTGGCAGCTCGCAGCGCTGGCCGCCATCCTCCTCGGATTCGCCGCGATCTCCGGGCGCATCGACGGAACGTGGCTCACCGCGCCGATGGTGTTCACGGCCGCGGGGCTCGTCGTCGGAGTGGAGGCGCTCGGCCTCGTCGACTCCTCGGCGACCGGGATCGAGGTGCGGACGCTCGCGGAGGCCACGCTCGCGGTCGTGCTCTTCTCCGACGCGTCGCGCATCGACCTGACGGCGCTGCGGCGGACGCTCGGGATACCCACGCGCCTGCTCGCGATCGGCCTGCCGCTGACGATCCTCGCCGGGTTCGGCCTCGCCCTCGCGCTGCTCGGCGACCTCGCGTGGCCGGAGGCGCTGCTCGTCGCGATCATCCTCGCCCCGACGGACGCGGCGCTCGGCCAGACCGTCGTCACGTCCCCGCGCCTACCCACGCGGGTGAGGCAGAGCCTCAACGTCGAGAGCGGGCTGAACGACGGCATCTGCGTCCCGCTCTTCCTCGTGGCGCTCGCGATCGCGGAGGCGCAGGAGGGTGCGATCGGGGACGGAGCAGCCGCGCAGCTCGTGCTGGAGAAGATCGGCTACGGCGTGCTGGGCGGCGTCGCCGCGGGCATCGCAGCGGCAGCGGTCGTCGTTCACGCGGGAGGACGGCGCTTCATCGACGCAACGTGGCTCCAGGTCGTGCCGCTCGCCGGGTCGCTCCTCGCATTCGAGCTCGCGGAGGCGATCGGCGGCTCCGGCTTCATCGCCGCCTTCGTCGGCGGGATGGTGTTCGGCGGTCTTCGGCGGCACCGCGGGGGCGACATCTCGTACCTCATGGAGCAGACCGGAGCGCTGCTGGCGGCGGCGACATTCGTCGTCTTCGGTGCGATCCTCCTCGGCCCGGCGCTCCGGGACAGCACCTGGCAGATCGTGCTCTACGCCGTGCTGAGCCTCACGCTCGTGCGCATGCTTCCCGTGGCCATCGCGATGCTCGGAACCGGCGCCCGTCGCCCGACCGTCGCGTTCCTCGGGTGGTTCGGCCCGCGCGGCGCAGCGTCGATCGTCTTCGGCCTCCTGGTCCTCGAGGAGGAGGGTGGCGTTCCCAACGAGGAGCTGATCCTGACGACGGTGTTCGTCACCGTCGGGCTCTCCGTCCTCGCACACGGCGCGTCGGCGGCACCCCTCGCGGCGCGCTACGCGAACTGGCTCGACGCACGGTCGGCGCGCGTCGAGGCGGCGCCGGAGTCCGATGCCTCGGACGAGGTGCGCTGGAGGCTGCAGCACGAGCACGAATACGAGGCGTCGTGAGAATCGTCTCTCCCGAGGAAGCGCGCCGGATCGCCGTGCGCGCCCAGCTCCTCGACGGAACGGCCACGTCCGTCCTCGACACCGTTCGCCGGCTCGGGTTCCTCCAGATCGACCCGATCTCGACGGTCGCGCCGCCGCAGCAGCTCGTCCTCTGGAGCCGTCTCGGGCCGTACGACGTCGCCGAGCTCGACCGGCTGCTCTGGGACGAGCGGAAGCTGTTCGAGTGGAACGCGTACATCTGGCCGATCGAGTCCTTGCCGCTCGTGCAGGCGCGGATGCGGCGCCGGCGGCGCAGCCGGCACTACGCGCACGAGCGCTGGAGCGCCGAGTTCCTCGTGCGGAACGCCCGCTTCAAGCGCTACGTGCTGCGCGAGCTCGAGCGCAACGGGCCGCTGCCGTCGCGCGCGCTCCAGCACGAGTCCGCTCCGCGGCCCGACGAGCCGCACCGCTGGTGGGGAAGCCGCGAGGTGACGCTCATGCTCGAGATCCTGCACGCCTACGGCGTCGTCGCCGTCGCGGGCCGGGAGGGAAAGCAGCGGCTCTGGGACCTCGCCGAGCGCTGGTATCCGAAGGTGGACACGATGACGACGCGCGAGGCAGACCGCGCGCTCGCAGAGCAGCGTTTCCGGGCACTCGGTGTCCGGCTGACGCGGAGAGGCTGGGAGGCGCACCCCGACGCGGGCGACGAACCCGTTCCGGACCGCGTGACGTTCCTCTCCCCCTTCGACCGGCTCATCCACGACCGCAACCGGGCCGAGGCGCTCTTCGACTTCTACTACCGCCTGGAGATGTACGTGCCGAAGGCGAAGCGCGAGTACGGCTACTACGTGCTCCCGATCCTCGTCGGCGACCGCCTGGTGGGGCGCATCGAGCCACGGTTCGACCGGAAGAGCGGGACGCTCGAGGTCCTCGGCGCCTGGGGCGACACCTCACGCGCGGACGAGGCTCTCGCGAGCCTTTCCGCGTGGCTCGGGTCGCAGGCGCGGCAGTAGCATCCGCGCGGAATGGACTTCGAGACCCGCGCCATCCACGACGGGCAGGAGCCGGATCCGACGACCGGCGCGATCACGACGCCGATCTATCAGACCTCCACGTACGTGCAGGAGGCCGTCGGCGTCAACAAGGGCTACGACTACGCACGGGTCGCGAACCCGACGCGGACGGCGCTCCAGGAGTGCCTTGCCTCGCTCGAGGGCGCCGCCCACGGGCGTGCGTTCTCGTCCGGGCTGGGCGCCGTGACGACGCTGATGCACCTCGTCGCGCCGGGCGATCACGTCGTCGCCGTCAACGACGTCTACGGCGGCATCTACCGCATGTTCACGCAGGTGTACGAGCCGAAGGGGTACCGGTTCACGTTCCTCTCGCCCGAGGAGATCTCGACCGACCTTGCCGAGCACATCGACGAGCGCACGAAGCTCGTCTGGCTCGAGACACCCACGAACCCGGCGCTCAACATCGTCGACATCGCCGCCGCGTCCGAGATCGCGCATAGCTTCGGCGCGACGGTCGTCGTCGACAACACCTTCGCGACGCCGTACCTCCAGCAGCCGCTCGCGCTCGGCGCCGACGTGGCGCTGCACTCGACCACGAAGTACCTCGGCGGACATTCCGACGTGATCGGCGGCTTCGTCGCGGTGAACGACGACGCGCTGGCGGAGCAGCTCGCGTTCCTGCAGAAGTCGCTGGGCGCGATCCCGGGACCGTTCGACGCGTGGCTCGTGCTGCGCGGCGTCAAGACGCTTGCGGTGCGCATGGATCGCCACTGTGCCAACGCCGCGGCCGTCGCATCGTTCCTCGAGCGACACCAGCGCGTCGAGCGCGTCCTCTATCCCGGCCTTCCCTCGCACCCGGGCCACACGGTCGCAGCCCGCCAGATGAGCGGCTTCGGCGGCATGGTCTCGTTCCTGCTGGAGGACGAGCAGGAAGCCGTCGACCTCGTCGCGCGAACGAGGATCTGGCGGCTCGCCGAGAGCCTGGGCGGCGTCGAGAGCATGATCGAGCACCCCGCCCGGATGACCCACGCGTCCACGGCGGACGCTCCGTTTGCGGTGTCGCCGAGGCTGATCCGTCTCTCCGTGGGCATCGAGTCGCTCGACGACCTCGTCGACGACCTCGAATCCGCGCTGGCGGCCTAGGCACTCAGGATTACCGACCCGCGTGGCCGGGTATGCGCCAGGCGACAAGGAGGTCGTATGGCAGATCACGTGGCAACCGCAACGGTCGAGATCGACGCATCGCCGGCGCGCGTCTGGACGGCGCTCACGGACCCGGCCGAGATCGAGAAGTACATGTTCGGCTCTCAGGTCCTGACCGACTGGCAGCCGGGCAGCTCGATCGTCTGGAAGGGCGAGCACGAGGGCACGACGTACGAGGACAGGGGCGAGATCGTCGAGATCACGCCGGCGCGGCGCCTGAAGGTCACCCACTTCAGCCCGCTGAGCGGCCAGGAGGACGCTCCCGAGAACTACCACACGCTCACGTACGAGCTCGAGGCCGACGGCCCCGTGACTCGCGTGGAGCTGAGCCAGGACAACAACCCGACGGCCGAAGCAGCAGAGCACTCGAAGTCCAATTGGGAGAAGATGCTCTCCGGCCTCAAGGAGGTCGTCGAGACGAGCGGGTGACGCGCTCGAAAGACGTCTCGAGCGCGCGCAGTCCTAAGATCGACGCATGAGCGTCGCTCCGCTGGACCTGCTGCATCTCGACTCGCCGGGGATCATCGGGTGCTACCTCCTGGAGACCGCAGACGGCCCCGCGCTCTTCGACTGCGGCCCGACGACGTGCGTCGAGCATCTGAAAGCCGGCCTGCGCGAGCGCGGGCTCGCGTTGACGGACGTGCGACACCTCCTCCTCTCGCACATCCACCTCGACCATGCGGGAGCGGCAGGCGTGCTCGTCCGCGAGCACCCCGGGCTGCAGGTGCACGTCTCGGCGGTCGGCGCGCCGCACGTCGTCGACCCGTCGAAGCTCGAGGCCAGTGCGCGCCGGCTCTACGGAGCTGCCTTCGACGCTCTCTGGGGCGAGCTGGCGCCGGTGCCGGCGGAGAACGTCCGCACGGTCGGTGACAGGGTGGTGGGGCTCGAATGCTTCCCCACACCAGGCCACGCCTGGCACCACGTCTCCTACCTCGACGCGCAGGGCACCCTGTACGCCGGCGACGCGGCCGGGGTGCGTGTGGGACGGGGCGCGTTCGTCATGCCGCCGTGTCCACCTCCGGAGTTCGACCTCGACGCCTGGGAGCAGACGATCCACGAGATGGAGCGCCGCGGCCCCGATCGTCTCGGCCTCATCCACTTCGGCGTGTACGAGGACGTGCAGGAGCACCTCACGGGTCTGCGCGAGACCCTGAGCCGCTGGGCCGACTGGATCGAGGACGGCATGGACGAATCGACCTTCGTGGCCGCCGCGCGCCACGACGTCTCTCAGACCGACTCCGATCTCGCCGACCAGTACGACCGTGCCGCTCCGTACTGGCATCACTACCAGGGAATCGAGCGGTACTGGCGCAAACGCCGCGAGTCCTCGGCCTCGCATCCTTGAACCGTCGGCGCTCGGCCGTGCTCGGCGAGCTTGCAGCCGCCATTGCGAAGATCGAGCTCGGTCGGCCGGTGCGAGTCGGTATCGACGGGGTCGACGGAGCGGGCAAGTCGACGCTTGCCGACGAGCTTGCGCCGCTCGTCGAAGCCCACGACCGGCACGTGCTGCGGGCCTCGGTCGACGACTTCCACCGCCCACGCGACGCGCGCTACCGGCGCCGTGAGCTCTCGCCGGACGGCTTCTACTTCGACACGTTCGACTACGAGGCCGTGCTGGCGCACCTGCTCGAGCCGCTCGGCCCGGGAGGCACCCGCCGCGTTCGAGCTCGTTCCTGGGATCACGCGACCGACGCCCCCGCTCAGGACGAATGGGTCACAGTCCCGGATGACGCGGTCCTGCTCTGCGACGGCGTGTTCCTGCACCGAGAGGACCTGCTCGACGCCTGGGACCTGACGGTATTCGTCGCTGCGAGCATCGATGTCGCCGTCGAGCGCGGAGTCCGTCGGGATGCGGGCCGGATGCAGTCGGTCGAGGCGACACGGGAGCGATATCGGCTGCGCTACACACCGGCACAGAGGTGGTACCTCGAGGAGCAGCGGCCGCACGAACGAGCCCACTTCGTGCTCGAGAACACCGACCCGAGCTCGCCCGTTCTGCATCGACGCGTCCCCTAGCCGAACGCGTGAGCCTCGAGATCGGCCATGGCGATGAACTCGAGCGCCGAGGCATGAGTGGCCTCGAGCACCACGGGAGGTGCCACCCCCGCCTCGAGCGCCTCCTGCCAGCGCGCGGCGACGACGCACCAGCGATCGCCCGGCCGGAGCCCCGGGAACAGCCACTGCGGCTGCGGCGTCACGAGGTCGTTCCCCGCTGACACCGAGAACTCGAGGAACTCCTCGGTCATGACGGCGCAGACGACGTGGAATCCGAGGTCGGAGCCCGCGGTGTGGCAGTAGCCGTCACGGAAGTAGCCGGTCGCGGGATCGACGGAGCACGGCTCGAGCTCGCCTCCGAGAACGTTCATGCCCAGCCCGTGACGAGCCAGCGGCGCCGGCGGAAGCGAGAGGTCATCAGACCGAGGCGTACCACGATGAGCACGGCGAGCGCCGCCCACACGCCCCGGATCCCCCAGTCGGCCTCGAGCGTCACGAGAAGCATCGCCGCGCAGGCGACGAACGCCGCCACCATCGACAGCGCGAGAAACGGCCCGTCGCTCGCGCCGATGAGGATCCCGTCGAGCGCGAACACCGCTCCGTTCAGCGGCTGCATCAGGGCGAAGATCGGCCACAGGAGGGCCGCCTCGTCGAGCACCGAGGCGTCTCCGGTGAACAGGCGTGGAAGCACACCCGCGAACGCGAGCATGAGCGCGGCGAAGACGCCTCCGAGCACGACGGACAGCCAGATCATCCGCTCGCTCGCGCCGTACGCCTCGTCGCGCCGGCCGGCACCGAGCTCGCGGCCGACGATGATCTGCCCCGCGATCGCAACCGAGTCGAGCACGAGCGCGAGGAAGATCCAGAGCTGGAACGCGACCTGATGCGCGGCGATCGAGGCGTCGCCGAAGCGCGTCGCAACGGCGCCCGCGAGAACGAACGAGAGCATCAGCGCGGTCGTACGGATGAAGATCCACTTCCCGAGCGAAAGCACTCGCCGCGCGAGATCGAGCCGCACGCGGGCCTCGCCGGGCGCGAGGCGCCGGAGGACGACGACGATGAAGGCTGCGCCCATTCCCAGCTGTGCGACGGCAGTCCCCCACGCCGAGCCGGCGATCCCCCAGTCGAAGCCGTAGACGAAGAGCAGCTCGAGGAAGACGTTCGCGACGTTGCCGGCGATGAGCACGACGAGCGGCGTGCGCAGGTCGGCGACACCGCGGAGATAGCCCTGCGCTCCCAGCGCGAGGAACGCCGCCGGAAAGCCCACCGCAGCGATGCGCAGGTACGTGACGGCGTCGTCCGCCGCGTCACCCTCGCCGCCCATGAGCGAGACGAGCTGCGGCGCGAGGACGGCGATGAGGGACGACACGGCGAGGCCGAACGCGAGCGACAGCCAGACCGCCTGCGCACCGAGCCGTCGCGCGGTCTCCTGCTCCCCGGCGCCACCGGCGCGCGCCACCTGCGCTGTCGTCCCGTACTGGAGGAAGTTGAAGATCGCGAACGTGCCGCCGAGGATCGTGATGGCGATCCCGAGCGCGGCCAGCTGGGACCGGCCGAGGTGCCCGACGATCGCCGTATCGACGAGGAGGTACAGCGGCTCTGCCGCGAGCGCTCCCAGCGCGGGGAGCGCGAGCCGGAAGATCTCGCGGTCGTACGGAGAGCGGAGGGTCACCCCGCGGCTTGGATGGTCGCCTCGTACGCGGCGACGTAGTTCGCCACCATCATCTCCGGCGAGAAGCGCGCTTCGACCTCCTTGCGAATGACGACCGGGTCGAGCGAGTCCGCGAGCTCGAGCACGGCGGGATCCTCCATGTCGCGGTAGTTGTCGACGATGACCCCGGTGCGCCCGTGCTCGACGATCTCGGCCACGGCGCCACGCCGGGTCGAGATGACCGGCGTCCCGCACGCCATCGCCTCGATCATCATCAGCCCGAACGGCTCTTCCCAGTCGATGGGGGAGATGAGCGCGCGCGCGCCCATGAGGAGCTCGACCTTGTCCGCGTGCCCGACCTCGCCGACGTACTCGATCGAGCCGCCGAGATGCGGGCGGATGAACTCGTCGAAGTAGCGGATCTCGAGCGGCTCGCGACACTTCGCCGCGATCTTGAGCGGGAGCTCCATCTCGAGCGCGACGGCGAGAGCGCGGTGCGCTCCCTTGTCGGGGCTCATGCGCCCGAGGAACACGAGATAGTCGCCGCCCGGCTTGCGCCGGAACGGGAACATCGAGAGATCGAGCGCATTCGGGCAGTTCCCGATCCAAGGGAGGTCCGGCTTCGGCTTGCGCTGGTTCATCGAGATCGAGATGAGCTTCGCCTTCGGCGCGAGGTCGAGCACCTGCTCGTACATGCGGCCCGGCTGGCCGTCGAGCGGCCCGTGCACGGTGTGGCAGAACGGGACGTCGATGAGCCCGCCGAAGGCGAGCCCCAGCATCCCGGTGTGGTCGTGCAGGATCTCGAACTCGCCGGCCTTCCGGAACGCGTGCACGGAGTGCTGCATCTCCCAGTACGTGTGCCCGATCCACTCGCTCGGCGCCGTGTGAAAGACGGATTCGAGCCGCGCCCGCGTCTGCGAGTCGCCCGAAGCGAAGAGCGTGACGTCGTGGCCGGCGTCGACCAGCCCGTCGGCGAGGAGCGCGACCACGCGCTCGGTCCCGCCGTACGCCTCCGGCGGCACGGGGAACCACACGGGGCACACGAGCCCTATCTGCATCTACACACCCTCGGCAATCGTGACATGGCCGCGCTCGACCGCAACGGTCCACGTCCTCCCGTATGCCCTGACACCCTCGATCCGCAAGCCGTCGAGCCAGCTCGGCAGCTCGTCCGTCACCGTCGAGACGAGCCGCTGGCGCTCGCGGTCCGGCTCGATGCCGAGGAGGACGCGGACGAGGAGGATCGGCGTACCGGCTGCCCACGCCTGCGGCCGCGCCGCCGTCGGATACGCGATCGGGAACGGCGTCTCGTCGCGCGCGTAGCCGGCGAAGACCTCCGGGAGCGACCAGTCGAAGTGCGCCGCAGCCTCGATCAGCGCCCGCCCGACGCGCCGCGCCTCGGCGACGTAGCCGTGGCGGGCGAGCCCCCATGCAGCGAAGGCCGAGTCGTGGGGCCAGACGGTGCCGTTGTGGTAGCTGATCGGGTTGAAGGCCGCGGCGTCGCTCGCCATCGTGCGGATCCCCCACCCCGTCCATAGCTCTTTCGAGAGCAGCTGGTCGACCACGGCCCCGACGCGCTCCGGCAGCACGATCCCGCTCCAGAGGAGATGGCCCATGTTGGAGCTGCGCGAGTCGACCCGCCGCTTCTCCCCGTCGAGTGCCAGCGCGAAGAACCCACCGCGCTCGTCGACCCAGAAGGCCTCGTCGAAGCGCGCGCGCAGCTCGTCGGCCTCACGCTCGAGCCGCTCTGCCAGCGCCTGGTCGCGCCACACCTCCCGCGCGAGCTCGGCGAGTCCTCGCTTCGCGTCGTACACGTAGCCCTGCACCTCCACCGCCGCGATCGGTGCCTCGGCGAACGAGCCGTCCTGGAAGCGCTGCGAGTCGCCGGAGTCCTTCCACGACTGGTTCGCGAGGCCCGCGTCGACCATGCGGCTGTACTCGACGAAGCCGTCGCCGTCGCGGTCGCCGTACCGATCGATCCAGTCGAGCGCGAGCAAGGCTGGCTCGCGCATACGCTGGGCGAACGACGCATCGTCCGTCCAGCGCCAGGTCTCCGCCAGCAGGACGAGGTAGAGCGGCGTCGAGTCGATCGAGCCGTAGTAGCGCGGGAACCACGTCTCGGCGCAGCGGCCCTCGCGGACTTCGTGGACGATCTTGCCGGGCTCGGCGTCGATGGTGGAGTCCACCTCGTGCGCCTGCAGCTCGGTGAGCGCGTCGAGCGCGCCGATGGCGATCTCGGGCCCGAGGAGCAGCGTCTGCAGCGAGGTGATCGCAGTGTCGCGCCCGAAGACGGTCATGAACCACGGCATCCCGGCGGCGAACAGCGGGCGGCGGAACTGGCCGGTCCGCATCCGCAATGCGGCCAGGTCGCCGATCGAGCGGTCGAACGAGCGGCGCAGGTTCTCCCAGCCTCCGCGCACCCGCGGGACGCGAAGCGTCCATGCCGCGACGACGTCGCTCGCGCTCTCGCGCTCCTCGTCGAGCTCGAACGTCTCGAGCTCCTCGTCGAGCCACGGCAGGAAGTCAACGCTGAGATCCCAGCGCTCGTGCGGGTCGAGGGCGAGCGCGAAGGTCATGGCGTTCCCTTCGAGCCGCCCCGGCTTCGAGAAGACGAGGCGCGTCCCGAGATCGCCGCGCGGATCGACGATCGAGACCTGCCTGCGCTCCTCGTCGTGCGTCGTCGGGGCCGGCGGCGGCAGCTTCTGCGCGAGGTCGGGGTCACCGAGGGAGAAGTCGTGGTGCTTCACGGAGATGATGTCAGCGAAGTCGGCCTCGGCCTCGAGCGCGACGTCGATCTCGAGGCGGGCCGGGCTCTCGTTGCGAAGCGCGATCCGCTCCTGCATCCCCGAGCCCACGAACCGCTCGCGGGCGATCGAGATCGAATCACGCGGCAGGCCGGTGGCCGTTCCGTTCCGCAGGTAGAACGCCGCCCTGAAGTGCTCGACGCGCCCCGAGGAGAGCAGGAGCGGAGCGGAGCCGCCGACCGTCAGCACGAGCCGGGAGAGGAAGCGCGTGTCGTGCGCGAAGAAGCCGCTCGTCTCCGCGGCGATGTCACCGCGGTCGTCCGAGATGCAGAACGTGGATCCCTCGAGGATCGTGAGCATGCGCCTAGCCCTCGCTGCGCACGATCCGGCCGCCGCTCGACTGGGCGAGCGCCTTGATCACGATCTCGTCCACGTTCACGTGCAACGGGCGAGTGAGGCAGAAGAGAACGCACTCGGCGACGTCGTCCGCGCTCAGCGGCTCGACGCCCTCGTAGGGAGCGCTCGCAGCCTCCTCGTCGCCCTTGAAGCGCACGAGCGAGAACTCCGTCCTCGCCAGTCCCGGATCGACGGTCGTGATGCGGATCGGGCGGCCGAGGAGATCCTCTCGCAGCCCGTAGACGAAGCCACGGAGAGCGAACTTCGCAGCGACGTAGACGGCCGCATTCGCATACGCCTGGCGCCCGGCGATCGAGCCGGTGAAGAGGATGTGGCCTTCGTCGCGAACGTGAGGAAGCGCGAGCCGCGTGACGCGGATCGCTCCGTCGACGTTCGTGTGCAGGACGGTTGCCTCGTCCTCCGGTGTCGATTCCGTGAACGGGTAGCGCCCGAGGGCGAGACCGGCGTTGTTGTAGAGGATGTCGATGCCGCCGAGCTCGGCTGCTGCGCGCGCGACGAACGCCGTGCAGCTCTCCTCGTCTGTGACGTCGAGGGGAAGCGCGACGTCCGCGTCGATCCGCTCGACGCGCCGCGCGCCGCCGACGACGCGCGCTCCGGCCTCCCGCAGCTTGCGCACGGTCGCCGCTCCGAAGCCGCTCGACGCGCCCGTGACGACCGCGGTCTTGCCCTCGAGCTCCACGGCTTGAGCCTAGTCCGAAGCGAACACCCAGGTGTCAGACACGGTGTCAGACACCTCCACTGCGAAGCCGCACCACTCCGCGAAGGGACGGCGATGCGGCCATGCCCGAATCAGACAGTCAGGGGTCAGACCCGACCGGTCTGACCCCTGACCGGCGGGCGCGGACATGGCCGCTGTGGACGCGTGCGCTCTCAGTCGACGGTGATCGACTCGATGACGACCGGCTCGAGCGGCCGGTCGCGGCCATCGCGCTCGACGAGCGAGATCGCATCGACGACGTCCTGCCCGGACGTGACACGCCCGAAGACGGTGTGCTTGCCGTTCAGCCAGGACGCATCCTCGGCGGTGACGATGAAGAACTGCGAGCCATTCGTGTTCGGGCCGGCGTTGGCCATCGCGAGATACCCGCGCGCGACCGGGTGCTCGTTGAGCTCGTCCTCGAACGAGTAGCCGGGGCCGCCGGTCCCATCCCCGCGCGGGCACCCACCCTGGATCATGAAGTCCGGGATCACGCGGTGGAAGCCGAGCCCGTCGTAGTACCCCTCGCCTGCGAGCTTCGTGAAGTTCTGAACGGTCTTGGGCGCGTCGCCGTCGAAGAGCTCGAGCTCGATCGTCCCCTCGCTCGTGGTCATGACCGCCGCGGACACGGCCGCGACGCTAGCAGTCACCGCCAACCTTCCGTCCGTCGAGGCGTCCCTACACTTCGAAGGTGGCGACCGAAGCGCAACCGGTTGGGGGTTTCCAGCAGGCCGAGCTCTCGAACGAGCTGGCCAGCCAGTGGCGCCGTCTGACGCGAGTCGCGACCGCCGTGGCGCTGATCACGGCCCCGGCGCTGGTCGTCTGGTTCAACCAGACCCAGGGCTGGGCGTGGTACTGGTCGATCCTCGCGGCGCTCCTCGTCGTCGTCTGCTTCCGCGGAGCGTTCGACCTCCTGTTCCACCGCCTGATCCCTCGCCCGAGCCTCTTCGGCCTCGAGAGCCAGCAGCTGCGCGAAGAGGACGTCGTCGCTCGCCGCCGCGTCTGGTTCTGGCGCTTCTGGCTGAAGATCACGGTGATCTTCGTCGTGGTCGGCGTGCTCTTCTACGCCTTCGGCGGAGCGGGCTACCTCGTCGGCATCTTGCCGCTTCTCCTGATCTTCCCCTTCTACATGATCATGAACTTCGCGATCCTCTTCGGCCCGCTGCTCATCATGAACCTCTCGCAGATCCAGGCCTTCGAGCCGGGTGACGCCGAGTGGGGCGTGAAGCTCGCCGACGTCCGTGGGCAGGCGGAGGCGAAGGAGGAGGTGCGCCGGGTCGTCTCCATCTGGCAGTCCGGAGACGCATTCGAGCGCGCCGGCGGCAAGCGCGAGCGCGGCCTCCTCTTCCTCGGCGCCCCCGGCACCGGGAAGACCATGCTCGCGAAGGCACTCGCCACCGGCTTCAACTCACCGTTCATCTCGATCCCCGGCTCGGGCTTCGCGGCAACCTTCGTCGGCATCGACGCCATCATCGTGCGCATCCTGGCCCGGCGCGCGAAGCGCCTTGCCCGCAAGTGGGGCGGTCAGTGCATCGTCTTCATCGACGAGATCGACGCCGTCGGCATGCGCCGGCAGGCGCTCAACCCGGGCTTCGGCGGCGCTGCGGGCGGATCCCGCCCCGCGGACGTTCACGACTACCTCTTCTACGGCCCGTTCGGCGCGCTCAATCCCTCCGGCGACCTCATCCTCGAGAACCAGCAGTGGCGCGAGCGCCTGTTCGCCGAGCGCGCACCGCAGTCCCGCGGCCCGTCCGCGTTCACGAACCGGATGAACGGCATCGTCGACTTCATGTTCCCGGGCGGGATGGGCGGCGGATCGCTCGCGCTGAACCAGCTGCTCGTGGTGATGGACGGCATCGACAACCCGCCGTTCTTCAAGAAGTTCTTCACGAGCAAGACGAATGCGCTCCTCGACGGGATCTACATCGCGCCGCGGCGGATCGGGAACCGCTCGTTCCGCATCCCGGCGGCGCGCCCGCGCCGCGAGCAGATCTACTTCATCGGCGCGACCAACGTGCCTGTCGATCGCCTCGATCCCGCGCTCACGCGACCCGGACGTATGGGACGACACGTCTGGTTCCGCACACCGACGAAGCAGGATCGTCTGGACGTGCTCGACCTCTATCTGGGCAAGGTCGCGCACGACCCGGAGCTGGATCAGCCGCACAAGCGCGAGGAGATCGCGCGCGTCACGAACGGATACGCGCCCGCGATGCTCGAGCAGGTCACGTCGATGGCCTTGACGATCGCGCACCACTCTGACCGCGAGGCGTTGAACTGGGACGACCTCGTCGAAGCAATGACCACTCTCGAGGCCGGAACCGCAGTCGGCATCGAGTACATCCCGGAGGAGAGCCGCGCCGTCGCAATTCATGAGGCGGGCCATGCCGCCGCCGGCCACGTCTACTTGAAAGGCGCGGAGTCAACGCGGCTCTCCATCCGGATGCGCGGAGGCGCGCTCGGGCACCATCAGGCGCTCGAGAAGGAGGAGCGCTTCAGTCGCTTCCGGAGCGAGGAGTTCGCGCGGCTCGTCTGGGCGCTCGGCGCGATGGCCGCGGAGCGCGTGTTCTACGGCGAGAACTCGAACGGCGTCGGGGGCGACGTCATGAGCGTCACCGCGCAGGCGGCGTACATGGTGGGCGCGTCGGCGATGGGGCCGGAGCCGTTCGCGATCACGCCGCGCAAGGACGAGACGGAGGAGGAGGCACGCGAGCGCATCCTCAAGCGCTTCGAGAAGATCGGCCTCGCGATCGTGAACCGCACGGGCGGCGGCGGGCCCTTCTCGGAGGACCCGATCGGAGCGGTGCTCGGAGACCGGGACAAGCGCGTGATCGTCGGCCAGCTCGTCGGGCAGGCCTACGTCGCGGCCTACAACCTCATCGTCGCGAACCGCGACGCGGTCGAGCACATCGCGGACGTGCTCGCCGCGCGGCGCGAGCTCTTCGGCGACGAGCTGCTCAATCTGCTCGATGAGGCGAAGATCACGATCCCCGACGTCGATCTCTCGGAGGAGAGCTCGTGGCCGACGATGTGATGGGCAAGGCGGCGGCCGACGCGAAGCAGGTGCCGGCAAGCGGCGTCGGCGCGTCCGTCATCCCGCGGGAGTCGCGCGCCGAGCGCGCACGGCGGGTCGCCTACCGGAATCGGTTCGCAGCGTTCTACGTGATGCTCGCGATCATCGCGGGCGCCGGCGTCGGAGCGCTGCTGGTCCTCGTCGGCCGCGGGAGCCCCGCCCCCGCTCCCGCCTGGTCGGCGTGGGAGCCGATCGGCAGCTCCGAGCGTCGCGCCGCGCAGATCGGAGACCACGTCGGAGACCAGTACCGCCTCCCGAGCGGGAACGCGCTCGTCACCGTCACCTACGCCGGCCCGCCGACGGTCACCGGCCCGGACGGGTCCAACTTCCTGGTGCGAGCAATCGCGGTCCGGCCCGACACGACCGCGGGGCGCGCCGAGGCCGACGACATCGACACCGTCAATGCGGCGAACACCGTCATGTACACGCTCTGCGGCCTCGGTACCTCATGCTCGATCGCCGAAGGCAAGCCGACCGTGGCCCGTGGGCAACTGCTTCGCCGCGAGGCGCTCGAGCTCGCGCTCTACTCGTTCCACTACCTCGACGGAATCGACTCCGCACTCGTGCTGCTGCCGCCTCGAGCCGACGGGAAGGCGGCGACCGCCGTGTTCGTCGAGCGCGGCGACGTTCGCCCCGAGCTTCGCCGACCTCTCGACGAGACGCTGACCGCGCCCCTCACGCCCGGTATCGGCGAGATCAAGCCGGACGAGCAACGCGTGGTCGACCGGACGACCCGATCCCGGCTCTACGGGTACAGCTACCTCCAGGCACAGGACGGAAGCCCCGTGCTGGTGCTCACGCCGGCGCTGTCCGCCTGAGCGCAAGATCGGGACTCGCTCGCGCGAAATCCCGATCGCGCAAAGATCCCTGAACGCGTCCGCTTCGCGGCCGCACGTGGACCTCATACTCGTGAGATGCACGAGGCGCTCACACGCGCGAAAGCCCGTCTCGACACGCTCGACTACTACCCGGAGCCCGTGCGAAACGAGCGCGTGCGCATGTTCGTCGCGCCATGGTTCTTCCGGATCCCGGGGCTCCGCCGCTACCACGGCTATGCGTTCTGGCGGACGATCCTCCTGAAGAGCGCCGACGCGCCCGACGACCTGATCACGCACGAGCTCTGCCACGTCTGGCAGGGACAGCATCGCGCTCTGCACATGGCCTTCAAGCACGTCACCACCCGGTACAGGTCGAACCCGTACGAGCTGGAGGCGCGACGCGCGGTCGTGGAGACCAGTGTCCACGCCGGCCACGTCCGGCCGCGACACCCAGGGGTCAGACCCGGGGTCTGACCCCTGACCGTCCGAACCGGACACGCCCGTTCCGTCCGCTCGATCCAGGCACGGCTGCACAGTTACGCGAGGCCCGACGAGCTCGAAGCCAGGATCCCGCTCTGTGTCGTCCCGGCGAGCGGCTGGTAGAGGCGTACGCGCGCTACCGTGCGTACAGATGAGATCGGCTCTCGCTCTCGTCGCACTGCTCGTCGGAGTCGCAACGACGTCGACCTCCGCTCTCGGCGCACTGAGCACCGCGTCCTCGGGCCCGCGAGTCACCATCTTCGGCGACTCGGTCGCCGACTCGCTCTCGTACGTCCCCGATGCGCGACAGCTCCTCGGCGAGGGGCTCGATCTCCGGCTGGAGCTGGCGCCCTGCCGAAAGCTCGTTCCGCAGGGGTGCGCCTACCAGGGTGCCCGTCCCCCGTCGGTGCTCGACATCGTCAGGTCGTCGTCCCTGTCGGCGCTCGGCAACATCGTGGTCGTCGCGGTCGGCTACAACGACCCGGCGAACAACTACGAGACGGACATGGCGCAGGTCGCCATCGCACTCGTGGACCTCGGCGTCGCGCACGTGATCTGGCTCACGATGCGCGAGAAGACGGACGACTACCGCCAGATCAACACGACGATCCGCGACCAGGCGCGTCGCTGGCCGCAGGTTCAGGTCGCCGACTGGGAGAAGGCGAGCCGCGGAAAGGACTGGTTCAACGACGACGGGCTCCACCTGAACGCCGACGGAGCGATCGGGCTGGCGACCCTGATCCGGCCCTTCGTGCTCGCCGCCTGCGGATCGGCGTGCAACGTGGCCACGCCGAAGGCGCCACGGAACGTGCGCCCGCCGACGCTTCGCGGCACGCCCACCGTCGGCAGCGTCCTGACCTGCCGGCCAGGCACGTGGACAGGCACCGGCCCGATCGTCTTCTCCTATCGGTGGCTCCGCGGAACGCGGGTCCTCGCGGGCCTGGTAGGTAACTCCCGGCGCCTCGGACGCGCCGATGCGGGCCGGAGCGTCGCCTGCCGCGTGTGGGCCGGGAACGCACGTGGAGCGGCAGCCGCAACCTCGAGAGCGATCCAGGTTCGATCCGGGTAACCCGCCCTACGATCGTCTCGGTTCGCGCCCGAGCGAGTGGCCCGAGCGTGGCATCGAACCGGCGGCCGACCTCCCCGATCGTCCGCCGTGCCGACGACCACGTGATTGGCGGGTCAAGCTCGAGTGCCGTCGAGACGCTGAAGAAGCGCATGCGCAGCGAGCTCGATCTCCTTGTGTCGCCACTCGGCTGCTCGGTACTGGCACGCGATCAGGCCCATCCGATGGACGCGCCGAAAGTCGCCGTAGACGAATGCGTACCGGCCCTTGGTGTCGTCGGACGCGCCGTCCGTGAGTCCCAGATGCCAGGCGGCGTACTCCTCCCACGAGTGCCCCTCGAGAAAGTCGTTCTCGTCGTCGGCACCGGGTTGAACGTCGCCCCACACGCTTTCGAGCACGTACTGCCGGGCGTCGATCAGCCGCCCCGCGTGTGCCACAGCCTGATCGTTGAGCGTGTAGGACGCCATGAGATGGCATCCTCGCCGAAATCGCGCCGTGCCGTCCTGGACTGGAGATCCCCACCTCGCGGCGGTGTTTGGGACGCGACCGTCGGAGGTAGTCGTGAAGCATGGCGCAGGCGCTTCCCGACAACCTGGCGGAGCTCGAAGCCGTCGAGCTACGAGATGCCGCTCGCGCGCGAGATGACAGGCTCGAACCGCTCTTTCGACGCTGGCCTCGGCTGACCAGGAACGAGCTGGCCGAGCTCACGCGGCTCTACCGCGAGCGTATGCGGGTCGCGAAGCATGTGGGACGTCGCCGCCGCGCGGCGAATCGGCCTTAGGCGCGTAGCCCAGCCGGCCGGACGGCGGCGCGGGAGGCTTCGAAGCCGACGTGCGACCTCAGTCGTTGACAGGTGGGTCTTGGGGTGGAAGCTCAGGCGGATGCGGATCCGACGGGAGCTGCGGCTCCGGGGCCTGCGGATCCGCTGGCGGCCTGACGTCGGGTGGCTGCGGGTCCGGCAGTCGCGGCGGTTCCGGAACGAGATCCGGGCCTGGAGGCTCAGGCACCGGCACCGGAATGCCTGGTCCGGGAACCGCGGTGCTTGCGTCATCCATGCGCATCCTTCAGGGACTCGCGCTCGTACTCTGGAGCCGTCTCATGTTCGACGATCGTACCCTTGTCGAGGTCGAACCTGCCGGAGCAGGCCACGCAAACTCCCGATGTGCCGGCGCCCTGCGGCTGCTCGGTGCCGTCACGCGGCGACTTGCCAGAGCCAAGACACCGACCCACGTAGGGAATGGTCACGTCACAGCTATGAACCTTCTACGCGGGCTGTAAACCTGCGAGTGACGCGCGTGGAGCTACGAGGCCGTCGAGCTTCATGAGTCTCACGCCGACGGGTGGTGACCGCGCAGACGATCGAGAGTCTGCGACACGGAGAGCCGAAGCTAGAGTCGCCTCGTGATCGAAGCAATCCGCATGGCGCCCGGTTCGACGCCTCGGCTCACGGAGCGCGACCCGCGCGACGACCTTGGTCTCGGCAGCAAGGACGCCGCGAAGCAGGCTCGCGGCGATCTCGCCGAGCGCCTGTCCACGCTCCAGGGGCGGCTCTTCGCCGAGGGCGAGCGCAGCGTGCTGCTCGTGCTGCAGGGGCTCGACGCCTCCGGCAAGGACGGGGTCATTCGCGAGGTCTTCGAAGGCGTCAACCCGATGGGCGTCCACGTGACCTCGTTCCGCGCGCCGACCGAGACGGAGCGCGCGCACGACTACCTCTGGCGGATCCACGCGGAGCTCCCGGCGCGCGGCCACATCGGCGTCTTCAACCGCTCGCACTACGAGGACGTCGTCGCGGTACGGATGCATGCGCTGGCGCCCGAGGAGGTCTGGAGGCGGCGTCCGGGCCAGATTCGCGACTGGGAGCGCATGCTCGTCGACGAGGGCACGGAGATCGTGAAGGTGTTCCTGAACGTGTCGAAGGAGGAGCAGCTCGAGCGCTTCCAGGAGCGGATCGACGACCCGGAGAAGCGCTGGAAGTTCCGCAAAGCCGATCTCGACGTCCGGGAGCGCTTCGACGCGTACATCGCGGCCTGGGAGGAGGTGATCCACGAGACGTCGACCGACTCGGCGCCGTGGCACGTCGTGCCTGCCGACCGGAACTGGGTCAAGAGCACGGCCGTCGCGACACTGCTCGTCGACACGCTCGAGCGGCTCGACCCGAGGCTTCCCGACCCGGAGCCCGGGATCGAGGGCCTGGTGATCCAGTGAGAACGACGAGCGGCGCGCGCATCTCGACCCGATCGGAGTGGCGCGGCAGGCGAGGCAACGGCAAATCACGAGCTCGGACTCTTCGTCTCGGCGTAGACTGACCCGACGGACTGAACGGAGGGGATATGTACGCACGCGTAGCGACATTCGAAAGCGATCCGCACAAGGTCGACGACGCCATCGACATGGTCCGCTCGCAGGTTGCGGGTGATGCTCCGGCCGGGCTCGAGGGCGCGAAGATGCTGATGCTCGTCGACCGCGAGAGCGGAAAGGGTGTCGGCATCACGCTCTTCGAGAGCGAGGAGGCGATGCGTCGCGGCGACGAGGCGCTGAACGCCATGAACCCAGGGGGCACCGAGCGCCGCGTGTCGGTCGAGTTCTTCGAGGTACCCGTCGAGACGGTGAGCGAGCGCCCCTAGCGACCCAGGCGCTGCCGCGCGGAAGCGCTTCCAAAGCGGGAAGCCATCGTCAGCAGGGCTTCTCGATGGGCCGGACAGGGATCGAACGTGTGACCTTGGGATTGAAGTCGTGCGCGAATGTCTGCGGCGAACCGCGACCAGCTGGGGCTGAACTAGCTGCGGCGTCGCCGTAAGACCCAGTTAGTGAGTGAGACCTCGGCTCGACTGCCTACAGGGCTCCGCCCACGGACCACCTGAAGCTGCAAGAAAAGAAGTTCACCGAGCCGGTGGCGCCTTTGTCCACTCGGCCCGCCGACCTTCCGCTTTCACGTACGGCCGTCGGGCGGACCGTCAAGACAGTTCAGCACCGGACTTCCGCATTTTGCGGCGGGCAGCCACCGCGATACGCAGGTGATTGCCGACGCGAGCCAGCGCGATGTTAGGCAGGGCCGACGCCGTTCGACCCGAGGGCGGGACGAGTGAACGACGATGTGATGTCCACTGCGCGGCCCTCCGCGACCGATGTGGTCGTCGCATCGAGGATTTCGACGATGTGGGCGGCGTGGGCGCCGGTCGCGCGGTGCGGTCGGCCCGATACGATCGCGGCGCTCAGGTCACCGAGGGCACGGCCCCAGTCGGTGCCGGGGAACGGCCTCTCGACGGGCACGGAGGTGTACGGCTCGCCGAAGCGAGCGAGCTCGACCGTGGCGTCGAAGAGCTGCCAATCGGAGAGATGGATGGAGCCCAAGTCTCCGTGGAGCTCGATCCCGCCCTGCTTCGTAAGACGCGAGACGTAGAAGTTCGCGGTGAGACGCACGACCGTTCCGCTCTCGAGCTCGACGACCGCGACGCCGAAGTCCGGCGCCTCGGGAGTGAACGACTCGCCGTCCATCGTGATCCGGTCCGGATAGACGACCGTCCCGAACGCGGTGACGCGTCGTGCGGGCCCGAATATTGCGGTGAGGATCGTGAGCGGGTACACGCCCACGTCGGCGAACGGGCCGATGCGATAAAAGGGCTCGGGTCGCGGGTGCCAGCTCTCGATCCGATTCCAGTTGACCTCGGCGTACGCGACGCGCACTGCGCCGATCGCACCCGCCTCGACGAGCCGCCACATCGTCTGCTGCGCCTCGCCCATGAAGGTGATGGGAGAGCATGAGAGCCGGAGGCCCCGTTCCGCTGCGAGCTCGACGAGCGACCGGGCGACCCCATAACTCCCGGCGAGGGGCTTCTCGCTGTGCACGTGCTTGCCGGCGCGGAGCGCCGCGCTGGTCACGTCCGCGTGGACGGCTGGGAAGGTGAGATTCACGATGGCGTCGACGTTCGGGTCTCCGAGGACGTCGTCGAGCGCGGGATAGTCGATGCCGCCGAAGCGGTCGACGAAGGCTGCGCTGAGCGACCGGTCGACGTCCGTGGCGCCGGCGATCCGGACCGACGGGTAGGCGCTCATCGTCTCGCCGTACGCGCCGGAGATGTTGCCGCATCCCACGACGGCGACGCGAAGCACGCGCTCAGACATGGTGCCCAGTTCCTGCCCCCGTGAGCTGCTCCCGAAGGAGCGTGAGCATGCGCGCACACTCCGCAGTCGGATCGCGGTCGTACGGCTCGTGCTCGACGGTCAACGCGCCGGAGTAGCCGAGCTCGACGAGCGCGTCGACGCAGTCGGTGATCCGCGCGCACCCTTCGCCGTGCATGCATGAGACGTGCGTTCCGGGCTTCTCCACGTCCTTCAGATGGACGTGGAAGAGGCGGTCGGAAAGCTCGCGGATCGCGTCGACGGGGTCGTAGCCCTGGGTCGCCCACCAACCCGTGTCGACGGCCGCGCCGAGTGAGCTCTCGTCACCGATCGCAGCGAGCACCTCGGCCGGCGTGCGCTCGGGGTGGTTCTCGAGTCCGAATCGAACGCCGTGCGCGGCGAGCACCGCGGCCGCACCGGAGCGATCGGTGTGGACGATCCCGCCGAGGCCGGCGATCAGGTCGACGTTCAGGTCGTTCGCGAGGCGGCACGCAGACTGCACGTCGCCGACCGTGTCTCCGATGCCTCCGGCGAAGGCAACGACGCTGACCCCGTGGTGCGCGAGCGAGTCACGAGCGATCGCGACATGGTCGGGGGTCGCCCAGCGCCAATTGAGGTGCGCGAACCAGAGGTCGATCGTCTCGAAGCCGATCTCCGTGATCGACGTGAGGAGGGCGTCGAACCGCGCTGGAAACGTCTCGATCGGCTCGAATGCCGCGTTCGTCGCGAGGTCGAACGGTCCCCACTCGTCGGCGGCGCCGTAGCCGAGCTCCTTCCCCACGTAGTTCGCGCTCATGAACGAGAGCGTCATGGGAGATGCGCTCATCGGTCTCCCCGAACGAACTCGACGATCTCCGACAGGTGTCCGTGCGCGAGGCAGACGACCGTGTCCGCTCCGCCGTAGTAGATCGAGATGCGGTCGAGCTCGCCGATCGACGAGGGCGGCGCACGGAAAGACGACGTTCGGCACGTCGCCGACCTGCTCGTACGGCACCTGCGGCGCAGAGCAGGTAGTCGCGGCCGCGAGCGAGCACGTTCCACGGCTCGTCGAGGTCGAGGAGCGCCGCCCCCATCGAGTACACGAAGCCGTTGCAGGACGTGAGGACGCCGTGGTACAGGACGAGCCAGCCGGCGTCGGTCTCGATCGGGGTCGGACCCGCGCCGATCTTCGTCGACTGCCAGGAGAGCGGCACCGGCGCCATGACGTGACGGTGTCGACCCCAGTGCACGAGATCCGGGCTCTCGGAGTAGTAGATGTCGCCGAACGGCGTGTGGCCGTCGTCGCTCGGGCGGCTGAGCATCGCGTAGCTGCCACCGATCTTCCGGGGGAAGAGCACGCCGTTCCGGTTGAACGGGAGGAAGGCGTTGTCGAGCTGGTGGAACGTCTCGAAGTCGTAGCGTGTACGCGAGGCCGATCGTCGGGCCGTGGTAGCCGTTGCACCACGTGACGTAGTAGCGATCCTCGAGCCACGTGACGCGGGGGTCGTAGGCGTAGAGGAAGCGCTCCTGGATCTCGGCGCACACGCGCGTCGGCCGGCGCGAAGACGATCGGATCGTGGTCGATCTCCCAGTCGACGCCGTCCGCGCTGCGACCCGCGTGGAGGTTCATCACGCGCTCCCGGTCGTCGACCCGGAAGACGCCGGCGAACCCGTTGCCGAACGGGACCACCGCCGAGTTGAAGATGCTGTTCGCGCGCGGGATCGCGTCGCGCGGGATGATCGGGTTTCGGCTCGACCGCCAGACGACGTCGCCCGCCCCGGCGGGCCGCTCCTCCCACGGGATCGCCACGCGTTCCGTGGGCGCGAGTTCCCGCTCGTCCCCGACTGCCGTCATCGGCGCGCCGCGGTCTCGCCCGCGGTCAGGACGAAGTGGTCGTGCTCGATCTCGACGAGCGTTCCGGCCTCGGGCGCGTCGCCGTCGGCCTGAGGCGTCGGCCGCCCGAGCGTGCTCCACTTCGTGTGCAGCTGCGGGACGGAGGCGAGCAGCGTCTTCGTGTACGGATGGACCGGGTTTCCGAAGACGAGCTCGGTCGTGCCCAGCTCGACGACGCTCCCGTGACGCAGGATCATCGTCTTGTCGCTGATGTAGTTGCCGAGCGAGAGATCGTGCGTGATGAAGAGGATGCCGAGCCCGCGGGACTTCAGGTCGCCGAGCAGGTTCAGCACGTCGATTCGGGTCGAGGCGTCGAGCATGCTGATGATCTCGTCCGCGACGAGCAGTCGGATGTCGAGCATGAGCGCGCGCGCGATCAGCATGCGCTGCAGCTGGCCGCCGCTCAGCTGGTGCGGGTACTTGTCCGAGGACGTCGCCGGGATTGAGGCTCACGGCGTCGAGCGACTTCTCGAGCTTCGCGTGCCACTCGGCCGCGCTGAGCCCGGAGAAGTACTCGCTGCGGAGCATCGTGAACACGCGGTCGGCCTTGAAGATCGGGTTGTACGAGCTGAACGGATCCTGGAAGACGCCCTGTACGTCGGCGTAGTACGCCTTCAGCGCTCTGCCGCTCGAGCGTCGAGATGTCCACGCCGTCGAAGACGATGTTCCCGCGCGTGACCGTGAGGAGCCGGAGGATCATCTTCCCGATCGTCGACTTGCCGCTGCCGCTCTCGCCGATGAGCGAGACGACCTCGCCGGGGTGGACGTCGAAGCTGACGTTCCGGACCGCGAGCAGCTCACCGCCGCCGAAAGCGCCGACGCGGTACGACTTGCAGCAGGTGTCGACCTCAGCATCAGGCGGCCGCCTTCCAGCACGCCGCCGCCTGACCGGGCGCGACCTCGACGAACGGCGGCTCCTCGGCGCACTTCTCGAACGCGAGCGGGCAGCGCGCCCTGAAGCGGCAGCCCGTCGGCGGGTCGAGCAGCGACGGCGGTCGGCCGGGAATGCCGCTCAGCCGCTTCTCCGCGTACCGCACGCCGACCTCCGGAAGCGACGAGAGGAGCATCCGCGTGTACGGGTGCGCCGGCGCGTCGACGATCGTCTCCGCCGGCGCCTTCTCGGCGAGCTTGCCTGCGTACATGACGAGGATCGTGTCGGCGATCTGGTACAGGACCGAGAGGTCGTGCGTGATCACGATCATGCTCTTGACGAATTCGCGGTCGCGGAACTCCACGAGCAGCTCGGAAACGGCTCGCTGGGTCGACACGTCGAGCGCTGACGTCACCTCGTCGGCGATCAGGAGCGAGGGGTCGAGCAGAGAGGAGAGCACCATCACGACGCGCTGCTTCATCCCCCCCGAGAGCTCGATCGGGAATCGCTCCAGCACGTCCTCGGGCAGCCCGACGAGCTTCAGGCGGCGTTTGAACTCGGGCACCACGCCGTTCGAGCGTGGATGTGCCGCGATGCGAGGAGCTCCGTCGCCATCGTCCCGATCTGGCGGGTCGGATTCAGCGCGCTCAGCGCGTACTGCGGAATGATCGAGACGTCCTTGAACCGGTGGGGGTTCATCTTCCGGTCGTCCCAGATCGGAAGCTCCTTGCCGTCGAGCTCGACGTGGCCGCCGACGTACCGCATGCGCGTGTCCATGCGAATCAGGCTCTTGCCGAGCGTCGACTTGCCGCACCCTGACTCGCCCGCGAGCCCCATGATCTCGCCGTCGGCGATCTCGAAGGTAGCCCCGTCCACCGCCTTCACGTCGCCGCGCAGCGACTGGTAGTACACCGTCAGCCCGTCGACCTTGAGGCTCATCTCACTTCTCCCGGAGCTTCGGGTTGAAGATCTCGTCGAGCCCGACGTTCATCACGTAGAGGCCGCCGACGATCGCGATGATCCCGATTCCCGGTGGCACGAACCACCACCAGGTTCCGAGGAGCAGGGCGCTCGAGAGGAACGCGTTGTTCATCATCAGCCCGAGCGACATCGATGTGGAGGGGCCGAGGCCGAGGAAGTCGAGCGAGGCGCCGATGAGGATCGCGCCGCCGAACAGGAGGATGAACATCATGAGCAGGTACGAGCTCATGTTCGGCGCGATCTCCGTCGTGATGATCTGCCGTGTCGCCTCGCCCGCTCAGCCGGGCGACGTCCACGAACTCCCGCGTCTTCAGCGAGAACGTCTGGGCTCGCACCGCCCGCGCCGCCCACGGCCACGACGTTAGCCCGATGAGGATCGCCTCGGTCGCGTAGCTGTGCACGTTGATGTACGCGGCGACGATGATCAGGATCGCCAGCGTCGGGATCACGAGGACGACGTTCGTGAGCATGTTCAGGACGTCGTCGACCCAGCCGCCTCGATAGCCGGCGGTGAAGCCGACCGTGGCGCCGAGGAGCCAGGCGATACCCCCGCCGAGGATCCCGACGAGGAATGCTGCTCGCAGCCCGTACACGAACTGCGAGAACACGTCCTGTCCGAACGACGTCGTCCCGAACCAGTACTCGGAAGACGGCGGCTGGTCGGTCGGCCCGCTGAACTCGAGCGGTGTGTTGTCCGTGAGCAGAGGCCCGACGAGTGCGAGCACGAAGAACGCGAGCACGACCCCGAGGCCGACGACGAACTTCCAGTTCCGGAGCGCGAAGTAGCGGAACTCCGATCGGCTTCCCAGCGGGGTCGCGGCCAGAGGCCTGCCCCCTCCCGGCGCCGTGGTCGCCGTGGTCTCGAGGGACGGAGCCGGCGCCCCAGTCGTCACGACTCCCACGTCTTGGTTCGAGGCCGCCATCACGCGCCGCCCTGCATCCCGATCCGCGTTCGCGGGTCGATGAAGACGTAGGTGATGTCGATGATGAGGTTCGCGATCAGGACCCCGACGATGAGGAACAGGAAGATCCCCTGGATCAGGAAGTAGTCGCGATTCTGGATCGCGGTCAAGGTCAGGCTGCCCGAGACCGGGATAGGAGAACACGATCTCGACGACGATGGCGCCCGCGACGACTGCGCCGAGCGCGAGTGCGAGCCCAGTGATCTGCGGGAGCAGCGCGTTTCGGTACGCGTACTTGCGCACCAGCTTGTTCGGGGCGCCCAGAGCCGCGAGGTAGTTGGAGTAGTCGGCCTCGAGTTCGTAGATGATCATGTTTCGCATGCCGATCGCCCAGCCGCCGAAGGCGACGAAGAAGAGCGCGGCGAAGGGGAGGACCCAGTGGTGGAGGAAGCTCCGTGCGAACTCGAGCGACCACGACGGCTGAAGCCCGAGGTCGTACGCACCCGAGACGGGGAAGATGGCAAGCGTCGATGCGAATACCCAAACGAGCACGATGCCGAGCCACATCTGCGGCGTCGCTGTGAGCACGTAACCCGCCGGTAGCACCGTGTTGTCGAGCGTCTTCCGACGGGCGGCGAGTGCGCCGACCTTGTTCCCGGCCCAGAAGCTGAGGACGATGGCGGGGACGAGCAGCGCGAGCGTGTACGGGAGTGCGCTCAGGATGAGCTCCGAGACCGGCGTCGGGAAGTTCGCGACGCTCCGGCCGAGGTCGCCGTGGAAGAGCGCCGCCCAGAAGTTGAGGTACTGGTGCCAGAGCGGGGACGTCGAAGCCGAAAGCCTTCGTGTAGTAGCCGGTCAACGCCTCGGCTGACGACGGCTGTGCCTGCATCCGCGAGAGGAGTCGGTCGATCGGATCTCCTGGCATCAAGCGCGGGATCGCCCAGTCGATCGTCACCGCCACCCAGAACGTGACGAGGTAGATGAAGACCTTTCGTGCGAGGTAGCGCCTCACCGGATGCCCCGATCCGCGTTGTCTCTCAGAAAGGCAACACCCCTCCCGGTTCGTCTCCGGAAGGGGTGTTGCCGAATCACCTGAGCCGCTCCTGCTACGAGGTCGGCTTGAGGTGCGTGAGCATGTCGATGCTCGTCATCTGCCAGTAGTTCCGCCAGGACGTTGGCGTGTACTGCCCGCCCTTCGCGGATGGCCAGTTGGTCCAGTACTTCGTGTTGACCATGGACCACATGCCGTTGTACCAGAGCGGAATCGCAGGAAGATTCTGCATGAAGATCGTCTGGAGCTTCGACATGATGGCCTGGTAGGCCTTCGTGTTCGTCGATGGAGTCTTGTCGAGCGCCTGCGTCAGTGCCCAGGCCTTCTGGTTCGTGAAGCGCTCGTAGTTCACCGTCGTCTGGTTGTCGAGGATCGGCAGTTGGAAGATGTACTGGTAGTACGTCCACGGCGTGTTGCTGAACTGTCGGTCGTTGCCGAGTAGCAGGTCGTAGTTCGCGTGTCCGCGATCGTCGGCCATCGTTCCGTACTCGGGGAAGCCCGGCGTGATCTTGATGCCTACGGCTTTCGCACTGTCGGCGATGATCTGGATCGACGTCATCCAGTCTGACCAGCCGTTCGGGCACACGATCTGCAGGTCGATCTTCGACCCGTCCTTGTTCTCGACGTAGCCGTCCCCGTTCGCGTCCTTGTAACCGGCAGCGGCGAGGAGCGCCTTCGCCTTCGTCGGGTTGTAGGAGAACCCGTACTTAGCGACCGCCTTCTTGTCGACCCACTTGTTCCAGATCGGCAGCAGACCGGTCGGGCTCGCCTTGTTGACGAGACCCTGGTAGGACTTGTCGAGGATCTGGTTCATGTTGACCGAGAAGGCCAGCGCCCGACGGAACTGCGGGTCGTTGAGCGGCTTCCTCGTCGTGTTCGGGAACAGCCACGTCGTGTTCGCGCCGAGGTGGTACGGGGACTTGTCGAAGTAGGTCTTGAACTTGCCCTTGATCGCGGACTTCGGTGCGAAGTTGTTGAAGAGGTCGATGTTCCCGGCGAGGAGGTTCGACAGTGCCGCCGCGTTGGTGCCGTTCTTGATGTCGACGATGTTCTTGGGCCCGACCGAGAGGCCGAGCGCCTTCGTCGCCCACCAGTTGCTGTTCTTCTTCCACACGACCGCTGCCGACGCTGCTCCGACCCCGGACTGGTAGAGGTACGGTCCGGTGCCGACGAGCTTGCTCGTGTCCTCCAGGTTGCCGGTCGTGATGTCCGTCTTGCTGTAGTTCTTGAAGACGTGCTGTGGGACGATCGCGACGTTGAAGCGGTAGTTGTCGAACTCCTGGTAGCCCGGGTTGCCGGCGAACCTGAAGACGACGTTGTTCCCGTGCTGCCTTCACGCTCGTCAGCCCTGCTGTCGCCCACAGGGCGTGCTGCGGATGCGTCGCGATCCTCAGCTGTGTCGAAGCTGTAGTCGACGTCCTTCGCCGTCATAGGCTGGCCGTCAGTCCACTTGACCCCCGGTCGGATGTTCATGACGTACGTGGTCTTCGACGTCCACTTTCCCCCGGTGGCAAGCCACGGGATGAACTGGTCCTTGAGCGGGTCGTAGCGAAACGGCGTCTCGTAGACGAAGCCGACGAGCCCGGTCACGTAGTCCCAGTTCTTGACCGGGTTGAGGTCGTTGTTCGGCGACCACTGGTTACCGCTCATGTAGAGCGTCTGTGCGCGCGGAAGCGCGAACGCCGACTGTTCGCCGGCTCCGGCCCCTGCTACTCCCAGGGAGACGGCGGCGACGATGGCGGCGAGAGCCAAAGCGCCGACGATCGTCACCCTCCCTCTCTTACGTGGTGACATTGAAATCATTCTCCTCTCGTGCCTCACTGGCCTCACGTTGACTCTCGGCGAGGCTTGACCCATACCGACTCATCTGCCATCCGGCCTCCGTTCTCGGCGTACACCTCGAAGCGTGGCCGAGGCGATGCCGCGCTCCATCGGGGTTGACGCTGATGTGATGCAGGAGAACTGCGGAGGCAAGCATCTGAATACCGGGAGTCAACAACTTATCCGGTTCAGTGTCAAGGCCTTTCCGGGGCGAGGGGTGACGACTCCTGAGCGTCAGCGGACGGCTGACGCGATGCGCGGGGCCGTGCTGGCCCGTGTTGTCAGCTCACCGCGGGCCGTCTCGACGTCTCCGTGCGCGCCGCCGTCGATCACAGCGAGGAGGTGCCGAGCAGCCGTGACTCCGTACGCCGTGATGTCCCGGGTGATCGCAGTCAACGGCGGATGCACGACCTGGCTGATCAGCGAGTCGTCCCACCCGACGATGGAAATGTCGTCCGGAACGGCGAAACCCATCTGCTGGGCGACGCCGAGGCCCGTCACCGCGAGGAGATCGCTGTCGAAGAGGATCGCGGTCGGCGGCTCCGGCGACGACAGCAGCTTTCGCGTTGCCCGTGCGCCGCTCTCCGCGCTGTAGTCCGTCTCCACGGTCTCGCTTTCGAGTCCGAGCTCGCGGACCGCGCGGACGAAGGCGTCGACCCGCTGCTGCGTGTGCACGAACTGACCGACGCCCGAGACGTGGGCGACGCGAGCGTGGCCGAGTGCGCTCAGATAACGGACCGCCTCGGTCACAACAGTGGCTTCATCATGCCAAACTGCAGGCAAAACGCTGTTATCGACGGGTCCGCCGACGACGACAGCCGGGAGGCCGAGACGAACAAGCTCGTCGACGCGGGGGTCGTCGAAGCGCAGGTCCATGACGAGCACGCCGTCCACCCGGTGTTCGCCGAACCAGCGGCGGTAGACCTCGATCTCGTCGCGGACGTCGCGGACGAGCTGGAGCGTGAGTGCGATGGAGCGCGTCGAGAGCTCCTGCTCGACGCCGGCGATGAACTCCATGAAGAACGGCTCGTGCGCGATCGTCCGCGCGGGCCGTGCGAGCACGAGCCCGCACGCGTCGGCGCGGGCCGCCGAGAGCGCGCGCGCCGCACGATTCGGATACCAGCCGAGCTCGTTCGCGATCGCGACGATGCGATCGCGCGTGTGGTCGGAGACGCCCGGCCGGCCGTTGAGTGCGTACGAGACGGCGCCCTTGGACACACCGGCGCGCTCGGCGATGTCCTTGATCGTGACCCTACCGCTCCGCTGCTCCACCACGCGCCTGCCTCCTTCGACGGAACGCTATCCGCCGTAGTATGCTCTTGACCGGTTAAGTGACCAGCGCATTCTCGCACATCGATGGTCGGACACTCCCGCCTGAGTTCGTCTGGGGCGCAGCGAGCTCGGCCTACCAGGTCGAAGGCGCGGTCGCCGAGGACGGACGCGGCGAGAGCATCTGGGATCGCTTCGCAGCTGTACCCGGCGCGATCGTCAACGGCGACACCGGCGTGGTCGCGTGCGACTCGTATCACCGCTTCGGAGACGACGTCCGGCTGATGAAGGAGCTCGGCATCAACGCCTATCGGTTCTCGATCTCGTGGCCGCGGATCCTCCCGTCCGGCCGTGGCGGCGTGAACCAGGCCGGCCTCGACTTCTACGATCGGATGCTCGACGAGCTCCTCGCGAGCGGGATCGAGCCCTACGTCACCCTGTATCACTGGGATCTTCCGCAGGAGCTCGAGAATCGCGGCGGCTGGCCGGCCCGAGACACCGTCGACGCCTTCGCGGAGTACGTCGAAGTCGTCGCGTCGAGGCTCGGCGACCGCGTCCCGAACTGGATCACCCAGAACGAGCCGTGGGTGGTCTCCTGGCTCGGCTATGGCCTCGGAGAGCACGCGCCCGGTCGCCGGAGCGACGCGGACGCCGTCGCCGCCGCTCACCACGTCCTGCTCGCGCACGGTCGTGCCGCGGAGGTCCTCAGACGCGAAGCGCCCGCCGCGCGCGTCGGCGTCACGGTCGACCTCTACCCGATGTATCCGCTCACGGACGCCGACGAGGACGTCGACGCGGCGCGGCTCCTGGACGGCGCGCGCAACCGCTGGTTCCTCGACCCGATCCTCGGCCTCGGGTACCCGAGCGACATGCTCGAGCACTACGAGCGCATCCTCCCCAGGATCGACGACGGCGACCTCGACGTGATCGCGGCGCCACTCGACTTCCTCGGGGTCAACTACTACAGCCGCACCGTCGTTCGCGCCGGGCCGGATCCGTCGCGGCCGATCGCGGTCGACGTCCCCGATGCCGAGCGCACCGAGATGGGGTGGGAGGTGTATCCGGACGGCCTGAAGGATCTCCTCGTCCGCCTGCACGGCGACTACGAGCTCCCCGACGTGTACATCACCGAGAACGGCGCGGCGTATCCCGACGTCCGCACCAACGGAAGCGTCGCCGACCCGCAGCGGATCTCCTACGTCGAGCGACACCTCGCCGCTCTCGAGGATGCGATCTCGGAAGGCGTTCCCGTGCGCGGGTACTTCCTCTGGTCGCTGCTCGACAACTTCGAGTGGGCCTTCGGGTTCTCGCGCCGCTTCGGGATCGTCTACGTGGACTTCGACACGCTCGAGCGTGTCCCGAAGGACAGCTTCAAGTGGTACCGGGACCTGATCGCGGCCCACGGCGCAGAGAAGGCATAGTCGTGAGCTACGCGGCGTCGAGTGTGGCGACGGGCCGCGACGTCGTAATGCGTGAGAGCACGAGGGCGCCGAGCAGCGGCCCGCTGGACGCTGGAGTTGGCTCAACTGCTGGCATTCTCTAATGGGCCGGGTTGGAATCGAACCAACGACCTTGGAATTGAAAGTCTTGCCGGAACATCTGCGGCGGCAAGTCGCAGGGTTCCCTGAGGTATCCCCCGACCCGGGGCGGGGCGGCGGCGAGTAGAAGCCCGACTGCCACCGCGTAGGGAGGGTGGTCGAAGTCGCGACCCGCGCGAGACCGCATCGGCCGGAGCGCACGCTTGGCATGATTCCGCCACGTCCATTCGCGGCGGCACGCGCCTACTTATCGCAACGGGCGAAGCGGCAGCTTCCGAGGACGAGCTGCCGCGGACGATCAGGATGCCAAGGGCGTGCCGTGTGAGCTTTCGCCTGCCGCTCAGTCGCGCGTTGATCGTCGCACGGCCCTGAGCATGTGGGCGCGCTTGCGCCGCTGTCCCCAAGGCTGGGATTCACAATCCCCTGTCCTGAGCTGTGCTCACCTGCGGATGGAGCCGTGTGCCTGACCGAAGGGCCAAGCCCGCCGCGGCGGGCGGCGGCGGGCAGACCCTCCTGCCTATTGCAGCGCGTCGGACGAGACGACGGCTGCATGCACTGGCACCGTGGCATGACGGCCCGCCGCGGGTGTAACGCCGAGGTGTCTGTGCGACTCGGTGCCGTAGCCTCCCGGCACGGGGATGTAGAACTCGGGATAGCCCCACATCCCGTGCTCGGAGATGTCGAGGCCTGCCGTCTCGGCCTCCGCGTCCGTGCGGATGCCGACCGTCACCTTCATCACCCAGAGGACGCCGAACGAGATCGTGAAGGTGAATGCGCCCACGGCGGCGAGGCCGAGGACCTGCACGCCGAGCTGGTGGAAGCCTCCTCCGTAGAAGAGACCGGCGGAACCGGTCGCCAGCCTCTCAGCCTGCGACGGCAACGCGAGGAAACCAACCGCAACCGTGCCCCATACGCCCGCCATGCCGTGCGCTGCGATCGCGCCGATCGGGTCGTCGATCCCGATCCGCTCGACCCCGAGGACGCCGACGACGACGATCGCGCCCGCAACGGCTCCGATGACGATCGCCGCCCACGGGGCAACGAACGCGCAGGCGGCCGTGATCGCGACGAGCGCGGCCACCGCGCCATTCAGCATCATCGAGAGGTCGGGCTTCTTGATCACGAGCCACGACGTGAGCACGGCGCACAGGACCCCCGCCGCCGCGGCGAGGTTCGTGTTCAGGGCGACATATGCGAAGAAGCCGACGCCGCCGTAGTCGACGCTCAGCGTCGAGCCGGCGTTGAACCCGAACCATCCGAACCAGAGGATGATCACGCCGAGCGTGACGAACGCCATGTTGTGTCCGGGAATCGCGTTCGGCTTGCCGTCCGCGCCGAACTTCCCGATGCGCGGGCCGAGCAGGATCGCGCCCGCGAGCCCCGCGAGAGCGCCCTGGTAGTGGACGACGGTCGAACCGGCGAAGTCCTGCATGCCCAGCGAGAAGAGCCACCCGTCGGGGCTCCAAACCCAGTGCGAGACGAGGGAGTAGACGAGAGTGAAGATCGCGCCGAACGCGAAGTAGACCCATAGCTTCGTGCGCTCGGCCATCGCACCCCACACGATCGCGAGCGAGACGGCGCAGAACACGACCTCGAAGAGATAGCCCGCCGCGGCCGGGATGGCCCCGAACCACGAGAACGGTGCCTTTCCGACGGTCAGGAGTTCATCGGTCGAGGGCATGAACCCGGAGCCTCCGACGAAACTGTTTCCGCCATCGCCGAACGCCAGGCCGTAGCCGACGGCGAAGTAGATGACGGACGCCAAGGCGAAGATCAGCACGTTCTTGGCCGCGATGTGGCCAACGTTCTTCATCCGCGTCAGGCCCGCCTCGAGGAATGCGAACCCGGCCTGCATGAACATCACGAGAATCGCCGCCAGGATCACCCAGACGGTGCTCGTCGCGATCGCCAACTGATCTCGAGTCATCCGACCTCCACCTCCTCGAGCGATCTGCCCGTCCGGTTGTGCGTGACGTTGTCGACCGGCGTCGTCCAGACGATCCCGTCGCCCGACTCGTTGCCGCTGCGGGCGGCGTCGACGATCGCCTCTACGACCTCATCGGCCACGTCGTCCCGGACAACGAAGGTGAGAACCGCCTTGGGGAGGAAGCGGGACTCGAAGATCCGCCCCCGGTACTCATGGGTGATGCCCCGCTGGCGTCCGTGGCCGATCGCCTCGACGACCGTCACGCCGACGTGTCCCGTCTCCGCCTCCACGGCGTCGATCACCGTCTCGACGCGCTCGCGGATCACGACTGCCTCGACCTTGATCATCGCCGCCGTCCTCGCTGCTTCATGCCGCCTCCCTTCCGGACCATGAAAAAAGCCCCAGGTCTCCCGGAGACCTGAGGCATCAGTGCCGTTCCACGCGCCCTTCGGCGGACACGTGAAGTCGAGCAGGCTAGCGCAGTGGCCGGACGGCTGCAAGGAGGCGCGCAAGACCGCACATGGGGCATGCGAACGAGGCGATCACGGGCCAGGTGTACGCGCATGAGATCGAATGCCGTGACAACTCGGAGCGGACGCGCGCGACCATGCGTGCGGCCTTCGGAACCGAGCGACTCGGACCCGCTCAGCTCTCCGGCGATGAGGACGGGTCATCTGCGTAGACCTTGTCGGAGGTTCGAATCCTTCAGAGGCATGGCATCAAAGCCACCAGTGCGAATCCATGCGATCTGGCTGTCGTACCCTAGAATTCCTCGCCGAATCGAAAGGACGCGCGATGGCCCAGGTGAGCTACGTCAACGCAACCTGCATATATGCGAAAAACCCTGTCCCGGCCGTCAACGAACTCAACCTAGAGATCGCTGATGGTGAGTTCATGGTGCTCGTCGGCCCTTCGGGCTCTGGCAAGTCGACGGCCCTGCGCATGCTCGCCGGACTCGAGCCGGTCAGCGGTGGAACGGTACAAATCGGCGGCGAGGACGTCTCAGACAAGGCTCCGAGGGACCGGGACATCGCCATGGTTTTCCAGAACTACGCGCTGTACCCCCACATGTCAGTCGCAGAAAACATGGGCTTCGCCCTGAAGCTGAGGGGCGTAAAGACGAAGGAGCGGCAGGCGAAGGTGCACGAGGCAGCGGCGATGCTCGACCTCGAGGAGTACCTAGAACGCAGGCCCGGCGCGCTCTCCGGCGGCCAGAGACAGCGCGTCGCAATGGGCAGGGCCGTCGTGCGAGAGCCGAGTGTCTTCCTCATGGACGAGCCGTTGTCGAATCTCGACGCCCAGCTGCGCGTCGAGACGCGTGCGCACATCGCCGCACTTCAAGCGCGGCTCGGCACAACCACGATCTACGTCACACACGACCAGGTCGAGGCGCTGACGATGGGACATCGTGTCGCGGTGCTCCGGGACGGGCTCTTGCAACAGGTTGACACACCGCGCAACCTCTATGACTCCCCGGTGAATGAGTTCGTGGCTGGTTTCATCGGCTCCCCGGCGATGAACCTCCGCGAGGCACGCCTCGTTCCAGGCGGCGCTCTACTGGGCGAGATCGTGATACCACTGAGCCAAGAAACGCTCGCTGCGGCACACCGAGCCGGCCTCGAGAACGTGATACTCGGCCTCCGGCCCGAGGCCTACACGAGTAGCCCTGACGGCCCCCTCCGGCTGCACGTGGCCCTCATCGAGGAGCTCGGCGCCGACGCTTACATCTACGGACAGCTCCCTGGAGACGACCCGAACAGCAAGCCGTTCGTCACGCGTCACAGCGGTCGCGTCCCGCCGGTCGTCGGAGATGTTGTCGGCCTCGACGTGACCCCGGGCACCGAGCTCATCTTCCATCCGGTCACCGGCGCGCGGGTGAAGTAGGGAGGCGCCGGGCGAGCGGCTCGCCGGTCCCGAGCTGCCGTGCTGCAGAGGTTTCGGACCGTTTTGCCGACAGTCGACGTTCGCCGATTCCAGGAGATGGATCGATGTCCCGCAAGTTCCTCACGCGCCCAACCCGGGCGCGCGTGCAGAGTCAGTCCACCGTGTCCGCGGTTGCAGCGTTCCCGGGCGCGCCGAGTCCGAGCGCATCGTTCGACTGGCGTCGGCGAGCGATCGACTACGACTCGTTCGTCTACGACTGGTCGCAACCAGGCCGGTTTCCGACGATCGCGTGGGATCACACGCACTACAACATGCGTGACGACACCTACAAGATGCCGTCCTACTACGGCGATGGCCGGCTCGACACGGACGGCACGCAGGAAGCGCTCGGCCAGATCGCATCCGTCGTCGGGGCGACGCTCGTAGGAATCGACAAGTCGAGCCAGGACGGCATCGACTACGTCGACATGCTGCGCACGTTCTACTCGCCCCGCCTCGGGATCGCACTGAACCAACCCACCGTGCAAACCGCCCTGGCGGGCCAGGCCGACCTCCACGGCGGTCACAGCTACTGGTACACGACTGCAGCGAACGTCCTCTACTACATGCTCGGCGCGCAGTACCCGAATGCGACGAGCATGACCGACATGTTGCGGAGCATCGCCGACACGTTCTGCGATCAGGTTGTCGCTCTCGGCGGCGCGAGCGCGAACTTCGACGGGCAGGGATTCGACTTCTCGACGGGGACGAAGAACGCCGGCAACCGAAACGAGGGTGGCGACGGGGCGGCCGGCACGGCTGCGATCGAGCTGTGGGCCCATGCCAAGTTCGGCGACGCGAAGTACCTCCAGGCGGCGATGTGGTCGATGGACTACCTCGAACGCTCAGAGTCGAGTCTCTTCTACGAGATGCTGCCCCAGATGGCGCCGTACCTCGCGGCGAGAATGAATGCGCAATTCGGCACCGACTACGACGTCCGCAAGTACTTCGACTGGATCCTCGGCGGATCGGTCGTACGCCCCGGGTGGGGAACGATCCTCGAGCGCTGGGGGAGCTACGACGCCTACGGCCTCATCGGCAGTCAAACCGACGGCGGCGGCTACGCCTTTGCGATGAACACCTTCTCCGCACCGCTCTTTGCGGCCGCCGCGAAGTACGACCCGAGGTTCGCGGACACTGTCGGTCGGTGGATGTTGAACATCCACAATGCAGCCCGCTTCTACTACCCGGACCAGATGCCGGTCGGGAATCAGTGGTACGGAGCCACCTACATCGAGGACCCGGCGCACGTCATTCCATATGAGGGGCTCCGCGCGACGGAGAACGGCCACACTCCGAACGCGACGGGCGACCCCGCCGCCTACTGGCAGCAGTGGGGGCTGAACCCCGACGTCACCAGCGACCTCGGACTCTACGGCGGGAGTTGGGTCGGGTTCCTCGGGGGCTCGGTCAGTGCCACGAATGTCCCCAACGTCCTGCGGACGGACCTGAATGCACTCGACTTCTACGCGACCTCGTCGGATCCGACCTACCTCTACTTCAACCCGACGTCCGGCCCCGTCGGCGTCGAGGTGACGCCCGCCGGCGCATCGGATCTCCATGACGAAGTCACGGGCAGGGTGCTGCTGCAGAACGTCTCCGGAACGCAAACGGTGACGATCCCGCCTGGTTCGACGATCCTCGTGGTCGCTCCCACCTAACGGTCGTGCGGTGTCTCAACACGCGCGGAGCGGTAGAAGGAGAGCTCGCGGACACCGGCGGACGCGTCCCATCCCTGGGCGAAGAGCCAGGTCCCGCCGTGCTGGAGCAGTCCGCCCCAGGATAAGGATCCGCCCTTGTTGAGCGAGATCTGCCTGAACGGGCTGTCGCGGTGGTAGAGAGCCTGTGCTGCGAACGTCCCCGCTGCGTCCGCCCTGCAGAAGATGTCGAGGACGATGCGCCCGTCGTCGAAGGCGGCGGCGCATGCCACCTCGTGCAGGAGACCTTCGAGTGGTGCGAGGTCGAGGTAATGCCGCTCTTCGAACTGCCAGTGAACGAGGTCCTCGGACCGGCCTATCTGCAGAGTTCCATTGCATCCTTCGGACAGATACATGAGGAATTCACCGCCGACCCGAACGGCATCGCCGTTCGCGTCACGCGGGATGACAGCGCCTTTGCACCACAGTCTGGAGACCTCGTGCGGGACGATCGGTCCGATCTTCGTCCAGTTGACCAGGTCGTCGGAGACCGCCAGGTTGATGTCGCACCCGATGTCCTCGATCGCGTAGTTGGGTGAGAGATGGCGAGCCGCGTCAGCAGGGTCGACAGGAAAGACAGCGTTGTAGAAGAGGAAGTACCGTCCATCCGCGCGATAGATCTTCGGGTCCTCGCATCCGTGCAGTTCGTTGTCCATGGTGGGGTAGATCAACGGATTGCGGGAACTGTCGGTCCAGCCTGTGGCGGGATCGTGGACGGCCATGCCTATCCGGCTTGCGGTGGACTCCATGCTGGGCGATGCCCGGTAGAACACCACGAGTCGACCGTCGTGCCGGATCAGCGACGGGTTGAAGATGGCCGAGGCGGTCCACCCGATGCCGGTTGGGTCGGGCCATTGGCCGCTCGGCGCGAAGGCGAGCGACGAGTCGCGACGGAACGGGCCGATCGCCCAGTCGGGGGTGTGCTCATAGTGGGCCGAGAAGTGATCCTGGGAAAGGTGCGGCTTGGTGAGGGCGGCCGCGTCGTCGTAGTTGGCGGCCAGCTTTTGCTGGGTCAGCGGTAACATGATCTCCTCGGTGGTGAGCTGGGCGCCGACGTCGAGCTCGTCCATCACAGGTGGCCGGCAGCCATATATTCCCGAACGATTCTTGATCCGCGGTCTCATCGATGGTGCGGCCACGAGATGATGACGACTGCGCATCACGACGCCGGACACTCCCTGCTCCTTCAACCGATCGAAGGAAGTCGATGACCTCCTCTTCAGCCCAGTCGCGTCCTACGCACCTCCCGAACGTCCCATACAGGCTCACCCGCCTCGGCATCATCATGTCGGGCGACCCGAACGCCCCGTACGAGGTGGAAGGCGTGCTGAATCCGGCAACGGCGTGGGGGGCCGACGGTGAGCTCTATCTCTACCCGCGGCTGGTCGCCGAGGGGAACGTCTCACGCGTGGGTAAGGCGCGCGTGGTCTTGGCCGACGGGGTACCGACCGAGGTGGAGCGGCAGGGCGTCGTTCTGGAACCTGATCGCCCCTGGGAGCACGGCCTTCGGCACGGGGGCGTCGAAGACCCGCGCATCACCTGGATTCCTTCCCTCGACGTCCACGCCATGACCTACGTCGCGTTCGGACCGTTCGGGCCCCGGCCCGCGGTCGCGATCTCGCGCGATCTGGAGCGTTGGGAGCGGCTGGGACCGTTCCAGTTCGAGTACGACGACGCCCTCGAGATCGACCTGAATCTCTATCCGAACAAGGACGTCCTGTTCTTCCCGGACGTCGTCCCGGATCCAGACGGTCGACCGAGCTACGCGGTGATCCATCGTCCGATGTGGGAGTTCTGGTTCACGCAAACGGACGAGGTTGCAACCCTTCCGGCCGGCACGACCGATTCTCGTGCAAGCATCTGGATCTCGTACATCCCGGAAGCGGATGTGCGGGCGGACACCTCGGCGCTCACTCGCCCGAGAGGACATCGCTTCGTAGCCGGCTCCCAGTTCGAGTGGGAGAGCCTCAAAGTGGGGGGAGGGCCGCCGCCGACCAGAGTGGACGAGGGCTGGCTCCTGATCCACCACGGCGTTGCGGGCACGATCAGCGACGACCCGTTCGTGCCGCAGACCGACGTGTTCTACTCGGCAGGAGCGCTGATCCTCAGCGACGCCGATCCGTCGCAGGTCATCGCGCGCACGCCTGAGCCGCTCCTCGTGCCCGAGACACCGGATGAGCTTGTCGGCACAGTGGGAAACGTGGTCTTCCCTACGGCGATCGAGTCGATCGAGGGTACGAGCTACGTCTTCTACGGCATGGCTGACGCGAAGATCGGTGTCGCTCGTCTTGAGCGAACCTAGTCCTGCGCGGAGCCGCTACCGCTCCGTCGTAGGTCGACGATCGCGTAAGGGGCCGTCGAGACAGGAGGCACGGCGTCGTTCTCCATTTGCGCGACTCCGCGAAGAGGGATAGGTTCCTCTCACGCCATATGGCATACCATTGAACCGAGTTGGCGAGCATCGACAGGCCCGCGTCGAACAAGCCCCGGATGAGGTTGTGATGCAGCTCGTAGCTGGGGAAGGCGCGCCTTCGGCCGCTCTTCACCCTTCGCCCGTCAGCCCCCCGGCGTGCGTGGCGGTAGCGGGCGCCGGGGGCTTCGGTCAGTTTTGTCTGGAGGCGTACCGGCAGACCGGTGACATTTCAGTCGCGGCAGTCGCGGATCCGAATCTGGCCGGGAGCGCGCCTCTGACACACCCGGAGCTATCCATCACGGCGGACTGGCGGAATCTCCTCGACGTTCCGACGGTCGAGGTGATTCACCTCGCCACGCCACCCCTCCTCCGGGCGGAAATTGCCGTTCCGGCTCTGAAAGCCGGGAAGAGCGTGTTTTGCGAGAAGCCGCTGGCCCTCTCTCTCCACGAAGCAGACGAGATGCTCGACGCTGCGCGCCTCGCCGGCCGCAGCGTGGGCGTGGACTACGTTCTCCGTCATCATCCCGCGTTCGAGCTCGTTGCTCGACTATCTGCTTCTGCGCTCCTTGGACCGTTGCGGACGTTCTCGCTCCAAAACTTCGCACAGGTCCTGCCCGGCGATCACTGGATGTGGGATACAGACAAGAGCGGAGGCATCCTGGTAGAGCACGGCGTCCATTTCTTCGATGCATATGGGCAGATTGCCGGCGCTCCGGAGGAAGTCCGGGGCAGTGCGCCACGGAAAGAAGCGGTTGAGGTGACTGTCCGATATGTGAGCGGTGCGATCGGCCGCTTCTATCATGAGTTCGCGTGGCCGCAGAAGGTGGAGCGCACCCACGGAATCATGTTTTTCGAGCATGGCTACGTCGAGATCGACGGTTGGATTCCTGAGCGGGTGCACGGTAGAGTGGACGCACCAGCAGCGGCGTTCGAGGCTGTCGTCCGGCCCCTGTGCCCCTCACTTGAGGTGCGCGAGGATTCTGGTGCCATCTCTTTCGACGTTCGGTTTCCAGATCGCCAAGCCGCATACCGGTCCGCAATCGTCGACGGGATGCGCGACCTCATTGCGAAACACCGTGGGCCGAGCCATCGCATGGTCGTCTCCGCGCACGACGCCCGCGACAGTTTATCTCTGGCGCTAGTGGCTCGGCGCGCTGTCGAAACAGGAAGGCGCGAGCGATTATCCCGCTGAGCGCGGTTTTAGGATCGGAGACAAGAGATAAGGAGCAGCAAGCGGACTGAGACAGCAGACTTCATTTGAGGACAGGCGAAGAGCCAACAAAGCGAGAGGAGATTGAAGTGAAGAAGCGATGGATTATGTTGTTGGGGGCGGCGGCTCTGGTCGTTTCGTCCATGGTTGGTGCCCAGAGCGTGTTGGCACGCGGCGATTCGGCAAAACTATCCGGATCAGCCGCGCAGAAGATTCTCCGCTGCACTGCCAAGGGCAGCGTCACGTACATGTACTGGGGTGACAGCGGGGACAACGCTGCCCATAAGTCGAGCATCGCGGTCGCCGAGAAGAAATGCCCAGGCCTGCACGTGACCCCGATCTGGGATTCGGGGAACTACGACACCGATCTGGCCACGAAGATTGGCTCCGGTAATGCTCCGGATCTGTTCCAGCTCGACGCCTCGAAGCGCATTCCGCAGTATGTGAGCCTAGGCGCCCTCGCACCGCTGGACAACTTTGTGAAGCAGCAGAAGGTCGACCTGGCCGGGACCTACTGGCCGCAGTGCGTGAACGAACTGACGTATAAGGGGCATGTGTACGGCCTGCCGCGCACTTGCAGCAACCAGAGCCTGCTCTTCTACAACAAGGACATGTTCCGAGCCAAAGGGGTGGCATTCCCGACGAACAACTGGACGTACACCGACATGGCAAAGGCAGCCCAACGGCTGTCCGGAACCTACTCCTTGCCACATGACGAGACGTCTCAGTTGCGGTTCGGCATGGCCTTCAACACCGACGACTTCCGCGCCCAGCAGTTCATGTGGGGCTGGGGCGGTG
>CAVXOS010000003.1:0-247472 GCA_963763465.1 uncultured Gaiellaceae bacterium | reverse complement strand
GGAGCGCGAGCTCGATGATCGAGCGCAGGCCGCGGGCGCCGGTCTCCCGCGCGAGCGCGTGCTCCGCAATCTCCACGAGCGCGTCGTCCGTGAAGACGAGCTCGATCGAGTCGTAGCCGAAGAAGCGCTGGTACTGGCGGACGAGAGCGTTCTTGGGCTCGGTGAGGATCTCGACCAGGTCGTCGTGTGTGAGCTGATGGACGGCCGAGACGACCGGCAGACGTCCGACGAACTCGGGGATGAGCCCGAAGGTGATCAGGTCTTCCGGCATGACCTGGCCGAGGATCTCGGAGCTCGCGGCTGCGTTTCGCGACCGGATGTCCGCGCCGAAGCCCACGGTGTTCTTCCCGATCCGGCGCTCGATGATCCTGTCGAGCCCGGCGAACGCGCCACCGCAGATGAAGAGGATGTTCGTCGTGTCGATCGAGAGGAACTCCTGATGCGGGTGCTTGCGCCCGCCCTGCGGAGGCACCGAAGCGACCGTTCCCTCGAGGATCTTCAGGAGCGCCTGCTGCACGCCCTCGCCCGAGACGTCGCGCGTGATCGACGGGTTGTCGGCCTTCCGCGCGATCTTGTCGACCTCGTCGATGTAGATGATCCCGGTCTCGGCCTTCTTGATGTCGAAGTCGGCCGCCTGGATCAGCTTCAGGAGGATGTTCTCGACGTCCTCACCGACGTAGCCCGCCTCGGTGAGCGCTGTCGCGTCGGCGATCGCGAACGGCACATTGAGGATCCGCGCGAGCGTCTGCGCGAGCAGTGTCTTCCCGCAGCCCGTCGGGCCGAGGAGGAGGATGTTCGACTTCTGGAGCTCGACCTCGGCGGCGTCCTCGAGTCCCATCCGCACGCGCTTGTAGTGGTTGTAGACCGCGACGGAGAGCGTGCGCTTCGCCTCCTCCTGCGAGACGACGTAGTCGTTCAGGACGGAGTAGATGTCGAGCGGCTTCGGGAGGTTGTCGAGGTCGAGCTGCGCCGGCGACGTGAGCTCCTCGTCGATGATCTCGTTACAGAGATCGATGCACTCGTCGCAGATGTAGACGCCGGGGCCAGCGATCAGTTTCTTGACCTGTCGCTGAGACTTCCCGCAGAAGCTGCACAGCAGCTGCTCGTTACCCTCGCTCGCCCGAGCCACGTGTCTCCTTTTACTCCGTTTTCACAGTCGATGGAAGGGGACCGCTACGTGCGGTGCTCGATCACACGGTCGATGATCCCGTACTCCCGCGCTTCCGCGGAGGTCATGTAGTAGTCGCGCTCCATGTCCGCCGAGACCTTCTCGATCGTCTGAGACGTGTGCTTGGACATGATCTCCTCCATTAGCCGCTTGAGGCTGATTACCTCCCGCGCCTGGATCTCGATGTCCGTCGGCTGACCGGAGAAACCGGCCGAGCCCTGGTGGATCAGGATCTTCGAATGTGGCAGCGCGCTGCGCTTGCCCTCCGCCCCGCCCGCCAGGACGACCGCGCCCATGGACATCGCCATGCCCACGCAGATCGTCTGCACGTCCGGCTTGATGAACTGCATCGTGTCGTAGATCGCGAGGCCCGCGTACACGATGCCCCCGGGCGAGTTGATGTAGATCGAGATGTCCTTGTCGGGGTCCTCCGACTCCAGATGGAGGAGCTGCGCGACGATGAGGTTCGCGATCTGATCGTCGATCGGCGTGCCGAGGAAGATGATGCGCTCGTTCAGCAGGCGCGAGTAGATGTCGAACGAGCGCTCGCCGCGCGAGGTCTGCTCGATCACCATCGGAATCAGGGGGCTCATTCAGTCTCCTTGGTACCGGGGGTCCACAACTTCGTCTCCCCTTCGGGTTTCTCCTTGTCGGGTGTCCAGAGCTTGTCTCGCGCCTCCGCGAGCTCGGGTGCGATCGGCTTGACGTCCTGGACGAGGCGGTCGAGCGCGGCGCGGAGCCGGAGATCTTCGCGGATCGACTCCTGCTGGCCGTGAGCCCAGACGTCCTCGATGACTCCCTCGACGTCGTCCTCGCCGGAGGCCGCGGCCTCCTCGCGGATGTACGAGCGCACCTCGTCGTCCGAGACCTCGATGTCCGCCTTCTCGGCGAGCGCCTCGAGCGCGAGCTCGCGCGCGACGGAGACGGCGGCCTCGAGCACCATCTGGCGCTCGAGCTCCTGTGCGCTCCCTCCGCTCGCGGCGAGATATGCCTCGAGCGAGATGCCGCGGCGCTCGAGCGAGCGCGCGAAGCCGGTGAGAAGGTCGGCCGCCCGCGTGCGGACGAGCGGGAGCGCCGGCTGCACCGCCGACGCGCGAACGAGCTCGTCGACGGCGGTGACACGGAACGCGGCCTCGATCTCGGCGTCGAGCTGCTCGCGCAGCGTCCCCTCGATGCTCGAGCGCAGATCGGCCAGCGTGTCGAACTCGCTGGCCGAGCGCGCGAGCTCGTCGTCCAGCTCGGGAAGGATCTTCTCCTGCACCTCGCGCACCGTCACCTCGACGGTCGAGCTCGTCCCGTCGGCGAGGGGAAAGGCGATCTGCTTCGTCTCGCCTGCCGACGCACCGACGAGCGCCGCCTCGAGCTCGGGTGAGAGACGCCCGCTGCCCAGCTCGAGGACGGTGTCCGGCTGGGCCTCGCCGTCCGAGTCGAGGAGGTCGACGACGAGCGTGTCGCCGGCCCTCGCGGGACGAGCGCCCGCCGGTGCGAGCTCTGCGACGGACTCGCGCAACGCTTCGATCTCCGCGTCCACCGCGTCCTGCGGAACCTCGACCTCGGCACGCGCGACCTCGAGCGTGGTCCAGTCGACGAGCTCCGGGAGCGCCTGCACGTCGACGGTCGCGCTGAAGCTCCAGGCTTCGTCGGCCGTGTCGGGAAGCTCGAACTCGTAGGCCGGGTCGGAGACCGGCCGCACACGATTCCGTGTCGCCGCGCTCCAGAACCAGCCGCCGATGTGGCTGTCCACCGCCTCCGCGTAGATTCGCTCCTTTCCGAGCCGGGAGACGAGCACCGGCTTCGGGATCCTCCCCTTGCGGAAGCCCGGGATCTTCACGCTCTCCGACAGGTCGGCCATCGCGTGCTCGACCGCATGCTGCACCTGGTCGGGAGAGACGTCGACGGTCAGGCGCACACGGTTCTCGCCCAGGTTCTCTACGGCTGTGGACATTGGTCCATTCAACCAGCCGCGGCTAGGGTCAGGCCCGTGGATCGGTACGACGTGGTCGTCGTCGGCGTCGGCGGGATGGGCAGCGCCGCGCTCTATCACCTCGCCCGGCGAGGGAAGCGCGTCCTCGGGCTCGAGCGCTTCGACCTGCTGCACGAGCAAGGCTCGTCACACGGCTTGACGCGGATCATCCGGCTCGCGTACTTCGAGCACCCCGACTACGTGCCGCTGCTCAGGCGCGCCTACGAGCTGTGGCGCGAGCTCGAGGCCGAGGCCGGCGAGCAGCTCCTGCACGTCACCGGGATCGTGGAGGGCGGCGACCGCATCCTCGACGGCGTCCTGCGCTCGTGCGAGGAGCACGACATCCCACACGAGGTGCTGACCGGATCCGAGGTCGCCGCCCGTTTCCCCGCGTATCGCCTGCCGCCGGCGATGGACATCGTGCATCAGCCCGACGGCGGCTTCGTCGTCCCGGAGCGCTGCATCGTCGCGCACGTCGCAGGCGCCCTGTCGCGCGGCGCGACCCTGCGGGCGCGGGAGCGCGTGCTCGAGTGGGAGGTGACCGCGAACGGTGTACGTGTCCGAAGCGATCGAGGCGTCGTCGAAGCCGAGGCCCTCGTTCTCACCGCCGGCGCCTGGTCGCAGGACGTCGCGCGGCTTCCGGCCGGGCTCGTGCGCGGCGTCCGGCAGTCACTCGCGTGGTTCCAGCCGACGCGGCCGGAGATCTTCGAGCCCGACCGGATGCCCGTCTTCAACCTCGCCCTCGACGGTGAGCACTTCTACGGTTTCCCGGCGCACGGAATCCCCGGCTTCAAGCTCGGCCGCTACGACCACTTCGGGGCAGGCGGCGACCCGGACGCGATCTCACGGCAGCCGACCCTCGCAGACGAGGCGCCGCTCCGCGCGTTCGCCGAGCGCTACTTCCCCGAGGGAGCCGGCCCGACCGTGGCGTTGAAGACCTGCCTGTTCGAGCCCTCGCCGGACGAGCACTTCCTCATCGACCACCACCCGGACGCGCCCTCGGCGGTCGTGGGCGCCGGGTTCTCGGGTCACGGCTACAAGTTCTGCTCGGTCGTGGGAGAGATCCTCGCCGACCTTGCGATCGACGGCTCGACCCGGCACGACATCGGACTGTTCCGGCTCGACCGCTTCTGAGCGACCTATCCTTCACGCCAGCGCGGGCGTGGCGGAATGGCAGACGCGACGGGCTTAGGCCCCGTTGGGCCTCGCGGCCCTTGGAGGTTCGAGTCCTCCCGCCCGCATTCAGTAGCGACCGACGAGCAAGGCGAACGTCTCGCGCATGCTCTCGGCGACGAGCCCGAGGAGCGCGACGATGGCGAGCACGGCGGCGGCCGCAGCCAGCTCTCCGGTCGCCGCCAGCACGAGGAGTGCCGTGAAACTGCCGAGGACGAGGAACGCCGTCGAGAGCGGGCGTCGGGTGTATGTGCCGAGCCCCAGCCCGGCCAGGAACGCGGCTCCGAACACCACGACCCCCAGCATCATGGCGCGAGGGTAGGACCGGGGTCGGACGGAGCGGACCTCGAGACGAGTCGAATCGCTCAAGCGGACGCTGCGCAGAGCCGATTCTCGTTCCTAGATGCCCAGGATCGGGTGGGTTCACCTGTCGTGCGTGGCAGCCGCCGCGGGCCTCGCCGCGTTCGCGGCCGTCACGCTCTTCGCGCCGCAGGACGGCGGCCTGAGCGCGTTCTTCAACGTCTGGGTGTACGACGGGCTGATGGTGCTCGCCTGCGTGATCGTGGGCTCGCACGCGTACGTCGTTCACCGCGAGCGAATCGCGTGGACCGTGATCACGGCAGCGCTCGCCTGCTGGACGCTCGGGGAGATCTGGTACGCCGCCTTCAAGCCCGAGGGCTATCCGTCGATTGCCGACGCGGGGTACATCGCGTTCTACGTCCTCCTCTACGTCGGCGTCGTCCTCCTGCTTCGCTCGCGCGTCCGCTCGATCGGCGGGATGCTGTGGCTCGACGGGATCACCGCAGCGTTCGCCGCTGCCGCGCTGGGGGCGGCGATCCTCGTCGACCTCGTCCTCGAGACCACCGAGGGATCGACCTCGACCGTCGTGACGAACCTCGCCTATCCGCTGGGAGACGTGCTTCTCCTCTCGGCGGTGTTCGGCGTCTTCTCACTCACAGGCTGGCGTCCCGGGACCGCGCTGGCTCGTCCTCGGCCTCGGCATCCTCGCAACGACCGCGGCGGACGCCGTCTATCTCTTCCAGTCCTCGAACGGGACCTACGTCGAAGGCACGTGGGTGGACATCCTCTGGCCGCTGGCGATGTTGCTCATCGCCTCGTCCGCGTGGCTGCCCGACCGCACCCGCGAGGGGCTCGAGGTCGAGGGCCGGCCGCTCCTCGCCGTGCCCGCAGTCTGCGCCGTCGTCGCGACGGGCATCCTCGTCTACGACCACTTCACGCGAGTGAACCTGCTCGCGATCATTCTGGCCTCGCTGACGCTCGCGATGGTCATCGCACGGCTCGCCGCGACCTTCCGGGAGAATCGGATCCTCTTCGAGCTGACTCGCAAGGAGGCTACGACCGATTCCTTGACGGGGCTCGCGAACCGCCGGCAGCTCCTCGCGGATCTCGAGCGCCGTTTGAGCGCGCGGCCTGTCGCGCCGGCTCTCCTCATGCTGTTCGATCTGGACGGCTTCAAGGGCTACAACGACACCTTCGGGCACCCGGCGGGAGACGCTCTGCTCGTGCGGCTGGGCGCGAAGCTCGCCACCGTCCCGGGCGAAGGCGGCTCCGTGTACCGACTGGGCGGCGACGAGTTCTGCCTCGTCGCGACCGTGCGAGACGGCGAGGCGGAGCCGCTGATCGACCGGGCGTGCGACGCTCTCTCGGAGAAGGGCGAGGGCTTCGAGATCGGGAGCTCGTTCGGTGCCGTGCTCCTTCCGGACGAGGCGACGGATGCCAGCAGCGCGCTGCAGGCGGCGGACGAGCGTCTCTACGCGCAGAAGTACTCGCGCCGGGGAGAGAGCGAGCGCACGATGGCGGCGCTGCTCGCGGCGCTCTCGATCCGCGAGCCCGAGCTCGAAGCGCAGCGAGCCGACGTCTCCACGCTGTCGGGCGATGTCGGGAAGATGCTCGGGTTGCGTCGCGACGAGCTCGAAGACCTCGAGCGGGCCGCGCAGCTCCACGATCTGGGGAAGCTCGCCGTGCCGGACGAGATCCTCCACAAGCCCGCGCCGCTCGACGAGCGCGAGTGGGCGTTCGTTCGCCAGCACACGATCGTCGGCGAGCGCATCCTGCGCGCGTCCCCGGCGTTGCGCAGCGTCGCTGGCATCGTCCGCTCGAGCCACGAGAACTGGGACGGCAGCGGCTATCCCGACGGCCTTGTCGGCGACGAGGCGCCGCTCGCAGCGCGGATCATCCGCGTGTGCAGCGCGTACGTCGCGATGATCTCCGAACGCCAGTACCGTCCGGCGCTCTCGGACGAGGAGGCGCTGAACGAGCTCGTGCGCCTCGCCGACACGGAGTACGACCCGACGGTGGTCCGCGTCTTCGTCGCTCACGTGCGCGACGGGCACGAAGCCGAGCGAGCCGCGTAGCGAGCGGTGGGCATACTGCCCGCTGGATGCTCGACCGGAGCATCTGGGCCCCGTAGCTCAGTGGATAGAGCGACAGACTTCGAATCTGTGCGCGGAGGTTCGACTCCTCCCGGGGCCACTCGCGAAAGCTTTGTAGGCAGGCCACCGCCGGAAACCGTGCGGGACGCCGAGATAGGTGTTGGGCAACATAAGGGGGCAATGTGACCCGGCAGCACTCTTCTGCCGACTCAGACCGAAGGCGGTGCGATGGGAGTAGAGAACGATCCGACGGGGGAGAGAAAGGCCGCGCTCGACGCGTTCCTAGAAGCGAAGCTCCGTGACGGCTTCGAGATCGAGACGCATACCGATACACACGCGATCATCGCCCAAGGGAACTCGTTCCTGGGTCGATTGCGGGGGCGAGGTTCCGCCAACCGCTACGTCGTCTCGGTCGATGAGCATGGCAAGGTGACGATGATCCCGGCAGAGCCGAAGCGAAGCTGACGACCCTGGTGAGGCTGTCGGCGGGCGACCTCACTCATTTCTCCTGGAGCGTCAGACTCCGCCGACCGCTCCCGTCGGCGTTCATGACGTGGGCTTCGAGACGCCCGTCGCTGAGCCGCGTCGCCCAGGGGAGAACCGACCATCTCCCGGGCGACGCGGCGCCGTGCGGAGGATGTTTTTCGCGCCTACTTGTCAGCCGGCAGAAGCGAGCCGGAACCGAGCTTCTTCGCCGCGCGCTTCTCGCTACGTCGTTCCTTGAGCGTCTTCTGCGGCTTCTGCTTCTGCTGCTTCTTCGGCTTGTCCGAGCTCTTGCTCATGGGCTTGCTGCGACGGCGGGCAGATGGCCGGACGAGGCGGCTCGCGGGGCAGGCCGCCAGGTGACGATGACATGACCGCTCATGTCCTTGCTGACCTTCGCGACCACCCACTTGCCGCCGCTACGCCTGAGCGTGTCTCCGACCTTCGGAACCTTTTCGTAGAGCGTGAGCTCCCACGCCCCGTCCGGATACCGGACGGTCACGAACGGTGAGGTCATCGCGTCTCGCTTTCCGCTCGTCCTGGCGCAATGGCTCGGGTGTCGGGACACGCGCGAGGAGGAGCTATCGGAGATAGCCAGCGTACCCGCGTCGTCGAGCACGCGCTGGCCGGCATGGCATCCGCTCACCCGCGTGGGCCGAAGTCACGGCTTGCCGCCGTACCTTCGCGCCCGCCTCGTCTCGCGCGCGCGTGCCCGCCAGCGGCTCTTGAGCTCGCGCTGGATCCGGTGGCTGCTCCGCGCCTCGATCGCGCGCAGCTCACGTTGGAGCTGGAGGTAGTTCCGCCACCGATCGGGGTCGAGCTCGCCCGACTCCAGCGCCTCGCGGACCGCGCACTCGGGCTCGGTCGAGTGCGCGCAGTCGTTGAACTTGCACTGCGCAGCCAGCTCGGCGATGTCGGCGAACGCGCTGTCGAGGTCGCCCTCCCAGATCTGGAGCTCGCGCAGTCCGGGCGTGTCGATCAGGATCGCGCCGTCGGGCATGACGAGGAGCTGTCGATGCCGGGTCGTGTGTCGTCCTCGCCCGTCGTTGCGAAGCTCACCGGTGTCCATGACCTTCTTCCCGGCGAGCCGGTTCACGAGCGTCGACTTGCCGGTCCCCGATGAGCCGAGCAGGACGAACGTCCGGCCCGGCCGCAGCATGGCCCGAATGGCGTCGATCCCCTCCCCCGTGACGTTGCTCACCGCGTGGACCGGGACGCCGACGGCGACGCTCTCCGCCTCGAGGAGCTTCCCGGGGTCGTCGCACACGTCGAGCTTCGTCAGCACGATGACGGGGTCGGCGCCCGAGTCCCAGGCCGCGGTGAGATAGCGCTCGAGGCGCCGCGGGTTGAAGTCCTCGTCGAGCCCGTTCACGAGGAGGACGGTGTCGACGTTCGCGACGAGGATGTGCTCCTCGGCCTTCAGCCAGGGCGTCTTGCGCGAGACCTTCGTGCGCCGCGGCAGCAGCGCCTCGATCGCGAAGCGGTCGCCAGGCGCGTCGCAGACGACGACCCAGTCGCCGACGGCGGGCATCCCGCCCCAGATCTCGTCGTCACGCATGCGGCCGCGCGCCTGCGCGAGCCTGTCGCCGATCTCCGAGCGCACGTAGTAGCCGCCGCGGTGCTCGGCGACGACGCGAGCGGGTCGGAAGCCGCGCTCTTCGTAGGTTGTGAAAGCCGCCTCGAGCTCGTCGGTCCAGCCGAGAGCGGCCAGGGTTCCATCGGACAACGTGAGACTCCTTCACTCGGATGGTCAACCGGGCCGCGGCTCGCGGATGCTGTCGTCTGCGTGCGCCCGCGAAGCGGGCGCGATCAGGGGATCTTTCGCGCGACCGAAGTCCGCGCTAGCGGATTTCGGTCTTGCGCATTGCAGGCGCGAGCCGAAGTGAGATGAAGCGTGCGACTTTCATGGTCATCCCCTTTCGCTCGACGTGGACGTCGGGAGGGTACGACCTGCGCCGCACTTCGTCAAACCGCTTGACCGGACGGGCACATTTGCGTTTGATCTCTCTGGGCAGTGAGCGTTGCGACGACAGCCGTCGAGGGGCGGCAGGCAAACGGCGTCGCCATGGTCCGCATGGAGGACGTCCACAAGCGGTTCGGCGACAACGTCGTCCTCGACGGCATCGACCTGAGCGTCGAGCCCGGCGAGGTGCTGTGCGTCATCGGGCCGAGCGGCAGCGGGAAGAGCACGCTGCTTCGCTGCGTCAACCTGCTCGAGCCGATCCAGTCCGGCCGGATCTTCCTCGAGGGCGAGGAGATCACGCGCAAGGGCGTCGACGTCTCGGCGATCAGGCAGCGGATCGGGATCGTCTTCCAGCAGTTCAACCTCTTCCCGCAGCTCACGGCGCTCGACAACCTCACCCTCGCGGCGCGCCGCATCCGCAAGATGCCCCGTCGCGAGGCGGAGGCACGAGGCCGCGAGCTGCTCGCGAGCGTCGGGCTGGCGGAGAAGGCCGAGCAGCATCCGCATCAACTCTCCGGTGGTCAGCAGCAGCGAGTCGCCATCGCGAGGGCGCTCATGATGCAGCCGCACGTGATGCTCTTCGACGAGGTCACCTCGGCACTCGATCCCGAGCTCGTCGGCGAGGTTCTGGTCGTCATGCGTACGCTGGCACAGGAGGGCATGACGATGCTCGTCGTCACGCACGAGATGCAGTTCGCGCGCGAGGTCGGGGACCGTGTGATCTTCATGGACGCGGGGAACATCGTCGAGCAGGGGCTTCCCCGGGACGTGCTCGACAACCCCCAGCACGAGCGGACGCAGCGCTTCCTGCGGAGAACACAGCTCGCCCACACCCTGGAGGAGCTCATCGACGAAGGAGGGACGGAATGAAGCGAATCACCATTGCGCTGGCGACCGTGGCACTGACGGCGGCGGCGCTCGTAGGACTGGGCGGCGTCGCGTCCGCCCGTGAGACGGAGCCGTATGCGGCCGAGCAGAAGAAGCTGCCGCCGTTGCCGGCCGAGATCAAGCAGCGGAAGCGGCTGAACATCGCGGTGAAGTGCGACTCGCCGCCGTTCGGCTACATCGGCGCGCGCAGCCAGAACGCCGGCTTCGACGTCGAGATCGCCAAGTGGTTCTCGCGCTTCGCGTTCGGCAAGTCGAACCGCGTCACGTACACGTGCGTCACGACACCGGCACGTGAGCCGTCGCTGACGACGGGGCGGGTGGACATGGTCATCGCGACGTTCACCTATACCGCCGACCGTGACACGCGGATCGACTTCTCGCGCGCGTACTACAAGGCAACGGGACGGCTGCTCGTACCGAACAGCTCGACTCTCTCGCTCGGCAGTCTCGCCGGCAAGACGATCGTCACGACGAGCGGCTCCATCTACGACCGGTGGATGAAGAACTGCTTCAAGGACACCAAGGTGCTCGTCACCGACAGCTTCACGAACGCCCTGATCGCGTTCCGGGACGGCCGTGCCGACGCGCTCATGTGGGACGACACGGTCCTCCTCGGCATCGCGGCGACGGACCGCAGCTACAGGCTGACGAACGACCTGTTCCTGCCGCTGCCGTACGGCATCGGGATCAAGCAGGGCAACACCCAGCTCCAGGCATGGGTCAACTCGCGCCTGAGCCTCATGAAGAAGCGTGACCTGTTCTTCCCGATCCTCAAGAACACGGTTCCGCCTGCTCAGGTGGTGCCGTTCTCGAAGAACATCCTGCGGCCGAAGCAAGGCATCACGTACAACCAGGTCGACATCACGACGGTGTGCCCGTAGCGGCGCAACCGGCATGGGACGAAGAAGCGGCCGCGCACTGCGCGGCCGCTTCTGACCTCACCCCGTGACGACTCTCGCCCTCGCGTTCGACTGGTCGTACGTCACCGAGAACGGCGACGAGCTCCTGGCGGGCCTGCGCCGCACGCTCGAGGTCTCGGCCATCGCCATCGCCGGCTCCTTCGTCATCGGGCTGGTCCTGGGAGCGGCACGAGCCCACCGCGTCCCGATCGTCAGCCCGCTGGCCGCGATCTACGTCGAGATCATCCGCAACACCCCGATCCTCGTTCAGATCTTCTTCCTCTTCTTCGCGCTCCCGCAGGTCGGGATCGTCCTCGAGCCGTTCACCGTCGCCTGGCTCGCCGTGACCATCTGGGGCGGCGCCTTCAATACCGAGAACTTCCGGGCCGGGTTCGAGGCCGTTCCCTTCCGGTTCCGTGAGGCCGGCTTCGCGCTCGGCTTCGGGCGGCTCGCGACGTTCCTGAACGTGACGCTGCCCATCGGCGGCAGGATCGCGCTGCCGTCCTCGATCAACACCTACATCAGCGTGGTCAAGAACACGTCGCTGATGTACGTCATCAGCTATCCGGAGCTGACGACGACGGCGCTGAACATCAACGCGCTGACGCTGCAGACGGTCGAGACGTTCACGACGCTCGCGGTCAGCTACCTCGTGATCGTGTGGACGATGTCGGCGTCGATCCGCGTCGTCGAGCGCCGCCTCGCCCTGCCCGAGGACGCGCGATGATCTCGAGCATCCTCCCGGACTGGGCCGAGCCCGTCCTTCGCTACATGTTCGAGGTGGGGCTGCGCGGGACGCTGCAGATCGCGGCGCTCTCGCTCACGGGAAGCCTCCTGATCGGCGTCACGCTCGGCACGCTCCTGACGATCAAGTTCATGCCGTCGCGCGCCTTCATCCGGCTCTACATCGAGGTGTGGCGCGGGCTTCCGATACTCGTCACGCTCTTCCTCGTCTTCTTCCTCCTGCCCGCTGTCGACCCGAGGCTCGAGTTCGACGCGCTCATCTCGGCCTCGATCGCGTTGACGCTCTGGGGGAGCGCGCAGGTCGCCGAAGCGACACGCGGCGCGGTGCAGTCGATCCCGAAGGAGCAGCACGAAGCTGCCGCCGCTCTCGGCTTCGGCTGGATCGGCCGGCACGCGTTCGTGATCCTGCCGCAAGCGCTGCGACGGCTCCTGCCCCCGCTCGTCAGTCTCCTCGTGAACATCATCCAGAACTCGACCATCGCGCAGGTGATCGGCGCCCCGGAGCTCCTGGAGTCCGCCGAGCGCCAGGTCGAGCGACTCGCGGCTCCGCCTCCGATCGGGATCGGCGAGGTGGAGGCGATCCCGATCTACGCCACGGTGATGGTGATCTTCTTCTGCATCTCGTTCCCGCTCACGCGGCTCTCGGCCTACCTCGAGAAGCGACTGCAATAGGCCGACGTGGAAAAGCCCGAGATCACCGAGACCGTCAATGCGCAGATGCCACTCGGCGCGACGCTGGGCATCAGGACGTTCGGCGACGCGGACGAGGTCGACGCGACGCTCGAGTTCTCGCCCGCTCTCTGCACTGCCGGCAAGGTGCTGCACGGGGGCGTACTCATGGCGCTTGCGGACACGGCGGGCGCGGTGTGCGCTTTCCTGAACCTGCCCGCCGGAGCGCGGACGGTCACGATCGAGTCGAAGACGAACTTCCTCGGGGCGGTTCGCGACGGGACCGTGACCGCGCGGGCACGCCCGCTCCACGTCGGCAAGACGACGATCGTCGTCGAGACCGACGTGCTCGACTCGTCCGGTCGGCGCGTGGCGCGAACGACGCAGACCCAGGCCGTGCTCGTGGACTGAGGCCGCGCGCCGACAGCGGTATCCTGTCGCGGGCGCGGTGGCGGTAGCTCAGTTGGTAGAGCCCCGGGTTGTGGTCCCGGTGGTCGCGGGTTCGAATCCCGTCCGCCACCCCTGAAACCGTGCCTCTAGGCTACGGCTCCGATGAGCCGCGAAGGACTGCCTGCCGCGACGAGGTTCCTCGTCATCGCGTTGAGTCTGCTCTATGCGCTCGCGGCGGTCGCCGGGCCTGTCCTGGCCCACTTCGACACCACCCGCGGCGTCGTCGCGTGGATGGGGTTGCTGCTGTCCGGAGCGGCGTTCTTGCTGGTCGGCCAGCTGCTCGTTCCGCCCGGCAGGCTCTCCGCGGCGCTGGTCTCGCTCGGGGCTGCGCTCGGAGGGCTGCCGCTCTTCTGGACGGTGCTCGTCCCCGTCGCGGTCGCGGCGGTCATCGCCTGCAGCGTCGCCCTCGCACGGCGTGCCGCAGCGGCGCCCGCCTGATGCGCCACACCCGAACCGGCTGGTGGCTCGAGGAGGCCGGAGACGTCACGCCCCGGCCGCCGCTGGAAGGCGACGCGCAGGCCGACGTCGTCGTGGTGGGCGGGGGGTACCTCGGTCTCTGGACGGCGTGGCAGCTCCGGGCGCTCGAGCCCGAGCTGGACGTGCTGGTGCTCGAGGCGGCCGTCTGCGGGCACGGGCCGAGCGGACGGAACGGTGGTTTCTGCGAGACGCTCTGGGGCGACGCGCAACTGCTGCGCGAGAAGGCGGGAGACGTAGCGGCGCTCGCCGTCTGCCGTGCATCCGAGGACGCGGTACGCGGCGTCGGCGCGTGGTGCGAGGCCAACGACGTCGACGCCTGGTTCCGCGAAGCGCCGATGCTCCGGGTCGCCACGACGGAGTCGCAGCTCGGATCCGGGAACGAGGCCGTTCGGGCCGCCGCCGCTCTCGGCGCCCCGGAGGAAGTCGTGTCGGTGTCGGCCGACGACGTGCGGGCGCGTTGCGCGTCCCCGCTCTTTCTCGGCGGCGAGCTGTATCGCCTCAACGCGACCGTCCAGCCGGCGCGGCTCGCGCTCGGTCTGCGCGCGCGCGTGCTCGAGCGAGGCATTCGCCTTCACGAGCGGACCGAGGTCACGCGGCTGTCTCGGGACGGAAGCGTCGAGACACGGACGGGTCGCGTACGCGCGGGCTCGGCCGTGCTGGCCGTCAACTCGGCTGCGGCCCGGTTCCCCGGTTACCGCCTCTCGCTCGCGCTCGCCTCGAGCCACATCGTTCTCACCGAGCCGATGCCGGACGTGCTCGACGAGCTCGGCTGGACGAACGGCGAGGCGATCGTGGATGGCCGCAAGCTCGTGCACTACATGCGGACGACACGCGACGGCCGGATCGCGTTCGGCTGGGGCGGCGGAGCGATGGGGCTCGGGGGGCGCGTCTCCGACCGGATGGAGCTCGACCGCAAGGTCATTGCCTCGGCGCGCAAGAGCCTTGCGCGCTTCTTCCCGCAGACGCGCGGCCGTGAGGTGACCCATGCCTGGGGCGGGCCGATCGACGTGTCCCCGACTCACCTGCCGATCTTCGGCAGCCGCGGGCGAGTGCACCACGGCTTCGGCTTCACCGGGAACGGCGTCGGGCCGACGTACCTCGGCGGAGAGATCCTCGCGCGGCTCGCGCTCGACCGTCGCGACGTGCGGACGCGGCTGGCGATCGTCGAGCCCGGCCGCAAGCTCTTCCCGCCGGAGCCGTTCCGCTACGTGGGCGGAGCGCTCATCCGGCGTGCGCTGATCGCGAAGGACGCGGCCGAGGACGAGGGCCGGGTGCCGAACGCGGCGACCCGTCTCGTCGCCTCGCTCCCGCACCGGCTCGGGCTGCGGCTGCCGCGCTAGGAGCTCTTCAGCGACACGTCGTCGACCTGGGCCCTCGTGCCCGCGACGAGCGACGCGACGATCTCGACGCCGAGCGACGTGCTGTGGGCCTGCTCACATGCAGTCCACCGCCGTCGCGCCACCGCGACTGCCCCCACGATCCCGTCGTGGCTCGCGTTCACGCGGATCGGCGCGCTCGATCACAAGTCAGGATCCTCGTCCTCCGCTTCACGGACGACGGTTTCTGCGCGGACCTGCGGACGACGTGGCCCTTCGAGGCCGGTGACTACGCTCCCACGAGTGCTGGGGCCTGGTCACGGCGGACGTCGGCCGGGCCGTATCGTCCATGCGTCGATCGAGTTGACGCTCCTCAGCCCGGAGCGCAGGGGGCTCCGAGACGAGGCCGTTCCACACGAGGACGGTCCGCTCCGTCACGATGCGACGCGCTCGTCTGTAACCGCCAGGATGCGGGGCTGGCTCTCCGCCTCGAGCTCATCTGCCCGCACCGTGACGATGTGCCGGGCGACGCGCTCGGCGTCGCGCCCTGCTCCGCCGATGAGCATCGACGCGAACGAGTGCAAGAAGGGCAGGCCTGCGAAGTAGAGGCCCGGAGACGATGCAACCGCGCCCCGGTACTGCACGGGATACCCGTCGTCCCCAATCTCATAGGGAAACCTGATCCAGCTGAAGTCGGGGCGGAACCCGGTGCACCAGACCACGTTCCGCACGTCGAGAGCGCGACCCCCCTCGAGCACCGGCAGCCCGCCCTCGACGCCGATGACGCGCTCGAGAACCCGCTCGACACCCGCGCGCTCGAGGTCCTTGCGCCGGTAGCGGAGCAGCGGCGCTCCACCATGGCGGATGTGGACGCCCATCTTTCGACCCATCGGTGTGTCCGCGGTGAGGATGTGCGTTCCCGCGAAGAAGAGCAGCCGGAAGCCCAGCCGGCCGCGTCGACTCTCGATCGGCGCCGGGATCTGCCCGGTGTCCTTGCCGGCTAGCACGACGTCGTGCTTCGACGCGGCCTCCCACGCGACGTCCGAGCCGGAGTGGCTCGCGCCGACGACGAGAACCGGTCCCTCCTGGAGCTGCGAGAGATTCCGGTAGTCGTTCGAATGAAGCTGTGTGATGCTTGGATCGAGCTCGCGACCGAAGTCGGGCGTGTACGGCTTCTTGAACACGCCCGTTGCGACCACGACATTGTCCGCTTCGAGGCGGGTGTCGCCGGTGTGGACGCCGTACCTTCCCCCCTCCTTCGTCAGCGCGTCCACCGAGACGCCGCTGCGTATGGGCAGCTCGAACGCTTCCGCATACGCCTCGAGGTAGTCCGCGAACTCGTCCTTCGTCGGATACGCGATCCGCTCGGCAGGGAAACGCATGCCGGGCAGTCCGTCGCGGAACGCGGGAGAGTAGAGCTTCAGCGAGTCCCAGCGCTGTCGCCAGGAGTCGCCGATCCGCGCGCCCGCATCCAGAATGACGAACGACCGATTCCGCTGCTGCAGGTGGTAGCCGACCGAGAGCCCCGCCTGGCCCCCGCCGATGATCACCGTCTCGTACCGCTCCATCGTTCCTCCTTCGACGATGGAACGACGGTAGGTCTCAGGGCTTAAGCGCGCATCGCGCAGATCCACCAATCTGCGACGCGCCTCCGTGGTCAGTTCTGACCACGACGCACGAGCTCAAACGAGGTCGTTTTCGAACGCGTACGCAGTTGCCGCGGAGCGTGAGGAAACGCCGATCTTCCGGAACGTGTTCTGCAGGTGCCGCGCGACGGTGTGCTCGCTGATGACGAGCGTCGCGGCGATGTCGCGATTCGTTTGCCCCGATGCGACGAGGCGGAGTACTTCGAGCTCGCGCGGGGACAGCCCGTGCAGCTCTGTCTTTCGCGCGGCAAGTCGCGCGAGATCGGGCGCCGCCCCGAGCCGCTCGAAGATCTCCTGCGCGGCCACGCGCTCGAGCCTCGCCGTCTCGTCGTCGCCGAGGTCGGCACAGGCACGCGATACGAGCAGCCTGGTGCGGGCGATCTCGTACGGCGCGTCGAGCGCGAGCCAGACTCGCTCAGCGTCGCGCAGCGGGCCGAGCGCGCCGCGCGCCTCCCCCGCGGCGACGAGGACCGCACCCCGCGCGTGCGCGACCATCGCGCCGAGCATCGCGCTCTCGTAGCGCTCGGCGAGCTCCTCGAACTCGGCGCACGCCGTCCGCGCCTCCTCGACCTCGCCTGCGGCGAGAGCAATCTCGACGTGCGCTGGAAGCAGCGCCGCGCGCTTGAGCGGCTCCCCAGCCTCTGCGCTCGCCCGACGGATCGCAGCGAGCGCAGTGTCGTGCTTCCCCTGCGCGAGCCGAAGCTGCGCGAGACCGGGCTGCGGCTCCCAGCCCAGATTGCTCGCCTCGCGGTACGCCTGCTCCGCTTCCTCGAACCGACCGAGCAGCCGGAGCACCTCGCCCTGACGGTAGTGCGCGAGCCCCGTCACAACGCTCAGCGGATCGAAACGCGTGCCCGCGAGTCGCGCCGCCTCGAGCGCAGCGTCCCAGGAGCCGTCGAGCTGCAGGAGCTCGGAGCGATGGATGAGGCAGCGGCCCGTGAAGGCGACGAGATCCGGCTGCCGCGCTGCCCACGAGGTCAGCGCTCGCGTCCACTCCCTCGCGCGACCCACCTCGAACACCCCCTGACAGGCGAGGATGACGCCGCAGTAGACGAGACCTTCGACAAATGGAGATACCTCTCCCGCGGTCACCGCGACCATCGACTCGTCGAGCAGCACGAGGCCCTCTTGCACGCGGCCCGCCTGCACGAGCATCTGGCCCTGGCCGTGTAGCGCGAGAGCGAAAAGATCCGGATCGCCCAAACGCCTGCCGATGACAGCCGCCTCGCCGGCAATCGCGGCGGCCGCGAGAAAGTCGCCTTGTGCCTCCTTCTGAAACATCGCCGGCAGCAGCAGGTAGCCGTGCTCAACCGTTTCCTCGGGCTCGTCCTCGAGCAGGCGCTGTGCACGAGCGAGCCAGCCGCCCGCAGGCCCGACGGCACCGCGGTACGCGAGGCTCATTCCGATCCAACCCGCGCAATACGCCGCACGCCGCGTCTCGCTTCGCTCGAGATACCTGTGATGTGCTCGCTCGAGCGCAGCCAACGCGTCCTCGTCTCGCCCCAACATGCGGGCCGTCGTCGCGTGGAGCTCGAGATCCTCGGCCTCGAGCGGTGTGTCCTCGTCCGCCCGGGCGAATGCCTCGAATGCATCGAGCCACGACCGCTCTTCGTAATCGGCGCGGGCGGCCTCGAGATGGGTCATCCCCGGGATTGTGTCGCCCCGACGTCTCTGGCGTCATGGGTTAGAGCGCGGTGCCCCCATGTGCAAGGACGCCACAGAGCTGCGCCCGACACGATTCGAACCTGCGACCCGCGGATTGGAAGTCCGGCGCAACCGTTCGGTCGGAGCGGCCTGGAACGAGACATCGCTACGCGTCGGTGACGACCAGCACATCGAGCGTTCGCGGGCCGTGGACGCCCTCGACGCGCGAGAGCTCGATGTCCGACGTCGCGGACGGGCCTGAAACGAAGGTCACAGGCTGCAGGCGTCGGCGGACGGACACAGCGATCGCCCGAATGCCTTCGGGGACGCCGCCGACGATCTGGCGCTCCTCGACCACGCACAGGTGGTAGTCGGGCACGAGCGATAGCGCGCGGCTCCCTTGCCGCGCGCCCGCGTCGAGCACGATCGACCCGGTCTCCGCGATGGCGAGTGCGCAACCGGTCATCGCTCCGTCGAGCGCATCGAGAGCACGAGCGTCGAGCGACCCCACGACGAGCTCGGGACCCTCCGGTCGCCACTCGAGCGGGAGATCGAACGGGATGCCGAGCCGCGCGACGCCGCGGAGCCGGCACTGCTCCGCTGCAGCCGAGGCGATGTCGCCGGCCGTCACGCGACGGACGGTGGTCTCGTACTCGGCGATACGTTCGACGAACCGCTCGACGGCGTCGCCGTCCTCGGACGAACGGTACGCACGCTGCACCGCGACGTCCTCGGGTCGCTCGCCGGGCGGCACGTCGCCGAGCGCGGCGGCGACTCGTGCCAGAACGTCCTCGCGCGCCGTCATCGATCGCGCCACCAGTCGCGGAAAGATCGCGCCGGCATGGCGGAGAGGTCGCGCGTTCGCGTCCAGGGCGAGAGCCCGGGCAACCCGTCGATCTGGTGATCGGCGTCGGTGAACGGTTCCTGCGCCAGCCGGCCGAGCCAGCGCGCGCTCCGGAGGCGGCGCGAGCCTCCGAGCGCGACCGCGGCGGCCTTCATCGCGACCCGCTCCGGAGCCATGGGCGCGACCTCCTCGCGGACGACACGGGCGCGCAGGTGAACGAGGACCTGCGGGATGTCGATCTTGACGGGGCACACCTCGGCACACGCACCGCACAGGCTCGAGGCGAACGGCAGCGAGCCCGCCTCGCCCGTCCCCCGGAGCTGCGGCGTGAGAATCGCGCCGATCGGCCCCGGGTAGACCGAGTCGTACGCATGACCGCCGGTCCTCGAGTACACAGGGCAGACGTTCAGGCACGCGCTGCAGCGGATGCAGGCGAGCGTCTGGCGTCCGACCGGGTCCGCGAGGACGTTCGTTCGGCCGTTGTCGAGCAGCACGACGTGGAACTCCTGCGGCCCGTCGGCCGGAGTTACGCCCGTCCAGAGCGAGGTGTACGGGTTCATGCGCTCGCCCGTCGACGAACGCGGCAGCAGCTGAAGGAACACCTCGAGGTCCTCGAACGTGGGCACCAGCTTCTCGATCCCGAGGACGGTGATGAGCGTCTTCGGCAGCGTGGTGCAGAACCGCCCGTTCCCCTCGGACTCGACGACGCAGACGGTGCCGGTGTCGGCCACGGCGAAGTTCGCGCCACTGATCGCAACGGTCGCGTCGAGGAACCGCTCGCGCAAGTACGCACGCGCCGCCGCGGCGAGGACGCGTGGCTCGTCGGAGAGCTCCGGGAGACCGAGCTCGCGCCGGAAGAGATCCCGGATCTCGACCCGGTTCTTGTGGATCGCCGGGACGAGGATGTGAGACGGCGTGTCGCCGGCGAGCTGGCAGATCAGCTCGGCGAGGTCGGTCTCGACCGCTCTGACTCCGGCGGCGGCCAGCGCATCGTTGACCCCGATCTCGTCGGTCGTCAGCGACTTCACCTTCACCACCTCGCGGGCTCCCGTTCTCCGGACGAGCCCCACCACGATCTCGTTGGCGTCCTGCGCGTCGCGCGCCCAGTGCACGACGCCGCCGGCCTGCGTGACCGCCGACTCGAACCTGAGCAGATAGTGGTCGAGGTGGCGGAGAACGCGGCGCTTCAGTGCCTCCCCGGCCGCGCGCAGCTCCTCCCAGTCCGGGCGCTCCGCCGTGACCGCGGCTCGCTTGCCGCGGATCGTCGTCGTCGCGACGCGCAGGTTCCGCCTGAGCTGCGTGTTGCGGAGAGCCTCGTGCGCGCCCGCCGAGAACCCCTTGCTCATGTCGCAGCCAGGATCTCGGCGACGTGCCGGGACCGCACGGCGGCCCCACGACGAGACAGCCCCCCGCCGATCTGCATCAGGCACGACATGTCGACCGCGGCGACCACCTCGGCGCTCGTCTCCATGACTGCATCGAGCTTGTCGTCGAGGATCGCGCTCGACGTCTCGGCGTTCTTCAGCGCGAACGTGCCACCGAAGCCGCAGCACTCGTTCGCTCGTGGCAACTCGACGAGATCGAGCCCGTCCACGGCGCGCAGGAGCGCCAGCGGCGCATCGCCGAGGCGCAGAGCACGCAGCGAGTGACACGTCGGGTGGTACGTGACGCGGTGGCCGAACGAGGCTCCGACATCCGTCACACCGAGGCGTGTCACCAGGAACTCGGTCAGCTCGACGACCCGGGGGACGAGATCGCGCACGTCACGCGCGAGATCGGCGTCGTCCATCTGCTCGGCGAGGTACGGGTAGAACTCACGCACCATGGCCACGCACGAGGCCGACGGTGCGACGACGACGTCGGCTTCGGCGAAGACCCGCACGAACCGACGCGCAAGTGTCGCCGCGGCCTCCTGGTAGCCCGTGTTGAAGTGCAGCTGGCCGCAACACGTCTGCGCCTCCGGAAAGTCGACGTCGTGCCCGAGCCGCTCGAGGACGCGGACGGTCGCGACCCCCGCCTCGGGGAAAAGCGTGTCGTTGAGACACGTGAGGAAGAGCGCGACGCGCACGGGAGGCGCATGATGACTGACATCTACCACCCTCACCGACGTGACGTCCGCACGCTCGAGGGCCAGACCAGCCCGGCCACTGCCGCGCGATTCTCGGACTCGAGTCAGAGGACGTAGGCCGCAAAGCGTTCGCTCGCTGCCGCCCGGCCCCCGCCACCGGTCGGCGCCGCCTTCGAAACGACGCCCCGCGTCGCGTGACATGCGCCTGGGAGGATTCGAACCTCGGACCCGCGGATTAGAAGTCCGCGCGTGCGTTTCGTCCCGTATCGACCGGTGACGCGCGAGGCCCGATGAACACTGGCGCTGCGGCTGTCGAGGAACCGTGAGACGGCATGGCTCCACATACCGGACGTTTGGGGCATGCGCTGGCGCGACCTCTGCGCCCCTCCGTTACGCCCCTTGGGCCTGCCGATGTATTAGGTGACGTCGCGGCGGGCGACCAGGATGGCGCCGGCGGCGACGAATGCGACGAGGTAGCCGAGCAGGAGCAGGCCACCCGCGGCAGCTGCCAGTACGTAGTCGGCGGGATCAGCAACGAGCGCAGCGCTGGCGCCGACCGGCGTGTAGCCGCCGATCGACGGGACGAGTCCGCGCAAGAGGTTGTCAATGACCATCGCCCAGGTGATCAGACCGATTACCGCGAACACCTGGTTACGCAACACCGCGCCGAGGCCGACGCCGAGCGCAGCCCACGCCGCCGTCATCGCAGGTGTGCCGAGTACGAGCCAAACCACGTGTCCTGTTTCGAGTTCGAGCGGGATGTCTCGGATCGTGAGGATCGCATAGCCGACGCCCAGGGAAAGCCCGATCGCCACGAGCCCGAAGGCGGCACCCATCAGCAGACTTGCGATGACCTTCGCAGTGATGACTTGCGTCCGTTGCGGTGTTACGACGAAGGTTGGGCGGATCGTGCCGTGGCGGAACTCGCTCGTGATCGCCATCACGCCAATCAGTGCCGCGAAGAGTGCCGCCGAAGTGCCGGCCGAGAGCAGCGCGTGCTGGTTGTCGTGTGTCATGAGCTCGTGCGCCTTCGGGATGAACCCGTTAAGCAGCACCGTCAGCAGGATGAGCGCGATCATCCCCGCGAGCAGGCCGAGGTTGGTACGCGTGGAGCGCATCTTGCGCAGCTCTGCGAGCAGTTGGTCAGTCATGACGGCTCCTCCGTGGTCAGCTCGAGGAAAATGTCCTCGAGGCTCGATGATTCCGGCACGAGTTCTTCGAGCGGGATGCCAGCTCTGAAGGCGATCTCGCCGACGCAGGCGCTTGGCGCGCCCTCCACTAGCAGTTCGTCGCCGTCGAGCAGTGTTGCCCGGAGCCCTTCGGTTTCGAGCTTGGCCTGCAGTTTGTGTGCATCGCGAGCGCGGACACGCACCGCGCCGGTGCGCCGCGCAATCAGCTCCGCAAGCGGGGAGATCGTCACGAGCCGTCCCTTGTTGATGATGATGACGTCGTCGACGGTTTGCGCGACCTCGGCGAGTACGTGGCTGGAGACCAAGACCGTCTTCCCGTCGGCAGCGAATCCACGCAGGAAGTCTCGGAGCCAGCGGACGCCCTCGGGATCAAGCCCGTTGGCCGGCTCGTCAAGAATCAGCAAGGCAGGGTTGCCCAACAGCGCGGCCGCAAGTCCGAGTCGCTGCCGCATCCCGAGCGAGTAGCTGCCGACACGGCGGTGACCGGCGCTGCGTAGCTCGACCAGATCGAGCACCGCGTCCACGCGCTTCGCTGCCGCGCGCTCGCGTTCGAGGAACCAGTGGCCGCCATTCGCGCCGCGCCCGAGCGCGAGTGCTAGCGAGAACAGGTGGTCGCGTCCGGAGCGGCCCGGGTGGAAGTCCGCCGCCTCGAGCACTGCCCCGACTTGCGCTGCCGGCCGCTCCAGATCCTGATAACGGCGGCCGAATACAAGCGCACGCCCCGCGCTCGGCTCGACGAGATGAAGCAGCATCCGCAGCGTCGTCGTCTTGCCAGCCCCGTTGGGCCCGAGGAAACCGGTCACCGTCCCGGACTTGAGGGAAAACGTCAGGTCATCGACCGCGCGCAGATCGGCAAAACGCTTGCTGAGATGTTCGGCGGTCACGACGGCGGTTTCGCCTGCTCCACGCGGAAATGTCTGCTTCATCTCGACCGAGCTTTGGTCGCTCGGCCGATTCATGAGATTCGTGACGGTGCTCATCGGCTCAACCTCCGTTCGACGTGCCAGATGGAGCTCGCGTATTACAGCCACCATTACGGCCACGGCCCGGCCACGCATCGGAAAGACCCCCACGCGCGCTGCGGTGAAGCCGCATGTGCCCCGCCCTTGAGTCCTCGCCGAAGTCGGTGAAGCATCGTCCAGATCTGACATCCGGCCGACGCTCATCCGCGAAGCGTTTGTTCAGGCCGGTTCCGAGCGACCGCTGACCACGCATGCGGTCATCCATCTCCTCCGTCGCGCTGCTCAGAGCAGCTGAGACCCGCTCGGGCTGGTCGCGGCGGGCCGAGCGCCAACGCCCGCTTGCGTCACTTGGCGTCAGAGTGTGATCGGGTGCGGAAGGACGTACGTGAATTCATCCGTCGGCTCGAGGCAGCCGGGCTCACGGTCGAGTCGACGCCAGGCCACTACCGTCCCGGAGGCGGAAGCTCCGACGCGCAGCCACGCTCGTTGGGCCACCACATCCGTGGCGTGCCATGGCCGACTTTGGCGTCGACGGGATCGCAGGGGTTCAGGTTCCCCGCGATCCCAGCCGACACGTCCTCAATGCAGCGGTCGCTTGAGCAATACGACAGGCCAAGCGATGAAGTCGCCGTACTTGAGCGAGAGGCCGATTGCCTCCCAGCCCTGCTTGCCTAGCTCGTTGAGCTGGTCGGGCGCCCAGGGGTCGTCAGCCTTCTTCAGCCCTTTGGCCTCTTGAAGGGGAACGACCAGGTACTCCCACTTCTCTGCGCTCTCCTCAGGCTCTGACTGGTGCGCGTGAAAGACGGGCGAAAGTGTTGTCATCTCAAACCTCCCTTCATTCCTGTTGGGATCACTGCTTGTCTCGCGCTCGACCGAAGGCGTACTTCGCGAGCGCCCAGGTGCCGATGGACGCGAAGAGCGCGACGAAGATCCCTGACGGGATAGTCGTATGGTTTCCATCGTTGCTCGATCCCACGAAGTCGGAACCCCAGACAGCAGTCACCGCGACCGCGATCCACATCACGGTGATGGCGAGCGACGCCCAGACTTCCGTGAGGCGGACCAGCGAGACCCAGCCTTGCTCCTGAGAAACTCCGGTGGGCGGGTGGGAAATGGTCGACATCTCACACCTCCTCTCTGGCCCAAATGCTTGCCCGGCGCAGCTTGGAAGACATCAGGAGGAGCCCCGATGAGCGGCGGGGAAAACCACACCCAATGCTTTCGAGGTCGGCGGGGGGTCTTGGACAGTCCGCCGAAGGCTGCGGCTGCGGGGGGGCTCACGGGTGCCCCGAGGGCAGCCGGGAGACTCTCGGCAACAGGCACCCAGTTAGGATTGCGCCGCCTCGAGCTCGCGCGTCCAGATCCACAGCGAGCTAATGGGGAAAAGGAACTCGCCGATCACGAACATCGCCAATGCGGCGGCTAGGAATAGTCGGCCAGAGCAGCACAATCGAACGATCGCCGCGTCTGAGCGCAAGCAGGGCGAGTCCCCCCGAAACGAGTGAGGACAGCATGGCGGCGCCGGCGATCGGTCCGAGCACGGCGGTCCAGGGCCCGCGACCAATCGTCGTAGAACCCCGCCGCACCCAAAACTCCGTTAAGCACCATGAGGACGGCGACCACCGCCGAGAGCACGGCGGCCTGAACCCCATGGCGAGTCGAGGGCCAGGCAAATATGCGACGCCACATCCCTTGCGGAGCAAGGCCGGGGGTAGGAGCTACGGACATGACTGAACCTCCTCTCTGACTCAAAGCGACCGGCTCACGGGCGTAAATGGGTCACACCCTGAAGCGCGCCTGTTGAGCCGGACCTCAGTTCAGCCCACCTGCCTCGAGCTCGTGCTCCTGGATAAGCAGGAAGCTTGCACGGTCCGGTTCCTCGCTGCGCACTTCCTCGATAAATCGCTCGGCGTCCTCGAGGCGCGTGAACGTTTCCCGGCCGAATGGATAGTTGGCGCTCGGCGAGCCGAGGTCGACCGAATACGCAATCATGGGCTGCTTGCTCCGTACGAGAGCGCGGCGCAGCACCGTCACACAAGACGGCGCGTCAGTGATACTCGCTACCAGTGGCATCTTTCGCCTCCTTCCATTCGTACGCTGACGCGTGGCGCGACTGGGCGCATCCGCGACGGCCCTGATTCAAGGATGTGGCCTGCTGCTGACCCTGTGAGCATGCGGCAGTGGACTTTCCCCACAGGGCTTACTCCAATGACCCGGGCGGGGCGCGGTCGCTAGCCCCTTTCGGCCAAGACCTCGGCCAGATCGAGCGTCGACAGGACGCCTAGTGGCCGGTCTTCGACGACGTCGATCACGACTAGATGTGAGACACCATGCTCTGTCATTCGGCGGGCTGCCTCCTCGAGCGTCTCGTGCGGCACCGCAGTCACCGCCGGCTTCATGGCGGTTCCACCGGCGCGTTGGTCCTCGAGCGGGCGGACCGTCGAGGCCGCCACGAGATCGAGATCGGACACGACACCCCAGAGCGATCTCCCTGCGACTGGGTTCTCGGTCACGACAACGCAGTGCACTCGCTCGCCCGACATGAGCGCTGCGACTTCACGAAGTGACGTCTCGGGCAAGCAGTGGACTAGTCCCCAGTGCATCGCGTCGGCAACCCTTGGCTTGCCACTGGATGCGTCCAGCGTGATCGGCGCGGTCTCGGACACCGGCTGAGGATCGCGACATCGAGCTGTCGCGGCATCGGGAGCGACCACAGGTTCGGCTGCGGACAATTACTGTCCCACGCGGCCAGACCTCCAACTGAGGAAGGACATGTCTGAGCAAGCGGCACCTGATCGCCTGCGTGTGCTCGTCGATGCTGGGATCGCGCTCAGCTCCGAGCTCTCGCTGGACGCGCTCCTGCAGCAGCTCGTCGAAACGGCGGCGCAGCTGACGGGCGCGCGCTATGCGGCGCTCGGCGTCATCGACCAGACCGGGACGGGCCTCGAGCGCTTCCTGACGACGGGGATCGACGCCGAGACGCATGCCGCGATCGGCGACCTGCCGCGCGGTCGCGGGATCCTCGGCGTCCTGATCCGCGACACCGAGCCTCTACGACTCGACAGCCTCGGCGACGACCCTCGCTCCGTTGGGTTTCCCAATCACCATCCGCCGATGCACAGCTTCCTCGGCGTTCCGATCCTGCTCAGAGGGGTTGCGTACGGGAACCTGTATCTCACCGAGAAGGAGGGCGGCGGGAGCTTCACCGACGAGGACGAGGAGCTGACGCAGCTCCTTGCCGCCCAGGCCGCGGTCGCAATCGAGAACACGAGGCTGTACGAGACGTCCAACCGCTGGCTGCGCCATCTCGAGTCCCTGGGCGAGATCGGCGACGCGCTGGGAACCGAGCTCGAGCTCGAGCCGCTCCTCGGTTTGGTCGCACAAAGGCTGCGCACTCTCATCAACGCCCGCCTCGTTTTGATCGCTCTCCCCGACGCTGGACGCGAGCAGCTCCGCATCGCCGCTGCCGATGGCGAGGGTTCCGACGCGTACGGCCTCGTCGGCATCGGACTCGAGCTTGGAGGCTCGAAGACCGGACGCGTGCTTCAACGCGGACGTAGTGAGCGCGTCGACTCCGTCCTCGACGATCCCGAAATGGACCAGCAGGTGGCTCGCCGTATGGGTGTTCGCTCCGCCTTATATGTCCCGCTTCTCGCCGAGGGCAGCCCGATGGGCGTTGTGGTCGCTCACGACAAGCTCGGAGCGACGTCGGGGCCGGCCTTCACCGACGAGGACGTCAGGCTCACCGAGTCGCTCGCAGCCCGGGCGGCGACCGCGGTCGCGCTCTCGCAACGCGTCAGCCGTGACTCAGTCCGCCGCGTGGTCGAGGCGCAGGAGCTCGAGCGTGCGCGGCTCGCACGAGAGCTACACGACGAGACCGGCCAGGCCCTGACCTCGATCCTCCTCGGCTTGAAGTCGCTGGAAGACGGATCGGGCAGCGCCGAAAGCGGAGCGGCGATCGCGGAGCTCCGCCAGCTCGTGGTCTCGACCCTGCATAACGTCCGACGCTTGGCCGTCGAGCTACGGCCCGCTGCGCTCGACGACTTCGGCCTCGTGCCCGCGATCGAACGACTCCGCGACATCGTCGAGGAGCAGGGCGAGATCTCGGTCGAGGTCCAGTCGGAGCTGTCGGACGCTCGCCTTCCGGCAGAGGTGGAGACAGCCCTCTACCGCATCGCCCAGGAGGCGTTCACGAACGTGCTGAAGCACGCCGGCGCAACCCGGGTCACGCTGACGCTCAGCCGACGCGACGACACCGTGACCCTCGTCGTCCACGACGATGGCAAAGGCTTCGACCCGGCGAGCGTCCGAGACGGAAGCCTGGGGTTGGTGGGCATGCGGGAGCGCGTCGCCCTGCTCGGGGGTCGTCTGACGATCGATTCGACCGAAGGTGCCGGGACGATGCTCAAGGCAGAGGTTCCCGTCCGATGATTCGCGTGCTTATCGTCGACGACCACGCCGTCGTCCGATCGGGTCTCCGCCGCCTTCTGGACGCCGAGGCCGACATCGAGACGGTCGGGGAAGCGCCCAACGCCGACCGCGCCGTGTTCGAGGCGATCGAATCGAAGCCCGACGTTGTCCTCATGGACCTCGTCATGCCCGAGAAGGGCGGAATCGAAGGGATGCCGGCAGTGCTGCAAGCAGTCCCCGAGGCGCGCGTGCTGGTGCTCTCGATGCAGGATGACCCGCGCTACGTCCGTGCGGCGTTCGAGGCGGGAGCGAGCGGCTACGTGCTCAAGGAGGCCGCAGACACGGAAGTGGTATCGGCGATACGAGCCGTCGCGGCCGGAGAGCGCTACGTGAATCCGGCACTCGGCGCGACGGTCGTCGCAGCGGATGTTGATGAGCGACGGCGGGCCGAGCAGGATCCGCTCTCCGAGCGCGAGCGCGAGGTGCTTCGGCTGCTGGCTCTCGGTCACACGAATCAGGAGATCGCCGAGCAGCTGTACATCTCGGTTCGCACGGCCGAGACGCACCGGGCACACATCATGCAGAAGCTGAGCCTCGCGAGTCGTGCCGACCTCGTTCGCTTCGCGATCGCGGAAGGGCTGCTCCAGTCCGAGTAGCGATGCGGCAGGCGACGACCCCGCGGGCAGCGCGGTCGTCGAGGTGGCTAGCTTCGCGACGGCAAGTGGAGACGCTCGAGTTCTCGTCGCGCGCGCGTCTCGTCGTCGAATCGCCAGCCGACTTCGGTGTCCACCGAGACGACGCCCGGCACGCCAGCGACGAACCTCTCCAGGAGAGCCGCATCGGTTGCCGTCTCCACCTGACCGCTCAGGCGCACCGCGCCGTGCTCGACATGGACCTGGACTGCCTCGGGCGTTTCGAGCCAGAGCGTCCCCCGAAGGATGTCCTCAACGATCTCACGGCGAATCTCGTCGTCCGTGCGGACGAACGCTCGAACGAGATCCGTGCTGGAGACGATGCCCACCAGCTTGTCGTCCTGCACGACCGGAAGGCGCTTGACGCCGAGGTCCGACATGCGTCGGGCCGCCTCGGCGACCGAGGTGTATGGCGAGATAGTCACGACAGGGGTCGTCATGGCGTCGCGCACCTTGACGGCGCGAGCCTTCTTCGCCTTCGTCGCCGTGCCGCGCAAGCGGCCGAGGAACCCGCGATCCTGCTCTCTCGGTCCGCCTTCCTTCACGAGGATGTCGCCCTCGGAGACGATTCCGAGGAGCTCCCGTCGCACGCCGCAGACGGGCACACCGGAGATGCCGTTGTCTACGAGGAACTTGGCGATGTCCCGCAGGTCTGCCTCCGGGCCGACGGTCACGACCTCGCGCGTCATGATCTCTTGAACCTTCATCTCTCTCCTCCTTCGGTCACGTGGTGGTCTGGCTGGAAATGGAGAGGGCGGCCGGAGCCGCCCTCTCTGTGCTCCGGGAGGCGGAGCCGCTGTGCGATCCGGGTGCCTCCCGTCTTCACCCCCGGATCAACTCGTCACGGGCCGAGCCGCAAGCGGCGCGCCCTGGGTCTCGACCTTGGGCTCGCGGCCGAAGACCGCGAAGGCCAAGATCACGAGCCCGAGGCCCGTCAGCAGGAGCGCGATTCCGACGACGATCCCGAAGACCGCGAGCCGCTCGGCCATATAGCTCATGTTCAGCGCAGTCGTGAGCGCCGTCTCGGTCACCCAGATGTTGCGGGCAGCGTTCGCGATCGGCTGGCCGGTCGCGTCCTTGGCCGCTGCGGCCTCGTCGTTCGTGCCCGCCTGGTCGGTGGGCTTCGCAGCCGACTGGAAGCGGCCCATCGACGCATAGGTGAGGCCGCCGGTCGACTCGAGCGTGTGCATCCGCATGACCTTGGCGAATGCGCGTGCCTGATCGCCCGTCTCGACCTGCTGGCCGGCCCACTGCTCGGCGTACTTCGCAACGGCAGGATCGTCGGCCGTCCCGAAAGCGATGCCTTCGCCCTTGATCGCGTCGCGGGTCGTGTTGTACCCGTTGACGCCCATGAAGATCGCCACGACGCCGAAGACGATCAGCAATCCGCCGGCGAGAAATCCGCCGATCTCCCAATACTTTCTGCGCTTCATCTCGCACCTCCCGGTGAGCACTCATTACGTTGACGTTCCGAGTCTCGGGCCGGACAGGGTCACAGGCATCGGCAGATTGGCGCCGCGCTCGTGCAGCTCGACCGCGCTCATACCGCGGAGAACTACGTACTCGCGGCGAGAGCCAGAGCGGGCTCTGCGGGCTCTGCGACCTCTGCCGAGCGAACAACCAGCACCGGCCGCTTCGCGCGAGCGAGCACGCCACGCGAGACGCTTCCCAGCATTGCTGCGGCGATCGCTCCGCGACCTCGCGAGCCGACGACAATGAGATCTGCGCCGAGGAGATCGGCGTACTGGACGATCTCGGTCACTGGGTCGCCGCGGAGAAGCTTCGAGACTGCAGCGACACCCTCCCGATCGGCGACAGCAGCCGCGTCGTCCAACACCGCCTCGTCGTCGGCGGTCAGCTCGTACGGAACATATCCCGCTATTCCGAAGCCATTCATCGCGACGATGGCGGCCGTCGACACCACGTAGACAACCGCAATAGCGGCGTCCTCGTGCTTTGCTAGATCTACGCCGAATTCCACGGCCTGCTGTGCAGATGGAGATCCATCCGTTGCGATCAGGATCCGCTTCATCGTGAGCCTCCTAGTTCATCTATTCGACCTCATCGTCTGTGATATCCGCACGCCACATATCCGCGAGTACGCAGATTGCTCTGCGGCTTCCCCGCAGCCGTCCACTCAGGCATCGGCCACCACAGTTCGCCGGCCTCGACGACGAGCCGCTCGACTCGTCGGAGATCGTCTCCGGTTGCGAACGCGAGCTGCGCCACCTCCCTCCCGACCGCCCGCGATGCCTTGTCGAGAGGTATCTCAGGGAGGTGGTCGATCTGCCTCCTGGTTTCGGCGTCAGTGCACGATCAGCACGTCGCAGTGTGCGCGACGCTGGACGCTCTCGCTGACGCTCAGTCCGAGAAGCCTCGAGATCAATCCCGGCTCGCCCGTGCCGACGACGATCATGTCGGCGTGGCGCTTCTCGGCCGCCGCCAGGATCACGTCAGCGGGATCGCCGAGGCCGACCTCGTACTCCGCGGCGATGTCAAGCTCGTCGAGGACGGACTTTGCATGACCTAGCTGCTCCTCGTGCACCTCGGGCGGGTCCACGGGGTCGATAGGGCCGATCCCACGACCAGTGTGCAAGGGGGACGCGGCGCTGACCAGGACTACGCTGGCGTCGGACGTCTTGGCGAGTTCCGCGACCTTCGTAAGTGCACGCTTTGCCGACTCGGAGTCGTCATAACCAAGCACGATGGTCTTCATCAAGATCCTCCTCGTTTGGAGACAGTTTGACGTAGATAGCCAGCGCCGACAACACCTTCAGGCTCGTACTGACCCATGGGATCTGCGCGAGCAGGAGCGTCGACTGATGCTGCTCTGGGCCTTGGTCGAGTCACGCGCGATTCGGTTCAGGCCCGGCGAAGTGGCAGGCACTTGGCATTCGCCGGGCACCGAAGTGATCGTCGAGTCAAACGACTGCCTCCACAGCGTCGCCCGTGGGAACGAGCTGGAGGTGCTTCGACCCTTCTAGGACAACCTTTAGGGCGTTCGTCTCGGACGCCGCCCCGAACACGTCATACGCCTCCATCGTCTGAGCCAGCGAGAAGTGGTGGGTGGCGAACGCCGTCGGGTCGAGGCGTCCGCTCGCGATCAGCTTGAGCAGCTTCGGCGTCGTGAAGGTGTCGACGAGACCGGTGGTGATGAGCACATCGCGGATCCAGAGCTTCTCAAGGTGCAGCGTCGCCGGATGGCCGTGGACACCGACGTTCGCCAGCCGGCCGCCGGGCCGGATGAGCTCGGCGCAGAGCTCAAAGGATTCGGGAATCCCGACTGCCTCGATCGCGACGTCCGCCCCCAGGCCGTCGGTCAGCTCCATGATGCGGCCAATGGGGTCGACGTCACCGTTGTTGATCACAATGTCGGCTCCAAAGTCGAGAGCCCTGGCGAGCCGCGAGTCGTCGAGGTCGATCGCGACGATGTGCCCGGGCGTGTGCAGCTTCGCTGTCATGATCGTCGCAAGGCCGATGGGGCCGGCGCCGACGATGACGATCGTGTCACCCGGTTCAACGCGGCCGTTCAACACCCCAACCTCGTAGGCGGTGGGCAGGATGTCGGCCAGGAACAGCACCTGCTCGTCCGACAGTCCTGCGGGCACCTTGTAGACGGACGTGTCCGCGAAGGGCACGCGCGCGTACTCGGCCTGCAGACCATCGATGAGGTGGCCGAAGATCCAGCCTCCTCCGCCGGTGCAGAGCCCGTAGTGACCTTCCCTGCAGAATCGGCAGCGCCCGCACGCCGTTATGCACGACACGAGCACGCGGTCGCTCTTCTCGAGCGTAGTCACCGCCGAGCCGATCTCGACAACCGTTCCGATGGCCTCGTGGCCGAGGATCGTCCCCGGCGTCACCTCCGGGACGTCGCCCTTGAGGATATGTAGATCCGTTCCGCAGATCGTCGACGAGTCGATGGAGACGATGATGTCCGTCGGCTCCTGGATCGTCGGATCCGGGACTTCCTCCCAGCGGCGTTCTGCGGGTCCGTGATAGACGAGCGCTTTCATGGTGACCTCCCTCCTTGGTCGCTAAAGGCGATGGTCACCGACGACCACAACCCACGAATCCGTTCCGACACTGAGGTGGGCTGCGGATAAACCGCACGCGCCACGAGTCAGGAAGTCGTGTCGCGATCGCGGAGGTAGACGAACCAGTACACGGCACCGACCATGATCGCTCCGCCGATGATGTTCCCAATCGTGACCGGCAGAAGATTGTCGTAGAGGAAGCTCCCCCACGTCAGATCGCTTACATCCGGCACGCCGGCCGTCGTGTCCATCCACGCGTCGTCGGTCTTGATCAGGAGCGCGACCGGGATGAAGTACATGTTCGCGACCGAATGCTCGAAGCCGAGAGCGACGAACGCCGCGATCGGAGCGATGATCGCGAGGATCTTGTCCGCCGTCGTGTGGGCGCCGTACGTCAGCCACACGGCCAGGCACACGAGAGCGTTGCAGAGGAGGCCGAGCACGATCGCTTGGCCGAAGCCAAGGCTCGTCTTCGTCGAGGCGATCGTGAGCGCGGTGACACCGACCTGCCCGCCTCCGAACGTGTACTGCTTCGAGAGGAAGACGAGGAGCGCGGTCGCGAACGCTCCGACAAAGTTGCCCGCATAGACGAGTCCCCAGTTCCGCAGCAGCTGGAGGCTGCTCACGCGGCGGCTCGCCCAGGCCATGACGATGAGGTTGTTCCCGGTGAAGAGCTCCGCGCCGGCGACGATCACGAGGATCAGGCCGAGGGTGAACGCCAGTCCGACGAGCAGCCGCAGGACGCCGTACGGGACGTCGGCGCCGCCGCTCCCAACCGTCGTCGCGAACGCCGCGCCCAGCGCGATGAAGGCGCCCGCGAGAACGGCGAGGACGAAGACATCGAGCGCGGGCATGCCCGCTTTCGTGACGCCGACCGACGCCGCCTTGCGCGCGACATCTGGGGGCGGCAGGGCATCCAACCCGGTCGGCGTGAACTGAGCCTCGGAAGGCGCGCGTGTGACGTCCACCTCGGGAGGAGCATGTCGTGTGACCCGGTCGGAACGACGGCTCCCAGAGATATCGGCGGAGTACGCGGGCGCTGCAGCGTGACCATGGCCGTACCCAGGCGAGTGACGATGGATCCGACCGCTCGGTAGTTCGCCGCACTCGAATCGGGCACGCCGCGGATGGCGGTCGCGGCGTCAGTCGCGAGCATTCGTCCGGACATGACGACTTCGGGAGGACGGATGTTCCAAGTGCGAATTCATGGTCGGGGCGGCCAGGGCGTCGTGACGGCAGCCGAACTACTGTCCGTCGCCGCCTTCCTTGAGGGCAAGCATTCCCAGGCGTTCCCGATCTTCGGTTCGGAAAGGACAGGCGCTCCGGTTGTGGCGTTCTGTCGGTTTTCGGACCAACCGATCCGTCTGCGCGAACCGATCATCGAGCCCGATGCTCTCATCGTCCAGGATCCGACCCTGCTTCATCAGGTCGACCTGTTCGCCGGTGTCGGCCGAGAGAGCTACGTGCTGATCAACACCTCGCGCAGCCTCGAGGAGCTAGCCATCGGCGAGTTCCTCGACACGATCCGACCCGAGCGAGTGCTCGCGGTCCCTGCGACCGAGCTCGCACGGGAGCACGTCGGACGGCCGCTCCCCAATGCAGCACTGCTCGGCGCGTTCGCCGCCCTCACGGGCACCGTCTCGATCGACTCGGTGACAGCGGCGATTCGCGACCGCTTCTCGGGCAGAATCGCGGAGGCGAACGCCGCCGCCGCCGAGGCAGCGTACGAGCTAGCTGCCGCGAGCGGGGATCGAGTGACTGTCAATGCGTAGCCAGCTCGAAGGCTCACTCGCAGTCGCGAAGGCGGTCGCTCTTTGCCGCCCCGAGGTGATCTCGGCGTATCCGATCTCGCCTCAGACGCACATCGTCGAGGCGCTCTCCGACCTGGTTCGCACGGGTGAGCTTGCCCCCTGCGAGTACCTCATGGTCGAGTCCGAGTTCGGTGCGATGTCGGCCGCCATCGGATCGTCCGCCACGGGAGCGCGTTCATACACCGCTACCGCGAGCCAAGGCCTCCTCTACATGGCGGAAGCGCTGTACAACGCCTCCGGCCTGGGCCTCCCGATCGTGATGACGGTCGCGAACCGCGCGATCGGTGCACCGATCAACATCTGGAACGACCACTCAGACGCGATGTCGCAGCGCGACTGCGGCTGGATCCAGCTCTACGCCGAGTCGAACCAGGAGGCGGTGGACCTGCATATACAGGCGTTCCGGCTCGCGGAGGAGCTCTCGCTCCCGGTCATGGTCTGCATGGACGGCTTCGTCCTCACGCATGCGATCGAGGCGGTCGAGCTCCCGACGCAGGAGCAGGTCGACGCCTTCTTGCCTCCTTTCGACCCGCGGCAAGTCCTCGATCCGGAGGACCCGATAACGATCGGAGCGATGGTCGGGCCGGAGGCGTTCGCCGAGGTCAAGTACCTCATGCATGCGAAGCAGATGCAGGCCCTGGACCTCCTTCCCGAGATCTCCGGGGCGTTCTCCCAGGCGTTCGGGCGATCCTCCGGCGGGCTCGTGCGCGCGTACCGAAGCGTGGACGCCGACACGATCGTCGTCGCGCTCGGCTCGGTGCTCGGGACGATCGAGGAGGTCGTTGACGAGCTTCGCGCGGACGGCGTCCGGATCGGCGCCCTCGGCATCACGTGCTTCCGTCCTTACCCGCTCGAGGAGATCCGGGCCGCGCTGCAGGGAGCGAAGAGGGTCGTCGTCCTCGAAAAGGCGTTCGCCGTCGGTCTCGGCGGCATCGTCGGGCAGAACGTGAGACTCGCGCTCTCGGGTCTCCCCATCCCCGTCTACGACACGGTCGCGGGCCTCGGCGGCAGGCCGATCACGCGCCGGTCACTGCACACGCTTGTCGCGGACGTGCTCGAAGAACGGCTGGAGCCGAACCGGCTCGTCTTCCTCGACCTGAACCGAGAGCTCGTCGAGCGCGAGCTGCAGCGCGTGTCTGCTGCCCGTCGCTCCGGGCCGCATGCCGAGAACATCCTGCGCGACCTCGGCACGGTCGCGGCCTCGGCACACGGAGGGCCGCCGCGATGAGCGCCGAGCAACTCAAGCTCTATCAGGTCGGCACCTTTGCGGTCGGCAACCGACTGCTGGACGCGGATCAGCGAACCGTGCAGGCTCGTACCGAGCGCTCGAACACGCTCACGTCGGGCCACCGGGCCTGCCGGGGATGCGGCGAGGCGCTCGGCGCACGGTACGCGCTCGACGCGGCGATGCGGGCGACGCACGGCAAGCTCGTCGCGGCGAACGCGACCGGCTGCCTCGAGGTCTTCTCGACGCCATATCCGGAGTCGTCCTGGCAGCTGCCTTGGCTCCACTCGCTCTTCGGGAACGCACCGGCGGTCGCGAGCGGCATCGCCGCCGCTCTGAAGGTCAAGGGCCGGACCGACATCCGCGTCATCGGGCAGGGCGGTGACGGAGGAACCCTCGACATCGGATTTGCGTGTCTCTCCGGCATGTTCGAGCGTAACGACGACGTGCTCTACGTCTGCTACGACAACGAGGCGTACATGAACACCGGCGTGCAGCGCTCGAGCGCCACGCCGCCGGCGGCCCGCACCGCAAATACCAAGCCGGTCGGGGACGAGCCCGGCAACGTCTTCGGGCAGGGGAAGAGCGCTCCGCTCATCGCGATGGCGCACGAGATCCCGTACGTCGCGACGGCGACGGTCGCCGATCTGCACGACCTCGAGCGCAAGATCGAGCGCGCGATGGAGTTCCATGGGGCACGTTACGTCCACATCCTCGTGCCCTGCCCGCTCGGCTGGGGATCCGAGTCGAGCGAGACGATCAGGATCGCGCGGCTGGCGCAGGAGACGGGGCTGTTCCCCGTCTTCGAGGCGGAGGCGGGCGAGGTCGTCGCCGTGTCCCCGATCCGGCGCCAGGTTCCGGTCGACGAGTACCTGCGAGCGCAGCGTCGGTTCGCCCACCTGTTCGGCGACCCGCCGCGGATGGACGTGATCGCGGAACTGCAGGCCCGCGCCGACCGCAACATCCGCCGCTTCGGGTTGCTGCAGGAGGAGGCGGCGTGATGGAGCGGCCGTTCGCCATCACTCTCGACGTCGGCTCCAGCCGCGCGAACAAGACCGGCAGCTGGCGAACCGAGCGTCCGGTGTACGTGCACAACCTCCCGCCGTGCTCGAGCGCCTGCCCCGCCGGCGAGGACGTGCAGCAATGGCTCTACGATGCCGAGGAGGGCGACGGCGGCTACGAGCGCGCCTGGCGCCGGATCATGGAGGACAACCCCTTCCCTGCCGTGATGGGACGGGTCTGCTACCACCCCTGCGAGACGAAGTGCAACCGCGCGCAACTCGACGAGGCTGTCGGCATCAACTCGGTCGAGCGGTTCCTCGGCGACGAGGCCATCGCGAAGGGTTGGAAGGTCGAACTCGCCGCGCCGCCCTCGGGGAAGCGCGTCCTCGTGGTCGGCGCGGGCCCTTCGGGGCTTTCCGCTGCCTACCACCTCGTCCGACTCGGGCACGCGGTGACGGTCTACGACGCGGGGCCGCGCGCGGGCGGAATGATGCGTTTCGGCATCCCCACGTACCGGCTCCCGCGCGACGTCCTCGACGCAGAGATCCAGCGCATTCTCGATCTCGGGGTCGACGTGGAGCTGAACCGCACCGTCACGAGCGTCCTCGACGATATGCGGTCGGGCGGATTCGATGCCGTCTTCCTTGCAGTGGGCGCGCATCTGGGCAAGCGCGCGTACATCCCCGCCGGTTCGGCGGCGAAGGTCCTCGACGCGGTCACGCTGCTCCGCAGCATGGAGTCCGAGGACGCGCCGCTGCTCGGCCGCCGTGTCGTCGTGTACGGCGGCGGCAACACCGCGATCGACGCTGCCCGGACCGCGCGACGACTCGGCGCCGAAGAGGCGATCATCGTCTACCGCAGGACGCGCGACCGCATGCCGGCTCACGACTTCGAGGTCGAGGAGGCTCTCGACGAAGGCGTGCTGATGAAGTGGCTGTCCACCATCAAGCACGTCGACGACGGCAAGCTCGTCGTCGAGCGGATGGAACTGGACGAGACAGGCTTCCCCCAGCCCACGGGAGAGCTCGAGGAGCTCGAAGCGGACTCGCTCGTGCTCGCGCTCGGCCAGGAGACCGATCTCTCGCTCGTCGAGGGCGTCCCCGGCCTCGAGGTCGACGACGGGGTCGTCTCGGTCGACTCGACGATGATGACCGGGTGCGCGGGCATCTTCGCCGGCGGTGACATGGTCCCCGCCGAGCGCACCGTGACGGTCGCCGTCGGCCACGGCAAGCAAGCTGCGCGCAACATCGACGCCTGGCTGCGCAGCACCGAAGCTGCAGCGCCTCCGGAGCGCGCGCCCGCCGACTTCGAGCAGCTGAACACCTGGTACTTCACGGATGCCCCTCGCTCGGTCCGGCCGCAGCTCGAGATCGCCCGGCGGCAGTCGACGTTCGAGGAGGTTGTCGGCGGGCTCGACGAGTCGACGGCGCTCTACGAGGCGCGCCGCTGCCTCTCCTGCGGCAACTGCTTCTCGTGCGACAACTGCTACGGCGTCTGCCCCGACAACGCCGTCATCAAGCTTGGGGGCCGTGACGAGCCGTACGCTTTCGACTACGACTACTGCAAGGGTTGCGGGATCTGCGCCGTGGAGTGTCCGTGCGGCGCGATCGAGATGGTGCCCGAGGAGATCTGAGTGGCGAGAGCAGCCGCGCTCGAGACGGCCGGACTGACGAAATTCTACGGCGGGACCCGCGGGATCGAGGATCTCGATCTGCGCGTGGAGGAGGGCGAGGTGTTCGGTTACCTCGGCCCGAACGGCGCCGGGAAGACGACCACGATCCGTCTCCTGCTCGACCTCATCCGACCCACTCGCGGCGCGGCCAGCATTGCGGGGCACGACACACGAACCGAGAGCGTCGACGTCCGTCGGCTGATCGGGTATCTCCCGGGCGAGCTGAAGCTTCCGACCCGCGTCACGGCGCTCCACTACCTCTCGTTCCTCGGCAGCCTGCGCGGAGGGGTCGACGAGCGTGTCGTGCGCGACCTTGCGGCGCGCCTCGAGCTCGATCTCGGACGTCGCCTGGGCGACCTGTCCAAGGGCAACAAGCAGAAGGTCGGCGTCATCGCGGCGTTCATGCACGACCCGCTGGTGCTCATCCTCGACGAGCCGACCTCCGGGCTCGATCCACTCCGCCAGCAGGACATCCTCGACCTCGTGAGAGAGCGCGCCGCGGCCGGCCGGACCGTCTTCCTCTCGTCACACGAGCTCGACCAGGTCGAGCACGTCGCAGACCGGGTCGCGATCGTGCGCGACGGTCGTCTGGTTGACGTGGAGACGATCGCCGGCCTCAAGGAGCGCGCTGTCCGCCGCGTCGAGGTGCACCTCGCCGGTCCTCCGACCGGGTGGGAGAGCGTGCGCCGCGTCCCGGGCGTGCGTGATGCCTCGCTCGACGACGGCGTGCTCCAGCTCACGGTCGAAGGAGCGATGGACGCCGTCGTCAAGGAGCTCGCGCGCCTGCCAATTCAGACCCTCACCAGCGAGCCGCCCGAGCTCGAGGAGATCTTCCTCTCCTATTACGGGAGCAGCGATGCGGACTGAAGTGCTCCTCGAATCGCTTCGTGAGCGCAGCCGCTCGACCCTTTGGTGGACGCTGGGGTTGATCCTCTTGGTCGGCGTGAACATCGCGTTCTACCCCTCGGTCCGCGACGACGAGGCCTTGAGCGACTACGCGAAGGATCTGCCCGAGTCGCTGCGAGCGCTCTTCGCCGGCGGGGAGCTCGACCTCGCGAGCTCGGTCGGCTACCTCAACAGCCAGGTCTTCGCCCTGACGGCTCCGCTCGTCCTGTTCATCTTCGCCATCGGCGCGGGCTCGGGCGCGGTGGCCGGCGAGGAGGAGAAGGGAACGCTCGATCTCCTGCTCGCCCACCCCCTGCGCCGCCGCGATTACGTTGTCCAGCGGTTTCTCGCCCTGGCGGTCCTCGTCGGCGCCCTCGGGATCGCTTTGCTCGCCGCCGTCGCGCTCGGCTCGGCTGCCGTGAACCTCGAGATCGGCTTCGATCGGCTCGTCGCCGCAACCGTGAGCGTCACGTTGCTGGCGCTGCTCGTCGGATCGCTCGCACTTGCGATCGGCGCCGTCGTTCCGGGACGTGCCCGCGCGATCGCGCTCGCAGCCGGGGTCGCCGTCGCCGCCTGGCTTCTCGACGGGCTCGGGCAGGCCGTCGACCCGCTCGAGCGGTGGCGGCCGCTCTCCCCCTACTACCAGGCCCTCGGTCAGAATCCGCTGCGAAACGGCATTCCGTGGAGCGGATGGGCGATCCTCGCGCTGGCAACCGTCGCCGTGGCAATCATCGGAGCAATCGGGCTCGAGCGGCGTGACGTGCGTCAGTAGCCGAGCTCAGAAGCCAAGGCCGGCCGCCAAGACCGCCGGCGTCTCCTCGTCGAGGTGAAGAATGCCGACCGGCCGATGCTCCCGCACGAGCGGAAGATGACGAATCCCGTACGCGCGCATCAGCCGAGCGGCCGCCGTACGAGTGGCGTCCGCGTCGAGCGTGATCGGCTCGGCGGTCATCCATTGCCGGGCTCTGGCCTCGCTCGGATGTGTGCGCGCGGCGAACGCGCCGATCAGGTCGTGGGTCGTCAGGATGCCGATGAGCCTGCCGTACTCGCAGACGAGCGCCGCGGAGACCTCCTGTTGCAGCATCCGCTCGGCAATCTCGCCAAGTGTGTCCTCGGGAGCGACCTCGCACACGTCCATCGGCGAGACGGCGCTGAACTCGGCCTCTTCATCCGGCACGGCGTCCATGGCGGGAACTCGACCCACATCCATGCGCTCGAGAGCGTGGGACTCCAGAGGCACCTGAACCGTGAGCGCATCATCGGGTCGCTCGACGTCTAGCTCGGGACTGTCCGCGAGTGTCGCGAGGAACGGTCCGAGGTGGCGGCCCGCGATCTTGGCCGGTGGCCACCAGAGAGGCTCGGTGGTGGCCACCGGCTCGGTCTCGGCGGTCCCGTGCAGCTCCCTGCGCAGGAAGCGAGGCTCGGAACCAGTCAAGAGGAGTCCCTGGACGACCGGCCGGAAGGGTTGCGGGTCGACGTCGGCTCCGGCAGTCGCCGCGATCATCTCCGCAGCTGCGAGGGCCTGCTGCGTCGCGAGTCCGCCGTGCTTAACCGGAAACCTCGTGATGTCCCCGGCTGCATAGACATCCGCGAGGCCATGCACGCGGCCGTGGTCGTCGACCGGAATGAATCCGTCGATCGTCTGAGGAATGCCGTCGATCGGCCCACCGGCGAGTCGTGGAAGCGCAATGACGCGGTCGACGTCGAGCGGTTCGCTCGGGTAGGACCTCGAGTAGCCCGTCCGCGAAGTTGACCGCGTAGGCGTTCGTCCGTAGTTCGACGCCCCGCGCGGCGAGGAGCTCCCGCAACGCGGTGCTGGCCGGTCGGCCGAAGAGTTGAAGCGGCTCCTCCTCAGGGGTCACGAGCCAGAGCTCGACCCCAGATGGGACGTGTGCGCTGGCGAGCAGTGCGAGGTCGTAGGCAGGAAGCGGCCACACCGGGCCTCCCGGCACGACGAACGCCACACTGAGAGCCTCCCCACGAGCGATCTCGTCGAGCACGCCGCGGACGAGGCCAGCGTCCGACGGTCCGCGGAACGTCAGGGCGCCCTTGATGGCCGGCATCGCAAGCGCGCCGCACGCGATCAGCAAGACGTCGTATTCGATGTCGCGGTTCGTCGAGGTGTGCGCGCAGTGGCGCCAGGCGTCGATTCCGCTGAGCGCGCCGCGAGTGACGGATGCTCCGAGAACCTGGGCGAGCTCGGAGAGCTGAAAGCGCACAGGCGCTCCCTCGTCGAACGGCAGCGTGACCGCGAGCGGACGGTAGGAGAAGGACTCGTCGGGTGAGAGAAGCTCGACGTCGACCAGGCCTGCGGCCATCTTGTTCAAGGCGATCGCTGCCTCGAGCGCGGCGACACCACCACCGGCGATGAGAACGTGGGTCTTTTCGCGATGCATCGGCGCCTCCCATGCCTGACACAGCAGATGGTCGCGCCGCGGCTCGCTCCCGCCAACGGGGAACACCGGGATCGCGCCACGGGTTTCTACCGAGGCCTCTGCGAGCTGGTGCCGGGCTAGCAGCCGTTCCGGATCGCCGTCCGTTGTTCACCGCGGGCCAAATCAGGCTTTCTGCTGATGCGTCGAGACCTTCGACGCCCGCACGATGTCAGTGGAAAGGAGGGACAGGATGACCACGCTCATCAAGTGGGCGCCCTTCCAGGACTTCGACGTCATCGATCGCAGGATGCGACGGATGCTCGAGGGCTTCGGAGTCGCGCCCGCGCCGCTTCCCGCCGCCGACCTGTACGAGACCGAGACGGAGCTGATCGTCGAGCTCGACGTGCCGGGGTACGACGAGAAGGAGCTCGCACTCGAAGTCTCGGACCACACGCTCACCGTGAAGGGAGAGCGCATCGAGGAGCAGGAGCAGAAGGACAAGACCTTCTATCTCCACGAGCGGCTGGAGACGCATTTCGAGCGATCGTTCACGCTGCCGGTGGACGCCGACGTCGACAAGCTGAAGGCGACGTTCGGCACCGGCGTCCTCAAGGTGCACGTGCCGAAGGTCGAGGCAGCGAAGGCGCGCAGGATCGAGATCGCGGCGTAGTCCCACCGAACGACCGCAGGTGCCCGGCTCGACGAGCCGGGCACCCCCTCCCTCTCGCGGGCGCCCCGCTGTTGCGTCGGTGGAAAACCCGCACGGCGCTGCGGCGCCGCGCGGATGCCAACCAGCGCGCTCGTGTCGACAGTAGAGGCATGTATGCGCGTGCACTCGATGAGGCGAAGACGCAACTCGTCGAGCTGCGCCACGACGAGTTGGAGCGCCTCGCTCTGAGCGCTGTCGCGCTCGGCGCCTCGCTCGGGGCAACAGGGTTCTATGAGCCTCTGGTCATCCCACTATTCGCTGGCGGCCTCGCAATGGGCGTGCTCGGGATCGGCGCGATCTGGCGTCACTGGGATCTCCTCGACCGACTCGCAGACGACCGCGATGCGTACAGCATCCCGGCAGTCTGGGCATACGCGGCGCGTGACGCCCGCATGAACCGCCGTCTGGTCTATGCCGCTTACATCCGGAGCTGGATCGAGCAGCCGCCGCTTCCGTCGGACGGGCGGATCGTCGAATTCTCAGACGCGCTCGAGGCACTCGCGTGCGAGCTAGAGGACACTGATCTCGACCTCGAGCCGGCCTGTGCGATTGCCTGCAGACGGTTCGTCACAGAGCCCACGGTCACTCCGCTGCTCAATCCTGCAATTCCCAGTGACGATGTCGGTTCGACCATCGTCCGGATTCGAGCCGGGTTCCGGCGTCGCGGCTGTTGACTTCGGGCCGATCACGATCCGAACGCGTCAGCTGAGCAAAACTGGCTAGACGCGTGTGACGACGCCGCCCACCACACCGGCGATGTCAAGCGTCGAGATGACACCAACAGGCCGATCCGAGCCGGGCTCTACCACGAGGAGATGCGACAATCCTCGCTCCGTCATGACCTCGGCAGCACGCCGCAAGGTCTCGTGCGGCGCGATCGTGACGCCTTCGCTCGCGGCGGACGTGCCGGCCGTGCGATGAACGTGATCCGTCGCCGCGGCGGCCACGATGTCCCGATCGGTGACCAGGCCCCAGACGCGCGTATCGTCGGAAGTCGCGTCACCGAATCCGACGACACAGTGGACCTGATGGGTCACCATCATTCGGGCGACCGTCGCGAGCGGCGTCTCGAAGAAGCACGTGAAGACGCCGGGGTGCATAACGTCCTTGACGTACGCGGAGTCCATGGTGTGAACCGCCCCTGCTGAAGGCATATCTGCAGGCATTGCTACTCCTTTCCGATTCTCGGACTCAGCTTCGAACCGATGGGTCGACGCGTCATCGGGACTGGATGTCATTCGCGTGCGGACAACCACGTACGCGTCCCCGATGTTCGTGGCGCGCGTTTCGGGTCGGCCAGCCTTCGCCGACCAGCATGATGCCCTCGCCGCTCGGCCGCAAGGCAAGCCTGGCGACGGCCTTAGTCTGTCCGACGACGGAGGGTCGCTGCTCCGAGGGCAATCGCAAGGAGATGACCTGCCAGCCGGCCCTCGCAGAAATGCCCGACGACGCCTTGCACGGAATCGGTGCGGGCGCCGGCCCGTACGTGCCTGAAACTACCGCTTGCCGTCCAGCCCCGCGATTAACCGCGGGTCGAGTAGCGCGCTCAGCGAGGAAGCGCAACGGTCGGCCCCGAACCCCTCGAGCGTTTCGCAGAGCGCGTCGTCGCCGACGCCGATCGTCAACATCCCGGCCTTGCGTCCGGCGACGACGCCGGCGGCGCTGCCCGTGAAGGTGACCGTGTCTGTCGCGACCACGTCGAGATGACGACATGCGGTGAGAAGAAGATCAGGAGCGGGGCGTGAGTGCAGTCCTTCTGCGCTCATTACAGCTGCATCGATCCGCACGTCGAGCAACGATGCGAGCCCAGCCTGCTCGAGCATAGGAAGCGTGCTCGAGCTCTCGTAGACGACCGCGCGCTCGAGGCCCGCTCGACGAGCGGCCTCGAGGTAGCGTCGCGCGCCGGGACGGGCAGTCACGCCTTCCTCTTGCAAGCGCCGCTCGAGGAAACGCCCCTTACGTCTCGCGAGGCCGTGCGCGGTGTCGGCGTTGCTCGGATCGTCCGGGCATCCCTCAGGGACCTGGATCCCACGGCTGCGGAGGAACGTATGGATGCCATCGAGTCTGGAGCGCCCCTCGACGTACGCGCGATAGTCCGCAACGCGGTCGAAAGGGATGAGATGCCAATTCGTCGTCCCACCCAGGCGCGACAGGAAGTCGTCGAACACCTCGCCCCAAGCCCAGGCATGCAAGCGGGAGCTGTCTGTGAGGACTCCCTCCACGTCGAAGAGGCAGGCGCACACTGTGGCCGGGAGGCCGAGCATCGCGTTCGTGACGGGAACCGGTGAAAGCCAGGGCGCCGGCTGTCGTCCATCGCGGGAGAGCCGGCGCAGCGCGGCCACAGTCGTCTCGGTCTCGCGAGCGAGTGCGCCTCGTCGATCTCGAAGCTCCGACGGCGGGAGCGAATCACCAGCCGCCGCCTGGAGTGCGCGTCCCGCAGCGTCGAGTGCTCGCTGCCAGTTGGCGCTGAGCGACTCGAGGTCGACGGGGTGGTGGACCGGCGCCTGCTCGGTTTGCTTCCGGCGAGCGACGTCACGGCTCGGATCCGCACCTGCCGCTGCGGATTTGCGACCGCGACGGTCTTTCCGACTCGGAACTGTCGCGTTCGTCACCGCCCATCCTCCCGGAGCGTCCCCGCGTCCTCGTTCAGGCCGCCAGCGGAACGGGCACGAGTATCCGCTGTGCCAACTCCACGAGCCTGTTCGAGTAGCCCCACTCGTTGTCGTACCAAGCGATCACCTTCACCTGCGTCCCATCGACGACGGTGGTGAGCGGTGCATCGAAGATCGACGAGTAAGGCGACTTGACGATGTCCGCAGAGACCAGCGGCTCCTCGCTGTACTTCAGGATCCCCTCCAACTCAGCGCGGTCGGCACGAGCCTCGAAGAGCGCGTTAATCTCTTCGACCGACGTGGGTCGCTCGCTTTCGATCGTGAGGTCTACGAGTGATCCCGTCGGCACCGGAACGCGAACCGCGAAGCCGTGGAGCTTCCCGGCGAGCGCCGGCACGACGAGGCCGATCGCCTTCGCGGCTCCTGTGGACGTCGGGACGAGATTTGCAGCGGCCGCGCGTGCCCGCCGGTAGTCCTTGTGCGGGCCGTCGAGGAGCATCTGATCGCCGGTGTACGCGTGCACCGTCGTCATGACGCCATGGCGGATGCCGACCGACTCGTCCAGCAGCTTCGCCACCGGCGCCAGGCAGTTCGTCGTGCACGACGCGTTCGAGACGATGTGATGCTGCTCGGGGTCGTAGTCCTCGAAGTTGACGCCGAGCGCGACCGTGACGTCTGGCTCCTTCGCAGGAGCCGAGATGATCACCTTTTGCGCTCCGGCTTCGAGGTGCTTCGCCGCATCGGCGCGAGCCCGGAAGCGACCGGTCGACTCGATGACGACATCCACGCCTAGTTCCTCCCACGGCAGCTTGAGTGGGTCGCTCTCCGTCGGAGTCACGATCTCTGCGCCGTCGACGACGAGGCCACCCTCGGTCGCCTCGACCGTGCCGTCGAAGCGCCCGTAGACCGTGTCGTACTTCAGCAGGTGCGCCAGCATCGCCGGGTCGGCGACATCGTTGATCGCGACCCACTCGATGTCCGCGCCTGATTCATGGCTCGCACGAAATGCAGCACGACCCGTGCGGCCAAATCCGTTTATCGCCACCCGAATGCTCATGGTCTCTCCTCTCTGAGAAGTCACCCAGGACGGTACGCGCCGTTCGCGCGACCGCCATCCGCGGATTGGGCCGATGCTTGTGCGGTCTTCCCGCAGTTGCGCGCGAGCGTGCGCCGCTGCATCCGCACCGGGCCGGCTATCCGAAAGCCACTCGCGCGACGACCTGAATCCGCCCGGCGCTGCGGTCGTGACATTTCAGTTCAGACGAACAGACGATCAAAGCCAGCCTGTCGCGGAAGTCGCAGGTTCGAGTCTGTCCCTCCCGCCACTACGCGACCTTGACGTCGGCCCAACGGAGGCGGATACCGTCGGGAGTGGCCATCACCCGCCGTTTCCGATCGCGGAAAAGGATCGGGACCCGACGGTCGCTCGATACAGTCACCGTCGGGTTTTCGACGCGAACCTTGACCCGCGCGCCGCGAAAGACGACACGGATCTCGAGCGCGCCCCAGGCACGGGGGAGCCTCGGATCTAGCCGAAGTCCGTCGGCGGCCGGCCGAAGCCCAGCGAAACCGAATACGAGCGCCTGCCACAGGCTCCCCATCGCGGCTGTGTGCAGACCCGCGGCCGACGAGCCGGTGAGATCGTCGAGGTCCATCCTGCTCGTCACCCGGAGCCACTCGAGCGCCTCTGTCAGCCGACCCGCTCGGGCGAATAAGCCGGCATGGACACCCGGCGAGAGCGAGCTCGCGTGCGCGGTTCGTGGCTCGTAATAGAGGAGGTTCGGTTCGAGCGAGTCGTAGACAACCTCTTCCGGCACAAGCTGGTGCAGCATCAACGTATCGGCCTGCTTCGCGACCTGTGCACGCGCGAGTCGCTCACGGCCAAGCAATCGCTCCGCATCCGTCGGCCGGCGCGCGGCAAGATCGGCGATGACGACCGGCTCGAGCCCGAAGAAGCCGGCGAACTGCTCGTACACGCCGGTCGTTGCGTCGTAGCCGTCGACGAGCGCGTCGGCGAGGGAGCGCCAGCGCATGACTTCACTCTCGTCAACGTCTGCCCCCGGCGCCGACACGACCGTGTCTGCCGCTCGCCGCAGGTTCCAGCGCGCCATGACGTTCGTGAACGCATTGTCATTTACGTTCTCGTGGTACTCGTCGGGGCCGATGACGCCGTCGATGTGACCACGTCCGTCTCCATCGAGCCGGATTCGAGATGCCCAGTACCGAGCCGTCTCCACGAGGATCGTGCGTCCCGGTCCGCCCTCGAACTCCCGGTCACCCGTCCAGTCGAGGTAGCAGGCGACTCCCCAGGCGACGTCCGCGACGACGTGCTCCTCGAGCTGGCCCGTGAGAATCGGGATGGTCTCGCCCGCGACACGCGAACGGTCGGGCGTGACGTCTCGTCCGCTGCGCGCAGACTCCCATGGGAAGCGGGCTCCATCGCGCCCTGAGGCGTGCGCCTCTCTGAACGCAGCCGGGAGGCGTCGCGCGCGGTACTCGAGCAAGGTTCGTGCAGCCTGTGGTCGTGTCGCGGCAAGGAAAGGCAAGACGAAGATGTCCGCGTCCCAGAAGACGTGTCCGCGGTAGCCCGGGCCGGTGAGGCCGCGAGCGCCGAGCGCTGTCTCCCCCTCCTCGCCCACTGATGCCGCGAGCTGGAAGAGCGCGAGGCGGATTGCTCTTTGCAGCTCGGGATCGTCCTCGACCTGGATGTCGGCGGCCTCCCAGAAGTTCCCCCAGGCCGCCCGCTGCTCGGTGAGGAGCTGTTCGAAGCCGGCGTTCTCGACGTCTCGAAGCGCAGCGAGCGCCGCCCGCGGCTCGGGGGCGTCCTCGGATCCGACCACGTAGGAACCGAGACGCTCGAGCCGAGTGACGCCGTCTTCGGATCGGTAGACGTCCTTGATCGCGGCCGTGACGCCGCCGTGCGCCCCGCGCACCTGCATCCACGGCCGCCCATGACGTGTGCCCTCTTGGCGCTCGGCACGACCTTTAGGCGCCACAAGGCCGCCTTGGTCCTGCAGGAGCGCGCGCGGCCCCTCCACACGCAGAGCAACTGTCCCGGGACGAGCGGTCGCCGAAAACCGAAGCGAGCGGGTCCGCGTCTCATCGAGAAGCTGGACGTCCTCGTAGAGCGTGCCGGTTCGCAGGTCGAGTACACGGCGGAGCTCGGCGTCGGGATCGAGGTCGGCGCCGAGACGCGACCACACGGGTCCCTCGAGCAGACGACTGCTCGATCCCTTCCCGTCGTAGACACCGCTTACGAGCACGCGAGGAGGAGCAGACGGATGGTCGAAGAGCGGAGCCCCGCTCGTCCCGATGTATCCATCCGCAAGCGTGAGAACCGCCCCCATCGCTCGCTCGTTCGCGGGATCGAGGCCGTCGATCTCGATTGTCCACTCAGAAGTCGGCTCGGGGAGCGGCAGCTCCCCCTTCGTCCGGCGGTCGAGCTGATCCTCGAGGAGGACGAGGAAGATGCTCGGTCCGCCACCGAGAGCCAGAACACCCGGAGGCAGCCCACCGGGCTCGACGCCGACCGAGAAGGCCGTTGCCGGCTCCGCTTCGGGAACGAGCATCAGCGAGTCGCTTCCGGGCAGACCCCCAATCTGGCCGAACTCGTCGCCTCCGAGGAGGACCGCGTGCGGGCTGATGCCGAGACGCGCGAGTTGCTCGAACAACCAGCGCGCCGAGTCCGACTTGTCGGTCAGGCCGATCTCGACGTGCTTGACGTCGCTCGTCACGCGCGGATCGCCAAGGCCTGCGTCCCGCGCCGCTGCCTCGGCGAGCGCTGCGACATCGGTCAACCCGTCAAGTCCGGCAGCCGACAGCCGGCCCTCGACTGCGGTGAGCAGCTCGTCGATCCTGGCCTTCGGAGGATCCGCCCATTCCGGGTCCGGGATCAGGTCGATCTTCCGCCGGTTCAGCCGGTCCGAGATGACCTCCGCCCGCAAGCCGCGCTCGGCCAGCCTCGCGACCGTTGCGTCAGCGGCAGCGCTGAGCGCGTCGTCCTCCTCCGTCGTCGCGACTCGCCGATGGATCAGGACGGGACCGTCCAGCCCGACCGAGAACACCTCTGAGCCACGATTCAGGCAGAGGAAGAGGCTTCCGGGACCGGACGGACGTGCTGCCAGCTGGCCGTCGACGTTGTCGACGTGCGTTCCGCTCACGACGCCGACATGAAGCCCGCTCGCGCACAGCGCCTCGATGTTCTGCCGGACGAGTGCCGCGTCGGCGCGCCTATCGGGTACTGCCGTTCCGTCCCAGTCGAACACGGCCGCCTCGAACCGACGGTCGAGCATCGGAGGGAGTGCCTCTACGCCTTGCTTAGGCTGCCGGTTCTGGCCGCTCATTCCTCGTCCGTGGCGATCACGGACCGTTGAGCGTACCCGCACGGTGAACCTGCAGCTTCGCTCGTCCCGTGGGCCTCGCCCTAGAGGCGGGGGCGCGCCATCGGTGGGTAATCTCGTGCCAGCGTAGGGCCGTACTCGTCGAGCCGAACCCCACGGGTGAGGTGGACGAGCCCCAATCGGCTCGAGGGCGTCATCGACGACGGCCTGCACGGGGTATGTCGGGATGTCCGCGCTGCGACGATGCGAGTTCTGGGTGTATGCGCTCGCCGCGTGCCGGCAGGTCCGGAACGTCTCCGATTCGAGATGCGGACGTCCGCCGGCGGATCAGGGTTTTTCCCGTTACGGCGGCACGACGACGGCGGGACCATCACGCATCAACAAGGAGGTGAGCAACATGACAGCGATGCTAGAGACACCACCGCCAATGGTCGACGCGAGTCGGCGCGAGTGGGACGTGCGGGTGCGCGGCGACACCGTGCAGGTGTTCATCCACGACGCCTCGACGGTCGAGAGCCACGACCTCAACCCCGGCGACCCCTGGAGTTGGTGCGCCATCTCTCTCCGCGCCGAGCATGCCCGCGAGCTCGCGCTTGAGTTACAGGACGCGGCCCAGCAGGTCAAGGAGGTTGTCCTGTCGGAGTGGGGCCTGGGCTAGCCGCTCACTCGAATCGGCCCAAGCGGGGGCGGTGCTCCGTGGAGCCATCACCTCAGATCGAGTGTGGCTCGGAAGCCGACCGCCCCTTCGCCGCTTTGATTGCGCGCAGAGGACGGATCGTCCCGAACAGCAGCATTGTCGCGAGCAGCCCGACCGCGGTGTTCATTGCAGTCACTCCGAGTTGCATGCCTAGTGAGAACGAGATCGCCCCAGCCGTGGAGGCGACACGCTGGAGCGCGTACACCGCGAGTACCTGCTGGGTGCCGGCCCCACCGGGAACCGGCACCGCCGTCGACACTCCGGTGAAGACGACGAGAACGATGGCTGTCCCGATGCCGGCCTCAAACCGAAAGGCGTGTAACACGAGGTAAACGACGGCGATCCGGCAACCCCACGCGGACAACTGGAAGGGGAGCACCTTGGAGACATACGTTCAAGGACTGCGCAACACGGAGAAGCCGCGCGCCGCGGCTGCGAGGAACCGGCGCGCACTCTCGGTGATGCGAGCGACCGCGAGGAGACCCGCCACGACGGCGACAACGGCGATGACCCCCGCGACGACGGGCAGGGTGCCGACCGACGGCAGGGACGGCAGCGCGGGCGCGCGCCCGAGGCTCCAGAGAGTCGTCATCAAGGCGGCGCCGAGGAGCGTGTCGAGTGCGAGCACGACCGAAAGTGACGATGCAATCGTCGCCACACTCGACCCGGGAAGCTGCGAGCGGACGAGCGCCACCTTCGCTGCCTCGCCACCGCGGGCGGGGACGAAGGCATTGACTGCGACTCCGGCCGCGTACGCGCATCCGACCCCGAACACCGGAATCCGCCTCTCCGGATACGCGGCGGCCAGGACGCCGCGCCAGGCGAGCGCCCGGAGAGCGAGCACTGCGAGCTGGAGGACGAGCGCGAGAGCGAGGAAGCGGCCGTCGAGCTCGGCGAAGCGCTCCGCGACCGCGGCCACCTGGCCGGAAATGCTGCCAGTGACGTTCAGGACGTCGCCCGAAGGAGGGCCGCGGTCGTCAGACGGTTGGCGTCGTCCGTGATCAGGCCGTCGACCCCGAGTCGGAGTAGCTCTTCAGCGCGATCCGGATGGTTCACGGGCCAGGTCATGATGAGATCGGCCACCGCGCGCAAGGCTGCGACGCTCTGGGCGTTGAGGAGGCGCTGGTGGACCGAGATGCCCTCGAGCTGCCCCTCACCGATGCGGCCGAGCAGGCGTTGCAGCTGACGCGCGCTGCCGACCGAGTGCACACATCGAACGGGCAGACCGGCGAAAGCGTCGAGAAGTCGCCAGCTCCGCGCGGAGACTGTGAAGTCAACTCTCCTCCCGTACGGAGCTCGCCGCACACGCGCCCGCGGGTGCCGCGGCGCGCGGCGGGCGAACACGTCAGTGCACGATCAGGACGTCGCAGTGCGCGTGGCGCTGAACCGTCTCGCTAACGCTCATACCGAGGAGTCGGGCGATGAGTCCAGGCTCGCTCGTACCGACGACGATCAGGTCGGCCCCATGCTGCTCGGCCGTCTTCACGATCAGGTCTGCCGGATCGCCTACGCCTACGACGTAGTCGGCCGCGATCATATTTTCATCGAGGACGGCCTTCGCCTGCAGCAGCTCCTCGCGATGTAGCTCGGGTGGATCCGCGGGGTCGACGGGACCGATCCCATGGCCCGCTGGCACCAGGACGGGTGCGACGCTGACGACGACGACGTAACCCTCGAGTGCCTTGGCGAGCTCGCAAGTGCGCTTTAGCGCGCGCTTCGCCGACTCGGTGTCGTCGTACCCGAGAACGATTCTCTTCATGACACACCTCCTTTGACACTCGGAGGTTCCCGCAATCAGCTTGCCGTGGCATCTGTAGAAACCCCGCCGAGAGGCGGCCTTTCCCGCAGTGCGATTGCGCAGCGCCCCGAGGCGTGGGCGGTGAGCTGCCCCTAGCCTCCGGGACGAGACGAGGCACATCGTTGACATTGCTCTGGTGCATCATCTGGCTGATCTCAAACGTTGTGGGCAACAATGAGTCGCTCACGTTCGATCCGGTGAACTGGTGGACGGGAACGTTGATCCTCGCGATCGCCCTCGACTTGAGCAGACAGCACGCGCCACGGCTAGGGCACACTCCACGAGGCGAATGAGCTGAGCGCTCATCCGAGCTCACAGGAGGATGAGAGGCCGCACGCGCTCGCGCCCGAGCAGGTTGCGTGCGCACTCGAGGTCGATCTCGAGTGCGGACTGGACGAGGAAACCGCGGCGGTTCGCCTGAAGGCGTTCGGGCCGAACCGGCTCCCGCGCGCGCGCCGACCTGCGTACGCGGCGATCGCGCTGCGGCAGTTCACCGACCCGCTCGTGCTGCTCCTGATCGTCGCAGCTGTGGTCTCGGCTTTGATCGGCGAACGAATCGAGGCCGCTGCAATCGGTGCGATCGTCCTGCTGAACGCGGCCCTTGGCTTCGGCCAGGAGGCGAAGGCCGAAGGAGCAATTCTCGCGCTCCGCGACGTGCTCGAGCGTCGCACCACCGTCGTCCGTTCCGGGCGGCAGCGCGAAGTCGCGGTGGAACAGATCGTCCCGGGCGATCTCGTTCTGGTTCGCGACGGTGAATGGGTGCCGGCGGACGGGCGACTCCTTGCCGCCGCAGGCCTCGCAGTGGACGAGTCGACCCTGAGCGGCGAGTCCGTGCCAGTCGACAAGGGTGTCGAAGCGGTTGCCGCCGCGGCACCGCTCGCCGACCGAGCCTCGATGGTCTACGCAGGCTCGACCGTGACCCGGGGACGAGGGCGCATCATCGTCACCTCGACGGGCCCCGCGACGCAGCTCGGTCAGATCGCAGGCCTGGCGGAGACCGCGAAGCCACCTCCGACGCCACTACAACGGCGTGTGGGCGCTTTGACGCGTCTCATGGTGGGATTCGGCGTCGTCGTGACACTCGCGTTGGGCGGAGCCATGCTCGCCCGCGGATCCTCGCTCGAGGAGGCGTTCCTGGTGGGCGTGTCGGTCGCCGTTGCAGCGGTGCCGGAGGGGCTCGCTGCGACGGTGACCATTGCGCTCGCGCTGGGCGCCAGAGAGATGGCGTCGCGAGGCGCAATCGCGCGTCGGCTGACCGCCGTCGAGACGCTCGGGAGCGCGACGGTGATCGCATCGGACAAGACGGGCACGCTCACCGAGAACAGGCTCCGCGTCGCGGCGGCGTGCCCCACAGCAGGACGAAACGAGGAGGAGTTGCTCAGTGTGGCGGTGCTCGCGTCGACTGCGCATGTCCATGAACACGACGAAGCGCGGCGCGTCGTCGGCGATCCGGTGGATGCCGCCGTGACGCTCGCCGCGTACGACCGCGGGATCACCCGACCTCTGCTCCTCGAGAGGCGAACGTTGGCGCGAGAGCTTCCATTCGATGCGACACGCAAGCTGATGAGCCTTGTCTACGACGAGGCAAGCGGGCCTCACCTATACGTCAAGGGGGCACCGGAGGTCGTCCTCGAGCGCTCCGACCTCGCTCCCGACGCAATTCGAGCGCTGGAAGATGTCGCGGAAGGCTGGGCGTCGAGCGGGCTGAAGGTCATTGCCGTGGCCGAGCGCGTCCTCCCCCACCAACTCCCCGAGGACGACATGCTCGAGCAGGACATCCGCGTCGTGGGGCTCGTAGCGCTCCATGACCCGCTGCGCCCCTCGGCGGCTGCCGCGGTCGCCGAGGCGCGCTCGGCCGGACTGCGCGTCGAGATGGTTACCGGGGACCACCCGCTCACCGCCGCGGCGATCGGCCGCATCCTCGACCTCCCCGAGCGGGCGATTCACGCACGCGTCACGCCGGCAGAGAAGCTTCGGCTCGTCGAGTCGCTGCAGGCCGCGGGCGAAGTGGTCGCGCTCACGGGAGACGGCGTCAACGATGCGCCTGCCCTCCGGCGGGCGGACATCGGCGTGGCGATGGGAGGTTCCGGCACCGAGGTCGCGCGCGAAGCGGCCGATCTCGTCCTCACGGACGACGACTTCGCGACCATCGTCGCCGCGATCCGAGAGGGGCGCGCGATTGCAGACAACATCCGGAAGTTCGTCGCGTTTCTCCTCTCGGCGAACTTGGGAGAGGTCGCGCTTTTCGCCGTTGCCATCCTCGCCGGCTTCGGGGTGCCGATGACCGTCGTCCAAGTCCTTCTCGTGAACATCCTGACGGACGGCCTGCCGGCCGTCGCGCTGACGCGTGACCCCGCTGCGCCCGACACCATGCGCCGTCCACCGGAGCGCGGCGACCGGTTGTTCCCACCCCGTGCGTGGGGTGCGCTGGCCGCGGTGGGCGTCCTCGTCGCCCTTGCTGCGCTCGCCGCGTTCCTCGTCGGTCGCTCCGCCGGTGACGACGAGGCCCGAGCGATGGCCTTCGCGACCGTCGCGTTCGCCGAGCTCGCGCTCGTCTTCTCGCTGCGCTCGCCCATCCGAGCCGCCTGGGAGGCACCGCGCAACATGTATCTGGTCGGGAGCGTTGTCCTCTCCGCTGCGCTCGTGGCGATCGCGCTGTACGTGCCCGCCCTGAACGATCCGCTCGGCACGGTCGCGCTTGACCCGCAGGAGTTGGGCATCGTCGTCGCACTCTCACTCGTGCCGTTCCTCTTCGTCGAGGCCGGCAAGGGTCTGTTTCGTCGCGTCGGATGGACACTTGAAAGAGCCGCGGCATGATGCGACCGCGTTCGGGGTGAAGCTACACCCAGCAGCGCCCCTCACTGCGATGCGGCGGATCTTTGAACTCAGCTCGCTCGCACTCTGGCTCGTACCCCGCCCGAGCCGATCCTCGGCACGCGCCGATGTGGCAGCCGCGGGAGCATGAGTGCGGTTGCGGCCGCCGCGAAGACACTCGATCCGCCGAGGTCGTACGTGCTGTCGAACTCGACGGCGCCGTTCAGCTCGAGGACGACGTAGCCGCCTGTAACCGGCAGAAGATCGACCCCCACGAGGTCGGCGCCGATGCGCGAGGCGGCTCTTACTCCGAGAGCGCAAGCCTCCTGTGTCGGCCGCGTCGGTCGTCTCGTCCCGCCGAGCGCGACATTCGTCCGCCACTCACCTGGGCGCGCGACACGCTCGATCGCTCCGACGACCTGTCCGGCTGCGACCACAAGTCGCAGATCGCGGCCGACCGGAGGCACGAGTTCCTGGATCAAGGCACCGTGCTTAATGAACCAAGATCTGGAGCTGACCTCCTCGAGTGTTCGCGCGACGTCAAGTCTTGTCTCGCAGCGGTAGACGTCGGTGCCCCAGCTTCCAAACCGCGGCTTGACGACAACGGGAGGCCCAATTCCGGTCGCCTCGCCTGGCGAGCGAATGTGCACCGTCTTTGGGTGCGGGATGGCGGCTGCGACGAGGAGCCGGGTGGTTCGAAGCTTGTCGTGCGCGTTCAGGAGCGCGTCCGCTCGGTTGACTACCCGAACGCCGTCGCGCTCCAGCTCGGTCAAGACCTCGAGGCCAGGTTGCACGCCGTCGAGCGATGCGCGAACGTCGAATCGTCCGATCGCGACGTCGTGACGACCTAGCAACAGTCGGGCATCCGCCGGTAGCAGCATTCCGGCAGGGACACCTATGTGCCGCCAAGCGTCGACGATGAGGCCGTTGGTTTCCTGTGACCAGCCGACGATGCCCACGAGTTCCTCGTGTCTTGCAGCGCGAAGCGGCGTTCGCGTCACGGGGCCCCATAGGTGCGATAGCTCAGCAGGTCGCGTTCGGGCCTCGATGCCATGCTGGAAGTGTTGGCGGAGCGTTGCGATGCGTCATCGGTAACGCTCCCGAGCTGACTTGCGGGGAGGCCGCAGCCCTCACCGACCCCACCCTTTCTGCAAGGAGCGGCAGTCCGATCGCACGCCCGCGCGACTGACCTTACGGGGTTGGTTCGCGCGACGACGGAAACACCTCGCGATGCGACCGGTGAACCCGCGAGGGCGATCCGCGTGAACGGACCAGGAGGGCCATGCCGCGATGTTGAGCCTCCCGGCGCAGATCATATCGCTGCTCATGTCACTGCGCCCGCGGGGGAGCAATAACGTGTTTCCCGCTGGGTTCTCCGGTGGGACACCGATGCGCCCTTCCGAGTGGTCCGTCAAGCTGGGGAAGAGGAAGGAGGTGAGATCATGACCATCGTGCGATGGAGTCCCTTCCCAGACATCGAGGCAATCGATCGCCGTTTTCGCAGGATGTTCGACGGGTTCGGCATCGCGCCCGCCGCACTACCGGCGGCCGATATCTACGAGACCGACGCGGAATACGCGTTCGAGCTCGAGGTACCGGGCTTCGAGGAGAAGGAGCTCTCGGTCGAGGTGAGCGATCACACGCTTGTCGTCACGGGCGAGCAATTCGCGAGGAAGGAAGAGAAGGACAACCAGTACCGTCTCCGCGAGCGTCTCGAGACGACCTTCGAGCGCCGCTTCACGCTTCCGCTCGAGGCGGATACGACGAAGATCGGCGCCGAGTTCACCAAGGGCGTACTTACGGTTCACGCACCAAAGGTGGACGTCCCGAAGCTCCGCGCAATGTCTCGATCGAGGCCAAGAAGTACGCAGCTTCAGCGGAGGAAGCCGAGGCCACTCCGCGGAGCGGCCTCTGTCTATCCGACCCTGCCCCGGCCGAAAGGCGTTATCGAGCGCGAGCACAGCGGCGAGGATCGAGAGCAGTGTCTCGGGTGTCTCAGGATGCGTACCACCCGGTGGCGCCCTATTCCTCCGTCGAGCGGCGCGGCGTGGTGAGCGGTCGCTCACGGATCGCGAATCAGTAGTTGCCCGGATAAACGTGCCGTGGTCGCGCGTCAAGCTCTGTTCAGCCCATGAAGGAGGATGACGTGATCAAGGTAGAGCATGCAGCGGCTGTAGGGGATCTGATTGTCATTGCAGGCCACCACGTTGGCGAGTCCGAGCGGATCGCCGAGATCCTCGAAGTCCTGGGCGAACCGCCGCACGAGCGGTATCGCGTGCGCTGGGACGACGGGCGGGAGAGCGTGTACTACCTCGGCAGCGATGCGACGGTCAAGCACGCGACACACCCACGGTCACCGAGGGTCGAGTGATGACGGCTCGGACCGCGCCGCGCGCGGTATTGCCCGCCTCGGACCGAGTCGACCTCGGCAAGCTCCGCGAGATCCTCGGCACTGACAGCGTCGAGCTTGCAACCGAGGCGATCCTCGTCGGCGCCTATCCGGAGTTCGAGCTCGGCGCTGTGCCTCCGCTGACAGGCGGGGACGGCGACCGAGTATTGATGGACCGGCGCCTCTGCGAGAACGAATGGGTCGTTGTCGAAGCCGGAACGCACGAGCAGTCGCTGCGACTCAGAATGAGCGACCTCGTGGAGCTCACCGACGCGCGGCTCGTGGATCTATCTCAGGACTGAGCGCCGAACCTGAAGACTGCTGGGGCCTTGAGTACCTGATCGGCAGGTACGCAGCTCGAATGCGAGAGTTCGCCGAGCCGGCGTCACACGCTGCGCGGACGGCCGCGCGAGCCGGGAGGACGCGGCGTGTGCCGACCCACCGATGCAGGTTAGAAGTGGATGAGTTGCCCGGGGTCGAAGGCAACGAACGGGCACTCCTCACCGCCCGGGCACCCAGTGAGATCGTGGGTCGACGCCAGTCGTACGAGCCCCACTTCGAGATCCCGGCGATCGAGGTGTGCGGCAGCCGCCACCGCCGACAGTCCGCTCACGTGGCAGTCGACAAAGATCGGAGCCGGCCCCACACCGATCGAGACCGACGAGGGCTGGCTCGTCCTCTACCACGGCGTACTTACTTCGTGCAATGGCCTCGTGTATTCGATGGGAGCAGCTCTCCTCGATCTGGAGGAACCGTGAAACGTACGCGCTCGCGGTCGCGACTACTTGCTCTCACCGCAGGTGCCGTACGAACAAGTTGGTGCGTGATGTTCCCGTGTGCAGCGCTCGTCGATCACGCGGCCGACCACATTTCGATCTACTACGGCGCCGCCGACACGGTCGTATGCCTGGCCCACGGACACGTGTCGGAGATCCTCGAGGCCACACGCGGGTCGCTCGCCTAACTACCTGAGACCTGTCCGCGCACGCGCAATGAGAGGTGTGAAGCTGCACCACCTTGAGTCGCTCGGAGCGCCGGGTCTCCAGTGCGGCTATTCCACAACCATCTCGCCAACGGTTACCGATGACCTGCTGCCAGGCGGTGTCTAGGTTCTGCGTGAAGGAGGTGCACCATGAGCATGCAGGCTTTCGGACGTGTCTCACACGCCGATGTGCGCGTGTGGCACGGCCTCTCTGTTCACTGGGCATGGCTCGCGGGTGGGTTCCTTGTTGCATTCGCGGTGCCGTATGTGCTCGCCGACGTGTTCGCGATCAACCGCGACCTCTTCTACGGGCTGTACGCCCTCGCAGTCATCGGGCTATTCGCGCTGTGGTCGCGATCGACCGGATACGACCTCGTCGCAGCAGCGAAGCGGCACTGGATCGCAGCAGTCCTGCTCGGGCTGGCCGCAGGCGCTGTCCTGGCCGCGATAGTTATCCGAACGGAGGACGCGACGGCTCGGCCGCACAGCCTCGAGCTGGCAGGCGCAGTCGCGTGGCGAGGGATCGTGTATGGCGTCACAGACGGGCTACTCCTATCTGTGTTCCCGATCCTCGTCGTCTTCGCGGCGTTCGCGGGCACTCGTCTCAACAGCCACCTTGCGGGCAGGGTCGTCATCGGCATCGTCGCTCTCGCCGCTTCACTGGCGATGACAGCGGTCTACCACTCCGGGTACAGCGACTTCCGCTCGGACAAGATGACCAAGCCGCTGAGGGGCGACGTGATCTGGAGCGCCCCCACGCTCCTCACGCTCAACCCGATCGGAGCACCGATCGCACACATGGGTCTGCACACGTCGGCCGTGTTACACAGCTACGAGACCGACACGTTCCTCCCACCCCACAAGTGAGAGTTCGCCGCCTCGCCCTCCGCTGGCCTCCGCTGGCCTCGGGTCACCGGTGGTGCGGCTGGGGCCAGAGCGGGCGTGCACGTCGGCTCCGCGCCGATGAAATTCGAAGGGGTCCCTGAGGGAATCGGTGAGCCCGCCCCCTGAGCGCGTGCTGCCGTCACCCATTCGACGGCTACCCGAAGCAGGCGTCCGTTGGTCTCCCCGGGGGGCCTGAGACGCGAATCCGCTTCGCTCGGCGATCGGGATCAACCGTTCCACATCCAAGAGGCGACGGCGAGCACGAGCAGCCGTGGATAAGTAGTTGCTCACATCGCTGCGCGTGATTTTCCCCGATGGCGCGAGCGGCCCTTGTAGGGAACCTGGCCCCAGGAGGTGGTTTGTCATGCAAGTCGCGACGGGAAGGCCGCCGGTTGCCCTTGAGGGCGAGTTGGCGCCGCACCTGAGCCGATGGTTGTGGCTCGTCAAGTGGCTTCTCGCAATTCCTCACTACATCGTGCTCTTCTTTCTCTGGCTCGCGTTCGTCGTGCTGTCGGTGATCGCGTTCTTTGCAGTGCTGTTCACCGGGCGCTACCCGCGGGGGATCTTCGGCTTCAACGTCGGCGTGCTGCGCTGGTCGTGGCGGGTCGCCTTCTTTACGTTCGGCGCCCTCGGAACCGACGAGTACCCGCCGTTCACGCTCGCGGACGTGCCTGAGTACCCGGCGCGGCTCGAGATCGACTACCCGGAAAACCTGCGCCGCGGCATCCCCCTCATCGGGTGGTGGCTGCTCGGAATCCCGCAGTTTTGCATCGCGGGGATCTTTGCCGGGGCGGGGTGGTCGCTCGGACTGGTCGGCATCCTGGTGCTCGTCGCCGGCGTCTTGCTGCTGTTCAAGGATCGCTACCCGACGGAGATCTTCGACCTCGTGCTGGGCCTCAACCGCTGGGTGCTCCGAGTTGTCGCCTACGGGGCGTTCATGACCCGCGAGTACCCGCCGTTCCGGATCGATGCAGGCCCGCATGAGCCGTCCTTCGACATGAAGCAGAGGGAGACCGCCTAAGGGTGTCGCTGGACACGCATCTACGAGAGGATCAACGATGACCGTCGGCGTTCGGGCCGGCGACCAGACGAGCAAGGAGGAGGCGGTGGCCTGGGCGGCGGAGCGCTTCCCAGCCTGGTCGGACTTCGTGAACGACGCGCTCGCCCAGTAACGAGCCGACCTCACCGAGCAGCACATGACCACAGTCGCGTTCGTTGACTACGCGGCATCGGAGGCTCACCGCCTCGACTAGTCCTAGGTGACCATCCCTCCCCCCGTGAAGCCTTGAACGCCGCAGCCTGCTCGCGGGGTAGTACGTCTTACGGTGCCCGTGTGAATGGAGGCGATCCACCTCGCAGCCGTCTCATCCTGCGCTTGATCGCGACCGAGCGGCTCATTCGGGGCCTACTCCTGATCGGTGCGGGCGTCTACCTCCTCTTCCACCTGGGCAGTGACTTCGGAAGCCGAGCAGAGCGTGTCCTGCGTGCGGTAGACCTCGACCCGAGGGGTCACTTCCTCCATCGCCTCGTCCACTACCTGCACGGTCTGCACGCGCATGAGCTAAAGATCGCGGCTGCAATCGCCATCGGCTACGGGACGCTTGAACTGGTCGAGGGAGTCGGCCTCTGGCTGGATCAGCTGTGGGCCGAGTACCTCGTGGTCATTGCAACCTCCCTAGTTATCCCGTTCGAGCTGTACGAGCTTGCACGCAACCCGAGCCTCTGGAAGGCAGTCGGCATCCTGGTCAACTTTCTGATCGTCCTCTACCTGGCTCGGGTGTTGCGCCACAGGCTTGCGTCGCAGACCGCGGTCGAGCCTCAGTGAATCTCGCGTTCAGTCACCTAAGGCCTGCTCACGGTGGCCCGTTCGGCTAGCGCTCGAGAGCGGGGCTTCGGGGCAACCGATCCCAGAGAGGTCTGAGCAGGGGGTCTGAGATCCTGCTAACCACCGTCACGAGCCAGAGAACGAGACTCCTCGCCGGTCGTGTAACGAGCATCGCGGCGACCCAGCCGACGAGCGCCCCGGCGAGAACGTCGCTCGGGTAGTGCATCCCGAGTGCCACCCGGGACAGCCCGATCAGCGTTGCCGTGACGAGGAAGAGAATCCCGCCACGTCGGGAAAACGCAAGAACGGCGAAGGCAATCGCGAACGACGCTGTCGCGTGGTCACTTGGAAATGAGGGGTCGGCCGAGGGAGCCGACAACAAGTGGTCGGAGGCTGGATGAGTCGTATACGGCCGCGCTCGATCCCAGATGACGTGCGCGATGACCTGGTTTACGAGCATCGCGAGCGCGGCAGATGCGAGCGCGGAAGTGCACGCGAGCTTCCACTTCAGGTCACCGTATGGACGAGCAAGGAACCAAAGGCCAACGGTCGCCACGGCGTACAGCGTCACGACAAGCCCTGCTAGAAGCGTGACGGGGTCCTCGAGCCAGTCGCGCATGGCGACGCCCGAATTGATTGCGTGCAAGAGAGACCAGTCCAAGCGCGGAACCGTAGCGGTAGCACGTTCAGCGCAGGGCGGTGCCGATTTCGCCGGTGAAGAGCGAATAGCGGCGGTGGCCGCTCGCAACGGCGATCCGCTCCGCCTGGGCGAGTGCGTGGACAGCGAAACGGCGCGCGGGCGCGAGCCAGTGCTCATCGCCGGTGCGTGCGAACGCCTTGAGGAGGGCGAAGCCGTTGCCCGAGGTGCCTTGGCAGAGGCCGTGGTCCTTCTCGTCGCGGTGCGCGCCCGCACGCCAGGAACGCGTTAGGCAGGTTGAGGCCCTGGATGCGGGGCAAGAGCGCGAGCTCGACGACCCGCACGCGTCGGACGCAACACCACTCGATTACTTTCGAGGCCCGTGCCGGTCCTTAGACCGAGCGGCAAGCATCGACACACAGGAGGCGACAGTGCCAGCACGGATCGTTGTGACGGAGTTCGTATCTCTCGACGGCGTAATGGAAGCTCCGGGAGGCGAGCCGGGATTCAAGTACCCCGGCTGGACCTTCGAGTTCGACCGCGGCGACGACGGGAATCAGTTCAAGCTGGACGAGACGAAACGGTCGGATGGTCTGCTGATCGGCCGACGCACGTACGAGAGCTTCGCCGGAGCCTGGCCGCAGCGCGAAGGCGAGTTCGCCGACATGTTCAACTCGATGCCCAAGTTCGTCGTCTCGACGACGCTCAAGGACCCCGACTGGAACAACACGACCGTCCTCTCTAGCGGCGACGCGACGGTCCAGGTGCGCAAGCTCAAGGAGGACTTCGACGGCGAGCTGCAGGTGCCAGGCAGCCATCGGCTGGTGCAGGAGCTGATCGAGAGCGATCTCGTCGACCAGATCAACCTGATGGTCTTCCCGGTGATCCTGGGCACGGGCAAGAAGGTCTTCGACGAGAAGCCCGAGCGGCGCAACCTTAGGCTCAAGGAATCCAAGGTCGTGGGCGACGGCGTGGCCGTCCTGATCTATGAGCGCGCCGCCTGACTGAGAGACGGGCAACGAGTGCGGTCGAGCGTCGCGCCGATCGCCCGCGAGCGCATATGAGGATCAGACCGCCGTGTGCCAGCGTTCTCTCGCTTGAGCGCGCCTGTGCGTGTCAGATTCGTGTCAGATCAGACTTACGAATCATGACCTCCGAGGGCGAGGCTAGACGACGCGAGCCGGCGTACCCGCTCGCTCCGACGCGGGACGACGCATCGAGATCTCCCTCGAACTGAATTTGCAAGCCGGAGGTATCGGTTCGCTCTGGCCACAGATAACAAACGTGGGACTAAACACCCGATTCGAATAAGAAATCGTCTGGAGGCGCGCTTCTCGCGATCCTAGTCTGCCGGAATCTCGTAAAAATGAGGGATTTGCAGGCCTTTCTATGCGCCCGGCAGGATTCGAACCTGCGACCCGCGGATTAGAAGTCCGCCGCTCTGTCCACTGAGCTACGGGCGCCCGACGTGAGGGTAATGGGCGATACGGCCGCTCGCCGTCAGCGGGCGATCAGGACGAGTGGAGCACAGGCAGTGCCCGTCGCCTCGCGCACCGGCCTGCCCCTGGCGTCCTTCAACGCGACCGTGAGGCGCTTCGCCGTGACAGTCACCTCCGAGTAGCTGAAGGTGTCGAGGGCAGCGCAGCGCATGCCCATCCCGTTCGGCGGCGGCGGCTTGAAGAACAGCGCGCCGATCGCCGTTCCGGCGCCCCTCTGCCCGAGGACGCCGTCGATCTCCTTCGCGAACGTGTTCGTCGCGACCGGGCCGGTCACGACCTCCCAGATGCCCGTTCCCTCTAGGGCGGCGCCGAGCGTCTTGTACCTGACCTCGTTGACGAGGTTCGCGTGCGTGTCGGTCGTGAGGAAGACGACGTTGCGCACGTTCGCCTGCAGGAAGCGGAGGAGCCGCTCGCGCTCGGCCGCGTATCCCTCCCAGCGGTCGTACGGGAGCGCGTAGAACTGCTGGATCGGGACTTCGTTGACGATGACCTTCCACGTCGCCGTCGATGCCTTGGTCGCTTTCGTGAACGCCACGTACTGACGCGTGCCGAGCATCGTTCGCGACGGGTCGTTGATCGCGGCCAGACACGCCGGCGCCACCGGGCTCTTCAGACCGGGCGCGAGGGAGGAGAATGCATTGCGCACCGCTTGCGGCGCAGTGGGAGCGAGGTCCCCGCCGCACGCTCGAGCTGCCTTGGCGCTGCGGAACGAGCGCTCGTCGAGGAAGAAGAGCTCGAGGTTCTTGCCCCAGCGGAACGTCCGGTAGAGCCCGTTCGCGGACGGCTTCGCGACCGGCGCGTAGTCGGTGAACGCCTTGACGCCAGCGGCGTAGATGGCGCCGCCGTGCTCGGCACGAGAGAAGTCGTTTACGAACTCGTGGTCGTCCCAGTGGCTGTACAGGCTCGCCGAGGAGCGCAGCTTCTGGACCGCCCGGAGCGCGAGGCCGAGCTTGTACTTCCCCCACTTCTCGCTCACGGTCCGCGCGACCGGAGCGCCGGCGACCTCGCTGTCCGAATAGATCGTGTCGCCGAGATTGATGTTGAAGGCGTTCGCCTCGTTCGCCATCGCCGCGTAGACCTGAAAGGTGTTGAACCCTGGCTCGCCGTCCTTGCCCGGGGTCGCGTCCGCGTCACCGGAGACCGCGAAGCGGACGTTCGCGCTCGTGGTCGATCCCGGCGCGGTCACGAAGGTGCCGCGACGACTTCGCGCACTGCCCTGGGCGAAGTCGTAGAAGTAGCGCGAGCCGGGACGAAGACGCCCGACCGTGATCGAGACCGTGAGATCGTGCGAGGGCATCGCCTGCGCGGTCGCGAGCCGACTGTTCGCCAGCGAGCGGCTCTGCGAGACGCGTACCTTCACGTCACCCGAACCCGGCGCGCGCGTCCACAGGATGGCCGAGGTCGCAGTGATCTCGCCTGCCGCAACACCGTATCGAAATCCTGGCGTCGCAGCATCTGCCGAGACTGCGGCTGCCACGAGCACCGCGGCGGCGGCGAGCACGACGAGGCGGCGCATCGGCTCGACCCTACGCGCGGGCCGGCGGGCGGTCAACGTCCGCTCTGCGCTCCTCCTCCAGCAGGAAACGGAAGAACCAATAGGCGAACACGGCGAAGAACACGATGGCCTGCTCGGCCGCCATGAGCATCCCCGCGAGCTGCTGATCCGCGAGCGGATCGAGCCCCCAGACCCGGTGATGCGCCTCGACGTAGAAGTCGTAGATCGCGCTCGGGGTAAGCGCCATGACGAGCCCGATGGGGCTTGCGAGCACGAACGCCGCGAAGACGTACGCCGCGCGACTGCCCGGTCCGAGGCGATGCGGCTCGTCCTGGACGACGCACCACCACATGGCGAGCCCGGTGACGAGGTACATCGCGTGCTCGAGGTGGAGAAGCGCGCCCGGGCTCCGGAGCGCTGCGTCGTAAACCCAGGGTAGATGCCAGATCATGTAGTTCGCGAGCCAGAGCGGGAGCGCGACGGCCGGATGCGTGAGGGTGCGGACGGCGCCGTGGCCTGCGATCGCTGCTGCGAGCGCCGCGGGGATCGCGAGCACGACGAGAAGCGGCGCCCACTCGGCGAGCACGACGTTCTGGAGCAGGTGCATCGTCAGGAGGTAGTGCATCCCGAGCGTGTGGATCGGCGTCACGCTGACCGCGAGGAGCATCACCATCGCGCCGAGAAAGCAGGCAATCCGCCAGGCTGGCGCATCGAGGCCGCGGATCGCGAGGAAGTAGGCCGCGGTCAGTCCGACGATGACGAACGCCTCAGCGTTCCACGACCACGAATACGGATCCACGGCGCTACGCTAGTCCGACGCGGGTGTAGCTCAGTTGGTAGAGCGTCAGCCTTCCAAGCTGAATGTCGCCGGTTCGAGCCCGGTCGCCCGCTTCCAAGCGCCGACGCTCCCCAAGCACGTGTGGCGCAGGAACCGAGCAGCAATCGGCGAACCGCGCCTGAAACCGAATTCGGGAGGTTCGCAGGATGGATCAGCAGTCATTGGGCATTCGCCTCGGAGCAGAGGCGCTCGGCACGTTTCTCTTCTTCTTCCTCGGCTTCAGCGGCGTCGCCGTCGTCGTCGACATCGGCGCCGACGCGATCACGCCCATCGGCGTTGCCGCCGGCTTCGGCTTCGGGCTGGCGCTCGCGATCACGGCCTTCGGCCACATCTCGGGAGGCCACTTCAATCCGGCCGTGAGCGCGGGTCTCGCGATCGCCGGGAGATTTCCCGGGCGAGAGGTCGTCCCGTACTGGATTGCGCAGCTCGTCGGCGGGTTCGGCGCAGTCCTCGTGATGGCGATCGTCTACTCGAAAGCGGTGACCGAGGCGCTCGGCACGCAGCCCGGGAGCGGCATCGACGACTGGGCCGCGCTCGTCCTCGAGATCATCGCCACGGCTCTCTTCGTCATGGTGATCCTGACGGTGGCGACCGACGAGCGGGCTGCATGGAACGGCGTCATGGCTCCGTTCCTGATCGGTCTCTTCATCTTCACCGCTGCCGTGACCGTCGGCCCCGCGTCGGGTGGGTCCTTCAACCCGGCACGCTCGCTCGACCCGGTCCTCTACAACCAGAACTGGGGCGACGTCTGGATCTACATCGTCGGCCCGCTCGCGGGCGGTGTGCTCGGCGCTGCGATCTGGGCGCAGCTGCTTCTGCGCCGGCCCGTTCCCGACGAGGAGCCCGAGACGTCCCGCGTGTGATTCGACGCTTAACGGCCGCACCCGATTCGGCCGGACGCTCGACCGAGCGCGCCGCCTTCCGCAGCCATTCCCGGTCGGCGGCGCGCTCGATTCACGGCGACGCCAAGCACCGCCGCAACGAAAACGACCGCGAGCTTCAAGAGTCGGGGTGGCGGGATCTGAACCCGCGGCCTCTCGCTCCCAAAGCGAGCGCTCTACCAGGCTGAGCTACACCCCGATGGTCCGACTGAACGTCCGCACAGCATGGCAGTTAGCGCAGACCAACTCGCACTTGGAGATCTCCTGGAGGATGGACGAGCATCGATCGTGGCGACGCTCGAGCCGGTCGTGGCCACCGTCGTCGCGTGGGCGTGGCTGGGAGAGACCTTCGGGCGGACGCAGCTCGTCGGCGGCGCCGTCGTGATCGCAGAAATCCTCGTGGCCCAGTCGGCCCGGTGACAGGCACTACCCTGTGACGGTGGTCGAACGCGTCCTCCTCGCCTCACCGCGCGGCTACTGCGCCGGCGTCGAGCGCGCCGTCGAGACGGTCGAGCTCGCGCTCGAGCACTACGGCGCGCCCGTGTACGTCCGCAAGCAGATCGTCCACAACATCCACGTCGTCCGCGATCTCGAGGCGCGCGGCGCCATCTTCGTCGAGGAGGAGACCGAGGTACCGGAGGGTGCGACGGTCGTCTACTCCGCCCACGGCGTGGCGCCGTCCGTCTTCGCGAACTCGGAGAAGCTCGGCCACAACGTGATCGACGCCGTGTGCCCGCTCGTGACGAAGGTGCACGTGCAGGCGCGGCGGTACGCCGACGAGGGCTACACGGTCGTCCTCATCGGCCACGAGGGACACGAGGAGGTCGTCGGCACGATGGGCGAGGCGCCCGAGGCGACCGTCCTCGTGCAGACCGTGGAGGAGGCGGAGGCCCTGGACCTCCCGCCCGGAACGAAGCTCGCGTACGTCACGCAGACGACGCTGTCCGTCGACGAGACCGGGGAGATCATCACCGCGCTTCGGCGCCGTTTCCCCGAGATCCGCGCGCCGCGCAAGGAAGACATCTGCTACGCGACGTCCAACCGCCAGTGGGCGGTGAAGGAGATGCTGCCCGAGATCGACCTCCTCCTCGTCATCGGCTCGCGCAACTCGTCGAACTCGAACCGGCTCGTCGAGACCGCGCGCGCGGCGGGCACGTCCGCGCATCTCATCGACGACGAGACCGAGATAGACGAGGGCTGGCTCGAGGGCGCGAAGACCGTGGGCATCACGTCGGGCGCGTCCGCGCCGGAGAAGCTCGTCACCCGCGTTTGCGACTGGTTCCGCGCGCGCGGCGTGACGAAGATGGAGCCGTACCGCCTCGTCGAGGAGGACGTCACGTTCCGCCTCCCCGTCGAGCTCAGGCGTGAGCTCGAGCTGGCGGGACGCGGCTAGCTCTTCGTCAGGGCGAGCTCGTCGCCTCCTGCAGCGACGGCGACGGCGAGCGTCTCGCGCGCGATCCAGTCACGGTGCTCGAGCAGATCGGCGGCTGCATCCGGGATCGTCAGGCGGATCCGGTCCGTGATCTCCAGGCCGGCCTCCTTGCGCAGCGAGTTGACCGCGTGGATGAGGTCGTACACGCGGCCGGCGCGGACGAGCTCGTCGTCGAGGTGCAGGTCGAGCGCGACCGTGAGGCCGTCGGACGCTGCGACCGCCCACCCGTCCTTCCCCTCCCGCTCGACGAGCACCTCGTCGCGCGTGAGGTCGTGGCCCGCGGCGCGGATGCCTCCGTCGTCCAGCTCCTCGAAGTCGCCGGACTGAAGCGCAGCCCGCACCGCACCGAGCTCCTGGCCGAGCTTCGGGCCGAGCAGCGGCAGATTCGGCTTCACGCGAAGCTCGCTCGCCTCGACGTGGCCGAACGAGACCTCGCGGACGCGGAGCTCGTCGGCGACCTCGCCGGCGTGGCTCTCGGCGAGCGGCGCACCCTCGACCACGAGCGCACGAAGCGGCTGCCGAAGCTTCACGCCCGAGGTCGCACGCGCCTGGCGCCCGAGCTCGACCACCCGACGCAGCTCGGCGATCTCGGCGAGCAGATCCGAATCGGGAGCCGCAGTCTCCGGCCAGCCGGCGAGGTGGATCGAGTCAGGCGCTCCGTCGCACGGCCCGGTCAGCACGCGCCAGAGGTGGTCGCTGAGAAACGGCATGAGCGGCGCGACGACCCGCAGCCCCTGCACGAGCGCGTACCAGAGCGTTCCCAGCGCGGCCGCGTCTCCATCCCAGAAACGCCGCCGTGAGCGCCGGATGTACCAGTTCGAGAGATCGTCGACGAACGACTCGTAGGCGCGCACGACGTCGACCGTGAGCCAGCTCTCGTATCCGGCCGTCGCCTCCGCGACCAGCGCGCGAGTCCGCTCGACGAGCCAGCGGTCGAGCGGCTCGGGCTCGCCGCTCGGGCCGCCGTCGAGATCCGGCCAGCGCGGTGTCCAATCCGCGACGTTCGCGTAGTCGACGAGGAACTTGCAGGAGTTCCAGAGCGTCAGGAGCCTGCGCTGGATCTCGTGCGCGGGACCGAAGCCGAAGAGGAGGTTCCGGTCCGGCGGCTGCGCGCAGTACTGCCAGCGCATGACGTCGGCGCCCATGCGCGCGAACGCATCGGGAGCGTCGATCGTGTTCCCCCACGAGCTGTGCATCTCGCGTCCCGACTCGTCGAGCATCTTCTCGTAGCCGAGCACGCGCTGGAACGGCGCACGGCCCGTGAGCGCGACCGACATGAAGAGCTGCGAGTAGAACCAGAGCCGGATCTGCTCGCGCATCTCCGACACCCAGTCGGCCGGGAACCATTCCTCCCAGTACGCGTGATCGGGAAGGTCGGCCGTCGTCAGGCCCTTCGCTGCGCCCGTCGCGTAGCCCTCCGGAATCGACGCCGGGCTCTGCCATCCGAGCGTCGAGAAGGGAACGATTCCGGCGTCGAGCCAGACGTCCCCTACCTCCGGGATGCGCTCGACCTCCACCTCGCACTGCTCGCAGCGGATGCGAACCGCGTCGATCCAGGGCCGGCGGAGCTCCTCCAGGTCTTCGACTGGTCCGGTCGCGCGCTCCAAGAGCTCCGCTTTGCTGCCAATGACGTTCAGGTGCCCGCACGAGCACGGGTAGAAGGGCAGTGGAAGGCCGTAATAGCGCCGCCGTGAGATGTTCCAGTCGCCCATGTTGCGGAGCCAGTCGTCCATGCGCTTGCCCATGTACGCGGGCGTCCACTCGACCGTCGCGTTGGCGCCGAGAAGCATCGGCCGCAGCTCGTCGACGGCGATGAGCCAGTCGTCGGTGACCCGCCAGATCAGAGGTGTGTCGCAGCGCCAGCAATGCGGATACCGGTGCTCGTAGCTCCCCGCTTCGAGAAGAAAGCCCGTCTCGGCGAGGCGACCCACGATCTGATCGGCAGCCTCGGTCGTGGAGAGCCCGTGGAGCCAGCCGTACGCGTCGTAGAAGCGGCCTGCCTCGTCCACGGGGGAAAGCACCGGAAGCTCGTGCAGGACACCCAGCTCGAAGTCCTCCTGCCCGGCGCCCGGAGCGATGTGCACGATGCCCGTTCCCTCTTCGAGCGACACCTCGTCCCAAGGGATGACGCGGTGCTCGACCTCGCCCCCGGGGCCGAGGTCGTCGAACGGGCCGCGATAGCGCAGGCCCACGAGCTCCGCGCCCAGGACCACCTGCGCGAACGGCTCGTCCGGGTCGCGGGCGACTGCGACCCACTCGCCGTTCTCACGCCGTCCGTAGTCGGCGTCGGGCTTCACGGCCGCCGCAACGTTCGCCGGCAGCGTCCATGGCGTCGTCGTCCAGACGACGAGCGACTCGCCCGGCTGGTCGAGCAGCGGGAAGCGCACGAACAGCGACGGGTCGGTCCGGTCCTGGTAGACGCCGCTCTGCGTGAGCTCGTGCTGCGAGAGCGACGTGCCGCAGCGAGGGCACCACTCCGTCGAGCGGTGACCCAAGTACAGCCAGCCACGCTCGTGCACGACCTGCAGGAACCGCCAGATGTACTCGATGTTGGTATCGGAGAACGTGAAGTAGTCGTTGCCCCAGTCCATCCACTGGCCGAGCCTGATCGAACCGTCGGTGAGGGCCTGCGAGGACTGCTCGACCACGGCTCGACAGCGGCGGGCGAACTCGGCGAGCCCGTACTCCTCGATCTCCCGCTTGGAGTTGAGCCCGAGCGCGCGCTCGACCCCGACCTCGATCCACAATCCTTGGCAGTCGAAGCCGTTCTGGTAGCGCTGGTGGAACCCGCGCATGGCCTTGTAGCGCTGGAAGACGTCCTTGAGCGTCCGACCCCAGGCCGTGTGGACACCCAACACCATGCGGTTCGCCGTGACGGGCCCGTCGACGAAGCTGAACCGGGGGCCCTCGGCGTTCTGCGCTCGCAGCCTGGCGAACGTCTCCTCGCGCTCCCAACGCTCGAGGATCCCGCGCTCGAGCGTGTCGTGATCCGGCTTGTCCGGCAGAGGTGTGAAGATCGGCGCCACGAGGAATCAGTCTAGGGAAGGGTTTCGGCGCGCCCGTCGTTCGAACCGGGGCACGCGCAAATGACACGTATGAAAGGAACGAATGAGTCTCATGGCACTCAACGTCACAGAGCAGACCTTCGAGCAGGAAGTCCTGAAGAGCGAGACCCCGGTCATCGTCGACTTCTGGGCCGAGTGGTGCGGTCCGTGCCACGCCGTCGCTCCTGTCCTCGACAAGATCGTCGAGGAGCGCAAGGACGAAGTGAAGCTCGTGAAAGTGAACATCGACGAAGAGCAGGCCCTGTCGCTGAAGTACGGGGTCATGTCGATTCCGACGATGATCCTGTTCAAGGACGGCGAGCCGGCCGCCGCCGCGGTGGGCGCGCAGCCGAAGTCGATGCTCGAGCGCTCGCTCGGTTTCGCCGCCTGACAGCGCCGCGGCACTTCCATCGCAAGGCGTAACCTGATAGGAAGCTCTGTGCAGCAAGTTTCGTTCGAGGCTTCCCCCTCCCCCTCCCCTAACCGAAGGGCCGGTTCGCCGGCCCTCGGTCTTTTCGGCAGATGGGAAGTCCGCTAGCGCGGACTTCCCATCGCGAAGATCCCTGAAGGCGGCCTCTTCGCGGCCGCGCCGCGCTCGCTGTCCGATCGAGTCCCGGACCTGGGTAGCTTTCGGCCGTGTCTCCGCGACATGTGCCCGCATCGGTCACCGAGCTCGCCCGGGTCGGCCTGTTCGCCGATCTGACGGGCGAGACGCTGACGAAGCTGGCCGACCGCATGGAGCGTCAGGAGGTCGCCTCCGGCACGGTGCTGATTCGCGAAGGCGAGCCCGGCGACCGCTTCTTCGTCCTCCTCTCGGGGATTGCCGGTGTCACGCAGGCGACGCGCGGGGAGCGGCGCATCCTCAAGGCCGGGGAGTTCTTCGGCGAGGTCGCGCTCGCGATGCACGTCCCGCGTACCGCCACGGTCACGGCGATGACGCCCTGCGTCGTCGCGAGCTGTGACGAGACGGCCTTCGACGAGCTCGTACGGCCGCTCTTCGCAGAAGACTGAGCTTGCGCAAGCCCGAAACTCGCTAGCGCGAGATTTCGGGCGCGCTCAAATCCCTGAAGCCGGGCCGCTCCGCGGCCGGGTCGTTGTCACTCACCAACCCCTGGGAGTTCGGCGAGCAGCGCATCGGCGAAGCGAGGCCACGCCTCCTTCGCCCAGCCGCCGAACTCGCGTGTCGTCAGCGCCGCGCAGACGACGCGCGCTTCGGGATCGACCCACAGGAACGTCCCCGAACCGCCGAAATGGCCGAACGTGCGGCCGGAGGTGCGGCTGCCCATCCAGGCAGGCGGTCGGGTGTTCAGCTGGACGCCGAGCCCCCAGTCGAGAGGATCGAAACGGCCGTGATCCGGGAGGACGCCGGAGAGGCCGGGGAACTGGACGCCGACCATCTCGTCGCGCGTCTCGTCCGCGACGAGGCGTGGGACGAGGAGCTCGCGCCCGAACGCCAGCATGTCGGCGAGTGACGCGTGCATGCCCGACCCCGGGTCACCCGTCGGGTCGAGGGCGATGCCGAGCGGGCGACAGACCGCCTCGCGCACGTAGTCGGAGAAAGGCATGTCGGCGCGCTCCTCGAGGTGGCCGGCGAGCACGCGGAACGCCTCGTTCGAGTAGATGCGGCGATGCTCCGGCCGGGCGATCGGCTCCGTGCCCTCGAACGGCAGGCCGCTCGTGTGCGCCAGAAGGTGGCGGACCGTCGAGCCCGGAGGCCCCGCCGCCTCGTCCAGATCGACGACCCCTTCCTCGGCGGCAACGAGCACCGCGAGCGCCGCGACGGGCTTGGAGACGGATGCCAGTCGCACCGGCTGCGACGCAGCTCCGCGCGTCGCCACCTCGCCGCTGGGATCGACGACGCCCGCGGCGGCGAACGAGACCGGCCAGTCGTCGATCTGGCGAAGCGCCTGCACGCGCGGCGATACTAGTCACGCGATGGAGCGTCGCAACATCTCCGGCACGGGAGCGTACGAGCCGATCGTCGGCTACTCACGCGCCGTCGTCGTGGGCGACAGGGTGCACGTGTCGGGCACCGCCGCCAACCCGGCCGACGGCTCGACGCCGCCGGAGGACATCTACGACCAGACGCGCGTGTGCCTCGAGCTGATCGGCACCGCGCTCGAGGCTGCGGGCACGAGCCTCGAGCACGTCGTGCGGACGCGCGTCTACCTCATCGACGCGGCGGACTTCGACGGCTTCGCGCGCGCGCACGCCGAGGTCTTCGGCGACGTGCGCCCCGCGAACACGACCGTTCTCGCCGGCCTCTTCGACCCGCGCTGGAAGGTCGAGATCGAGGTCGAGGCAGTTCTTCCGTGACGGGCAAGCAAGCCTTTCCGGCCTCGATCACCGGGAACGGCTCGGAGCCCGCGGGCAGCGTGCTCGACCACACGTTCGGAGCCGGCGATCCGTACACGCTCGGCGTCGAGGAGGAGTACCAGCTGCTCGATCCCGAGACGTTCGACCTCGTCCAGCACATCGACACGATGCTCGCCGCGGTCACCGGGCACGAGCTCGAGGCGCGGATCAACGCCGAGCTCATGCAGTCGGTGCTCGAGATCGCGACCCCGGTCTGCCGCAACGCGGGCGACGTGATGCGCTCGCTGACGACGCTGCGCGCATACGTCACGGAGATCGCGCACGAGCAGGGAACGCGCGTCGGCTCCGCCGGAACGCATCCGTTCAGCCTCTTCGAGCGACAGCGGATCACGGCGAAGGACCGCTACCACGCGCTGATCGACCAACTGCAGTACGTCGCGCGCCGCGAGCTCATCTTCGGGATGCACGTGCACGTGGCGGTCGACGAGGCGGAGAAGGCGATCCAGGTCGTCAACGGCCTCCTCCCCCATCTCGCGCCGCTACTCGCGCTCTCGGCGAGCTCGCCGTTCTGGCGCGGTGAGGCGACGGGGCTCGCGTCGAGCCGCCAGATGGTCTTCTCGGCGTTCCCGCGCTCGGGTCCCCCTCCCCGCTTCCGCGACTACGCCGACTATGCGTCGGTCGTCGGGCAGCTCGAGCGGTCGGGCTGCATCGCCGACTACACGCACATCTGGTGGGACATCCGGCTGCACCCCCGGCTCGGGACGATCGAGGTCCGCATCTGCGACGCCGTCACGCGCGTGGAGGACGCCGTCGCGATCGCCGCGTACTGCCAGGCGCTCGTGAAACAGCTCTGCGAGCAGCACGAGTCCGGCGAGGAGATCCCCTCGTACCACCGCATCCTCACAAGCGAGAACAAATGGCTCGCGGCTCGGTACGGGCTCGAGGCGCCGGTCATGGACCTCGCGACGGGTGGCCGGAACCGCGTGCCGGTCGCGCGGCTGATCCGGCGCACCGTCGGCGAACTACGACCGCACGCGCGCGAGCTCGGCTCCGAGCGCGAGCTCGAAGGCGTTCTCGAGATCCTCGGCCGCGGCTCGTCATCCGACCGCCAGCTACGGGTCTACAACGCGAACCGCGACATCGTCGACGTCGCGCGTGCGATCGCGGATGCGACCGAGGCAGTTCCCGCTCCCGTGGGTTGACCTTGCAGCCAGTAGGACCGTACGCGGACATGGCTGCGCGCTGAAGAGCCGCGCCGCTGGCCAAGCTCGTCTCGGCGAGCCGGGGTCCCAGTACGGTTCGTCCGTGCTCGAGGCCGGTGCCAGCGTTCCCGACGTCGCCGTGTGGGCCGCGGTTCGAGAGGAGCCGAGGCTGCTCCGCGAGGTTCTCGGGCCAGGCCTCTCGCTCCTGTGCTTCTACGTCTACGACTGGTCGCCCACCTGAACGGACGAGCTGCACCTCCTGCGGGACAGGAGCGACGACCTCGCGGCAGCGGGCATACGTCCATTCGGAATCTCGCGTGACTCTCCCTGGTCCCACCGCGCGTGGGCCCAGGCGCTCGGAGTGGACGTCCCGCTTCTCTCCGACTGGAACGGCGAGGCGACGCGCGCGTTCGGCGTCGCCTTCGAGCCGCTCGGCATGAGCGACGTCTCCATGCGCTCCGCGTTCCTCGTCAGCGAGGGAGAGGCCATCGCGGCTGCGTGGATGCTCGGCGGCGAGCTTCCCGACGTCGACGCGGTCCTCGCGGCGGCAGCCGAGCTCGGCGCTTAGCGGCCTAGCGGGGCAGTCGTCGCGCGAAGTATCGGCGCGCGAGCTTCCAGGCGAGCAAGCCGAGAAACCAGTAGATGCGCCGCATCGCCGAGGTGTACCCGTACCGGCTACGCCAAAGACGGCGCTACGGCACGACGACGAGCTTCGTACCCGCGCCTTCCGTCTGACGACGCCACGCATCGGCGACGGAGTCGAGCGGCACCCGCTCGACAGGGAGCCGGATGTCGCCAGCGACCGCGTGACCGACGAGGCGCCGGTACTGCTTCGCGAGCTCGTCGGAAGGGACGAGGAAGTTCGTGTGGCCGAGGATCGACAGATTCTTGAAGCGCACCGCCGCAGAGGCGAGCTCGGACGTCGCGCCGGCCGACTGGCCGAGGTTGACGATCCGGGCATGCGGCACCGCGGCCTGGACGGCTGCGGCGGCGGGCTCTCCCCACAACGGGTCGAACACGTAGCTCGGGCCCTCCCCGCCGAACGCCTCCTTGAAGGCCTCGACGAGATCGTCGACCTCGTCGAGGCGAAGCGCGGCGTCGGCGCCGTGCTGCAGCGCGCGCTCGAGGCCTGCCGCGCTACGACCGGCTGCTACGACACGGGCCGCACCGAGCACCTTGGCCGCCTGGACCGCGACGAGGCCGACGGAGCCGGTGGCCCCGAGGACGAGCACGTTCTCGCCGCCAACGAGCGGGGCTCTCCAGGCGAGCGGCAACCACCCGGCCATGCCCGCTATCCCCAGCCCCGCGGCGAGTGCGGGATCGACGCCCTCCGGGACGTCGATCACCTTCGAGTCTCCTATCGTCGCGCGCTCTGCGATCGCGCCGTGCGACGTCCGCCCGAGCGAGCCACCCGAGATCCAGACCAGCTTCCCGCCGGCGTCTCGACCGACGGCCTCGCAGCCGGCGACGTAGGGGAGCTCGGGATGACCTGTGGCCAGGATGCCGCGCGAGACTGCCAGGTCGATCGGGTTGATCGAAGCCGCGAGCACCTCGATCACCTCACCCGAAGGCTCGTCGACCTCGCCGACCTCGGGGGGAGCGCCGACCTCGCGGATGAGCGCTGCCCTCATCCTCGTCACATCCCCATCGCGTGATACCCGGCGTCGACGTAGAGCGTCGTGCCGGAGACGTTCGCGGCCTCGTCGGAGAGGAGATAGGCCGCGGCCGCGCCGCAGTCGTCCGACTCGATCTGCCGGTGCAGCGGCGCTCGCTCCTCGAACATCGTCTGCATGGTCGTGAAGCCCGCGATCGACCGTGCTGCGAGCGTGCGCACCGGGCCGGCCGAGATCGCGTTCACGCGGATGTTCTTGAAGCCGAGGTCCCACGCGAGGTAGCGGACGCTCGCGTCGAGCGTCGCCTTCGCGACGCCCATGACGTTGTAGTGCGGCACCGCTCGCTCGCCGCCGAGGTAGGTCATGGTCACGATCGAGCCCCCGCCCCGCGACTCCATGAGCGGCTCGGCGGCACGGGAGCACGCGACGAAGGAGTAGGCGCTGATGTCGACGGCCATCCAGAAGCGGTCGCGCGGCGTGTCGACGAAGCGCCCTTCGAGGTCCTCAGCCGCCGCGAAGGCGACGGAGTGGACGAGGATGTCGAGCCCTCCACCGAAGGCGTCGCTCACCTCGGAGAAGACACGCGCGAGGTCGTCGTCCGAGCGTACGTCGCACTCGGTGACGAGCGGGCTTTCGACGGTTGCTGCGAGGTCGCGCACGTTCTTCTCGATCCGCTCGCCCTGGTAGGTGAAGGCCACGCTCGCACCCTCGTCGGCGAGGCGCTTCGCGATCGCCCAGGCGATCGAGCGCTGATTCGCGACTCCGAGGACGAGCGCCTGCTTTCCTTCGAACCTGCCGGTCACGCGCCGATCCTAATCGGATAGCGTGGCGCGCCGATGACGGGGCAGCGCGTCGCGGTGATCACCGGAGCATCCTCGGGCATCGGGGAGGCGACCGCGAGAGAGCTCGCCCGGCTCGGCTGGCACTGCGTGCTGCTCGCCAGGCGCGCGGAAGAGCTCGAGCGCATCGCGAACGAGATCGGAGGCGAGTGGGAGACCTGCGACGTCGCCGACCGGGCACAGGTCGACGCCGCAGCCGCCCGGGTGCTCGAGCGGCATCCGGTCATCGGCCTCCTCGTCAACAACGCGGGCATCCCCGCGCGCGGCAGCTTCCTCGACATCGACCCGGAGCTCGTCGAGCGCGTCACCGACGTGAACTACCTCGGCAGCGTGTGGTGCCTGCGCGCATTCGCGCCGGGCCTGCACACCGGGGCGCACGTCGTGAACCTCGTCTCGGTGGCCGGCACCGTCGCGTTCGCGCCCGCCGGCGCGTATGCGGCGTCCAAGCACGCGCAGCTCGCCTTCTCACGCTCCGTGGCCGCGCTTCTCGCGCCGCGCGGAGTCCGGGTGCACACGGTCATGCCGGGCTTCGTCGAGACCGAAGGCTTCCCGCAGCGCGCGAAGCTCCGCAGCCCGCTGCTGCGCCGCTACGTCATCGAGGCCGACGACGTCGCGCGGGCGATCGTCCGGGCCGTCGAGAAGGGCAAGTCCGAGGTCACGGTGCCGTGGTTCCCGTATCGCCTCGCCGCGGTCGGCCAGGCACTCGTTCCAGCGCTCTTCTCGCGACTCGTCACGCGGCGCGCCGGACAGCACCGCGACGAGTAGCTACCTGCCCTGCTTGCGGGCGACGTACCAGCCGACCTCGATCTCGTACGGAAGGGCGGGCGCGGGGCCGCGGATCCGCTCACGCTCCTCCTCGTCGAAGCCGCCGAGCTCGAGGCGCTCCTCGAGATCGACGCTCTCGCGCGTCACCTCGGAGGAGAGGAGGACGAGGTCGTTGGCGTCGAGGAATCCGCGGATGTCCGCCTCCGGCAGCAGACGCTGGTGGGTCGAGTCGCGGAGCCGCTCGAAGCGGTCCATCTCGATGCTCACGAGCGGATCGCTCGAGCCGAGCTGATCCGCGATGAAGAGCTTGCCGCCCGGACGCGCGACTCGGGCGAGCTCGGAGACGGCGAGCTCGGGGCGCCGCACGTGGTGGAGAACACGGTGGCAGCAGACGAGATCGAACTCGGCGTAGCCGTAGGGAAGGCTCATCACGTCGGCTTCCTCGAAACGGACGTTGCCTGGTGCGGCGGCGCGCGCGGCCTCGAGGTACTCGGAGCGCGTGTCGACGCCGACGACCTCGGCCACGCTGGGAGCGACGGCGAAGGCGACGGAGCCGGTGCCGCACCCGGCGTCGAGGACGGCCTCGTTCCCGGTGAACGGGCCGAGGAGCCGGCGCACGCGCTGCTCGAGATCGGAGCTTCGCTGCTCCTGCAGGGCCAGGCGCAGCTCGACGCTCACGTCGCCACCTCGGCGCTCGCGAGCGAGCGCGCGAGCTCGAGGGCTTCCTCGCGCGTCGAGATCGTCCCCGCTGCCCGTTCCTCGTCGATGACGCCGAGGATACGTCCGATCGCGGGGCCGGGCTCGAGGCCGAGCTCGTCGCCCCGAACCAGCGGCGCCGGCGGATCGTCGCGACGAGCGGCCTCGACGACTCCAACCAGCTCCTGCGAGCCGACGTACGCCAGCGCATCGAGCGCCCAGGGCTCGGTGGCTCGGCGGAAGCGATGGATCGCGCGAGGCGACGGATCCTCCGGCCGGCGCGCACGCTCGAGCGCACGCGCATAGCGCTTCAGCTCGTTCGAGATCGGCAGGCGCGACAGGTGCTCGCCGAAGACGACCACGAGCCGGAAGTCCGAGTCGTCGAGCGCGTCGAGCCGGTCGTCGAGCGTCCCCCCGAGCGGCTCGAGCGCTCCGACGTCGTGCAGCCGGCGGAAGCCGTTCGCCGAGAGACGCTGGAGCTCCGCGAGCACGCGCTCGCCCGCGGGCTGCGTCACGAGCGCGGCCGACGCACGCAGCAGCGCTTCGGTGCGCTCGTCCATCCGGAAGCCGAGCTCGTCCTCGAAGCGCACCGCCCGCAGAAGTCGCAACGGATCGTCGAGGAAGGCCCGCTCGGTCACGACACGAATCACACCGGCCCGGAGATCAGTGCGGCCGTCGTGCGGGTCGTAGGGATCACCGGTCGCGACGTCCTCGGCGATCGCGTTGAACGTGAAGTCACGTGACGCGAGGTCGGCGTCTATCCCGTCCGTGAGGGGCGTGAAGTCGACCGTCTCGGCGACCCCCTCAGCGACGACACGCCAGGCTCCGTGCCGCTCCGAGAGCGGGAAAGCCGCGCCCCCGAACCGCCGCGCGAAGCGATGTGCCGCAGCCCGCGGATCCGCGCAGGCGACGTCGATGTCGAGAACCGGCCGGAGCAGCAGCGCATCCCGGACGGCGCCGCCGACGATCCACGCCTCTTCGCCCTCCAGGATCTCGCGCAGCCGCTCATCCATCGACGGCGACCCGTCGCGCGCGCCCGGAGCGCGTGTTGAGCCCCGTCGCGATCTCGTAGCCGATGGTCTGCGCGACGCGGGCGTGCTCTTCGATCCGGATGCCGTCGCCGATCAGCGTCACCGGCGCTCCGACCGGCAGCTCGGCGTCGAGGGCAACGGCCAGCGCGTCCATGGAGATCGTGCCGACGACGCGGCGGCGCTCGCCGTCGACGAGAACCTCGGCGCCGGTCATGTCGCGGCGGAAGCCGTCGGCGTACCCCACCGGGACGATCCCGATCCACGTCGGGCGATCGGCGACGAACCGCCGCCGGTAGCCGGTGCTCTCTCCCGGCTCGAGCCGCTTCACGAGCGCGAGGTGCGACTCCCAGCGCAGCGCCGGCTCGAGGCCGTCGACGCCCGGGTCTGTGCCGAAGGGCGAGATCCCGTAGAGCGCGATCCCGCAGCGAACGGCGTCGAAACGGGCCTCCGCGTAGCGCAGCGTCGCGGCGCTGTTGGCGATATGGCGCGTGAGCGAGCCGAGCTGCGCCGTCGCCTCGCGGAACCGCTCGATCTGGAGCGCCGTGAACGCCGGATCGGACTCGGCGGACGCGAGGTGGCTCATCACCCCGACGACGTCGCGCGCCGGCGTCGGGGCCTCCATGAGCCCCCACCGGCCCATTCCCGTGTCCACCTTGAGGTGCACGCGCACGCCCTCCGGGATCTGCGCATCCGCCGCGACCAGCTCGAGACGGGCGACGCGGGCCTCCCCGATCTCACGGTCGGCGACCGGCCCGAGGACGACGATGCGCGCGTTCCGTAACGCGGCACGCAGCTGAAGCGCCTCCGGAAGAGTCGCGACGCAGAGCGCGGTCGCACCTCCTTCGAGCGCCGCCTTCGAGACGTCGACCGCGCCGTGCCCGTACCCCTCGGCCTTGACGACCGCCCACAGCTCGGCGCCCTCGGCCGCACGCCGGAGGGTCGCGGCGTTCCGCCGTATGGCCCCCAGGTCGAGGGTGAAGGACGACCGCTCCACGCGGTCATTGTCTACTGGATCGCGGTCTCGCAATCGATCGCTGCGGGGAGCAGCCCGAGCAGGTCACCGGCGACGAGCCCCGTCGCGTGCGCGGCGAGGCTCGCGGCACGACCGTGGGCCACCGCGGCCGCCGCCGCCGCGGTCGGCGCGTCGAGCCCCTTCGAGAGGAACGCGCCGACGACGCCGGTGAGCACATCGCCCGTTCCGGCGGTGGCGAGCGACGGTCGGCCCGGCGTCACACACGACGACCTCTCCGCCCGGCGAGGCGACGATCGTGTCGGCGCCCTTCAGGAGCACCGTCGCCCCGAAGCGCTCCGCCGCGGTCCGAGCAGCCTCGAGGCGGTGCTCGTCGACCCAGGAGGAGTCTCTGTCGAGCAGGCGCGCAAGCTCGCCGGCGTGCGGAGTGAGAACCGTCGCGGCAGCGCGCTCGACCGGCTCGAGACCGAAGAGCCCGTCCGCGTCGACGACAGCCGGGAGGTCGACCCGCGTCAAGAGCTCGCGAACGAGCGCGCGTCGCGCATCCGTGCGCCCGAGGCCGGGACCGATCGCGAGCGCCGACGCCCGCTTCGCGGCCCGTGTCAGCGCCGCCACGGCGTCCTCGTCCGTCCATGGGAGCTTCACGGGCTCCAGCGCCAGGATCTCGGCGGCAGGAAGCGACTCCTCGGGCACCGCGAGGGTGACGTAGCCGGCGTCGGAGCGCAGCGCGGCCAGTGCGGCGAGGCAGGCCGCACCGGTCATTCCCGGCCCGCCGCCGACGACGAGGACGGAGCCGGCCGAGTACTTCGTGCTGCGAGCGCCTCGTCGTGGCACCGCGTCGAGCAGCCGCGGAAGCGCCCGACGTATCACGGTCTCCCGGCCGTCGAGGCCGATGTCGGCGACGACGACGCGGCCGGCGTGAAAGCGACCCGGCGCGAGCGCGAGGCCGACCTTCTCCCCATGGAACGTCACCGTGAGATCCGCATCGACGACCGCTCCCGCGACCTCACCCGTGGAGGCGTCGACGCCGGACGGGAGGTCGACCGCGACGACCGGCGCCCGCGTTGCGTTGATGCGCTCGATGACGACGGCGGCCTCGGGTCGCGGCGCGCCGACGAACCCCGTCCCGAACAGCGCGTCGATCACGACGTCGTAGCCGTCGAGACCGTCGTCGATCTCGTCCGCGACGTGGCCCGCCTCGCGCAGGACGCGCGCGGCGACGCGTCCGTCTCCCCCGTTCGACCCTCCTCCGCACACACACGCGAAGCTGCGCGCCGCCGGGTAGGCGAGCATCGCCTCGCGCGCGACCGCGGTGCCTGCTCGCTCCATCAGCTCCGGGATCGTCGCCGGATACCCGGGATAGCGCTCCTCGGCCGCTCGCATCTCGGCGGCGCTGTAGAGCGGCTCGTAGCTCTCAGCCACCGGGGCGCGGGGTCACGACGGCGATCGCGGCAGCGATCTCGCGCGAATGCGTCATCGACAGGTCGATCGCGCCCGCCTGCACTCGCTCCGCGAAGGCCGCCGTTCGCCCCGAGAGGCGAACGCCCGGCTTCGGCCGCCCGACGATCTCGATCTCCTTCCAGGTGAACCGCACGCCACAGCCGAGAGCCTTGCCGACCGCCTCCTTTCCGGCGAACCGTCCCGCGTAGCTCTGCGCCGGGCGAGACCGCGAATCGCAGTACTCGCGCTCGGCGTCCGTGAAGCAGCGCTCCCGGAAGCCGGGGCGCTCGAGCGCGCGCTCGATGCGCTCGATCTCGATGAGGTCGACTCCGACCTTCACGCCTGCCAGCCGCCGGTGAGGTCCTCCTCGAGCAGTGCGGGGAACTGCGCGAGGGACGAGACGACGATGTCGGGCGACGCCTCCGCGGCCTCCAGCGCGTCGGGCCGGAACTTTCCCGTGCGGACGAGCGCAGTCTTCATCCCGAAGAGGCGAGCCCCGCGAACGTCTGCGTCGACGTCGTCCGTGACGAGCCACGTCAACTCCGGCTCCGCGTCGAGGGCGTCGAGCGCGGCGGCGAAGTACGACGGGCTGGGCTTCCCGAGGACGGTCGCGTCGACACCCGTCGCGTACTCGAGCCCGGCGACGAACGCGCCCGAGTCGAGCATCGGCCCCCGGCTCGTCTGCCACCACTTGTTCTTGTGCAGGCAGTAGAGCGGCGCGCCCATCTGGATCTCGTCGAATGCGCGCGCGAGATTCATGTAGCTGAAGATCTGGTTGGGCTCGAGCGTCTCGTCGCACCCTCCGATGAGCACGGCCTCCGCGTGGTCGCCCACGAGCTCGAGCCCGTCGAGATCCGGCACCACGGCGGGCATCACGAGCGCGAGCACTCGCTTGCCGGACAGCTCGCGCGCCGCCGCGCCCGGCGTCGTCTGCAACTCGTCGTCTTCGAGCGTGAAGTCCATCTCGCGCAGCTCCTCGGCGAGCCGGGACCGCGGCCGCGTCGAGTTGTTCGTGACGAAACGGAGCGCGTGACCTGCTCGCCGGAGCTCTGCGATCGCGTCCGCGGCGCCGTGGATCGGCTCACCGGAGACGTGCAGCACGCCGTCGATGTCGAGCAGAATGCACGCCATCGAGTTGCCTTCAGTTCATTTCTGGTCGTGGACGAGGCAAGCAAAGCAGCGTAGTCGGTTCAGGCAAGTTCTGACGCGAAGATCTACGAGGCTGCCGCTCCCCCGCTTGCGGCAGGCCGCTGATTATCCGACTAGAGCCGCGACGAGGACGCCGAGCACAATTGCGGCGACCCCGCTGAACAAGACCATGAGCGTGTCGGGGTGTTCAAGCCGAAACTGACGCACACTTCGACGATCTGATTCAAGTAAGACGAGAAAGCGTTCGACCTGACTCCGGACGCTGTGCTCGGCCGACTGCCACGCCTGCGCAGCGCCGTGCACGGTCGGGGCTCGCGGGCGCCTCTCCGCCCGTGCTTCTCCGGTTGGTGGCGTCCTCGGTCGAGATCCCGTTCCAGGCGCCGGGGTCGGTCCCAAACGGATGGGCGGCGCCTGAGGTCGAGCCATCTGCGAGGTCGGAGGGGTACGACCGACGTCGTCGTGGGGTACCAAGAACGCGATGGCGAGCATGGCGACGATGAGCGCGCCCGCCCCGAGCGCGATGATGGTGAGAAGCATGCTGCGCTAGCTCCTGATCGCGATCAGGAGAAACACGATCACCACGCCGAACAGCAGCGCCCCAGACAGGACAATCCCAGTCATTACGTCTCCCCAGATCAATCGAGACTGATCTAGAAGGTACCCCGCCGACGCATGCCGTAACCAGCGAAGGAAAGCCCCTCGCGGGCCTGGTGATCGCTTCGTAGCTGGCCTACCATGCGCCTAGGGGACTGGGGGCGCGTCCGGGGGTGGAGCTGGATCGAGCGCGCCGTAGGTGAAGCCCAAAGACTGGAGCGCGCGGCAGGCGTCTCTAGTCCCCTTAGTGGACGGGGAGAGTCCGCAGCAAGCAAGGGCCGGGCCAGCCACCCAATCGCCCCCAAGGGGAGAGCATGCTTGACGCGCGCATCGACGTTCAAGGGAGAGGATGGGCGCACCATCCACGTGACAGGAAACATCGCCTAGTGAAAGTGAGTGCCCGTGTCCGAGCGTGAGTCTATTCGGGTCTCGCGCTCCGTCCTGCTCCCGGTCTCGGAGATCACGCTGCGGGTCTCGCGCTCGAGTGGTCCCGGCGGGCAGCACGCGCAGAAGTCGTCCACGCGCGTCGAGGCCCTGTTCGACGTCGAGGCATCCGCGTCGCTGACCGAGACGCAGAAGCGGCGTGTCGTCGCACGGGCCGGCGCTGTGCTGCGTGCCGTCGCGCAGGACGAGCGAAGCCAGTCTCGCAACCGGGAGCTCGCGGTCGAGCGTCTCGTCGAGAAGCTCCGCGAAGCGCTTGCCGTCCCACGTCGTCGGGTGGCGACCCGACCCGGCAAGGCCGCACAGGCGCGACGCCGCGAGAGCAAGCAGCGGCGGGCCCGGACGAAGGCGCTCCGGAAGCCGCCGAGCGCCGAATAGACTCGCCGCGGTGGACGTGCTCCGGCTCGCATCTCTGCTCCCAGAGCTTCCCCGCGAGAGAACCCGCCTGCTCGACAACCTCGGGCGCGTCCGCCGCGAGGTCGGCCCGATCACGATGGAGCTGTCCGACGCGGTCGCCGACCACATGAGCATCCGCCGCGGCGAGGTGCACGAGGTCGTCTCCTTCTACTCCTTCCTGCAGGTTCCGACGGACGCCGCTCGCGTCTGCACCGGCCCCGTGTGCGACTGCTTCGGCGCCCGCGAGCTGCTCGAGTCGACGCCGGGAGCGATCGAGGTGGCGTGCCTCGGGCACTGCGACCTCGCGCCCGCGATGACGCGCGGCGACGAGATCGTCCCCGCGGTGACGCATTCGACGAACGACGGGCCGGCGGTCGCCCTCGGCGGGGGCGATGCGACGCTTGCGGACTACGAGGCGCGCGGGGGGCTCGAGCTCCTGCGGGCGCTCCCGGGGATCGAGCGCATCGTCACGGAGCTGAAGGCATCAGGGCTCACGGGCTACGGCGGCGCCGGCTTCCCCACCGGGACGAAGTGGGAGGCGGTCTCGCGCGAGCCCGGCCCTCCGTACGTCGTCGTGAACGCGGACGAGGGGGAGCCGGGGACGATCAAGGATCGCTACGTGATGGAGCTTCGCCCGCACCTGATGGTGGAGGCGACCGTGCTCGCGATGCGGTCGCTCGCGGCGACCGAAGGCCACGTCTATCTCCGCGAGGAGTACGCGACGTCGCGAGCGCGACTGCAGCAGGCGCTCGACGAGTTTCGCGCCGCGGGCCTGCTCGACGGGCTGTCGCTCGAGCTCGTGGTGGGCGCCGGCGCGTACATCGCGGGCGAGGAGACCGCGATGCTCGAGTCGATGGAGGGACGGCGTGCGATGCCGCGGCTCAAGCCTCCGTTCCCGAGCCAGGTCGGCTACCTGGGTCGACCGACGCTGATCCAGAACGTCGAGACGCTGGCGCACATCCCGGCGATCCTGCGAAACGGCGGCGAGTGGTGGGCGGGTCTCGGCACGCGGGGCTCCTCGGGCACGCGGCTCTGGTCGGTGACGGGCGCGGTCGGGAAGCCCGGCTGCTACGAGGCGCCGAACGGCGTGACGACGCGCGAGCTCGTCGAGGAGCACGCAGGCGGATTCGCGGACGAGGTGGGCGCGGTGGTTCCCGGCGGTGCGGCCAGCGGCATCCTCCCGCCGGGCGCGCTCGATGCGCCGCTCACAAAGGACGGCCTACGTGAGTACGGGGCAGGGCCGGGATCGGCCGCCGTCCAGGTCTTCCCCGCCTCCTACTCGCCGCTTCGCCTGCTCGCGGAGACCATGCGCTTCTTCGCCGAGGAGTCGTGCCAGAAGTGCACGCCGTGCCGGATCGGGAACCGCGCGCTCCATCACCTCGCCGAGGAGCTCCAGCACCGGCGAGCGGCGATGACGCGCGAGAAGGTGGACGAGTGGCTGCTCGCGATGGAGAAGACGTCGATCTGCGGGCTCGGGCAGGCGTCGCCCTTCCCGGTGCGCAACGCGATGACGCACTGGCCCGAGCTGTTCGAGCCACTCGCCGGAGCGACCCCGGCATGAGTGCCGAGCTGGCGCGGCTGATCGACGGCTTCCGGGTCTCGCAGACGATCCATGCCGCCGTCGACCTCGGGATCCCCGACCTGCTGGCCGGGGGCGAGCGCACGTCCGACGATCTCGCCGAGGCGAGCGGCGCGGATCCGTCGGCGCTCTACCGTCTCCTCAGGGCCCTCGCGAGCCTCGGGATCCTCCACGAGTCGGAGGGGCAGCGCTTCGCGCTCACGCAGCTCGGACAGCCACTGCGCGGCGACGTGCCCGGCTCGATCCAGGGCTGGGTGAGGCTCAACGGACGCGAGTATCTCTGGCGCTCGTGGGGCAACCTCGCAAACGCCGTCCGCGACGGCGAGAACTCGTTCCACTCCCTGTACGGGACCGACGTGTGGTCCTGGCGTGCCGAGCATCCGGAGGAGAGCGAGATCTTCGACCAGGCGATGATGTCGCTGACCGGCGGAGCGAACGCGGCGATCCTGGCTGCGTACGACTTCGGCCGCTTCGGGACGGTCGTCGACGTCGGCGGCGGCAACGGGACGCTGATCGCGGCGCTCCTCGCCGCGCACCCGCGGCTCCGGGGCGTCGTGTTCGACCAGGAGCACGTCGTCAGCGGCGCCGAGGAGGTCCTCCGTAGCGCGGGCGTGCTCGATCGCTGCGAGATCGTCTCGGGGAGCTTCTTCTCGTCCGTCCCGTCCGGCGGTGACGCGTATGTCCTGAAATGGATCGTTCACGACTGGGAAGACGAGGAGTGCGTGGCCATCCTCGGCGCCTGCCGCGAGGCGATGGGGCCGGCGGCGGTCGTGCTCGTCATCGAGCGCGATCTCGGGGAGCCGAACGAGAACCCGGCGGCAAAGATCTCCGACCTGAACATGTTCGTGATGCCCGGCGGGCGCGAGCGCTCGCGGGACGAGTACGCCGAGCTCTTCCGGCGCGCCGGCCTTCGGTACGTGTCGAGCTCGCTCGCCTCGAGCGGCCACGCGATCATCGAAGCCGCACCCGCCGACTGACCTGGAATGGCCCTTCTCGACCGCGAGCTAGGATCGTCGTGATGGTCGACTTCACGCTCGACGGCCGTCCGGCCAGCGCGTCCGAGGGCGAGCTGCTCGTCCATGCGGCCGCACGCAACGGCACGTTCATCCCGACGCTCTGCCACGACTCGAAGCTCGACCCGTACGGCGGCTGCCGCATGTGCGTCGTCGACGTCGAAGGCGCGCCGCGGCCGCTGCCCGCCTGCGCGACGCGCGTGGCCGACGGCATGGTGGTGTCGACCAACGGGCCGATCACGGGCCTTCAGCGCACGCTGACGGAGATGCTCCTGTCCGAGCACCTGAACGAGTCGCCGGGCGGCCGCCCGAACGAGCTCGTCGAGCTCGCGAGCGAGCTCGGGGCCGAGGCGCCGCTCGTGCTCCCGGACGCCAAGCGCGCCGAGTACGACGATCGCAACCGGCTCATGGGCTACGACCCGGACGCGTGCATCCTCTGCAACCGCTGCGTCCGCTACACGCAGGAGGTGATGCAGTGCTCGGCCCTGAGCCTCGAAGGCCGCGGCGGGCACGCCCGCATCGTTCCCACCTGGGAGCTCTCCTGGCTGGACACCGAGTGCGAGCTCTGCGGCGGCTGCCTCTCGGTCTGCCCGACGGGCGCGATCTACGAGAAGTTCGAGGAGGGCACGTCACGGCCGGAGCGTGCGCTCGAGCAGGTCCGCACCACCTGCACCTTCTGCGGGGTCGGCTGCCAGGTCGACCTCAACCTCGATCCCGAGACGAAGCACATCGTCAAGGTCACCTCGAAGGACGAGTACCTCCCGAACGAGGGCAACCTCTGCGTGAAGGGGCGCTTCGCCTTCAACTTCGTGCACCACCCCGACCGGCTCACCCGGCCACTCGTCCGCGGCGAGGACGGCGAGCTCCACCCCACGACCTGGGAGCACGCGATCGAGACGGCCGCCACCGGCTTGAAGAAGGTCATCGCCGAGCACGGCCCGCAGTCGGTCGGCTTCCTCGCGTCGGCCCGCCTGACGAACGAGGAGAACTACCTCATCCAGAAGCTCGCGCGCACGGGGGTGGGAACGAACTCCGTCCACTCGTGCGAATCGACCTGACACGCTCCCACTCTCTACGGCCTGGTCAGGTCGTTCGGCAGAGGTGCTAGCACCAACTCGATCCCGGAGATCGAGAACGCGCGTTTCCTCTTCGTCATCGGCTCGAACACCACCGAGGCGCACCCGGTCCTCGCGCTGCGGATCAAGAAGGCGGTACGCACGGGCGCGACGCTGGTCGTCGCCGACCCGCGCAAGATCTGGCTGACGAAGCTCGCGAAGCGCCACCTGCAGCTCCGTCCGGGATCGGACGTGTGGCTCCTCAACGCGATGATGCACACCATCCTCGAAGAGGGGCTCCAGGACGAGGAGTACATCCGCGAGTACACCGACGACTTCGAGGCCGTGCGCGAGGTCGTCGCACGCTACTCACCCGAGGCGGCCGAGGCGATGACCGGCGTCCCGGCGGAGGACATCCGCGCAACCGCTCGCGAGTATGCGTCCGAGCGCCACGCGGCGATCTTCTACACGCTCGGGATCACCGAGCACGCATGTGGGGTCGACAACATCTGGTCGCTCGCAAACCTCGTGCTCATGACCGGCCATCTCGGCTACGAGTCGACCGGGCTCAACGCGCTGCGGGGCCAGAACAACGTCCAGGGGCTCAACGACTCGGGAGCGAACCCTTCGTACCTGCCCGGCTATCAGGCCGTCGACGATCCGGAGATCGCGCGCAAGTTCTCGGACGCATGGGGGATCGAGATCCCCTCGCGCCCCGGCTACCGCCTCGATCAGATCGTCTCCGGCCTCCACGACGGTCGCATCAAGGCGCTCTACCTCATCGGCGAGAACCCCGCGCAGACCGAGCCGAACGCGCGCCACGTCGAGGAGGGCCTCGAGGGTCTCGACTTCCTCATGTCCCAGGACATCTTCCTGAACGACTCGACCCGGAAGTACGCCGACGTCGTCTTGCCCGCATCGAGCTTCGCGGAGAAGGACGGCACCTTCACGAACACCGAACGGCGGATCAGCCGTGTCCGCGCCGCGGCGCCGCTGCCGGGCGAGGCCCGGGTCGACCGCGAGATCGTGATCGAGATGGCGAAGGCGCTCGGCGCCGCCTGGCCGGACTACCCCGACGCCGAGTCGGTCTGGAACGAGCTCGCCGACCTCGCGCCCAACTGGCACGGCATCCGCTACGACCGCCTCGAGGAGAACGGCATGCAGTGGCCGTGCCCGGACCTCGACCATCCCGGAACGCCCTACCTGCACGCGCCGCGGCCGGCGCTGGCATCCGGCCGCGGCCGCTTCTTCCCGGTGGAGTACCAGCCTCCCATCGAGGAGCCCGACTCGGAGTACCCGTTCGTCCTGACGACCGGGCGCACGCTCTACCACTACAACTCGGCCAACATGACGATGCGCGAGCCTGGCGTCACCGACAAGCAGCAGGCGCCGTTCTTCGAGATCCACGCCGAGGATGCCGGCGCGCTCGGCATCGCCGATCGGCAGGTCGCGCGGCTCGTCTCGCGCCGCGGCGAGCTCGAAGCCGAGGCGCACTACTCGGAACGGGTCTATCCGGGACTCGTCTGGATGGCCCTGCACTTCGCCGAGCAGAAGGTGAACTGGCTGACACACGACGTCGGTGACCCGCTCATCGGGACGCCGGAGTACAAGGTCAGCGCCATACGCGTCGAGACACTCGCAGCGAACGGTGACTGAGAAGCTCGGCGAGCCACGCCTCGACGTCGAGTCGTGCGAGTCCACGCAGCTGCTCGTCGACACGTCCCTGCCCGAAGGCGCGCTCGTGGTCGCCGACCACCAGACTGCGGGCCGCGGCAGGCTCGGCCGCAGCTGGGAGACGCCGGCCGGAACCGCCCTGCTGTTCTCCGTGCTGCTCAAGCCGCCGCGCGAACGCCACGCGCCCGAGCTCTCGCTCGTCGCGGGGATCGCGGTCGCGGACGCTCTGGAGCGAGCCCTTGGTCTCTCGGTGCAGATCAAGTGGCCCAACGACGTCATGCTGAGGCGCCGGAAGATCGCCGGCTGCCTGGCCGAGGCGCGGGACGACGCCGTCGTGCTGGGCGTCGGCGTGAACGTCGAGCAGACGACGGCCGAGCTCCCGCCGAACGCAGGGTCCATTCGCACGCTCACCGGGCGCGGCTACGACCGGGCGGATCTCCTCACGACGGTGCTCGGCGACCTCGGCAGCCGCTACTCGTCGTGGCGCGAAGGAGGCCTCGACGCCGTCTACGACGGCCTGGGCCCCCGGGACTTCCTCCGGGGGCGTCAGGTCACCGTGAACGGCACGAGTGGCGTCGCAGCGATGATCGACCGCGAGGGCCGTCTCGAGATCTCGGTGGCTCACGGAGAGGTCGTCAAGATCGAGAGCGGGGAGGTCGTCTATGCACGATGAGCGCGAATGGCCGGATCCCGGGATTCCTCAGGAGCCGGGGATCCCCGGGGCGAAGACTCCGGAGCAGACGCCTCCACTGGATGATCCCGAAGTCGAACGGGTCCCGGACGAGGGACCGCCGGACGTCGACGGCGAAGGGCACATGGCGCCGGAGCGATCCGGCGACGGCCGGGCCGTCTGAGGCCTCAGCGGTCCGCGAGCGACGAGATCAGGAAGTAGAGAAGGACGCCGACCGGCACGATGAGCCGCGCGAAGCGCTGCCACACCGGCTTCGCAGGCGCGGCCGCTTCGTCGTCGACCTCGAGCTCCGGAGGCAGCTCGACCTCGCCGCCGGTGGGATCGAAGTCGTCGGGGGCGGGCTCCTCGACGTCGACGGAGCGTGCCTCGTACATGTCCTCTTCCACGGCAGGTGCGTCCGCCTCGATCGTCGAGCCCTCGAGCTCGAAGAGGCTCGGCCAGCGGCCGCACGTCCGGCAGGCGTTCGCCACCGGCTCGTTGACCGTGCCGCATTGCGAGCAGCGCCAGGGAGCGTCGGCCATCGACAGAGCTTAGGCAGCCCAGTCGGCTACTTGGACATACGAAGGGGGATCTCGACGAGCTTCGTTCGAGATCCGTCCTCCGCGGAGGTCTCGAAGACGATGAGCGAACCGACGCCGTCGAACGGCACCGTGAACGGCTTCGTCGTGAAGTCGAACGTGCCGCGGGTGCCCGTTCCCGAGGTGGCTGTGACGAAGTTCTCGTCGACGATACGGCCGTCCGTATCGGTGAGCTCGTAGTTGAACGTCGCCTCGAAGGTGTTCGCGGTCCCTGTCGCACGAATCGGGCTCGACACCTCCTCGAACGGGAGCGGTGACTCGACCAGGATGGCGGGCGTCTGGTCTTCGAAGTCGGCGCGTGTGTAGCTCTTGCCGTCGAGCTCGACCGATGTGACGTCGGGAGACTGCGTCAGCGTGTACACCCACTGAGCGAGCGCGGCAGTCGAGTACTTCGCGTCCGGGTCGCTCGGGATCTCGGTCGTTAGGCCCAGCTCCTGCTCCTCCTGCTCCGTTGGTCCCTTCGCGAGCTCGGCGGTGAGAGCAGTCGTTCGATCCTCCGCGGCGTCGATCTCGCGGCTCACCGGCCAGACCGTGCCGTCGCGGAGGAAGTAGACGCGCGCGCTCGTCGTGTCCGCAGCGGTGGTGGTCGTCTCCCCGGACGAGTCGTCGCCGCAGCCGGCGAGGAGCACCCCGGCCGCAACGGCGAGCAGCAGCGCTCGTGTCACGCCCACAGCGTAGATCCAGGGCGCGGGTCGCGGACGACCTCGGCCACGCGCCCCCGCAGATCCGCATGGTCGAGCACCACGTCGAACCCGAGCCGCCGCGCCGTCTCCTCCTCGAGGCCCTGGAAGAGGTCGATCGTCTCCCAGAGAGCCCGTGCGGCGTCGCGGAGGTCGTAGTGCGCGTAGGCGCGCTCCAGCGTCGCCAGCGCCCCCGCATCGGCCCAGTGCTCGACCCTGCGGCCATCCTCGCGGACGGGAGCCTCGGGGTCGACGGAGAGCGCATGCCACCCGAGCAGCGTGACCACGGATCGCTTCATCGCCCCGTTCACCGCGTCGACCGCGGCGAACACCTCCCCCTTGCGGAGCCTGCGGGCCGCCCACAGCGAGGTCGCCCAGAAGTCGGTCACGAGGTCGCCGAACGTATCCTCGCCGGGCAGCTGGACCGGGCGATCGCCGAGCCCGTCGTCGAGCGCGTCGCCGGTCGCCACGACGAGGTCGGTCGGAGTGTTCACGTTGACGAGGAGTCGCTCGTCGAGCGCGACGACGTTGTCGTTGACGCCGCGCAGAGAGAGCTCGCCGACGGCGATGCGCCGCTCGAGCTCCGGGAGCATCGCCTTCGTGTAGGCGCCGGGCAAAGGGCCGGTCGGCGCAACCGCGCGTGCAGCGACGAGCTCGCGAAGCAGCGCCGGCGTCACGAGCGGGCAGTCGACCGGCAGGATGACGGACACCTCGTGGGCGGCGGCTCGGACGGCCGCGACGATTCCGTGGATCGGCGCTCGCTCGTCCGTTCCGTCGTCCACGACCGGAACGGACAGCAGGAGCCCGTCGGCCTCCTTGCCCACGACCAGCACCTCCGCGCACGTCGCCCGAAGCGTTCGCAGTCCCCGCTCGGCGAGCGTCTCACCCCGGAACCGCGCGCGCGCCTTCGGCGAGCCAAACCGCTCCGAGGCGCCACCGACGAGCAGCACGCCCGTCGCGGCTAGACGATCCGCCACGGCTCGGTGTAGACGGTGACACGCCCGTCGCGCACCCAGCCGCACAAGGTCAAGCCGCGATCCTCCGCGAGCTCGACCGCGAGCGACGACGGCGCGCCGACCGCGACCAGGATCGGGCAGCCGGCCACGACCGCCTTCTGCACGAGCTCGAACGAGAGCCGGCCGCTCACGCACAGCACCCGTGAGGCAAGCGGTAGCTCTCCTTCGAGGAACGCCCAGCCGACGACCTTGTCCATCGCGTTGTGGCGGCCGACGTCCTCGCGCACGCACGCGAGCTCGCCGTCGGCGTCGAACAGACCGGTCGCATGCAGCCCGCCGGTCGCGGCAAACGCGCGCTGCGCCTCGCGCAGTCGTGCCGGCAGCGACGCGATCACGTCGAAGGGAGCCTCGAGCGTGCTCTCGATCCGCGGCGCGCTCACCTCGATCGCCTCGATCGCGCCCTTCCCGCAAACGCCGCACGAGGACGACGTGTAGAAGTGCCGACGAAGCCGCTCCGGGTCGAATCCGGAAGCGTCGACCTCGATCGTGTTCGCGGCGAGATCATCCGGAGCGCGCGCGGAGACCGGCGCGAGCCCTTCCGTCACGCAGAACCCGAGAGCGAGCTCCTCGTCGTGACCCGGCGTCCGCATCGTGACCGCGACGGGCTCGCCTGCGATACGGATCTCGAGCGGCTCCTCGACGGCCACGAGGTCGGGCTCGTGCACGCCGCTCGGCAAGCGAAGTGCATCGACTCGGCGCGTCGAATACGCGGGCACCGCGATGTGCTCGCTGCTCACGTGCGTCAGCGTACTCGCGGGGAGAGCCGAGGCTCTCCCCGCGATCCCGGTGTCAGCTCGCGGTCCCGCAGACGGCGTACACGGTGAGTTTCCAGTTCGCCGCGGTCGCCACGATCTCGCGCGCGCCGCCCCAGTAGGTGTTGTCGTCGCCGGGATACGACTGATAGAGCGCAACCCCGGCAACAGCCGGTTCCACACGTGCGCCCCCACCGAGCATGCGCTTTCCCGCCGGACACACCATCGACAGCTGCTTGATCGCCCCCGAGTTGCTCACGGTCGACGCCTGAACGCGCTCGACAGCGCTCAGTCCGGCCGGGCCAGCGGGTCCCGCAGGACCTGCCGGCCCCGCTGGACCAGCCGGGCCGGCGACTAGCTGGCCTGGTGCGAAGTCGGCGCGCAGCAGCGAGCGGTTCTTGACTTTCGCGGACGTCACCGCGGAGGCCTTCAGCTGCGGTGTGCCGACGCTGTTCCTCGGCAAGGCCGAGACGGCCGCGATGCTCGTCCCGCCGAGGGCGAGCGCGAGCGCGACACACGAGATCACGAGCGCGGGCGACGGACGCCGTACGGAGATCATCGGATACCTCCCGTTGGTCGTCGTGCGTGAAGCCGACGACCGTACAGACGCGGTATGACGACGGTCTCAGGCGCGACGCGGACGGGCGCGGTCGAGCACGTCCCGGCCCCGTCGGCCGGGCTACTCGACCGTAACGGTCTTGGCCAGGTTCCGCGGTTGGTCGACGTTCAGGCCGCGAAGGCGCGCGATCTTGTACGCGAGGAGCTGGAGCGGGAGGATCGCGAGCACGACCTGCAGGAATGCCGGCGTCTTCGGCACGTAGATCACGTCGTCGGCGTGGTGCTGGATGTCCTCGTTGCCGTCCGTCGCAATCGCGATCACGTGCGCGCCGCGGGCGCGGACCTCCTGGATGTTCGAGACGATCTTGTCGTAGACGTGGATGTTCGTCGCGACGACGACGACCGGTGTCTGGTCGTCGAGGAGAGCGATCGGCCCGTGCTTCATCTCGCCCGCCGAGTACGCCTCGGTCGGGATGTACGAGATCTCCTTCAGCTTCAGCGCGCCCTCGAGCGCGACGGGCAGCCCGATGTGGCGGCCGAGGTAGAGGAAGAAGTGCGCGTCGTGGTAGCGCTGCGCGATCTCGTCGATCGGGTGGTCGCCGTCGAGGAACTGCTGGATCTTGCTCGGGAGCTTGTAGACGAAGTCGAGGATGAACTCGATCTCGCCGGGCGGCAGCGTCTCGCGGATCTGCGCCAGCTTGAGCGCGACGAGGTACAGGAGCGCGACCTGGGCCGTGAACGTCTTGGAGGCGGCGACACCCATCTCGATGCCGGCGCGCGTATAGAGGACGGAGTCGACCTCGCGCGTCACCTGCGAGCCCATCATGTTGGTGATCGCGACCGTGCGCGCTCCCCGCTCGCGCGCGAGCTTGAGGGCCTCGATCGTGTCGCGGGTCTCGCCGGACTGGGTGATCCCGATCACGAGGTCGTGCTCGTTGATGACGGGGTTGCGGTAGATCCACTCGCTCGCGATGTCGAACTCGACCGGCACGCGTGCCCACTCCTCGATCACGTACCGGCCGACGACACACGCGTGGTACGCGGTCCCGGCGGCCAGGAGGACGATCCGCCGTAGCTCCTTGACGTCCTGACCCGTCATGTTGAGCCCCTCGAGGACGAGGGTTCCATGTCGAACGCGGTCGCCGATCGTCTCGGCGACGGCCTCGGGCTGCTCGTAGATCTCCTTGAGCATGAAGGTCTCGAACCCGCCCTTCTCCGCGCCCTCGTCGTCCCAGTCGAGCTCGGACGTCTCGTGCTCGACGGCGCTCCCGTCCGCGCGCTGGAACGTCGCGCCCTCGGCCCGCAGCGCGACGATCTCCCCGTCGCTCGGGAACTGCACGGTGCGCGTCTCGCGGAGGAACGCGGCCGCGTTCGACGCGAGGAACATCTCGCCGCTCCCGACCCCGACCACGAGCGGGACCTGGTGACGTGCGCCGACCAGCAGGCCGGGGTGGTCGTGGTGGATCACCACGAACGCGAAGTGTCCCTCGAGCTCGTTGAACGCGAGCCGCACCGCCTCGACGAGATCGCCCTCGTAGTGGCGCTCGATGAGGTGCGTGACCGTCTCCGCGTCCGTCTCGGACGTGAACGTGTGGCCGTCGTCCGTCAGCCTCGTCGTCAGCTCACGGTAGTTCTCGACGATGCCGTTCAGGACGATCGAGAGCTTCGAGGCCGCGCAGCCGGCGAGCGGGTGCGCGTTCAGCTCCGTGACCGCGCCGTGGGTCGCCCAGCGCGTATGGCCGAGGCCGGTCGTCGCGCTCGAGCCGTTGGCGCCCGCGCGCGCCTTCAGGTTCCCGAGCGGCCCGACCGCGCGCACGTAGTCGAGACCGTCGGCCTCGAGCAGCGCGATGCCTGCGGAGTCGTAGCCGCGGTACTCCAGGCGCTCGAGGCCCTGGAGGAGCAGCGGCTTGCACTCACGCGGCCCGACGTATCCGATGATCCCGCACATGCCTTATTGCGCAAGATCGACGTTCGCTAGCGCGAACACCGATCGCGCGAAGATCCCTGAAGGCGTCCGCTTCGCGGCCGCGGAGTCTGTGATGGATTGCCTCATCGCCTCATTAAATGCGTAAGAGCCCGGCAGCGCCCTTCGTCGGGCCTCAGCCGAGCTCTCGTTCCACGAGCGCGGCGATGCTACCACAGAGGTTTTCCGCATCCTCCGCATTCTCCGCCTCGGCCAGGACACGCACGACCGGCTCCGTGCCCGACGGCCGCACGAGGACCCGGCCCCGCTCCCCGAGAGACTCGTTGAGACGATCGACCTCGGCCAGCACCGCGCCCGAGATGCTCGGATGGGCCATGCGGACGTTCCGCGTGACCTGCGGGTACCGCGGCATGACGGCGACGGCATCGCTCACGCCGCGTCCGCGCACGGCACTGCACAGGAGCAGCGCGGCCGCGAGGCCGTCGCCGGTGACGTGGTCCCCCAGCCAGATCAGGTGGCCCGACTGCTCGCCGCCGAGCACGCCTCCCTCCCGTCGGAGCGCCTCGAGCACGTAGCGATCGCCGACGGGCGTGGTCACGACCTTGATGCGGCGCTCGGCCATCAGCCGGTGAAACCCGAGGTTCGTCATGACGGTGACGGCGACGAGCTCGACGCCGAGGTGCAGCGCGAGCACGGCGAGGATCTGATCGCCGTCGACCCGCTCGCCTCGCTCGTCGACGGCAAGCATGCGGTCGCCGTCGCCGTCGAAGGCGACCCCGAGGTCGAGAGCCTCCGCTGTCACGAGCCGTTGCAGGGCTCGAAGGTCGGTCGCGCCGCAACCGACGTTGATGTTGGAGCCATCAGGCTCGGCTCCGATCGTGTGCACCTCCGCGCCGAGGTGCGTGAAGGCATGCGGCGCGATTCGGGAGAACGCACCGTTCGCGCAGTCGACGCCGATCCGCAGGCCAGCGAGATCCGAGCCGAAGTGCGCCACGACATGGTCGAGATAGGCATCCGCGGCGTCGTCCAGAGACTCGATCGCTCCGCCGCCTGGCGCGGACGCGTCGAAGAGCGCCTCGATCTCCTCCTCCTGCTCGTCGACGAGCTTCCCTCCGCCCCGGAAGAGCTTCACGCCGTTGTACTCGCGGCGGGTTGTGCGACGCCGAGACGACGACGCCGAGATCGTCCGCGAGCAGCGCGACTGCCGGCGTCGGGAGGACGCCGCCGAGGACGGCCGTGCCTCCCGCCGACGCGATGCCGCGGGCGACGGCCTGCTCGAGCTCCGGCCCGGAGCTGCGCGTGTCGCGTCCGACGAGCACACGCCCGCCCTTCGCCCACAACGTGGCCGCTTTCCCGATCTGCTCGACGAGATCAGGCGTCAGCTCCTCGCCGACGATCCCGCGGACCCCGTCTGTTCCGAAGTACCTACGCATGTGAGCAACGCGGGGTCTGACCCCACGGGTCTGACCCCTGGGTTATCGCTTGCTGAACTGCGGCGCCTTGCGCGCCTTGTGCAGGCCGGCCTTCTTGCGCTCGACGATGCGAGCGTCACGCGTGAGGAAGCCCTGGCGCTTGAGCGGGATGCGCATCTCCGGATCCGCCTCCACGAGCGCGCGCGCGATGCCGTGCCTGATCGCGCCCGCCTGGCCCGATGGCCCACCGCCCGCGACACGGACGCGCAGGTCGTAGCTCGACGCGGCCTCGGCGACCTCGAGCGGCGCGAGCACCATCTTGCGATGGAGGGGGCGCGGGAAGTACTCGTCGAGCGTGCGGCCATTGATCCACGTCTGGCCGTCCCCCGGTCGCAGGATCACGCGGGCGACCGACGTCTTCCGCTTGCCCGTGCCGAGATATTGGGCGACCTCGGTCACGCGAGCTCCATGGACTTCGGCGCCTGCGCGGCGTGCGGGTGATCCGGGCCGGCATAGACCTTGAGCTTGTTGAGCTGGGCCGAAGCGAGCTTGTTCTTCGGCAGCATCCCCTTGACTGCCTTGCGGATGACCTCCGTCGGCCGGCGCTCGAGCTGCTCGCGCAGCGTGCGCTGCTTGATCCCGCCGGGGTAGCCCGTGTGGCGGTAGTAGATCTTCGTGTCGAGCTTCGAGCCCGTCACCGCGATCTTCTCCGCGTTGACGACGACCACGAAGTCACCCGTGTCGACGTGCGGCGTGTAGACGGGCTTGCCCTTGCCGCGCAGCGTGTCCGCGATACGGGTCGCCAAGCGACCGAGGGTCTGCCCCTCGGCATCGACGAGGAACCACTCGCGCTGGATCTCTCCGGGCTTGGCCGTGTACGTCTTCATCACAGAAAGAGGGCGAACTCGTCGTTCGCCGGCGGCGGATTGTAGCAACGAATCGGCGCTATCCGGCCGGCTCGGGCGCAGCGGTCGGCGCGCGCCGCGTGAGGATCGCGAGCCCCGGCACGACCACCGCGATCGTCGCGCCGACGGCGATCGCGACGACACCCCACTCCGAGTACGCGAGGCCGCCGAGGAGAGCAAGCGCGGCCGCGGTCAGTCCTGCGACGAGATCGGTGAAGCCGACGAGGCGACCGCGCTCGACCGGCGTCGCGTAGGTCACGAGCTCCGCCGTGGCCGAGATGTACGAGAGGTTCCAGCCGAGCCCGAGCAGGAAGAGCGAGACGGACATCCACGCGATCGACTCGGCGAAGGCGAGCATCACCGTCGACACGGCCATGATCGCGAGCCCCCAGAGAAGCGTCGGCCGCCGCCCGACGCGGTCTACGAGCGCTCCGATGACGAGCACGAGCGCATACATGCCGACGATGTGCAGGCTGATGACGGTGAAGACGTCCGCCTGCGCGTGGTGGTGGCCCACGACGATGTACCCGGTGAGGTTCATCACGCCGGCCATCACCGCGAAGCTCGCGACCGCGGCGATCACCGCAGACGGGACGCCGGGGCGGCGCAGGATCTCGCGCAGCGGAGCCGCCGGAGCCGGCTCGGGCGCGCCGCTCGCCCGGTCCGCCTCCTGCAGCTCGAGGGCGATCGACCGCGGGTCGGGGCGGATGTTGAGGGCGATGATCAGCCCGACGAGCGCCATGGCGGAGGCGACGAACCAGGGGATGACGAGCGTGTCCAGCTCGAAGTCCTTCCCTGCGAAGAGCGGCCGGAAGACGAGCGGGCCGAGCGCCGCGCCGAAGAGCGCGCCGAAGAGCACGTAGGAGATCGCTCTCGCTTTCTTCTCGGGCGGGTACATGTCCGCCGCGGCGGTCCGTGCCAGGAGCACCCCGCCGTTCATCGCCCCGACCCCGACGAAGCCGAGGATCACGAGCGGCGCGTTGTCGGCGAGACAGCCGAGAGCCGTGAGCGCGCAGCCCACCGCTCCGATCACGAAGCCGCCGGCGATGACCGGAACGCGGCCGAGACGGTCCATCAGGCGTCCGGCCGGAAGCGCGGCGAGCGCGCCCGCCGTCAGGAAGATCGCAGGCCCGAGGCCGAGGATCGACTCGATGCCGGTGACGAGGACGAGCGTGATCGTCGCGACCGCGACCGCGAGCTGGATCACGCCGGAGAGCGTCACGAGGCAGAGGGCGAGAAAGACGGTGTTTCGCCTGATCTGCGACACGCTCGTCACCGTCGCCGAGCTTATCGCGCGGCCTCGTGCCCGCCGGCCCGCGCCGCTGGCGCAGGCCGGTCGCGACGCAACCTCGCTACGATGGCCTCGACGTAACGGGGAGCTCGGGCAAGCCGGGCTGAGAGGGCGGACTGAACGCGCCGCCGACCCGCAGAACCTGATCTGGGTAATGCCAGCGGAGGAAAGCGTGTCCGAAGAGGTCGTGGTGGTGGTGTCAGGCGGAGACCCGCCGGCTGCGGGCAGCGCACTCTCGGTTCCGCCGGGCGCTCCCGTCGTCGCCGCCGACAGGGGGCTCGAGCACGCGCTCGCGCTCGGGCTCGACGTGACCGTCGCGGTCGGCGACTTCGACTCGGCCTCGCCCGAAGCCGTCGGTGTCGCCGAGGCGTCGGGCGTCCGCGTCGAGCGCCACCCGGCCGAGAAGGACGCGACGGACCTCGAGCTCGCCCTCGACGCCGCGATTCGAATGGGGCCGCGGCGAATTCTCGTCCTTGCGTCCCGAGGCGGCCGGCTCGACCACGAGCTCGCGACGCTCCTCCTGCTCGGGGCCGACCGCTACGCATCCGCGGAGATCGACGCGAGCATCGGCGCGGCGCACGTCCACGTCGTTCGCACGCGACGCACGATTCGCGGCGAGCCGGGCGACCTCGTCACGCTGCTGGCAGTCAACGGCCCGGCGGTGGGCGTGACGACCCACGGGCTCGCGTACCCGCTCCGCGGAGAGACACTCGAGGCCGGGTCGACTCGCGGAGTCTCGAACATGTTCGAATCCGAGGAGGCGCGCATCTCGGTCGACGACGGCGTCCTGCTCGCAATCAGACCAGGAGGGGCCGAGTGACACGGCGGCTCCGGGAGGCTGCTGTCGTGCTCCTGGGCGCCGTGCTGCTCGCCGGCGCCGGCTGCGGCGGCGGCGACAAGCCCCCGACCGACGTCGTGCTGGTCACGCACGACTCCTTCGCGATCTCGAAGGAGGTGAAGCAGGCGTTCGAGGCAGAGAGTGGGCTCACGCTGAAGATCCTGAAGGCCGGGGACGCGGGCGAGGTCGTCACGCGAGCGCTCCTCACCGCCGGCAACCCGGAGGGCGACGTCCTGTTCGGGATCGACAACAACCTGCTGCAGCGCGCGCTCGACGGCGACGTGTTCGAGGCATACGCGTCGCCCGAGCTCGCGCAGGTCGATCCGGCGCTCGTCCTCGACCCGGAGCATCGCGCGACGCCCGTCGACCGCGGAGACGTCTGCGTGAACGTACGACAAGGCCTGGTTCGCGGAGCATCGGCTCGCGCCGCCGCAGAGCCTCGGCGAGCTGACGCTGCCGCGCTACCGCGACCTGCTCGTCGTCGAGAACGCGGCCACGTCGACTCCGGGCCTCGCATTCATGCTCGCGACGATCGCGCAGTACGGCGATCGGTGGCAGGGCTACTGGCGCAAGCTGCGCGCCAACGGAGTGCTCGTCGTCGACGGCTGGGAGGAGGCCTACTTCGCGCGCTTCTCGGGCGCTGCCGGCAGCCACGGGCGCCGGCCGATCGTCGTCTCGTACGCGTCGAGCCCGCCGGCCGAGGTGCTCGGGCGAACACCCCGGCCGAAGGAAGCTCCGACCGGGGTTCTCGAGGACAGCTGCTTCCGGCAGGTCGAGCTCGCCGGCATCCTGCGAGGCGCCCGCAACGAGGAGGGCGCACGGAAGCTCGTCGACTTCATGCTCTCGCCGCGGTTCCAGGAGGACATCCCGCTGCAGATGTACGTGTTCCCCGCGCGGGTCGGCACAGCGCTCCCGCCCGAGTTCGCGCGCTTCGCCGTGGTACCCGAGCATTCCCTCGAGATCCCGCCCGGGGAGATCGAGGCGAATCGCGAGCAGTGGGTGGACGAGTGGACCACTATCGCGGTGCGCTAGGAAGCAGACCCGTGGGTCTGACCGGGTCTGGCGATGCTGACCTACGGCGTCCCGCTCGCGTTCCTCGCCGTGTTCTTCTGCTACCCGCTCGCCGAGATCGTCCAGCGCGGGTTGAGCGGCGCGGGTGACTCGCCGCTCGACGTCCTGACCGATCCGCTGACACGCGACGTCGTGTGGTTCACCGTCTGGCAGGCGCTCGCGTCGACGGTGCTCACGATCGCGATCGCTCTACCCGCGTCCTACGTGCTCGGTCGCTACCGGTTCAGGGGTCGCGATCTCGTCGGCGCGCTCGTGGTCGTCCCGTTCGTGCTGCCGACCGTCGTCGTCGCGCTCGCCTTCATCGCCGTCCTGCCGGAGCCGCTCGAGCACGGGTGGGCGCCGATCCTCGTCGCGCACGCGTTCTTCAACGTCGCGGTCGTCGTCCGCATCGTCGGCACGTTCTGGGCGAGCCTCGACCGGCGAGTCACCGAGGCAGCCGCCACGCTGGGCGCGTCCCCGGCCGCGCGCTTTCGCGAGATCACGCTGCCGCTGCTCGCTCCGGCCCTGGCGGCAGCGGCGGCGATCGTCTTTCTCTTCTCGTTCACGTCGTTCGGGATCGTGCTGATCCTCGGTGGGCCGCGGTACGCGACGATCGAGGCGGAGATCTACAACCAGGCTGTCCGCCTGTTCGACCTGCGAGCGGCCGCCGTCCTCTCGCTCGTGCAGCTCGCGTGCGTCGTCGCGGCGGTGCTGGTGGCGACGCGCCTGGAGCGAAGACTCGTCTCGCCCGGACCGGTTCGGCCGGAGCGCGAGAACCTCCGGCGGGTGCGGACGACGCGCGACAGGCTGGTCGTCGGGCTCAGCCTCGGCGGGCTCGCCCTCTTCCTCGGCCTGCCCCTCGCGGTGCTCGTCGAACGGTCGCTCGCAGCCGGCGACGGGTACGGGCTCGACGCGTACCGCGCGCTCGGCCGGCCGACCAGCGTGCTCCTCGTCGCGCCCTGGGAGGCGGTTGTGAACTCGATCGTCTACGCCGCCGCGGCGACCGTCATCGCGGTGGCCGTCGGCGGGCTCGCCGCGTTCGCGGTGGCTCGCACAGGCGGCTCGCGGGCGCTCGACGGGCTCGTGCTGCTTCCCCTCGGGGTTTCGGCGGTGATGCTCGGCCTCGGCTTCCTCATCGCCTTCGACTCGGGCCCGCTCGACTTCCGGGCCGCGCCATGGATCGTGCCGGTCGCGCAGGCGCTCGTCGCGATCCCCTTCGTCGTGAGGATCGTGGCTCCGACCCTGCGCTCGATCGACCCGCAGCAACGCGAGGCCGCGGCGCTGCTCGGCGCGTCACCCGGGCGAGCCCGCAGGGAGATCGACCTGCCCATCGTCTCGCGTGGGCTCGCCGTCGCTGCCGGCTTCGCGTTCGCGATCTCGCTCGGCGAGTTCGGCGCGACCGTGTTCCTCGCCCGCCCCGACCGTCCGACGCTTCCCGTCGCGATCTTCCGATTCCTGGGGCGGCCGGGCGAGCAGAACGTCGCGCAGGCCTATGCCCTCGCGGTCGTGCTCATGGCCGTGACGGTGATCTCGGTCCTCGCGGTCGAGCGCGTGCGCGCACGGCGAGGCGGCTGGTTCTGACGTGCTGCGCGCGGAGGAGATCAGCGTGCGCTTCGACGGCGCGGCCGCACTCGACGGAGCGTCGCTCGCCGTGGACGACGGCGAGGTCGTCGCCGTCCTCGGCCCGAGCGGGTCCGGCAAGACCACCCTGCTCAGGGTGATCGCCGGGCTGCAGGCGCCAGACGCGGGCCGAGTCGTGCTCGACGGGACGGACCTCGCAGGAGTGCCGCCGCACCGGCGAGGCATCGGCCTCGTCTTCCAGGATCACGCGCTGTTCCCACACCGCGACGTCTTCGGAAACGTCTCGTTCGGGCTGCGGATGCGGGGAGACTCACCCGACCAGGTCGCCGCCCGGACGGGCGAGCTCCTCGAGCTCGTCGGGCTTGCCGGTCTCGACCGCCGCCCCGTCGGGACGCTGTCGGGCGGCGAGCAGCAGCGTGTGGCTCTCGCCCGGGCGCTCGCTCCCGAGCCTCGCGTCCTCCTGCTGGACGAGCCGCTGGGATCGCTCGACCGCAGGCTCCGCGATCGGCTCCTCGTCGACCTGGGGCATGTCTTCGACGAGCTCGGCTCGACTGCGGTCTACGTCACGCACGACCAGACGGAGGCGTTCACGCTCGGCGATCGCGTCGCGGTCATGCGCGCCGGGCGGGTCATCCAGGTGGCGACGCCGGACGAGCTGTGGGCGCACCCGCACGACGCCGACACCGCGCGGTTCCTCGGTCTCGCGAACGTCGAAAGCGACGAGGTCATCCGGCCGGAAGCAGTCAGTGTCCGGCGAGCCGAGGGTGACGGAGTCGGCGTGGTCGAGCGGGTCACCCGCGCCGGAGCGCTCGTCCGCCTGGTCGTTCGCCTCGACGACGAGCGGCGGCTCGAGGCCGCTGTCGCCACGGTCGAGCACCCGACGGTCGGTGATCGGGTCGACGTCGACGTGGACCCACGGGGCGTGAGCGGCTTCTCGATCGGCTGATTGCGCCTCGGGCGGCGCGTCTGCGACGCCTACCGCTCGGTAGCGCAGACCCGGTCGCCGGCCATCACCCGGTCGAACACGGAGTTGATCTCATCGTCACGCTTGAGATCGGCCGCGGTGAGCCCGGGAGCCTCGACCTGCATGACCGGCATGACGCCCGGCCCGCCGACGGTGATGCGATAGCGCTCGCCGGGCGCGGCGGGCCGCAGCTCCCGGCTCGGATATCCGGCGAACGGGCGCTGGGGGACGAAGCTGTGGCAGAACGTGCCGGTGCCCTTGTGGGTGAGGATCCCCGACTCCCGCTTCCAGCCCGGCCCGTACGCCGAGTTGAGCGTGTCGATGTACAGGTTGCGGCCGTACTTGTCCCGCGGCACGCCCTTGGCGTTCGAGCCGAAGCCGAAGATCGGCTGGCCGAGATACGTGTAGCGGCCGAAGATGCCCTGCCAGCGGCCGCCGTACGTCCAGTTCGAGAAGGCCTCGAGCTTCGGAAGCTCGCCCGAGAAGTGCGACAGGTGCAGCTCCCAGCTCGTCTGGTCGGAGCGCCACGCGTCGAAGCCGAGGAGCGGGAGCCGCCGCTGCCACGCCTGCACCGTCCAGTAGCTGCCGTTCGGCGCCTTACAGGACGCGACGACCATCGGGAGCGGCGGCCCGTCGTAGGCGGCACAGCGATTCTTGAAGCCCTTCCAGTACCTGCCGTTTCGGTACTTGCCCCAGCCGCCGGCGTAGTCCCAGCGGAAGCGCACTTGAGGGGTCGTCTCCGACGGCGCTCGCGCGTTGACCGCGCCCCAGGCAAGGACGCGCCGCAGCGATCCGTCGGCACGCCGGTAGGTCAGCAGCGCCTCGCCCTTCGCGTTGACCTTCAGCGAGAGGAGCTTGACGTTCGGATCCTGGATGAGCTCGCTCCCGCTGGCGGGCGCGGCGAGAGCGACGGTGGCCGTCAGAGCAGCGATGAAGACGGCGAGCCGCACAGGCGCAGGATCGGCGCGTTCGGGAGCTGTGCCGTCCCTCAGGCGAGGGGTCGGCTCACTCCCACTCGATCGTGGCCGGTGGTTTCGACGAGATGTCGTAGACGACCCGGTTCACACCGGGGATCTCGTTGATGACGCGGTTCGAGATCGCCTCGAGCACCTCGTACGGGATCCGCGCCCAGTCCGCGGTCATCGCGTCCTCCGAGGTCACCGCGCGGATCACGATCGGATAGGCGTACGTGCGCTCGTCTCCCTGCACGCCGACCGAGCGGATGGCCGGGAGCACGGCGAAGCTCTGCCAGAGCTCGCGGTAGAGGTCGGCGCGCCGGATCTCCTCGAGCAGGATCGCGTCGGCCCGGCGGAGCACTGCGAGCCGCTCCTCCGTCACGTCGCCGATGATCCGGATCGCGAGCCCGGGGCCGGGGAACGGCTGGCGCCAGACCATCCGCTCGGGAAGGCCAAGCTCCTCGCCGACGCGCCGCACCTCGTCCTTGAAGAGGAGGCGAAGCGGCTCGACGAGCTTCATCTTCATGTCGGCGGGAAGCCCGCCGACGTTGTGGTGCGACTTGATGAGCGCGGCGACCCCGTCCTCGCCGCCGCCGGACTCGATCACGTCGGAGTAGAGCGTTCCCTGCACGAGGAAGCGCACGTCGCCGAGGCTGCGCGCCTCCTCCTCGAAGACGCGGATGAACTCCTCGCCCACGATCTTGCGCTTCTCCTCGGGGTCGGAGACGCCGGCGAGCCGCGTAAGGAAGCGCTTCTGCGCCTGCACGTGGACGAGCGGCACGTGGAAGTGGCCGCCGAACGTCTCCACCACCTGCTCGGCCTCGTTCTCGCGCAGGAGGCCGTGGTCGACGAAGACGCAGGTGAGCTGGTCGCCGACCGCCTTGTGAACGAGGAGCGCAGCGACGGCGGAGTCGACTCCACCGGAGAGCGCGCACAGCACGCGCTCCGAGCCGACGGCTGCGCGGATCCGTGCGACCTGCTCCTCGATGACCGCCGCGGGCGTCCAAGTCGGCGGCGTGCCGGCCACCTCGTAGAGGAAGTTCTTGAGAATCTCCTGCCCGTGCGGCGTGTGCACGACCTCGGGGTGGAACTGGACACCGTAGAGCCTGCGCTCGCGGTCCTCGAAGGCGGCGATCGGGGTCGACGGAGAGCTGGCAGTGACCTCCGCTCCCACTGGAGGCGCCGTGACCGAGTCGCGGTGGCTCATCCAGACGGTCTGCTCGGGCGGCAGGTGGTGGAAGAGCTCCGACTCGCCGGCATCGAGCTCCGCCTTGCCGAACTCGGACGCTTCCGTACGCTCGACGACGCCGCCGAGATCGCGCGCCATGAGCTGCATGCCGTAGCAGATGCCGAGCGTCGGGATCCCGAGCGAGAAGATCTCCGTGTCGAGGTCGGGCGCGCCGTCCGCGTACACGGAGGCAGGGCCGCCAGAGAGGATCAGCGCTGCGGGGTTGCGTGCCGCGACCTGCGCCGCAGTGAGCCGGTGCCCCACGAGCTCCGAGTAGACCCGCGCCTCGCGCACGCGCCGCGCGATCAGCTGGCTGTACTGCCCGCCGAGATCGACGACGAGGACGGGCCGGTCTTCCGGCGAGGCCTCGGGCGTCGGGAGCGGGACGACCTTCGCCATCAGCGCCGGTAGTTCGGAGCGTCCTTCGTGATGGTCACTCCGTGCGGGTGGCTCTCGAGAAGGCCAGCCGGCGTGATGCGCGTGAACCGTGTCCGCGTCTTCATGTCCTCGATCGTCGCCGCGCCGCAGTAGCCCATCGACTGCCGCAGTCCGCCGACGACCTGATGGACGATCGGCGCGAGCGGACCTTTGTAGGGAACGCGGCCCTCGATGCCCTCCGGGATGAGCTTCTCGACGTCCTCGACGTCGCCCTGGAAGTAGCGATCCTTGGAGAACGACCGCGCCTTCATGGCCCCAAGCGAGCCCATCCCGCGATACTCCTTGAAGCGCTCGCCCTGCGCGACGATCACCTCGCCAGGCGCCTCGTCGGTACCGGCGAACATCGAGCCGAGCATGACGACGTCGGAGCCGGCGGCGATCGCCTTTGCGATATCGCCCGAGTTGCGGACCCCGCCGTCGGCGATCACCGCGATGCCCTGGCCCGCGAGCGCTTGCACCGCGTCGTACACGGCTGTCACCTGCGGTACGCCTACGCCCGCGACGACGCGGGTCGTGCAGATCGAGCCGGGACCCTGGCCGACTTTCACCGCGTCCGCGCCCGCGTCGGCGAGCGCGAGCGCGCCGTCACCGGTCGAGATGTTCCCCGCGATGAGCTCGATGTCGTGCTCGGCTCGGAGCTTGCGAACGACGTCCAAGACGCCGTGCGAGTGACCATGCGCGGTATCCACGACGAGCACGTCGACTTCAGCTTCGATGAGCGCAGCTGCCCGCTCCATCGCGTCCGACCCCACGCCGACCGCCGCACCCACGCGCAGGCGGCCTTGCTCGTCCTTCGTCGCGTCCGGATACTTGATCCGCTTCGAGATGTCCTTGACCGTGATGAGACCCGTGAGGCGCCCCTCGTGATCGACGACCGGCAGCTTCTCGATCTTGTTGCGATGGAGGATCGCCTCGGCCTCCTCGAGGGTCGTGCCGACGGGGGCGGTGACGAGGTCCCTGCTCGTCATCAGTGCGGAGACTGGCTGCGACGTGTCCGTCTCGAAGCGGAGGTCGCGGTTCGTCAGGATCCCGACCAGGACGCCCTCGCCATCGATGATCGGCACGCCTGAGATCCGGTAGCGCTCCATGAGCTCGAGAGCGTCGGCAACGAGATCGCTCGCCCGCAGGGTCACGGGCTCGACGATCATCCCCGACTCGGAACGCTTCACCTTGTCGACCTCGGCGACCTGATCGGCGATCGAGAGGTTGCGGTGGACGATCCCGAGACCGCCCTCGCGCGCCAGTGCGATCGCGAGGCGTGCCTCGGTCACCGTGTCCATCGCGGCCGAGATGACCGGGATGTTCAGCGAGATCGACGGTGTCAGCCGCGTGATCGTCGAGACGTCGTTCGGGAGGACGTGCGACTCGGCCGGAAGGAGGAGGACGTCGTCGAATGTGAGCCCTTCCTTGCCGAACTTCCGCTCGAGCGCGATGAGGCGTTCGATCTCCTCCTGGCGAAACTCGGTCTCCATCAGACGACGTTAGCAGCGTCCGCCGACGGCGATCAGGGCAGTCTCGACGCCGAGCGGCCCGAGGCGCTCGCGGAACCGCGCGGCAGCGGCAACGTCCTCCTTTGCGCTCGAGTAGCTCGAAGGACTGCGCCGCCATGCTCGGCCGCCTCCGCGCTCCGGCCCGTCTGGACGAGGATCTCGGCGAAATACGCTCTCGTCGCCGCTCGCGCAGAAGTACGAAGTCCGTGGTCGTCCGCGAGCGCGAGGGCCCGGCGAGCATGCTGCTCCGCCTCCTCGTATTCCCGCGGCGCGCGTAGAGCAGCCCGGCGAGCTTGTCGAGCATTACGAAGTTGACGAGATCGTCCTCGCGCGGTCGCTTCTCGCGCCTTGTCGCACAGCTCCCGACCTCGGCGTCGTCGCGCCGGATCGATAGAGGCATTCGGCAAGCTGGACGGCAACGGTCGGGTAATAGCCGCGCTCTCCGATCGCTCGAGTAGCTCGACGCCCTCGCGCAACACACGCTCCTCGGCCTGGAGGTCACCTGCCGCTGAATTCGACTTCGGACTCGCCAAGAGTCATTGCGCCGGCGCTTGCAAGGAGACCAGCCTCGAGATAGACCTGCCGCCACGACGACGAGCTCGCGCGCACGCGCGATCTCACCTTTGAGCGAGTACAGGCAGCCGAGGTGCTGTCTGCGCCCACGCCTCGTCCAAGAGCCCGTGCTCTCCCGCACGGACCGCTCCGACCTGCTCGATCGCGTCGTCGACCGGCATCGGCCCGTGGACGATACGCCGAGAGCAGCCTGCCTCGCGGGTTCTCGATGCCCCGACCGCACGGCGTCGGAACGCTCGAGGTGCGCGAGCACGCGCTCGCATGCTTCGGCCGTATCCGCCGCTCGAAGCTGGAACCAGGCATCGATCGCGACGCTCCACCAGTAGAACGCGATCCCGTAATGGTCGCCCGCTTGCTCGAAGATCTCGAGTGCCTCCTCACGCCAAGCGGCGCGCGACGCCTGATCCGCTCTGCCGATGACGGCCCAATACGACCGTGTCACGAGCGCGTGAGCGCGCGTGAGCGGGGCGGAAGCACCGAGCGACTCACCGAGAAGCTCCCACGCCTCGTCGCCCTCGCCGGCCTCGAACAGCGCGGAGGCGTAGTCGGGAGCCAGCGAGAGCCGCTGCTCGTCACCGCTCGGCAGCAGGTCGGTCGCACGCCGGAAGAGCGACCGACCGGCGTTGAAGTCGGCGCGATCGAGAGCAGCCCGCGCGGCGGTGACGAGATGGTCGGACGCGCGTCGGGCGAGATCGGGGAGCGCCGGGTCGGCGCCGTCGAGCTCCGACCGGTAGCGGTGCGCCTGCTCGAGGTGGTACCCGACGATCTCGTCTCCTTCGACGAGATCGTGCGTCGAGAGCCAGTCGGCGAACTGCTCGTGGAGCTCGGCGCGCGTCGCCTTCGGCAGCGACTCGTACGCCGCGTCGCGGATGAGCAGATGGCGGAAGCGGTACCCCTCGTCCTCGGGAAACGTCGAGGAGGTCGAGCGGATGAGCTCCTTGCGCACGAGCGTCGTCAGATGCGACTCGACGTCGGCGCGAACAAGACCGGGCGAGAGTTGCGCTACCGCTCCACGATGGAACACCTCGCCCTCGACCGAGCCGCGCTCCATCACGACGCGGACGTCGCCGTCGAGCGAGTCGATGCGGGCCTGGAGGAGCGCGTGAATCGTCGGCGGGACGACGATCTCCCCGTCACCGCCGTGCTCGCGCACCATCGCGAGCATCTCCTCGACGTACAGCGGGTTTCCGGCAGAGGCGGCCGTGATGCGGTCGAGCAAGTCGCCTTCGAGTTGCGCGTCTCCGAGGAGATTTCCGATCAACGCCTCGCATTCGTCGTCGCCGAGAGGCTCGAGGAGGATCGACGTCGCGTTCATCTTGCCGCCACCCCAGTCGGGTCGGACGTCGAGGAGCTCGGTGCGCGCGACGCAGAGCAGGAAGATCGGCGCATCGCGCGAGAGGTCGGCGACGTGCTCGACGAGGTCGATGAAGACCGGCTCGGCCCACTGCAGATCGTCGACGACGCACGACCTGCGGTCGCTCCGCGGCCCGGGCTTCGAGGAGCCGCCTGAACGCGAGCTGCGTCTCGGCCGGGGACGTGCCGATCACGGAGTCCGGCTCGACCCCGATCGCGATCAGGATCTCGACGAGCGGCCAGTACGTGATCCCCTCGCCGTACGAGAGGCAGCGGCCGCGCAGGATGTCCGCCGAGTCGCCGACGCGCTCGAGGAAGTCGGCGACGAGGCGCGACTTGCCGATTCCCGCGGGGCCGAGCAGCGTGACGAGCCGGCACGAGCGCTCGTCGAGGACGTCCTCGAAGTCGCGCCAGAGACGGTTGCGCTCGCGCTTCCGTCCCGACGAGAAGCGCCTCGGGGTTGCGAGCGAGCCCCTCCGACTCGCGAAGAACCTCGAGCAGGGAGAACGCGCCGACGGGCTCCGCTTTGCCTTTGAGAACGAGAGGCTCGACCGCCTCGACCCGGACGGCGTCGCGGACGAGGCTGTGCGTCTCGGCTCCGATGAACACCTCTCCTGCGCCGGCAGCCTGCTCGAGCCGCGCAGCGACGTTGACAGCGTCGCCGGTGACGAGCGTCTCGCCTTCACCGCCGACGACGACCTCGCCGGTGTTGATCCCGATGCGCGCCTCGAGCCCGTGCTCGGCGATGGCGGCGCGCATCTCCGAGGCCGCGCGCACGGCGCGCAGCGCGTCGTCCTCGTGCGAGACGGGGATCCCGAAGACGGCCATCACCGCGTCGCCGACGAACTTCTCGACGGTGCCGCCGTGCCGCTCGAGGATGACGCGAAGATCCTCGAAGTAGCGCCGCATCCGTGCGCGCAGCGCCTCCGGGTCGGTCGACTCGCCGAGCGCGGTCGAGCCGACGAGGTCGCAGAAGAGCACGGTGACGACCTTGCGCTGCTCGCGTGCCGGCTCGGTCGTTCCCGAGCTCGTTCCGCAGGCGCTGCAGAAGCGCGCGTCGCCCTCGTTCTCGCGCCCGCAGTTCGGGCAAGCCGCCATGGCCGCGGAGTCTACGAGCGAACGGGCTGGAGCTCGGCGAGCTCGATGCCCGCGGCGAGCGTCGCTGCGAACGCCGGATCGAAGCGGCCGGCACCGACTTCACGGACGGAGGAGGCTCCGGCCGCAACAGCCGCTCTAATCGAGTCGTCGGGCGCGCGTTCGTCGCCGATCGCTGCGAGCAGCTGGGCGAGCAGCACGTCACCCGAACCCACGCCCGAGACCGGCTCGACGAACGGCGCGAACGCGCGGACGCGGCGCGTCTTACGGCCCACACGCAGCAACGCGAAGCATCCGTTCTCGAGCGTGATCAGGACGTTGCGCGCGCCCATCTCCGCGATCGCGTCGAGCGCCATGAGGAAGTCGTCGTCGTCCTCGAGCTCCTGTCCGACGAGCTGCTCGGCCTCGCGTTGGTTCGGCGAGACGAGGAACGGGCCGGCTTCGACGCCGAGCCGGAGCGGATCGCCCTCCGAGTCGAGCACGACGCGGACGTCGCGGCGCCCGAGGTCGCGGACGGCATCCGCATAGAACGTCGTCGGGACCTTGCGCGGGAGCGATCCCGAGAGGACGACGAAGTCCGCGCCGCGCGAGAGGTAGTGCAGCTTCTCCACGAGCATCTCGAGCTCGACGGGCGTGACCTCCGGCCCCCACTCGTTGATCTCCGTGTGCGTCCCGGCGGTGGGATCGACGACCGCGGTCGACGTACGCGACTCGGCGGCGATGCGCACGAAGTCGTTGAGGATCGCCTCGGCCGTCAGCTCCTCGATGATCCGCGTCCCGGTTCGTCCACCCGCGAGCCCGGTCGCGACGACCGGGACCTGGAGGATCTTCAGCGAACGGGCGACGTTGATGCCCTTGCCCCCGGCGAGCGTGAGCACGTCGCTCGAGCGGTGGCGGAACCCGATCTGGAAGACCGGGACGGTCAGCGTGCGGTCGAGCGCCGCGTTCGTCGTCACGGTGACGATCACGTGAGCATCTCCCACAGATTGCGCGCGGTCTGCGTCGCGTGCCACTTCGCCTTTGCCCACACGCCCGCGTCGGGCACTGCCGCGGCCGCGACGAGCGCGGACGACGCGACCAGTCGGTTCCCTTCGAGGATCTCGACGCGACCGAGGCGCTCGCCCTCCGCGACGGGGAGCGCCACCGCCGCCGGCGCCACGACCCGCTCGACGAGCGGACGCCCGACCAGGATCGAGCGCGCGAGCGAGCGCGGCGCGACGAGCTCGACGTCGGGCCGGCCGTATCCCGTCTCGGCGGTTGCGTACACGCGTGCGTCGTCGATCACCTGCACGGAGCGGTACTGGTCGAGCCCGTAGGTCAGCAGCTGCTCCAGCGCGTCGTTCCGTGAGCTGCGCGTGTCGCTGCCCAGAACGGCGCCGTACACCGTCGCCCCGCCGCGCTGCGCAGCCGCCGTCTGCGACCAGCCCGCCGCGCGCGTGTGCCCGGTCTTCCCGCCGACGAGCGGCGGCCAGGAGACGAGGAGATCGTCGGTCGACTCGAACGTCCTTCCTCCGGGAAGCGAGACGCTCGAGCGCGAGAGCGCATCGCGGACGAACGGGATGCCGAGCGCGTAGCGGACGAGGGCAGTCGCATCCCGCGCGCTCGAGACGTGGCCGGGCTCGTCGAGGCCGTGCGGGTTCTCGAAGTGCGTGTCCGAGAGCCCGAGCTCCTTGGCTTTGGCGTTCATCAGCCCGACAAAACGATCGGCAGATCCCCGCCCGACGTGAAGCGCGAGCGCTTCGGCCGCGTCGTTCGCGCTCGGGATCAGCGTCGCGCGAAGGAGCTCGGCGACCGTGAGCTCCTCGCCCGCGCGCAGGTAGACCGTCGACTCGCCGATGCCGGCAGCCTGCGGGCTCACGCGGACGACATCGTCGAGCTGCGCGTGCTCGAGGACGACGAGCGCGGTCATGAGCTTCGTGATGCTGGCCATCGCGCGGGGCTGCGCCTCGTTTCGCTCCGCCAGGAGCGTGCCGTCCGCGCCGACGAGGTACCACGCAGCCGCATCGACGCTCGGCGGGGGTGGTGAGGCCTTGATGGGCGCCGCCAGAACGACGAAAGCGGCGGCGGCCGCGAGCAGCACTCTGCGCATCAGCGGCCGAGACTGTACTGGAGGCGACCTACCAACCTGCCGCGGCCCAGACCTGGGTGGAGAGCTGCTGGGCCTCGGCCCCCGCGGCCGCGCGCCAGTCCGCCTCGCTGTCGCGGAACGCATAGATCACGGAGCGCGAGGCGGTGACGAGCGCGCTCGCGGGCCCCGCGGTGAACGCGCGGGCCACGTCGGCCGGTGTCGCGCCCTGCGCGCCGACGCCGGGAAGCAGCATCGGCGAGCTCGGCAGCAGCCGCCGCGCCTCGGAGACGGCTCGCGGATGCGTCGCCCCGACGACGGCGCCGACGCTCGACATTCCCGTCTCGCCGATGAGCGACTCACCCCACTCGCGGACGAGCTCGGCCACGTGGTTCCAGAGCGGTCGCCCGTCGGACAACGCGAGGTCCTGGACGTCGGCGGCGCCGGCATTGGACGTGCGCACCAGGAAGAAGACCCCGGCGCCGTGGCGACGACACGCGGCGAGGAAGGGCTCGACGGAGTCGAACCCGAGGTAGGGACTTGCCGTCAGCGCGTCGGCAAGGGGCGGCCCGTCGTCGCGCGGCTCGAGGAACGCTTCGGCATACGCGCGCGACGTCGAGCCGATGTCGCCTCTCTTCGCGTCGACGACGACGAGGAGCCCTGCGGCTCGCGCGTAGTCGCAGACCTCCTCGAGCGCCCGGAACCCGTCGGCGCCGAGCGCCTCGAAGAACGCGGACTGCGGCTTCACGGCGACGACGTACGGCCCGACCGCGTCGACGATCCCCTTGCAGAAGCGTGCGATTGCCGAAGCTGCGGCGGCTCTGCCGAGGACGGCCTCGCCCCGCAACTCCATCGGGAGCAGGTCGAGGCGCGGATCCAGACCGACGACGAGCTGGCTCTCCTTGCGGCTGACGGCCTCCGCGAGCCGGTCCGCGAAGTTGGCGGCCTCCATGACGCGAAGGCTACGCGGCGAGGATCTCGGCGACGTGCAGTCCCACGATCCGCAGCTCCGGCGGCGGGCGGCGCAGGAAGCCGGCGACGACGAGGAGATCCGCTGCATCCTCCGGCGCGAACGACTGCTCGGCGTGCGCCGCAGCGCCCAGTCCCGCCTCGATCTCGAGCCTCCCTGCCGCGCCTCGCGGGACGCTTCGCGCTGTCACGCGCCCCGCCGCCACGAAGAACGCGCGCCAGAACGCCGGCTCGCGCGCCGGGGCGAGAATGCAGAGCTCCGCGGCGCGGAGGCGGTCGAGCTCGTCCACGCGTGCCGCGACCTCGTCGAGCGCTGCGACTCGATCGCGCAGGCGCGCCGCGTCCTCGAAGCGCAGGTCGCGAGCGAGTCGCGGGAGCCTGGCGCGGAGCGCCGGAAGGACCGACGAGAGGTCCTCGCCGTCGTAGTCGCCGAGCGCGCGGGCCGCGAGCTGCGCGCGGCGCTTGCTCGCGACGGGACCGAAGCGTGTCGGCTCGGAGACGACGACCCAGCGCTCGCCGCGACGTCTGAGGTACGACTGCGGACGCCCACCGCGGGCGTTCGCGGGCGGACGGAGATCACGAATGAGGCGAAGCTCCTCGAGCGCAGCCTCGAGCTCGGACCCGAGCTCGCGCCACTCGACGCGCGCGAGTGCGCCGAGCGCCGCCTCCACCGCGGGTCGCTGACGGTCTCCGGCAAAGTACGAGCGCAGGCGAGCCCGGAGGTCGCGCGCCTTGCCGACGTACAGCACCGTGTCGTTCCGATCGCGGAAGAGGTAGACGCCGGGCGTCGTCGGCGCGCCGGCGATCAGCGAGCGGCGCGCGTGCAGCCTCCGCGCGCGAGGCGCCGCGAGCTCGATCACCTCGGCGAGCGTCCGCGCCCCGCGCTCCTGCGCGAGCCCGAGGAGCGCGACCAGGATCTCGGCGGTCGCGAGCGCATCGGGCAATGCGCGATGGCAGGGCTCGCACGACGTGCCGAAGAAGTGCGCGAGCTGGCTCAGCGAGAAGCGCTCGCTGCGGCGATGCAGCAACCTCCGCGCGAGCCACACGGTGTCGACCACCGGAGCGGCGACACGCTTGCCGGTGAGATCGGCGACGGCGCGATCGAGGAAACCGACGTCGAAGCGGGCGTTGTGTGCGACGAGCGGCGCGTCCCCCGAGAACGCGAGGAAGCGGCGCACGGCGAGTTCCGGACGTGGCGCTGCCCGCAGCTCGGCGTCGCGAAGGCCCGTCAGCCGGACGATCGTGGGCGGGAGCGCGACGCCGGGACGGACGAGCGTCTCGAACGACTCGTCGATCTGCAGTGCCTTGACGCGAACGGCCCCGATCTCGCACATCCGGTCGCGCGCAGCCGAGAGGCCGGTGGTCTCGAGGTCGAAGACGACGAGCTCGGCGTCCTCGATGAGGGTGTCCGACTCGGCGCCGTCCGCGAGCGCGACGCGCGCTCCGCGCCACTCGAGACGAGCGTCACCCTCGACGACGTCGGTGAGGAGCGAGTGAGCGAGTGTCGCCGGCGCGCGCTCGAGCGCGAACAGCGCCCGCGCCGCTTCCTCCGACGAGACCGCGCCGCGGCGCACGTGGATCAGCTCGACGAGGCGATCGGCTGCGTCGAACGAGAGCTGCATCGCGCTTCACCGTATACGAACACCTGTTCGTGTACAAGGTGAAACGAAAGGCCGCCTCGCGACGGCCCTTCGTAAGCCTCGCGTTCGGAGTCGCTCAGCCGCCCTTCACTGCCGCCTTGAGCGCGCTCCCAGCCGTGAACTTCGGGACTGTCGTCGCGGCGATGCTGACTTTCTCACCGGTCCGCGGGTTGACACCCATGCGCGCCGCGCGCGCCGAGGTCGTGAACTTGCCGAAGCCGGTGAACGTGATCGTCTCCCGGTTCTTCAGCGCGCCCGTGATCGTGTCCAGCATGGCGTCGACCGCAGCGCCAGCCTCACGCTTGGACATGCCGGCCGAATCGGCTACGGCGTCCACGAAATCCTGCTTGGTCACTTCTCTCCTCCTGACGTCGGATTCGGTTTCACGGAACCGAAGGAGCCTAACACCCCTTCGGATTTGGCTCAACCGTGCTGCTTTCCGGGGATTTTGTGCAACTCCGCGAGCTCGCTCGCCCGGAAGAGCGCCCTGAGGCGCACACCGAGGCGGGCGAGAGCGTCCGAGCCGCCCTCCTCCCGGTCGACCACACAGACGGCGTTTCGGACCTCGAGCCCCTCCGCGCGGACGGCCGACACTGCCTCTGCGAGCGCGCCGCCGGAGGTGACGACGTCCTCGAGGAGGCACACCAGCTCGCCCGACTCGAACGGGCCTTCGATCCGTTTTGCCGTGCCGTATTCCTTGGTTTCACCGCGCACGATGATGAACGGCAGCCCGGACGCCATCGCTGTCGAAGCTGCCAACGCGACCCCGCCCAGCGCCGGGCCGGCGAGGCGCGCGGCGTCGGGCTCGCACTCGGCGACGGCCGCGGCGAGAGCCTCCCCGAGCGCGCGGAGGATCTCCGGCTCGGTCTCGAAGCGGTACTTGTCGAGGTACCACGACGAGCGGCGGCCCGAGCGGAGGACGAAGTCGCCCTCCAGCAACGCCCGCTCGACGACGAGCGCGCCGAGCTCGTCGTGCGTCACGTGCGAAGCGCAGAGCGCGCGACGGACGCGAGTCGCTCGAAGCCGGGAGACCCGGGCTCGAGGACGACCGCCGACCCGTCCGCGTACGAGACCCCGGCGCGTTCCTCCGACCCCGACGGGCCGAAGAACTTGCGCCACGCCAGGACCGCCAGCACGATCAGGACCGCCAGCCTGATGAGCTTCGTCATGCGGACGGCTCCGTCGGCTTGCGCGGCGAGCGCCGTTTCTTCGGCTGGGCCGTCTCGATCGCCTGAACGCACGTGCGGAGGTCGTACACGACGAGGCCGGAGGTCGGCTTCGGCCCCGTGACCGCTCCGATCGTGCGCCCCCCCTCGCGAACGACGAAGACGGCGCCGTCCTCGAGCTCGATCTCGACGCGCGTCACGTCGCGTCCGTCGGCGCCGAGTTCGGCAGCCGTGGAGACGAGCTCGAGCGTCGTCGCCGCCAGCGCGGTCGACCTCGCGTCGCCATCCGGGGCGCCGGCGAGCACCGCCCCCTCCGCGTCGAGCACGACCGCGGCCGTGATCTGGGAGGAGAGCTCCATCAGCTCGCGCAGCGCCTGAGTCGCATCCATGGCCAGCCGACGCTAGCAACGTTCAGCGCGCGGCGAGGAGCTGCGCGAGGGCGCGTGCCGCCCGAGCGCGGTGGGAATGCTCTGCCTTCCAGGCATCACCGAGCTCGGCCACGGTCTGCGACGCGCCGCACGGCACGAAGATCGGGTCGTAGCCGAAGCCTTCGACACCCCGGCGCGCGTCCGAGATCTTGCCCTCCAGGGTGCCGGCGGCATGGAGCTCCTCGCCGCTCGGATCGAGCACGATCAGCTCGCAGACGTAGCGCGCGCGGCGGTCGCTCGAGTCGCCGAGCTCCGCAAGCAGCCGCGCGACGCCGTCCGCGGCCCAGCGGGCGGACTCGACTCCCGGGCGTCCTCCGAGCGCGGCCACCTCGATTCCCGAGTCCTCCCCGGCGACCCAGGCGGCGCCCGCCGCGTGCAGCCGCCCGTGCCGCGCCTTGATGCGGGCGTTCGCGAGGAAGGACGCACCGTCCTCGACGGGCTCGTCCGCAGCGTCGAGCAGCGCGAGGTCCCAGCCGGGAAGCGCGGCTCGCAGCTCTCGCAGCTTGTTCTCGTTGCGAGAGGAGAGGAGGAGCCTCACTGTCTCGTGCGCAAGCGCGGGAGTTCGCTCGCGCGAGATTCCCGGGCGCGCAAGAATCCCTGAAGCGCGACTGCTCCGCAGGCGCGGGTCGCTTCGCTCGTCGGTCCCGCGGTCACTCCACGGATGCGGTGACGGCGTCGGCCTGCGCCGCGGTCAGCTCGTCGATGCCTCCTGCGGCGAGATCGAGCAGCGCATCCAACAGCTCCCGCGAGAACGGGTCGCGCTCGGCGGTCGCCTGCACCTCGACGAGCCGGCCGTCGCCTGTCATGACGACGTTCATGTCGGTCTCCGCGCTCGAGTCCTCCTCGTAGTCGAGGTCGAGCACGGCCTCGCCGTCGACGATCCCGACCGACACCGCCGCGATCCCGCCCGTCAGCGCCTTCGAGAGCCCGAAGCGGTCGAGCGCGAGGCGCGCGGCGATCCAGGCGCCCGTGATCGACGCGCAGCGCGTCCCGCCGTCGGCCTGCAGCACGTCGCAGTCGAGCCAGAGCGTGCGCTCGCCGAGGGCCTGGAAGTCGCACACGGAGCGAAGGGCACGTCCGATGAGGCGCTGGATCTCGACCGTCCTCCCGTCCGGGCGGCCGCGCGACGCCGCGCGCTGCGTCCGCTCGCCCGTCGAGGCGGGAAGCATCGCGTACTCGGCCGTCATCCAGCCGCGGCCTGACCGGGAGAGCCAGCGCGGCACGCCCTCCTCGACCGTCGCCGTGCACAGCACGATCGTCTTGCCCTGCGCGTAGAGCACCGAGCCGTGCGGCTGCTCGAGGTAGTCCCCGACGATGTCGAGCCCGCGCAGCTGGTCGGGCCGCCGGCCGTCGTGCCTCACGCGACGGCCTCGAGCGCTGCGACCTCGACGTGCTCCGCGCTCTCGATCGGAAGCTGCAGGAACCGGCGGCCCAGCTCGCGGAAGAGCTCCGGGTCGCCGGTGGTGAGGAAGCGATAGGTGCCCTCGCGGCCATCCTCGTTCTCGATCCCCTTCCGCGCGAGCGTCTCGGCGGCCTCGCGGGCGGTCTCTTCTGCCGAGAAGACGAGCGTGACGCCGCGACCGAAGATCCGCTGCAGGATCGGGCGGATGAGTGGGTAGTGCGTACAGCCGAGGATCACGGTGTCCACGCCGGCCTCCTTCAGCGGCTCGGCGTACGTCCGAACGGCGCCCGTGATCTCCTCGCCGAACACCTCGTCGGACTCGATGAGCGGCACGAGCCGGGGGCAGGCGACTGGAAAGACCTCCGCGCCGGCATCGAGCGCGCGAACGAGCTCGACGTATCTCCCGCTCGCGACGGTCGCCTCCGTCGCGAGGAGACCGATCCGGCGGTTCCTCGTCGCCAGGACGGCGGCGTGCGCCTCCGGCGCGAGGACGCCGATCACGGGAACGGAGAGCTCCCGCTGGAGCTCGGGCAGCGCGGCCGCGGTCGCCGAGTTGCAGGCGGCGACGATCAGCTTCACGCCCTGCTGCTCGAGGTAGCCTGCGAGCTCGCCCGCGAAGCGCCGGATCTCGTCCAGCGGCCGCGGCCCGTACGGCAGCCGCGCGCCGTCGCCGAGGTAGACGAAGTCCTCGTGCGGGAGTGAGACGAGGCACTCGTGCAGGACGGTGAGACCGCCCATGCCGGAGTCGAACACGCCAATCGGGCGGGAATCCATGCGCGGGGAGTCTAGGCCGACGCGGGGTCGGACTCCAGGTATCCGCAACCGCCATGTCCCGGCGCGTGCCCGACACGACATGGCCGCTCGAGACGCAATGCCTGATGCCGCGCCGTTTCTCGACTAGGGGTCTGACCCGGGGTCTGACCCCTGGCTGTCCGGACCGGCCATGTCTTGCGGGTGCGCCGGTACCCTTCCGCCTCGTGCTGAAGGTCTGGCCAGCGGCGCTCGTCGTCGCGCTCGTCCTCCTCTCCGGCGAAGCCACCGGGTCGACCGCGGCCCGGCAAGACGTCTCCATCCCGATGGACGACGGTGTCTCGATCGCGGCGACGCTGTACGTCCCGGACGGCCAACCGCCGGCCGGCGGTTGGCCGGCGATCGTCTTCCTGCACGGCCTTGCAGGCAACCGCCAGCAGATGAACGCGCTCGTCGAGGGATACAGGTTCACGGGCGGGAGCTACGCCGTGCTCACGTTCGACGCCCGCGGCCACGGCGAGTCGGGAGGGTTGGTCGGGATCGACGGCCCGCGCGAGGTCGCCGACACGCGCGCGATCCGCGACTGGCTCGCGGCGCGTCCGGACGTCTCCGACACGAAGATCGGCGCGTGGGGCATCTCCTACGGCGGCGGCGCGGTATTCAACTCGCTCGTGGCCGGCGTGCCGTGGACGGCGGTCGCGACGGTCGAGACATGGACGGATCTCTACTCGGCGCTCATGCCACAGGGGCTCGTGAAGTCCGGCCTCGTCGCCGGGCTCGCGGGCTCGATCCCGCCCGACCGACGCGACCCGGCGCTCGACGCCGTCCAGGCAGCGGCCTTCGCCGGGAATGCGGGCGCAGTGCGGGAGTGGGCCGCCGCACGCTCGAGCCTCACCAGGCTCGCATCCGTCACGACACCCGTCTTCATGGCCCAGGGGCGGCGCGACTTCCTGTTCGGGATCGACCAGGGCGCGCGCGCCTTCCGGCAGCTGCGCAACAGCCCGAAGCTGCTGTACGTCGGCCTGCACGGCCACGCCCCTTCGTCGTTCCCCGCGGCCGATACCGCGGGCCTGATGGAGACGACACGCGCCTGGTTCAACTGCTACCTGCTCGCGCCGACCTGCGACCGGTCCCAGATCGACGTCGCCATCGCTCCCGAGAAATGGGCCGGGCGCGCCAGCCAGCGGACCGGTCTACCCCCGACGCAACCGACGATAGTCGCGTTCCCGGGCGTCACGACGTTCGCGCGCGGCGGCAAGGCCGTCCGGACGTCCGCGCCGCTGCGAAGCGACATCGAGGTGTTCGGAACTCCGACGGTCAAGGTGTCGGTCGGAGCGCTCGGCGGCTGGTCGAGGCTCGTCGCCGTGCTCACCGCCCGCACGCCGAGAGGTCGGCAGATCGTCATCAGCGCCGGCGGCGTGCCGACGAGGCCCGGCGCACAGAGCGTGACGATCGACCTGGCGAGCCAGGCGACGTTCGTCCCCAAGGGATCGCGGCTCACGCTCACGCTGGCGTCGTCGTCGACCGCGCAGGCGAGCACGAACCTCCTCTATCTCGATCTCCCGATGCCGCAGAGCGCTCGCGCGCGGGTCGGCACGGCAGTGCTGAAGCTTCCGGGCCTGCGCACGCTGGTCACGAAGTGACCGCGCGGGTCGCGGCCGTCGCGTTCGTGGCGCTCGCGCTCGTGGCAAGCGCCGGCGGCGCCACGACAGCCGACCCCGGGGTCACCCCGTCGACCGTTCTGCTCGGCGGCACCGTGCCGCTGACGGGCGAGGCGGCGGCGTTCGGGACGGTCGGTCCTGGCGCGAAGGCCTACTTCGACTACGTGAACGCGAAGGGCGGGGTCAACGGGCGAGCGATCGAGTACCGCTACCTGGACGACGCCTACAACCCGGCGCAGACCGTCCAGCTCACCCGGCGCCTCGTCGAGCAGGACAGGGTGTTCGCGATCTTCAACTCGGTCGGAACGGCGAACAACCTGGCGATCCGCGACTACCTGAACGCGCAGAAGGTCCCGCAGCTCTGGGCTGCCGACGGCTCGCAGTCCATCGGCCGCAGCTTCGCGCGGTACCCGTGGACGATGGGCTTCCTCATGAGCTACCGCGGCGAAGGCAACGTCTACGGGAAGACGATCGTGAAAGTCCGGCCGAAGGCGAAGATCGCCGTGCTGTACGAGAACACGGAGCTCGGGCGCGACATGCTCACCGGCCTGACCCGGTCGATCGCCGGCAACGGGCCGAGGATCGTGGCGAAGCAGGGCTACGAGTTCACGGGCGCGGACGTCTCGGCGCAGGTCGCGCTCCTGAAAGCGTCAGGCGCCGACACGCTCATGCTCTTCGCGACGCCCAAGTTCTTCCTCAACGGGATCCGCGCCGCGCACAACCTCGGGTGGAAGCCGCAGGTCTACGTCGCGTCCGTCTCGATCGAGCCGACGATCATGGGAATCGCGCGCTTGAACGCGCCGGAGCTGACGAAGGGCGCGCTCTCGATCGCGTTCGTGAAGAACCCGAACGACCCGATCTGGGCGAAGGACAAGGCGGTCGCGCTCTATCGCACGATCATGCGCAAGTACGCCCCGAGCGGGAAGCCGACGGACGTCTACAACTGGTACGGCATGACCGTCGCCTGGACGATGGTCGAGACGATGCGCAAGGCCGGGAAGAACCTCACGCGCGCCGGTCTCCTGCACTCGGCGCAGAGCCTCGACACGTCGGCGAACCCGTTCATGCTCCCCGGAATACGTTTGCAGACGTCGCGGAAGGACTATCGACCCATGGAGCAGGTGTATCTCTACCGCTACGACAACAAGCAGTGGATCAAGGCCAGCGGGCTCCTTCTGGCGCGGGGATGATCGTGCCGCCGCTGTGACAGACGCATCAATTCGAAGAGGAGGTCAGATGAAGAGACGAATCGGAACCGTCGTGATCGGGCTGGTGGCGGTCGTGGCGCTCGTCGCGGTGCCGGCCGCGATGGCCGCGTACGCATCGCCGAAGCTGACGATCACGCAGACGGCCACAGGCACCATCGTCAAGGCGTCGCTCGATCCGAGCGACGATCCGACGGCCGCCGTCTTGATCGTCGCCCCGAGCGGGACGCAGCTCACGACGACTCAGGCGCCCGGCACCGTGCTCGGGCCCGTAAAGGCGATCGTGAAGGCGCTGGACCTCGCAGGCGCGGACCTTCCGCTCGAGGGACAGCTGGTCGTCGCCGCGCCCGGTCAGGTTCCCGCCGCGCAGCAGAGCGGGTGCATCGGCCCGGCGACGCCGGTCGCAACGTGGCTGATGATCCTCACCGCGGCCGGACAGACGCTCACGGTCCCGACGTACCTCATCTCCACCGCGGGAACGCCTTTCGCAGCGGTCGGCCCGGCCTTCATCGCGATCTGCCTGCCGCCTCCGGACGTGCCGGTCGGGACCCCGGGCCGCGCGACGTTCGGCGCCAAGGTCTACAGCGCCGAACTGGCGATCAACGGCGTGTTCTCGCCGGTGACGACGGGCGCCTGGCTGTCCAGCTGGGTTCCGTACACGCCGGGCGCGGGCAAGCCGAATCCGGCCGGGCAGGTCGTCGCGCCGGCGGCGATCCTCCCCGGCGCCATTCGCCTGGCGGCGAAGCGATCAGGTCTCGGCGCGACGCTCGCGGGAGCGGTGACCCAGGCGGGTCAGCCGCGTGCCGGAGCGAGCGTCACGATCTACGGCGGCCGCAAGGCGACCGGGCTCAAGAGGCTCGGCAAGGCGAAGGTCGCCGCGAACGGCAGGTTCGCGTTCAGGGCCAAGGCCGGGACGTTCTTCCGCGCCGACGCAGTCGCGGCGGGCGGGTTGGCCCCTTCGGTGTGTACGACGATTCAGCCCCTGCTCGGCGGCATCCCGTGCGTGAACCCCACGGCGAACGGGTTCGTCGCGAAGAGCAAGGTCGTCAGGAAGAAGTAGCGCGTCACCTCGTAGGGGGTCGGCCGAGCCGGCCCCCTACGCTTCCTCGATGCCCGCGACCATCCGCCTCGGCACGTGCAGCTTCGCGGATGATGGCCTCGTCAAGTCCTGGTACCCGCGCGGCGTCTCGACCTCGAAGGCGCGACTCGCGTACTACTCGGAGCGCTTCGACACCGTCGAGGTCGACTCGCCCTACTACCACCTGCCCGACCCCGACGTGACCGGGCGCTGGGCGCAGCGGACACCGCCCGCGTTCATCTTCCACGTCAAGGCGCACAAGACGATGACGGGCCACGAGGGCGAGCCGACCGACGAGGCATTCGCGGAGTTCCGAAGGTCGATCGAGCCGCTCGAGCTGTCCGGCAAGCTCCGGGGCGTCCTCCTGCAGTACCACCCGCGGTTCGTGAAGTCGCCCGAGGCACTCGCCGAGCTCGAGCGCGTTCGGTCGCGCATCGACCCTCTCGTCCCACTCGTCGAGTTCCGGCACCGGTCGTGGATGGAGCCGGAGGAGCGGACCGACACGCTCGCGTTCCTCGAGCGCAACGGCCTCGCGTACGTCTCGGTCGACACGCCCATGACGCGGGCTTCGAACGTCATCGCGCGTCACGCGGCGGCCACCCACCCGGTCGCCTACGTCCGCTTCCACGGACGCAACGAGAAGACGTGGAACATCAGGTCGGAGCGCTCAGCGGATCGCTTCGACTGGATGTACGGCCCGGACGAGCTCGAGGAGTGGGTGGAGAAGCTCGACCGGCTTTCCTCCGAGGCAGACGAGGTCTACGCGCTCTTCAACAACAACCGCGACGACTTCGCGCCGCGCAGCGCCGCGATCCTGCGCGGCCTGCTCGACGAGGCCGGCATCCCGGCGTCCGGCGGCATCGAGCCGCCGCCACTGACGCCGACGCTCTTCTGATTACAGTCACGGCGGTGCGCGTCCTCTCCGTGAACCACGGCCCCTCGGTGCCGGGCGGCGTGTTCGACGAGTCCGTCGAAGCCGCCGGTCACGCCCTCGACCGCTGGTCGGTGCCCGACGGCGCGAGGCCCGACGCGGCCGAGAGCTATGCAGCCGTGATGGTCTTCGGCGGCTCGATGCACCCCGACCAGGACGACCGCTTCGAGTGGCTTGCGAGCGAGGAGGAGTTCCTTCGGGACGTCCTCTCCGCGCGGATCCCCGTGCTCGGCATTTGCCTCGGCGCGCAGATGCTCGCGCGTGCGGCCGGCGGAGCCGTCAGGCCGGCAAGCGAGCCCGAGATCGGCTGGCTCGACGTCTCCCTCACGCCGGCCGGAGTCGACGATCCCGTCCTCGGCGAGCTTCCGCCGACGGCGATCGTGTTCCAGTGGCACCACTACACCTTCGAGGTCCCGCCCGGCGGGACCGAGCTCGCGCGCAGCGAGATCTGCACGCAGGCGTTCGGGCTCGCCGACCGGCCGGCCTGGGGCATCCAGTTCCACGCCGAGGTGACGATGCCGATGGTGACCGCGTGGACGGAGGAAGACCCGGACGAGCTCCCCATGGCGCCGGCGGAGCTGCTCGCCGAGTCGGAGCAGGTCATCGAGGCCTCGAAGGCCCAGGGGCGGGCGCTCGCGGACGCCTTCCTGCGCGAAGCGTCGCGCTGAAGCGGCCTCTCGCTCAGTCCGCGGGCACCTCGCGCGACCACTCGTGCCAGGAGCCGACGTAGTTGCGCGCCCGGTAGCCGGCGCCCTGCAGGACGTCCGCTGCGTAGCGCGACCGGCTCCCCACGTGGCAGTACGCGACGACCTCCGTGCCCTCGGGCAGGCCGACGACGCCGCGCACCTCGCTTGCGCTTCGGCACTCGAGGATTCGCTCGAGCGGGACGTTGACCGCGCCGGGGATGTGACCCTGTCGAGGATCGCAGTGAGCGCCCGCCTCGCCGTCGAACTCGAGCGTCGTTCGCACGTCGACGACGACGAGCCCGTCATCTCCGAGCCGCTCGCGCAGCTCGGCGAGCGTCACGTCTTCCACTGGCTCAAGAAGTCGAGGAGCACCGCGTTGAACTTCGCGGGCTGGTCGACCGAGACGAAGTGGCCCGCGTCCGCGAACACCTCGAGGCGCCCGTCGAGGGCTGTCGCCGCGAGCTGCTCGGCTTCCGCGACGGAGACGAGCTCGTCGCGATCACCGACGCAGACGAGGAGCGGGCCGCCGAACGACGCTACGACTCCCGTGAGGTCGAGCCGGTCGCGCATGGCCTCCTGCGCGACGGCGAGGCCTTCGAGATCGGCGTCCGGGTCCGCGAGGCTCGGCGCGTGGCCGGCGCGGAGCTCGATGGCCTGCTCCAGCCGAAACTTCCTGCGGTCGAAGGAGTCGGCATCGGCGCGAGCCCCGACCAGCACCATGCCGAGGACCCGCTCGGGCGCGCGCCGGGCGATCGCGAGCGCGCAGTAGCCGCCCATGGAGGCTCCGACGACCACCAGCGAGCCGTCGATGTCGCGCAGCAGGTGTGCGGCCCAGTCGTCGATCGAGGGCCCACGCCCGTACAGGTGCGGTGCGACCGGCTCGAAGCCCGCCTCGCGCAGCGCCGAGACCTGCGAGACCCAGACCCGCTCGGAGACGGGCCAGCCGTGCAGCAGCAGGACCTTCATCGCTCGATCCTCACGGATCCCTCGAGGTCCTCAGCGTCCGCCCAACCCGTTCCGGACCCCTCGACGTGCATGACGCCGGCGAGCTCCGCGAGAAGCTCTCGCGCCGGAGGCAGATCGGCAGGCGACGGCGCCGTCCGGGCAACGCGGCGCAGCGCTTCGGGATCGGCACCGGTCAGGCGCGACACCACCGTGGGATTCGCGGCGAGACCGATGACGTCGCCCGGCGGCAGCGGCCCGTAGAACTCGGGGACGGAGAGGTACTCGTCCACGATCCGGCCACGCTCGAAGAGGATCATCCGCACGAGCTCCTCGCGCTCGATGCCGAGCAGCAGCGTCACGGCGCCGATCCGGTCGGAGAGCTCCCGCGCGAGGCGGCGGAGCATCTCCGGGCTCCGGTCGCAGACGTCGTCGTACACGGCGATCCAGCCACCACGCGGCGGAGCGACGATCGAGCCGCGCGAGCCGCCCGGGAGCCGCGGCACGAACTGCCGCACCGCCTGCTCGACCGCGCTCAGATCGTCCGACTGGAGATGGATCGAGCCGAACGAGGACGCCTCCTGCGAACCGAGCCGCTCCTCGAGCCCGGACACGGAGCCGGTCATGACGATGACGTCGTCCTTGAATCCCCAGCGCGCGTACAGGGAGCGCGCGACCTGATTCGACGCGACCACCTCGAGGTCGAAGTTCTCGATCTCGAGCTCCCGGAACGCCGACAGCACCTGCCGCATGAGCTCCGTCCCGATTCCGCTGCGCCGCGCCTCGTTGTCGACGTAGAGGTCGGTGAGCGTGCCGAATCCCGGCGCTCTCCGTCTTGCGAGTGCGAAGCCCACCGCGGTCCCGTCGTCCTCGGCGACGAAGGCGATCTCTGAGGCGATGATCTCGCGCACCTCGGCGAGCTCGGCCTCCTCGTCCGCCGGCCCCTCGTGGGTGGGGGGCGGGATCTCGTGGTCGAACTGCCGCCAGAGATCGGCGATCGCGTCGAAGTCCTCGGCTGCCGCACGGCGCACGTTCATCTCAGCCCGCCATCCTCGCGCCTGCGAGCAGGAACTGCGCGGACAGGTTCTGGAACGGGGCGAAGCGCTCGCCCATGAGACGGACCTCCTCGATCGAGAGTGAGCGACCGGCAGCGTAGAACGTGGAGACGGCCTTGCGCACGCCGAGGTCGCCTGCGGGCCACGCGTGCGGACGCGCGAGATGGCGCGCGAGGAACCAATCGGCGGTCCAGCGACCGAGGCCGCGCACCGACGTCAGCCTCGCGATGACCTCGTCGTCGTCGAGCGCTCGGAGAGCGTCGAGGTCGAGATCGGAGTGCGCGAGCTCGAGCACGTACTCGGCCTTCGCGCGGGAGAAGCCGAGCGGCGTGAAGTGTCGAGGACGCAGCTCCTTGACGCGCTCGCGCGTCGGGAACTCCCACGCGACGTCGTGCCGGACGCCGTAGCGCTCGACGAGATTCCGCCGGATCGAGGCGGCCGCCTGCAGCGAGATCTGCTGCGTCGTGATCGCGACGACGAGGGCCTCGAACGGCCGCGGGTTCATGGTCGGGCGGAATCCGGGAACGAGGTCGAGGACCGCGGCGAGCGTCTCGTCCCCCGCGGCCCAGGCGCGGAACGCGTCGAGGTCGAACGCAAGCCCGAGCAGGAGACCCACCTCCGAAGGGGCGTCTGGGCTCCAGGGCTCGACCTCGACACCGCCGTCCGCCGGCGTGATCCGAACCTCGCGACCAGCGACGACCCGGTGCAGCCCGCCCTCGTGCCACACCGTCGCGCGGTCCGTCCCGAAGTTTCGGAAGCGCGTCGTCGAGAGCTCGAAGTCGTAGGGCTCGGGGATCCGCAGGAGCAAGCCGCGGACGTTAACGACGGTCGCGCAGCTCGGGCCTCCGGCGCGGCGCTGAGCGCGCGCGGCCGGAGGGGATAGTGCTGAGCACAGACCAGGAAGGCCGCGTACGCTCAGCGACGCGAGCGCTCCGGCGGAGGGCGGCTCCGGCGCCCGGGAGCCGGTGTGCGGCCGGTGGTTCGAGCTACGCGCCGTCGCGGACGAGCGCGAGCTCCGGCCGGGCGGCGAGCATCAGCATCGCGTGGCTCCAGCCGAGCGGGACGACCCAGGCGGGGTCGCCGTCGCGGGTGACCTGCTCGGGAAGCAGGCCGAGAGAGGTCTGTCGCGCCAGCGCGTAGTCGAGCGAGGCGCGGAGCCCGGCCTCGTCTCCGGCCTGGCGCTCGGCCAGGCCGAGCCAGAGCGTGGAGATGAGCCACGGGTTGCCGCCCGCGTAGTCGTCGTCCTCGTGCCGAAGGACTCCGCCATCGGCGAGGCGGAGCTCACGCTCGACCGCCTCGATCGTCGCCCGCATCCGCGCCGACGCCGGATCGACGGCGCGGAACGGCCAGGAGAGGCCGAGCAGGGAACTGTCGACGCGGGCGTCGACGCGGTCGACGCTGCGCACGGCACGCGTCGGGTAGCGCAGCGGCCGGTCGAACATCGCCGGTGGCTTCTCGCCGCCCTCGTCCGAGCGGCCCACCCAGCGCGAACGGAGATAGCGGCCGTGCTCCTCGCTCCAGAGATGCTCCTCGATCGCGGCGCGTACGCGCTCCGCGAACTCGCGGTAGCGGGCGACGAGGGCAGGCTCGTGGCGCGACGCCATCGCCGCCGCCGCCCTGAGGCCGCCGTACGTCGCGGCGGCGCTGTACGAGTGCTGGCCGTCCGTCTGCTCCCAGAGGTCGACGCTGGGAAGCGGCAAGCCCGTCTCCTCGTCCATGAAGCCGCAGAGGAAGTCCGCCGCCGTGCGCGCGGAGGGCCAGAGCTCGCGGTCGAGCGCCGCGTCGCGCGAGCTCGCGCCAGGCGGCCTCGTAGGCGAAGAGGACCATGCCGGTCTCGTCGAGCTGATGGAGGCCCCAGCTCGGCGCGAGCGAGCCGTCCGTCCAGTAGCGCTGGAGCCAGAGGCCCTCGGGGGCCTGCTCGCGCGCAAGCCAGCGCAGCGCGGGTTGGGCCAGGTCTCCACGGCCGGCGGCGAGGAAGCTGAGAACGACGTACCCGAGATCGCGCGGCCAGACGAAGCCGTAGCCGCCGGACTGCTCGAAGGACGGGTCGAACTCCGGCGCCGCGATCGTCGCCCCCGTCTGGCGGTCGGTCAGCTGCTCGAGGACGAGGAGGGAGCGCGCGTACAGCTCGGCCAGGGGGCCTTCCTTCGAGGCCGGCGCCGCCAGCGCGACCGACTTGCGGTCGTAGGCCGTTCGCTCCGCGGCGAGCACGTCGAAGCCGACCGCCGCCGGTCGGCGGAGCCTCGCGATCGCCTCGTCCGGCGTCGCGCCGAAGGCGACGAGGAGGAGCGCGTCGCCGGCGAGAGCGCCGGCGAGAGCGCCCTCGACGGGCGCGCGGTGGACGACGATGTCGTGGGTCGGCTCGCGACCGTTCGACTCCTGCAACGTCGTCGCCGCGTCGGCCGCGACGAGCTGGACGGCAAGAGCGACGTCGCGCAGGTAGAAGACGAGCGCGCCCGAGCCCGGATCGACGTAGCCCGCGCCGCTCCGGTCGTCGCCGTCGAGGCTGGGCGCGATCCGGACGATCAGCCGCTCGGCCGTGCTCGAGCGGATGCCTCGAACGATGACCGGCTCCGCCGGCGTCACGAGGTCGGTCACCTCCACGGTCGTGTCCGCGATCTCGGTCGTCGTCCGCAGAACGGACGACCCGTCGAGATAGGTCTGCTTCCACGAGCACGGCGCGTCGTCGAGCCAGAGCGTCTCGTCCGCGCGCTCGATCCCCAGCCGGAGCTCGCCGAGGTGCTGGCCGTGGTCGACGTTCGGCCAGAAGATCCGCTCGAGCTCGCCGCGCTCGCTGATCGTGACGAGGACCGAGCCGTTGCCGATGGTCGCGGCGGGGCGGAACGCGTAGCGGCGTCCGGTCCCGTCGAGCGCAGTCGTGACGTCGGGCGTCGTGGCCATCAGCGGGGCACGACCGAGAAGACGGGGGAGGTCGTGACCGATCCGTCGCTTGCGCGGATCACCGCCACGAGGGAGATGCGCTGGCCCCTCCGATACCCGCGGGGGTCGATGTACACGGCGTACGGGGCCGAGTCGTCGACGCCCAGCCTGCTCCACCGCTTCTGCCCCGCCCGCTTGACCGCGAAGGTGACGGCGAGCGGGTCGAGTGTCGAAGCCGTCGCCCGAACGCGGAGCAGCGAGCTGATCTCGTCCGGCCCGACCTTGATCGCCGCCACCGCGACAGTCCGCTTCGGCAGGTCGGCCCCGGCACGCAGCAGGATCGCCGTCAGCGCCGGGACGGTCACCGAGACGCGGCCGTCGGCTCCGCTCGTCGCGCCGGTCGTCGCCCCGAGCAACGCCTCCCACGCCGCCGACGGCGTCGCCGTCTGGACGGACACGCGCGCCGGAGCCTCGCCGGCGTTGAACACCGCGAGATACTCGCGCCGCGCATCTCGATCGATCCGGCTCACCGCGAGCACGCCCTGCTGCGCGAAACGCACGATCGAGGCGCCGGTCGAGAGCGCCTGAACCTTGTCGCGGAGCGCGCCCAGCTCGCGCAGATGCGCGGCGATCGGGTTGCCGGCGACGTCGAAGGCCGAGCCGGAGCCGATCGGCGGCGAGCCGACCCTCTCCTCGCTCTGCCACTCGGTGACCTTCGTCGGGAACATGTCCTGCCGCGCGGCTTTGTCGCCGCCGCGTCCCATCATCCCGACCTCGTCGCCGTAGTAGACGGTGGGCGCGCCACGAAGGAGGTATAGGAGGCTGTGGCCGAGATTGACGCGAGCGACGAGCTCTGCGCCGTCGGCCTGGGTCTGCTCGCGGATCTTCGCGGCGGCTCGGCCGATGTCGTGGTTGCCGAGGAAGGTCGCAGGCGTCGGCGCGATGCCCGAAGGCCCGCGGAAGTAGTCGTCGTCGGCGAGCCGGGTCGCGATGCCGCGCGCTCCGGCCGAGCCGCCCGCGTAGCGCACGAGGCTGTCCTGGAGCGGGAAGTCGATGACGTTCGGAATCGCGCGGTCGCGGACGAACGACGCCAGCTCGACCGTGTCGGTCGTGAACACCTCGCCGAAGATCTCGAAATCGGAGACACCCGCAGCACGTGCCGTCGCGAGGATCTTCGGCGCCCACGCCCTGAAGAACGCGCGGTCGACGTGCTTCGCCGTGTCCACCCGGAAGCCGTCCACCTCGAACTGCCGGATCCACTGGCCGAACACCTCGGCCAGCCCGTTCACCACGAACGGCTGCTCGGTGAAGATGTCGTCCAGCCCGAAGAAGTCGCCCTGCTCGAAGCAGGCCGGCGAGCAGCTGTCGAACGTGATGTCCCCGCGGTTGTGGTACCGGGTGACGTCGTTCAGCCAGGCGGGCCTCTTGAGGCTCCTGTTCTGCGGGAGGACCAGCGGCTGTCGCGGCTGGTACCGGGCGGAGAGGCACGGGAACCGTTTCGTGCCCGCATACCGCTGCGCCGAGAACGGCTTGCCCTTGCAGTCGCGGTACGGCACCTCGTCGGCGCCACGGAAGGTCGAGCCGCCTGCGGGGATGATCACGTCGGCGGTGTGGTTGACGACGACGTCGAGGTAAACCTTGAGCCGCAGCGAATGGGCGCACTCGACGAACGCGGCGAAGTCCGCGTTCGAGCCGAGATGGGGGTCGACGCGCGTGAAGTCGAGCCCCCAGTAGCCGTGATACGCCGCACTGTCGGCCTGCACGTACTGCTGCGCGACGACGGGCGTCACCCAGAGAGCCGTGAACCCGAGCTCCTTGATCCGCGCGAGGCCGGTGCGCGTGTTCGTGCACGAGCCGGTGAGGCCCTTCAGGTCGCCGCCGTGATACCAGCCCGGGTCCGCGGGGTCGTACCCCGTGACGGAGCGCGGGCCGGTCAGGCCACCACGGTCGTTCGATCGGGTCGCCGTTCGCGTAGCGATCGGGCATGACGAAGTAGATCCGCTGCGAGGCGAACGCGCTGTAGGTCGGCGGCTTCGCGAGCGCCTGGAGCGCCGCTCCGACGGGAGGCTTCAGTGTCGCGGGCTGCGAAGCGAGGCTTCCGGTGACGCCAAGCACGAGCACGCCGAGAGCGATCACGATGACCGAAAAGACGCGACGCGGCCGCGAAGCGGACGCCTTCAGGGATCTTTGCGCGCGCGGAATTCGCACTCGCGAATCCCGCGCTTGCGCCGGATCAGACGAGTGCCGCACCCGTCTCCTCGTCGAAGAAGTGGAGCGCACCGGGATCGATGGCAACGGGAACCGTGTCGGCCAGCCGCAGCTCGACTCGCGGCGGGAAGTGCGCGACGAGGTTGGGTTGCGCAGCGAGAGCGCCGGCGAGAGGCCCGCCGAGGGCGTCGTCGCCGCCACCGTCCGCCGGTCCTGCGCCCCGCGCCTCGATCGAACGGTACGCGTCCGCGTCGATGTGGAAGTGCGCCATGACGCCCGAGCCGAGCGCCTCGACGAGCTCGACGCGAGCGTCGAGCGTGGGCAGGTCCTCACGGATAGAAGCCGGATACAGGTCCTCGGCGCGAACACCGATCACGGCATCGCGGCCGTTCAGCTCACGGATCCCCCGATAGCGCGCCACGCACGCCTGCTCGACCGCGATCCTCGTCGAGCCGAGCATGACGGCGACGGTGCCGTTGTCAGTCAGGATGGTTCCGCGGAACAGGTTCATCGGAGGAGTCCCGATGAAGCTCGCCACGAAGACGCTCCGCGGCGCGTCGTAGAGCTGTTGCGGCCGGTCGATCTGCTGGAGCACGCCCATGCTCATCACCGCGACGCGGTCCCCCATCGTCATCGCCTCGACCTGGTCGTGCGTGACGTAGATCGTCGTCGTGTCGAGCTCGTGCTGGAGCTTCGCGATCTCCGAGCGCATCTGGATGCGGAGCTTCGCGTCGAGGTTGGAGAGCGGCTCGTCCATGAGGAAGACCTGCGGCTCGCGCACGATCGCGCGGCCCATGGCGACACGTTGGCGCTGGCCGCCGGACAGCTCCTTCGGCTTGCGCGCGAGATACGGCGTGAGGTCGAGCAGCTTGGCGGCCCACGCGATGCGCTCCTCGACGAGGTTCTTGGGCATCTTGCGCAGACGCAGCCCGAACGCGATGTTGTCCGCGACCGAGAGATGCGGGTACAGCGCGTAGTTCTGGAACACCATCGCGATGTCGCGATCCTTCGGGGAGAGCTGATTCACGACTCGATCGCCGATCGTGATCGTCCCGTCGGTGATCGACTCGAGCCCGGCGATCATGCGGAGGGCTGTCGTCTTGCCGCAACCGGACGGCCCGACGAGGACGAGGAACTCGCCGTCCGCGACATCGAGCGAGAGGTCCTGGACGGCGTGGACGCCCCCCTCGTAGACCTTGTCCACCTCTTTGAGCTGCACCTCAGCCACGTCGGTCCTCCTTCTTCACACGAGTCTCCAGGCATGGAATGCCGGCCCACCCGAGGGGAGCACGGCGTGATTACCGTCGATCGAAACGTCCTCACCGACGAGCGTGTCGAGCGCTCCGCAGCCGAGGCGGCCGAGCGGAAGGCGGACGGCGTCGTGCGCCGCGCGACTCGCGAGACACAGCACCGCGTCGCCGCGCGCCTCGCGCACGTAGGCGATCGCGTCGGCGGAGACGTGCGCATAGCGGATGCCTCCACGCGCGAGCGCGCGGCTCTCACGCCGCAGCGCGATCAGCTCGCGGTATCCCTCGAGCGCCTGCGCGTCCCACGACCCGGGACGCGACCAGGGCATCGTGCGCCGCGCGTCCTCGCCCCAGTCGCCGCCGAGGCCGATCTCGTCGCCCGCGAAGACCATCGGCACCCCGGGCGTCGTCATCTGCAGGCCTACGCCGACGAGCTGCCGCTCGCGTGATCCCGCGATCACGCTGAACCGCGGCGTGTCGTGGCTGTCGAGGATCACCCACGAGTGGAGCGATGCCGTCCACGGGATGCCCGCCCGGTACGCGCGCATCGTGCGGACGATCGATTCACCCGGCCGGTTCGGGATCCCGAGCGGGAGCTCGAAGACGCCGGTCGCCGGCTCGGTCGGCAACGTCTCGCCGCGGAGCCACGCCCACACCGGGCGTGTGAAGCCCGTGTAGTTCATCGTGCCGTGCCAGGCCCCGGCGCGCAGATCGGCGCGTGCGTCGTGCGCGTGCTCGGCGACGACGAGCGCGTCCGGCCTCGCCGCTGCGACTGCGCCTCGAATGCCGCTCGCGACCTCGAGCAGATGGTCGGTCGCGCCGAGCCGTCCGGTCATGTTCGCGACGTCGATGCGCCAGCCGTCGAGGTCGAACGGAGGCTCGAGCCAGCGCCGCACGACCGAGGCCGGACCGCCGTACATGCGCTCGCGCAGCTCTTCGGACCCGTAGTCGAGCTTCGGGAGCGTGGGCACGCCGTACCAGCACACGTACCCGTGCTCGCACGACTCGTCGAAGTAGAAGAACGCGCGCTCGGGCTCGTGCCGCTCCTGAGCGGCGACGAACCAGTCGTGCCCCGAGCCGACGTGGTTGGTCGTGAGGTCTCCGAGGACGCGGATCCCGCGGGCATGCGCCGCGCGGACGAGCGACTCGAGGGCGCCGTCACCCCCGAGCAGCGGGTCGACACGGTCGAACGTGCTGGCGTCGTAGCGGTGCGTGCTCCCGGCGGGGAACACCGGCGTGAGGTAGAGGACGTTGGCGCCGAGCGACGAGAGGTGGTCGAGCCGCTCCTCGACGCCGCGAAGGTCGCCGCCGAACCACTCGAACGGCGTGTCGGGCCCACGCCCTGTCGGAAGCTCGTCCCAGTCCCGCCTGATCGCCCACCCGGGCGGCGCGACGTCGAGCCCGGAGGAAGCGAAGCGATCGGGGAAGACCTGGTACACGACCGACTCGAGGTGCCAGTCGGGAGCGCCGGCGCCGGGCGACACCACGAAGTCGTCGGCGTCCGGCACGTCGAACTCGTGGAGGCCCATGGCGTTCAGCCAGGCGTAGCCGAAGTCACCGCCCCCGAGCAGCCAGCGATACGGGGTCGCGACGTCGTGCACGGGAAACGTCGCGCGCCACCAGACATCGTCGTCGGTCTCGTGATCGATCTCCGCGCGCGCAACGAGCGGATCCGCATCGCGCACGTAGCGAACCGCGACCGCGTCGGCCGCAGACGCTCTCGGAACGCGCAGCAGCACCGTGACGTCGTCTCCGAGCGCCAGGGGTGACTCGGGGACGTAGGCCTCCGAGCCGTCGTGGTGCGGCCGGTCGAGGAGCCTTTCCACGCTACCCCTTGACCGCGCCGCGCGTGAGGCCCTCGGTGATGAACCGCTGCAGGAAGAAGAAGAGGATGACCACGGGCACCGCGGCGAGCACGACCCCCGCGCAGAAGGGGCCCCACTGCTGCGCGTACTTGTCGTTGATGAAGCCGTACAGGCCGACCGGGAGCGTGAACTTGTCCGTGGACTGCAGCAGGCGGCTCGCGATGATGAACTCGTTGATCGAGAAGATGAACGAGAGCAGCCCGACGACGGCGAGCACGGGCGCGGCGAGCGGGAGGATGATCCCCCAGAACACCTGAGCGGGTGTCGCACCGTCCACACGGGCGGACTCGTCGAGCGAGTCCGGGATCGAGTCGAGGAATCCCTTCATCAGCCAGGTGTTGATGCCGAGCGCCCCGCCGAGCCCGACGAGGATGACGCTCGTGCGCGTGTCGAGCCCGAGCGCGGGAAACACGTCGCCGATCCGCAGGACGATGAGATAGATGGCGACGACCGCGAGGAACGTCGGAAACATCTGGATGAGGAGGAGCGACATCATCCCCATCCGCCGCCCACGGAACCGGAAGCGCGCGAAGGCGTACGCGGCGAGCGCTCCGAAGAACACCGAGAAGAGGGCCGTCGCGCCGGAGATCACGAGCGTGTTCACGTACCAGCTCGTGTACGGCACGTCGAGCGCCTCCTGCTCCGTCCCCGCCTCGCCCGGGTGCCCGCTGAGGATCCGGCGGAAGTTGTCGAGCGTCACGTGGTCCGGGATCAGCTGCGCGCTCGTGAGCGACGGGAGGGGGCTGAACGCGGCCGAGACGACCCAGATGATGGGGAACAGCGCGAACAGGATCGCGGCGATGCTCACGAGGTAACGCCACCAGTTGTACGAGAAGATCGGGCGTCGGCCGGGAGTGGCCTCGGCAGCTCGCGTGCCGACACGCGTCTCGGCGTGCTCGACCGCAGTCATGGTTGCCCCCACGTACGCGAGGCGGAGTCGAGCGTCGTCATCGGATTTCCTCCAGTGCTTTGGTCCGCCAGAACGACACCGCCGAGATCCCGGCGACGATGAAGAAGATGAAGATCGAGATTGCGGCGGCGAGCCCGTACTGCGCTCCCGCCCCGGCCTGGAAAGCGACCTTGTACGTGTAGCTGATGAGGATGTCCGTCGAGCCGGCGACGGTCTGGGAGACCTCGTACGGGCCGCCGCCCGTCAGGAAGTAGATGTTGTTGAAGTTGTTGAAGTTGAAGGCGAACGACGCGATCAGGAGCGGCGCGGTCGCGACGAGCAACAGCGGGAGCGTCACCTTGCGGAACACCTGGAGCCCACCGGCGCCGTCCACGCGTGCCGCCTCCGTCAGCTCCTCGGGCACGGCCTGCAGCGCGCCCGTGCAGACGAGGAACCAGTACGGGAACCCGAGCCAGACGTTGACGAGGATGCACGACACCTTCGCCCAGGTCGGGTCGAAGAGCCACGGGATACTCGTGTGGAGCGTCTGGTTGACGATCCCGAACTCGTCGTTCAGGAGCCCCTGCCAGACGAGGACCGCGAGGAACGCCGGCATCGCGAACGGCAGCACGAGCAAGGCGCGTTGGGTCCGTCGCAGCTTCAGCCCGGGCTTGTTGAGCGTGATCGCGAGGAACAGGCCGATCGCGAACTGGATGAGGACGGACACGAATGCGAACACGAACGTCCAGATGAAGACGCGGACGAAGGGATCGCGGATGAGCGGGTCCGTGAGGATCTTCTTGAAGTTCTGAAAGCCCACGTGCGTGCGCCAGCCGGGCTCGAGCGCTACGCCGTCGGCGGACTCGTACGTTCCCTCGCCGTTGTCCGAGTAGACGGTGCCCGTCTCGATGTCCTTGAACGTGTCGTTCGCAGGGTCGTAGACGAGGGTCGGAACGACCTCGTTGGCGATGGTGAGCCCGTCCGACTTGATGTAGGTGTCCTTCCCCGTCGGGATCTTGAGCGCGTTGAGCTCGGCGTCGATCGTGAAGAGGTCGTTCCCCTTGAGGACGTCGTAGCCCTCGGCTGCGACGATCGCCCCGTTCTCGACCGTCACCGACTCCGGTGCGAGCGGTTCGAGTCCGTCGCTCGTACCGACGAAGAGGTCGCCGCTGGTGTCCTCCTTGAGCAGCAGCACGAGCTCGCCGTCGCTCTTGGCCGGTGTCGCCGTATACGTCGTTCCGTCGGCCGGCGCGACGAGCGATCGCTCCTCGATCGCGGTGATCGCCTCGTCCTGCGTGAGGTTGTGCAGCGTCGACCAGTTGGTGAACGCGATGTTGACGTTCGAGATGATCGGGATCGCGACGAACGCGACGAGGAACACCGTTCCCGGCAGGAGGTACTTGAGCGGCACGAGGCGCCGGTCGGGAACGAGGTAGACGGCGTCGATCGCGACCGTCGCGGCGCCGATGACGAGCGCCGCCACCCACTTGCCGTCGGCGAAGAGGATCCCGATCGCCCACAGCGCGAGCGCGTTCAGGATGCCCAGCAGCGCGAGCTTGATCACGAGCCCGACCGTGCCCGAGAAGAAGCCGATCGCCCGTGCGAGAACCGACGGCTTCGGAACCGCCGACTCGGATGCCATGGGAGCGCTGGTCACCGGATCCGCCGCCCTTTCACCGAGAGGGGCGCGGCGACCGCCGCGCCCCTCTCGACTCGAGTGGGACTACCCGATCTTCTGGGCGATGCTCTTCTGGGCCCCGATGAACGACCGCCGCGCGGGAGTCGAGCCCGCGCCCTTCGTCGAGCGCACCCAGGCGGCGCCGAGGTCCTGCCAGACGCTCGCCATCTGCGGGATGTTGGGCATCGGCACACCACCGGCCGATGCAGCGCCGAAGGCCCTCAGGTCCTTGTCCTTGACCTGGGCGAGCGCCCTCAGATTCGCGGGCGACCGATCGTTCGCGAGCGCGAGCGTGGTCTGTGCCGCGGGCTGCATCATGTAGTTCGCGACGAGATCCTTGGCGAGGCTCTCGACCCCGTGGGCCGACGAGTACTTCGTGACCATGTAGCCCTGGACGCCGAGGAACGGGGCCGACTTGATCCCGGGAACGATCGTCGGGAAGGCCGAGACCGCGTACGGGACGCCCGACTTGCGGATGTCGGCGAGGAACCAGGGGCCCGTGATCCAGTAGGCGACCTTGCCCTTCAGGAACAGGTCCTTCGCGATGCGGTCGTTGACCTGCGAGCGGATGAGCCCTTCCTTGTTCCACTTGTCGATCAGCGGTGCATTCTTCAGGAACTTCGGGTTCGCGATCGCCGATGTCCGACGGGTCGAGGTTGCCGGCTTTGTTGGCACCGAAGACATAGCCGCCGAGGCCGGAGAAGAACGGGTACATGTGGTACGCGTCACCCTGCCCCTGCTGGACGGCGAGGCCGACCTGGGACTTCGTCTTCCGCTTCGCGGCGAGGGCCCGCCTCTCGAGATCCGCGAACGACTTCGGAACCTTCGCGAGCTTCGTGTTCGTTATCAGCGCGATGTTCTCGAGAGCGACGGGAGCGCCGTAGAGCTTCTTGATGGCCGTCCCGTACGAGAACGCGTTGAGTGCGTACGCCGGGGAACTGCTTCTTCGTCGCCGCGGACGGCGAGAGCGGGATGATCGAGCCGTTGCCCGACAGCTCGCCGACCCAGTCGTGCGCACCGACGATGACGTCCGGCGCGGTGTCGACGGCGACCGTCGAGACTTCCTGGCGAATCGGGCCCGACTGCTTCTGGACGACCTGGACGGTGACGCCCTTGCTGGCGGCCCAGGCGTTGGCGACCTTCGTGACCGCCGGTACGCGGTCGGCGTCCGCCCAGATGACGATCTTCGCCGACTGGCTCGTCGCCGATGTGCCCGTCGATACGGCAACCACGGCGACGAGCGCGCTGACGGCCAGGCCGGCAGCGACTCGCAGCTTGCGAGTACTCAACATAGAAATGCCCTCCTTGAGGAACGAGAGACTGCGCGCCGAATGAAATGTTGTTTCATTCTCATGAAACGCGCCTGGAGCTTAACCGCACAGTCGACGTTTGGTCAAGCTGGCCAACCTTTGACAAACCTGGGTAATATCGACCGGGCAGACATGACGAGCGTTTCTTCCCTCCGAAACGAACGAGCTGCCCCCCACGGGCGGACGTTCAACCGAGGCTGATGGCCAGTCTTAGAGACGTCGCCGACCGCGCCGGAGTTAGCCTCGCAACCGCCTCGCGCGTCGCGAGCGGCTCGTCGGCCGTCCGCCCCGAGACCCGTCGAGCGGGTCGAGGGGGCGATGCGCGACCTCCTGTACGTCCCGCCCGGCCGGGTCGAGCCGGCGAGCGCGATCGGGCTCTTCGTCCCCGAGTTCTCGAACCCCGTGTTCGCCGCGCTCGCCGAGGCGATGGAGATGCATGCGGCGCGCAGCGGCCTCGCGACCATCCTCTGCAACACCCACGGCTCGGCCGGCCGCGAGCGCGACTACGTGCGCATGCTGCTCGAGCGCGGCGTCGAGGGGATGGTGTTCATCTCCGCCGAGATCACCGACGTCCGCGGAAGGCACTCGCACTACACCAAGCTCCTCGAGCGAGGCGCCCGCCTCGTCTTCGTGAACGGCGGATCCGAGGACCTCGACGTGACCTCCGTCGGCGTGGACGAGCGCGCCGCCGGCCGGATCGCGACGGAGCACCTGATCGCGCTCGGCCACGAGCGCATCGGCTTCGTCGCCGGCCACGCGTACGCGCTGCCGACGCGCGAGAAGACGCTCGGCCGCCTCGACGCGCTTCGATCGGCGGGGCTGGCGGATGGCCTCGTCGCGCACTCCGAGTTCACGGTCAGCGGCGGCCGAGACGCGCTTCGGGAGCTCCTCGAGAAACCGGCAGCGGAACGGCCGACCGCCGTGATCTGCTCGAGCGACCTGATGGCCATCGGCGCGATGCAGGAGGCGGCCGCGCAGGGCCTTCTCGTCCCGGACGATCTCTCCATCGTCGGATTCGACGGGATCGACGCCGCGACGTGGACGAACCCGCCGCTGACGACGGTCGAGCAGCCGATCGACGAGATCGCACGAACGGCGGTCGAGGCGCTCTGGAGCCAGGTGGCGAGACCATCCGAGCGGCAGCCGAGCTACGTCTTCCGCCCGCGGCTCCGCCCCGGCGGCACGACGGCCGCGCCGGCGAGCGCGTCCATGACGTCGTAGAAGTCGTCGTAGGGCTCGTACGGGACGCTCCCGGAGCCCAGGTACTCGGCCAGGCCGTCGCGCGCGAAGACGCGAGTCGCCGCCTGCGCGACGCAGCGATCGGAGAACCCGTCCCCGACGTACACGAACTCGTCCAGCCCGGCCACGTCCGATCGCTTGCACGGCTCGCCGCAGGCCTCGCACAGCGCCTGCTCGCGGAACAGCGCTCTCCAGCCGTCGGGGCGCGGGTCGAGGCGATTCGCGACGACCGGCACCGCGATGCCGTCGCGCTCGAGCAGCGGCTCGATCAGCTCGTGGAATCCCATCGAGACCACCCGCGGCGCGTGCGCCGTCACGAGCTCCGCGAAGCCGGCACGAATGCGAGATCCTCTCGACCAAGAACCCCACCACCTCCTCGAGCGGCGCGTCGATCGTCGCCATCTCGACCGCGATCACCTCCTGCAGCGTGAGCCGACGCCCGATCTCCGACTCCATCTCGATGAAGACGTCGGTGTCGCCGAACTCCTCGATCGCCGCGTGCAGCGTGTCCTGCGCGGTCACGGTTCCGTCCCAGTCGACGACGAGCGGCCCGTGCATGGCCGTCTCTTACCAGCTGGGAATGCCCCGGTGGCTGCGAGCCGGCGCCCGGCCCGGCTTCGATCTGCAGAATTGAGCCTTCCGGAGAGGAGATCGTGTGTCGCGCGGCGTGATCATCGGCTCGGTCGTGGCTTTCGTCGCCACGGTCGCCGCCGTGGTCGGTGTCGTGCTGGTCGCGATTCCCGCGCTCGACAGCGACCAGCCGAGCGGAGACCCCGCGGTCTTCGTGGAGCAGGTGGTCGGCTACATCGTCGCCGACGACTACGCATCGGCATGGGGCTCCCTCTACCCCGCGCACCAGCGCGTCGCCCGCCGGACCGAGTACGTCGACTGCGAGCTGCAGCGGCCGGTGAGCTCGACCCTCGGTTCGATCGACGTGCTCCGCGTCAGCGACCGAAAGCTCCGTATCCCCGGTGAGCCGGGCCGCACCGACGTCAAGGCGGTCACGGTGCGGATCAACCTCCAGAACGCGCTCGGCGCGAGGGAGACCTTCGAGCACACGTTCAACGCGGTGCCGTCCGGGTCGGTGTGGACGTGGATCCTGACGCCGAGCCGCTACCGCCTCTACCGCGACGATTCCTGCAGGACGGCGTAGCTACGTCGTAGCGATGACGGCGTCGAGCGTGCCGATGCCGTCGACGACGACCTCCACGAAGGCGCCGGGAGCTATCGACTCGACGAGGCCGCAGCTCGGCCCGGCGACGAGATCTCCGGGGTAGAGCTTCGTTCGATCGGCCGCGAGCCGCACCGCCGCGTGCCAGTCGAACGCGGGAGCCGGCTGCCGAAGGCGCTCGACCCCGTCGACCCGCACGAGCTGGGCGCACGCGTCGGGCTCGAACGTCTCCGCGATGACGGCGACCGGCCCGAGCCCGAGGGCGAAGTCGCGGTCCTTCGGGGCTCTCCTCACCGGATCGCGCCACTCCGCCAGGATCGTGAACGCAGCGAGCACACCGTCGGCGCCGATGACGGCCGCGACCCTCGGCGCCAGCGCCAGAGCCTCCGTTCCGGGTACCTCCGCGCCCGGGCCGCGAACTGCCGCAGGATTGGCGAACACGAAGGAGCCCTGCTCGTCGAAGACCCGGACCGAGGGCGGATGCAGGACGGGGCTCAGGAGCCTGACCTCGGCGAGCGGATACTCGGCGTGCTCGCGCGCGGTGCCGCCGCCGCTGAAGAACGACTGCAGCGTCTGAGCGGCCAGCTGGATCACCCGCTCGCCGTCGACGCGCCCGACCCAGCCGCGCTCCAGCGGATGCCCGAGGGGGTGGAACATGCAGAGCCGGCTCACGGCTCGGTGTGTACCACGACGTCCGCGATCGCCGGGACGGCGCTGCGCACGCGCTCCTCGATCGCGGTCGCGCGGCCGTGCGCGTCGGCGACGGATCCGGCGCTGCCGAGCCCGAGCGTGAGGAAGGCGACGATGCCGTCGTCGGTCCGGACGAAGCGGAGCTCGCGCGGGTCCGCGCCGGTCTCCTTGCGCACCGCGTCCTCGATCGCGGCGGTGTCGATGTCGATCTCCTCTCCGGCCGCCGTCTCCTTCAGCGGCTCGATGTGCGTCTGGACAGAGCGCACCTCGGGGTTGTCGTCACGAATCGCTGCCTCGACCTGCTCGGCGATCTCGTGCGCACGGTCGAGCTCGAGCTCGCCCGGGAGCTTCAGGTGGAGCGAGACCTCGAGCGCTCCGTCCACGTCGAACACCGTGAGGTTGTGGATCTCCCGCACCTGCGAGACCGTGAGCGCCGCCGCGAGGACGCGTTCGCGAATTCCCCCATCGCCTCCGCGCGGCTCGACGTGGACGACGGCGTCGATTCCCGGCAGAGCGTCGAGGAGCGCCTGCTCCACGCGATCGGCGGCCGCGTGGCCCTGGCCGATCGCGGCTCCCGGCGCGACACCGATGACGACGTCGGCGAAGTGCTCCCCGCCCGCCCGACGGATCCGGAGGCGGCGAAGCTCGACCGGCGGATCGAGCGCTGCGATCGCGAGCCGGGCGATACGCGCGTCGTCCTCGGGCGAGCGGTCCATGAGGATGTCCACGTTGCGGCTTGCGAGCCGGAACGCGGCTGCGACCACCAGACCGGAGACGAAGAGCGCAGCGATCGAGTCGCCGGCAGGGAAGCCGGCGGCCGCCGCGATCAGGCCGCCGAGGACGGCCAGCGTTCCGGCGAAGTCGCTGCCGAAGTGGAGCGCGTTGGCCGCGAGAGCGTCACTCCGGTAGAGGCGCGCGCCGCGCAGCGAGACCATCGTCCGCGATCCGTCGATGATCAGCACGAGCCCGATCGCGCCGAACGTCCACCACGTCGGGTCGACGTCGAACTCGACCACGTCCGCCAGGCGCAGGATCGCCGTGGCCGCGATGCCGATGCTGACGAGGATGAGGAAGCCGGACTCGGCGAGCGCTGCGAGGTTCTGCGCTTTCCCGTGGCCGTACGGATGCCCGCGATCAGCGGGCCGGACCGCGACCGAGACCGCGAAGAACGTCAGCAGCGCGGCGGCGAGATCGGTCCCCGAGTGCGCGGCCTCCGCGAGCAGGCCGAGGCTGGAGCTCGCCATCCCGGCGACGAGCTTGATCGCGACGAGGAGGCACGCGGCCCCGACCGAGACGAGCGCGGTGCGCCGCTGCGGCGACATGGGCGGAAGGCTACGGCGTCAGCCGGTGACCGCGTGGAGCGCCCAGAGGTAGGGCGGGCCCTTCAGGCTCTCCTCGCCGGGGCGGGGCTAGAGGTTTCCGCGTAGTGCCTGCTCGCGCTCGATCGCCTCGAAGAGCGACTTGAAGTTGCCGATCCCGAAGCCGCGCGAGCCGTGCCGCTCGATCACCTCGAAGAAGAGGGTCGGGCGGTCCTGGACGATCTTCGTGAACAGCTGCAGGAGGTACCCCTCCTCGTCGCGGTCGACGAGGATGCCCATCGAGCGCAGGTCGTCCCAGTTCTCGTCGATGTCGCCGACGCGGTCGCGCACGACGTCGTAGTAGGTGTCGGGCGTCGCGATGAAGAGGACGCCGTGCTCGCGGAGCGACGCGACGGTGCGGACGATGTCCTCCGACTGCATCGCGACGTGCTGGACGCCCGGACCGCCGTGGAACTCGAGGTACTCCTCGATCTGGCTCTTCCGCTTGCCCTCGGCCGGCTCGTTGATCGGGAACTTGATCTTCCCCTCGCCGTCCGTCATCACCTTCGACATGAGCGCCGAGTACTCCGTGGAGATGTCGTCGTCCGTGAACTGCGTGAGCTGCGTGAAGCCGAGGACGCGCGCGTAGAACTCGACCCACTCGTCCATCCGCCCGAGCTCGACGTTGCCCACGACGTGGTCGATCGAGATGAGGCCGACACCGCCCGCCGGGGCGCCGTTCGGCGAGACGGAGACGTACCCGGGCAGGTACGCGCCCGCGTACTCCGAGCGATTCACGAACGTGTGGATGTTGTCGCCGTAGGTCGCGATCGCGGCGAGCTCGACTCGCCCCTGGTCGTCCTCCACCCAGTGCGGCTCGACGACACCACGCGCGCCGCGCTGGACGGCCTGGCGATAGGCGTTGGTCGCATCGGGGACGGCGAGCGCGACGTCGCGCACGCTGTCTCCCTTCGTCGCCGCCCACCTGCAGATCTCGCTGTCCGAGCGCAGGCCGCTCGTGAGGACGAAGCGGATGTCGCCCTGCTCGAGCACGTAGGAGGCGCGGTCGCGCACTCCCGTCTCGGGCCCTGCGTACGCGGTACGGGTGAAGCCGTACGCCCGCTCGTAGAAGAACGCCGACTGCTTCGCGTTCCCGACCCAGATCTCGAGGTGGTCCCAACCGTCGATCGGCATGAAATCGTGTTCGCTCATATGCCCGATCTTACGCCGCCCGCGCGGGAGCGGGCCGGCGGCGGGCGAGAACGATCCCGCTCGCGATGAGCAGGCCCCCGAGGACCTGCAGCACGCCGAGCGGCTCGGAGAGCAGGATCACGGCCAGGACGGCCGCCACGAAGGGCTGGAGGTTCGCCGCCAGCGTCGCGCGCGCGGGCCCGATCCGCGAGATCGTGCGGAACCAGAGGATGTTCGTGAGCACGAGCGGGCCGATCGTCGCGAACACGAGCAGCGTCCAGACCTCCCAGCCGAGATCCCAGTCCTGCCCGCTCGTCTGCGGGAGCCCGGTGATGGCGAGGAGGACCCACGTGCACGGGATGACGACGGCGCTGACCCGCGACGGCGAGTACGTGGCCATGAGCGGCGCGACCGCCACCGAGTAGGCGGCCCAGGTCGCGCAGATCCCGAGCCCCAGCAGGATCCCGACATAGCCGCCCGACACCTCGCTGCCCGCTCCGATCGCGACCAGGCCGACGCCGACGAACGACACGCCCGCGCCGAGCCAGAAGCGCCGGTGGAGCCGCTCGCGACCGAGAGCGAGCCCGAACAGCGCCGCGAAGATCGGGATCGCGCCGAGGATCAGGCCGATCGTCGACGCGGTCGTCTTGTCCAGCGCGAAGACGAAGCAGAGCTGATTCAGCCAGAGGGCGACCGAGGCGAACGCGAGCACGAGGACGTGGCGCTGCTCGATCCTGAGGGTGCGCTCGACCACGAGCGTCAGCACGACGAAGATCGCCCCGGCCAACGCATAGCGGACCGTCGCGTACGACAGCGGCTCGAGGCCCTGCTCGAGGATGTACTTCGTCACGCTCAGGTTGAGCGCCCACAACACGACCGTCGTCAGGAGCATCACCTCGACGGTCGTGGGCTTCCGCACCGTCCGACGCTACAGCGCCGCGTTAGTCTGTCGCCCATGGTCGAGCCGACCCGCGACGACATCGACGCGCTCGTCGGTCCTGCGACCCCGCACTTCGCCTACCAGCTGCGCGCACGCGTTCGCGAGCTCATCGAGGACCTCCCGGACGACCACCCCCTGCGCCGGTACGGCGAGGAGAAGATGGAGCTGCTCGACCGGCTCGGTCACGCCTCGTCCCTCGCCGAGGGAGGCGACCGCGAGCCGCTGAGCCGCATCGGCTGGGAGACGATCCCGTCGTCGGCTCCGGCGTACGACCCTCTGCCGAAAGCCGAATGAGCTTCGACGGCGCGTCCGTCCTCGTCACCGGAGGATCGCGCGGGATCGGGAAGGCGATCGCGCTCCGCTTCGCGTCGCTCGGAGCCGCCCGCGTCGCGATCGGGTTCATGCGCGGCGACGCGCCGGCCGAGCAGACGGCGACGGAGCTACGCGCGCTCGGCGCGGAGGCGATCCTCGTTCGTGGGAACGTGGCCTCGGCCCGCGTCGCCGGGGAAGTCGCCGCGCTCGGGCCCCTCGACGTCCTCGTGCACGCGGCCGCGACCGGCGTCATCCGCCCCGCGCTCGAGACCGAGGACAAGCACTGGGACTGGACCCTGTCGGCGAACGCGCGCGCTCTTCTCTCTCTCACCCGCGCGGCTGCGCCGTCGATGCCGTCCGGGTCGTCGATCCTGGGCATCTCGAGCCTCGGCTCGGAGCGCGTGCTCGACGGCTACACGCTCGTCGGCGCCTCGAAGGCCGCGCTCGAGGCGCTCGTCCGCTACCTCGCGGTGGAGCTGGCGCCGCGCGGGATCCGGGTCAACGCGGTGTCGGCGGGAGTCGTCGAGACGGGCGCGCTCGAGCACTTCCCGAACCGCGACGCGATGCTCGAGATGGGCGTTCGCAACCCGGCGGGGAGGCTCGTGTCCCCCGACGATGTCGCCCGGCTCGTCACGTTCCTCTGCTCACCGGACGCGGAGATGATCCGCGGTCAGACGCTGATCGTCGACGGAGGCTGGAGCCTCCTCACGACGATCACGACTGGCGCATGAAGCCCTGACGGGCTGCCGAGACGAGCGCGACCGCCTCGGGGAAGAGCACGCGCATCGCATCGCGGAGGGCGATCGCCTGCGCGTCGGAGGAGCCGTCGACCTGCATCTGGCCGAGCGCCGCCGCTGTGAGCTCCACGGCCGTGGACAGCGTCAGCGTCGCGAACTGCTCGCGCTGCGCCTCCTGCACCGAGTCGGCCTGCTTCTCGGCAAACTCGCGAAGCGCGCCGAGGAGATCCTCGGGATCACCCCCGCCGAACGGGAAGAAGCCGCCGCTGCCCTCCATCGAGGCCAGGTTACGTGATAGCCGGTGACCTGCGCTCAGGCCCGCATCGCCAACGGCCATCGTCGTGGAACGACCCGATTCACGTCGCGAGCCGGTAGAGGAAGCCGCTCGTGTTGTCGGCGATCCAGACCGAGCCGCGTCCGGCGGCGAGACCGTGGACATCGACGCGCCCCCGAGCCGTCGCCACCGTCTTCCGGCTGCCGTCGACTGCGACACGCCGAACGGCGGTCATCGTCGGAAAGCCCGTCCGGTCGACGGCGGCGGTGCGAACCGGCACCCACAGCGCACCGGCCGCCGCGACGACGTCGATACCGGTGCCGCCGACGTCGACCGTCCGCCGCACGACACCTGTCGCCGGATCCATCTCCACGAGCGACACGCCACGGCCGGTGATCCAGAGAGCGTCGCCGAGGAGCGCGAGTCGCTCCGCCGCCGCGTTGCTCCCTCCGACGATCCCGAGTCGCGTCGGCGCGTTCGTCGTCGCGTCGATGCGGAAGACCATGTTGTCACGGTGGGTCACGACCCACGCCTGCGGCCCGCGGAAGACCATGTCTGCGGGACCGTCTCCGACCGCGATCCGGGCGACGACCTTGCCGGACGACGGCGAGACGCGGAGGATCGCCGCGCCTTGGTCGTCGGCGACCCACACGGCTCCGGCGCCGATCCAGATGTTGTACGCCGCCGTTGCGCCGAGCTGGATGCGCTTCGTGACGCGCGCCTTGCGTGGGTCGATGCGATAGAGCGTGGAGTCCGTGTCGAGCGCCCACACGGAGCCCAGGCCGACGGCGACCGCGGTCACCTGCTCCGTCGAGGCCGACCGTCGCCGTCTTGCGGCCGGAGGGAAGACTCAGCCGCATGACGCGGGCCTGCTCCTTGCACGCGACCCACGCGGTCCGTCCCTGCAGTGCCAACGTCATGGTCGGCCAGTAGGGACCGGCCCCGGCGCAGGCCCGAACCGCGTGCGCCTGAGGGATCCGCCCGACAGTGCCACCAGGCGCCGCCGTGGGCACTGCGATGCCGACGATGACGGCAACGATCGCTACGAGCCTCATCCGTGCCTCCAAGTATCGACGAAGTCGCACTAGTTTATCGACGAACTCGCACTACGTCCATCGTATGATCCGGCCATGCCCGAGATACTCGGACGCCGGGACGTCGACCTCCTCCAGGAGCTCTACTCGACCGGGCTCCTCGTCGGGCTGCTCGTGGACGAGGAGCTCGCGAGGACGGATGTTCCCGACCAGCTCTTCTCGTTCATCGGCTGGGTGACGCGCCTCGAGCCCGTCACGCCCGGAGCGCTGTCCGCCGAAACGGGCCTGCCGCCGACGACGGTGCGTGACTACATTCGCCGGCTCGTTGCGAGCGCGGGACGTCCGCAAGATCCCGAATCCCGACGACGGTCGCTCGTATCACCTGGTCCTCACGGCGAAGGGGCGCAGGACCGCGGACCTCGGCTGGCCTGCGGTGGTGGCTGCGTTCGAGCGCGTCGAACGACATCTTGCGCGTCCGGCCGGCGAGCACCTTGCGAACATGCGAGAGCTCAGAGGGGCGGTGCGGCTGGCGCTGGCGGAGTCCGAGGCGAGACCACGCCGTCAGGCTGCTCAGGCGAAGAGGTCGACGAGGTAGCCGGCCTCGACCTCGCGCTGGAGCTCCTGCACGGCGCCCTGCGCGGACTTGAGGGCCGCCGCGAACGGCGAGGCGCCGCCGGGATCAAGTTCCTGCTCGAGGCGTCGCGTCGCGACTCCGATCTCGTCGAGCCGGGCGGTCGTCGCGAGCTGCGGCGGATCGCCGAGCACGTCGCGGAGCGCGCGCGCGGCCGCTTCGGCGTCCTCGATCCCTTCCGGCGCCTCGCGCTCGCGCAGGTCGGCGAGGCCGGCGATCAGCCCGTCGAGATCCCCGCCGCCGGCGGAGTCCGCTGCCACCTCGCACAGCGCCGCGATCGACACCGCGGCGCGCAGCTCCGCCCGGCTCGTCACGACCGACCCGTCGGCGAAAACGGCGAGCCAGCCGCGTGTGGCGTCGGCTCCGTCGAGCGAGCAGAGGTACACGCGCTTGCCCGGCTCCGCCTCGGTCGGAACGACACCGGAGGCCGTCGCGCCCGGCTCGGCAGCCGCGACGGCGAGCCCGGCCGCGTGTTCCAGCTCCTCGTTCAGGCCCACGTCGCCCACAATAGGCCGCGTGCCGTCGGTCGACGCCAAGGAGCTGTTCGCGCCCCTGGGCCCGTCGTACGACCGCGTCGGCGCAGCGTTGTCCTTCGGGCAGGATCCGCGCTGGCGCCGCTTCCTCGTCTCGCGCCTTCCCCGTGACGGCGGCCACGTGCTCGACGTGGCCACCGGCACCGGCCTCGTCGCGGCCGAGCTCGTGCGTCGAGGGTTCCGGGTCACGGGCGCCGATCAGAGCAGCGGAATGCTCGCTCGGGCGCGCGAGCGGTTCGGGGAGCGCGTCGAGCTCGTCGAAGCGTCTGCCGAGGCGCTGCCGTTTCCGGACGAAGCGTTCGACCACCTGACCTTCACGTACCTCCTGCGCTACGTCGACGACCCTGGCGCGACGCTCGCCGAGCTCGCGCGGGTCGTGCGGCCGGGCGGCGTCGTCGCCTCGCTCGAGTTCGGCGTGCCAGCCGGGCTCGCACGGCCGGCGTGGGAGCTCTACGTCCGGGCCGGGCTGCCGCTCGCGGGACGCGCGCTCCGACACGGTTGGAGCGAGGTCGGAGACTTCCTCGGAGGATCGATCCGCGCGTACTGGGAGCGCTATCCGCTCGAGCGCCAGCTCGAGCTCTGGCGCGCGGCGGGCATCGGAGACGTCGAGGCACGTCGGCTCAGCCTCGGAGGCGGCGTCGTCATGTGGGGTCGGAAGCCGTGAGCGCGCCGTCGGCGCGACCGTCGTGGTACGCGCTCGAGACCGGCGGCTGGCGCGACTACGTGACACTCCTGCACCTGCCGTACACGGCGTGGCATCTCTCGTACGTCGTCATCGGCGGCTGCCTCGCGCCCGCGATCGTCTGGGGACGCCTCGGCGCGGCGGTGGCGGCCTTCGGGCTCGCGGTCGGGATCGGCGCCCATGCGCTCGACGAGCTGCGCGGCCGCCCGCTGCGCACGGGGATCCCGAGCTCCGTGCTCGCCGTCCTGGCGGCCATCTCGATCGCTGCGGCGTGCGCGATCGGCGTCGCCGGCGCGATCGCCTTCGAGCCGTGGATCGCGCTGCTCGTCCCCGTCGGCCTCTTCCTCGTCCTCGCCTACAACCTCGAGCTCCTCGAAGGACGGTTCCACTCGGACCTCTGGTTCGGCCTGGCCTGGGGCGGGTTTCCGGTGGTCTGCGGATACGTGGCGGTCGCCGGGAAGCTGAGCCTCGCGACGCTGCTCGCCGCCGCGTTCGCCGTCCTCCTCTCGCTGGCGCAGCGCGCGCTCTCGAGTCACGTGCGTTTCGTTCGCCGGCGCGTCGCGGCCGTCGACGGGGAGCTCGAGCTCGAGGACGGCTCGCGCGAGCGCGTCGACGCCGACTCCCTCATCGCAGCCGAGGAGCGCGGGCTGCGGCTCCTCGCGGCCGCGTCGGTCGTGCTCGCGGCGGCTCTCGTCGCGTTTCGACTCTGAGGGCCGAGCCTCTACAGTCTCTGCGTGACGACCCTGGCCTGGATCCTGCTCGCAGCGCTGATCGCGGCGGTTCTCGTGTGCCTCGTGCTCCTCCTCGGCCTGAGACGTTCGCGCGCTCGCGCGACGCGCACGGAGCAGCTCGTGACGGAAGCGCGCCGAGCGGTTCGCGCCGCCGCGGAGGAGGAGTCCGCGGGGCAGGCCGAGCAGCTCCGGGTCTCGATCGCCCGTGCTCAGGCCGACTCGCTCTCAGCCTATGTCTCAGAGGAGCGGCGGCTCTCCGACCAGCGTCGCGGCGAGCTCGCCGTCCGCGAGCGGGAGCTCTCCGAGCGCATGGCCGAGCTCGTGGCGGCGGTCGAGCAGCGGGTCGAGGAGCGGCTGCGAGCCTGGGAGTCCGACCTCGAGCGAGCGCAGAACGCCCTCCAGGGGGCGGTCTCCACGCTCGAGCAGCGGATGCGCCAACGCATCGGAGACGTCGAGGCCAAGGTGGCCGCGGAGGCGGACGAGATCGACACGGCGACCGACGAGCAGCGTGCGGCGGCCGTGCGTCTGCGCGAGGAGCTCGAGACGAGCACGCGGGATGCTCTCGCCGGCGCGCTCGAGGAGCTCCAGGCGCAGGCCGACGACAGGCGGCGGACGATCGACGAGGTGAACGAGCGCCTTCGCCAGCACGAGCATGCGGTGAGCGAGCAGGTCGACCACGCGGAGAGCGAGGCGCGCTCTCGTATCGAGCTCGCGTTCGCCGAGCTGGAGCGCCGGCAGATCGAGCAGCTGGAGCGGGCGATCGCGCGCGAGATCGACGCACGCAGCGAGGCCGGCGCGGTCGAGTTCGAGAACCGCATGCGCGCAATCCGCGAGGAGGCCGCCGATCGCCTCCGCGAGGAGCTCGACCGCATCGCCGAGTCGTTCCTGCGACGCGCGGACGGGCTGATCGCCGCCGAGCTCCAGCAGGCCGTGAGCGCAGCCTCCAAGCAGCTCGACCAGCGGATCGTCGAGCTCGCACGCCAGCAGGACTCGTCGCGAGTCGCCGCCGACAGCTGAGCTCGATAGACAGAAGGGATGTCGTCGGCGAACGCGAAATCCGCGCGCATGGCCGAGACGACCGAGACCCCTCTCTGGCACGACGAGCCCGCGAAGGTCGAGAGCTGGCGGCTGCACATTCTCCTGGAGGCCGGGTATCCCGTGCATCTCGCCGAGCGGATCGCCGCGAGCGAGGTCGATCTCCACGACGCCGTCCAGCTCCTCACGCGCGGCTGTGATGCCGTGACCGCCACCGAGATCCTGCTCTAAGCGAACGCTCGCGGCCCCGAGCCGCAAGGATGTCGACGTGGACGAAGGCGTTGCGCTTCTCGTCGTCGGGGCGGTGCTGGCAGCAAGCGTCCTCGTCGCGCTCGGCTCGGCTCGCACGGGCGTTCCCGTGCTCGTGGCCTTCCTGGCGCTGGGAATGCTTCTCGGCTCCGACGGCCCGGGCGGGATCGAGTTCGACGACGCCGAACTCGCGCGGCAGGTCGGCATCGTCGGCCTCGTCCTGATCCTCTTCGAGGGAGGGCTGCAGACCTCCTGGAGGCGACTGCGCAGCGTCGCGGTCCCGGCCGGGCTCTTGAGCACCGTCGGAGTCGTTGTGACCGCGATCCTGACCGGAGTCGCGGCGCAGGCTCTCTTCGACCTCACCTGGCTCGAAGCCATCCTGCTCGGAGCCGTCGTCGCGTCCACGGACGCAGCGGCCGTCTTCGCGACCCTGCGCTTCACGCAGATCAGGCGCCGGCTCGCGCGCACGCTCGAAGCCGAATCGGGTGGCAACGATCCGATGGCGATCGCCCTGACGCTCGGTCTGATCGCCTGGATCGAGAGCCCCGAGACGTCCGGATTCGACGAGCTCGTCCTGCTCGTCGTACGTCAGCTCGCGCTGGGTCTCCTGATCGGCGTGGTCCTCGCGCTCGCCGCGACATGGGTGTTCGCCCGTCTCCCGCGCGCGGTCGGACCCTTCGCACCCGTCGCATCACTTGCCGCGGCTGGACTGTCCTTCGGAGCTGCGGACGTCGTCGGGGGTAGCGGCTTCCTCTCCGTGTACCTCGTGGGTCTCGCCATCGGCAGCACGCCGTCGCGATATCGCCGGCAGCTCGTCGGCTTCCACGAAGGACTTGCGTTCCTCGCACAGATCACGCTGTTCATCGTGCTCGGCTTGCTCGTGTTCCCACATCAGCTCACGGATGTTGCGGCCTCGGGGCTGGGACTCGCGCTGCTCCTCGTATTCCTCATTCGCCCCGCCGCGGTGTGGGTGTCGACCGCGTTCAACGACTTCACCACCCGAGAGAGGCTGCTCCTCGGGTGGGCAGGGCTCAGGGGGGCTGTCCCGATCGTGCTCGCGACGTTCGTGCTGTCATCCGAGGTCTCGAATGCCAACACGATCTTCAACGCCGTCTTCTTCGTCGTCGTGGTCTCGGCCATCCTTCAAGGCACGACACTCGAACGGTTCGCCGCACGCCTCCGCCTCCTCTCACCGGCTCGCGCCACGCACGGGCCGCCGATCGAGCTCGGCGAGACCAGCACGCTCGACCTTCTGGACTTCGTCGTTGCGCCCGAACACGCGATTGCGGGAGCCGCAGTCCGCGAGGTCGGCCTGCCGAGGACGGCGATCATTGCGGTAGTGGTGCGCGGCGACGACTCGATCCCTCCGCGCGGCAGCACGACAATCGAGCCCGGCGACCGCCTGTTCGTCCTCGCACCGCACTCAGTTCGCGCCGCGGTCGAGGACGTCTTCGCTCGTTGGCGCCGAAGGGTCTAGCGGCATCTACGCTGGCGAGATGCCGAAGGTCGAGCACCTCGTCTACGGCGACCGCAAGGTTTTCACGGTCTCGGCGTTCAACCGCGGCATCGGCCTGCACCTGGGTCGCCTACCGACATTGTGGGTCGAGGGTGAGGTGACGGAGCTACGGCGAAACGACGCCTGGGCCAACGTCTTTCTCACGCTGAAAGACCCCACGACCGGAGCGACACTGGGCGCGACAATCGCTCGGCGCACGTTCGACCGGCTCGACCTCGAGCTTGCCGAAGGCGAGTCGGTGCACGTCGCCGGCCGCGCGGAGCTGTACGAGCAGAAGGCGGAGCTCGGCTTCCGCGCGACGACGATCGAGCGCATCGGTCTGGGCGGTCACCTGCTTGCGCTCGAACAGCTGAAGCGCAAGCTGGCCGCGGAAGGCCTCTTCGCCGCGGAGCGAAAGCGCCGCCTTCCCCGTGTGCCCCGGGCGGTGGGGATCCTCACCGGTGCCGACGCAGCTGCACGCGGCGATCTTGTCGCGACGATCGGCGCGCGCTTCCCGGCGGCGAAGGTCGTGATCTGCGAGACCCGATTGCAGGGCAAGGGCGCAGCGGCGGCGATCGTCTCGGCGATCGCGGCGCTGACGGCCATCCCGAGGTGGACGTGCTCGTGCTCGCGCGCGGCGGCGGCAGCTTCGAAGACCTCCTCCCGTTCAGCGACGAGTCCGTCGTCCGCGCGGTCGCCGCCTCTCCCGTTCCCGTCGTCTCGGCCGTCGGCCACGAGCAGGACGCGCCGCTGTGCGACCTCGCGGCCGACGCTCGCGCGGCGACGCCGACAGCCGCAGGAGCGCTCGTCGTCCCGAGCCTGGCCGAGCTGGAAGACGCACTCGCCGCGACAAGGCGAAGGCTCGACCTCGCCGCCCGTTCGCACCTCGAGCGCCGGCGCGCGACGCTCGACCGGCAGGGTGAGCGCCTCCGCCGGGCTCCGCGGCTGCTGCTCGAGCGACGGCGTGCCGTACTCGACCACACCGGCGCCAGGCTCCAGGCGCTCTCGCCGCTCGCGACCCTGAACCGCGGCTACGCGATCGTGCGCTCCGGCTCGGGCGCCCTGCGCACCGCGGCCGACGTCGCCTCGGGAGACCGCGTCGACATCCAGCTGGCGTCGGGCTCGCTCGGCGCACGAATCGACGAGGTCCGACCGTGAGCGAGGAGCGCTCGTTCGAGGACCTGCAGCGCGAGCTCGAGGAGATCGTGACCCGTCTGGAACGCGGCGACGTGCCCGTGGACGAGGCGATCGCGCTCTTCGGGCGCGGCGAAGAGCTCTACCGAGCATGCGCCCAGCGGCTCCAGGGCGCCGAGCTTCGCATCGAGGAGCTCGCGCCCGCTGACCCGGGACGTGACAAGGGGTAGGTGGTTCGTGTATGAATCGCCCCATGTCCAAGCCGACCTCACAACTCCTTCGTAACGTCAAGCTGTTCTCGGACCTCGACGAGAAGGACCTCGAGAGCCTCGCGGACGAGTTCAACGAGCGTCGCTTCGCGGCAGGCGACAAGCTGGCGCTCGAAGGAGAGGGCGGACTGATGTTCTTCGTCGTCGAGAGCGGGGAGCTTTCCGTCGACGTTCGCGGTGAGTCGGTGGCGACGATCGGGCCGGGCTCCGCCTTCGGCGAGATCGCGCTCATCGATCGCCGTCCGCGTACCGCGACGGTGACGGCGGTCAGCGACGTCGTCGCCTACGGTCTGCCCGTCTTCGTGTTCCGGCCTTTCGTCGAGGCGCGCCCGCAGGTCGCCTGGAAGATGCTCGAGTCGATGGCCGACCGGCTCGCGACGGCCGAGTCCCGCTCGAGCTAGTAGGCGCAAGGCCGGAAATCGGCTCGCGCCGAGTTTCCGACCGCGCAAGATCCCTGAAGGCGTCCGCTTCGCGGCCGCGGCGTTCCGAGGCCTACACGCGTCCGCAGGGATTCGACTCCTAGACGACGAGACTCCGCCCGAGCTCTTCGAGGTCGTCCTCGGCAGCCGCCGGGTCGCCCGAGAGGCTGACCGTCTCGGCGCCGTCGACCGTCCCGAGGACACGGCCGCCGAAGACCACGCAGCGAACGCCGGCCTCCGCGCAGCGCGTCGCGGCGACGCCCGGGGCCTTCCCCGCGGCCGTCGTCGAGTCGACCTGCCCCTCGCCCGTGATCGCGAGCTCGCAGCCGCGCAGGCGCTGGTCGAAGCCGACGAGGTCGAGGATCGCCGGCGCGCCCGGCACGAGCTCGGCTCCGAGCGAAGCGAGCGCGGCGCCGAGCCCTCCCGCGGCGCCGGAGCCCGGGAGCCCGGCGTACGGCACGAGCTCACCGATGGCCGCGAGCCGCCGCTCGAGGATGGCAACACCTTCGTCGGTGGCGCCCTTCTGCGGGCCGAACACGCGCGCCGCGTCCGGGAGCGTCGTGGTCACGTCGCAAAGCACGGTCGTGGGCGTCGGAAGCTCGCGGAGGGCCTCGCGCAAGCCTGCGCCGCCGTCGACGGTCGCACTTCCACCCAGGCCGACGAGCAGCCCGTGCGGCCGCTCGCGCAGAGCCGCGAGCACGAGCTCTCCGAGGCCGCGGCTCGAGGCGACGAGCGGATCGCGCTCGTCCTGGGCGAGGAGCGGAAGCCCGATCGCAGCGGCCGCCTCCACGACCGCCCGACCGTCCGGCAGGAGAAGCCACGTCGCCGAGATCGGGCGTCCGAGCGCGTCGGAGACGATCGCTTCGCGCCACTCCCCGCCGAGCGCCGCGTGCAGCGCGTCGGCCGTGCCCTCCCCGCCGTCGGCGATCGGCAGCTCCACCACATCGGCACCGGCGCTCCGAGCTCCTCGGGCGAGCGCCGCGGCGGCACGCCGCGCCGTGAGGACGCCCTTGAGGCTAGCGGGACACAGCAGCGCCCTCACGGGCGGCCTCGGGCTCGGTCTCGTGCTCGATGTCCTCGACCAGCTCGTGAACCTCCTCGAGCGCGGTCTCGGCGGAGTGATCCTCGTCCTCCATGCGCCGGAGCACCGCGAACGAGATGCCCTCGCGGGCGATCGCGATGAGGCCCAGGCTGATCCCGCACGCCATCTCGATCGCCTGCAGCACGATGCCGTAGGCGAATCCGACCGGGTACGCAACGCCGTAGTTGCGGAGCGGCAGCGCCACGGCGGCCTGGACGAGCCCGACGTTGCCCGGCCAGAGCGGGACCATCGTCGCGATGTTCATCAGCACGAGGACGAGGCCGGCCGCGGGCAGCGGCGCGTCGATGTCGAACGCCTGCATCGCCACGTACACGGCGAGCAGCTGCATCACCCAGCCACAGCACTGCAGGAGAACGGCACCCGCGAGCGGCACGGGCTCCTTGAGCACGGCGAGCCCCTGGCGGCCCATGACGACGAGCTGCCGGATCGACCCCATGCCCTCGCTCATGACCGGCCGCTGGTTGCGCTTGGCGCCGAGCCAGGCCACCGTGAAGAGCGCGAACCCGACCAGGGCGGCGATCCCGAACGAGACGACGGCCCAGTGGGGCACCTCCGCGGTGAGCAGCACCCAGACCACGAGGATCGTCGCGGGCACGAGATCGAAGAGCCGATGGGCGAAGACGGTGCCGATGAGCGTGGCGCTCGTGCCCGGCGGCGCGTCGGGGAGGTGCCGGCGTAGGGTCGCGACGCGGGCCAGCTCGCCGAGCCTCCCCGGGACGACCGCGTTCGCGAGCAGGCCGACGCCGAACGCCGACAGGACGTGATCGAGGCGCGGCTGGTGCTCGTCCGGCAGCGCCTGCCGGATCGTCAGCCGCCACGACAGCGCTCGGAAGAGCGTCGACACGACATTGAGCAGGAACGCCAGCACGATCCAGCTCCAGATGACCAGCCGGAACGCCTCGAGCACGCTTCCCCACTCGGGCCCGCGCCACCAGATCACCGCGAACGCGAGAACGAGCGCGACCAGCGCGACGACGAGCTGCGTCCAGCCCGAGCGCCAGACGCGGCGCATCGAGCTCATGCCGCTCGCGCCTCCTCGCGGCCGATGCCCGTCACGTTCGCGTACACGCTCTCCAGGCGCCGCGCGATCGTCGACCAGGCGTAGTTCTCGACGGCAAGAGCGCGCGCGGCCTCGCCCATCAGCTCCCGCCGTGGCTCGTCGCCCACGAGGCCGCACACCGCGTCCGCGAGCGCGGCCGGGTCGTTCGGCGCAACCGCGACGGCCGCGTCGGGCGTCAGGACCTCGCGATAGCCCGGGATGTCGGATGCCACCGCCGGCAGCGCGCACGCGAACGCGCGTGTCAGCACCATGCCGAAGCTCTCCTGGCCGATCGACGGAGCCACGAGCGCCTTCGCACGCAATAGCGTCTCCGTGAGCTCGTCCTGGCTGAGGAAGCCGACGACGTCGAGGCCCTCGTCGGAGATCCGAAGGCGGGTCAGCAGGAGGCGCACGGCGAGCGGATCCGCGCCGACGATCGTCAGGCGCAGCCCGGTGCGCTCGCGGATGCCGGGCCACGCTCGCAGGAGGACCTGCAGGCCCTTCCGCGGCTCCTGGCGCCCGGCGAAGACGATGCGGTGCTCGCGGTCGCCCGCGGAGGCGGACTCGGGAACCAGCACGCCGTTCGGAATCACCTCGTACTCACCTGGCAGCCAGCGATTCTGGGACTCGCGCGCACGCTCCGAGACGGCAATGCGGTGGTCGATGCGGTCGATCATGAAGCCCCACACCCGTGTGCCGTACTTCATCCAGCCCAGCTCGCCCGACGCGTGGAACGTCGCGACGATGGGGCAGCGGGCGCGGATGAGCGCCGTCAGGCAGATCGTCGGCGTCATCGGCTCGTGCAGGTGGATGACGTCGAAGCGCTCGCGCTCGAGCGCGCGCGTGATGCGGAAGACGGAGCGCGGCGAGAGCACGATGTTCGGGAGCGACCCATTCGCGGGGACGATCACCGAACGCCCGACGGGGATGACGTTCGGAGGCGGACGTCCGTGTCGCCCGACCCGCGGGTGCAGGACCCGCGTGAACTGTCCCGGCGGGTCGTTCCCCATCACCAGCCGCACATCGTGGCCGAGCTCTTCGAGCGCTGCCGCCTGCAACTCCGCGTGCTCGACGACCGCACCCCAGAACGACCACGAGAACGGGACGACGATCCCGATCTTCACGAACGGGAGACTAACGAGTCAGGTCGCCACGCCGAACGCAGCCAGCAGGCCGAGCACGAGCGTCGTGAGGCCGAGCGAAGGGAAGGTCCGCTTCGGCGACGAGCTCGACACCGAGCCCGGCCCGTTCTGCCGCTGCCGCTTCGGCCTCGAGCTCGCGCAGATCCTCGTCCGAGTCGGCGAAGATCACGTTCGCCCGCGTCTCGAGATCGCAATCGATCGAATGCGAGTCGCAGAGATCGCGAACGAACGCGATCGCGGCGGTCTGCGCCTCCGCGTACGTCCGGGCCGTCTCCGCGTCGAACGCGCTTTCGAGGTGCGAGTACACGAGACCGTGACCGGCGGTGAGCTTGGCCGTGGTGAATCCCGAGACTCCCGCGGCGACGCGATCGCCTTCGACGACGAGCACGCGCATACCCGCGTCACCGAGGAGCAGCGCGCTCGTCAGGCCGACGATGCCCGCGCCGACGACGACGGCGTCGGCATCGTGCGTGCCCTCGAGCCGGCCGAAGCCCGGTCGTGGCGTCGAAGACACCCAGTAAGGGGCGCGGTCCGCGCGCGTGCCTCGCCGATGGTGGTGCCCACCCCCATCACGCACGCGGAGTACCCGGTCGCGGTCCTCGCGAATCGTCCTAGCCGGAGGACGCCGTCTCGTCGTGCGGCGAGCCGACGGGCTTCGACTCCGGGGAGCCACGTTGGCGCAGATAGATCGAGAAGACGACGAGTGTTCCCACGGCCAGGAACTCCGACTGCCAGTTCTGGAGGGTTTTCTCCCAGAAGTCGGGATCCAGGAGATACCGGCCCCAGGAGACGCGGGCTGCATGGTGCGTGGCCTGCTCCGCGTTGAAGACGCGCCAGTTGTTGAGTGACTGACCGAACCAGGTCGCGAAGAAGATCACCGTCATCACGATCAGGAGCGAGTTCTCGTAGATCCGCGTGCGGAGGTCGTCGGCCTTCGCCCACCGAGGCGCGTTCGCGGGAGCATGGCGCCCGACCTGCTGCTTCTCGTCACTCTCGAGCCCCGCGTCCTCCAGCGGCTTCGACTCGTTCGAGCCCTTCTGCAGGAGCCAGATCGTCGCGGCGATGAAGAGCGAGAACTGCAGGAACTCGGACTGCCAGTTCTCCATCACCGCCCCGGCGAAGTCGGGCGAGACGACGTAGTGCAGCCAGGAGAGCGTCGTCCCGCCGTGCTCGACCTGCTCGGCGTTGTAGTTGTGCTGGCCCGCGAACGACTGGCCGACGAGCGTGACCAGGAAGATCGCGGCGAAGAAGACGGAGAGGCCGTTCTCCTTCGCGAAACGTCTCATTGCTGGGTGAGGCCCACGGTCACGAAGACGACGATGCCTCCGGCGATCATGAGCACGTACAGGGCGAACATCACGCGCACGCGCCTCAGTTCTCCTCGAACGCGACGTGCCCTGCCGGCTCGGGCCCGAGCCGGGCGCCGGCTAGGCTTGGCGCGATGCGGCTCGACGGCATCCATCACGTGACGTGCATCACGGGCGACGCGCCGCGCAATGTCGACTTCTACACGCGCGTCCTGGGCCTGCGGATGGTGAAGAAGACGGTCAACCAGGACGACCCGACCGTCTACCACCTCTTCTACGCGGACGAGCACGGAACGCCGGGCAGCGACATCACCTTCTTCGAGTACCCGGGCGTGCGTCGCGGCAGCGCCGGCGCGGGGATGGTTCACACGGTGCAGTGGCGCGTCGGCTCGGAGGCGGCGCTCGACTTCTGGGAGCGGCGGCTCGCCGCGGCGAGCGCGACGCGCGACGACGCCGGGCTCACGTTCGAGGATCCCGAAGGGCTGCGGCACCGCCTCGTCGTCTCGTCGGTCGCGGACGCGCCGCTCGTCGCAGAGCATCCGGAGATTCCGGCGGAGCTCGCCCTGCAGGGCTTCGATGCCGTCCGCGCGTTCGCACCGGCGCCCGATGCGAGCCGAGCGTTACTCGAGGAGACGCTCGGCTTCACGCCGGCGGGCGCCGACGCCTGGGAAGCGCGCGGCCCGGCGCGCGGCGGGCTCTACGCCTACGACGACGAGCCGCCGGCAGAACGCGGGGTCGGCGGCGGCGGTACGGTCCACCACGTGGCGTGGTCGTCGTCGCTCGACGAGCACGAGGCGTGGCACGCAAAGGTGACAGCGGCAGGAATGCGCCCGTCGCCCATCATCGACCGCTTCTGGTTCCGCTCGATCTACTTCCGCGAGCCGAGCGGCGTCCTGTTCGAGATCGCAACCCTCGGCCCGGGATTCTCGCTGGACGAGGACCCCGAGCACCTCGGCGAGAAGCTCATCCTCCCGCCTGCCTTCGAGCACCTGCGCGCCCAGGTCGAGCCGGCGCTGACACCGCTGCCCGATCCGCGTCCCTGGGCCACGGCCGGCTAGCCGGCCCGGCCCGCTCCAGTCGGCATCGACGCCGCGGCTTCAGTGCGCATGCCCGTGGGCAAGCGCATGGCCCTTCCCGCGACGGATCAGTGCGCGATTGACGAGGAACGTCGGCCCCCACGCGACCGCGAGCGCGATCGCGAGCGAGATCCAGAACAGCGCGTCTCGCAGGCCGGCGTCGAGCGCGCCGGGCCAGAGCAGCAAGACCGCGTTGTCGACGAGTTCCATCGTCAGGATCGAGAGCGTGTCCGCGACCAGCGCGATGCCGATCGCCGCGCCGAGGGCGGTCCCGGCCCGCAGGAGCGGGATCATCGAGAGCAGGTAGCCGAAGAAGAACGCGAGCGCCAGGGCGAGCGCGATCGAGGCGGCATTGCCCCACCCCCACCACGTCGCGAGCACCATCCCCAGGATCTCGCCGGTCCCGCAGCCCGTCAGGCAGTGGTTCGTCGCGCTGGCTGCGAGCCTGTTGGCGCCCACGTGACGAGACTAACCTGGGCGGCGCACATGGCGCCGGACGACGTCGAATCCTGGCCTCGCCCGTCCTGTTCCCGTGGCGCACGGACGGCGTAGAGTGGCGCGATGATCCTCGAGGGCGAAGGCCTCGCCGAGCTGCACACCCATCTCGGAGGCTCGGTCGCATCGGACATCCTCTGGTCGATCGCCCACGAGCAGGGGATCGCACTGCCGTGCAAGGACTACTGGGAGTTCGACGCGCTCGTCACCGTCTCGGATCCGCACGGCGTGCAGGGCCTCGACGAGCTCGACCAGATCTACCACTGGACGGAGCTCATCCAGTCGTCGCCGCTCGCGGTCGAGCGCTCGGTGCACGGGGCGATCGGCGGCGCGTACCGCTCGCAGGGCATCACGACGCTCGAGCTCCGCTTCAACCCGATGAAACGCAACCGCGGCGGCGAGCGCGACCTCGATCACATCATCCTCGCTGCGATCCGCGGCGTCGATCTCGCGAGCATCGAGTACCCGCAGGTCCGCGCCGGGCTCATCCTGATGATGGATCGCACCTTCGACCTGCGCCTCAACGAGATCATCGTCGAGAAGGCGATCAGCTGGGCCGGGCGCGGAGTCGTCGGCGTCGACATCGCAGGTCCGCGGCCCGGAGGCGGCCACTACGACTACGCGCAGATCGAGTCGATCGTCGAGACCGCCCGCGACGCCGGGCTCGGCGTGACCATCCACGTCGGCGAAGAGGGCGGCGACATGGGTCGCGACGAGATCGGCGACGTCGTGGAGCACCTCCGGCCCGATCGCATCGGGCACGGCATCCTCGCCGCCCAGGATGCGAGCCTTATGGCGTCGATCCGCGATCTCGGCATCACGCTGGAGATCTGCCCGACCTCGAATCTCCTCACGAAGGCGCTCCCCGACGAGGAGGCCGTGCGAGACGTCGTCCGCACGTTCGCCGAGCACGACGTGCCCTTCACGATCGCGACGGACGGCCCGGAGATGATGCGGACGCACCTGCGAGACGAGCTCGAGCTCCTGCTCCGGATCGGCGCTCTCGACGAGGACGGGCTGCGCGAGGCGAATGCGCGCGGCCATGCGGCGGCATTCCGACGGAGGATCGGCGTCGCCGCGTGAGCACCGAGGCGACCGTCGCGAGCGAGGAGCACGCGGAAAACGTCAAGAAGCGCCTCGAGCGCGAGCACGGTGAGCTGCTACAGGAGCTGCGCGCGCTCATCGCCGGCTCCACCGTTCTCTTCGGGTTCCTGCTCGCCATCAGCTTCACCAATCAGTTCGCCGATCTGACGCGCACCGAGCGCGGCGTCTACTACCTGACACTCCTGTGCACGGCCGCTGCGCTCGTCCTCTTCATGGCGCCCGCTGCGCACCATCGCCTGCGCTTTCGCGAGGGCGACAAGGACCACATGTTGCGGAAGGCGAACCGCGAGACGATCGCCGGCTGCGTCGCAAGCTCGGTCGCTCTAACCGGCGTTCTCTATCTGATCACCGAGCGACTGTTCGGAGATCCGAAGGCGCTCCTCGCCGCCCTCGCGCTCTTCCTCTTCATCGCGTGGAGATGGTGGAGCATCGCGCTCCTCCGATCGCTTCGCGAACGACGCTAGCTCGCGCTCGCGACGAGCGCTCCGAGGAACGCCCGCACCTCTCCCGGCCCGACGAGATGCACGTCCTCGCGCCGACCGTTCGCGCTGCGCGTGCTCGGGAGCAGACCTCCTACATGTCCCGCAACGGAGCCTGACGGCAGCGCGTCGAGCAGATCGTGGTCGGTGCGGTCGTCGCCGAGCGCGAGCACGAAGTGGCTCGACTCCTTCCCGTCGGGGAACAGGCTGCGGACATAGACGCCCTTGTCGATGCCGAGTGCACGCACCTCGACGACCTGATGTCCCACGAGGATCTCGGCGGGCGCGCCGGCGAGGTGCTGGTGGAGGTCGTTCAACAACTCGCGCGCGCGCCACGACCCGTACTCGGGCTCAGCCTGGCGATAGTGCCAGGCGACGCTGCACGACTTTCGCTCGACGTGAGCGCCCGGAACGTCTGCCGCGACACGCCGCAGGAGCCGCTCGATCGGCCGCAGCCAGGTGAGATCGAGGTCGACCAGCGTCCGCCACTCTTCACCCGGCGCGCGCGCGAGGTAGCCGTGCTCGGCGGACAGGTGAATCGGGATTCGCGCGAACCACTGCTCGAGATTGCGACGCCGCCGGCCGCTGACGATGTGCACGTCGGTATGAGGCAGTGCAGCGAGCGACCGGAGCAGCGCGCGGATCGCCGGCGTCGGCTGGGCCAGGTCGGGATGGACCTCGAACTCCCGGAGCGTCCCGTCGTAGTCGAGCAGGATCGTCCTCCTCCGCGCGCGTGCGAACCGGCGAGTGAGCCTCTCCGCGATCGTCGCGTCGACCGTCGGCGGTCTGCGCGTACGGCGCTCGTGCCGCGAGTACCGCCCGAGCCGCGTGAGGAAGCCCTCGGCCCAGCGCCGGCTCTCGAGGTCCTCGACACGCTTGGACATCGTCTCGAGTCGCCGCTGTCGCTCCCGCGCCGGCATCTCGAGAGCCTTCGTCAGGTGCTCCACGACGCCGTCGACGTTCCAGGGGTTGACCAGGAGCGCGCCCGGGAGGACCTGCGCTGCGCCGGCGAGCTCGGAGAGGACCAGAGCCCCGCGCCAGCGGCTGGGCAGCCCTGGCTCCGTCTGGCAGAGGACGAACTCCTGCGCGACGAGGTTCATCCCGTCGCGGAGCGCCGTAACCATCATCACGTCGGCGCGCCGGTAGAGCGCGACGAGCGCAGGCTTGGAGATGTCGCGGTGGATGTACTCGACCGGAGTCGTACCGGGTCGCGCGAAGCGCCCGTTGATGCGGCGATCAGGAGCTCGATCTCGTCACGCTGCGCGCGGTACTCGGTGCTGTCGAGGCGCGACGGGACGACCACCTGTATCAGCGTCGTCGACCGCGCGCGGTCGGGATCCTGCTCGAGGAAGCGCTCGAACGCGTGCAGCTTCTGCGGGATCCCCTTCGTGTAGTCGAGGCGCTCGACACCGAGAACGAGCCGACGGCCCTCGTACTGCTTCTCGAGATCGGCGAGGAGCCGCTCGGTCTCGGGCTCGGCGATCACCTCGCGGAAGCCGTCGACGTCGATGCCGATCGGATCGACGCCGATGCCGACACGCCGCCCGTCGACCTCGAGCCAGTCGGGGTCCGAATCGATGCCGAGCATCCTCAGACACGACGAGCGGAAGTGGCGCGCGTAGTCGCCCACCTGGAAGCTGACGTAGTCGGCGCCGAGGACGCCGCGGAGGAGCTGCTCACGCTCCGGAAGCAGCCGGTACACCTCCGACGACGGGAAGGGGATGTGGAGGAAGAAGCCGATCGAGAGCCGCGGCGCGCGCGCTCGCAACATTGCAGGCACGAGCATGAGGTGGAAGTCGTGCACCCACACACGAGAATCGGGCTCGCAGTTCGCGAGGATCGTCTCGGCGAAGCGCTCGTTCACCTCGACGTACCGCACCCACGCCTCGGGCGTGATCCGCAGCCGGTCGGAAAAGTAGTGGAAGAGCGGCCAGAGCGTGTCGTTGCAGACCTTCCCGTAGAAGTCCTCTTCCTCCTCGGCCGAGAGAAAGACGGGATGAAGGTGATCCTTCGCAAGCCTGGTGCGCACGCGCTTCTCGAGCGCGGTCGGCACGACGGCTCCGGGCCAGCCGACCCAGGTGGCGTCGCCCCTGAACGCTGCGAGCGCGGCCGAGAGCCCGCCGGAAGAGCGCTGTACCTGGACCGACGTGCCGTCGATCGTCAGGCGCGTCGGCAGCCGGTTGCTCGCGATGACGAGCCCGTGGTGTCCTGCATCTGGCGCCAGCTGTCCTCCTTCCGCCGTGCTCGGGTAGGTACAAGCTACGGGTCAGCGAATAGCTTGACCTAATGACACGCGGCCTCGCCATCATCGGGAACTGCTCGTACAGCGCACTCCTCAAGGAGGGCTCGGTCGAGTGGCTGTGCTGGCCGCGCCCCGACTCGAGCTTCGTCTTCGGGCCGATCCTCGACCGCGAGCAGGGAGGCGCGTTCGCGATCGAGGGCGTCGATGCGACCCTGATCGAGCAGTCGTACATCGAGAACACCAACGTGCTGCGTACTGTTTTCTCGGGCGAAGGAGGCGCCTTCGAGCTCATCGACTTCGCGCCGCGGTTCAACCTCTACGACCGCTTCTTCAAGCCCTCGATGCTCATTCGGATCCTCCGACCGCTCGACGGCGAGCCTCGCGCGCGGGTTCGCTGCCGTCCGACGTACGACTACGGGCTCGATGACATCGGCCGCTGGCGCGCGTCGAACCACATCGAGTTCACGGGCTTCCCGACGCCGGTGCGGCTCACGACGAACGTACCCTTGACCTACGTCGAGGACGAGCGGCCCTTCCTCCTAGAGCACGACCGTCACGTCGTCCTCACCTGGGGCGAACCGCTCGAGGCCGGTCTCGAGGAGACCGCCGAGCGCTTCCTCGAGCGCACGCTCGACTACTGGCGCCGCTGGGTGAAGGGGACACGCGTCCCGCGCGACTACCAGCGCGAGGTCGTGCGCTCGGCGCTCGCGCTGAAGCTCCACCAGTACGAGGACACCGGTGCCCTTCTGGCCGCGACGACGACGAGCCTTCCCGAGCACCCCGGGTCAGGACGCACGTGGGACTACCGTTTCTGCTGGCTGCGCGACGCGTACTTCACGCTCAACGCGCTCGAGCGGCTCGGCCACTCCGAGGAGATGGAGCACTTCCTCGAGTACCTCCGCAACCTGTGCGAGGAGCGCGGCGGCGTTCTCCAGCCCGCATATCGGATCAACGGCGACTCGGAGGCTACCGAGCGCGAGTTGCTCCACCTGTCCGGGTACAACGGCGACGGACCGGTGCGGATCGGAAACCAGGCCCTCGAGCACGTCCAGAACGACGTCTACGGGGAGATGGTGCTCGGCGTCTCGAGGCTCTTCCTCGACGCGCGCTTCGTCGGCGAGGTGCCGAAGCACACCGCCGTCGAGATGATCGAGGGGCTCGTCGACCAGATGGACGCGCGCCTCGAGGAGCCCGACGCCGGTCTGTGGGAGTTCCGCGGGAAGACACGGCTCCATTCGTTCTCGGTCCTCATGCACTGGGCGGGATCGCGGCGTGCCGTCGAGGTGGCCGAGGCGCTCGAGGCCCCGGAGCTGGCGGCGCACGCGAAATCGGTCGAGGACCGGGCTCGCGAGCTCCTCGAGACGCGCTGCTGGAACGAGGAGGTCGGCGCGCTCACCCAGGTCGCCGGCGAGCCGCAGCTCGACGCCGCGATGCTCCTGGCGATCCACCTCGGATACTTCGAGCCGGACGACCCACGCGCGTCGCGCCACGTCGACGCGATCCGCGCCTCGCTGTCCGTGGACGGAGGGCTCCTGCGCCGCTACACGGTGCAGGACGACTTCGGCCACATGGAGGCGGCCTTCACGGTCTGCACGTTCTGGCTCGTCGAGGCGCTCGCGCTCATCGGTCGCACCGACGAGGCGCGCGACCTCTTCGACCGGCTCCTGGGCCTGGACAACGGGCTCGGGCTCTACTCGGAGGACATCCTCCCGGACACGCTCGAGCAGACCGGCAACTTCCCGCAGACGTACAGCCATGTCGGGCTGATCAACGCGGCCTTCCGGCTCTCGCGGCGCTGGGACTAGCCCGGCGCGCGCCGCCGTTCCCTCGGAGAGCTACGACCGGTCGACGTGCGAGCGTCGCGCCGAGAGGAACTCCAGCAGGTCGGAGCGCGTGAGGATTCCCGCGGGCCGGCCGTCCGTCACGACGACGACGGCGCCCGAGCCGCCCGACAGCCCCTCGTAGACCTGGTCGACCGACGCGTCGGCGTCGACGGCGGGAAGCGGTGGCTGCATGGCGACGGCGACGTCCTCGTTCAGCGCGTCGGCGTTCTTGAAGACCCGTTCGAGGAGCTCGCGCTCCTGCAGCGATCCGACGACGTCGGCGAGCGAGTCCACCGGCTCGGCGCGCACGACGGGGATCTGGGAGATCGCGTAGCGCTGCATGGCGTCGATCGCCGCGCCGACCTTCTCGTGCGAGCCGATGGTGACGAGATCCGGCACCTCGTTGCCGGCGCGCCGGAAGCGCAGCACCTCCTCGATCGTCGGCGGCGGCGTCGTCCGCTCGAGGAAGCCGTACTGGATCATCCAGTTGTCGTCGTAGAACTTCGACAGGTAGGAGCGGCCCGAGTCCGGGAACATCATGAGGACGCGCGCGTCGGGGCCGAGCCGCCTGGCCACCTGGATCCCGGCCCACGCCGTCGAGCCCGTCGAGCCCCCGACGAGGAGGCCCTCTTCACGGGCGAGGCGCCGCGCCGTGATGAACGAGTCCCGGTCGGACACGCGCACCCACTCGTCCACGACCGAGGCGTCGAGCGTGTCCGGCCAGCACTCCTTGCCGATGCCCTCGACGAGATAGGGCCCTTCGGGGTGCTGCTCGTCGGCGGTGAACACCGAGCCCTCGGGGTCGACGGCCACGATGCGGGCCTGCGAGCCGTGCTCCTTGAAGTAGCGGCCGACGCCGGTGATCGTCCCTCCCGTGCCGACCGAGATGACGATCGCGTCGACGTCGCCCCCGCCGGTTTGCTCCCAGAGCTCCGGCCCGGTGGTCTCGTAGTGCGCCTGGGGGTTCGCCGGGTTCGAGTACTGGTCGGGCTTGAAGCCGCCAGGGATCTCCTCCGCGAGGCGATCCGAGACCGCGTAGTAGCTCTCGGGCGAGTGCGGATCGACGGCGGTCGGCGTGATCACGACCTCGGCCCCGTACGCGCGGAGCATCGAGATCTTCTCCTGGCTCATCTTGTCCGGCATGACGAAGATGCAGCGGTAGCCGCGGAGCGCGGCCGCGATCGCAAGGCCGACGCCGGTGTTGCCGGAGGTCGGCTCGACGATCGTCCCGCCCGGGCGCAGGCGCCCGTCCTTCTCCGCAGCCTCGACCATCGCGAGGCCGATGCGGTCCTTCACCGAGCCGCCGGGATTCAGGTATTCGAGCTTTGCGAGGAGCTCTCCCGGAACGTCGCGACCGAGGCGCTCCAGGCGGACGATCGGAGTGCGGCCGACGAGCTCCAGGACGGTGGGGAACTCGCGGCGCGCCATCGGGCGCCAAGCCTACTTCTCAAGGGCTCGAACCCCGGGTCCGACCTCCCCGGTAGCGTGCGGCCTGTGGCGACCTACGCCGAGGCAGACACACTCGAAGCGGCGCTCCCGGAAATCCTCGCCGCACCTTCCGATCTGGGAACGGTCGAGCTCGTCGTGCGGCGCCCGGCCGAGGGCGAGCGCGAGGTGCTGGACGAGGGCGTGCTCGACGTCGAGAAGGGCCTCGTCGGCGACCGCTGGCGGCCCCGCGCCTCCGGCGGTGACGACGGCAGGCGTGCGCAGGTCACGCTGATGAGTGCACGCGTGATCGAGCTCGTCGCCGGCCGGCGAGACCGCTGGCCGCTCGCGGGTGATCAGCTGTATGTGGATCTCGACCTGCGCTACGAGAACCTGCCGGCCGGCGCTCGTCTCCAGGTCGGATCGGCCGTGCTCGAGGTCACCGACCTGCCCCACACCGGGTGCGCGAAGTTCACGGCGCGCTTCGGGTCGGCCGCGACCCGGTTCATCAATGGGAAGGCCTACCGAGAGCTCCGTCTCCGCGGGATGAACACACGCATCGTCAAGCCCGGCACCGTCCGCCCGGGTGACAGCATCCGCAAGCTCTGACGGCTCAATGCCGGAAGTGCCGGCGCCCCGTGAAGATCATGGCCGCTCCGGCCGCTGAGACCGCCTCGATCACCTCGGCGTCGCGCTTCGAGCCGCCCGGCTGGACGAGCGCCACGACGCCGGCATCGAGGGCGAGCTGCGGGCCGTCGGCGAAGGGGAAGAACGCATCCGAGGCGAGGACGGCGCCGTCGAGCGAGTGCCCGAGCGCGCGCGCCTTGTCGACCGCGATGCGCACCGCATCGACCCTGCTCGTCTGACCGGCGCCGATCCCGAGCGTCTGTCCGTCTCTCGCGAGAACGATCGCATTCGACGTGACGTGCTTCGCGATCGTCCACGCGAGCACGAGATCGCGCCACTGCGCCTCCGTCGGCTCGCCGCACTCGATGCGCATCTCGCCCCGTGAGACCGTGCCGATGTCGCGCTCCTGGACGAGCAGCCCGCCGAGCACGCGACGGTAGTCGCGCTCGCCCTCGTCGACACCGCGCTGCTCCGTGTGCACGAGGACCCGCAGCGACGGCTTTCGAGCCAGCAGCTCCAGCGCCGGGGCCTCGTAGCCCGGAGCGAAGAGCAGCTCGACGAACTGCTCCCCGAGCACCTCCGCGAGCGCCGGCCCGACAAAGCGGTCGAGGACGACCACTCCCCCGTACGCCGACACCGGGTCCGCCGCGAGCGCCTTCGCGTACGCCTCCTCGATCGTCCCTGCGACGCCGACCCCGCACGGGTTGGCGTGCTTCACGATCACGCACGCGGGGCCCTCGAGCTCGGACGCGAGCAGGCGCGCCGCGGAGAGGTCGTTGAGGTTGTTGAACGAGAGCGGCTTTCCCTGGAGCTGGTCGACGAACGCCAGGAGATGCGTTCGCGCGCCGCGCTCCGCGTAGTACGCGGCGGCCTGGTGCGGGTTCTCGCCGTAGGCGAGCTCGAGCTCACGGTCGAACGACGGGACGAAGATCTCGGGAAAGTCGCCGCCGCGCTGGAACCAGCGCGCGATCGCCGAGTCGTATGCGGCGGTTCTCGCGAACGCGATCGACGCGAGGTGCCGGCGAATCTCGAGCGACGTCGCGCCGCGTCCCGACCAGAGCTCCTCGAGGACGGGCTCGTAGTCCGACGGCCGGCAGACGGTGACCACGGACGAGAAGCTCTTCGCCGCGGCACGCAGGAGCGCGGGGCCGCCGATGTCGATCAGCTCGATGACGTCGCTCTCGTCGAGCTCCGGCCGATCGACCGCGAGCTCGAACGGATAGAGGTTGACGCAGACGAGGTCGAACAGCTCGATGCCGTGCTCGGCGAGCGCCGCGAGGTCCTCCTCGAGCTCCCGCCTCGCGAGGATCCCCGCGTGCACGCTCGGATGGAGCGTCTTCACGCGGCCGCCGAGCAGCTCCGGGAAGCCGGTGACGTCCTCGACCGTCGTCACCGCGAGCCCTGCCTGCTCGAGCGCAGCCGCTGTGCCTCCGCTCGACACGAGCCCGAACCCGAGATCGACCAGCCCGCGCGCGAACGCCTCGATGCCGGTCTTGTCGTAGACGGAGATCAGCGCGCGCACAGCTCGCGCACCACCTTCGGCAGCACCCGGTGCTCGGCTGCGTGCACGCGCTCCCGCAGCGTCTCGACGGTGTCGCCCGCCAGCACGGGAACGCTCTCGCTCGCGATGACGTCGCCCGTGTCGACGCCGCCGTCGACGTAGTGGACCGTCGCCGCCGCCGCGGGCGCTCCGGCCGCGAGCACGTCCTCGAGCGGATTCGCCCCCGGGAACTCGGGCAACGGCGCCGGATGCACGTTGACCACTCGTCGCGGGAACCGCTCGAGGAAGGACGGCCGCAGCAGGTGCATGTAGCCGGCGCACACCACGAGCTCGACCCCGTGGCCCTCGAGCCACTCCGCCATGGCCAGGTCGCGCGCATCGCGACCGGTGTAGTCGTCGAGGGGAAACGTCGCGGCGGCGACGCCCGCCGCTTCGGCCCGCGAGAGCGCACGCGCGTCACGCACGTTCGAGGCGACCGCCACGACGGGCAGGTCGGCATCGAGCAGCGCCTGCAAGTTGGTCCCCTCGCCGGAGACGAGCACGCCGATCATGCGCGAACGATCCTCCCGATCACGAGCTCCTCGCAGGGGTCTCGCACGACCGCGAGATACCCGATGCCGAGGTTGAACACGCGGCGCAGCTCCTCCTCGGAGACGTGGCGCGCGAGCCATGCGAAGACGGGCGGGCGCGGCCACGCATCCCAGTCGATCTCGGCGCGCAGTCCCGCCGGCAGCACGCGCGCGAGGTTCCCGGCGATCCCTCCGCCCGTCACGTGCGCGAAAGCCAGGGCGCTCGGGCGCGTTCGCCGTACGTCGTCGAGGTAGAGCCGCGTCGGAGCGAGGAGATCGTCGCCCGTGTAGTCCTCTTGCTCGAGCACACGACGCACCAGCGTGAACCCGTTCGCGTGCACGCCCGCCGACGGCAGCCCGACCACCGCGTCACCGGCCTCGATCCGGGAGCCGTCGATCAGTGCCGTGCGCTCCACGATCCCGACGCACGTGCCGGCGAAGTCGAGCTCATCCTCGCGGTAGATCCCGGGCAGCTCTGCGGTCTCGCCGCCGATCAGCGCGCAGCCCGCAGCGCGGCAGACCTCCGCCGCGCCCTCGACGAGCTCGGCGACCGTCTCGAGCTCGATCCGATTCGCCGCCACGTAGTCGAGGAAGAAGAGCGGGTCGGCGCCGCAGGTGAGGACGTCGTTGATGCAGTGCGCCGCCAGGTCGGCGCCGCACGCACGCAGCGCGCCGCGCTCGCGCGCGACGATCAGCTTCGTGCCCACCGAGTCCGTCGATGCGGCCAGGAACCGCTCGGCGTCCAGCGGATGGAGCCCCGCGAACGCGCCGAATCCGGTCGCTCCGGTGGATTCGACCGCGGCGCGAAGCCGCTCGACCACCGCATCGGCCTTCGAGATCGAGACGCCGGCAGCCTCGTAGGTCTGCTCGCCCGCGTCCACGGCCCGAGCGTACAGTCCGCACCGATGAGCGAGCCGTCGCTGCTGACGAGCTGGACCCTCGACCCTCTCCAGCTCGCCCCGATCGCGCTCATCGCCGTCGCGTACGCCGGCCGCGCGCGCACGCTCGCGCGCCGAGGGCAGCCCGTCCCCGGCTGGCGGATCGCGCTCTTCTCGCTCGGCAGCGCGCTCCTCGTCGTCGCCGTCGCCTCACCGATCGCCGAGATCGGGGAGACGGAGCTCTTCTCCGCTCACATGACGCAGCACCTCCTCATCGGCGACCTCGCTCCGCTGTGCCTCCTGGCGGGGCTCACGGGACCGCTCCTGCGGCCCGTCCTCGCGCTCCCAGGGGTCATGCGACTGCGCGTCTTCGCGAATCCGCTGGTCGCCTTCCCGGTCTGGACGGCGAACCTCATCTTGTGGCACCTCCCGCTCCTCTACGAGGGAGCCCTCGAGTCGAGCGCGCTCCACGCGGTCGAGCACATCGCGTTCTTCAGCGCGGGGATCGTGCTCTGGCTGCCCGTCCTCGAGACGCTCCCGGCGCCGGAGTGGTTCGGCACTGGAGCCAAGCTGGCGTACATCGTCGGCGTCCGCCTCGTCGCCACGATCCTCGGCAACGTGTTCGTCTGGGGCGGCTCGGCGTTCTACGACGCCTACGACACGGGGAACGACTACCTCGGGCTCTCGCCCGACGCCGACCAGAGCCTCGCAGGCTCGCTGATGATGCTCGAAGGCTCGCTCGTCACGATCGTCGCGCTCGCATGGCTCTTCCTGCGCATGGCGCAGGAGGGAGACGTGCGGCAGGAGCTGATCGAGAGCGGCATCGACGAGCGGACCGCGCGACGCGCCGTCCGCTACCGCCGCTGGAGCGAGCTGACCTGATCGGCTCGACCTGGGGGCTCCTCCTCTAGGTACCAGAGGACGGCCATCACGCTCGACGCGAGCAAGGTGCGAACGCGAACCGGAACTTCTTCTGGTTCTTCCAGTTCCAGGCGCTCTTCGTCGTGTTCTTCTCGCTGCCGTTCGCGCTCATCGCGCTCGATCCGCGCTCGGGCCTCAGCGTCGTCGCCTGGATCGGCATTGCCGTGTGGACGCTCGGGAACGTCGGGACGATCGTCTCCGATCGACAGCTCGCGCAGTGGCGCGCGAACCCGGAGAACACGGGCAGGACCGCCCGTGTCGGCCTGTGGAGCTGGTCGCGTCATCCGAACTACTTCTTCGAGTGGGTGACCTGGTGCGGGAACGCGCTCGTCGCGACGACGGCGCCGATGGGCTGGATCGCCTGGGTCGTCCCGGCCGGCCTGCTCTTCCTCCTGTTTCGCGTCACAGGTATCCCGGCGACCGAGAAGCAGGCCCTACGCTCGCGCGTGGACTACGCCGAGTACCAGCGGACCACGAGCGCCTTCGTCCCGCTCCCCCCGCGAAGCGTGACACCGTGACCGCACGGCAGCCCGACGATCGTGCGCATCCAGACCGGAAACGGGTCTTCGCCGACGGAAGCGACACATGAGCTCGGTCAGCTCCGCCCGACGAAGCGGCAGCCAGCAAGACGGCCGCGCGGGCCGCGTCCGATCAGGCTGGCGCGGGCTCGAAGCGGAGCTTCTCGACCTTCGGCGGCACGCTCGTCGGGTAATCGCGCGTGAAGCACGCGCGGCACACCGAGTCCTCGGGAAGCGTCGTCGCGACCTGCATGCCCTCGACCGAGAGGTAGTGGAGCGAGGTCGCTCCGACGTGGGCGCGCATCTCCTCGACCGAGCGGTGCGCGGCCGCGAGCTCGTCCTCGTCGGCCATGTCGATCCCGTAGAAGCACGGCGAGACGACCGGCGGAGACGAGATGCGGACGTGCACCTCGGCGGCGCCGGCGTCGAGGAGCATGAGCACGAGCTGGCGCATCGTGTTGCCGCGGACGATCGAGTCGTCGACCGCGACGATGCGCTTTCCCTCGACCTCGTCGAGCGGGTTGAACTTCATCCGGATCCCCTGCTCGCGCATGCCCTGATCCGGCTGGATGAAAGTGCGCGCGACGTAGCGGTTCTTGATGAGCGCCTCGTTGAACGGGATGCCGGACGCTTTGGAGAAGCCGATCGCGGCGGGCGTGCCCGAGTCGGGGATCCCGATCACGAGATCGGCTTCCACCGGCGACTCCTGCGCGAGGCGCTCGCCCATGCGGACGCGTGATCCGTGCACCTCGACACCGCCGACACGCGAGTCCGGCCGCGCGAAGTAGACGTGCTCGAAGACGCACAGGGCGTTGCGGCCCGTGGGGACCGCCTGCGCGGCATGGAGGCCCTGCTCATCCACCCAGATCACCTCGCCCGGGCGAACGTCGCGCACGACGTCGGCGCCGATGAGGTCGAGCGCGCAGGTCTCCGAGGCGACGACCCAGTCGTCTCCGAGCCGGCCCAGCGTGAGCGGCCTGAACCCGAACGGGTCGCGGAACGCCACCAGCGTGCCCTCCACGAGGGCCGTCACGGAATAGGCGCCCTCGAGGCGGGACATGGCTCCCGCGACGGCCTCGGCGAGCGGCGCCTCGTCACGCGCGATGAGCGCGGCGATGATCTCCGAGTCGAGCCCGGTCGCGAGCTTGACGCCGTCTGCGACCAGCTCCGAGCGCAGCTCCTCGACGTTCACCAGGTTCCCGTTGTGCCCGAGTGCGACCGTGCGCGCGCCGCCGTGACGGATCAGCGGCTGCGCGTTCGCCCACTTGTTGGCGCCCGTCGTGGAGTAGCGGGTATGGCCGATCGCCACCTCCCCGGGAAGCGCCTGCAGCTGCTGCTCGTCGAAGGCGTGGGCGACGAGGCCCATCTCCCGCAGCACGGTGAGGTGCCCCTTGTCGGAGACCGCGATCCCCGCGGCCTCCTGGCCGCGGTGCTGCAATGCGAACAGCCCGAAGTACGCGAGACGCGAGACGTCCCGCTCCTCCGAACGGATCCCGAAGACACCACACATCAGTCAGCCGGCTCCCAGGCGCCGCGAAGCTCGTCCAGCGCCACGCCGAGCAGGGTACCGCCGCCCACCTCGCCGACCCGCCGCAGCGGGACGCCCAACTCGGCCGCAACACTCTCGATCTCTGCGGTGGCGGAGGGCACGCAGGCGACGATCGCGCGGCCGCCCACCTCGCCGAAGAGCTCGACCGCGTCGTCGCGGAGGTCGAGCGAGGCGCCCGCGCCCGAGTGGATCGCGGCCTCGGCGAGGCAGACGGCGAGCCCGCCTTCGGCCGCGTCGTGGACGAGCGAGGCCGATGGCGCCGCGTGCCACAGGAACGAGACGAGCCGAGCCTCCGCCGCGAGGTCGAGCGGCGCCGGAGTCCCGCTCGTCTCGCCGTAGCGGGCCTGGTACTCCGAGCCCGCGAGCGAGAGCGCCGACGCGAACGCCGCGAAGATCACGTCGCCGTCGCGCCAGGCCTTCGGCACGCGGCGAACGTCCTCGACGAGCCCGACCGCTCCGACGACCGGCGTCGGATGGATCGCCCGCCCGTTCGTCTCGTTGTAGAGCGAGACGTTCCCGGAGACGACGGGCACGCCGAGCGCGTCGCAGGCGGCGGCGATGCCGTCGATCGCCTCGGCGAGCTCCCACCCGATCTCGGCCTTCTCGGGATTCCCGAAGTTGAGGCAGTCCGTGAAGCCGATCGGCTCGCCGCCCACACAGGCGACGTTGCGTGCGGCTTCGAGCGCGGCGAGAGCACCGCCGGTGAAGGGATCGAGACGCGCGATGCGACCCTGTCCGTCGAGCGAGACGGCGAGGCCGCGCATCGCCGGCCGGAGCCTGAGCACGGCGGCGTCCAGGCCCGGCCGGCGTACCGTCCGTGACCCGACGAGCTGGTCGTAGCGGCGGAACACGAGCTCGCGGCTGCGAAGCGCGGGCGAGCCGAGGAGCTCGACCAACGCCTCGGCGGCCGACGGCGCGCCGGTGATCTCCCGCTCCGGCGTCGGGGCCCGTCTCGCCTGCGCGACCTCGTAGCGAGGGCACTCGTCCGTGAGCAGGCGGGCCGGGATCTCGCCGACGACGTCGCCGTCCCAGAACGCGCGCAGCTCTCCGGTCGTCGTGACCTCGCCGATCTCGGCGTGCTCGAGCTCCCAGCGCTCGAGGATCGCCTCCACCGCTTCGAGCATCTGGGGCCGGACGATCGCGATCATCCGCTCCTGGCTCTCGGAGATCATCACCTCCCAGGGCTCCATCCCCTCCTCGCGGAGCGGGACGCGGTCGAGGTGGACGTCGATCCCGAGGTCGGTCGCCATCTCGGACAGGGACGACGCGATGCCCGCGGCGCCGCAGTCCTGGAGCGACTCGACGAGCCCGGCGGAGACGAGCTCGACGGACGCCTCGATGAGCTTCTTCCCCGTGAACGGGTCGCCGATCTGGACGGACGGGCGCTTCGCCGCGGAGCCGTCGTCGAGCTGCTGGCTCGCGAGGACCGATGCGCCGCCGATGCCGTCGCGTCCGGTGGTCGCGCCGTAAAGGACGACGAGCTGTCCGGCGACGGTCGCCTTCGCGCGCATGAGCCGCTCGACCGGGAGCAATCCCACGCACATGGCGTTCACGAGGCAGTTGTCGCGGTACGCCTCGTCGAACACGGCCTCGCCGCCGACCGTCGGCACACCGACGCAGTTGCCGTAGTGGCCGATGCCGCCGACCGCGCGCGAGAAGTGCCAGTCGGGCTCGGCGAAGCGCAGGCCGTCGAGGAGCGCCACCGGCCGCGCGCCCATCGCGACGATGTCGCGCAGGATCCCGCCGACTCCCGTGGCGGCGCCCTGGAACGGCTCGACGGCGGAGGGGTGGTTGTGGCTCTCGACCTTGAAGCAGACCGCGAGCCCGTCCCCGAGGTCGAGCACTCCAGCGTTCTCGCCCGGGCCCTGGAGCACGCGGGGCCCGCTCGACGGCAGCCGCTTCAGAAGGAACGCGGAGTGCTTGTAGCCGCAGTGCTCCGACCAGAGAAGCGAGAACACCGCGAGCTCGAAGTCGTTCGGATCGCGCTCGAGCAGTGCGCGGATTCGCTCGAACTCTCCGTCGGTGAGACCGAGTGCGCGATGGAGCGCGGGTTCCGTCACGCTGCTCAGGGCGTCAGCTTAGCCGCGCGTCGCGGACGGCTCGGGGCTCGGGCCGGAGGCTGCTCGGCAGGGGAGCCTGGGTAGCCTGGCGCGATGCGCTCGTATTGGCCGCTCATCCTGCTCCTGGCGGCGATGTGGGGTGCGTCGTACCTCTTCATCAAGGTCGCGGTCGAGGACATTCCGCCCGCGGCGATGACCGAGCTACGCGTGCTCATCGCCGGGATCCTCCTGTTCGGCTACCTCGTCTGGCGCACGAGCGCCTCGCGCGCCGTCGGCGAGCTTCGGGCCGCGTGGCGGCCGTGCCTCGTGCTCGGTCTGATCAACGCCGCAGTTCCGATGGGACTCGTTGCGTGGGGCGAGACGCACATCGACTCGAGCGTCGCCGGGATCGCCCAGTCGACCGTGCCGCTGTTCACGTTCATCATCGCCGCGAAGTTCCTGCCGCACGAGCCGGTCGGCCCCGTCCGGATCGCCGGCGTCATCCTGGGCTTCCTCGGAGTTGCGCTGCTGGCCGGATTCCCGGCAGACGGCGGGTGGTGGGCTCTCGCGGGGACGCTCGCCGTCGTCCTCTCGTCGGCCTCATACGCAAGTGGCGGCGTCTACGGACAGCGCCAGGTTCACGACATCCCAGGGCCTGTGCTCGCGACCGGGAACATGCTCGCCGCGGCCCTATTGCTCCTACCAGTGGCGTTACTCGACCCGCCCAGCGCTGTCCCCGGCCCGACGGCCCTCGCCGGCCTCGCGGGACTGATCCTCATTCCCACGTTTGCCGGTCAGTTGCTCCTCTTCCGCGTGCTCCGCTCGCACGGGAGCCGCAAGCTCTCGATCGTGACCTACCTCATGCCTGGGTTCGCCGTCGCCTACGGCGTTCTCCTACTGGGCGAGGCTGTGACGACGGCGATGATCGCCGGGTTCGCACTCATCGCGGTCGGCGCGGCGCTGGCATCGGGTGAGCGACTCTTCGAGTTCAAGCCCCAGGAGAACGCGGCGTGAACGTGACGATTCGGCGGGCGCGGCCGGACGACGCCGACTTCCTCGTCGAGCTCGTCACGCACGAGGACGTCGAGCCGTTCCTCGCCGCAGTGCGCTCGAAGGGGCGTGACGAGATCCTCGCGGAGATCGCCCGCTCCGACGATGAGCCCGACGCGTTCGGCGTGTTCGTGATCGAGGTGGACGGCGAGCGCGCGGGCACGATGCGCTTCGCGAGGACGAACCAGCGAAGCCGGATCGCGGACCTGGGAGGGCTCGCCGTCCATCCCGGCTTCCGCGGGGCGAAGGTCGCCGACACGGCCGCGCGCCTCTTCCAGCGTCACCTCTTCGGCGAGCTCGGCTTTCACCGAGTACAGATGGAGATCTACGGCTTCAACGAACGTGCGATGCGTCACGCCGAGCGAGCGGGCTTCACGCGCGAGGGGGCCCGCCGCAAGGCGTACCGGCGCAACGAGGAGTGGGTCGACGGCGTCCTCTACGGCATGCTCGCCGACGAGCTCGCCGAGTAGCAGGGACGCCCGCGACCGCGAAGCGAGCGCCTTCAGGGATCTGCCCGCGCCCGGAATCCGCGCTCGCGGATCCGGGGCTTGCGGATAGTTCATTCAGTGCTTGCCGTTCGAGGTCGTCTGCGCGACCGCGCGCAGGAGCGCGTCGCGGATCCACTCGGCCTCGGGCCAGCCGCACGGGCCACGGTCGGTGCGGTAGATCCGGTCGTCGGCGCTGAAGTCGACCAGGGTCGGGTCGGGATCGACGTCGCGGCCGTCGACGAGGACCGTCGGCGAGCCGAGCGCGCGATACGTCTCGGCATCCTCGTCCGACTCGACCTCGACGAGCTCGATTGCCGCCGGAATCCCCGTCTCGTCCACGACCCGCTCGACGACGACGAGCGCCATGCCGCGGTTCGGGCAGTCCTCGCGCGCGATGACCTCGATCAGCACAGATCCGTTCGAATCGTTTGTCACGTCGGCCCCCCTCCCCAGGGTGAGCGTCAGTCGTTCCCCTCCCTGACGCTACGGCCACAGCGCGACGGCGCAATCCCTCGAACGAGGGATCATCCCCCAATCGGGGGATCAGAGACCGCGAAGCGCGCGCTCCAGCACGGGATCTCGGCCCGCGAAATACAGCGTGGACGTCAGATCGACGGGCACATCCGGTCCCACGGCGAGCCGCTTGTCGCTCGGCCCCTTCTTGCGCTCGTGGTAGCGCGCCGCGATGTGAACCGTCCAGCCCGTCGTCGGGAGCGCGACTGCGGTGGTGTCCCCGTAGGTCTCGACCCCACCGCCGGTTGGCTCCCCCACGATGATCGCCCGCGTGGCGCGATCGATCTCCGCCGCGAAGTTCGCGGCGGCCGAGAACGTCGCCCGGCCGGTGAGGAGATAGAGCTTCCCGCGCTTGTTCACCGCCCTCGAGCCGAAGAGCGTCATGAGCGCGCCGTACGTGGTGTTGTCGCCACCGCCGTTGAGGCGCACGTCCACGATCACGCGCTTCGTGGTGCGCGCGTGCACGAGGCGCCCGAGTGTTCCGAGGAAGCCCGATGTCGGCGAGCGGACCGAGTTGTAGCCCACGTACACGGCCTTCCCGCCGGCGAGCGTTCGCACCCACATCGGCCTGGCGCTTCCCGCGAGGTACAGCGGCTTCGGTGCCCGCGGCAGGATCGACGGATAGTGGCCGTACAGCGGGTCGTAGAACTGCGCGACGTAGCGCGCGGCGCCGAGAGCCGCGAGCGGAGCGTCGAACTGCTGTCCGTCCGGGCGGGCGAGCGTGAAGGTCGCCGAGTTGCCGTCGGTGATCCCGAGGCCGTCGAGCACCTCGGCGGTCAGCGCGAAGTGCGGCGCGAGGCCGCGGAGGTTCGAGTCGTTGTCGCGCGGCACGAGCGGCTCGACGAGGTCGAGGACCTTCGCGACCGGCGTTCCGTCGATCGCGACGAGTCGACTGCGGACGAGCGACGCGTCCGCTGCGTCCACGACGTAGAGCCCGTCGGCGAAGTCGTAGAGGCGGAGCGGGTACAGATGGTTCTCGCGGGCGTGCGCCGGATCGCCCGGGAAGAGCCCCGTGTGCCCGTTCCGCGGGCCGAGGAGCGCGATGACCCGGAGCATGCCCACGAGCAGCTCGTTCCGGGTGAGGCCCGGTGCGCGCCGCGCGAGCGCATCCACCTCCGACTCGAAGCGCTGCTGCGGGACGCTCCGAAACGGGTTCGGGTGGATCTGCTCGATCGAGCGGCCGAGCTCGCGAACGTCGTCGGCGGTCGTGACCGACGCGGACGGTCGAGCCTGCGCCCCGGCGACGAACACGACCACGGCGAGTGGCACGAGGAGCAGGCTCGGCATCCGCATGGCCTGGGATGATGTCCTATCCGTAGTTACATGTCAAGATTTACATATTAGATGGCGCTTCGCTACGCACTCCTCGGCGCGCTCGCCGATCAGCCGCGGACCGGATACGCGCTGCTCAAGCACTTCGAGCAGTCGCTCGCGTACGCCTGGCCGGCGAGCCACAGCCAGATCTACCCCGAGCTGGCGCGGCTGCTCGAGGACGGGCTCATCGAGCAGACGGGCTCGGGCGCGCGCAACTCCAAGACCTACGCGGTCACGGACCTCGGGCTCGCCGAGGTGCGCCGTTGGCTGCGAGAGAGCGAGCCGGATCGCCGCGTGCGCAGCGACGCGGCGCTGCGGACGTTCTTCCTCTGGCTGCTCGAGCCCCCGGAGGCGGCGGAGCGCCTCCGGGACGAGCGCGGGTACTGGCAGGGCGTGCTCGACGAGTTTCTCGGGATTCAGGACGAGCCCACGGGACGCGACAAGAAGTCACGTACCTTCCGCATCGCGCTCGAAGGAGGCATCGCAGGGGTCGAGGCGAGGCTGGCGTGGCTCGACGCGACCATCGCCGAGATCCGCTCCCCCGCGTGGGCGAGGCGGCCGGACTAGAGGCTCAACGCAGCGCGTCGCACGCGGCGACCGCCCAGGAGCTCACCGAGCGCGCGCGGCGGTGCAGCACGTGCAGCCCGTGCTCGAGCGCGAAGCCCAGGGCGCCGTGGAGCTGGTGCGCGCTCGCGGTCACGCCGCAGCACGCCTCACCGGCCCAGCGGAGCTCTCCGTCCTGCTGGGCGTCGTCGCTCGTCGCCGCAGCCCAGGCGAGAAGCGTCACGGCGTCCGTCGCGAGCGCCGCGTCGGCGAGTCGTGACTGCACGGCCGGGAGAGTGGCCAGTGGCGCGCCGAACTGCTCTCGCGTGCGCGCGTGCTCGATCGCGAGCTCGAGCGACCGCGTCGCGAGCCCGGCGAGATAGGCGAGCGTCGCCGTGTTCCAGGCCCGCCAGCAGGCGGCGGCCGCGACCGACTCGAGCTCGCCGAGCGCGCCCGTCTCGACGAGGACGGTGCCGCTGCCGTCCAGCGTCGGCTCCGGCCGGGCCTCGGTCGCGGGCGGGCCGAGCGCGAGACCGCCCCCACGACGGGGCACCGCCAGCGATGCAGCCTCGCGGGCGTGGCGTGCGCGTCCCGCCACCCAGAGCGGCGCCCCGAGCGTCGCCTCGTCGACGAGGGAGACGGGAGCCGCAGCGCGCCCGAGCTCGATTCCGCCGGCGACGGCCGGGCCGAGGAGCTCGCCTCCGGCCCAGAGCTCGGTCCAGCCTGCCGCGGCCAGACGCGCGGCAAGCTCGTCGTCGCGATCGTCCTGCCAGGCTCCGAGCTCGGGCTCGCGTGGCGGCTGCCAGTCGCCGATCGCCTCGCGGACGGACGCGGCGAAGAGCGCGAGCTCCGTGGACTCGGCGAAGTTCACGACAGCTCCTCGAGCACGTCGTCCGTGTGCGCGCCGAGCGTCGGTGCGGAAGACCCATCGCGGACATCTCCTCCGACGCGAATGAAGGGAGCGAGCAGCTGCAGGCTCCCGAGGCCGTCCTGGTCGATCCGGCCCACCAGCCCCTCGGCGACGACCTGGGGATCCGCGTGCACGGTCTCACGCCGCTGCACGCGGCCGCACGGGACGCCGGCCGGCTCGAGCACGCCGATCCACTCGTCGGTCGAACGTTCGGCGAACGAGGCGGCGATCCGCGCGGTCAGCTCCTCCTTGGCAGCGAGGAGCGACGGGTCGCCGGGAACGAGGTCGGGCGCGGCGATGGTCGGGTCGTCGAGGCCGAAGTAGGCCAGGAGCGCCTGTCGCTGCGCGAGGTTGAGGCACGCGACCGCGACGAAGCCGTCGAGCGTCTCGAAGCAGCGGTAGTACGGATTCATGGCGACGCCGCCGGCGATCTCGTCCGCTCGCGCGTCGAGCTGCGCCCGGTCGGCCGCCAGCGCCGTCTCGCCGTCTGCCTCGCCCTCGAGCCAGACGAGGTCCTGGAGCTGAACCGCCAGAGCGGCGGCGAGGAGCGACACGTCGACGAGCTCTCCCTCCCCCGTCTCGCGTGCGCGGACGAGCGCGGCGAGCACTCCGGTCGCGAGCAGGAAGCCGGCGGTGAGGTCGGCCATCGGGAGCCCGCCGGCCCGGACGGGCACGGCGTCGCCGCGCGCTGCATGAGCCGTGAGCAAGCCGGCGCGCGCCTGGGCGATCAGGTCGTAGGCCGGGGCGTCGGCGAGCGGCCCCGACGCGCCGAACGAGCTGACGCGACCGATGACCAGCGCAGGCGACTCGGCGTGAACGTCCTCCCAGCCCAGCCCAAACCTGCTGGCGCGCTCGCGCGGGAAGTTGTGCAGCACGACATCCGCGCGCCGAAGCAGTCGCCCGCTCGCCGCGAGCCCGTCGTCGCTCTTGAGGTCGAGCACGACCGAGCGCTTGCCCCGGTTGAGCGGCACGAAGTAGCGCCCGATGCCCGGCGCGACCGGCAGCACGTGCCGGTAGCCGTCACCCGCGGGTGGCTCGACCTTGACGACGTCCGCGCCTAGATCGGCGAGGAGGACACCACATAGCGGCCCCGCGACGTACTGCGCGTACTCGACCACCCGAACACCCGTGAGGGGAAGGCTCACCGCAGGCCCAGCCCGCGGCGAGCGATGACCGTCTGCAGGATCTCGGCGGAGCCGCCGGAGATCGTCGAGCCGACCGACGCGCGGTAGAGCGCGCCGAGGCGGCCGTCGAGCGGCGCGGCGGCGTGGCCGTCGGCAAGCCCTTCGAGGCCGAGCAGCTCGATCCCCTCCCGCGCGATCCGCTGCGCCAGCCGCGCTCCGGCCAGCTTGGCCATCGCGGAGGCCGCGCTCGCCGGCTCGCCGCGGTCGAGGAGGCCCGCGGCGCGGAGCGAGAGGAGTCGAGCGCCGGCGAGCTCGCCGCGCAGCACGCTGAGCCGTGGCCAGGCCGCGTCGAGGCGGTCGGTCTCCTCGAGCCGCCTGTGGAGCGCGTCGAGCAACCACGCGAGCCCACCGAGCTTCTCGGCCGTGATGCGCTCGAAGTCGAGCGTGTGCATGAGCACGTCCCAGCCGCGGTCGACCTCACCGACGAGGTTCTCGGCAGGGATCTCGACCCCGTCGAGAAAGACCTCGCAGAGGTAGCCGCCGCCGAGCACCGGGAAGCGGCGAACCTCGATCCCCGGGCTGTCGAGGGGCGCGACGAGGACGGAGATGCCGCGGTGGCGCGACTCGTCCGGATTGGTCCGCACCGCGAGGTAGATCCAGTCGGCGAGCCATGCGCTCGACGTCCAGATCTTGCTGCCGCCGACGACGAACGCGTCGCCCCGGCGCTCGGCCCGGGTCGTGAGCGACGCGAGGTCGCTGCCCGCGCCGGGCTCCGAGAATCCCTGGCAGAAGGTGAGCTCGCCGCGCGCGACCGGGCCGAGAAGTCGCTCCTTCAGCTCCTGCGAGGCGAAGCGCTCGAGCGCGCACCCGATCGTCTTGTACGAGAGGAGGTACAGGGACAGCGGGAGCCAGTGGTAGCCGAGGACGTCCTCGGCGAGCGCGGCGTCGACGTGCGTGAGGCCGCGCCCACCGAGCTCCTGCGGCCACGTCATCCCGATCCAGCCCGCTTCACCGAGAGCGCGGGTCACCTCGCGCGAGTCACCGTCTGAGAGCATCCCCTGCCGTCGCCATTCGGGATCGGTCTCCAGGCTCGGACGCAGCGCGATCGCGAAGGCCGCGGCCTCCTCGCGCAACGCGACCTGCGCGTCTGTCATCCGGAGATCCACGCCGCGGCGATCGTAGACGGCGTCGACTCCACAGCATCGGCGCGACCGCGAAGCGGTCGCCTTCAGGGATCCTTGCGCGACCGGAGATGCCGCGCTAGCGGCTCTCCGGTCTTGCGCAGTGCGAGCGTCATAGGATCCGCGCCCGTGGAGCAGCGACACGTCTGGATCTCGATGGAGGACGGCGTCCGGCTCGCCGCGCGGCTGTTCCTCCCGGACGAGCTCCCCGCCCCCGCCATCGTCGACGCGATCCCGTACCGCATGGACGACCTCACCGCGTCGTACGCGAGCGAGTACGAGCGGCTCTGCGAGGAGGGCGGCTTCGCCGTCTGCAGGCTCGACCTGCGCGGGACGGGCTCCTCGGAGGGGATCGCGCTGGACGAGTACGACGCACAGGAGCAGGCGGACATCTGCGCCGTGATCGCATGGCTCGCCGACCAGGAGTGGTGCACGGGGAGAGTCGGCATGTACGGCACGTCGTGGGGCGGGTTCAACTCGATCCAGGTCGCGATGGAGCGCCCGCCCGCCTTGCACGCGATCGTCCCGATCTACGCGTCGGACGACCGCTACACGGACGACGTCCACTACATGGGGGGCATCCTCAAGGCGATCGACCTCGTCGACTGGGTGCTCTACATGGCGGCGTGCAACGTCCTGCCGCCAGTGCCTGCCGTGTACGGGGAAGGCTGGCGCGAGGAATGGCTCCGCCGAATCGAAGGAACGGAGCCGTGGCTCCTGCGCTGGCTCGAGGAGCAGGACGACGGGCCGTACTGGCGACACGGATCGCTGCGGCCGAGCTACGAGCGGATCACGTGCCCGACGATGATCGTCGCCGGCTGGGCCGACGGGTACACGAACATCGCGCTGCGCGCGTACGAGGCGCTCACCTGTCCGCGGCGCGTGATCATCGGGCCCTGGGCGCACGCCTCCACGGCCACGTCGATCCCCGGCCCGCACATCGATCTCGTACCGGAGCTGATCCGCTGGTTCGCTCGCTGGCTGCGGGACGAGCCGAACGGCATCGACCACGAGCCGCCGCTCGCGGTGTTCATGCGCCGGTCCACCCGGCCGGCGCCGGACGTCGCCGAGATGCGAGGCGAGTGGCGCTCCGAGCCGACGTGGCCGGCCGAGCGCCTCCGGCCGACCACGTGGCGACCCGACGGTGACGAGCGCGACCGCATCCTCGTGCGCGGCGACGTCGGGACGGCTGCCTGGATCTCGTGCGCGGGCAAGCCTCCGTGGACGCTCCCGGACGACCAGCGCGAGGACGACGCGCTCTCGCTGACCTACGACTGGCCGCTCGAAGATGAGCTCGAGCTGCTCGGGCACCCTCGTCTGCGCGTGACGATCACGTCACCACATCCCGTGGCGTTCCTCTCGGCGCGGCTCTGCGACGTCTTTCCCGACGGCGCCTCGGCCCTCGTGAGCCGCGGCGTCCTGAACCTCACCCATCGCGAGAGCCACTCGGAGCCGACGCCGCTCGAACCGGGCGTGCCGACGGCGATCGAGCTCGAGCTCGAGGCGACGTCCTGGATCTTCGAGCCGGGCCATCGCCTGCGGCTCGCGCTCGCGGGCTCGGACTGGCCGAACACCTGGCCGCCGCCGCACGCCGGCCGGCTCGACGTCGAGCGAGGCTCGGTGGAGCTCGAGCTCCCCGTCCTCACGGGGCCGCCGATCGCACCGCCGCCGGTCTTCCAGCCCCCGAAGGTCGAGCCGCAGACGGACGACGACGCGGACGCGCAACCCCCGCTCGTGCGCGAGATCGAGCGCGATCCCGTCGGCCGTCAGACGCGGGTCGTGACGAGCTACGGCTACCGCTACGCAGGCCCGAACGGCGCGACGATCGAGGAGAGCTACGACGGTCTCGTCGGCGTTGCCGATGCAACGCCGGGACGCGCCTGGGCGAGCGGGCGCGCGCGCTACGCGATCGAGTGGCCGGAGGCCACGGTCGTGACGGAGGCGCACCTGCGGCTTCGCTCCACGTCGAGCCGCTACCACGTCGTCGTCGAGGTCGTCGCCTCGGAAGACGGGCCGGACGGCATCGGCCACGTCGAGCGCCGCTTCGAGCGCGCGATCCCGCGACGGCTGCAGTAGACGGGACTCGTTCGGCCATCTTGCCGTTCAAGGTCAGCGAAGGCAGCATCGCAGGGTGTTGCGCTGGAGGGAAAGACTCATCTCGCAGGAAGAGCTTCGAGGTGCGCTGCTCCTGCTGATGAGCATCGCCGACAACGTCGAGCGCATCCGAAGGGAGATCGTCGAGGACGATGGAGAGGAAGAAGAAGAGCGACGCTGAATGGCTCGCGACACGTCGCGAGGTCGAAGGCATCATTGCTCGTCTCGAAGAGCGCATACGCGTCGCGAAGGAGCGGGACGAACGCCGACGCGAGCGTCTCCGCAAGCTGACCTTCGGGCTGCTCGGCCGCGCGTAGCGCCCCGTCTACTTGTCAGCGAGGAAGCAGGCTGCTCGGTGGCCGGGCTTCCCCGCGGCCGCTTCCAGCTCGGGCTCGCTCGCCTTGCAGGCCTCGATCGCGATGGGACAGCGGGGATGGAAGCGGCAGCCGGACGGCACGTCGATCGGGTTCGGGGTCTCGCCGGTGAGAATCTGGGCGCTCACGCGCCGGCGTGGATCCCGCCGGGGAACGACCGAGAGGAGCGCCTTCGTGTAGGGATGGCGCGGGGACTCGATGACGTCCCGCGCGGGGCCTTCCTCGACGATCCGGCCGAGGTACATGACGCAGATGCGGTCGGCGAAGCGAGCCGCGGTCGAGAGATCGTGCGTGATCATGAGCACCGCCAGACCGCGATCGCGCAGCTCGTCGAGGATCGCGAGAATGCCCGCGCGCACGGAGACGTCGAGCATCGAGACGGGCTCGTCGGCGATGAGCAGGTCGGGCTCCAGCGCCAGGCTCGCGGCGAGTGCGACCCGCTGCCTCTGGCCTCCGGAGAGCTCGTGCGGAAACCGCTGCGCGAAGAGCTCCGGCGGCGCGAGCCCGACCTGCTCGAGCGCATGGTCCACCGCCACGCTCCGCTCGGCGCGAGAGCCGATCTTGTGGATCAGGAGCGGCTCCGCGACGGTCGCCGACACCCGGAAGCGGGGGTCCAACGACTCGTACGGGTCCTGGTAGATGATCTGCATCCGGCGCCGAAGCCGGCGCAGATCGTCGCGCGCGAGCGCCGTCACGTCGATCCCGTCGAAGCGCACGCTGCCGGACTCCGTCGGGACGAGCCTGAGGATCGCCTGCGCGGTCGTCGTCTTGCCGCAGCCCGACTCGCCGACGAGCGCGACCATCTCGCCGCGCCGCACGCTCAGCGAGACGCCGGAGACCGCATGCACGTACCGCTGCGGGCGGCGAAGGAGCGCGCCGCTCAGGCCGCGCTGCACGCTGTAGCGGACGACCAGGTCGTCCACCTCGAGCAGCGGCGGGCCGTTGCGCACCGCAGTGCTCACCTCACGACCTCGAGCGAGCTCGCGAAGTGACACGCGCTCGTGTGATCGTCTCCTACCGTTCTCAGCTCGGGCCGCTCGGCCACGCAGCGTGCCTCGGCCCGGTCGCAGCGCGGAGCGAACGGGCACCCCTGGATCTCCACGTCGAGTCGAGGCGGCACGCCGGGGATCGACACCACCTCGTCGTCGGACTCGAGGTCGGGCGTCGCCGCCCAGAGCAGCCGCGTATAGGGATGCCGCGTCTCGTGGTAGAGCGCATCGGTCGGGCCCTGCTCGACGATCTTGCCGGCGTACATGACGGCCGCATGCGTGCACGTCTGGGCGACGATCGGCAGGTCGTGCGTGACGAACACGAGCGCGAGCCCGAGCTCGTCCGACAGGTAGGTCAGGAGCTGGAGGATCTGCGCCTGCACCATCACGTCGAGCGCCGTGGTCGGCTCGTCCGCGAGCAGGATGCGCGGGTTGCAGGCGAGCGCCATCGCGATCGCGGCGCGCTGCCGCATCCCCCCGGAGAGCTCGTGCGGATAGCTCTTCGCCCGCTCGGGCTGGATCCCGACCGTCTCGAGCAGCTCGCGCGCGCGGGCGGCCGCCTCCTTGCCCGTGACGGTGCCGTGCAGCTCCATCGGCTCGACGATCTGCTCGCCGATGCGCTTCACCGGGTCGAACGCGTTCATCGCGCCCTGGAAGACCATCGCGATGTCCTTCCAGCGATGGGGCGCGATCGTCTGCTCTCCGCGCTCGAGCACGTCGACGCCCTCGAACGCGATGCGGCCCGAGACCGACGCCGTCGGGGGGAGCAGGCCCATCAAGGCGAGGATCGTGGTCGTCTTGCCGCAGCCGGACTCCCCGACCATCCCGAGCCTCGTGCCGGCGGCGACCGAGAAGGACACACCCCTGACGGCGTGCAGCGTATTGCCGTTCGGCAGGTCGAACCAGACGTTGAGGTCCTCGACCTCGAGCAGCGGCTGGCTCACGAGCGCGACTGCTCCAGTCGCCCGGAGCGCGGCAGCACGCGGAAGCGCCGCACCGACAGGTGCCCCGTCCGCAGGCGCGGGTTGAGGGCGTCCTCCAGCGACTGGCCGATAATCGTGCAGGCGAGCACGACCAGCATCACGCACACGCCGGGCGGGATCACCGCCCACCACGCCTCGTTGATGATCGCGTCGTCCTTGAAGGCATTTTCGATCAGGGTTCCCCAGGAGATCGTCGCGGGGTCACCGAGCCCGAGGAAGGTGATGAAGGTCTCGGCGAAGATCGCGTAGGCGATCAGGAGGACCGTGTTCGCGACGAGCAGCGGCGTCACCTGGGGCAGGACGTGGCGCACGACGAGGCGCGAGTTGCCGGCGCCGAGGGCCCGCGCGCGCTGGACGTAGACCCGCTCGCGAACGCTCTTCGTCTGCGCGCGCAGGAGGCGCGCCGTGAACGTCCAGTAGATGATCCCGATGATCACGATGATGTTCCACGTGCTGCGGCCGAAGAGCGCGGCGATCACGATGATCAGCGGGACGTCCGGGATCACCAGGAAGTAGTCGGTCGTCCGCATGAGGACGGTGTCCGTCCTTCCGCCGAAGAAGCCGGAGAGGATCCCGACGGTGCCGCCGATGATCGCCGAGATCGCCGCGGCGCAGAAACCGATGAGGAGTGAGACTCTCGCGCCGGCGATGAGCAGGGAGAGCATGCTCGCGCCGCCGCCGTCCGTCCCAAGCCAGAACTCGCGGCTCGGCGGCTCGAAGACGTCCCCGACCTTCGCCTTCGGGTCGCCATCGATCAGGAGCGGGCCGAAGATCGCGAGGAAGACGAAGAAGCCGAGGATCCCCACCGCCACCAGCGCCGACTTGTTCCGCAGGACCGGCGCGGCGATGGCCCGCCAGCTGAGCGAGCGAGTCGGAGAGGGGGCGTCCTCGACGGCCGGCGCGCCGGTCTGGACGGGGCTCACCTGGTCACTCCGGACACGCTCATTCCGTCACCCTGGGGTCGAACTTGAAGTAGAGGAGGTCCGCCAGGAGGTTGAAGAGGATCACCGAGAACGTCAGGAGCAGGAACGCTGCCTGGAGCACGGGGTAGTCGCGCTGGTCGATCGCCTCGACGACGAGGAGCCCGATCCCCGGATACGAGAAGACGTACTCGACGGTGATGGCGCCACCGATGACGAACCCGAGCGACAGAGCGATGAGCGTGATCACCGGAAGCATCGCGTTGCGGAACCCGTGCTTCCAGACGGTCGACCAGTTCTTCAGGCCCTTCGCGCGCGAGGTGAGGATGTAGTCCTCGCCCAGGGTCTCGAGCATCGCGGAGCGGACGATGAGCGTGTACTCGCCGAAGAGGACGAGCCCGAGCGTGAGCGCGGGCAGGATCATGTGCTCGAGCCGGTCGACTGCCACCTCGACGAATCCCGGGTCGCTCAGGATGCCGAGCGTCGGGTCCTTCACGCCGGACGTCGGCAACCCGACGCGCCCTGCGATGAAGAGGACGATGACGAGGCCGAGCCACTGCGGCGGCATCGAGTAGAAGCCGAGGCCGCCCCAGAGCGTGGCCTTGTCCGCCGCGGTTCCTCGGCGCCAGGCGGCGACGACACCGGTCGCGACGCCGAGCACGATCGCGAAGAGGGTCCCCAGCGCGACCATCGGGAGCGTGTTCTTGAGCGGCTCCAGCAGGACGGTCGTGACCGGCTCCGTGGAGCGCAGCGAGCGCCCCATGTCTCCTCGGGCGAGATCCCCGAGGTAGATCTTGTACTGCTCCCACTTCGACTCGTCGAGGCCGAGCTCATGGCGCTGGTACTCCTTGAACTCCTGCGTGCACTGCCTGCACCTGAGCGCCGAGACGGCATCGCCGGAGATCGTCCGGAAGAGGACGAAGTTCAGCGTGATGGCGACGAAGAGGGTGCCGAACGCGAACAGCACCCTCTTGACGACGTAGTCCGTGCCGCGCATGTCGTCTCGAGGGTGCCGTTCGCTCTTTCGACCTTGCTACCTCAGGTCAGCGCTTCTTGGGGCTCGTGTAGTACGTCTTCGCGTACGCGTTGAGCTGATTCTTGAAGCCCGTCCACTTCGTCGACGTCGCATCCAGAGCGACGTGGTTCGTGAGCTGGGTGTACACGAAGGCGTCGTACACCATCTTCTGCATCTTGTAGACGATGGCCCTCCGCTGCGCGGGATTCACCGTGACGCCCTGCTTCTGGTAGAGACGATCGTAGGCAGGGTTGTCCCAGCCTGTGTCGCTCCAGGAGCACCACTGGTCCTTCGTGACCACCGACAGCTGGAAGTCCGGGTCGGGGTACGCGATCCAGTCCCACATCGCGATGTCGAACTTCGAGTAGCCGATGCTCTTCGCGGCGTCGCATTTCGAATCGGTCTCGATGGCGTAGGTCGCGGTCGAGTCGCCTCCGACCTTCTGCGTCCCCTTGACGCCGAGCTTCGCCCAACCCTCCCTCACGATGTCGGCCATCCGGTCGACGTTGAAGTCGGTCGAGGTCGGCGTGACGATCTCGTAGCTCATCGGATGTGCACCCTGCGCGTACTTCCCCGTGGTCGCCGGCGCGACCCGGATGCCGTTCGCGCCCCGCTTGTAGCCGAGCGCGTCGAGCGCCTTGTTCGCCGCGGCGCAGTTGTATCTCGTCGGCCCGAGGTTGGGGTTCTCGAGGGGCGAGATGTGCCCGACGAGGCTCTCCACCTTCGACGCGTAGCCGCTGAAGACGACCTGGATCATCTTGTCCCGGTCGACGCACATCGAGAGGGCCTTCTTCACCCGCGGGTCGAGCAGCTCGCGGTTCTTGAGCTTCCGCGGGTTCGCGTTCCACGTGATGTTCGTGATCTCGGCTCCCGGCCACTCGTTGACCTTCACGCCCTTGCTCCGCTTCACCGCGTTCACGGCGTTGAAGGGCACCTGGTCGATCCAGTCGAGGTTGCCCTGCCGGAGGTCGGCGATCATCGCGTCGGCGTTCGTGTAGTACTGGAGCACGACGGCGTCGGCGTTCGACTTCGGCCCGTAGAAGCTCGGGTCCGGGATGAACTGCGTCGAGCCCTTCTTCTCGTACTTCTTCACGGTGTAGGCGCCGCCCGTGACCATGGGCAGGTGATCCTGCGGCCGGTACGTCTTGAGCCCGGCGCCGGCCTTGTTCTTCTTCTCGAGAGGCTCCCAGACGTGCCTGGGCACCATCGGGACGCCAGCCAGCAGGAAGAGCGCATTCGACACCGGCGCGGAGTAGTTCAGGACGAGCGTCGTCGAGTTGGGCGCCAGCGCGCGCTTCGCGTGGTTGAGCGACGCGGCCTGGACTGCCGTCGCGCCCGTCCCGTACTTGATGGTCGTGTTGATCGTCCACGCGGCATCGTCCGCGGTCATCGCCTTGCCGTCCGTCCACCTGCCGTTCGGGCGGAGCTTGAACGTCCACGTCTTGCCGCCGTTGGACGCCTTCCACGACCTCGCCCAGTCGCCGGCGATGACGTACCCCTCCCTCTTCGTGTAGTCGAGCTGGACGAGGAGCGGGTAGACCATGACCATGGCGTTCAGCCCCTGCCCCTCGATGTAGTTCCACGGGTTGAACGAGTCGATGTAACTCGTCGTACCGATGCGCAGGATCCCGCTCCCGCCGGCCTGCGCCTTCGCGACCGCTCCCGAGCTCGCCGCAGCCCGCTGCGAGCCGGTCCACGCCGCCGAGCCCGCAACGACGATCGCCGCGACAACTCCCACGGCCAGCGCCAAGCGCCTCGTGTGCCCTCGCTTCATGTCTCCTCCTGTGTCCAGAGTCCTGTGCCTCGGACGCTTTGACGACATCGACACCATCGAAGTTGTGCCCGCCCGTGCCTCGGATCGTCGTACGCGCACGATCCGCGAGGAGCATAACCCGACCCGTGGAGGAGTGGACAGGGTGCGCGCTACGCTCGCCTCGTGAGCGCGCCTCCGTCACGCGGGCCTCGCCTGCGCGATCTCGGCCTCCGCATCGGCAGATTCGAGGCGGGCCAGGCGAACGCGATCACCGACGTCTCGGGCGTTGCCGTCGGCCACGTCACGGTCTGGCGCGACGAGCCCGAGCCTCCCGCCGGGCGGGGGATCGCCCGCACGGGCGTGACCGCGGTGCTTCCCGCTCCGATCGAGACGCTGCACGCCGAGCCGGTGCCGGCCGGGACAGCGGTCCTGAACGGCGCGGGCGAGCTGACCGGGTCGCTGCAGATCGCCGACTGGGGCTGTATCGAGACGCCCGTGTACCTCACGTCCACCCACGCTGTCGGCCGGGTCTACGACGGCGCGGTTCGCGTGGCCGTGGACGCCGAGCCGCGTGTCGGCACGGAGGACTTCGTCATCCCCGTCGTCGGCGAGTGCGACGACAGCTGGCTCTCGGAGGGCCGGATCGTGCAGGTGGAGGCCGAGGACGTCGCGCGCGCGGTTGCCGCCTCGGCGGGCGGGCCCGTCGCCGAAGGCGCGGTCGGCGCGGGAACCGGGATGCTGACGAAGGGCTACAAGGCCGGCATCGGGACCGCCAGCCGGATCGCGCCCTCGATCCGCGGCGCCGTCGGTGTCCTCGTCCTCTCGAACTTCTATCCGCCGCCGCCGCTCGTCATGGACGGCGTCCCGGTCGGCGCGCTCCTCGGCGAGCCGCCCGACGAGCGGCGCTCGAAGGCCGGAAGCTGTATCGCGGTCGTCGCCGTCGACGCCCCGCTATCCGCGCACCAGCTCGAGCGCGTGGCGCGCCGCGCCGGTCTCGGGCTTGCCCGCTGCGGATCGGTCGCCCATCACGGCAGCGGAGAGATCTTCGTCGCGTTCGCACCACCTGGTCGGAGGCCGCGCGGCGAGGCTCCCGCGGCGACCGTGCCCGACGCGGACCTGAACGACGTGTTCGAGGCGGTCGTCGACGCGACCGAGGAGGCCGTGCTGAACGCCTTGTGGGCCGCGCCGGAGGTCGCCGGGCGCGAAGGCCGCATCGGCCGCGCGCTCCCCCACGACGACGTGCTCGGGATCCTCGCCGCTCACGGACGCCTTCGCGGGTAGGCTCGAGCGCATGGCCACCTTCCTGCACACCATGGTGCGAATCACGGATCCGGAGCGAAGCCGCGGCTTCTACGAGGCTCTCGGCTTCACCTTCTCGCGCGAGATGGACATCGTCAGAGACGGCGAGCGCGAGGCGACGAACTACTTCTTCTCCATCGGCGACGCGCAGAACGTCCTCGAGCTGACCTACAACCACGACGGGCGCACGTACGACCTCGGCACCGCGTACGGGCACATCGCGATCGGCGTCGACGACCTCGACGGCACCCTCGCGACCCTTTCGAGCGAGCACGGCATCGAGCCCGAGCGACCGCCGTACCAGGTGTCGGAGGGCGGATCGCGGATCTGCTTCGTGAGAGATCCGGACGACTACCGGATCGAGCTCATCGAGCGGCGTTGAGCCTGGAGCTCACGCGGGCGCGGCTCAGTCGAGCCCGCTGGGCGGGTGCCGGCGAAAGGCCCGGTACAGCAACACGTCGTACGCGCTCTTGATCACGCCCGCGACGAGGAACGGCGCGCCGAGCGAGACCTGGAGGATGGGCGCGGCGACCAGCGGGCCGAGCGGCCGCGTCACGTACCGCGCCGTATTGGTGTACGCGGCCGCGGCCGTGCGCTCGTCCGGGTCGACGACGCCGACCACGTACGCCTGGCGCGTCGGGACGTCCATCTGACTCAGCGCATAGCGGGCGAACAGGAGCGCGAAGGCCGCGATCTCGTTCGGCGCGAACGGGATCAGCGCGAGCAGAACGTTCGAGGGGAGATGCGTGAAGACCATCGTGTTCAGGAGGCCGAAGCGACCGGCGAGCCTGACCGCGCCCTGGAAGGACAGCGCCTGCAGGATCCCCACGACGAAGAACGCGACGCCGAGCACCTCGGGTGACGTCCCCCAGGTCTCCGTGAACCAGTACGCGATGAACGCCTGGGTGACGAAGCCGCCTCCGAAGGAGTCGAGCGCAAAGAGGCCCGAGAGGCGGCGGACCGTTCTCCGCGAGCGCTCGAGCGCAGGCCGCGGACCTCGCACCTCCGGCTCGACGGCATCCGAGAGCCCGAGCGTGAGCACCGCGCCGAAGACGGCCACGAGCACGTAGACGAGCAGCAGCCGCTGAGGCTCGACGCCGAGGAGCGCCACGAGGCCGGCGGCGAGCGCGCCGGCGGAGCCCGCCAGTGTGGCCACCGTGTTGTACGTCCCGAAGAGCCGCGTCGCATCGAGGCCCCCGGCCGCGCTCGGAAGCATGGCCTGCTCCAGAGACGTGAACGGCCCCGACTCGACGACCTCCGTCGACACGGTTCCCGTGAGAGCCGCGAGCACGAGCAGCCAGGTCTCGCCCGTGAGCGCGAACGCGGCGCCCGCGAACCCCATGACGACGAACAGCGCCGTGTACCAGCGCCGACGCCCGACTCGGTCGCCGGTGCGTGCGATCGCGATCGACGCGAGCGCGACGCCGGCGAGCAATGCGGAGAGAACGAGACCGACCTCGAAGCCCGAGAGCCCGCGGCGGGCGAGCGTGACGCCGATGAGGATGCTGCCGAGCCCGTACGCGAACGCGCGCAGTGCCTGGACGGCGAGGATGCGGCGGGCGTCGGCGGTCAGGCGCTGTCGCTCCGCGGGCGCTCGCGCGTGACCCGCTCCGCGCCCACGACCCTACGAGACCGGCTCGAGGCGCTGGAGCCTCGCGACCGCGAAGAAGAGCGAGACGACACGGCCGTCCTGGCCGCGCTCGAAGCGCGCGAGCTCGCCGGACTCGCGGAACCCGGGCTCGATCGTGAAGACATCCGGATCGTCCGTCGGCGCGAGCGTCGGCTTCCACGTCGGGGTGTCCGGGTCGAGCGCGGTGAGCTTGCCGTCGAGCCATTCGAGACGCATGACGGTGCCGAAGTGCGGGGCCGAGTAAAGACCGACGAGCGGCCGCCAGGCGTCCGGCAGGGGCTCCGGCACCTCGATCGCGGGCGCCGCCTCGAGCACGGCCTCGCGGGCGATCGTCCCGAGCTGGAGCGCGAGCTCGGTCGCGTTCCCGATCCCGTTCACCAGCGCGATTGCGCCGATCTTCTCCTTCGGCTCGAAGCAGGCGTTCGTGATGAAGCCGTAGTGGCCGCCCGAGTGCATGACCCAGATGGTGTCCTCGCGACGCCGTGCGTACCAGCCGATACACCAGGCGTTGAGCCATTCGTCATCCGTGAGGTAGCGCGGCTTGTGCATCTCCCGAAGGGTCTGCCTGTCGATGATCTTCGGGTCGTCGGCGAGCTGGCACGAGAGCCAGCGCGCGAGATCGTCGACGCACGACCAGAGCCCGCCCTCGGCGCCGAACACGTTGGCCTCCTCGGGCGCCAGCTCGAGCTCGTCGGAGAGGAACCGCGGCTCGTAGCCCCTGGCGCGACGCGCGCGCAGCCGCGCGGCCAACGGGTCGAGCGACGTCGCCGTCATCCCCAGCGGGCGCAGGATCTTGGAGCGGATGTACTTCGGGTACGTCGTCCCAGAGACGCGCGCGACGATCTCGCCGAGGAGCTGGTACGCGAGGTTCGAGTACTTCCACTGCGTGTGCACGGGGACGCGAAGGGCGATCTCGGAGGCACGTGACAGCGTGCGGCTGGGGTCGTCCTCGTAGAGCACGTCCGACCAGTCGGTGCCCGGCGGCTCGCTCTGCAGGCCGGACTCGTGCGACAGCATGCGCCGGATCGTCAGCGTCTCGAGCGGGCCGAGCGCGCTCTGCGCGGCTGCGAGCTCGGGAAGGTAGGCCAGCGCGGGATCGTCGAGCGCCAGCTTCCCCGTGTCGCGAAGCTGCATGACCGCCGTCGCGGTGAAGGTCTTCGTGATCGAAGCGATGCGGTAGAGCGTCTTCGGATCCGATGGACGCCGAGTCGCCCGGTCGGCGAAGCCGACGCCGCCGGACCACGCGAGCTCGCCGTCGTGCACGACGCCGACGGCGGCCCCCGGCAGGCGGTTCTCCTTCACGAACGCGGCGGCGGCCGCCTCGTACCTGCTGGCGAGCGCGGCGGCTGGGCTCGGCATGAACGGCAACCTAGTCGACGCGGGCAGTACAGTCGCCCCCGTGGCGGACGTGCACGTCCAGCTGGCGTACACCGAGTGGATGCTGGTCGAGCTCGGGGGCACGCCCGTCGAGGTCGAGCCGGACGAGCGTCTGCCGCACCTCGTGCTCGACCTCGAGGAGGCACACGTGTCCGGCTCCGGTGGAGTCAACCGATTCACGGGGACGTTCGCGCTGAGCGAGGTCGAGCTGCGGTTCGGGCCGCTCGCGACGACGCGGATGGCCGGGCCCGAGCCGGCGATGCAGCGCGAGCGGGCCTTTCTGGATGCGCTCGGTCGGGTGACGTCGTACTCGCTCGACGGACGGATGCTCACCTTCCTCGCCGCCGATCAGGCAGTGGCGCGACTGGCCGTGCTGAACGTCGCACGGCTCGCGTTCGCGACGACGGCGGTCGTCGCAATGAGCTATCAGTTCGCCTCCTCTGCGGACAGCAGCTTCCGGCAGGCGAACTTCTTCAGCTTCTTCACGATCCAGTCCAACATCCTCGCGGTCGCGGCGCTCTTCCTCCTCGTTCTGGTGCCGGCGTCGGGCCGCACCGCGCTCGTCGACGGCGCGCGCTCCGCGGCCGTCCTCTACATGGCGATAACCGGCATCGTCTTCGCGCTTCTGCTCTCCGGCCTGCAGGAGGAGCTCCAGACGACGATCCCGTGGGTCGACTTCGTCGTGCACAAGCTCATGCCGGTCGTCCTCGTCGCGGATTGGCTGATCGATCCGCCGCGCCATCGGCTCCCGCGCTGGACGGTTCTCGCCTGGCTCGCCTATCCGCTCGCCTGGCTCGGCTACACCTTCGGACGAGGCGAGCGCGTGGACTGGTACCCATACCCCTTCGTCGACGTCTCGAGGCTCGGATACGACGGCGTCCTCGGTCGCTCCGCGCTGCTCGCTGCCGGCTTCGCGCTCGCCGGTGCCGCGCTGCTCTGGCTGGGAAACCGGAGGGCGCTACCCTGAGACGACCGTGGAGCACAGCCCCGAACGCGAGCTGAAGCTCGCCGCGACGCCCGACTTCCGCATGCCGAGCGTCTACGGCCTGGTCGGGCCGATCGTGCGCCAGGCGCCGGCCGAGCGCAACGACACGACCTACTACGACACGGGTGACCTGCGGCTCGCGCGCTGGGGGGCGAGCCTCCGGCACCGCCCCGGCGAGGGCTGGACCGTGAAGCTCCCTGCCGAGCGCTCCGCGCCGTACCTCGTGCGCCCGGAGATCGTGTTCGACGGAAACGGCGAACGCCCGCCGGCTGCCGCGCTCGAGCTCGTGCGCAGCTTCATCCGTCACGAGGAGGTCCAGGCCAGCGTCCGGATGACGACGATCCGACGCCGAACCGGTCTGCACGGCACGGACGGGAGGCTGATCGCCGGCGTCGTGGACGACGCGGTCTCGGTCGTCAACGGCGGCGCCCCGTCGTTCTTCCGGGAGCTCGAGGTCGAGATCGGCGAGGAGATGACCCCCGGCCTCCTCGACGCGCTCGTGGAACGCCTGCGGCTCGCCGGGGCGGGGGCGCCCGACCAGACCGCGAAGTACATCCGCGCGCTCGCGCCGCCGAGCCCCTTGCTTCCCGAGATCGCGGTCCCCGACCTCGGGACCGACGCCACGGCGGGCGCCGTGGTGCAGCGCGCGATCGCCCTCTCCGTGATCCGCCTGATCCTGCACGACCCGGTCGTGCGGATCGACGTCGATCCGGAAGGAGTTCACCAGACGCGCGTGGCAACGCGCCGCCTTCGCTCCGACCTGCGCACGTTTCGCCCGCTCCTCGACCGCGAGTGGGCACAGGCGCTGCGCGACGAGCTCGGATGGATCGCGCGCATCCTCGGCGACGTGCGCGACGGCGACGTGCTCCTCGAGCGACTGCGGCGCCGGGCGGGCGACCTGTCGCCGGACGAGCAGGCCTCGGTCGAGCGCGTGCTCACGACCCTGCAGGAGTCGCGCGACGCGGCGCATGCAGGGCTCCTCGAGACGCTCCGCGGCGATCGCTACGTGGCCCTCCTCGACCGTCTCGTCGAGGCTGCGCGCGCGCCCGGCTTTCTCCCCTCCGCCGAGGAGCCTGCGCACGACGCCCTCCCGAAGCTCGTTCGACGCCCGTGGCACGCGCTCGCGAAGCGCGCGAAGGCGCTCGGCGACGAGCCGAGCAGCGAGCAACTGCACGAGGTGAGGATTCGCGCGAAGCGCGTGCGCTACGCGGCCGAGGCAGCCGCGCCGATCGTCGGCAAGCCGGCGCGCGCCTTTGCCGATGCCGCGTCCTTGCTGCAGGACGTGCTGGGAGACCTGAACGACTCCGTCGTCGCGGCCCGCTGGCTCGACGACTGGGCCGCTCGAGCCGACGACGTGGAGGCGGCGCGGGGCGCGGCCTCGCTCGCCGCGCTGGAGCGGGCGCTTGCACTCGAGCAGCGCGAGCGCTGGCGTGCCGTCCTGGGCGAGCTCTCGGAGCCCGAGCTTCGCGCCTGGATGTGACGCGGACGGTGCTCGCCGCGGGGGGCCTCGTCCGGCGTCGCCGCGAGGACGGCGTCGAGGAGATCCTCGTGGTCCACCGCCCCGCGTACGACGACTGGTCGTTCCCGAAAGGCAAGCTCGAGGCCGGTGAGAGCGAGGAGGAAGCAGCGGTCCGGGAGGTCGAGGAGGAGACGGGCCTGCGCTGCCGCCTCGAGCGCGAGCTCGCGACCACGCGCTACCGCGATGCTCGCCGACGACCGAAGACCGTTCGGTACTGGGTCATGACCCCGGTCGCGGGTGACCTGGGCGCCGCGAACGAGATCGACGATGCCCGCTTCGTCCCGATCGCCGAGGCGCGCTCCCTCCTGACCTACGGCCGCGACGTCGACCTCCTCGACCTGCTGGACGCCGGTTGAGCGTCGTCCACCTCATCCGGCACGCGAAAGCCAAGAACCGCCTCGAGTGGCGCGAGCCGGACGACGTCCGTCCTCTCACCAAGCGCGGACGCCGTGAAGCTGCTCGCGATCGCGGAGCGGCTTCGGCAGGATCCGCCGAGCCGTCTCGTCTCGAGCCCCTATGTGCGCTGCATCCAGACGCTCGAACCGCTCGCGCTCGCGCTGGACCTCCCGATCGAGACGACCGACGAGCTCGCCGAGGGAGCAGGAGGCGCGGCCGCGCTCGACCTCGTGCTCTCGCTGAGCGGAGGCGGACGCGTGGCGTGCTGCACCCACGGCGACGTCCTGCACGAGGTCGTGAGTGCCGTCGCTGCGTCGGGAGTCCCGCTCGACGGCCCGCTCGAGTCGCCCGTCGCGAGCGCGTGGATCCTCGAGGTCGAGTCCGCGCGGGTCGTCTCGGCGCGCTTCCAGCCGCAGCCGCCGCGCACCTAGCCGCGGCCGCCCACGGGTCGAGTCGGCACGATCGCCCCGCGCAGAGATCATCATCGCGTGCACGACGCCGCCTCCCGCCGAGTCTCCGCCCGCGCGCGGAACGACGCGGCTCGCGGCCGTCGAGCCTCGCCTGCGGCACGGTCGAGTCGCCCCAGTCGACATCGGTGCGGTACAGCCGAGAGAAGCGCCGCCGGGATCTTGATCTCGAGCTTCCTGGAACGCGGGCCGGCCTCGATCAGCAGGACCGAGAGCTCGGGGTCCTCGGTGAGACGCGCTGCGAGGACGCAGCCCGCCGTCCCGCCGCCGACGATGACGACGTCGTGCACTCGCCGAGGATGGGTCGTGACGATCTCGGCACGAAGTCGTGTCCCACGTGTCACGGTTCGCCGCCTACCCTCGACTGAATGGCGACGGCAACCGCGAAGAGCGCCCCGAAGACCCACACGGCCGCGACCCCGTGGGGCGCTGCGGCGCTCCTCGAGGAGGCGGCCGTGCAGCAGCGAGTCGGTCACAAGCGGTTCGCGGTGGTCGTGCAGCTTCTCGAGGCGCCCGGTGGCGAGCGCCTCATCCGCTTCGCGTACACGACCGACGGATCCGCGCGACGCGGCCCCGTCACGATGCGGGCGCGCGATCTCGAGCGACTGCGGGCGGCGCTCGAGCGCGCGCCCGTCCTCAAGGAGACGCTTGGTCTCTAGCGCGGCCCTCCGCGAGGCGCCGGTCGGCTCCGGTCAGGCGGGAGCGAGCGGCCGGTGCGCGGCGGCGGCGTCGACGAGCGCGGCGAGCAGGAGCCCTCCGTCGGCCGACCCGAGCAGCGAATCGACGGCGTGCTCGGGATGGGGCATGAGCCCCATCACGTTGCCGGCCTCGTTGACGACACCCGCCACGTTGCCCAGGGCGCCGTTCACGTCCTCGGTGTAGCGCAGCGCGATCTGCCCGCGGGCCGCGAGCTGGACGAACGTGCCCTCGTCCGCGTACCAGGCGCCTTCTCCGTGCTTCACGGGGATCACGAGCTGCTGCCCGATCTCGCACCGACGCATGAACACGCTGCTCACGGACTCGACCTCGAGCGCGACGTCTCGACAGACGAACTCGAGCTGTCGATTCGGACGCAGGACGCCGGGCAGGAGGCGCGCCTCGCAGAGGATCTGAAACCCGTTGCAGATGCCGAGCACGGGACCGCCGCTCGCAGCGAAGGCGCGGACGGCGTCCATGATCGGGGCGACGCTCGCGATCGCGCCCGTGCGCAGGTAGTCGCCGTACGCGAATCCCCCCGGCAGCACGACCGCTCCCACCTGCGCCGGAAGCTCGGTCTCCTGGTGCCACACCAGCGCCGGCTCCGCGCCGACGGAGCCGAGCGCCCAGGCGGCGTCGCGGTCGTCGTTCGAGCCCGGGAAGACGACGACGGCGACCTGCGGCCGGTCCGTCACGACTCCTCGAGGTGAATCTCGAACGTCTCGATGAGCGGGTTGGCGAGCAGCTCCTCGCACATGCGCTGGATCTCGGCGCGTGCCCCGTCGGCGTCCACGGCCTCGACCTCGACGTCGACGACACGTCCGACGCGCGCGCCGTGGACGTCGAACCCGAGCTTCTGGAGTGAACGCCGGACCGCGTCGCCCTGCGGATCGAGAATGCCCTCCTTGGGCCTGATGAGGACCGTGGCCTTCACAGCACGATCTCCGGGCGAGCGACGTACTCCGCAAACGGGATCTCGGTGAGCTGCTCGAACGCCTCGATATAGCGCGAACGAGTCCCGGCGACGACCTCGTCCGGCAGCTCCGGGCCGGGCGCCTCCTTGTTCCATCCGGTCTGCTCGCACCAGTCGCGGACGTACTGCTTGTCGAACGACGGCTGCGGCCCGCCCGGCGCGTAGCCCGCTGCGGGCCAGAACCGCGACGAGTCCGGCGTCAGCGCCTCGTCCCCGAGCACGAGCGAGCCGTCCGGAGCGAGGCCGAGCTCGAACTTCGTGTCCGCGAGGATGATCCCGCGGGCTTCCGCGTGTTCCCGACCGAAGCGGTAGAGCTCGAGAGACGCGGCTTTCGCCTCGCGGTACGCGCGCTCACCGCACAGCGCGGCCGCGCGCTCCTCGGAGATGTTCTCGTCGTGTCCCTCGGCGGCCTTGGTCGCGGGCGTGAAGATCGGATCGGGCAGCCGCGCGGACTCCTGGAGCCCCTCCGGAAGCTCGTGCCCGCAGATGCTCCCCGTCTCGCGGTAGTCCCGCCACCCGGAGCCCGCGAGATACCCGCGAACGACGCACTCGATCGGGAGCATCTCGAGCTTCCGGCAGACCATGGTGCGACCGTCGTCTCCGAGGCCGATGAGGTGGTTCGGCACGATCGCCCGAGTTCGCCCGAACCAGAACGCGGAGAGACCGGTGAGCACGCGGCCCTTGTCCGGTATCGGCGTCGGCAGCACGACGTCGAAGGTCGAGATCCGATCGCTCGCGACGAGCGCGAGCGTCTCGGCGTCGTAAGCGTAGATCTCACGGACCTTGCCGCTGCCGACGTGCGCCGCCTCGGCACTCACGCACGTGCCTCCTCGACGACTGCGGCGGAGCTCCTACGTGCGAACACGTCGCCGACGTGCCGGGTGTACGCACCGAGATCGAACACCGCGGCGAGATCGACGCGGCCCGCGATCTCCGCGTCCGATCGCACGAGCGCCCGGAAGTCGAGCCCTTCGTCCCACGCACGCATGGCATGACGCTGCACCAGGCGGTAGGCGGTGTCGCGGTCCAGCCCCGACGCGACGAGCGCCAGCAACAGGCGCTGGCTGAAGAAGAGCCCGCCCGTCGTCTCGAGATTCGCGCGCATGCGCTCCGGCCGCACGACGAGCCCCTCGACGAGCCACGCGAAGCGGTCGAGCATGTAGTCGACGGCGAGGAACGCGTCGGGCAGCGCGATCCGCTCGGCCGACGAGTGCGAGATGTCGCGCTCGTGCCACAGCGCCACGTTCTCGAGACCGACGACGGCATACCCGCGGACGAGCCGCGCGAGCCCGCAGATCCTCTCGGAGACGATCGGGTTGCGCTTGTGGGGCATCGCGGAGGAGCCCTTCTGGCCGGCCGAAAACGGCTCCTCGACCTCGCGCACTTCGGTGCGCGCGAGGTGCCGGATCTCGAGCGCGAAGCGATCGAGGGACGAGGCGAGCACGGCCAGCGCGGTGAGAACCGCGGCGTGGCGATCGCGCTGGAGGATCTGCGTCGAGCTGGGGGCCGGCTCGAGGCCGAGCGCCTCGCACGCGATCCGCTCCACCTCCGGTGTCGTGGTCGCATACGTCCCGACGGCGCCCGAGAGCTTTCCGACCCGCATCCCGGCAAGCGCGTGGTCGATACGTCCTCGGTCGCGCTCGAGCTGGAACGCCCAGCCGACGAGCTTGAGCCCGAACGTCGTCGGCTCCGCGTGCACGCCGTGGGTGCGGCCGATGGTGATCGTGTCGCGATGCTCGGCGGCGCGCGCATCGACCGCCCGAACGGCCCGATCGATGCCGGAACGGATCAGCTCGCCGGCCGACTGGACCGTGAGCGCGAGGGCCGTGTCGACGACGTCCGACGAGGTCAAGCCGTAGTGGAACCAGCGTCCGTCCGCGCCCAGATCCCCCGACACCGCATCGACGAAGGCGGCGACGTCGTGGTTGGTGACGCGCTCGAGCTCGGCGACGCGGGCGGGGCTCGGTACCTGCGCTCGCTCGCGAACGGCGCGCGCGCTCGGCGCCGGGACGATGCCCACCTCGGCCCACGCGTCGAGCACCGCAAGCTCCACGGCCAGCCAGGTCTCGAGCTTCGACTCCTCCGCCCAGACCTTGGACATCTCAGGTCTGGCGTAGCGGGCAATCACCGCCGCGATTCTAGTCGGCGGCCCTGTGGTCGCCTCTCGTCACCGAATCGGCACGAACGCGTTCACCACCCGTATCGACTTCGCCGGTACGCTCGATAGCGGGAGGAGGCGCGGGGTGGCCCCTTGGGATCTTCGCTCTTTGGTCGATCGTGCCTCAGGAGCCGGGTGGCACCGCAAGGTTCACCGCGGCGCCGAGCGCCGCCGCTGACGCGATGTCCGAACGCTGGCGAGCGCCGGGGAAGTCGATCCGGCGCGCCGCGTCGTACGCCGCGTCTCGGGCGCCCGAAACGGTCTCCCCGAGACCGGTCACGGCGAGGATCCGGCCGCCGTTCGTGACCAGGCGGTCCCCGTGCCGGGCGGTGCCCGCGTGGAAGACGAGCGCACCGCCTGCCTCGGCCTCGTCGACGCCGGTGATCTCGCCGCCGCGGTCGCCGTCGGCCGGATAGCGCCCGGCCGCGAGGACGACCGTCACCGCCGACGACGGGCGCGAAAGCCGCCGGCTCGCCACCGAGATCGCCCGTCGCCGCCGCGACCAGGAGCTCGAGCAGGTCGCTCTCGAGCAGCGGCAGGACCGCCTGCGTCTCGGGGTCGCCGAACCGGCAGTTGAACTCGAGCACCCTCGGCCCGTCGGCGGTCAGCATGAGCCCCGCGTAGAGGAGACCGACGAACGGCGCTCCACGCCGGGCGAGCTCCGCGAGCACGGGCTCATGCACCGCCGTGACGAGCTCGGCTGCCTCGTCGAGCCCGATGCCGTGAACCGGGGCGTACGCCCCCATGCCGCCGGTGTTGGGCCCGGCGTCACCGTCGAACGCTCGCTTGAAGTCCTGAGCCGAGACGAGCGGGACGGCGCTGCGGCCGTCGCACAGCGCGAACAACGAGACCTCGGGACCTTCGAGGAGCTCCTCGACCACGATGTCGCCCACGCCCTGCAGGGAGCGCAGCGCCTCGTCGACATCCTCCTGCGTGCGGCAGACGAAGACGCCCTTCCCCGCCGCGAGCCCGTCCTCCTTCACGACGCACGGAGGGCGGGCGATGGCGAGCCGAGCGGCGCTTGCCACCCCGGCGTCGGCCATGACCTCCTTCGCGAACGCCTTCGATCCTTCGATCCGGGCCGCGGCCGCGCTCGGGCCGAAGACGAGGAAGCCGAACCGACGCAACGCGTCCGCGAGCCCCAGCACCAGCGGCACCTCGGGACCGACGACGACGAGCTCGACGCCGAGTGAGCGCGAGAGGCCGAGCAGCGCCTCGGCGTCGTCGGCGCGGATGGGATGGCACTCGGCCAGGGCGGCGATCCCCGGGTTGCCCGGCGCGGCGTGGAGCTCGGTCAGAAGCGGCGACTGAGCCAGCTTCCACGCGAGCGCGTGCTCACGACCTCCCGATCCGACGACGAGAACGCGCACCGCGGCAGTCTACGAAGGGGTCCCGGCGATCACGTGAGGCGTCCCGGCTTCGCGCCGAGAAGGACCGCGAGCACGCCGAGCACCACGTTGGCGGACACGCTGACGACGGCGATCGCGAGGTCGTGGGCCTCGACGAGGTCGAGCGTCTCCTGCGCGAACGTGGAGAACGTCGTATAGCCGCCGCAGAAGCCGACGACCAGACCGGCGCGGAGCCACTCCGGGGCCGAGCCGCGATCGACGAGCGGGGCGATCAGGAAACCGAAGACCAGGCAGCCGGTCACGTTGATCACGAACGTGCTCCAGGGAAACGTCGTCCCGCCGCGTTGCTCGATCACCCGATCGAGCCCGTACCGCGAGGTCGCGCCGAGCATGCCGCCGACCGCCACTCCTGCCACCACCGACCTGGAGACTCCTCTCTCGAGCGTAGGAGCCATCAGCCGGGTCGGCGGCTTCGTGGGCGAGCCCCATCGCCCCGCAAACGGTGGAAGGGTAGCGAGGGGCTGTCAGCGCAACGCGAGGACGTGCTCGCGCGCGGCGCCGGTCCCGACGAGCGTCACGGGGACGCCGAGTGCCTCCTCCACGAAGCGCACGTACGCGCGCGCAGCGTCCGGAAGCGCGTCGTCGATCGGCACCTCCCATCCCGCGAGCACCTCGAACACGGGACGACAGTGATGGAAGTCGCTCTGGTGCGCCGGGAAGTCCTCCGTCTCCGAGTCGTCCGGAAGCCGGTACCGCACGCACACGGGAACCCGCGCGAACTCCGAGAGCACGTCGAGCTTCGTGAGCGCGAGCGACGTGATCCCGTTCACGCGCACGGCGAAGCGCAGGGCAACGAGATCGAGCCACCCGCAGCGGCGCTCGCGGCCGGTGACCGTGCCGAACTCGTGGCCGAGCGCCTGCACGCGCTCGTGCTCTGGGCCGACGATCTCGCTGGGGAACGGGCCCTCGCCGACCCGCGTCACGTATGCCTTCGCCACGCCGAGGACCTCGTCGATGCGCTGCGGGCCGATCCCGAAGCTGACGGCCGCGCCCGCCGCGATCGGGCTCGAGGAGGTGACGAACGGATACGTCCCGTGATCGAGATCGAGGAGCGTCCCCTGCGCCCCCTCGAAGAGCACGCGCTTCCGCTCACGGAGCGCACGATCGACGAGGAGCGACGTGTCGGCGACGTAGGGGGCGAGGCGCTCCGCGAAGGCGAGCTGGTTGGACACGACATCCTCGACATCGAAGGGCTCGAGCTCGTACACGCGTTGGAGCCAGACGTTCTTCTCCGTGGCCGCGAGCTCGAGCTTCTGACGCAGGATCTTCGGGTCGAGGAGATCCTGGACGCGGATCCCGATTCGGGTCGCCTTGTCCGCGTACGCCGGGCCGATCCCACGCCTGGTCGTGCCGATCTGAAGTCGGCCGAGCTTCCGCTCGCGCGCCCCGTCGAGCGCGACGTGCCACGGCATGACGAGGTGCGCGTTCCCCGAGACGAACAGCAGTCCGAGCGTGGTGTGACCCCGTGACTCGAGCTCGTCGAGCTCGGAGATCAGAACGCCGGGATCGACGACGCAGCCGGCGCCGATTGCGCAGCGCTTCCCCGCGATGACCCCCGTCGGGATCTGGCGGATCTTGTACGTCTCGTCGCCGACCACCACCGTGTGGCCCGCGTTCGGGCCTCCCTGGTAGCGGCAGACGAGATCGGAGTCCTGCGCGAGCAGGTCGACGATCTTTCCCTTCCCCTCGTCGCCCCACTGCGCGCCGACGATGACGGTCGCGGGCACGCGCGCCAGTCTTGCAGGCTCTCGTCAGACGCGCGAGGCGACGACTGCGACCTCCGGCTCCGCCGGGCACTTCGTCTCGACGGAGGACACCGCAGGGATCCCCGATCCCGCACACGGGCTCTCGACGCCCGCCCGCTCGTTCTCGATCACGTCCGCCGGGCCACCGAGCCGGCGCAGCCGGCCGAGGAGCGGGAGCGCCCCGGCCGTCGCGACTCCGCCGACGACGAACGCCGATGCGATCGAGCGCGCCTCCCCGAGCACTCCCAGCCCGATCTGTCCGCCGATCCCACCGGCGCTCGAGAGCAGGGAGTCGAAGGACACGACCGTCGCTCGCTGCTCGCTCGGAACGACCTGGTGCAGATATGCGGAGCGCACCGGGCCGGACACACCCGTCGCGCCCATGACGAGGAGCAAGGCGGGCAGGGCCACCCAGAACGAGCTCGCGAGCCCCATCCCGATCGCTGCGCACGTCTCGACCACGGCGGCCGCGAGGAGGAGCGTCGTTCGGCGTCCGCAGTACCGAGAGGAGATGCGCACGATCTGGTTGCCGACCATCGTCGCGAGCGCGACCCCGGCAGCGACGAATCCGGCGATCCAGACCGCGTCACTATCGAGGAGCTCGAGGAGGTACGGCTGCGATGCGTAGAAGCCCCACATGAGAAACGCGCTCTGCGCGGCGCCGGCGAGCATCAGCAGCCGGAGCGGCCGCTGCCGCCATCCGAACTCGACACCGGCACGGGCGTTGCGCGCAACCTCGCCCGGGAGCTCGCCGGCGGTAACGCGTCGCGGCGTGAACCCCACGTCGTGCATGACGACGTAGGCGACCACGAAGACCGCTGCGAGAAGCCCCGAGCGGACGAGGTACGGGATGGAGAGATTGATCTGACCGAGGAGACCGCCCACGACCGTTCCGACGAGCATGGCCGCTCCCGTGATCTGCTGACCGCGCGCGAACACACGGTCGAGCAGCCCTCGATACCCCGTCGCGGCGAGTGCGTCGACGAGCCACGCCTCCATCGCGCCCGAGTAGAAGGTGAAGCCGAGACCCATGAGGACAGACACCAGCGCGAAGCCCACGACACCTGCACCCACCTGCGCAAGCCCGACGTACATGAGCGTCGTGGCACCGAGCACGCTCACGGAGAGGAGGAACGAGATGCGGCGCCCAAGCGTGTCCGCGACGACCCCGGTCGGAATCTCAAATACGACCATGCCGGCCGAGAAGGCGGCGTTGGCGATGAAGACCTCGAGGAAGCTCAGGCCGGCATCGAGCAGGAACAACGTGTTGACGCCCCAGATGAGCGCGGCCGAGAGCGTGTAGAGACCGGCGAGCGTGAAGTAGCCGGCGAGGATCCGCCGACTCGCTGGCATCCCTTCGGCGGGAATCTCCGACACGTCGCAAGCGTAGGGGTCGCGAGTCGGGCTACGCGGAGCGCCGGACGGCGACTCAGCGCCGCTTCGGACCGGGCTCTACGCGGCTGCCAGATCCGCGAACTTCGCGTACCGACGCAGCCACGAGAGCTTGATCGTGCCCGTCGGGCCGTTGCGGTGCTTCGCCAGGATCACCTCGGCGATCCCTTGCTGGTCGGACTCCTCGCCCATGTAGTACTCGTCGCGGTAGACGAAGAAGACGAGGTCCGAGTCCTGCTCGATCGAGCCCGAGTCGCGGAGGTCGGAGAGGATCGGGCGCTTGTCGTGGCGCTGCTCGACCGCGCGCGAGAGCTGCGACATCGCGAGGATCGGGACCTCCAGCTCGCGCGCGAGCACCTTGAGCGCGCGCGAGATCTGCGACACCTCCTGCACGCGGCTCTCGACATTGCGGTCGGCCGCCATCAGCTGCAGGTAGTCGACGATGATCAAGCCGAGCTTCGGCTCCCGCGACTTGAGCCGCCGGGCTTTCGAGCGCAGCTCCATGATCGTCGTCGAGCCCGTGTCGTCGACGTAGATCGGCGCCTTCATGAGGCGGTCGCACGCTGCGGTCAGCCGCGGCCAGTCGTCAGGGGCGAGCCGGCCGGTTCGCAGACGCTGCGATTCGACCTTCGCCTCGCTGCACATCATCCGCTGCGTGACCTCGGACTTCGACATCTCGAGCGTGAAGAGCGCCACGGGCGTCTGGTTCCGCACGCCGAGATTGGCGGCGATGCAGAGGCCGAGCGCCGACTTGCCCATCGAGGGGCGCGCGGCGAGGATGACGAGGTTGCCCGGCTGGAAGCCGGAGGTGAGGAGATCGAGCTCGCGGAAGCCCGCGGGAACGCCGGTGATCTCGACGCCCGCCTCGTAGAGCTGCGTGATGCGCTCGAAGCTCTGCGTCAGCAGCACCTGGATGTGGTCGAAGTCGCTCGTCGAGCGCCGCTGGCCGAGCTCGAAGACGATCTGCTCGGCGCGATCGACGAGATCGGCGACCTCGCCCCCGACCCCTCCTGCATCGCGCTCCTGCCCCAGCCGCACGATCTCCTGGCCCGCACGGATGAGCCCGCGCAGCGTCGACATCTCCTTGACGATCCGCGCGTAGTGCTCCACGTTCGACGCCGCCGGCACGAGTGCCGCCAGCTCGGCCACGCGCGCCTGCCCCCCTGCGGCCTCGAGCTCGGTGCGCTCCTCGAGCTCGTTGGACAGCGTGATCGCATCGACGGGCTCGCCCTTCGACCACAGGGCGAGCGCCGCCCGGTACATCTTCGCGTGGCTCTCTCGATAGAAGTCCGAGGCATCGAGGATCTCGCTCACCGTGCCGACGGCCACCGGCGAGAGGAGCATCGCGCCGAGGACCGACTCCTCGGCCTCGAGGTTCTGAGGCGGGACGACGGAGCTCAGTCGCTCCCCGACCCGCTCGAGCTCGACGTGACTCATGGGCGAGCCCCGTGTGCGGGCACGAGACGAAGGCGACTGTTGCTCACGGGCCGGGAGTCAAGCCGTCCTCGGCCGCCACGTCCAATCGGACCGTGCGGCACCGCTCGTGCAGGGAGAACAGAACATATGTTCCCAGGTTATCCCCGCATGCGGACAGCCTGTCGACAGGCTGTCCGGAGTTGTCCACCCCGAAAGACGCGCTCCCAGCGGGAACTTTCGGATGTTGTCGACAGGCTTGTGGAGAAGTGACGACGAGCGCCGGCTATCCGGGGCGCACGCGCCAGAGCTCGGACGACTCGTAACAGGCCACCCACACGTCCTCTCCGGCGACGAGGACGACGGACGGAGCGCGGCCGGGCCGTCGCGACCGACACCTCTAGGGGGACGCGGGCGAGCGGTATCAGGACGCGCTGATCGCGCGAAGGACGAGCGGCCGCAGGAGCCGGGCGAGGCCCAACGCCCCGGACGTCGTAAGGTGCAAGCCATCCTCACGGAACCACGCCTTGCCGCGGCTGTACGTGTTCCAGTCGGCGACGGCGAGGCCCTTCCAGCGCCTCGCCGCCGTGCGGATCCGTGCGTTCGACCGCGCGTACACGTGGGCATACGACGTCGCCTCGCGCAGCGTGACCCAGATCACCGAGCGGACGCCGGCGGCCTCGAGCGCTCGCATCACGCGGTCCACGTCGTAGACGGCGGGCCAGTCGTTGTAGCCGACGTTCACGACCACCACGGGCCCGAGCGCACGGCGCTTGGAGCCGACGGCCTCGAGCGCAGTGGAGGGTGTCGAGCCCTGGAACGGGCAGCTCGTGGCCACCAGGCGGCGGCAGACGACGGCGTCCGAGCGCAGGTCGAGCCCCTTGCCCAGGTAGCGGCGCGCGGCGGGCACGTAGTCGAACGACGCCGCGATCGAGTCGCCGATGACCGTGACCCGCGTCTTGGACGAGCCGTCCTGCGCGAACGCGGCCGCGACGCAGGCGAGCGCGAGCGCGCCGGCCACGGCGATCGTCGTCGTGATGAGGCGCGTCGCGGCGGAGGTGTCAGGCAGCCGTCGGCGACGGGCGCTCGTCGGATGCAGCGGCTTCGGTCGTGGGTTCACTGACCTCGTCGTCCTCTTCGACGTCGTCATCGGAATCCCCCTCCGTGAGCACCTCTGCGATCACGGTCGCTGCTTCCTCGTGCTCGACCTCCGCCTCCTCGGCGGCTGCCGCGGCCGCCTCGGCCTCGGCTGCCTCCAGTGCCGCGAGCTCTTCCTCGGGCGGAAGCTCGCCACCCTCGGGGACGACGAGCGTCTTCACCTCGACGGTCACGTCCTGGAAGAGCTCGATCGGAACGCTGTAGCGCCCGATCCGCTTGAGCGGGTCGGTCGCGATCTTGCGGCGGTCGACGCGGACCTTCCGTGCCCGCCAGATCTCGTCGGCGATGTCGGACGGCGTGACCGAGCCGAAGAGCGACCCGGTCGGGCCGGCCTTCACCTCGAAGCGTAGAACGGTCTTCCCGAGGAGCTCGCCGATCTCCTGCGCCTGCTCGGCCGTGCGTGCCTCGTGCTTCGCGCGCTGGGCGTCGACCCGCTGCATCTCGGCGACACGGGCGGGCGTCGCCGTCTCGGCGAGCCGGCGCGGCAGAAGGTAGTTGCGCGCGTACCCGCGGGCGACGTCGACGACGTCCCCGCGAAGACCGAGCTTCTCGACGTCCTGGAGGAGGATGATCTGCATCGCCTAGCCCACGTACGGGAGGAGGGCCATCTCGCGCGCCCGCTTGACGGCCGCCGCGACCTGGATCTGGTGCCGGCGGCAGGCGCCCGTGATGCGGCGTGAGCGGATCTTCCCCTTCTCGGAGATGTACCGGCGCAGCTGCGCGAGGTTCTTGTAGTCGATCTCCTGCACCTTGTCGCGGCAGAAGTGGCAGCTCTTGCGCTTGCCCGGCGCGGTGGCCGGGCCTGTGCGGCGGCGTGGTTGCTGTTTCTTCGGTGCCATGTGTCTGATTCTCCTGGACTAGCTCCGGTGCGGCTGCGAGGCAGCCGCCTTGAGGGATCTTCGCGCGACCGAAGACTCCGCGCTAGCGGATCTTCGGTCTTGCGCACAACTCAGAACGGGATGTCGTCGTCGGTCGGGGACGTGGGGAAGTCGTCGCCCCCACCGGCTGCTGCTGCTGCGGTCGCACCGGCCGGCACGTAGGACGACTCGCCGTCCTGGCGACCGCCGAGGAACTGGACGCTCTCGGCGACCACCTCGACCGCCTGGCGCTTGGATCCGTCTTGCGCTTCCCACTCGCGCCACTCGAGGCGACCGTCGATCGCGACCGGACGACCCTTCGAGAGGTACTGCGCGCAGTTCTCGCCCTGCTGGCCCCAGACCGTGATGTCGAAGTAGTTGGGCTTGTCCGTCCACTGGCCCGAATCGTCCTTGCGCCGCGTGTTGACCGCGAGACGCAGCGAGCAGACCGCGGTGCCGGACGGCGTGTGCCGCAGCTCGGGGTCACGCGTCAGGTTTCCGACCAGGACGACTCGATTGACGCTGGCTGCCATCTCCTATTCCTCCTCTTCCTCGACGTCGGATGCGACCACTGCATCCTCGCGCGTCGGGACGGCCACCGCTACGGGCCGAACGGGACTCCCCTCGATTCGACGTGTCGCCATGTGACGCATCACCGCGTCGTCGATGCGCAGCACGCGCGACACCTCGTCGAGCGTGCCGGCCTCGCACGTGAAGTGGAGGAGGTGGTAGCTCCCCTCGCCCTTGTGGCCGATCTCGTACGCGAGCTTGCGCCGTCCCCAGGCGTCGTGCAGGTCCCAGGTGCCGCCGCCTTGCTCCACGAGCTCACGCGTGCGCGTCACGACCTCGCCCTGACGATCGTCGTCGAGCTCGGGGTCGAGCAGCAGCAGGATCTCGTATTCGTTCACGTCCCCGTTCTCCTTCCCTCGGTCTGAATCGGCCTCGCCGCCTGAAGGCGCCGCCGGGAACGGACGGAGCCAGGGCGAGGCAGGAAGCCGCGGGATGGTATCAGGCGGGCTTCTGACGGCGGCGGTACCATCGCGCCGTGCGCAAGCTGATCAAGATCGCGCTCGTCGCGCTCGGCATCCGCTGGTTCCTCAGCTGGCGCAAGCAACGCAAGGCCCAGGCCGAGCTGCCGCCGCCGTCGCCTGCCGCCGCCACGCCCGCCGTGGATCCCGCCGACGAGCTCAGGCAGAAGCTCGCGGAGTCACGTGCCGACGAGGCGGACGACGAGCCCGCCACCGAGGAGTCGGTCGAGAACCGGCGCGCCGAGGTGCACCAGCACGGTCGCGCGGCGCTCGACGAGATGAAGCCCTCCGACGAGGGCTGAGCCGGCGATCGTGGCCGACCCGTCCGAGACGACGCAGGTCTCCCACGCGCCGGCCGAGGAGGGTGCAGTGGAGCTCCTCGGAGCCGTCCGCTCGCTCACGTCGCAGGTCGAAGGGCTGCAAGCGGAGGTGCAGGCTCTGCGACACGAGACACGTGCCCTCCCGTCGGAGAACGGGGAGCACACCGGCTGGGACGAGGGGCGGCCCGTCGTTCGCGAGAGCCCAAGCTGGGTTCGATCCGTGGACACGCCGGGCGCGCGCGGCCTCGCGGTGCCGTGGCTCCTCGTCGAGATCCTCTTTCTCGTCGCCGTCGCGGCGCTGGCAGCCGTCGCGGGTCTCGACGCACCCGTGATCGCCGGCCTGATGGTCGGCGCATGGCTCGTGGTCGCGGCCGCCGAGTGGGCGACGGCGCGCAGCTCGATGCGCGAGCACGCGCTCGTGTACGGAACGTCGGTCCCGCCGAGCGGTTTGCCGGATGATCCGTCTTGGCTCGCCACGAGCGGCGCGGACACGATGCTGGACGTCGCGGCGGACGACAGGACCGCGACGCGCCTGCCGCCACCGCAGCCGGAGTAGCCGCCCCGCTTCCGCGGCCGATCCGAACGCGTGCTCTTCCCGACCGCCACCTTCGCGATCTTCTTCATGCTCGTGCTGCCACTCTCGTGGCTGCTCCAGCCACGCCCGGAGCGCTGGCGGCCGTTCATCATCGGCGCGAGCTTCGTCTTCTACGCCGCCTGGGACTGGCGCTTCTGCTTCCTTCTCGCCTTCTCGATCGTGTGGAACCAGGTGCTCGCCGCCGCGATCCACCGCCGCGCCGACGTGCGCATGCGCAAGTGGCTCCTCGTGACCGCGCTGATCGGAAACCTCGGCGTGCTCGGCTACTTCAAGTACTACGACTTCTTCGTCACCTCGACGAACAACCTCTTTGCGCTCGGCGGCGTCGACCTCCCGCTGGAAGCCCGCTCGATCCTGCTCCCGGTCGGGATCTCCTTCTTCACGTTCATGGCGATCAGCTACGTCGTCGACGTCTACCGCGGAGACTTCGCGCCCGTCCGCTTCGGCACGTTCGCGGCGTACCTCTCGTTCTTCCCCCACCTCGTGGCCGGCCCGATCGTGCGTCCCGGCGAGCTCATCCCGCAGATGTCGTCGCCGCGCGACCCACGCTACGTCGACACCTCGCGGGCCTTCTTCCTCATCGGAACGGGCCTCTTCATGAAGGTGGTGATCGCGAACCACCTTGCGGCGAACATCGTCGACGAGGTGTTCGGCGCGCCGAACCAGCACTCGTCACTCGAGGTCCTCGTCGGGATCTACGCGTACGCCGTCCAGATCTACTCCGACTTCTTCGGGTACACGAACATCGCGATCGGGATCGCGCTCCTCCTCGGCTTCACGTTCCCGCAGAACTTCGACGCGCCGTACTCGGCCACGTCGATCACCGACTTCTGGCGGCGCTGGCACATGACGCTCTCGCGCTGGCTCCGCGACTATCTGTACATCCCGCTCGGGGGGAACCGCGGCGGCACCCTGCTCACGTACCGCAACCTCATGCTCACCATGCTGATCGGCGGGCTCTGGCACGGCGCCGGCTGGACGTTCGTCGTGTGGGGAGGGATTCACGGCACGGCGCTGTGCGTCGAGCGCTGGTGGCGCGGGCGGGCCGGATTCGTCGAGCGCCCGTGGACTCGCAGGCGCCGCGCGTGGCATCGCTTCGTGACGTTCCAGGTCGTGTGCTTCGCGTGGATCTTCTTCCGCTCCGACTCGTTCGCGGACGCGTGGGACCTCATCCAGCGGCTCTTCACCGCGTGGGGCCAGCCCTCCCCGCTCGTCACGTGGGGCGTGCTGGCAGCGATCGTCGTCGGCCTCGGCTCGCAGTACCTGCCCCGACGCTTCCCGCTGCAGGTGATGGCGCGCTTCTCGCGCCTCCCGGTCCCGGCGCAGGCGGTCGTCCTCTCGGTCGCGCTGCTCGTCATCCACGCCATGGGGCCGGAGGGCGTGGCACCGTTCATCTACTTCCGGTTCTGATGGACGCCCACGAGACATCCAGACGGCGGCCGCGGCCGCGCATCGCCGAGGGAGGACGACGTCTGCACTCGGCCGGATCGGCGATCGTCGTCTCTCTCGTCGGGCTCGGGATCGCGCTCTTCCTCAATGCGCCGGGACTGCACAAGTCGGCGACGATCCAGCCCGAGGGCTGGAAGCGTGACGTCGCGCTCGCCGTCACCGGGCCGCTCGCGGGCGTCAGCGGCGCGCTGCTGCTCGATCGTCCACGGAAGGCGCTCAAGTCGGCGCTCGGGCGCTCGGAGGACGACGAGGTCGACACCGCCGTGGCCGCACCTCAGCCGAAGCCGACGACGCCGGTGATCACTCCGGAGACGCCGGCGCAGCGCGTGAAGTTCACGCCGAAGCGCAAGCTGGGCGTGTGGATCGCCGGCGACTCGCTCGTGATCGTTCCCGGTGAGTCGCTGCTGCGCTCGGTGGCGGGCAATGCCGCGATCGGCGCCGTGGACGGCATCGACGGGCGCATCGCGAGCGGGCTCGAGCGACCGGACGTCTTCAACTGGTTCACGCGGGTGCGCGACGTGATGGAGGCAGACAAGCCGCGCGCCGTCGTGCTGATGTTCGGAGGCAACGACGATCACGGCTTCATGACCGGGATCCCCGAAGCGCGGGAGGTCGGCACGTTCGGCAGCCCGAGCTGGCGTGCCGAGTATCGCCGCCGTGTCGCGGGTGTGATGGACACGGTGACGCGAAGCGGCGCGTACCTCGTGTGGCTCGGCCTTCCCATCACGCGCGACGCCGACCAGACCCTGCGCTTCGACGTCATCAACTCGATCGTCCAGACGGAGGCGGCCAAGCGCGAGGGACGCGTGTCCTACCTCGACACGTACTTCTTCTTCGCGGGGGAGGACGGGGGCTACGCGCAGTACATCGAGGACTCGACCGGGAAGCTCGTGAAGATGCGCGCCGACGACGGCGTCCACTTCGAGCGGCCCGCGGGCGACCTGATCGCGGCGAAGATCCTCGACCGCCTCGAAGAGCGCTACGACTTCACGTCGTGGCGTGGCGGCCCCTAGTGGCTTGATGTGGGTTAGAGGTGCGTGCGGGGAGGGCATGCACCAAGCAGCGGCGTTGGCTCGGTCGGCATGCAGGCTTCAAGCCTGGATGCCGACCGAGACGACGGCGATGCGCCGTGTGCAGGCCCCCATCCGCGCGTGCATCTAACCCACATCTAAGCCGCTCGCTCAGGGCAGCCGAACGGTGAGCGGCGCCCTCAGCTCGAGCTTCTGCGTGCCGGCGATCACGGTCGCGAGGAAGGTGAACGTGGTCCCCGCCCGCCTGGCCGGCCACCTGATCACGCCGGTCCGCTTGCCCTCGAACGGGATCCACGTGCCCGCGCTCGGGCCGGAGCACCGCGCCATCGCCGTCGCCCTCCAGCAGCCGACGACCCGTGCTCGGCGGAGAAGCTGCAGCCGCACCCTCGCGGCAAGCGGCTTCCCGGCCTGGTCCTCGACGAGGATCGTGTAGCGCCAGGGAGTGCCCGCGACCGGCTGCCTGGAAGTCGTCGACAGGGTGCCGTGGACCGGGCCGGCGGCGGCCGCCGAAGCAGCCAGAGCCAAGGTCGCCACGAGCGCAGGGAAGACGAGCCGCACATCCCCCATCCTAGGGACGCGTGCTACGCGCTCGGTTCGTCAACCCCCGCTCGTCGCTTCAGCGCGACCCTCAGCGGCCCCAGGCGCCGGCGCCGTACGGCGCTTTGACCGGTCTCTTTCCGAGCACTCGTCCCAGCCAGCTTCGAATCCTCGCGGACACACTGCGCGTGACCTGCATCAGCACCGCGCTTCCGCCGCCGTCGGCGCAATGGCCAGAGAAGCAAAGCGGAAAGCGAGGCTCGGGAGAGCGTCATGGTAGCCACGCGCTGCCGGACGTGATCCGACGCAACACGCCGCGGGCACATAGCGGCTATGGTGGCCGAGCGCGTTGGTTGTCCATGAGCCGTCGAGGCTTCGCACGTTCGACGTCGCAGACCTGAGCGCAGCAGGGGGCTCGTTCGAGCTCTCCTGTCCCGATAGGAACGAAGGAGCAGCACATGTTCGCGACCATTCGCCGCTATGACGGTGTGGACCAGAATCGCACGACCGAGCTCACGAGCAAGGTCAACGAGACGCTCGTCCCGAAGCTCAGCAAGCTGCCCGGCTTCGCCGGCTACTACCTGATCGAGGCGGGCGACGGCGTCTTCAGCTCGCTCGGCCTCTTCGAGAGCGTCGAGCAGGGCAAGGAGTCGTCGAACGTCGCCGCCTCGTGGATTCGCGACGAGAAGCTCGAGTCGTGGCTCCCGAACGCGCCGACGATCACGAGCGGCGAGGTTGTCGCTCACAGCAACGGCCTCACGCACGCGTAGATCGAGACTCGCGACGATCCGTCGCAGCCAGAGTGCAGCCGGCGTGCCTCGGAGGCAAGACCTCCGGGGCACGTTGCTCGCTCTCGCTGCCGGAGCCCGGAGAGTTTGGCTCCGAGGCGGGCCGGGTACCTCACCGAGGCGTCGTCCGACGCACGTATCGAGGGAGAGCACATGGCCACCTGGGTCTGGATCGTCATCATCGTCGTCGTCGTCTTGGCCCTGATGGGCTACTTCGGTCGCGGACGGCTCTCCAGGTAGGCGTCCTGAAGCAAGCCGCCAGCGAACGAGCGCGCCGCTAGCCTGAGCCGCGGAGCGGCATGGGCCCGGTGGCCCAGCGGGTCTTCAAAACTCGTGCGGTCGTGCAGCCCACGGCTCGGTCGGTTCGACTCCGGCGCCGCTCCGTTCGACCATCGCTACTTGCAGAGCTTGGTGCCCGGTTCTTCCGAGAAGGTGCCACCGCCACCCACGGTGACCGGCGTCTTCCACGGCAGGCAGCCCTCGTTCTGGGCCGTTGCCGCGACGAGAAGGATGAGCGCGAACACACCGGCGATCGCGACCGCGATCAAGAACTTCCTCATGCCCTGACTGTAGAGCCGCTCGCGGTCGGATGGGCCTCGGCGAACTAGGCTCCTCCTCCGTGGTGACGGCGATCGCGATCACGCCCGAGGAGCACCGGGCACGCTGCGACACGCTGCTCGGGCACACCCACGCGGCGGGCCTGTCGGGCGTGGTGCTCTTCGACCCGTACTACGTCCTCTACTACGCGGGCTTCGCGTTCGTGCCGACCGAGCGGCCGATCGCGTTCGTCCTCGGAGCGGATGGGACGCGGGCGCTGGTCGTCCCGCGCCTCGAGGTCGAGCACGCCGAGGCGAGATCGACCCTCGACCGGGTGGAGCACTACCTCGAGTACCCGGGCGACCCACGCGCGGAGGACGTGCTCGCGCGCACGCTCGCCGACCTGGGCTTGGGCGACTCGATCGGGGCCGATCAGGACGGCTACCCGTGGATCCTCGGCTACCGCGGGCCGACGCTCTCGGAGCTCTCCGGCGCGCGCGTCGTCCGGGTGGTGGCGGACATCGAAGCGCAGATGGCGATCAAGTCGGCGGCCGAGATCGCGCTCATCCGCGAGAGCATCCGCTGGTCGAACCTCGCGCATCGTCTCCTCCAGCGCTACACGCGGGCCGGCGCGACCGAGACGGAGGTCGCGCAGCGCTCGAGCGACGAGGCCACGTTCGCGATGCTCGACGCGATCGGGGAGATCTACAGCGCGCAGAGCTTCCTCGCGAGCGGCGCGAGCGCCGGCTACCGAGGGCAGATCGGGCGCAACTCCGCGATCCCGCACGCCCTGGCCGGGAACCTCGTCTTCGCCGCCGGCGACGTCCTCGTCACCGGCGCGAGCGCTCCCGTGTGGGGCTACCTCTCGGAGCTCGAGCGGACGATGTTCCTCGGCGAGCCCTCCGCCGGACAGGAGCGGCTGTTCGCCCACATGGTCGCGCTCCAGGATCTCGCGCTCGCCGCGATCCGGCCTGGCCGGCCGTGCTCCGAGGTCGATCGCGCGGTCCGGGCGTACTTCGACGAGCACGATCTCTGGCCGCACTGGCGCCACCACACGGGCCATGCGATCGGGCTCCGCTACCACGAGGGGCCGTTCCTGGATTCCGGAGACGACACGGAGATCCGCCCCGGGATGGTGTTCACGGTCGAGCCCGGTCTCTACTCGCCCGAGCTCGGCGGCTACCGGCACTCGGACACCGTCCTGGTGACCGACGCCGGCGTCGAGATCCTCACGTACTACCCGCGCGACCTCGCCAGCCTCGTCATTCCGGCATAGCTGCCTGCGCGACGCGCAGCGAGCCCGCGCGAACGACGGCGGTACGCTACGACGACCAGCAGGCGACGCACGGAGGACGACATGGCGGCAGCGGTGACGACGGAGCTACGGACGATCGGCCACTGGATCGCAGGCGAGGCCATCCGCGGCGAATCCGGGCGAAAGGGGCCGGTGTACAACCCGGCGACGGGCGAGCAGACCGGCGAGGTCCAGTTCGCGTCGACCGGGGACGTCGACCGTGCGGTCGACGCAGCCACGGCCGCCCACTCCACGTGGCGCCAGTGGTCGCTCTCGAAGCGTGCCGAGCTCTTCTTCCGCATCTACCAGCTCGTCGACGAGCACCGCGAGGATCTCGCGCGGCTGCTCACGGCCGAGCACGGGAAGGTCCTCTCCGACGCGCTCGGCGAGGTGCAGCGCGGCATCGAGGTGATCGAATACGTCTGCGGCATCCCGGAGCTCTTGAAGGGCGACTACTCGGAGCAGGCCTCGACCGGCATCGATGTCTACTCGATCCGCCAGCCGCTCGGCGTCGTGGCGGGCATCACTCCGTTCAACTTCCCCGCGATGGTGCCCATGTGGATGTGGGCGCCGGCGATCGCGTGCGGGAACACGTTCATCCTCAAGCCGTCCGAGAAGGACCCCTCCGCGTCGATCCTCACCGCCGAACTGCTGAAGGAGGCCGGCCTCCCGGACGGCGTCTTCAACGTCGTCCAGGGCGACAAGGTCGCGGTCGACGCGATCCTGCAGCATCCCGGCATCGCCGCGGTCTCCTTCGTCGGCTCGACGCCGATCGCGCGCTACGTCTACGAGACCGGGACGAAGGCGGGCAAGCGCGTTCAGGCGCTCGGTGGGGCGAAGAACCACATGATCGTCCTCCCCGACGCCGACATCGACATGGCCGCGGACGCGGCCGTGAGCGCGGGCTACGGCTCTGCGGGAGAGCGCTGCATGGCGATCTCGGTCGTCGTGGCCGTCGGCGATGCCGGCGACCGGCTCGTCGGCGCGATCAAAGAGCGCCTCCCGAAGGTGAAGGTCGGCGACGGCCTCGATCCGTCCTCGGAGATGGGGCCGCTCGTCACGCGAGAGCACCGCGACAAGGTCGCCTCGTACCTCGATTCAGGGCCGGCGCAGGGAGCGACGCTCGTCGCCGACGGCCGCGAGACCGCGCCGGACTCGGGTGGCTTCTTCCTCGGCGTCTCGCTCCTCGACGACGTCACGCCGGAGATGGACGCGTACCGCGACGAGATCTTCGGCCCGGTGCTGTCGGTGGTGCGCGTCGGCACCTACGACGAAGCGCTCCGACTGGTGAATGACAACCCGTACGGAAACGGCGTCGCGATCTTCACGCGCGACGGCGGCGTGGCGCGGCAGTTCCAGTTCGACGTGAACGTCGGCATGGTCGGGGTCAACGTGCCGATCCCGGTTCCCGTCGCGTACTACTCGTTCGGCGGGTGGAAGTCGAGCCTGTTCGGCGACCGGCACATCTACGGCCCGGAGGGCATCGACTTCTACACACGGACGAAAGCGGTCACGAGCCGCTGGCCGGATCCGGCAACGAGCCGCGTCGACCTCGGCTTCCCACAGACGCGGTAGCCCGCAGATCACGACTCGCTCCCGCCGACGCGTCAGTCGAGCGCCGCGGCGATCCGCCGCTCCTGGGATCGCGCAAGCCGGAGAACATCGTCGCTCCGAACGCCCCAGCCCGCGACGTAGCCGAACACGCGACCGTGGCGCCAGCCGACGAACGCGAGCTCGCTCGACGCTCCGCCGTCGAAGATCGCACCGCGGTCACCGAGCGCCACCGCGCGCCGGGTGAGGCCCTTGATCCCCGAGCGATTCAGCTCCGCCGCGTACAGGTCGAACATCTGACGAGCTCCGGCCTTCCCCCGGAACAGGTCGGCGCTCGAGACGATCGAGTCCTGGCCCCGCTGGCGATCCCAGCTCGCCCGGTAGCCCGTGACCCGGCCCATCTTCGCGATCTGCCTCCAGTGGCGCCGGTCGCTTCCGGCGAGGTCCGCGTTCGTACGCAGGCCGGTGTCGGAGTCCCGGACGAACCCGCGCGGGAGGTCGCTCGAGCGGAGCACGAGCGAGCCGGGGTCGACGGTAGCGGCGCCCGCGGAGGCGACGAGCATCCCAGCCGTCACGGCGGTCGCGATTGCTGCGCGCACGTTCTCAGTGTTACCGCGCGGCGGCACGACGCAAGACACGACGGTCGCCGACGCGTCTCGTGAGCCCGTCGGCGTCGAAGCGCTCGAGCAGGAGCTGCGCGTCGCGTCGTCCCGTTCCCGCAAGATCACGGAAGCGCGCCAAGGAGATATCTCCCGCGGCCCGGCATTCCGCGACGAGGACCTCCTTCACGACGTCGAACGAGTCGACGCTGATCGCGTAGCCGGCGCCGAGCCGAACGAGCCTCCCACTCGCTTCGAGAAAACGGGCGACCTCGTCGTCCGAGATCCTCGTCGCGCGGACTCCTGCGCTCGCGAGCTCGCGCTCGAGCGCGGCTGATTCGGCCTCGCGCCCGTGCAGCGTCGCGGCCGCCCCCGGGAGGTAGAGCTTCGATCCGCGTCGCTCGAGTCTCAGAAGAGCGAGGACGTCGTCGGCCCAGGGGTCGCCGGGCACCGGGATGCCGGGATCGATCGGGTCGGCGGCGGCGATCCGCTCCCGGAGATCGTCCTCGTAGGCGGCGAGCCACGCGGCCGAGAAGACCCACGGGCCTGCGCGCTCGACGCCGTCGAGCTCGACGTCGAGCACGAAGCGCAACGTGTCGGCCGGGACCGGCGCCCGGATCGTCGCGGCAACATCTCCACGGGCGAGCCGCTCGAGGCGAGCCACGTCGCGATGCCGTGGGGGCAGCGGATCGAGGACGATGCCGCCGCCGAGCGTGGTCTCGCCCCGAAGGATGAGCCGGTCGCCCCGCGCTGCGACCACGGCCGAGGCGAGGCGAAGCTGCGCGTAGCGCTCGCCGAGGCGCACGACCCGCGCCGGGGCATGCGTCGTGCCGAGATGCACCTGCAGGCGCGCGTCGTCACCGATCGGCGCGATCTCCTCGAGCGCAACATCGAGCCGGTACGACGTCGGATACCCACCAGGCTCGATCAGCACCGCACCCCGTGCGACGTCACCGCGCTCGACCCCGGGCAGGCTCACCGCGACGCGCTGGCCCGCGTCGGCCCGCTCCACGTCGCGGTCGTGCACCTGGACGCTGCGCACGCGCACGTCGCGGCCGGAGGGCTCGAGCCGCAGCCGATCTCCGGTCCCGACCGAGCCCGACCAGAGCGTTCCGGTGACGACGGTGCCGAATCCGGCGATCGAGAACGAGCGGTCGACGTAGAGGCGTGCCGGTCGGTCGGCCCGCATTCGTTCCACGGAGCCCGCAACGCGCTCGAGCGCTCCGCGGAGCTCGTCGAGGCCTTCGCCCGTGCGCGCGCTGACCTGCACGATCTCGACTCCCGGGACGAGCTCGGCCGCCTCGGCCTCGGCGAGCTCGACCGTCGCGTCGTCGACGGCATCGACCTTGGTCAGCGCGACCACGCCCTGCTCGATCCCGAGCAGGCGCAGGATCGCCAGGTGCTCGTGCGTCTGCGGACGCGCGCCCTCACCCGCATCGATCACGAGCAGGAACAGGTCGATGCCGCTCGCGCCGGCGACCATCGTGCGCACGAAGCGCTCGTGGCCCGGAACGTCGATCACGGACAGCCGGTGCCCGCCGGGGAGCTCGAGCGGCGCGTAGCCGAGGTCGATGGAGATCCCGCGACGCTGCTCCTCGGGCAGCCGGTCCGTGTCCTTCCCCGTGAGAGCGCGCACGAGCCACGTCTTGCCGTGGTCGATGTGGCCCGCGGTGCCGATCGTCAGCGGCACGTCAGCGGAGGACGTGCTCGCGCGACCGCGAGCGCTTCGCGGGTAGATCCGCCTCGATGACGCTCACCGCGCGGCCCGGACGGCCGCCGCGACCTCGTCGACCTCGGCGTCCGAGAGCGTCCGGCAGTCGAGCAGGGTGCGCCCGTCGCGCACGACCGCGATCACGGGCGGCTCGCCGAGACGAAGCGGTTCCGCCAGCGACTCCTCGACCGCGCATGCGGCACTCGGGAGCTCCGCGAGCGGGAGCGCCCCGCCGCCGACACGCGCGACGGTCTCCTCGACCTCGCCGTCGACGAGCTCCGCGAGACGCTGGGCGCGGGCACGGACGAGCTCGATCGGCTCGCGCAGCATGCGCAGCACGGGAACCTCGCCGCGTGTGGCCGGATCGAGCGCCAGCGCGAGCGTCCCTTCGAGCGCGGCGAGTGTGAGCTTGTCCGCCCGCAACGCGCGCTGGAGCGGGTGCCGGCGCAGCCGCTCGACGAGGTCGGCACGCCCGACGACGATCCCCGCCTGCGGCCCGCCGAGCAGCTTGTCGCCGGAAAAGCAGACGAGATCCGCTCCTGCACGGAGGCTCTCGGCCGGCGTCGGCTCGTCGCCGATCCCGGTGAGCGCCCCCGAGCCGAGATCGTCGACGAGCGCGAGCTCGTGGCGCTGCGCGATCTCGGCGAGCTCCGAGAGCTGCGGACGCTCCGAGAAGCCCACGACCCGAAAGTTCGACTGGTGCACCCGCAGGAGCACCGCCGTCTCGGGCGTGATCGCGTGCTCGTAGTCGGCAGCGCGCGTGCGATTCGTCGTTCCCACCTCGACGAGCCGAGCGCCGGATCGCGCGAGGACCTCCGGGATCCGGAAGCCGTCTCCGATCTCGATCAGCTCTCCGCGGGAGACGACGACCTCACGTGCCTCGGCGAGCGCGGCGAGCGCCAGGAGCACTGCGGCGGCGTTGTTGTTGACGACGAGCGCAGCCTCCGCTCCCGTCAAGCGCTCGAGCAGCGGGCCGAGGTGATCCTGGCGCGAGCCGCGCTCGCCGCGCGCGAGGTCGTACTCGAGGTTGGAGTAGCCGCGGCCGACCTCGGCGACGCGCGCGAGCGCGGCCTCCCCGAGCGGCGCGCGCCCCAGATTCGTGTGGACGAGCACGCCTGTCGCGTTGAGGACACGCCGCAGCGACGGCGAGCGCGCGCGGCCGAGCTCGTCGAGGACCGTGTCCACGAGCGGCTCGGGATCGTTCCCGGCGGCGATCTCGCCGCGCGCCCGCGCAAGGACCGCGCGCACGGCCGCTACTGCGAGATCATGCGGCTCGCCGGCCAGCCGCTCGTCGCGGAGCAGCTCGTCCACCGAGGGCAGATCGCGGAGCCTCACGCGGAAAGTGTAGGAACGAGCGCGCGCAGAAGCGCGGTGAGGGAGCCCGCTGCACGTGCGCCCACCTCGAGCACGATCTCGTGGTCGATCCTCTCCGGACGGACGCCCGCGGCCATGTTCGTGACGACCGAGATACCGAGGACGCGGATCCCCATGTGCCGCGCGGCGATCACCTCCTGCACGGTGGACATGCCTGCCAGGTCGCCGCCGAGCGCACGCATGAACCGGATCTCCGCGGGCGTCTCGAACTGCGGGCCGAGCCAGGCGGCGTAGACCCCCTCGCCGAGGTCGAGCCCGAGCCCGGCCGCCGCCTCGTGCGCGCGGGCGCGCAGCTCCGGGTCGTACGCGTCGCTCATGTCCGGGAAGCGCGGCCCGAGCGAGTCGTCGTTCTCACCGACGAGCGGGGATGCGCCCTGCAGGTTGACGTGATCGGAGACGAGGATCAGCTGACCGGGCGAGAAGCCGGGATCGATGCCGCCTGCTGCGTTCGTGACGACGAGTGAGCTGATGCCGAGTCGCCCGAGGACGCGCACCCCGAACGCGACCCGGTCGGCTCCGATCCCCTCGTACAGGTGCGCCCGCCCTCGCATGACCGCCACGGGCACGCCGTCGAGCGAGCCGAGCACGAGGACGCCCGAATGCCCGATCGCCGTCGAGAGGGGCCAGCCGGGGATCTCCGAGTACGGGATCTCGACGGGGTTCTCGAGTTCGTCGGCCAGCCCACCGAGCCCGCTTCCAAGGACGATGCCCACGCGCGGCTCGACCGCAGCCCGCTCGCGGATCCGGGCGACGGCATCGTCCACGCTCACGTCGAGCCTTCGGCGACGCGGCGGTCGTACAGCGACACGACGAGCTCGACCGCCTCCGCGGGCACGTCGGCTCGGAGCATCCCGGCGTAGTCGTCGCGCGAGATCAGCGCGTCCTCGAGCATCTCGTCACGCACCCACTCGAGCATCTCGCCCCAGTAGTCGGAGTCGAAGAGGACGATCGGGAAGTCGCCGATCTTCTTCGTCTGCCGCAGGGTCAGCGCCTCCCAGAGCTCGTCCTGCGTGCCGAAACCGCCCGGGAAGATGACGAAGCCCTCCGCCGCCTTCACGAACATCACCTTGCGCACGTGAAAGTGGTCGAACGTCAGCGCGAGGTCGCACCAGGCGTTCAACCCCTGCTCGAACGGAAGCGCGATGTTGAAGCCGACCGAGAGGCCGCCGCCCTCCTTGCAGCCGCGGTTGGCCGCCTCCATGACGCCGGGACCACCTCCGGTGACCACGGCGAAGCCGGCCTCGGCGAACGCGCGGCCGGTCGCGCGCGCTTGCTCGTACGTCGGCGACCCTTCCGCGATGCGCGCCGAGCCGAAGATCGAGACCGCCGGCCGATCGATCTGCTGGACGAGCTGGAACCCGGCGAGGAACTCGGACGCGATGAGCGACACGTCGGAGGCCAGCGGCTCGGCGCTCCGCCGGAAGATCCGGCGCGGAGCGCCCGCGGAGTTCGCCATCAGAAGGTGCGCTCGACGTGCGTCAGGGTCATCGCGAGGCCGAGCGCGGCGACCAGGCCGAGGTAGACGACAGCCACCGTCACGCGCTGCCCGACCGACAGCCGGTAGTAGTCACCTGCCTCGCCGCGCGCGCGCCAACGGTTCCAGAGATCGAGGGCGCCGATCACCACGATCAGGACGAGGATCGGGTTCGGCCGTACGACAACCAGGCCGACCATCAGCAGCAGGCCGACGAACCACAGCGCCGGGTGCAACGCGCCGGCGGCGCGACCGCCGTCGAGCGGGACGATCGGGATCAGGTTGAAGAGGTTGAGGAAGAAGCCGACGAACGCGAGCGCGACCAGAAGCTCCGACCCGGTCGCCTCGCCCGCGACCCAGCACGCGGCAGCGCCGACGGAGCCGAGAATCGGTCCGGCGAGAGCGACCTTCGCCTCCTTCCAGGCATCGTCGGGCAGCTCTCGCATTCCGATCACCGCACCCAGGAACGGGATGAACAGCGGCGCGCTCGCGGGCACACCCTGCCGGCGGAGCTCGAGCACATGCCCGAGCTCGTGGACGAAGATCAGGATCACGAACCCGATCGCGAACGGCAGGCCCCAGATCCACGCGTACGCGGCGATCGAGACGAGCATCGAGGCTCCGGTCGTGACCACCTTGAACTTGAGCAGGAGTCCTCCGAACTTGAGGACGAGAAGGCCGAACGCGACCAAGGGCGCGGTGAGCCTGCGAAAGAGGTCACGCAGCCCCGACCGCGGCGTGATCGGCTCGTAGCCGCGCTCGCCGTCGATCGAGGCAGCGGGATCCGGGAAGCTCGGCGCGTCCGGAGCGTCGACCGGCTCGTACGGGTCTACGACCCCTGGCCGATCCACTCCTCACCACCCACGTACGTCTCCTTCTTCCAGAGCGGCACCGACACCTTCAGCTCGTCGATGGCGTCCTTGCACGCCGCGAGCGCGGCCGCTCGGTGCGGAGCCGAGACTGCGATGACGACGCTCGTCTCGCCGATCTCGACGCGTCCGACGCGATGGTGGATGGCGACCTTGCACAGCTCGTGCCGAGCGCTGAGCTGCGCCGCGAGGTCCGCCATGACCTGCTCGGCCATGCCCTCGTAGGCCTCGTACTCGAGATGCACGACGTCCCGACCGCGCGAGCGCGCCCGCGTCGTCCCGATGAAGGTCGCGATCGCACCGGCCGAGTCGTCTCGCACGTCGGCCACTGCCGCGTCGACCGAGAGCGGATCCGCGGAGAGCCGGAACGCACCGCCCGACACCGGTGGGATGAGCGCGACCTCGTCGCCCTCGCCGAGCGACTCGGTGCGGTCGACGTAGGCGCGATTGCGGGCGTAGAGAAGCCCTGACGGCTCGTCGCCGAGACCGAGCCGCGGCCATACGTCGGACACCGTTGCGCCGTCCGCGAGCTCGATCTCGAGCGCTCCCGAGCCCGCTTGCTCGCGCAGCGCGGCAAACAGCCTGACCTTCACGTTCACTGCTCGGAGCGTAGCCGTCGGTTGCCTCGAGCCCCGTGGCGTGTTAGGTCCCGCACGATGTCGGAGACGCTCACCGCCGCGAACCTCAACGAGCGCGTCTACGACGAGCTCCGGACGCGCGTGCTGACACGGCAGGAGCCGGCCGGGCGAAAGCTCAGCCTCCACGTGCTCGCCGCCGAGCTGGGGGTCTCACGTAGCCCGGTCCATCACGCGCTCACCCGGCTCGTCGCGGAGGGCCTGCTCACCGTGCAACCGCGACGCGGCTACTTCGTCGCCCCGGTGACGGCGCGCGCGGTGGCCGAGGGCTACGACGTGCGGCTCGCACTCGAGCTCCTCGCCGCCGAGCGCACCGTCGGGAGGCTCGATCCTGCGCAGCTGGCGCGCTTCGCCGACCTCCTCGAGAGAACCAACGCCGCGATCTCCCACGAGGAGTGGGACGCGGCCAACGCGGCCTTCCACGAGCACCAGATCGATCTCGCCGGAAACGCGCTGCTCTCGCGCTTCTACCGGGAGCTGTCGGTGAACCTCATGATGCAGGTGATCCGCGGGGGTCGCGTCGAGGGTCACGCGAACCTCGTCACCGAGCATCGCCACATGGTGGACGCGTTCGCCACCGGCGAGCTCGGCGCGGCCGAGCGCGCGATTCGCGAGCACATCGACACGGGTCGCCGAATCGCCCTCGACGGGATCGAGCGCGCGGGAGGTGTGGTCTGAGCTTCGATCCGCGACGGAAGCTGAGGTTGCCCGGACCGAACGTACGATGCGCGCCATGGCCCCCAGCGACGACCGCCGGCTGACGGACTCCGGCATCGAGGTCAGGCCGGTCTACACGGCGGCCGATGTCACCGGCGACGCGCTCGAGCCGCCAGGCACGTTCCCGTACACGCGCGGGCCGTACGAGACGATGTACCGCGGACGGCCGTGGACGATTCGCCAGTACGCCGGCTTCGGCTCCGCCGAGGACACGAACGCGCGGTTTCGCTACCTGCTCGGGCGCGGCCAGACGGGCCTGTCGGTCGCCTTCGACCTGCCGACCCAGCTCGGCTACGACTCGGACGACCCGCTCGCCGCGGGCGAGGTCGGGAGAACCGGCGTCGCGATCGACTCGCTCGCCGACATGGAGGTGCTGCTCGAAGGGATCCCGCTCGATCGCGTCTCGACCTCGATGACGATCAACGCTCCGGCGGCGATCCTGCTCCTCCTCTACGAGCTGGTCGCCGAGGCGCAGGGCGTTCCGGGCGAGAAGCTGCATGGCACGGTGCAGAACGACGTCCTGAAGGAGTACGTCGCGCGGGGCAACTACATCTTCCCGCCGCGCCCGTCCATGCGGCTCGCGACCGACCTCTTCGCCTATTGCGCGGAGCGGCTGCCGGCGTTCAACACCATCTCGATCTCGGGGTACCACATCCGTGAAGCGGGAGCGAGCGCCGCACAGGAGCTCGGGTTCACGCTCGCCAACGGGATCGCCTACTGCGAGGCCGCGGTCAGCGCCGGCCTCTCCCCCGACGACTTCGGCGAGCGCCTCTCGTTCTTCTTCAACGCACACAACCACTTCTTCCAGGAGGTCGCGAAGTTCCGCGCGGCGCGCCGCCTGTGGGCCGGGATCATGCGCGACCGCTTCGGCGCAACCAACCCGCGCGCGCTGGCGCTGCGTTTCCACGCACAGACCGGCGGCTCGACGCTCACGGCGCAGCAGCCGGAGAACAACATCGTGCGCGTGGCGGTCCAGGCGCTGTCCGCGATCAGCGGCGGCGCGCAGTCACTGCACACCAACTCGTTCGACGAGGCGCTCGCGCTTCCGACCGAGCACGCGGCCACCATCGCGCTGCGCACGCAGCAGATCCTCGCCGTCGAGGCCGGCACCACCGACACCGCCGACCCGCTCGGCGGCTCGTACTTCGTGGAGGCGCTGACCGATGAGCTTGCCGAGCGGGCCGCGGAGCTCATCGCACGAATCGACGCGCTCGGTGGCGCGGTCGCGGCGATCGAGCAGGGCTTCGTGCAGGCCGAGATCGAAGCGTCGGCGTTCCGCTTCCAGACCGAGGTGGAGTCCGGTGAGCGCATCGTCGTCGGCGTGAACGCCTTCGCGGAGGACACGGGCGCGGAGGTGGAGCTCCTGCAGGTCGATCCGGCGATCGAGCGTCGCCAGTGCGAGCGCACGGCGCGCGTTCGAGCCGACCGTGACGACGACGCTGCGGGGCGTTCGCTGGCGGAGGTCCGGATCGCCGCCGAGACCGACACGAATCTCCTGCCGCCCATGCGCGAGGCGCTCCGCGCACGGTGCACGGTCGGCGAGATCTGTGGCGTCCTCCGCGAGCTTTGGGGTACACATGACGCGCAGCATGCGTAGCGGCACCCGGATAGCCCTGGCAGCCGTGGCCCTGGTCGCGCTCGCGGCGCCCCTCGCGGCACTCGCGCTCGCACGCGGAGACGCCGAGGGAGCCAGCACCAATGCGCGGCCGAGCTTCGCGAAAGACGTCGCGCCGGTCGTCGCGGAGAAGTGCGCCGGCTGCCATCGGCCGGGCGGCATCGCCCCGTTCCCGCTCGTCACCGCGCGGCAGATCTCGTCGAGCTCTGCCGCCATCGCGGCAGCCGTGCAGGCGAGCCTCATGCCGCCGTGGCCTCCGGGGAAGCGCTCGCCGGAGTACGTCGGGCAGAGCAGCAGGATCCTGAGCGCGCAGCAGCGCGCGTCGATCGTCGCATGGGCGCGTGCCGGCGGGAAGATCGACGGCCCTGCCCGCAAGCCGACGGCGCAAAAAGGCCCGGACGTGCGTCAGGGTGAGGCGCTGCTCGACCTGAAGATGCAGGGGACGTACACGCCGTCCGCGCCCAAGGGGATCACCGACGACTACCGCTGCTTCCTCCTCGACCCCGGGCAGGCGGCCGACTCGTTCGTGACCTCCGCGCGGATCGTGCCCGGCCAGCCGAAGATCGTGCACCACGTGATCCTCTTCAAGGTCGGTGCCGCGCAGGTCCCGGATGCCAAGCAGCTCGACGGCGGTGACGCAGGCCCGGGCTGGTCGTGCTTCGGTGGGACAGGGCTTCCGGCGGGGGACGGCGCGGGGATCGCCGACTCGCTGAACAACGCGAACTGGGTCGCCGCGTGGGCGCCGGGCTGGGGCGGGAACCGCCTCCCCGAGGGCACCGGAGTCACGCTTCCGGCGGGAAGCAGGATCGTGATGCAGGTGCACTACAACCTGCTCAACGGACGCGCCCCGGATCGCTCGCGTGCGCTCCTCACCGTCGCGCCCGCGTCGGCGAGGCTCACGCCGCTGCAGACCGTGCTCCTGCCGGGCCCGGTCGAGCTCGCGTGTGCGAAGGGCGAGCGAGGCAAGCTCTGCGACCGGAACGAGGCTCTCTTCGACCTCGCGAGGAAGTACGGGACGAGCGCCGCGTTCACGCCGGCCGGTCTCCTCATCCTCTGCCGCGGGAATGCCGCCACCCCGGTCGCGAGCGCCGTCTCGACGTGCGACCGTCGCATCACGACGCCGACGACGATCTACATCGCGGCAGGTCACATGCATCTGCTCGGCGCGTCCATCAAGCTCGAGCTGAATCCGGGGACGCCGCAAGCGAAGGTGCTCCTCGACATCCCGCGCTGGGACTTCCACTGGCAGAACGCGTACACGCTGGCCGATCCGGTCGACGCTCGGCCCGGCGACGTCGTACGGGTCACGTGCCGCCACGACGTGCGCAAGCGAGTGCACGGCGGGCACGGCGTGCCGAAGACGCCGCGCTACATCCTCTGGGGCGAGGGGACGACCGACGAGATGTGCCTCGGCATCCTGCAGGTCACGCGCGGGTAGCCCGGCTACTTCGCTCGCGTCACGATTGCCGCACGACATGCGGATTCTTCTCGTCTCACAGATGTACCCCGGCCCGGACGACCCCGACCTCGGCGTCTTCGTCGCGAACCTCGAGGCGGAGCTCGTCGCGCTCGGCCACGAGATCGAACGCGCGGTCGTCGACTCGCGCCGTGGTGGAAGAGGCCGTCACGTCGCCCTGTTTCGCGATGCCAGGCGCGCGGCGCGCACATTCCATCCCGACGTCGTCTACGCGCACTTCCTCGTCCCGGCCGGCCTCGCGGCAGCGCTCGCCACGCGTGCGCCGTTGGTCGTCACCGCGCACGGGCAGGACGTCGCGAACATCGGGTCGATCCCCGGAGCGCGCGCAGCGACACGCCGTGTCGTGCGCCGAGCCGCCGCGGTCATCGCGGTCTCGGAGTGGCTACGGGAGCGGCTGTACGCCGCGGTGCCGGAGGCTGACGGCAAGACCGAGGTCGTGAACTGCGGCGTCGACCTCGTGCGTTTCGCGCCGCGAGACGCGGAGGCTGCGCGGGCGGAGGTCGGCTGGGTGGCCGACGGTACGGCGTTCCTCTGCCTGGGGAGCCTGTCGGAGCGCAAGAACGTCCTGCGCCTCGCACGCGCGTTCGAGCAGCATGGTGAAGGCTCACTCGCGTTCGTCGGTGACGGCCCGCTCCGGGCGGCACTCGAAGGACGGCCCGGGAGTCCGGCTGGTGGGACGCATCGGCCACGATGCGGTGCCTGCGTGGATCGCGGCCTGCGACGTCCTCTGTCAGCCGAGCATCTAGGAGCCATTCGGGCTCGCGACGCTCGAGGCCATGGCCTCGGCGCGCTCCGTCGTCGCCACGAGCATCGGCGGTCCGCCGGAGTTCGTGACGCCGGAGTCCGGCGTCCTCGTCGATCCCCTCGACGACGACGACCTCGTGTCGGGCCTCTCCCGAGCTGCGGCGCTCCCGCGTCCGAACCTCGCAGGGCGGGACGCGGCCCGCGACCACGACGTCAAGCTGCAGGCGCGGCGGGTGGAGGAGATCCTCCTGCAAGCCGTTCGAGATCGGCGAGCCTGACCTCGACGAGCGGCCCGATCACGTCCTCCAGACCGGCCCCCCGCGCGACGTCCAGAGCCTCCTCGTAGGTCACGCGCACCTTCTCGGGAGCGACGCCCTGCTTGAGCCGGTTGTCGCCCGTGACGAGCAGCTTCTGGATGCGCTCACGCGCGTCGTCGGCCACCGAAGGAGCGTAGCTCCGGTGCTACCCTTCTGCGCCCATGCCGTGGCTTCAGATGTCTGCTGTGCTCCAGGTCCTGCTCGCAGCCGGCTCGGTCACTCTCGTGCTGATGCACTCCGGTCGCGAAGCCGGAATGGGCGGGCTCGGCTTCACGCCGCACTCGCAGGGTGGGACGCACGTCGTGGAGAGAAACCTCACGCGCCTCACCGTCGCCGTCGCGACCCTGTTCGGGATCAACACGATCCTCCTGTTCCACCTTCTCTAGAATCGGTCGCGCGCGCTGGTGGCGGAATTGGTAGACGCGCTAGGTTGAGGGCCTAGTGGCCACTTAGGCCGTGGAGGTTCAAGTCCTCTCCAGCGCATGTGATCCGAAGGCGGCCGCGGCCGCCTTCGTGCATTCTCGCCGCATGCACATGTACTCGGACCTCGCGCCATGGTTCCACCTCCTGACGCACCCTTCCGACTACTGGGACGAAGCCGCGTTCGTCACCCGCGTCGTCGATGAGGATGCGATCGGTGAGGCCCGGACGCTCTTGGAGCTCGGGTCGGGCGGGGGTAACAACGCATCGCACTTGAAGGTGCGTTTCAAATGCACGCTCACGGACATCTCGCCCGACATGCTCGCGCTGAGCCGAACGCTCAATCCCGAGTGCGAGCATCTCGAAGGGGACATGCGGACGCTCCGCCTCGGTCGCACCTTCGACGTGGTCTTCATCCACGACGCGATCGGCTACCTAACGACCGAGGACGACCTGAGTGCCGCGATCGAGACTGCTGCGATGCACGTTCGACCTGGGGGCGTCGTGATCCTCACACCCGACGCGACCACGGAAATCTTCAAACCGCGAACCGACAAGGGCGGGCACGACGGCGAAGACGGGCGCAGCCTGCGCTATCTCGAGTGGATCCACCCCACGACCGGCTCGACGTACGACGTCGACTACCTGATCATCGCTCGCGGCCCGGGCGAGGAGCTCCGCGTCGTGCACGACCGCCACACGCTGGGTCTGTTCCCGCGCGCGACGTGGGAAAGGCTCGTCGAAGAGGCTGGGCTCGAGCTCGTCGACACGACCGTCGAGAACCCTTACGAGCTCGAGCAAGCGGCGTTCGTAGCCCGTCGCCCGACGACTTGACGTCGTCCGAGGAGGGGTCTACCCTCCTACGACGAACATACGTTCGTCCCACGACACTGGAGATCCGATGCTGACGGCACGACAACAGGAGATCTGGCAGTTCCTCGCCGAGTACGTGGACGCGCACGGTTATCCACCAACGGTTCGGGAGATCGGAGATGCAGTCGGACTCGCGTCCCCTTCGACCGTGCACGCGCATCTTGCGAATCTCGAGCGCGCGGGTCTGCTGAAGCGCGATCCGACGAAGCCGCGAGCAATCGAGCTCGTAGGGCGTAAGCGTCAGGACGCTCCGAACAACGTCCGACCGATGTCGACTCCCACGCTGCCGCTCGTCGGAAGCATCGCCGCCGGCAGTCCGCTGCTCGCAGAGGAGTCGGTCGAGGATCAGATCGCCGTCCCGGAGCCACTCGGCCGCGACGCCGACTTCCTCCTGCGGGTGAAGGGCGACTCGATGATCGAGGCCGGGATTCTCGACGGCGACATCGTCGTCGTCCGCAAGCAGACGGATGCGCGGGCCGGCGAGATCGTCGTAGCCCTCGTCGGAGACGACGAATCAGCGGACGAGGCAACCGTGAAGACGTTTCATCGGGAGCACGACGGCCGGATCCGCCTCCAGCCCGAGAATGCAGCGCTCGAGCCGATCTACCCGCAGCACGTCGAGATCCTCGGGAAGGTGACGGGCGTGTTCAGGACTCTCGCGTAGGGGGTACAGAATGACCGTGGAATCGCTCAGCAGAACGCTCGACCAACAGCTGGCCGCATTGATCCGCGGCGCGAGCCTCGAATGTCTCGTCTGCGGAGAATTCGTCCTGCATGTCCGGGGCGCGCTTGCCTGCCCGGAGTGCCGCACGATCCTGGCCGAGAGCGAGGAGCGGATCGCCGAGATCCCGTTACCATCCGTCGTGCAGGCCGGGTGACCGCGGGCTCCTTTCGGGGAGCTCGAGGAAAGTCCGGACACCACAGGGCAGGACGCTGGGTTGTCCCCCGGGGCATATCCAGGCGGCGAAAGCCGACGGAAAGTGGAACAGAAAGGAGACCGCCTGCCTCGGGTAACCGAGGTCGGTAAGGGTGAAACGGTGGGGTAAGAGCCCACCAGCGGTCGTGGCGACATGGCCGGCTAGCCAAACCCCGTCCGGTGCAAGGTGAAGCAGGCTCCGTTGACGCGGCCCGCCGAGGAGCCGGGTACACCGCACAGAGAGATGGTCACCCTCGACAGAATCCGGCTTACAGGCCTGCTACAGAGAAGCCCCGCGAAAGCGGGGCTTCTCCAATCAACCTGTGAGCCGATTCAGCCGAGCGAGACAGCGACCCGCTCCAGAAGATCCATCGCGTCTTGCATGCCGTCCTCCATGCCCGAGTTGATGTGCATGTCGCGCCCTTCTCTCGTCGGGTGCTCGACGAGGATCGTGAGGGTCGTTCGCCCTCCCATTTCGGTGAGCGTGAGGGTGTCGAGCGCGGCGTGCTCCTCCGCGTCCGGGATGCCTTCGTAGACCTCAGTCGAGACGAGCCGCTCGTCCGGAACGATCTCGCGGTACTCCCCGTGGAACGCGACCTCGAGCCCGTCCGGCGTCACCATCACGTAGCGCCACGCGCCCCCGATACGAAGGTCGATCTCGCAGACCGTCATCTCCCCGCGATTCGCATGCCACCAGCGCTTCGCCAGTTCGGGCGTCGTCCACGCCTTGTAGACGAGGTGCTTCGGCGCGGCGAACTCACGCGTGATGAGGATCTGCGTGTCCGTGGGGAGCGAAACACTCGCCGTCCCGCTAGTCGTCATTGCCATCGTCTTCCTCCTTCTTCTTGAGGTCTTCCAACACGACGTCCAACTGGTCGAAACGCTCGGACCAGGTGCGCTCGTACTCCTTCACCCAGTCGTGGATCGGCTTCAGCGCGTTGCCGTTCAGCCGGTAGAGGCGCTGTCGCCCGCTCTCGCGTACGTCGACGGCTCCGACTTCTCGGAGCACCCGCAAGTGCTTCGAGACCTGAGGCTGAGCCAGCCCCAGTTGCGCAACGAGGTCGTTCACCGGACACTCGCCATCGGCGAGGACGTCCAGGATCTGGCGTCGCCGGGGCTCGGCCACCGCGTTGAATGCATCAGCCGTCGTCGCTGCGCGTGCCATCGCGTAATCATATACCGATATCGGAATATTACGACTGCAGATGTACGGGCGTTACGATCGCGGCATGGGGCGCGCGGCGCACGATCGCGGAGGCTGGCCGGATACAACGCCGATCGATCGGACCGAACACGAGCTCGCGGATTGGGAGATCCTCATGGACTCGATCGTGAGTGTCCTCGCGCGGCGCGGCGTAATGAACGTCGACGAGATGCGCCGTGGCATCGAGAGCATGCCGCGCGCGCAGTACGAGGCTGCGTTGTACTACGAGCGTTGGCTCTACGCCACCGAGATGATTCTCGGGGAGCAGGGCATTCTGGCGGCGCGAGAGCTCGACGCGAGGATCGAGGAATGACGTACCGCGGCGGCGACAACGTGCGTGTTGCCGAGCGCCAGCACGTCGGCCACCACCGAACACCCGCCTATCTCAAAGGCAAGTACGGCACGGTTGCGGCGGTGCACTCGACGTTCACGAACCCGGAGACGCGCGCGTACGGCGGAGACGGACAGCCACCTGTCCGTCTCTATCTTGTCGAGTTCGAGCGCAGCGAAGTCTTCCCCTCGGACAGCAACGACTCGGATCGCGTTTACGCAGACGTCTTCGAGCACTGGCTGGAGTCGGGTCGTGACCGACCACGAGCACCGTCACGACCACGCGCACGACCCGATCGGTCGCGACGGCGAGCCGCCCACCGCGGCGCGCGTGCGCGCGTTGGAGCGAGTGCTCGTCGAGAAGGGCGTGATCACGCGCGAGGAGGTGCGTGCGCGGATCGACTGGCTCGTCTCGCGAACGCCGGCGCACGGAGCTCGACTCGTCGCACGCGCCTGGATCGACGAGAGCTTCAAGGAACGCCTGCTCGCGGACGCGCGCGTTGCCGCACTCGAGCTCGGGCTCGACCCGGGCGAGGCCCCACAGGTCGTCGCGCTGGAGAACACCGAGGACGTGCACCACATGGTCGTCTGCACGCTCTGCTCGTGCTACCCGAAGGCGCTGCTCGGCCCGCCGCCCGACTGGTACAAGAGCCTGCCCTACCGGTCGCGTGCGGTCTCGGATCCCCGTGGCGTGCTGCGCGAGTTCGGCGTCACGCTCGACGACGGCGTCGCCGTCCACGTCGTCGACTCCACGGCCGACATTCGGTACCTCGTCGTGCCGCGCCGTCCCGCGAGGACGGAGTCGCTCGACGAGGACGCGCTCGCAGCTCTCGTCACGCGCGACTCGATGATCGGCGTCTCGCTGCCACTCGCCCCGGCCTGAGCACAGCTGGTCGCGCGATCAGCGCACGTTCTCACGCAGGACGCAGCACGACCTCGATCGCCGTTCCGCGCCCGGGGCTCGAGCGAAGCGTGAGCGCGCCGTCGATCGCCTCGGCCCGCGAGCGCATGTTCGTCATGCCCTGCCCCGCGAGTACGGCCATCTCGTCGAAGCCGACGCCGTCGTCCGCCACCGTCACGGTGCGTCGACCGTTGTGCTGGGAGATCGAGACGTCGACGTGGCTCGCACCCGCGTGGCGGCTGGCGTTTCCGAGCCCTTCCTGCACGATCCTGAACACCTCGATCTGCTCGTCCGGGGCGAGCCTGACCTGCGGGTCGACGTCGAGCTCGACGTCGGGGCCGCCCTCCGCGGTCAGCACCTCGACGTACCGGCGCAGCGCCGAGTCGAACCGCGCCGAGCCGCCGGCCGAGGAGAGCGCGAGGACGGCAAACCGTGCTTCCTGCTGCGCGGCCGTGGCGGCACGCTTCAGACGCGGCAAGACCTCTTCGAGCGTGGCGCCCTCCTCGAGCATGCTCACCTGCGTCGAGATCGCGAAGAGATACTGAGCGAGGCCGTCGTGGATGTCACGCGCCACGCGGGCGCGCTCGTCCGCCACCGCGCGACCGAACTCGGCCTCGCTGATCGCCTTCCACACGCCGACGAGCAAGACGCCGTACGCGACCACGCGCAGAAAATCGCCCTGCAGTACCAGATCGCTCGAGACGACCGGCGTGAGCACGAGGTGCAGATCCGCGAAGACGGCGAGCGTCGCCGCGAGGCACATCCAGCTGTCGAGATCCCGTCCGTACCGCCGGTAGCGGAGCCCGAAGCCGACGAGAGCGACCAGCCAGAGACTCGTGAGCAGCGCCGCGGCGAGGCGAACGTACGTGCCCTCGACCACGTCGGCGGTGAGCGAGGCGCGAGTGACCGAGACGTTCACCGCGCCTGCTGCCACGGCCAGCACGACGACGACGCCGACTCCCACCGAGACGAGGGAACGACGACGCGCGGCCATTCGCCCGTCCGCGTACGGGGCGATCGCGATGAGGCCGGCTCCGAGCAGGCGCGCGCCCACCAGCTGCCATGCAGCGGTCGGGGCGAGGGAGCCTCCACCGAAGACCGGTATGAGGCCGAACGCAACCGTTCCGATGGCGATGCTCCAGAAACCTGCTGCGAGCAGGAGGTCCAGCGTGCGCCCCTCGACGAGAAAGCGAACGCTCGTGAGGACGCAGACGAACGTCGCGACGACGGCTACCGCGGTGTCGAACGCGAGCCGTGCGTCATGGAGCTCGTACGCGGATTTCAGCGAATCGCTCGCCGCGAAGAGCGCCGTCCCGGAGGCGAGCAGGCACACGAGCACGATCTCGCCGAGGAGCCACGACCGATACGTCTGGGACCGCGCGTGGTCCACACGTCACTTGTCGGCAGCGCTTCTCGTGCCGATAAGCGAGAGGTGGCCGATCGCGTCCTCATCGTGGACGATCACCCGCTGACGCGCGACGCCCTCTCGGCGCTTCTCACGCAGCAGGGGTTCGACGTCGTCGGCGAGGCCGAGGACGGCTCGGCCGCGATCACTGCGGCTATCGAGCTGCAGCCGGACATCGTCCTGCTCGACCTGACGATGCCGGGGATGGACGGCCTCACGGCGCTCCCTCACATCCGCGAGCAGGCCCCGTCGTCCGAGATCGTGGTCCTGACCGCATCCGACGCGGAGGAGAACCTCCTCGCGGCGATCCGCGGCGGCGCCTCCGGCTACCTCCTCAAGACCGAGCCTCCCGAGCAGATCGCGGCATTCCTCCGCGGTGTCGCGCGAGGCGATGCGGCGCTGTCCGGTGGTGTCGCGCGACGGCTGCTCGACCGGGTGCGCGAAGGCGGACGACTCAGCGGCGTGCCCGAGGAGGTCACGCGCGTGCTCTCGGCGCGTGAGGTCGAGGTGTTGCTCCTCCTCGACGAGCACCTCGGGACGGACGAGATCGCGCAGCGGCTCTTCATCTCCGAGCACACCGTGCGCTCGCACGTCAAGAGCCTCCTGAAGAAGCTCGGGGTGTCGTCTCGCCGGGAAGCGCTCGAGCGTCTCGAGTCCGCGCGCGCCGCCTAGGAGGCGCTCTCGAATCCCGCGAGGGCGGCGGCGACCAGATCCGGCAGCGTGTCGAGGTTGTAGCCGCCCTCGAGCACGGCGGCGACCCGCGGCGCAAGCCCGGCCGAGCGCCGAGCGAGATCGCGGAAGCCTTCGGCGCTCATCTCCATCTCCCCGAGCGGATCGTCTCGATGCGCGTCGAACCCTGCCGCGACGATGACGAGGTCGGGCTCGAACGCCCGAACCGCGGGCTCGACCACCGCGTCGAACGCGTTGCCGTAGACCTCGTCGCCGGAGCCGGCAGGGAGCGGGACGTTCACGATCCCGTTCGATGCTCGACGCCGGCCCGCCCGTGCCCGGCCAGAACGGCCACTGATGAAGTGAGACCGTGAGCACCGACGGGTCGTGCGCGAACAGCGCCTCGGTGCCGTTTCCGTGGTGGACGTCGAAGTCGACGACCGCGACTCGCTCCATCCCGAGCTCGAGCTGCGCGAACCGCGCCGCGATGGCGACGTTCCCGAAGATGCAGAAGCCCATCGCCGCCGACTCGAGCGCGTGGTGCCCAGGCGGACGAACCAGCGCGAAGCCGCCGCGAGAGACCGCCTCGATCGCGCACCCGGCGGCGAGGCACGCGGCCTCGCAGGTCGTCGCGGTGGCGTACGTGTCCGGATCGAGCCAGACCTCGCTCGAGACCGCCTCGACGGAGTCGACGTAGCCCGAGGAGTGCACGAGCTCGATCCGGCTCCTCGGCGCAGGCTCGCCGACCAGGTACCCCGGAAAGCGGTCGTGCAGCGAGCGGAGGCGCTCCGGGACGCTCGTCGTTGCCCCTGGACTCGGGCGCGTGCAAGGTCGCGAACGACGGATGGCTGATCACGTCCACGTCACGGCCTCCTCGAACCTGCGCGCGATGCCTGGCACGCCGAGCTCCGTCGCGTGAGCGGCTGCGCTCACCCAGTCCGGCGTGACGTCCGGAAGCGGCGGCAGCGGCGCCTCGCGATCCATGGTCGCGATCCTGCGGTAGAGACGAAGCGCTTCCGCCTCGGTCGTGAAGCGACCCGCGTCGAGCATGGCGTCGAGCGAGCCGAACTGACCGAGGAGCTCCGCGCCGCGCTTCTCACCGATCCCGCGCGCGCCGGGGATCTTGTCCGACGGATCGCCGCGGAGCGCGATGAAGTCCGGAACCTGGGCCGGATCCACGCCGTAGCGCTCCCGTACCTGCGCCGGACCGATCCGCGCCGGCCCGCCTCGAGCGGGCTGGAGAACGGTCACGCGCTCCGTGACGAGCTGGAACGCATCCCGGTCGGACGTCGCAACGAGCGCCTCGCCGCCGGAGGCTTCCTCTTGCGTCGCGGCCGCGGCGAGGAAGTCGTCCGCCTCGTACCCAGCGGCCTTCGCCCACGCGAAACCCGTCGCTGCGACGAGCGCGGGAAGAAGATCGAGCTGCTCGAGCAGCTCGTCGTCGAACACCCGTCCGCTCTGATAGGCGTCGAGCGCCTCGTGCCGGTACGTCGGGACGTCGAGCGTGTCCCACGCGACGAGAACCGTGCGCGGCCGTTCGTCGCGCCACAGCCGCATGAGCATGTCGGAGAACCCGATGAGCGCGTTCGCCGGCCCGCCGTCCTGGCGGCGCATCGACTTCGGGAGCGCGTGATAGGCGCGATGGGCGAACGAGTCGCCGTCGATGACGAGGAGCGGCCTCACGCAAGGCTCCGTTCCAGCTGTTCGGCCAGTGGCCAGCTGGCGCCGCCGACGAGAAGGTAGAGCCAGCTCGGACGGGGCGCCACAGCCACGCGGGCAGTATCGCGTCCTTGCGACCGTCGACCGCGGCGCTAACGTGTTGCGCCCATGGGCACGAGTCTCGTCATCGTCGAGTCACCCGCCAAGGCGCGGACGATCGAGGGTTACCTCGGGAGCGGATATGCGGTCGGGTCGAGCGTCGGACACGTCCGTGACCTTCCGGATCGTGCGAAGGACGTCCCCGAGGCCCAGCGCAAGCGGTTCGGAGCGCTCGGTGTCGACGTCGACGACGGCTTCGAGCCCTACTACGTCGTCGACCCCGGCAAGAAGAAGATCATCGCCGACCTGAAGAAGCGCCTTGCGGAGGCCGACGAGCTCCTGCTGGCGACGGACGAGGACCGTGAAGGCGAGGCGATCGCCTGGCATCTCGTGCAGGTCCTGAAGCCGAAGGTGCCGGTCAAGCGCATGGTCTTCCACGAGATCACGAAGGACGCGATCACGCGCGCCGTGTCGGAGACGCGCGAGATCGACGACCGGCTCGTCGACGCGCAGGAGACGCGGCGGATCCTCGACCGCCTCTACGGGTACGAGGTCTCGCCCGTGCTCTGGAAGAAGGTCATGCCGAAGCTGTCGGCGGGCCGCGTGCAGTCGGTCGCCACGCGCCTCGTCGTCGACCGCGAACGAGAGCGGATGCGCTTCGTCGCGGCTGCCTACTGGGACATCCTCGGCACCTTCGAGCCGGGCACCTTCGAGGCCCGTCTCTCGAGCCTGGACGGGAAGCGGATCGCTCAGGGCCGCGACTTCGGCGAGACGGGAGCACCGACGTCAGCCGCCGTCCTGGTGCTCGACGAGGACGGCGCGAGATCGCTGGCCGACGCACTCGCCGGACGGCCGTTCACCGTCGAGAAGGTCGACGAGAAGCCCTACACGCGGCGACCCGCGGCGCCGTTCCGCACGTCCACGCTGCAACAGGAGGCAAGCCGCAAGCTGCGGTTCTCGTCGCAGACGACGATGCGCGTCGCCCAGCGCCTCTACGAGAACGGCCACATCACGTACATGCGAACCGACTCGGTGACGCTGTCCGACTCCGCGCTCACTGCGGCGCGCGCGCATGCAGCACGCGTCTACGGGCCGGAGACCGTGCCCGCCGAGCCGCGACGGTACGAGCGGGCGGTCGCCAATGCGCAGGAAGCGCACGAGGCGATCCGGCCCGCCGGCGACGTCTTCCGGACGCCGGACGAGCTCCGCGGCGAGCTCTCTCGTGACGAGCACGCCCTCTACGACCTCATCTTCAAGCGGACGGTCGCTTCCCAGATGAAGGACGCGAGCGGTCAGACCGTTTCGATCGAGCTTGCTGCCACGACGACCGACGACCGCGCCGCGACCTTCCGGGCGAGTGGAACGGTCATCACGTTTCCCGGCTTCTTGAAGGCGTACGAATCGGGCCGCGACGAGCCGACGGACGAGGACGAGGAACGCCGGCTGCCGGCGCTGACGGTCGGCGCAGACCCTCCAGGCTTCGACGCTCGAGCCGCAGGGCCACGAGACGAGCCCGCCCGCGCGCTACACGGAAGCGAGCCTCGTACGGGCGCTCGAGGAGCGCGGTATCGGCCGACCGTCGACGTACGCCTCGATCATGGGAACCATCCTCGACCGCGGCTACGTCTACAAGAAGGGCACCGCGCTCGTGCCGACGTTCGTTGCCTTCTCGGTGACGCAGCTTCTCGAAGGCACTTCGACCAGCTGGTCGACTACGACTTCACCGCAAGGCTCGAGGACGATCTCGACCGGATCGCAGCCGGAGACGAGGAGCGGGTCGCCTGGCTTCGCCGCTTCTACTTCGGCGACGGCGACACCGGTCTCCATGCACTCGTGACCGATCATCTTCAGGGCATCGACGCCCGCGACGTCAACTCGATCGCGATACCAGGATCCGACATCGTCGTGCGGGTAGGGCGCTATGGGCCATACCTCGAGCGAGGCGAGCAACGGGCGAGCCTTCCCGACGACCTCGCGCCCGACGAGCTCACACCGGCGCTGGCCGAAGAGGTACTGGCCCAACCCTCCGGCGCCGAGCGCGTGCTCGGCACGCATCCGGAAACGGGCCGGCAGGTTGCGGCGAAGGACGGCCGTTACGGCCCGTACGTCACCGAAGTCCTCGCCGAAGGCGAAGACGGCAAGCCACGAACGGCCTCGCTCTTCGCCTCGATGTCCCTCGACACGATCACGCTCGACGAGGCTGTTCGGCTCCTCACGCTGCCGCGAACCCTCGAGGGCACGGAGGGCGAGGAGATCGTCGTCGCGAACGGGCGCTACGGCCCGTTCGTCAAGCGAGGAGCCGAGACGCGCTCGCTCGAGTCCGAGGAGCAGCTCCTCACACTCACGGTCGAGCAGGCGGAGGCACTCCTCGCCCAGCCGAAGCAACGTCGGGGCCGAGGCGCGCCGAAGGCGCCGCTCAAGGAGGTCGGACCCGATCCTGCGAGCGGGAAGCCGATCGTGGTCAAGGATGGTCGCTTTGGCCCGTATGTCACGGACGGCGAGACCAACGCAAGCTTGCGGCGCGGAGACACCCCTGAGGGGATCACGCTCGAGCGAGCCGTCGAGCTGCTCGCCGAAAGACGCGCTAAGAGCGCGTAAAGCCTCCCCAGAAGGGGTTTGCACCGTCCGTCCGAGCGGTAATGATCTAACTTGCCCGAGGCCAGAGCGTCTCAGGTGAAGTGAGCCGATCGGGCTCCGAGACGTTCGCCCGTGAACCGCTGAGGCTTCAGCGACGGAATAGCACTCAAGGGCATGAACGTTTACGAGCTTGTGACACGAACGCCGCCGTGGATCAGCCTGGAAATCGCCAAAAAACCGTCATAGACTTCGTAAGTTTGTCGCACTGTGTATGAGATTCGGGAACAGATTCGAAAGGACTGAAACAGAACGTTGACGCAAAACCAGCTCATAGAGCTCTTTGAATCGGAGCACGTGAAGTCCCTCATCGAGCGTGCCGAGGAGCACGGCGGGCAGCTCGAAGCCCCCGAGCTCGAGGCGTTCGTGCTGGAGCACGACATCGGTGAAGAGGACGCCGAGCTCCTTCAGCGCGAGCTCGAGGCGCACAACATCGAGATCACGCAGCCCGACGCGGACGAGAAGGAAGAGGCCGTCGCCGAGAAGCGCTACGAGGCAGGTCCTGTCTCGGGCGCGGCGGACAGCCTCCAGCTCTTCCTCGCGGACGTCGGTCGGCACAAGCTGCTCACAGCCGCCGAGGAAGTCGCGCTCGCGAAGCGCATCGAGCGGGGTGATCCGGTCGCCAAGCGCGTGATGATCGAGTCGAACCTCCGCCTGGTCGTGTCGATCGCGAAGGGCTATCGGGGCCTGGGCGTCCCGTTCCTCGACCTCATCCAGGAGGGAACGCTCGGACTGAACCGCGCGGTCGAGAAGTTCGACTGGCGGCGCGGGTTCAAGTTCTCGACGTACGCCACCTGGTGGATTCGCCAGTCGGTGCAGCGCGCCGTCGCGAACCACGCGCGGACGATCCGCGTGCCCGTGCACGTGGTCGAGCGTCAGCAGAAGCTCTCTCGCGCCGCCCGCCGGCTCGAGGTGGAGCTCGGCCGCGAGGCGACGAAGGAGGAGCTCGCCGAGGCGACCGGCCTCCCGCTCCAGCACGTCGAAGAGGCGCTCGGAGCTGCCCACGCGTCGGTCTCGCTGAACCAGACGGTCGGCGCGGACGACGAGGGCGAGCTCGGTGACCTGTTCGCGGACCGCGAGGCAGCGGATCCGTTCGACGAGGCCGAGGAGTCGCTTCGCCGGCAGAGCATCCGCCGGGCGCTCGACGCCCTTCCGGAGCGCGAGCGGCGCATCCTCGAGCTCCGCTTCGGGTTCGAGGGCGAGCCGTGGACGCTCGAGGCAATCGGCCACGAGCTCGACCTCACGCGCGAGCGTGTTCGTCAGCTCGAGGGTCAGGCGCTCAAGCGCCTCGAGGCCCTGCGGGACCTCGCCGGCCTCGCGGCCTGATCCCACATCGGTCACGCGGGTATCACGCCCGCATCCAACGCGAAGGCCCGCCATCGGCGGGCCTTCGCGTTAATGGACCAACTTTCCAGCTCACGAGTGGTCATAATGCTTAGCCCGCTCATCCGCTGAGGGCACTCCAGGAAAGGGAGAACATATGCGTAAGGGAACCAAGATCGGACTCGCGCTGCTGGCGCTGTCGCTGATGGCTGCCACCGCCGCGTTCCCGGCCTCCAACCGAACTCAGGCCAAAGGCACATTCGTCATCGGGGCGGAGGGCGATCCTGTCCTCCTCGACCCCTCACTCGTCTCGGACGGAACGTCGCTTCGGACCACGTTCCAAATCTTCGAGGGCCTCGTGCGCAACAAGGCCGGGTCGCTCAAGATCGAGCCGGCGCTCGCAACGGGCTGGAAGGCCTCGAAGAATGGCCTCGTCTGGACGTTCCCGCTGCGCAAGGGCGTGACGTTCACGGACGGAACTCCGTTCAACTCGGCCGCCGTCTGCGCGAACTTCACACGCTGGTGGTACCGCCCGGCGCAGCTCCAGGGCGATGACATCAGCTACTACTGGAACACCGTCTTCGGCGGCTACGCGAAACCCGCACCCGGTGGCAACGGGCCGGACAAGTCCCTCTATCACGGCTGCAAGACAGCCGGGCCGTACACCGTGCGGATCATCCTCTCCCGTCGCTCGACGTCGTTCCTCGGAGCGCTCGCGCTAGCGAACTTCGGAATCGCCAGCCCGACGGCGCTGAAGAAGTACAACGCGGACGCGGGGACCGTGGGCGCCGACGGCCAGTTCCGGCCGAGCGGCACATTTGCCACGCAGAATCCAATCGGGACGGGCGCGTACAAGCTCCAGTCGTGGAAGATCGGCGACAAGCTCGTCCTCGTCCGCAACGACAAGTACTGGGGCCCGAAGGCCAAGACGAAGACTGTCATCCTCAGGCCGATCTCGGACACAACTGCGCGTGTCCAGGCCCTGCAGACGGGTGAGATCGACTTTGCGAACAACCTCACGCCGCAGGATGTTTCAGTCGTGAAGTCCAACTCGAACCTCAAGGTCCAGTACCGACCAGCCTTCAACGTCGGCTACGTCGGTATGAACCAGAAGATCGGGCCGCTGAGCAAGTTCAAGGTCCGGCAGGCGATCGCGTACGGCCTCGACCGCAAGTCGGTCGTCAGCGCGTTCTACGCCGGTCAGGGTCAGGTGGCCGATCAGTTCCTGCCGCAGCTCTTGCCCGGCTACGCCAAGAAGGGCGTGCCGCAGTACACCTACAACCCGGCCAAGGCCAAGCAGCTCCTGCAGGAAGCGGGTGAGAAGCTCCCGGTCGAACTGGAGTTCTGGTACCCGACCGACCGCCCCCGCGGCTACATGCCTGACCCGCCGCGAAACTTCCAGGCCTTCACAGCGAGCCTCGAGAAGTCAGGGTTCAAGATCACGCCGCACCCGGGGCAGTGGCGCGGCGGCTATGTCTCGGGCGTGACCGGCGGCCAGGCCGAAATCTTCCTGTTCGGCTGGACAGGGGACTTCGGCGACCCGGCCAACTTCCTCAACGTCCACTTCGGCCAGTTCAACTCACAGTTCGGCTTCAACAACGCGAAGCTGTTCAACCTGCTGACTCGTGCCGACCAAGAGACCGACGTCGACAGGCGCGCGGCGCTCTACCAGCAGGCCAGCGTTGACGTGATGAAGCTCCTGCCGATGGTGCCGTACGTGCACACCACGGTCGCCGTGGGTCTCAGGAAGAACGTCAGCGGTTACGTGACGAGCCCGGTCGAGCTGGAGAAGTTTGCTTCGGTAGTCGTCAAATAACAGGCGGGAAGGACCGGCGAACGGCAAAGCATGCTTCGCTTCGTCGTTCGCCGGCTCCTTCTGCTCATCCCGGTTCTGGTCGGGCTCTCGATCCTGATCTTCGTCTGGGTCCGGGCGCTCCCCGGCACACCCGCTGATGCGCTCCTTGGCGAGCGCGCCACACCCGCCACCGTGCTCGAGTTCAAGCATCGCTACGGGCTCGACAGACCCGTGTACGTCCAGTACTGGGCGTACCTGAAGACAACGGCGTCGGGCGATCTCGGTACAAGCGTCACGTCGCACCGTCCGGTGACGACCGAGATCAAGGAGCGGTTCCCTGCAACGGTCGAGTTGGCCCTCGCGGCGATGATCTTCGCGCTGGTCTTCGGACTCCCCCTCGGGTTCTACGCCGCGAAGAGATATCGATCACCCGTCGATCACGGCAGTCTCTTCTTATCGCTCATCGGGATCTCGATACCGGTGTTCTTCCTCGCGATCATGCTCAAGTACACGTTCGGGGTCAGATTGGGGTGGTTACCGACCGTTGGCCGTCAGGACGTGCTCATCGACGCCGAGCACCCGACGGGCTTCTACGTTCTCGACGGGATCGTGACGTGGAACTGGGCGGCGACATGGGACGCAACACAGCACCTGATCCTGCCGGCGATCGCGCTCGGATCGATTCCACTCGCGATCATCTCGCGCGTCACGCGCGCGTCCGTGCTCGATGTCCAAAACGAGGACTACGTCCGGACTGCCCATGCGAAAGGCGTGCCGCCGCAACAGGTCGACCGCCACCATGTATTCCGCAATGCGCTCCTCCCGGTGACGACGATCATCGGTCTGTCGTTCGGCATCCTGCTGAGCGGGGCGGTGCTCACTGAGACGGTATTCGCCATCCCCGGCATGGGATCGTGGATGAAGGAAGCGATCTTCAACCACGACTACCCGGTGCTCCAGAGCGGAATCATGTTCTTGGCCCTCGTGTTCGTGATCGTCAACCTCATCGTGGACATCTCGTATGCATTCATCGACCCGCGGATCAGGGTGAGCTGATGTCCGTCGCCCAGATCCAGGAGGTCACGCTCGAGCACGATCAACCGACGGGCGGGCTGTGGCGAGACGCATTTCGGCGCTTCCGACGCAATCCCGCTGGGATCGCCGGAGTCGCCTTCGTCAGCTTCTTCATCCTGATCGCGGTCTTTGCTCCGCTCCTCGCTCCGCACTCGCCTACGGACCAGAACCTGTTCGCGCTCGCGAACGGTTGCTGCCCGGGGCCGTCGCGCGACCATTTCTTCGGACTCGACGAGCTCGGCCGCGACGAATTCTCGCGCGTGATGTACGGCGCTCGGTACTCGCTCGTGGTCGGCGTCCTGTCCGTAGCCGTGGGGCTTTCGATCGGATTGGTGCTCGGATCGATTGCCGGCTACATCGGAGGCTGGGCCGACTCGGTCGTGATGCGGCTCATGGACATCTTGCTCGCGATTCCCAGCTTGCTCCTTGCGATCGGAATCGTCGCGATGCTCGGAGCCGGTCTGCCACAGGTCATGATCGCGGTGGGCGTCGCCACGGTGCCTATCTTTGCGCGACTTCTTCGCGGAACCATCCTCGGTCAGCGCGAGGCCGACTACGTTCTCGCAGCCCGTTCGATCGGCGTCCGGAAGAGGATCATCCTCACGAGCCACATCCTCCCTAACTCCATCTCGCCGGTGATCGTCGCGGGAACGCTCGCGATGGCGACGGCGATCATCGACGTCGCCGGTCTTGGATTCCTCGGCCTCGGCCCGCAGGACCCCGCCACCCCGGAGTGGGGAACGATGCTGACCACGGCTG
>CAVXOS010000002.1:0-472002 GCA_963763465.1 uncultured Gaiellaceae bacterium | reverse complement strand
AACCGATGCGTTCGAGAAGACGTTCTCCTTGTAGGTCGTCTGCACCTTGTCCCCGAGGGCCTTCTCGATGGCAAGTCGTCCTCTGTCATGCGCCTGCGACCAGCCTTGGTCGTTATGTGGCCCCGGGTAGATGAAGGCCACCTTGTAGGGCTCTTTTTCGGATCTCGCGGCCCCGCCGCCCGCGAGTGCGAGCGCGGTCACCCCGAGCGCGAGCACGAGCCCGGCTACTACGAACTTCTTCCTCATCTGCTCCTCCTGTCGCGCCTGCCGACTGACCCGGCGACTATACGGCAGCGCGACGCGCATTACGCTCCCCTCGATGGAAGGGCTGCAACGTCGTATCGCCGTCGCCCGCGGAGACGAGCCGGCCGACCTCGTCGTACGAGGTGGTCGCGTTTTGTCGGTGTTCACCCGCGAGTGGCTGGACGCCGACATCGCGGTGGTCGACGGCGTCGTCGCGGGCGTCGGCCGCTACGAGGGCCACGAGACGCTGGATGCGACGGGACACTACGTCGTCCCAGGCTTCATCGACGCGCACATGCACTTCGAGACCGTGAAGCTGATGGTCGACGAATTCGCACGATTGGTTCTTCCGCTCGGCACGACCGCCGTCGTCGCCGACCCGCACGAGATCGCAAACGTCCTCGGCGTAGACGGAGTGCACTGGCTGCTCGACGCCTCGGCTGGACTGCAGCTCGACGTCTTCTTCATGGCCTCGTCGTGCGTGCCCGCTTCGCCCTTCGAATCGCCTCGGCGACCGTTCGTACCTGGTGATCTCGAGTCCCTGATGCGTCGGCGGCGCGTCCTGGGACTGGCGGAGATGATGAACTACCCCGGCGTCATCGCCGGCTCTCCGGCAGAGCTCGAGAAACTCGGCCTCGACGGCGCTGCTCACGTCGACGGCCACGCGCCCGGCGTTCTCGGCAAGGACTTGCAGGCCTACGCCGCCGCGGGCATCGGGTCAGATCACGAGGCGCTGACGGTCGAAGAGGGGCGCGAGCGCCTGCGCGCCGGAATGTGGCTCTTGATCCGCGAGGCCTCGATGGCGCGGAACCTGCTCGACCTGCTCCCGCTGGTCGAGGAGCTCGGACCGTCCAGGATCGCGTTCTGCACGGACGACCGCGATCCGGAAGACATCGCAGACGACGGCCACATCAACGGGATGGTGCGGAAAGCCGTGGCGGCGGGCATCGCGCCCGAGGACGCGCTCGTGATGGCGTCTCTCAATCCGGCGCTCTGGCACGGCCTGCACCACCATGGCGCCATCGCGCCGGGGTATCAGGCTGACCTGCTCGTCCTGCCCGACCTCGTGACGTTCGCGCCCGAGACCGTGCTGAAGAGCGGGCGCCCGATCGGGGAGAGCTCGCCCGTCGAGATCCCCGACTGGGTCCGACAGAGCGTGCGCATACGTCGCGTCGTACCGAGCGACTTCTCGATCCCGGCTCGGGGCGACTCGATCCGGGCACTCGGGCTGATTCCCGATCAGGTGGTCACGAACTCGGTCGTAGTCGAGCCCGCCGTCGCCGACGGCTTCGCGGTCGCAGACGCAGCTCGCGATCTCGCGAAGATCGCAGTCGTCGAGCGGCACCTTGCGACAGGTCGTATCGGCCACGGCTTCGTCTCCGGATCGGGGCTCGAGCGAGGCGCTCTCGCATCGTCCGTCTCGCACGACGCCCACAACCTCATCGTCGTCGGAATGTCGGATTCGGACATGGCGTTCGCGGTCGAGAGGCTCGCCGAGATCGGGGGCGGGATCGTGGCGGTCGAGGATCGACGCATACTCGCGGAGTGCCCGCTACCGATCGCCGGGCTCCTTTCTACTGCACCGCTCGCCGACGTGATCGCGCAGAGCCGGGCGTGCAACGACGCCGCGCGCGGGCTCGGCTGGAGCGGGGCGACCCCGTTCCTCACGCTCTCGTTCCTCGGCCTCTCGGTCATCCCACACCTCAAGATCACAGACCGCGGACTCGTCGACGGCGACCGGTTCGAAATCGTGCCGCTGGCCGTATGAAGCAGCTCTACTCAGGATGCTGGGTCGTCACGTGCGACGACGTCGGAACCGAGTACGAGGCGGGTTGGATGCTGGTGGAGAACGGTGTGATCGTCTCCCTTGGATCAGGCGTCGAGCCCGAGACGGATGAGCGCATCGACCTCGGCGGCGACGTCGTCACGCCGGGCCTCGTCAACACCCACCACCACCTGTACCAAACGCTCACGCGTGCCCGTGCACAAGAGGCGGACCTCTTCAGCTGGCTGCGCGAGCTCTATCCGACGTGGGCCGGGATCGACGCCGAGGCCGAGTACGCGGCCGCGCGGACCGGTCTCGCCGAGCTCGCGCTCTCGGGCTGCTCGACTGTCTTCGACCACCACTACGTCTTCCCGCGTGGCCGCACGGGCCTGATCGAGGCTGAGGTGCAGGCAGCGCGCGAGATCGGCGTCCGCATCGTCGCGTCGCGCGGCTCCATGGACCTCGGCGCCTCGGACGGCGGGCTCCCGCCCGACGAGCTCGTCGAGGACATCGACGCGGTTCTCACAGACACCAAACGGCTCGTCGGCGAGCTGCACGAGCCAGGCGCGGGCGCTCGAGTGCAGATCGCCGTGGCACCATGCTCGCCGTTCTCGGTGACGAAGCGACTGATGACGGAGTCGGCCGAGCTTGCACGCCGTCTCGGCCTGACCCTCCACACGCACCTCGCCGAGACGATGGAGGAGGAGGCGTATTGCATGGAGCTCTACGGGGCGACGCCCGTGGAGTACCTCACCGACCTCGGCTGGCTCGGAGCCGACGTCTGGTGCGCACACTGTGTCCACCTCTCCGCGGACGACACCGCCGACTTCGCCGCGTCGGGAACGGGAGTCGCGCACTGCCCGACCTCGAATCTCCGGCTCGGCGCCGGCGTGGCGCCCGTGCGCGAATACCTCGACGCAGGCGTCCGCGTTGGTCTCGGCGTCGACGGGTCGGCGTCGAACGAGCGCAGCGACCTCCTGTACGAGGTGAAGCAGACGCTGCTGGTCGCACGTGGCCGCGGTGGGCCCCGAGCCATGACCGTTCGCGAGGCGCTGCGTCTCGGGACTCGCGGCGGCGCGGGGGTGCTCGGCAGAGACGACATCGGTTCACTCGAGCCCGGCAAGCGGGCTGATTTCGCTGTCTGGCGGACGGACGGCCTCGAGCTCGGCGGTGCCGACGATCGGGTTGCGGGCCTCGTTTTCTCGGCGCCTCATCGCGTGGATCGCCTCGTTGTCGAGGGAGCCGACGTCGTGCGCGGCGGGGCGCTCGTCAATGCCGACGAGACGGAGATCGCGCGCGCCCATCGGGTGCAGGCGCGAAGATTCGCCGCATGAGCGTCTCCGTCTCCACGCACGTCCTCGACACGGCGACCGGCAAGCCCGCGTCGGGCGTACGCGTCGAACTCGCTCGCGGCCGCGAGGTCATCGTCGGAGGCGAGACCGACGCCGACGGCCGCATCGGCGAGCTGGCCTCAGACCTCGAGCCAGGCCGCTATGCCCTCGTGTTCTGGCCGCCGTCCGAGTTCTTCGCGCGTGTCGAGCTCGAGGTCGAACTCGAGGAGGGCCACTATCACGTCCCGCTCCTCGTCTCGCCGTACGGATGCGCGAGCTACCGCGGCAGCTGAGCGTCGACGAGCTCAGCGAGCTCTTCGAAGGTCACACGCGCCTGGTCGAGCAGCTTGCAGAGATCGAGGATCCCCTCGAGCGAGCAGACGACGTCCTCGCAAAGCTGAGCGAGGACGAGAAGGTCGAGGCACTCGCGGCTCACCCGGTGATCGGCCAGCAGACGGGACTGTCCGCGCGCTCGGCTGCCGAACAAGGCGTCACCGACGACCCGTGCGTACTCGTCGAGCTCGCAGCTCTGAACGCGCTGTACGAGAAGAAGTTCGGCTTCCGCTTCGTCGTTTTCGTGGACCGACGCCCGAAGGACGAGATTCTGACCGTGCTGCGCGAGCGAATCGCTCGCACGCGCGAGGAGGAGCTCGACACCGGCTGTCGCGAGCTCGTCGCAATCGCAAGGGATCGATGGATCCGTACCTGAGAGACGTCCTCGACGTCCTCCTGCGGATGCTGCACGTGGTCGCGGGGATCGCCTGGATCGGCGCCTCCTTCTACTTCGTCCGGCTCGATCTAGCGCTACGAGCTCCGAAGCGTCAGGAAGACGCCGATGCCGGCGTCGCGGGCGAGTTCTGGGGCGTGCACGGCGGCGGCCTCTACCACTCGCAGAAGTACCGGCTTGCGCCCGCGGAGATGCCCGAGCCGCTCCACTGGTTCAAGTGGGAGGCGTACACGACCTGGCTTTCCGGCTTCGCGCTCTTCGTCGTCCTCTATTACTTCGATGCAGGCGTCCGGCTCGTGGATACGAGCATCGCCGACCTGGAGCAGTGGCAGGCGATCGCGCTGAGCGTCGGTGGGATCGCGCTCGCGTGGGTCGTCTACGACGTCCTCTGCCGCACGGTCGGCCAGCGCAGCCAAGCGGCGCTCGCGGTTATCGGAACCGGGCTCGTTGCACTGGCGGCCTGGGGCGCGGGCGAGCTCTTCGCGCCGCGGGCGGCGTACCTCCAGGTCGGCGTGATGCTCGGGACGATCATGGCCGCGAACGTCTTCTTCGTGATCATCCCCGCGCACCGCAAGCTCGTCGCCGCGATGGAAGCCGGACGCGAGCCTGACCCGGCCCCGCTGCTCGAGGCCAAGAACCGGTCGGTGCACAACAACTACCTCACGCTGCCCGTGCTCTTCACGATGCTCGCGGGCCACTTCGCGTTCGTGTTCGGGGCAGATGAAGCCTGGCTCGTCTTCGTGGCCATCGCCGTGCTCACCGCTCTCATCCGCGTGTTCTTCAACGGCTGGCATGCGGGTCGGCGAGCGTGGTGGATCCCGGCGGTCGCCGTTGGCGGTGTGGTCGCCCTGGCGTTCTGGCTTCAACCCGAGGACTCGAGCTCAACGGTGACCACGCCAGTCGCCTTCGAACAGATCCAGCCGGTAATCGCAGAGCGCTGCGCACCGTGCCACGCGGGAGCTTCGGCCCCTCTCGGGATCCAGTTCGAGACGCGCGAGCAGATCGAGGCGCATGTCGACGACATCGAGCGCCAGGCGGTCCAGACTCGCGCGATGCCGCCCGGCAACGCGACCGGCATCACCGACGAGGAGCGCGCGCTCCTCGGCGCCTGGATCGCGCAGTCGCGGTAGCGCCTCGCCGAGTGCGGGCTCCCGGAGCCTCCTGCGTTAAGGTCGCCTGATGCTCGAGATCACCGCAGGCGGTCTCTCGTTCAGCGCGCGCTTCGAGGAGACGGCGCCCGAGACCGTCGCAGCGTTCCGTCGCATGCTGCCGCTCGAGTCGAAGATCATCCACGTCCGCTGGTCGGGCGAGGGCGGGTGGATCCCGATGGGCGACCTCGACGTCGGCATCGGGCCCGAGAACGCGACGCGCTATCCGAGCCCGGGCGAGCTGATCTTCTACCCGGGCGGCGTCAGCGAGACGGAGCTCCTGCTCGCCTACGGCTACGTCGCGTTCGCGAGCAAGGCCGGGGCGCTCGCGGGCAACCATTTCGCGACGATCGTCGCGGGCAACGACAACCTGCGCGAGCTCGGTCGCAGGATGCTCTGGGACGGCGCCCAGGACATCGCGTTCAGCGAGACGTAGTCAGGCGCCCGAGCGCGTCTGCGAGCACGTCGACCGCGAGCGCCACGTCTTCCTCCGACGACAGCTCGTCCGGCGAGTGGCTGACGCCGCCGGCGAGGCTGCGGACGAAGAGCATCGCCGCATCGACACCCGCGGTCGCCAGGATCCCGGCGTCGTGCCCCGCGCCCGATGCGAGCTCGACGGCGGGGAGCTCGCGAGCCGCCACGGCCTCCCGGAGCGCCTGCGGTGCAGCGCCGGTGAAGCGCGCGGGCTCGACGCGGTAGGTCGGGACGAAGCCGATCGCGGCGACGAGCGCATCGAGCCTCTCGGCATCCGGCGCGCGGACGTCGAGGCCGAGCCTGACTCGCGACGGGATCACGTTCGTGCCCCCCGGCTCGACGTCGAGCGTCCCCACCGTGGCGACGGCACCGGGGATCTCCAGTGCCGCGTCGCGCACGCGGTGGATCTCGCCCGCGGCCGCGACGAGCGCGTCGGCACGACCGGCCATCGGCGTCGTCCCCGCATGCCCCGCACGTCCAGTGAGGACGAGCTCCCCGCGGGCATACCCGACGATCCCGGTCACGACTCCGACCGGCACGTCTCGCTCGGCCAGGACCGGGCCTTGCTCGACATGGAGCTCGAGGAACGCACGCGGGAGCGGCCCACCAGCGGCGACGAGAGCTCGGCTCCCGACGCACCCGACCTCTTCCCCGCGGAACACGGCAACGGAGCCGGCTCGGACGCGCCCGACCACCTCGATCGCCGCGACGACCCCGAGGGCGCCGTCGAAGCGCCCGCCCTGCGGGACGGTGTCGAGGTGCGAGCCGACCCAGCAGGTGTCTGACACCGTGTCTGACACCTTGTCCACAGCGCTCGGCCGCTGGACATGCCCGAAGAGGTTGCCGTGCCGGTCCACCTCGACCTCGAGCCCCGCCTCCTCGAGCCAGCGCGCCGCGAGCCGGTGCGCTTCGTCCTCGGCTGCCGAGCCATGGGGCCGGTTCGCCCCCGGTCCACCGCCGATCGCGTAGAGCTGGTCGAGCCGCTCGAAGACACGCACGAGCTGAGACTAGTAGGCGCGCAACGGACGCAACCCGTGCCAGCCGACGACGGGAAGCAGCGCCGCGATCCCGAACGCGACCGCCCACGACCCGTGCGACACCGTCGCGGCGAACACGACGGGCGCCACCACGCCCAACCCGGAGAGCACCGACTGCTGGAAGCCGATCGCCGCTCCGCTCCTCGCTGCGCCCGCGAGCTCGGCTGCCGCGGTGAACGACAGGCCGTTCCAGGACATCGAGAGCGTCCCGGTGAGCGCGAGCGCGGGAGCGAGCGCCCACAAGGGGCCTCCGGAGAGGATCGCGGTCAGCGCCATCGCCGCCGCAACGGCGAGCCCGAGCATGCGCAACGGGCGGACCCGGGATCCGACGACATCGGACCAACGCCCCGCGCCGATCCGCAGCGCGACCGCCAGCACCTGCGACGCCGCGATCACGAGCGCCGCGTCCGAGTCGGACAGCCCGTGCTCGTCGTGGAGGAAGAGGACGCCGAACCCGATGATCGCGACCTGCGCGTAGAGATAGAAGCCGCTCGACACCGACAGGCGCCAGAGCCGCGTGTCACGCAGCGTCGCTGCGACCGACTCCGGCTCGAGCTCGTCCGTGCCGTCGCGACCACGCACGAACGCCAGTCCGACGATCGCTCCCACCGCGGCCAGCCCGGCCAGGAAGAGAAACGCGGCCTCCGAGCCGCCGCTCTCCGCCAGCCCCGGCAGGACCACCGCGACGATCAGCCCGCCGAGCGGGATGGCCGTCTGCCTGATCCCGAGCGCAAGCCCTCGCTCGCCGGGCGCGAACCAGAGCATCACCGCCCGCCCGCTCGCGGAGTTGACGCTTGCTCCCGACGCGCCGGTGAGCACGAGCAGCGCGAAGAGCACCTCGAAGCTGCCGGCATGTGCAGCCCCGACGAGAAACCCGCTCGCCCCGAACAGCCCGAGCGCCAGCACGATTCGCTCGCCGAAGCGATCCGCAGCGAGACCCCAGGGGAGCAGGGTCAGGACCGCTCCCAACCAGGCGGCGGAGAGCAGCGCGCCGATCTGCGCGAGCGAGAGGTCGAGCTCCTCGCGAAGCGTCGGAGCGAGGACGGCGAGCCCGACCGTGAGGGCCGAGAAGCTCGCCTGCGCGAGCGTGCCCGCGGCGAGCACCGCCCACCGGTAGGTGCCGCCGGCTACAGCCCGAACGGGTTGATCGGCCGCGCCCCCGTCGAGACGATGACGCTCTTCGTCTCGAGATAGAGGTCGAGCGTCTCGAGGCCGAGCTCGCGCCCGAAGCCGGACTGCTTGTACCCGCCGAAGGGAATCCCGGGGAACGCCGTGTACGGCATGTTGATCCCCACGGTCCCCGACTTGATCCGGGCGGCGATTCGGTGTCCGCGCGCCGGATCCCCCGTCCAGACGGTGGCCATGAGCCCGTAGCGGACGTCGTTGGCGATGCGGATCGCATCCTTCTCGTCCTCGAACGGGATGAGCGTGACGACGGGCCCGAAGACCTCCTCCTGCGCGATCTCGTGCTCATTCGTCGCGGCGACGATGGTCGGCGGGTAGAAGGCGCCCGCGCCGTCGGGCACCGTGCCGCCGGCAACGACCTCGGCGCCGTCGGTCGCGCGCTCGACGAAGCCGTGGACACGGTCGCGATGTGCCGTCGAGATGAGCGAGCCGACCTGCGTCTCGGGATCGAGCGGGTCGCCGACCGTGATCCCGGCGGCGAGCGCGGCCATCGTCGACACGGCCTCGTCGTAGACCGAACTCTCGACGAGCATCCTCGAGCGCGCCTCGCAGCTCTGTCCCGCCGCGTAGAAGATCGACCAGGCCGACGACGGGAGCGCGCTCGCGAGATCGGCATCGGCGAAGACGAGGTTCGGGCTCTTCCCGCCGAGCTCCAGCGTCACGCGCTTCACCGGATCGGACGCGAGCCGCATGATCTCGCCGCCGGTCTTCGTCGAGCCGGTGAACGCGACCTTGTCCACGCCAGGGTGTCGCACGAGGTAGGCGCCCGTCGTCGGCCCGTCGCCGGGCACGACGTTGATCGCGCCGGCCGGGAAGCCGACCTCGGAGGCGAGCTCCGCGAGCCGGATGGCCGTCAGCGGCGTCTGCGGATCCGGTTTCAGAACGACCGAGCAGCCAGCCGCAAGGGCGGGCGCGAGCTTCCAGGTGGCCATCATCAGTGGGTAGTTCCAGGGAACGATCTGCGCCGCGACGCCGACCGGCTCCTTCAACGAGTAGAAGAGGAGCGAGCCACCGATCGGGTTCGAGCGGCCCGAGATCGTGGCGATCGCGGAGCCGTAGTAGCGGAAGTTCTCGACGGCCTGGTGGAGCTCGGCCTTGACGGAGGAGATCGCCTTGCCGACGTTGCGCGACTCGAGCTCGGCGAGCTCGGCGCGGTTCGACTGGATCGCGTCGGCGAGCGCGTGCAGGAGTCGGGAGCGCTCGGTGCCGGGAGCTCGCCCCCAGTCGCCCTCGACCGCGGCCCGAGCCGCCTCGACCGCTCGATCGACGTCGGCCTCGCCGGCCATCGCGGCGCGCCCGAGCGGCGCGCCGGTCGCCGGCTCCGTCAGATCGCGCATCTCGCCGGCGACGGGCTCGGCGAGCTCACCGCCGATGAAGAGCCCGTACTCGCGATCGGTCGCAACGGCCATCGCGCCTGAATCTACCCAGCCGTCGAGGGGTTGGGAACGGGAACGACGAGTGACGGGTCGACCCAGGCGCCGCCCGCGCGCTGCGCGAGATCGGCGAAGGTCACCCCTCCGAGGAGCGTGATGGTCGCGTCGCGGACCTCTTCCCAGACGTCCCTGAGAGTGCAGCCCACCATCATCGGGCACGGCTCGGGGTTGTGCCGCGTCGCACAGCTGATCGGGGCAAGCGGCCCCTGGAACAGCCGGACGACCCGTTCCAGCGTGATCTCCGAGGAGTCCTTGTTGAGGCGGTAGCCGCCGGCGGGGCCGCGCTCCGATCGCACGATCCCGGCGGTTCGCATCGTCGGCATCACCTGCTCGAGCACCGACTGCGGCACCGCCGTCCGCCGCGCGAGCTCCTCGAGCTTGAGCGGGCCTCCACCCTCGAGCGAGAGGGCGAGGATCGCTCTCGTCGCATAGTCGGTTCGTCGGGATACCCACATGGGTCGGACCTCCTGGCCGGTTACGGCTTGACACGGGTTGTCGAGATTGTCTATCTTCTTCGCCTGTTTAGTAAGTCGACATGCTTTGTAAACATAATCAGTTAGGAGAACCACGTATGAGAAAAGTCGTCTTCCTCGCCGCCGCCGTCGCCCTCGTCGCCACCGCGGTCGCCGCGCTCGCGGGCATCGGCTCCGCCGCCTCCGGGCGAGTCGCGGGCACGAAACTCAACCTCGTCGCCTACTCCACCCCGCGTGAGGCCTACGGGAAGCTCATCCCTCTGTTCCAGAAGACCGCGGCCGGCAAGGACGTCGACTTCTCGCAGTCCTACGGCGCGTCCGGTGAGCAGACGCGAGCCGTGAAGGCGGGCCTCGACGCCGACATCGTCGCACTGTCGCTCGCCCCCGATATGGACGAGCTCGTGGCTGCCGGGAAGGTCGACGCGAAGTGGAAGCGCCAGTCGTTCAAGGGGATGGTCACGAACTCGGTCGTCGTCTTCGTCGTCCGCGACGGCAACCCGAAACACATCAAGAGCTGGAACGACCTGACCCGTCCCGGCGTCGAGGTCGTCACGCCCAACCCGTTCACCTCCGGGGGCGCGCGCTGGAACATCATGGCCGCCTACGGCTCGTGGAGGAAGCAGGGCAAGACGGACAAGCAAGCCCAGGCGAATCTCCTGAAGCTGTGGAAGAACGTCTCCGTCCAGGACACGAGCGCGCGCGCTTCGCTGAGCACGTTCAACAGCGGCAAGGGCGACGTCCTGCTCGCCTACGAGAACGAGGCGTACTTCTCACGCATGCAGGGTCTGAACCTGCAGTGGGTCATCCCGAAGACCACGATCCTGATCGAGAACCCGATCGCGGTCACGAAGGACAGCCCTGACAAGACGGCCGCGAACGGCTTCCTGCGGTTCCTGCGCACGCCCGGCGCCCAGCAGGTGTTCGCGGACTACGGCTACCGGCCGGTCGTGAAGAGCGTCGAGAATGCGAACCGCAAGAAGTTCCCGGTCCGCCCCGGCCTCTTCACCATCGACCAGCTCGGTCTCGGTGGCTGGGACAAGGTCCAGAAGCGGTTCTTCGACCCGTCGAACAGCATCATGGCCCGCTTCCAGCGCCTCGTCGGGGGTAGCACTGGCTGAGATCGCTCTCAGCCGTCCCCGCCGGTCGGGGCTCTCGAGGGACAGAGCTGCAACGGCTCTGTCCCTCGGTTTCGTCACGACGTTCTTGATGGTGCTGGTCGGTCTTCCGCTCGCCGCGCTCATGTGGGAGGCGACGAGCGAGGGGACGCAGTCGTTCTGGGACGCCGTCTCGAGCCCCGAGGCGGTCGCCGCGTTGAAGCTCACGGTCGGCGCGTCGCTCGGCGTCTCACTCCTGAACGCCGTGCTCGGGACGATCACGGCGTGGGTGCTCGTCCGCGACGACTTCCGCGGCAAGACGCTCGTCAACGCGATCATCGACCTCCCCTTCGCCCTCCCCACGATCGTCGCCGGCCTCACGCTCCTCGCCCTCTACGGCCCGACCTCGCCCGTGGGCATCGACGTGGCATTCACGCGAACGGCGATCGTCCTCGCGCTGATGTTCGTCACGCTCCCGTTCGTCGTGCGGACGGTGCAGCCTGTGCTGCAGGAGCTCGACCCCGAGCTCGAGGAGGCGGCGCAGTCCCTCGGCGCGTCGTCGACGACGACGTTCCGGCGCATCGTCTTGCCGAACATCCTTCCCGGGATCCTGTCCGGCGTCGCACTCGCATTCGCAAAGGCGGTCGGGGAGTTCGGGTCGCTCGTGATCATCACCGGGAACATCCCGTTCCAGACCGAGGTCTCGTCGGTGCACATCTACGGGCGCATCGAGAGCGGCGACTCTTCCGGAGCGGCGGCCGTCGCCGTCGTCCTCCTCGCCATCTCGTTCCTCACGCTGCTCTCGATCGGCGCGATCCGCCACTACGCGACGAGGCACGACCGGTGAGGGGTCTCGTCTCGCGGCTCGGGCTCCGCGCGATTGCCCTTTTCTACCTCGCGGTCATCCTCGTCGGCCCGCTCGCAATCGTCTTCTGGAGGACGTTCGAGGACGGCTTCGCGCCCGCCTGGGATGCGCTGGCCACGCCGGAGACGCTCAACGCCTTCAAGCTGACGCTGATCATCACGGCCATCGCCGTTCCGGTGAACACGGTGTTCGGGATCGTCTGCGCGCTCGCGATCGTCCGCAAGCGCTTCTGGGGCAAGGGGCTCCTGAACGCCTTCATCGACCTTCCGCTCGCGCTCTCGCCGGTCGTCGTCGGCCTCGCGCTGTTCCTGCTGTACGGGGAGAACGGCTGGTTCGGAAGCTGGCTGAACGAGCATGGGATCCAGGTGCTCTTCGCGCTGCCGGCGATGGTGATCGCGACGATCTTCGTGTCACTGCCGTTCGTCGCGCGCGAGGTAGTCCCGACGCTGCGCGAGATCGGCGACGACCAGGAGCAGGCCGCGCGAACGCTCGGCGCCAGCGGCTGGCAGACCTTCTGGCGCATCACGCTCCCGTCGATCCGCTGGGCCGTGATCTACGGCGTCATCCTCACGACCGCCCGCTGCCTCGGCGAGTACGGCGCGGTTGCGGTGGTCTCCGGCCGGCTCCAGGGCGAGACCGAGACCGCGACCCTCCGGGTGCAGGAGCGCTACGAGGCGTTCGACCTCGCAGGCGCGTATGCGATCTCGATCGTGCTCGCCCTCATCGCAATTCTCGTCCTCGTCGCCATGACCGTCATCCGACCCAGGGAAGGGACCGCCTGATGTCGATCCTCGTCCGCAACATCTCGAAGCGCTTCGGCGACTTCGTCGCCCTCGATGATGTGTCGCTCGACGTGGAGTCGGGCGCTCTCACCGCCCTCCTCGGCCCGAGCGGCTCCGGAAAGTCGACCCTGCTTCGCATCATCGCCGGCCTCGAGACGGCGGACGCAGGCGAGATCCTGCTCGGCGGCAAGGACGCGACCGCGCTCGCGCCGCAGAAGCGCAACGTCGGCTTCGTGTTCCAGCACTACGCCGCGTTCAAGCACATGACCGTCCGCGAGAACGTCGCCTTCGGCCTGAAGGTGCGCAAGCGGCCGAAAGCGGAGATCGCGGACCGAGTCGACGAGCTGCTGAACCTCGTCCAGCTGCAGAGCTTCGGCCACCGCTACCCGGCCCAGCTGTCGGGCGGGCAGCGCCAGCGCATGGGCCTCGCTCGCGCGCTCGCGCCGGAGCCGCAGGTGCTCCTGCTCGACGAGCCGTTCGGCGCCCTCGATGCACGCGTTCGCGCGGAGCTGCGCGAGTGGCTGCGCCAGCTGCACGACGTCGTCCACGTGACGACGGTCTTCGTCACCCACGACCAGGACGAGGCGATGGAGATCTCGGACCAGATCGCCGTCATCAACCACGGGCGCCTGGAGCAGGTCGGCAGCCCGCGCGAGCTCTACGACGAGCCCGCGAGCGAGTTCGTGATGTCGTTCGTCGGAGACGCTCAGCCGATCGGCGACATCCTCGTCCGCCCCCACGATGTCGATCTCCTCCACGAACCTGCCGACGGCGCGGTCGAGGCGATGATCGTCCGGATCACGATCCTCGGCCGCGATGCGAAGGTCGAGCTGCACGACACGAGCGGGTCGGAGATCCTCGCGCTCATGACGCGCGACCACTTCGACGAGTCCGGTTTCTGGCGCGGCCAGAACGTGTGGGTCAGCCCGAAGCGCGAGCGGGTCTTCGCGACGAATGCGGCCTAGCGCTCGAACAACGCCGCGACACCCTGACCGACTCCGACGCACAGCGTCGCCAGCCCGTAGTGCCCGTCGCGACGCCGCAGCTCGTGCAGCAACGACACGACGAGCCGCGCGCCGCTCATCCCGAGCGGGTGGCCGAGCGCGATGGCGCCGCCCGAGACATTGACCTTCTCCTCGTCCAGGCCGAGCTCCCTGATCACCGCGAGGCTCTGGGACGCGAACGCCTCGTTCAGCTCGACCAGATCGAGCTGGCCCACGTCGATCCCGGCGCGCTCGAGCAGCTTGCGGACGGCAGGAACCGGCCCGATGCCCATCACGCGCGGGTCGACACCCGTCACGGCGGAGGCGACGAACGCGCCGAGCGGCTCGACGCCGAGCTCCCGCGCCTTCTCTTCGCTGGCGATGACGAGCGCCGCCGCTCCGTCGTTGATGCCGCTCGCGTTCCCGGCGGTCACGGTGCCGTCGGTGCGGAACGCCGGCTTCAGCCGGGCCAGCGCCTCGGCGTTCGTCTCGGGCCTCGGATGCTCGTCGACGGTGACGTCGCCGACGGCCACGAGCTCGTCGTCGAAGCGCCCCGACGCGTTCGCCGCCGCCCAGCGCTTCTGGGAGCGCAGCGCAAACGCGTCCTGATCCTCGCGCGAGACGCCCCAGCGCTCGGCGACGTTCTCACCGGTCTCGCCCATGGACTCGAGCGGGAACAGCTCCTCGAGCCGCGGGTTCGGGAATCGCCAGCCGAGCGTCGTGTCCCACGTCGTCTGGTTGCCGCGCGGGAACGCCTCCTGGGCCTTCGCCGTGACGAATGGAGCGCGGCTCATGGATTCGACGCCGCCGGCCACGACGATGTCCGCGTCGCCGGCGAGCACCGCGTGGCTCGCCGAGACGACCGCCGAAAGGCCCGACGCGCAGAGCCGGTTCAGCGTGATTCCGGCGACGGAGTCCGGCAAGCCGGCGAGCAGCGCCCCCATCCGCGCGACGTTGCGGTTGTCCTCGCCGGCCTGGTTCGCGCATCCGAAGTAGACGTCGTCGACCGTGCCGCCCTCGACGCCGGCGCGCTCGACCGCAGCCGCGATCGCGATGCCGGCGAGATCGTCCGGCCTGACGCCCGAGAGCGCACCGCCGTAGCGGCCGATCGGCGTGCGGACTGCAGAGAGGACGACGGCGCGCGCCACGGCGCGACGTTAGCGCACGAAGTCGATCTCGACGGGCTCGGGAAACGCCCCGAGCGCCTCGCCACGCCGGAGGAGCTCCGTCACGGCCTTGCGCCCCTCGTCGCCATAGTCCTGCGTCAGCTCGTTCACGTACATCGAGACGAAGCGATCGGCGACGGCGGCGTCGATGCCGCGGCCGAACTGCAGCGCGTACTCGAGCGCCTCGGCACGGTTGTCGAGGCCGCACTGGATCGCGTCCCGAAGCACGTGCGAGACGTCGCACAGGGCATCGTCGCCCAGGTCGCGCCGGACGACGTTGACGCCGAGCGGCAGCGGCAGCCCGGTCTCGAGCAGCCACCACTCGCCGAGGTCGAGGACCCGGACGAGCCCGTAGTCCTCGAACGTGAGCTGGCCCTCGTGGATCAGGAGCCCGGCCTCGGCGCGACCCGACGCGACCTCCTCGGGGATCTCGTCGAACGCGAGCTCACGGAAGCGGAAGCCGTCGAGCACCAGGCGCAACGCGAGGAAGGACGTCGTCATCGTCCCGGGCACGACGATCTCGAACTCGCGCAGCTCGTCGAGCGAGCGCTGCTCCCGCGCGACCACGATCGGCCCGTAGCCCGATCCGATGCTCGCTCCGTGCGGGAGGAGCGCGTAGTCCTGCTGTACGAACGGGTACGCGGCGAGCGAGATCGCGGTGACCTCGAGCCGCGCGGCTCTCGCCCACTGGTTCAGCGTCTGGATGTCGCCGAGCACCTGCTCGAACTCGTACCCGCGTGTGTCGACGAGGTCGGTCGTCAGCGCCCAGTACATGAACGCGTCGTCGGGGTCTGGGCTGTGTCCAACGCGGATCCGCAAGGCGGCCGGACGCTAGCACCGCCCTCGCCGCTACCGGTTGAAGAACCAGCGCTCCAGGAGTGGCAGGACTTCCTTACGCGTGAACGGACGGGCGTCGGACGGACGGCCGTCGGCCTCGAGGACGTCGACGTCGTCCTCGAGCGCCTCGTTGGCGCGATCCAGCGCGTCGCCGAGCTCGTAGCCCTCGAAGATCAGATCCTCCGGCCGAGCGTCGTCGGACTCGCGGAGCTGAGGGTTGACGACGCGCCCGACGGCCCACACGGCGCCCGGCCGGCGCTCGATCCAGATCGCGATCCGCTCCTCGTCACCGACGTCGTCCACGCCGACGAGCAGCCGCTCGGCGTACCTCCCCTCGCGTGAGCTTCGTCTCATACCCCCGGGATACAATCGCGTCTCGTGGCCTGGTTCAAGAACACGTTCTCGTTTCTCTTCTCGCGAGGCTCAGCCGAAGAGCACGTCGCGAGGTATGTCGTCCGCGAGCACGAGCGCGGCAGATCGCTGGCCGAGATCCTCGACGACCGGTACGTCCAGAACCGCGTGACGCCCGAGCAGCAGCGCCGGCTACTCGATCGGCCGGAGGTCATCGAGGCGTTCGGCGGAGACATGCTCGAGGCCGCGAAGGCATCGCTCCCCACCTAGAGCGCCGTTCCGATGCCGCGCTCGCGCGCGAGCCGCACTGCCTCGGCGCCCAGCGCGACGTCCCACGCGGCCAGGCCGTTCGACTTGAAGACGACGATGTCGTCGTCCGACTGACGGCCGGAGATCTCACCCGACACGACCTCGTGCAGCTCGTGGACCTCGAGCCAGTCGAGGACGCCGGCGTGGACTGGCTCGACAAGGTCGCCCGACTCGAGCTTCGCCTGCTCGAGCGAGTCGCAGCACACGAACCGCGCGCGTTCCAGGACCGCGTTGTCGAGCTCACGTCGACTCACGACGTTCGCGCCCGCAGCGGCGACGAGCGTCCCGGGGGCGAGCCACTCTCCGCGCAGCACCGGGTCGCGCGAGCTCGTGATCGTGACGACCACGTCGCCCGCGGCGGCGTCGCGGTGGCTCTCGCCGGGCTCCGCGCCGACCCTCTCGCAGAAGGCGGCGAGCTTCTCCGGCGTTCGGCAGTAGGCGACGACGCGCTCGATGGTGGGGACAGCGGCGCGAATGCACGCGACCTGCGTCTCGGCCTGGTAGCCGCACCCGATGACACCGAGCGTACGCGCATCGGCCTTGGCGAGATGGCGCGCTGCGACACCGCTCGCCGCACCGGTTCGGAGCTGTCCCAGACGGTCCGCCTCGATCACGGCGACCAGCTCGGAGCTCTCCGAGTCGAACAGGCACACGACGAAGGTCGCGCCGTTCGCCGTCGCCGCGTAGAGCTTCCCACCGGCGAGACCGAGCCCGCGGTCGGCGGCGGCCATGTCCGCGAGCGCGCCCTCCGGCAGGCGAAGCCGGCGGCGCGGCGCGATCTCGACCTCTCCCGCTGCCATCCGCCGGAAGCACGCGTCGATGGCATCGACTGCCGCGCCAGGCTCGACGAGCTCGCCGACGTCCGATTCGCTGAGAAAGAGCGGCACGAGCCGCAAGTCTAGGAAGCGCGCGGCCGCGGTCGTAGACTCGACCGTCTGGCAACCGACGACTACCTCGAACTGCGGCTTCGCGAGCTGCTCGACCGGATCTCCGCCGACGGGCAGGCCCCGGGGGGAGGATCTGCGGCCGCGTTGACGGTCGCGTTCGCCGCGCGGCTCGTCGCAATGGTCGCTCGCTGCTCGCGCGAGTGGGCCGAAGCAGCAGGCGTGACCGCGCAGGCGAACGCCATCGGCGCACGTGCGGTCGACCTCGCGCACACCGACGGCCGCGCGTGGGAAGAGGCGCTCGCGGCAGTTCGCGGAGCAGAGACCGCGCCTGCCGACGACCCGAAGCGGGACTTCGCACTCGAGCAGAAGCTCGAGGCGGCCGCAGCCGCACCGCTCGAGATCGCGTCGCTCGGAGCCGACGTCGCCGCGCTCGCGTCGCTCGTCGGACATCACTGCGAAGCGACCTACCGTGCCGACGCCGCAGCGGCCGCCGCACTGGCGGCGGGAGGATCGGCCGCGGCCGCGCACCTCGTCCGCGTGAATCTGGGCGTCCGCGCATCGGACGAGCGCCTTGCGCGAGCGCTCGCGAGCGAGCAGGCGGCTCACGACGTCGCCGAGGGCATGCTCTCCTCGACGCGATGAGCAGGCACTCGTCGCTCCCCGACGCCGATCTCGTCCGACACTGTCGCGAAGGCGACGCCGACGCGTGGAACGAGCTCGTCGAGCGCTACTCGCGCTACGTCTACGCCATTGCCGTGCGCGGCTTTCGCATGAGCGACGAGGACGCGGAGGACGTGTTCCAGGACGTGTTCACGCGGATCTACACGCGCCTCGACTCGCTCCGCGACGATTCCGCGCTCCGCCCGTGGATCGCGCAGCTCACCCGGCGGCGATGTCTCGACGCGCTCGCGAGCAAGGGCCGCGAGACGCCGGCAGAGGAGATCTTCGCCCCGGAGGACAGCACGGACCTCTCGGAGGTGGAGGAGGCCTTCGCCGTGCGCGAGGCGCTGGCCGGGCTCTCGGACACGTGCCAGGACATCCTCGACCGGTTCTTCGCCCGCGACCAGAGCTACAAGACCATCGCGGACGAGCTCGAGATCCCGTCCGGGACTATCGCGAGCCGCATCGCGAGATGCCTCGGACGCCTACGTTCCGAGCTTGAAGGCGAGAGCTGATGCCAGATACACAGCGACCGCGAAGCGCGCGCCTTCACCGATCTTCGCGGATGGAAGAAATGACGGGCCTGGAGGGTCTAGGGGTTAGATGACGCGCTCCTACGACGAAGAGCGGCTCGGTGTGCTCCTCCGACTCCTGCGTCCCGCTCCCACGGGTTGGGTGCGGGCCGCGCAGGAGCTGCCCGCCGCGCGGCGCCAGTTCGGCGAGATCGTGGCACGGGCCGAGGCCGACGCCGCATTCCGCGCCGCGCTGATCGCCGATCTCGAGCGGGCGCTCGCGGCCGAGGGCTACGAGCCCGACAGCCGGATCCTCGCCGAGATACGCGCGCGCCTCGACAACGGCTGAGCGTAAGCTCCGCCCGTGAGCGAGCCGGCAGCGCACAGCTCGGATGCCGGGAAGACCGCGCTGCCTGCGTGGAGCCTTCCGAAGGACGCGGTCGACCGAATCGCTCTCCGGGGGGAGTGGCCCGAGCGCGTCACTCGCGCATGGGCGCTGGAAGGCTCCACGGGCAAGGGGGCGCGCGTTTGCATCCTCGACTCCGGTGTCGAGGCCGGGCACCCGCTCGTCGGCGACCTGGAGAGCGCCGTGGCCATCTCGATGGGCGAGAACGACGAGATCGTCGCCGAGGAGGACACGGAGGGCGACGTCTCCGGGCACGGGACGGCGTGCGCCGGCATCGTCAGAGCGCTTGCGCCCGACTGCAGCATCTCGAGCGTGAGAGTCCTGGGCTCGAGCTTCACCGGGAGCGGCGCCGTGCTCCTCGGAGGCCTCCGCTACGCCGTCGAGCAGGGTTTCGACGTCGTCAACATGAGCCTCTCGACGACCAAGAAGCCGTTCGCGAGCGTCCTGCACGAGCTCGCCGACAGCGCCTACTTCAAGCGCACGGTCCTCGTCGCCTCGGCGCACAACATGCCGGTCGAGAGCTACCCGTGGCGCTTCTCGTCGGTCATCTCCGTGGGCAGCCACGAGGAGCCCGATCCTCTGACGTTCTTCGCCAACCCGAACCCGCCGGTCGAGTTCTTCGGCCGCGGGGTCGACGTCAAGGTGCCGTGGATCGGCGGGCGCTCGCTCAAGGTCTCCGGCAACAGCTTCGCGACGCCGCACATCTCCGCGATCTGCGCACTGATCCTCGCGAAGCATCCCGAGCTGACGCCCTTCCAGCTGAAGAGCGTCCTCTATCTGACCGCGACGAACGTAGGGGGTGAGACATGACCGACGAATCCGAGCTGCGAGCGGCGGTCGCCGCGGGGGTGGTGGGATCCGAGGAGTCGTTCCGGGCGCTGCTCGCAGCCATCGTCGAGGTGGCGCGTTCGATCTTCGGTGCGAGGGCGTCGTCCATCCTCCTCCTCGACGAGGAGACCGAGGAGCTCGTGTTCGAGGCGGTCGTCGGCGAGGGCGAGGGCACGCTCCTGGGAACACGCTTCCCCGCCGGGAAGGGGATCTCCGGATGGGTCCTGGCAACCCGAACGCCGCTCGTGATCGAGGACGTCACGCAGGACCCCCGCTTCGCGCAGGACGTCGCCGAGGACACGGGCTACGTGCCGAGCGGCCTCATGGCAGCTCCGCTGCTGCACGAGGAGCGCGCGCTCGGCGTGCTGTCGGTGCTCGACCGCCCCGAGCAGTCCCTCTTCAGCCTGCAGGAGATGGAGCTGCTCGGGCTCTTCTCCAACCAGGCCTCGATCGCCGTCGACCTGCTGCTCAAGGCGCGGAGGGCGAACCTCGTTCTCCGAGGCAAGAGCGACCTGGAGCCGGTATCGCGCCTCGCAGCCGCCGTCGACGCGCTCGAGGACGAGCGCCGCGAGGCCGGGCTCCGCCTGCTGCGAGACCTCGCCGCGACGCTCGGAGCAAGCGAAGGTCTCTGAGGGACCACATAAAAAGGCCCGGGCGGCTGTACATCCCACCCGGGCCTTGAACCTTCGTGGAGCTCTGTTACTCGACGACGTCCTCGACGACGTCCTCGACGGTGTCCATGCGGAACCCGTGGCCTTCGACGTCCGGGGTGTCGCTGTGAGCCTCGACCGTGTCCTCGACCGTGTCCTCGACTGTGTCGAAGGCGTGGCCCTGTACCTCGTCTTCGCTAGTCCGAACCTGCTCGTCCGACATTTGCTGCTCCTCCTCTTCGAGTGACTTACATCTGCCCACAAGACGGGGCAGCCGGTCGAAATCTTCCCTGGTCTCCTTCACATTGACAAGGCGGCCTGAGATGCTGCTCCCGATGAACGTCCTGCGGTCCTATGGTACGCAGTCCGCGAGCTCCTTCGGAGCGGTCATTCGGAACCCGAACCTCCGGTGGCTCGAGCTTGCCTGGACGGCCTCGGTTGTCGGTCACTACGCGTATCTGATCGCCGTCTCCGTCTACGCCTACGGCGCCGGCGGCGAGGAGGCGGTCGGCCTCATCATCCTGGCGCGTCTGATTCCCGCCGCCGTGGCCGCACCGTTCGCGGGTCTGCTCGGAGACCGATTCCGGCGCGAGCGTGTCCTGCTGGTGACGAATGCGAGTCGCATCGTCCTGGTCGTCGCGGCCGCGCTCGGGGTGTTCCTCGATGCGACACCCGCGATCGTCTACGTCCTCGCGGTGGCCGCGACGATCGCATACACCCCGTATCGGCCGGCCAACGCCGCCTTGACGCCGACGCTCGCACGCAGCCCCGCCGAGCTCACCGCGGCGAACGCCGTTGCGGGCGGCGTCTCCAGCCTCGCTCTGTTCGTCGGGCCCGCGCTCGCGGGCTTCCTCCTCGCCGTCGCGAGCACCGGGGTCGTGTTCCTGCTGACCGCGCTCCTCCTCGTCGCATCGACAGGGTTCATCTTGCTCATCAAGACCGCGGCGGTCGAGCGCCCGAGGAGCGGGATCGAGACACCCACGATCGTGTCCGAGGTGCTCGCAGGCTTCAGAGCGATCGGCACGCAGCCGGCGCTGCGCGTGATGATCGGCCTCATTGCCGCCCAACATGCGGTCGCCGGCGCCGTCCAGGTGTTCATCGTCGTCGCGTCGGTCGAGCTCCTCGGCTTCGGAGCGAGTGGGGTCGGCATCCTCAACTCGGCCATCGGAGTCGGCGCGTTCATCGGGGCCATCATTGCTCTCTCGCTGACCGGCGCACGACGGCTCAGCCCGGCCTTCATGTTCGGGATCGTCCTCTGGGGCGTTCCTCTGATCATCCTCGGCTTCTGGTCCGCCGCGCTCATCGGGATCGTGCTGTTCGGGCTCATCGGCATCGGCAGCTCGATCGCGGACGTCTCTGGGCTGACGCTCGTTCAACGCGCGGTTCCGGATCAGGTGCTCGCCCGGGTGTTCGGCGTCATCCAGATGCTCATGCTCTCGGCGATGGGGCTGGGCGCCGCCGCGGCTCCGGTGCTGATCTCGCTGTTCGGCGTCGAGGGCGCGATCATCGCGACCGGGGCGTTCCTGCCGGCGCTCGTCGTGCTCGTCGGGCGGAAGGTTGCGCGGATCGACGCCGCCGCAGATCGACCCGACCCCGACGAGCTTCGCATTCTCGGAACGGTGCCGATCTTCTCTCCGCTGCCCGGCGTCACGCTCGAGCAGCTCGCCGGACGCCTGGTACCGCTACGGCTCGAGCCGGACACCGTCGTCGTCAGGGAGGGCGACGCGGGCGATCGGTTCTTCATCATCGCCGAAGGCACCGTCCAGGTCTCGGAGTACGGCAGGCCGATCGCCGACCTCGGCCCGGGAGGGTACTTCGGCGAGATCGCCCTGATCCGTGACGTCGCCCGGACGGCGACGGTGACGACGAAGACGCAGACGGTTCTCTACGCGCTGGATCGCGACGACTTCCTCGCCGCCGTTACGAGCCACGCACCGAGCGCGGAGGCCGCGGAGGAGGTCGTCAGCTCCCGGCTCGCCGGAATCCCCGTCGGCGGCGCGCAGGTCCCGCTCGAGTAGACGGGCGGAGCTGTTGCCTGGCGCCGGGCTGCGCGCGTGAAGCCCGCCCGTGCAGCGCGGCGATCACGCGGGCGGGCCGCGAGCCCGCGTGAAATCCTCGATGCGCCCGGCAAGATTCGAACTTGCGGCCTCTGCCTCCGCAGGGCAGAACGGCACTTGCGACGTTAGTTCCTGATAGTGCGAGAAGCCTTTAGTTATGCGGGTTTGCGGGGTACCTGCTGAAGACGCTCCGCATGCTTACGCGGTGCAATTCTTAGACGTTTAGGCGTGGAGTAGGTGTCACCAGGCACTGGCGCAGCTACCGCTAACCCTGGGATCCGGTCAGATAGCAAACGAGGCACGTAGCCGGACTTTGGCCGCGAGCTGACCGTCGTTCTGCGGAACGCCGCATCGCTTCAAGCTCGGAGTCTCGTCGCCAGTAATCCCGGTTCTTCACTTTGATCCACCCACGGTCGCCGGGGCGGTAGCGGCTCGAGCGCTTCTTCGCGATGACACCCTCGAGCCCCATTCCGCACACGGCTGTGAAGAGTGCGTCGCCGTCAGAGAAGGTGTCGCACGTCCTCCACCACGACGAGTTGAGGTCGAGGCTCTCCAGGAGCTCGCGACGCTCGGAGTAGGCACGTTCGCTGACATCGGTTCCGTTGAGCCCCAGCAGGTCGAACACGATGTACGTCATGGGTATGGACATGTCGCGGTTCAGTACCCGTCGGCAGATGAGTGGGAAGTAGGGCTCGCTTCCCTTCCAGGCGACGAGCTCGCCGTCGAGGACGAGCCCGGTCGGAACTGACGGAAGCTCGGGCAGAACGGTGGTCATGTTCCAGCCGCGACGGCTCCGCACCCGAAACTCGCCGTCCGTCGAGACGATGGCGCGGAAGCCGTCCCACTTAGGCTCGAACGACCACCCCGAACCGGAGGGCAGTGGCCCCCGGGGGAGACAGCATTGGTTCAGGCAGCCGCAGAGCCTACCGTCAGAGGCACCGGCGCAGCGCAGCATCATCCTCAGCTGGCGGAGAACCGCTCGTCCAGAACCAGACCCGGCGACCAGCGATTCGACTCCGCTGACGCTTTGCGGAGCAGGGCCAAGCGTCGTTATCGCAGCATGGACGCGTTGCCTCGCACGCGCGAGCGCTTCCTCCCGCGTCACGAACATCACGAACACGTAGTTGCCGAGCTGGCTCTTGAGGGACGCGACGTGCTCGAGCCAGGGTGGGAACACACGCGGGTTGGCGTACTCATTGTCGAGTGCGCGGAAGCCGGCCTCTTTCGTGCATGCGATGAACGCCGTGTATGAGCGCTGTTTGGTATCCCTGTTGCACGCGCTCACGAGGAATGAGGCGACAAGCAAGCAAACGATGTATGAGCGGGCCATCGCTCGGTTCTCTCACCGTACCCCTCGGGGCCTTGGCTCCGTTTGTCGCAGGTCGCGAACGGGCACCAGCGCCGGTATGACAGATGACGTTCTAGACGACGAGCTGGAGCGCGACGAGGCCGAGTCCGATGACACGGACGACGACGTCGACCGTGCACCGCAGCCGGAAAACGTGCCAGCTCCGGAGCGCCCGCTATTTGACCCGGCTACGGGCGACGGCGAAGAGGAGTAGCTCCCCCGGTCGCCGCCCTTCTGCACTGCTTGATCGAGACGGCGAGGATTGCACGCGAGCGTGCAATTCAGAGAGAGCACACGTCCACGAAGAGCAATGCCGCAGCTCCCGCGACGGTCGCCGTCCAGGCAAGGGTCGTCACGTAGAGCCCCGCTGCGCCAAGGAGCCATTCGCCAGAGGGCTCGCCTGCGCTCTCGCGATAGGCCCAGACTGCCGCGACCATGCCAAGCGTCGCGGTGATGGCGCAGCCGATGACGAGAGCAATGACCCACGACGCAGCACCCTCCGGACAAGCGGCCTTCTCACCTCCGAAGCCGGCGAACAGCAAGACGAACCACGACAGCGATGCGAGTGCGATTCCCGCGAGCGCGGCGTTCTTCGGAGTTGCAGCCCCGCCCGTTCGCTTCGGCACACGGTCACGATGACACGTCGAGACGTGCCCAAAACGGCCATCTAGGCACGAGCACTCGAGCGCGTCATGCTTGCGGCGGGGACGGGGCCATCTGGTGGGAGCCGAGCACTGCGGCGTTCGGCGACCCACCTCGCCCATCTGTGGATCGAAAGCGAGTCCTAGCCTAGGGATTGGCTAACGCGTTCTCGTCTCCGGGTCCAACGGGATCAGTCGACGTGGCCGTGCGCCGGAAGAGCAGGAAGCCCACGACGATCAACCACAGCGGGATGAGGAGCGATCCGAGAAAGCCGATCGGAGTCAGCTGTGTCGCACCGAGGACGATGGTCGCCCATGCCAACCAGCTCGGCAGCACTCCGTTGCGACGCGCACCGAGTCCGGTGGCGAGCAGCACCGCTGCCCATGCTGCATTGAACGTGAGCCAGTCGTACGAGTGGAGTTGGCTGAGGGCGTACACCGCCTCCCGATGTCCCTCGTGGGCTGCGTTCGCTGCGGCACCTTCGAGCTCTCCGATGAGGGCGAACCCTGCAGCGCCGAGGATCGCTCCCCCGAACGCGACCGATCCGTGACCGGAGTCGCCGCCGCTCCGGAGGCTGCGCTGCAGGCCAGCCCCGAAGAAGATGAGCATGAGCGCGACCAAGGGAGCGAGAAGGAGGCCAGATATCTGATGCTGCCCTCGGTTGTCCTGCCACCAGGAGAACGTCTCCTCGCACGATGTCTCACTGCTCGGAATGCTGTGCGTCAATGTGAGCCCGCCGGCGAGCAGGAGTCCGGCCAGCACTCCTGCGAGCGGCAGGAAGCGTGCGAAGCGATCGGAAGGCACGGAGCTCCTCTCGGTTGGGTCGCACGACCCTGCGGAGTGCCTGGGTGGTGTGCACGTGTGGGTTATCTAGCGACTTGCGGATCGAGGAGCGCGAGTCGAGGCGGGCGGACTGAACTAGGCGCTTCTCGCCCAGGTGAGGGATGGCCACCGAAGGCCTAAAGCCGAACCTAAGACCGTTGCGGGCGATGAACGCCCACACACGATCAAGGGGGATAGCGCATGAAAAGCATGATCGCTCTCGTCGTGACGGCGGTCGTCCTCGCGCTCTCGGCGTCGGCGCTCGCCGATCCGGCGTCGCCGGTCGACAACGGCTGCCATGGCTATTACACGACGCTGTACAAGGAGCAAGTCGGCGATCGTGGCGGACAGGGCTCGGCAATCGGAGGGAAGGGCAACTCCGATGGCGATCCGACTAACGGTCAGGCCCACTCAACCGCAGGACGTGGCGAGACGCTGCAGGCGTTCCTCGCCACCAACTGCGGCGTCGGCTCGCAGACCCCGTAGACGGATCGCAGTCATGATGAAAGGGCCCCCGAATAGGGTGTCCTTTCTTTTGCGAGCTACCTACGGATCGGGGAGCGGGAGCTGGAGGCGGGCGGGCTGAAGTAACGTGACATGACACCCTGTCGCTGGCTGAGGCTGCCGCCCGCGAACTGCCGACCTGTCGCGTAGACGCGCTGCGGATGGGCATGGGACACTCACGCAGTGGACATCCCTGACGTTCACTACGCACGCGCGGGTGGGGTCGCGATCGCCTACCAGGTCGTCGGCGAGGGGCCAGAGACGCTTGTGTTCTCCCCACAGGTCTCAGACCTCTTCACCATCTGGCTCAGCAGCCATACGCGCTCCCTCTTCGATCGTCTCGCGGCACACGTGCGTGTCGTTCTGTTCAATCCTCGAGGGACCGGGCTCTCCGACCGTCCTCGCAACGTCACGCTCGAGGCGCGAATGGACGACATCGCCTCGGTACTCGACCACGTGGGGGTGAGTCGGGCGTCGCTGATGGGTGTCGCCACGAGCGCGAACGTTTGCGCACTATTCGCCGCCACCTACCCGGAGCGCGTCGAGCGCTTGATCCTGGCGCATCCGTACCCTCGTGCCATCCGGTCCGAGAGGTACCCCTGGGGATTCGACGAGGAATATTGGCTGGGATGGATTCGTGAGATCCGCAAGGGCTGGGGAGATCGCGACCTCATGGAGGCGTGGGGGCGAAATGTCTCGCCCGAGGTCGCGGAGGATCCGGAGGAACTCGACTTGTTCGTCTGGCGGGGTCGGCTCGCCCTTAGCCCGACGGCCGCAGCCGACTGGGTTCGGCTCACCTTGGAAACGGACATCGTCGACATCTTGAGTTCCATCCGCGTACCCACGCTCGTGCTCCACCGCCCCGACGATCCTGGGACGAGCACGCACGGCGCAGGCCCCGCCTATTTCGTCTCCGAGCGCGTTCGCGACGCACAGACGGTAGCCCTGCGCACCGACCACTCCTCGCCATTCAGCCAGGAGGCGGGGGACGCGATTCTGGACTTCCTCGAGGGAGAAGCTCCTTTCGAGGTACCCGACTCCGTACTTGCGACGGTGCTCTTCACCGACCTCGCCGGATCGACGGAGCGTGAAGGCACGGAGTGTTTCGGCTGCCCAGCAGGCGGCGGAGCGCTCATCGCATCCAATCGATGCCTACCACGAGCAGTTCAAGGCGCATACGTGGGAGACCCGGAGTTCCCTCGAACTGCTGGTCGACTTCGAGAACCTCGCGTGAGCGGGTAGGCAAATCTCGCGCCCAGCAAAAGCCGCATACCTAAGCCATCTCCTACCACTCCCGCGAGGTGCTGCACCGATGCGGGGCGGTGCGGTTGCAGTACGCATGCTCAGGGCCGGAATAGAGGCTCGGGTCTCGGTCGTCATGTCCCAAGTCCCAAGGCGTGCCCGGCTCGATGGGTTCACCGCACCTCGCACAATCCACCAGTCCGGCAGCGACGAGCGGTGTCCACGCCTTGCGAGTCCGTCGGTGAATCGCCAGCCCGTACTTCCGGTTCCGCAGCTTCTTGCGCGTCTTGGCGTTCATCGCTGCTCAGTCCCGTACCGCATAGGGTGCAGCGCATGTATCTGCTCGCGACTGTCGCGCTGATCGCCTGGATCCTCGTTCTGCTCGTCGTGGGGTACCGCATCATCGAGCGAGACGACATCGGCACTGGCACGAAGGTGATCTGGATCATCCTGATCTGTCTCTTCCCCCTCGTCGGCCTCCTCGTCTATTGGCTGACGCTCCGACGCATCCCGGAGTAGACAAGCCGTTCGCGGGACGCGGGAGTGACGGGGCACGGAAGCACACCCCGTCATGTCCCACGCCACCCACTTGATGCGGGCACGGGTTCACCCTGGAGCCTCACGGCCCGAAGACAGGCAGTAGTTAGGTGAAGAGGAGCAGAACGGCGCGGCTGTGCCGATTCGTTGACTCCCGCGCAGTCCATATGAGAGGGTCGTGCGCCAAACCCGACCCGAGGAGGCGTGTCGCGTGTCACCGAAAGCAATTGCTGTTGCCGGTCTGAGCGCAATCGCCGTCGCGGCGAGCGGCTGCGGCGGAGACTCTGACCCCGAAGCGGAGTTCCGCGCCGCGTTCGAGAAAGAGTTCAGTGCGGCACCGTGGTACCCCCACATCACCGGGATCGAGGTGACGGACGAGAGCGATCGTCCGCACATCAAAGTCACAACGGACCTCGGTCCGGAAAACAACGGGACCGAGACCCTGCGCACGATCTGCTTGGCGGCTATCAACTTCGCTTTCGAGTCCGGCGCGGTCGACGAGATTCCAGAGGGCGCGGTGACCGGCTCTGACGGCGTGGGGCTGGGCGCCTGCGCGTGACATGAGAGGACGACCGCACACTTCTGCTCGGTCTGACACGACGCTCCGAGTGCCCGTTACAGCCAGGCCGGTCGCCCACCCTCACCCACTCTCACCACCACGGCTGCGCTCGTAGCCCCGCCTTCTGTAACGCCTTGTTCGCAGCGATGCGTCTCCGGCGCTCCTGATCCCGTATTCGGTCGGACAAGCTGAAGGCCGCCATCGTGGGGGTTGGCGGGTCGACCACGGGACGATCTAGGCGTTCCAGCTTGGCGCGCAGTTGGTTTCTCCTGGCTCGCTTCTCGGCGCCTGCTGGCGCTGCACTCGCCAATCCTTGTCCGTCCACATCTCACGCGGGACGAAGTGGCGATCATCGCGAGCAGCGATCTTGGCGAGCTTGCGCTCGTATCCGGGCGGGGGCTTCACAATGCTCTTCCCCCACTCAGGTTGCCGACGAAGACCGACGTGGTCTCGTCCTCGTGCCCAGCTGCACGCAAGCCGAGAAGGTTCCCGTCCGAGACCGTGAACGTGACCGCGCCCGACGCCGCCGGGCCAACGATGTTGAAGTGAGACTTCACAAGCTCGAACTGCTCGCCGGTCTCTTTGTCTGTCCACGGGTCGGTGGTGCGGTCTATGCGCTCGTCGGGAATCTCGCGGATGTACTTGCGTGCGGCCTCGACGCGCTTCGGTGTGGCTCTTGGAAACCGGCTGATGTTGAACACCGTGCCCGCATCGAGACGATCGTCGCCGTCCTCCTCGAGCCGTCGACCATCCGGCAATCCGAAGCTGTAGGGCTGGAGCAGTGGGTCGCTCATGCGTCCTCCTCGGTCCCGTCGTCGAGGTGCCGAACGAGGATGCGGCGAACCTGGGCACTGATCGAACGGTCGGCTTCCACAGCCCTCCGCACAAGTTCGTCGTACACGCTCTTCGGCACCTGCGCGGAGATAATCGCCATGTCTTGCACAGTTTCAGACATGCAAGGGATTCTAGCGAGTGGTCTAATATGCTCTGGCCCGTGCCAGGCGACTGCGCCGCCATGACTCGACACAAATACAGGCCAGCTCTTGGCGACGGCGACGTACTACGTATGTCCTACTTGGTCACGGGAACAGCAACGAAACGCGCTCCTCGCCATGAGACCGTGTCGGTTCCGAGAACTCTGATCTCGTCGCGGCTCGAACCGAGCGCACGCAGATAATCGATGGCGGCCTGCAGGGCGCTGCTCGAATACGTAGTCGTCACGGTACGGCGACCGGAGTGAATCTCGAACTCACGATAAGACGTGGCCGCTCGGGTCGTGCCCGTCATGCCCTCAACCTTCCCCTTCGAAGAGCAGCCAAGCGCTCTTCGTCGTGTCGTGGCTCGGACTCGCCTCCCCAGCCTTTGACCAGTTCCCGAATAGCAAGTGGCATCGATTCACGGTCGATCTCACGCACCTGACCGGGCGCGCCCCGCTTCCCAGCAGGCAGGGCACTGCCACGTTCAGTCCGGTCCCCTTCCCCCATGTCCACATCATGGGTCGCGGCAGCGTAAAGTCACCCTTTCGGGTAAGGATCACTCGATTGAGTGACCGGGGGCTCAGGGCGTAACGAGTGGTCGTACATGTGCCGGCTGAGCCCTTACGAGGGCATACAGCGGCGAACGTTCATCGTCCACAGGGATGACATCGAGGACGCGGTACTCCCCATGCTCGAGCAGGCTGATGTCACCCGTCTCGGCAGGCGTAGGAACATGCGCGATCCCCAGGTCATCGCCGGTCATGTCGTGGACGCGAACAGGAGTCTCCGAACAGATCTGGAATCGTGCCAGGTGGCTCGTCCAATAGACTTGACAGCCGGCGATGGGGCTCGCCTTGAACCGCCGTTGACGGCTGATAGCTCCTACGACGAAAGGACTGTCGTATGGCTGTCGCCCTCGGTGTAGCGGTCGGTGGTGCGCTTGGTGCGCTTTCTCGGTACGGCGCGGACGGATGGGTCGAGCGCCACGTCGAGAGCTCGTTTCCGTGGAGCACGTTCGTGATCAACATCAGCGGCTGTTTCGCCGTCGGGTTCATCATCGCCGCGTTGGTGGACCGTCATCACGCTCCGCAATGGCTCCGGGTGGGACTCGTCATGGGGTTCTGCGGTGGCTTCACTACATTCTCGACCTTCGCCCAGGAGACGCTCGACCTTGTGGAAGCTCGTGCGCTTGGGATCGCGACGGCTAACGTCGTTGCAAGCGTTGTTCTCGGGATCTTTGCGGTACTTGCGGGAACTCGAGTCGGCGACCTTGTCTAAACCTGCCCAACGCTAAGGCTCAGCCAGGAGTAGGAGGAGTTCCCCTCTCTTCAACCCTGCGGGACGGGAGAGCCTGAGCGGAGGCGCACTTCCCCCCTCGCGGGAAGAAGTGCGCTCTCTGCGGTCCGGTGTCACCGTCGCATCGACGCAGCCTTTCGGCCGGAGGCTGGAACGAGTCCAGGTCTGCCTCTACCTCTCGCCTCCGCTCCCTGCCTTTCGGCACAGGACGGGTTTCTCTAGGTCTGGAAGGAGTGCCCCTGGCGCATCACTGATTACGGCCGCGCATCGCCGACGTTTACATGGAGCGGTTGAGCCTCGGGGTGCGCCGACCTCTGGCCCGCGTAAAGCGCGCCGAGGCAGCAGAAGGCGTTTAGGCGTGGAGTAGGTGTCGCGGTGAGACGGCCGCCAGCCCCCAGAAACAACGAAAACCCCGTGCCAGCGGGGTTTTCTCTATATGCGCCCGGCAAGATTCGAACTTGCGGCCTCTGCCTCCGCAGGGCAGCGCTCTATCCCCTGAGCTACGGGCGCGGGGACGGCAAGTCTAGCTGCGTGGCGACCCGCTCTCCGACGCGGAGCTGCGCGTCGCGAGGAACCTCGACGCGCACGTAGCCGAGTGCGAGGACTGCATGACCATCGGGAGTCGCGCTCGTCACCCGGCCCACGATCTTGCCCTCGAGCTCGAGCTCGGCGTCGTACTCGGGAAGCTCCTCACCCTCGAGCTCGAGCACACGCAAGGTTCGATTCACGCGGCCGCGGTAGTGCTGGCGTGCGATCGGCTCCTGACCCGGGTAGCAGCCTTTCTCGAAGTCGATCGCCCGCGCGTCGAGCCCTGCTTCGGCCGGGAGGACACGATCGTCGAGCTCGCGGCCGAAGCGTGGCGTGGCGGCACGGATCCGGAGCCGCTCCAGCTCGTGCTCGTCGATCTCCCGCCAGCTGGGAAGCTCTGCGTCGATGACCTCGTAGGCGGCCACGCCGAGCTCTCGGTTCGCGATTGCACCGGACGGTGTCTCGCGTCCGACCACGAGAGCCGACTCGTGCTCCTCGAGCTCGACGGTGACCTTCGCGGCAAAACGGCTCCGGCGGAGCTCCGTACGGAGCCGGTCGGCAAGCTCGGGCTCGGTCAGCAGCAGGAAGTCGTCGGCGCTCCTGCGGTAGACCGTCATCGGAGCGACGATGCGCGCCTTCGACGTGAGGAGGAGCGCCTCGCACGATTCGTCGGGACCGAGCGCCTCGACGTCGTTCGAGAGCATTCGCTGGAGGTACGACGCGGCGTCGGGACCGGCCACGCCCACGAATCCGCGCGGTCTACGGCCGATACGAGCAGCTGTGCCTGGCATCGGACTAGTGTTGCAGCAGTGTTCCGGGGCAGAGCGGAGCGAAAGGTCATCGACGCGGGCTACGACCCGGCGCGCCTGCCACCCGGCCAGTACCTGACCGAGAAGTGGCCGGTGCTGCACGCCGGCTCGATCCCGCGCACCGACCTCGCGACGTGGGACTTCGTCGTCTCGGGAGAGGTCGAGAGCCCGATCCGGATCTCGTGGGAGGAGCTGAGCGCGCTGCCGCGGACGACCCATACCCAGGACATCCACTGCGTCACGCGCTGGAGCCGCTTCGACGTCACGTTCGAGGGCATCCACTGGAGCGCGCTCGAGTCGCTCGTGAAGCCGCTCGAGTCGGCGCGCTTCGTCGTCGCGCACGCGGAAGAGGGCTATACCGCGAATGTGCCCATCTCGTTCCTTCGCGACCCGCAGTCGCTTCTCGCGACCCATGCGGACGGCGAGCCGCTCACACCCGAGCACGGCGGCCCGCTCCGCCTCGTGATCCCGCGGAAGTACTTCTGGAAGAGCGCGAAGTGGCTTCGCGGGATCGAGCTCACCGCGATCGACCGACCCGGCTTCTGGGAGCGCTACGGCTACCACAACGACGCCGACCCCTTCGAGGAGGAGCGATACGGCTTCTGAGGGATCGGTGATTCCCCCCAAATGGGGGAGGAAGGGACACGCCCGATCGACGACAACCTGGGTAACCCAATCCTCCCCAGTTCTTCCCCCTCTGAGTGGCCGTCCCAGCGGCCACTCGTCTTTCCGGGGTTAGATCAGCAAAGGGGCCGGCGAAAGCCGGCCCCTTTGCGTTGCGGCCCGCGGCAACGGGCATCGGCTGCGAGGCCTACAAGGTGGAGTAAGCGGGCAACGAGGAGGGGGCGTGGCGAACCGCTCTCACGACGCTCGTGCGCGGATCTGCTGTCGCGCCGCGGTCGCCCGTCGTGTAGTCCTCGGCTCAACGGCTCTCGAAAAGAAGAAGGGCCGGCGTGAGCCGGCCCTTCGACGTGCTGCAGATCAGGGAAGGAACCCTGAGTCCAGGCGGTCGGCCTAGAAGTCCATCCCACCGCCGGGCATGCCCGCGGGCATTGCCGGCTGCTTCTCCGGCATCTCCGCGACGACAGCCTCGGTCGTGAGAATGTTCTTCGCGATCGAGGCTGCGTTCTGCAGCGCCGAGCGCGTGACCATGGTGGGGTCGATGATGCCGGCCTTCACCAGGTCCTCGATCTCGCCGGTCTCGACGTTCAGGCCCTGGCCCTTCTTGGCCGAGCGGACCTTGTCGACGACGACGGAGCCCTCGAGGCCCGCGTTGTACGCGAGCTGGCGAAGCGGCTCCTCGAGCGCGCGGATGATGATGTTCGCGCCCGTCCGCTCGTCGCCCTCGAAGCGTGTCGAGCGTGGACTTGATCGCGTCACCGGCGTTGATGAGCGCGACGCCGCCACCCGGCACGATGCCCTCCTCGAGGGCTGCGCGAGTGGCCTGCAGCGCATCCTCGACGCGGTGCTTCTTCTCCTTCATCTCCGTCTCGGTGGCCGCGCCGACCTTGACGACGGCGACGCCGCCCGACAGCTTCGCGAGGCGCTCCTGGAGCTTCTCGCGGTCGAAGTCGGAGTCCGTGTTCTCGATCTCGGACTTGAGCTGCTTGATGCGGCCCTTGATCGCGTCGGAGCCGCCGGCACCGTCGATGATCGTCGTCGTGTCCTTGTCGATGACGATCTTGCGGGCCTTGCCGAGCTGCGAGAGCTTCGTGTTCTCGAGCTTCAGGCCCAGCTCCTCGGTGATGACCTCGCCGCCCGTGAGGATGGCGATGTCCTCGAGCATCCGCTTGCGGCGGTCGCCGAAGCCCGGCGCCTTGACGGCGACGGCCGAGAAGGTGCCGCGGAGCTTGTTGACGACGATCGTCGCGAGCGACTCGCCCTCGACGTCCTCCGCCACGATGAGCAGCGGCCGACCGGCCTGGATGACCTGCTCGAGCACCGGCAGGATGTCCTTGACCGCGCCGATCTTCTGGTTGGCGATGAGGACGTACGGCTCCTCGAGGACGGCCTCCATGCGCTCGGCGTCCGTGATCATGTACGGGCTGAGGTAGCCCTTGTCGAACTGCATTCCCTCGGTGAACTCGAGGTCGAGGCCGAACGTCTGACCTTCCTCGACGTTCACGACGCCGTCCTTGCCGACCTTCTCGATGGCGTCGGCGATGACGTCACCGATCTCGCGCTCGCGCGACGAGATGGTTGCGACGCGGGCGATGTCTTCCTTGCCGTTGACCTCGACGGACTGCGTCTTCAGATTCTCGACGATCGCGTCGACGGTCTTCTCGATGCCGCGCTTGAGACCCATCGGGTTCGCGCCCGCGGCGACGTTCTTGAGGCCCTCGCGGACGATGGCCTGACCGAGCACCGTGGCGGTCGTCGTGCCGTCACCGGCGACGTCCGTAGTCGCGGTCGCGACCTCGCGCATGAGCTGCGCGCCCTGGTTCTCGAACGGGTCCTCGACCTCGATCTCGCGGGCAATCGTGACGCCGTCGTTGGTGATCGTCGGCGCGCCGAACTTCTTGTCGAGGACGACGTAGCGGCCCTTCGGGCCGAGTGTCACCTTGACCGCGTCGGCGACGGCGTTGACGCCGCGCTCGAGCGACCGGCGAGCGTCCTCGTTGAACTTGAGCTCCTTGTGAGCCATGTATCTACTCCTCCTGAAACGAGCTAGGCGGCCGCGCCGGCAAGCTTCTTCTTGCCCTTGCTGCCTGTGGTTACGACCTTCGCGAGAACGTCCGACTCGCGGAGGATGAGCACGTCGTCGGCGCCGACCTTGATCTCTGTTCCGCCGTACTTGGAAAAGATGACCTCGTCGCCTACCTCGACGTCCATCTTGACGTACTTCCCGTCCTCGTCGCGCGAGCCGGGGCCGACGGCCAGGACGTTGCCGCGCTGCGGCTTCTCCTTCGCCGTGTCGGGCAGCACGATGCCACTAACAGTGATCTCGTCCTCGTCGAGGACCTCGACGATCAGACGGTCACCCAGGGGCTGCAGATCCATTCGACAGTTCCTCCTCGATACGGAGATTGTGACAACACTGGCACTCGGCCTATGAGAGTGCCAGGCCCATCCTAGCACGTGCGCCGCGTGGTGCAAAGCCAAATTGAGTCGATCTCGCTCAGATTCCGTGACTCGGCTGGGAAAGGGTGTTACAAAGTCGGAATGCGGCGCGAGTTCTCCGCCGGGGTCGTCCTCGTCCGGCGGATGCGCGGGCGCTGGTGGTTCGCCGCCGTGCGCCCGCAAGGAAAGAGGCAGGGGACCTGGGCGCTGCCGAAGGGGCTGATCGATCAGGGTGAGACGCCTGCCGAGACGGCCCTGCGCGAGGGGTTCGAGGAGACGGGCGTGCACGCGCGCATCGCGGCGAAGCTCGGTGACGTGCGCTACGTCTACACGTGGGACGGCGAGCGCGTCTTCAAGGTCGTGAGCTTCTTCCTGGCGCGCGCGCGAGCCGGTCGAATCGGCGCCTTGCCGCCCGGAATGGAGATCGAGGTCGCGGAGGCGCGCTGGCTCGGCCTCGCCGAGGCGCCCGGACTTCTCGCATACAAGGGCGAGCGCGAGATGGCCGTGAAAGCAGCCGAGATCCTCGCGGGCGACCCTCTATAGTTGCGCGGCCGCCGATGCCGACGTTTGCCCTCAACTTCTACAACCCCGCCGTCGCGGAGCAGCTTCGCACAGGGCGCAAGACCGCGACGATCAGGCTCGGCGACAAGTCTGCGAAGTACCGGAAGGGCATGATCGTGACGGTGCTCTGCGGAGCGCGCTACGGACAGCGCGAGCGGATCTTCGACGCGGTGATCGACAAGGTGGAGGTCAAGGCGCTCGGCGAGCTCTCGCCACGGGAGATCGAGCACGACAACCCGCAGATCCGCCGCGTGGACGAGATGGTCTGGTTCCTGAGCCAGCTCTACAACCGTGAGGTTGCAGAGGACGAGATCGTCACGCTGATCCGGTTCAGTCAAATCACCTAGCGCGGGCGCTGATCCCTGGAGCGGGCAACTTCGCCGGGGGCGTCGGTCGCTACTTCCCTGGCCGCCGGATGCTCGTCCCGAAGAGCTCGGAGGCGCGGATCGGCGCCTCGCACTCCTCGCAGGCGACGGCGAACGCGGACGCGATGGGCGCCGAGCAGCCGGGGCAGCGGTGACGCAGCTCGCCGCCGCATTGCGGACACGCCGCCGGCAGCTCGTCCTCGTCGTCGAGGAAGTAGCGCAGCGTGTGGCCGCACGTGAGGCAGAAGGCAACCCAGTCGCCGAGGGTCTTCCGCCGCTCCTCCTGAATCCAGTTGCGTTTGGCCCTGGCCACGTCTCTGACTGTAAGCCTTCACGGTCACCGCGACCGCGAAGCGGGCGCCTTCAGGGATCCGGGCGCGGCCGGAGCCCGTGCGAGCGGATTCCGGTCCTGTGCGGTCGATAGAGTGGGGAACCGTCAACCGGACGACGGGGAGATCGCCGCATGGCCGTACGCGAAGCCGAGCCCGTGGGCTCGCTCCAGGAGGTGAAGGACGCAGGCCTCGATCGCGAGGACCTCCTCGGGATCTACCGCCACATGCTGATCACGCGCGGCATCGAGGAGCGCGGCCACATCCTGTACAAGCAGGGAAAGATCCCGGGCTCGTTCTACACCGGACGAGGAAACGAGGGCGCGGCCGTCGGGGTCGCGTCGGCGATGGGCCCGAACGACGTCGGCACGCCACTGCATCGCGACATGGGCGTCCACGTCACGCGCGGCGTCGAGCCATGGCGCGTCTTCGCCCAGTACATGGGGCGCGAGGGTGGCCCGACGCGGGGACGCGACGGGAACGTGCACATGGCGGTCGCCGAGCTCGGGATGCACACGATGGTCTCCCACCTACCGGCGATGCTCCCCGTCGCGGCGGGGATGGCGCTCGCGTTCAAGATCCGCGGTGACCGCAGGGTCGCCGTCGGCTGGTTCGGCGAGGGAGCGGCGGCGCGCGGCGACGCGCACGAGGCGATGAACTTCGCGGGCGTCCGGCAGCTTCCGATGGTGTTCGTCTGCGACAACAACCAGTGGGCGTACTCGACGCCGACGTATCTCTCCTACCCGGTCGAGCACATCGCCGACCGCGCCGCCGCGTACGGGTTCGAGGGCGTCGTCGTCGACGGGACGGACGTGCTCGCCGTGTACCGCGAGGCGCGCCGCGCCATCGAGAAGGCGCGAGAGGGCGGCGGACCGACGCTCCTCGAGTGCCTCACCCTCCGGATGGAGGGTCATGCGGTGCACGACGACGCGTTCTACGTCCCGAAGGAGATGTTCGAGCAGTGGGCCGCGTACGACCCGATCGAGCGCTACCGCACGTGGCTGCACGATCACGCGGGCATGACGGACGACGAGGAGGGCGACATCACCTCGGTCGTCAAGCGGCTCCTGAACGACGCGCTCGACCGCGCCGACGAGTCGCCGCTGCCCGATCCCGCGACGCTCGAAGGCAGCGTCTTCGCGTCGCAGGAGGACCTCGACACGCCCCACCACAAATAGCCATGGCCGAGATGACCTACATCCAGGCGATCTCGGACGCTCTGCGCCTCGAGATGCGGCGCGACCCGCGTGTCTTCGTCCTCGGCGAGGACGTCGGCGTGTACGGGGGCGCGTTCAAGGTGTCGCTCGGGTTCCAGGAGGAGTTCGGGCCGTGGCGCGTCATCGACACGCCGCTCTCCGAGACCGCGATCGTCGGCGGCGCGACGGGTGCGGCGCTGATGGGCCTGCGCCCGGTGGCCGAGATGCAGTTCGCCGACTTCATCTCGTGCGCGTGGGACCAGCTCGTCACCGTCGCCGCGAAGCAGTTCTTCCGTGGGGGCACGCCGATTCCGATCGTCGTCCGGCTCCCGTCGGGCGGCGGGTTCTCGGGCGGGCCGTTCCACTCGCAGAACCCGGAGAGCTCCTTTGCCCACATCCCGGGCCTCAAGGTCGTCTGCCCCGCGACCCCGCACGACGCGAAAGGCCTTCTGGCCGCGGCGATCGAGGACCCGAACCCCGTCCTCTTCTTCGAGCACAAGCACCTCTATCGCCGCATCAAGGGCGAGGTGCCGGAGGATCGCTACACCGTCCCGTTCGGCTCCGCGAATGTGCACCGGGCGGGCGACGACGCGACGGTCGTGACGTGGGGCGCGATGGTGCACACGGCGACGGACGCGGCTGCCGAGCTCGCGAAGGAGGGCTTCGAGGTCGAGGTCCTCGACCTCCGCACGCTGATCCCTTGGGACAAGGAGCGTGTGCTCGAAGGCGTGCAGCGCTGCTCGAAGGTGCTCGTCCTCCACGAGGACACGCGGACGGGAGGCTTCGGCGCCGAGATCGCCGCGACCATCGCCGAGGAGGCGTTCGAGCACCTGGACGCGCCGGTCATGCGCCTCGCCGCTCCCGACACACCGGTGCCCTTCTCGCCCCCGCTCGAGAAGGCCTACATCCCGCAGGTCGAAGACGTCGTGAACGCTCTGAGAGATCTCGCCGCTTACTAGGGAGGCAACGGTGTCGACAGGAACCCAGACCGAAGTCGTGATGCCCCAGATGGGCGTCTCCGTTTCCGAGGGAACGGTCACGAAGTGGCTCAAGCAGGTCGGCGACGCGATCGCCCGCGACGAGCCCCTGCTCGAGATCTCCACGGACAAGGTCGACACCGAGGTGCCGAGCTCGGCCGAGGGAGTCGTCGCTCAGATCCTCGTGCAGGAGGGTGAGACGGTCGAGGTCGGCGCGGTTCTCGCCGTGATCACCCCTGCCGGGACGGCGCCGGCGCCTGCCGAGCCTGCCCCTGCAGCGCCCGCGGCCGAGCCTGCTGCGCCGCCCGAGCCGGCTGCCGTCGCTCCCGCGCCTCCGGCGCCTGCTGCCGCTCCCACCGCCGTGCCTGCCGCGGCGCCTGCGCCTGTCGCACCCGCCGCCGCCGGCAACGGAAAGACCTTCGTCTCCCCGGTCGTCGCGCGCATCGCAGCCGAGCACGGCATCGACCCCTCGACGGTTCCGGGCACCGGCACCGGCGGGCGGGTCACGAAGAAGGACATCATGACCTTCATCGAATCGGGGGCCGCAGCCGCGCCTCCGCCGGCGCCGTCCGCACCGCCTCCTCCCGCCGCAGCCGCGCCTCCCGTGCCCGAGCCCCAGCCCGTCGCCGCCGCGCCGGAGCCCGCCGCCGCGCCGGAGCCGGAGCCGGCCCCTCCCCCCGCTCCCGCAGCGCCCGAGCCGGCGCCCGTGGCAGCCGCTCCTCCGGCACCGGCCGCCGCACCTGCGCCGGCGCCCGCTCCGGTCACCGCTCCGGCCCCCGTCGCAGCATCGGCGGCTCCGGCGGAACCGCCCGCGCTCGCGCCCGGCGAGGAGCTCGAGCCGATGACGGCGATGCGCCGCGGAGTGATGGAGCACATGCGCCGCTCGGTCGACACCGCGGCGCACGTCACGAGCGCCATCGAGGTCGACATGGCTCGCGTGGTCGCGCTGCGCGCGAAGCTCAAGCCGGAGCTCGCGGCGCAGAAGGTCAATCTCACCTACCTCGCGTTCATCGCACGCGCAACGGTGGACACGCTCCTCGACTACCCGTGGGTCAACGGCGAGCTGCGCGGCCAGAGCATCGTCACGCGGCCGTACGTCAACCTCGGGATCGCGGTCGCGCTCGACGAGGGGAAGGGGCTCATCGTCCCCGTCATCCGGAACGCCCAGGACCTCAACCTGACGGGCACCGCGCGGGCGATCCAGGACATCGCGGAGCGCGCACGCACGAAGAAGCTCCTCCCCGACGACGTCCAGGGCGGGACCTTCACGATCACGAACCCGGGCAGCTTCGGGACGTTCCACGGCACGCCGATCATCAACCAGCCGCAGTCCGCGATCCTCGGGACGTACGCGCTCGTGAAGCGCCCGTGGGTCATCCAGGACGACATGGGCTCGGACGTGATCGCGATCCGCCCGGTGATGAACCTCACGCTCACCTACGACCATCGGCTCGTCGACGGCGCATACGCGGGAATGTGTCTCCGCGACCTTCGCGACCGGCTCGAGAGCTGGGACGAAGCGGCGTATTGAGCGAGCCACTCATCGGCACCTGTCTGTGCGGCGCGGTCCGCTTCGAGGTCACGGAGCCGTTCACCCGCACGTCGGCGTGCCACTGCGAGTTCTGCAAGCGCATCTCGGGCGGCTACGGCACCGTGAGCGGGCGCGTTCGCAGCGACGCGATCCGGATCGTCGAGGGACAGGAGCTCCTCCGGTCGTACACCCCCGAGGGCGGGTCGGCGAAGACGTTCTGCTCGACCTGCGGAGCCAACCTCTTCGGAGGCGGCTGGCCCGAGTCCGAGATGGCGTCGGTCCGCCTGAGCACGCTCGGCCTCGACTTCGACCGCAAGCCCGAGGCGCACACGTACGTACGCTCGGTCGCCGCGTGGGAGATCCTCCCCGACGACGGCCTGCCGCGCTACGAGATCCGCGCTACCTGAGATGGCTCAGCGCATCGTGCCGATGATCGCGTACGAGGACGCGGCGGCCGCGATCGACTGGCTGAGCGAAGCGTTCGGCTTCACCGAGCGCGCCGAGCACCGCTACACCGACGAGAACGGCGTCGTCGGGCATGCCGAGCTCGAGCTCGGAGGCGAGATCGTGATGCTCGCCACGCCGAACCGCGACTACCAGAGCCCGAGCCACCATCGGCAGGGCTGTGAGGCCGCGAACCGCTGGCTCGACAATCCGTGGGTCGTCGACGGCGTCCTCGTCACGGTCGACGATCTCGACGCGCACCATGCCCGAGCCGTCTCCGCGGGTGCGACGGTGATTCGTCCGTTGGAGGACGGTCCAGTGGGCCGTCTGTACACCGCAGAAGACCCCGAGGGACACCGCTGGATGTTCCAGCAGCGATGACGCGCGGCGCGTACCTCCTGAGCCTCGGCGTCGTTCCCTACGGCGAGGCGTTCGCGCTCCAGCGCTCGCTCGCAGGCGCGGTGTCTCAGGGCGCCATACCCGAGACCGTCGTGTTTCTCGAGCACCCGCCCGTCGTCACGATCGGCCGGCGCACGGAGACGGAGAGCGAGATCCATATCCCGGACGACGCATCCGTCGAGATCGCGGAGACCGATCGCGGGGGCAAGTCCACGTTCCACGGCCCGGGCCAGCTCGTCTGCTACCCCATCCTCGACCTCGGCAAGCACGGCAAGGACGTGAAGCGCTACGTCCGCGACCTCGAGGAGGCGCTCATCCGGACGCTCGCGGCGTTCGAGCTCGAAGGCGTGCGCTATGACGGGCTGACGGGCGTGTGGATGCCGCCGGCCGCGGGGCAGGGGCCGCGCAAGATCGCGTCGATCGGCGTGCACGTCGCCCGCTGGGTGACGACGCACGGGTACGCGCTGAACGTCGACCTCGACCCCGCACCCTTCACCGAGTGGATCACCGCCTGCGGGCTCGAGGACGCCGCATTCACGACCATGGCTCGCGAGCTCAGTCGGTCCGTCACCGTCGAGGATGTCCGGCCGGCGGCCGTCCAGGCGATCGCGGAGGTCTTCGGCCTCCGGCTCGAGGAGTTGCCTGCCGACGACGGCGCCGGGCTGTGGGGCCAGTCGATCCACGCATCCCTCGCCGCTCGGTGACCGTCGACATCCGCCCGTTCCCTCGCCTCGGCTGGGACCCGCTCCCCGAGAGTGTCGGCATCGTCGGTCGCGTCCTCGTACGCGAGGACGAGCGCTTCTTCGTGGCGCAGCTCCGCTTCTCCGAGCAGGCCGCGACCACCGAGCACGCGGGCGAGCGGGACGCGATCGTCGTCTGCCTCGAAGGCGAGGGATTCACGTCGGTCGCGGGCGAGACGGTCCCGCTGCACGAGGGTCAGCAGGTTCGATGGCCGAAAGGCATCTCGCACCGCCTCTGGACGGAAGGCTCGACCATGACGACGCTCATGATCGAGCACGTCGACTGATCAGGCCGCCGGAAACTCCTCGGGGCACGTGATCGGCCTGTCCTCCGCGAAGCGCGCGTAGGCGGCACTCGGATCCGAGGTCTCCTCCTCGACTCCGGCGCCGTGCTTCAGCGCAGTCTCGTTCACCGGATACCGAAGGCCACGGCCCTTTTGGCGCGCCCCGACTCCGACGACCACGCACGGCTCGGTGCCGGCCCCGACGAACACGTGCTCGGTCCAGGGCGGGCAGTGCACGAAGTCCCACGCCTTCAGGTGGCGTTCCTCGCCCTCGACGATGAGCAGGCACTCGCCGGCGAGAACGAGGAAGTCCTCCTGAGCCTCCTCGCCGTGGTACATGCAGTTCGGCTCGCCGGGGCGGAGGATCCCGATGTTGAAACCCACCTGCTCGAAACGAGCCTCCTCGCTGTCGAACATCGTGTAGAGGCCGAGCTCGCCCTCGAACCACCGCAGGTCGCGAGCGTTGACGACGAACCAACCCTCGCCGGCGAGCGCGAGGCCGTTCTCCGTCTTCTCGAAAGGAGCCTCGGGAACCACCGTCTCTAGACTAGTCACGATGGACCGATCGCTTCCCGTTGCTCAGCGACCACGCCGTCCCGAGTGGATGAAGGTGCGCGCGCCGAGCGCCGACTCGCAGTACTTCGAGGTGAAGAATCTCATGCGCGAGGGTGGTCTCGTCACCATCTGCGAGGAGGCGCGCTGCCCGAACATCGGCGAGTGCTGGGGGCGCGGGACGGCGACGTTCCAGATCCTCGGAGACACGTGCACGCGCGCGTGCCGCTACTGCTACGTGCACTCGGGCAAGCCGGACGGGCCGCCCGATCCGCTCGAGCCGCTCCGGCTGGCCCAGGCTGCCGCGCAGATGAAGCTGTCGCACGTCGTCGTCACGTCGGTCGATCGCGACGACCTCCCCGATCGTGGCGCCGCGCATTACGCGGCGACGATCAGGGCGATCAAGCGGAAGCTGCCTGCGGCGAAGGTCGAGGTCCTGACCCCGGACTTCCTCGGCGCCGAGGAGGCCGCGCTCGCGACGGTGCTCGCCGCACGCCCCGAGGTCTTCAACCACAACATCGAGACCGTCCGCCGGCTCCACGCCCGCATGCGCGGCGCGAAGGCGAGCTACGACAAGGCGCTGTGGCTCCTCGAGCGGGCCAAGGAGGTCGCCGGCTACCCGGTGCTCACGAAGTCCGGGATCATCGTCGGCCTCGGTGAGACGAACGACGAGGTCGTCGAGACGATGCGCGAGCTCCGCTCACACGGGGTCGACGTCGTCACGATCGGCCAGTACCTGCAGCCCTCGCCGAAGCACGCGGCCATCGACCGCTGGGTGCATCCGGACGAGTTCCGCTGGTTCCGCGAGCAGGGCGAGGCACTCGGCTTCGGCTCGGTGTTCTCCGGCCCGCTCGTCCGTTCGTCGTATCGAGCGGACGAGCAGCGCCACGCCGCCGAGACCGGCCGCGGCGCGGTCGCCTACTGAACGAAGAAGGGCCGCCGTAGGGCGGCCCTTCTCCGATCCAGGCGAGCGCGACGCTAGGGCGTGACGCTCATGATTCGCGTGTTCCAGTTCGCAAGCCGCGGCGGGTAGCCGACGTTGCCCTGGATCCACTCCGTCGCGAGCCAGAGAGAGCCGTCGGAGTTCGCAACGGCGTCCGAATAGTCTCCCCAACGCTCGGTGCCCGAACCGCCGTAGGCCCGGTAGCCCGTGAAACCGTCCGCGGGCTTCGTGCCGAGAGCGGCGATGTGGATGCTCCCTGCCCCGCCTGCGAGCGTCAGCGGAGCGTACGCCGCGGACGGGTAGTAGTCGGGCCCGACGACCGTGAACACGATCGCACCCTGGCCGGCCGTGTTCATCGCGATGGCCGGGTAGAGCACGCTGTTCCCGTTCAGAGCGACGTAGCCCTGGCGAGCCACCGAGGCCGAGACCTGGCTCCCGCTGACCGATGGCGTGAACGCGAAGTACGCGGTGCCGACCCCGGTCGGGCCGTTCTGCGTCTTGACCACGGTGTTCAGCGCGCCCCAGAGCTTCCCGCCCGCCCAGACCGCGTCCTCCATGCGGTCGTCGTTGCCGGCGATGAGGTTCTCGTGCTCCTTGGGCCCGTTGCCCTTCTTACCCGCCAGCGTCGGAGCCGCGTCCGCGAGCGGAGTCGGGCCTGCCTTCTGGACGACGTCCGGCGGGAACCCGTACGCCTGCGTCGTCACGACGACATCGTCGACCTGCACGCTCGGCGTCGCGGTCGTCAGCGACTGCGTGTTCGTGAGAGCCCAGACGGCGACCCGGTCGTCGAGAGCGACGTTCCCCTTCGAGAACTCGAGCGCCCCGAGCATGTACTCGGTCCCGTTGCTCGCACTCGACCAGTCGGCGGTGCTCGGCGAGCTTGCCGGCTGCAGCGAGTACGGAGTGTCGGTCGCGTTCGTGTACGACGAGGCGATCGGGTCTCCCTCGATCCGCTGCACTTTCATCGTCCCGGTGGTCAGAGCAGCCTTGTCGAACGCGTAGATCTGCGCGCCGTTGAAGACTGCGCCGAACGGCTCCAGCGAGAACTCGTTCGTCGTGATGTAGAAGCCGTACTGGTCGGCACCCACGAGCGGCTGGTCGCCGAAGCACGGACATCCGGCGTGATCCGGCGTTCCGCCTTCACCGTCGTTCGTCACCTCGAGCTCGTAGAAGTACCAGTCGTTCCGGTTCGTCGTCGGGACGCCTGTCTTGCTCACCGCGATGTCGAGGGAGGACGCCTCCGTCGGTGCCGATCTGGTCCACCACGAAGAAGAATCGACCGGTTCCGGGGTCGTAGTAGCACTTGGGATCGAAGAGATCCTCTGCCGACCACGCCTGTCGTCCGGTCGATCGGATGGTCCTGAGTGAAGAACGGATTCCACGCCGCCACCGCGCTCACAGGCGCTCCGGACGTGTTGTAAACGCGGAAGACGTTGTTCACCGCCTCGAACACGTATCCGTTCCCGACGCACAGCGCCTGATCGGGCGGCTCTAGGCTGAACTGGTTTCCGCCGTCGGCGGTGCGCTGGTCCTCGAAGTTCAGACCGGCGACGTTCACTCCGAGCCCGGGATTCGAGCTCGCGAGCGCGTTCCCCGCAGGACGGGGTACGTGATCCGCGGGACGCGCGATGGGCTCCGATTCCCGGGAATCTGCTGCTGCGCGTCGGCGTCCGTGTCGCCGGGACGTATCTCGGTCGCCGGATCGATCGTCACCGCTGCTGCCGCGACCACCGCGGCGGTTCCCGCGATGACGGCCAGTGCCAAGGCGACGACTGCTGTCGCTCTTTTCATCCTCTCCCCTTTCGTCCGCACGTGCGAGGTACTCGCCGCGCGGCCTCAGTCTAGGTAGGAACCGTCCGATCGTATAGGTGCAGGCGTACCCGGCCGCGATGCTTACAAACCGCCGGTCAGGAGCCTTCGTGCGGCTTTGCCATCGCGTGGAAGTCGAGCGCCTCGTCGAGGATCGCCTCGTCCACGCCGGAGTCGCGAGCGACCTCGCGCAGCGAGCGGCCCGAGGCGCTCGCCTCCTTCACGATCTCCGTCGCCTTGTCGTAGCCGATGAACGGGTTGAGCGCGGTCGCAGCCGAGAGCGTGCTCTCGGCGTAGTGCTCGTTGCGCTCGCGGTTCGCCTCGATCCCGTCGACGCACTTCTCGGCGAGAAGCCGCGTTGCGTTCGAGAGCAGCTCGATCGAGTCGAGCAGGTTGCGAGCCATGAGCGGGATGTAGACGTTCAGCTCGAAGTGCCCTCCCATGCCGCCGACCGTGATCGCGAGGTCGTTGCCGATCACCTGCGCGGCCACCTGCGTCACGACCTCGGGGATGACCGGGTTGACCTTGCCCGGCATGATCGAGCTGCCCTTCTGCAGCTCCGGCAGGAAGATCTCCGAGAGGCCCGCGCGCGGGCCGGACCCCATCAGCCGCAGGTCGTTCGCGATCTTGGTCAGCGACACGGCGACGACCTTGAGCGCGCCGGACGCCTCGACGAGGCCGTCGCGCGCTGCCTGGGCCTCGAAGTGGTCGGCGGGAGCGGAGATCGTCAGGCCCGTCTCGTCCGCCAGGTAGGTCGCGGACGCGGGCGGCGAACTCGGGGTGCGTGTTGAGCCCGGTGCCGGTCGCCGTCCCGCCGAGCGGGACCTGGCCGAGACGCGGCATCGCGTCGCGCACGCGAGCGCTTCCCTGTCGCACCTGCGCCGCATACCCCGCGAACTCCTGTCCGAGCGTGACGGGAACGGCGTCCATCAGATGTGTGCGGCCCGACTTCACGACGTCGTCGAACTCGGCGGCCTTGCGCTCGAGCGCAGCGGCTAGAAGTTCGAGCGCGGGCAGGAGCTCGCTCGTCAGCTCGGCGAGCGCCGCCAGGTGCACGGCGGACGGGAAGACGTCGTTGGACGACTGGCCCATGTTCACGTGGTCGTTCGGGTGCACGTCGTCGCCCGCCAGCGCCGCGATCACCTCGTTCGCGTTCATGTTCGAGCTCGTGCCCGAGCCGGTCTGGAACACGTCGATCGGGAACTGGTCGTCGAACTCGCCGGCTGCGATCCGGTCACCCGCCGACGCGATGCGCTCGGCGACGTCCTTGTCGAGCAGCCCGAGGTCGGCGTTCACACGCGCTGCGGCAGCCTTGATCCGCCCGAGCCAGCGTGCGACCGGGGCGGGAATCGGCTCGCCGGAAACCGTGAAGTTCGCTATCGCCTTCTCCGTCTCCGCGCCCCAGAGAGCCTCCGACTCGGCCGCCTTCGCCACGGACGCGAGTCTAGCTCCGGCGCGTCAGACTGCCCCCGATGAAGGTCACCGAGGCGCAGGAGTTGTGGAGCCCCACGACGACGTACCTCAACACCGCGTCGTACGGCTTGCCGCCTCGACCGGCGTGGGACGCCCTCCAGAGCGCGCTCGAGGACTGGCACGGCGGGAGGACGAGCTGGGAGCACTGGGGAATCCCCGGCGAGGAGGCACGTTCGTCGTTCGCCGGCTCGTGGGCGTGCCCGTGGAGAGCGTCGCGATCGGACCGAACGTGTCGACGCTCGTCGGGCTCGTCGCCGCCTCGATCCCCGACGGCTCGCGCGTGCTCGCGCCCGACGTCGAGTTCACGTCCGAGCTCTTCCCGTTCCTCGTCCAGGAGCATCGCGGAGTGACGACCCGGCTCGTTCCCGCAGCCGAGCTGGCGGGCGAGATCGGGCCGGACGTGGACGTGGTCGCGTTCAGCGCCGTGCAGATGGCGACCGGCGAGGTCGCGGATCTCGACGCAATCGCGGCCGCGGCTGCCGAGCACGACGTGATGACGGTCGTCGACGCGACTCAGGCAGTCGGCTGGTTGCCACTCGACGCGAGCCGCTTCGACGTGGTCGCCGCCCATGCGTACAAGTGGCTGATGTCGCCCCGCGGAACGGCGTTCATGACGATCGCGCCCGAACGCCTGGACGCGGTCGTCCCACAGTCGGCCGGCTGGTTCGCGGGCGAGGATCCGCTGGCGACCTTCTTCGGCGGGCCGCTGCGCCTCGCGGCGAGCGCGCGGCGACTCGACACGTCTCCCGCCTGGTTCATGTGGGTGGCCACGGCACCGGCGCTCGCGGTGATCGAAGAGATCGGCGTCGACGCGATCCACGAGCACGACCTCGCACTCGCGAACAGGTTCCGGGCCGGGCTCGGCCTCGAGCCGAGCAACTCCGCGATCGTCTTCTGTGACAGCGAAGGAGCAGCGGACAGGCTCGCTCGGGCAGGGATCCAGGCCGCCGTTCGCGGTGGGCGCTTGCGCACGTCGTGGCACGTCTACAACACGGTGGCCGACGTGGAGCGGGCGCTCGACGTGTTGTCAGGCTGACCGCGCAGCAGCGAGCAGCTCGTCCCAGGTGCAGAGCTTCACGCGAGGACGGCCCTGCTCCTCACCGCGCGCGCGCTCGAGCGCGTCGATCGCCTCCCAGCCCGGCATACGTCACGACCTGCACGTCGCGCTCGCCGAGGAGATCGTCGATGGTGCCCTCGCCCCTCGCGGGAAGACGGCCGGCACGGGCGTCCTCGAGCAGATGCTCGACGGTCTCGGCGGCGTCCTTCTTGTTCGTCCCGATCACGCCCGTCGGGCCACGCTTGATCCAGCCGGCGCAGTAGACACCCGGGATCGCAAGACCGTCGGCGCCGAGAACGCGGCCGTTCTCGTTCGGCACCGTTCCTGCGCGGTCGTCGAACGGCACACCCGGGATGCCGACGCCGCGGTAGCCGACGCTGCGAAAGACGATTCCGCACGGGATGACCTCGCGCTCCTCGGTCGCGACCGCGCGAACGCGTCCGTCCTCGTCCGCCTCGAGCCGGTTGTGCACGATCTCGACCGCCTCGACGCGCTCTTCACCGTGAATGGCGACGGGCGAGACGCGGAAGCGAAGGCGCACGGACCGTGGCTTGCCGGCGGGCTCGCGGGTCGCGAAGTCGCGGAGGATCTCGACGTTGCGCTGCACGATGTTCGAGCCTGCCTCGAGCTCCGCCTCGCTCGCCGGGTCGAGGACGAGCTCGTCCGGGTCGACGAGGACGTCCGCTCCGGCGAGCTCGCCCAGCTCGCCGAGCTCGGTCGACGTCCACGATGCCTGAACCGGCCCGCGACGCCCGAGCACGACGATCTCGCGGATCCCGGACGAGACGATCGCCTCGATGGCAGCGTCCGTCGTGTCGGTCGGCGCGAGCTCCTCGCTCGTGAGCGCGAGCATCCGCGCGACGTCGAGCGCGACATTGCCGTTCCCGATGACGACCGCGCGCTCGTGGGAGAGATCGAACTCGAGGTGCTGGAAGTCGGGGTGGCCGTTGTACCAGGCCACGAGCTCGGTGGCCGCCCACGAGCCCGGGAGGTCCTCGCCCGGGATCCCGAGCTGGCGATCGGTCTGCGACCCGACCGCGTAGACCACCGCGTCGTACAGCGCGGTCAGCTCGTCGTGGCTGACGTCGCGGCCGACCTCCACGTTCCCGAGGAAGCGAAAGCCGGGCCGCGCGGCGATCTTCTCGAACGCGCGCGAGACGGTCTTCAGCTGAGGATGGTCCGGCGCGACCCCGAGCCGGACGAGCCCCCATGGGGTCGGGCAGCCGCTCGATCATGTCGACCTCGACGACCGGATCCTCGCTCGCGAGCAACGAGGCGGCCGCGTAGAACGCGGCAGGCCCGGAGCCCACAACTGCGACTCGGCGGCGGTCTGACATCGGGCGCATGCTACGGCCGACCCGGGCGGACGCGACGTGCGAGCATCCGCGCGATGTCGAAGCGCCTCGTCGGACAGATAGCGGCAATTTCAGGCGTCCGTCGTCCTCGTCTCGCTGCTCGCCGTCGTCGGGAAGGCATGGTGGGACAGCCGCATCCCCGACACGTACAGCGTCATGTCCTACGGCACCCACGAGTACGGAGGCGGACCGAGCCCCCGAACCACGAGGGGCACGGCGGCGGCACGAGCGTGACCGACCTGCACGGGCCGTCCGAGGGAGAGCCCGACGTGCGCTTCGAGCTCACTGCGAGAGCTGCCGAGATCCGCCTCTCGTCGGGGCGCATCGTCCACGCGCTGACCTACAACGGGACCTCGCCTGGCCCGGAACTTCGCGTCCGGCAAGGCGACCTGGTGGAGGTCGTGCTCCGCAACGACGACGTCACCGAGGGCGTGACCATCCACTGGCACGGCGTCGACGTTCCGAACGCTGAGGACGGCGTCGCCGGCGTGACACAGAACGCAGTGCTGCCGGGCCAGACCTACACCTACCGCTTCCGGGCGGACCAGGTGGGGACGTTCTGGTACCACACCCACCAGGTCTCCTCGCAGGAGGTGCGGCGCGGCCTGTTCGGCGTGATCGTGATCGAGCCACGCGACAGGCAGCCCGGCGCTCGACATCGCGTTGGCCGCGCACACCTTCGACGGGGTCCCGACGCTGAACGGCGACGAGGGCGGCGGGCGGGAGAAGGTCCCTGTCGGCACGCCCGTCCGCATTCGGCTCGTCAACACGGACAGCTTCGAGCAGACGTTCACCGTCTCGGGAACACCGTTCCGCGTCCTCGCCATCGACGGCACCGACCTGCACGGACCGGGCGAGCTACGGAACGTCGCGATCCCCGTCGCAGCCGGCGGTCGGGTCGACCTCGGCTACGTGCAGCCGGCGAACGGTGTGCGCGTCGCGATCGAGGGCACCGAGGTCGGCGCTCGGGCTCGGCCCGAGCGGTGGGCCTGCACCGGGCGAGGTGACGCCGACGAGCGACTTCGACCCGCTGACGTACGGCACGCCGGCACCCACACCGTTCGATGCCAGCTCGACCGTTCGACCGCCGCTTCGAGCTGAAGATCACGCGCAAGCCCGGCTTCTTCGACGGCACGCCCGGGTTGCAGTGGGCGATCAACGGCCACATCTACCCGGACGTGCCGGTGTTCGTCGTCGAGAAGGGAGACCTCGTCGAGATCACGATCACCAACGACTCGAACGGCATCCACCCGATGCACCTGCACGGTCATCACCTGCTCGTGCTGAGCCGCGACGGCCAACCGTCGACGGGCAGCCCGTGGTGGTCGGACACGCTCAACGTGCTCAAGGGGGAGAGCTATGTCGTCGCTTTCCGCGCGGACAACCCCGGGATCTGGATGGACCATTGCCACAACCTCAAGCACGCCTCCCAGGGACTGACCATGCACGTCGCTTACGCAGGCGTCAGCACGCCGTTCCTCGTCGGCGACGAACCGGGCAACCGGCCGGAGTAGCTAGGCCGACGCGGGCGCCGCGCCGGCTGGCGCTTTCCGTTCGCGCCAGAGCAGCCACTCGCTGTGCACGATCCACGAGGTGAGGCCGAGGATCAGGAACGCGTTGATCGGATGGAGGAAGCCGACCGGGAATGGCACCTCGAAGCCGATCCATGCGAGCCAGAGCTGGAGAAACAGAAGGCCGAAGAGGAGGCCGTGCTTCCCCAACCGCCACTTCCCGATCCCGGCGATGAGCCCGATGATCATCAGGACCAGTCCAGCGAGGATCACGAAGTAGCCGAAGTGCGGCGTGGAACTGAAAGCCGTCCTCGAAGACCTTGTCGTCGATCGTCGAGCCCTCGTCGTCGAGCTTCTTGGCGACGAAGAACGCACCGTAGCCGGCCAGGCCGATCTGGATGACGACCATGACGAGTACGACCATCGACCAGACCCAGTACACAGTGCGCACGCGACCCTCCCGGTGGTTGACGGCGTGAGCCTACGACAGCTTCAGGACGAACTCAAGAGTGCGACGCGGAAGCGTCAGTGCGAGCAGCCGTCGCCGCAGCCGCCCACTTCGGTTCCTTCGGGCAGCTCCTCGCCTTCCTCCACCTGGAAGGAGTGGCCGCAGCCACATGACGAGACGGCGTTCGGGTTGTCGATCTTGAAGCCCGACTCGGAGATCGTGTTCAGGAAGTCGATCGTGGTGCCGCGCAGATAGGGCGCGCTGTACGGATCGACGACGACGGGGATGCCCTCGAGCGAGAGCTCGGTGTCACCCTCCGCGGCGCCGGCGTCGAAGCCGAGGCCGTACTGGAAACCGGAGCATCCGCCACCCTGGATCGCGACCCGGAGGACGAGCGTCTCGGAGTCGTCCTCCTCGGCCATGAGCTCCCTGATCTTCTCCGCCGCGAGCGGCGTGAGCGAGATCAGGGTGTCGGTGGGATGCTCGACGGTGGCCACGGGCTCATGGTAGCGGACGGGGTACCGGGTTCCTGCAACGAGTTTGTGACACTCGTATCGCTCATTCTGTGCGGGTTTTTCGATCCCTTCGTGCGCCGGAAGGGGGAGTGCTAGGTTTCGTCGCGGTACCGACGTCCGAGGTCTACGCGGGGGTACGACCCGTGCTTTCGAACTGGCTGCCCTTCCTCTTCTACGCCATCTTCGCGGCAGCCATCCCGGCGACGATGATCACGGCCTCCTTCATCCTCCCCGGCCGACCCGTCTCGCGGACGAGGCAGCGCATGTTGCCGTTCGAGTCGGGCGTGTCCGAAGGCGCGCCGAGCCGCGAGCGGCGCTTCACCGTCAGCTTCTACCTCACGGCGATCCTCTTCATCCTCTTCGACATCGAGATCGTCTTTCTCTACCCGCTCGCCGTGCAGCTCAAGGCCCTCGGCTGGTTCGGGATCGCCGAGCTCATGACGTTCGTCGCGATCCTCGGCGTCGCCTACGTCTACGTCTGGCGGAAAGGGGCGCTCAACTGGCAGTGAAGAGAGAGCTGCCGCTCGTGAGCGACCGTCCGCTCGCGAAGGCCGGCCTGCAGTCCGAGCGCGTGCTCTGGCCCGATCGCGGCCCTGGCGTGTTCGAGCGCGAGGTCGAGGAGATCGAGGACGCACTCCTCCTGACGACCATCGAGAAGGCCGTCGCCTGGGCGCAGTCCAACTCCGTGTGGCCCGATACGTTCGGGCTGGCGTGCTGCGCCATCGAGATGATGTCGATCGTCTCGTCGCGCTACGACGTCGCGCGCTTCGGGATGGAGCGGTTCAGCTCCTCGCCGCGCCAGGCCGACCTCCTCATCGTCTCGGGCCGCGTCACGCACAAGATGGCCCAGCCGCTGCGTCAGGTGTACGACCAGATGCTGGAGCCGAAGTGGGTGATCGCCATGGGCGCATGCGCGAGCTCCGGCGGGATGTTCAACAACTACACGATCCTCCAGGGCGTCGACAAGATCGTTCCCGTCGACATCCACGTGCCCGGCTGCCCGCCGCGCCCGGAGGCGCTGATGGAGGGGATCGTGCGACTGCACGAGAAGATCCGCGGAGGCGTCCCACCGGCGTACGAGATCCGCGGGGTCGCGGAGTGACGACGTACGCGGGCGTGCCCGGCGTCGTCGAGACACGCGAGTCGTTCGGCGAGACGACGCTCGTCGTCGACCCCGCCCGGCTCGTGGAGGCGTGCACGTTCCTCCGCGACGAGCACGGCTTCAACTTCCTCGCCGACATCGCCGCCGCCGACTACCTCGGCTGGGGAGAGCAGGAGGTCGCGGGCTACATCGGGACGGTCGGCGGCCGAGACATCCACGAGCCCGGATCGCGCGGTCTCGCGCGCGTTCCCGATCCCAAGCCGACGCGCTTCTCGGTCTCGTACCACCTGCTCCGCGTCGACGAAGAGCCCGAGCGGCTCCGCGTGCAGGTCTGGCTCGAGGACGGCGAGTCGATCGCGAGCCTGATCGCGGTCTGGCCCGCAGCCGACTGGTTCGAGCGCGAGGCCTGGGACATGATGGGCATCCGCTTCGAGGGGCACGCGAACCTCGTCCGGATCCTCATGCCGGAGGACTGGGAAGGGCACCCGCTGCGCAAGGACTATCCCCTCGGCGGCGAGCCCGTTCGCTTCTCGGACGAGGACTGATGTCGGTCCTTCCGTCCACGCGCATCTACGAGGGGACGCGCATCCCGTCGCCCGTGCCGACGATCCTCGAGGTCGACCCCGAGAAGCACCGGCTCGAGGACATCCTCCGCGTCAACTTCGGCCCGAACCACCCCTCGACGCACGGCGTCCTCCGCCTGGTCGTCGACCTCGACGGCGAGACGGTCGCTGGCATCCGCGCGGTCATCGGCTACCTCCACACCGGCTTCGAGAAGAACATGGAGCACAAGTCGTGGTGGAAGTCCGTGACGTACGCGCCCCGCATCGACTACGTCTCCTTCCACGCGAACGAGCTCCTCTACGTGCTCGCGATCGAGAAGCTCCTCGGCATCGAGGTGCCGCGGCGCGCGACCTGGGCGCGGATGGCGATGGCCGAGCTCAACCGCATCCACTCGCATCTCGTCTGGCTCGGGACGTCCGCGCTCGAGCTCGGGGCGATCTCGCTGTTCTGGTACTGCTTCGACGACCGCGACCAGATCCTCGACCTCTTCGAGATGGCCGGCGGCACGCGCATGCACACGCGGTACGTCCAGGTCGGCGGGCTCGCCGAGGACCTGCCGCCGGACTTCACGAGCGAGGCGCGGAAGTTCTGCGAGTCGATGCCGACGGTCGGTCGACGAGTACGAGGCGATCCTCGACCGCAACGCGATCTGGCTCGAGCGGACGAAGGGCGTGGGCCTGCTCTCGGCCGACGACGCGCTCGCGCTCGCGCAGTCCGGCCCGATGCTTCGCGCCTCCGGTGTCGACTGGGACCTCCGGCGAAACATGCCGTACCTCGCCTACGACGAGGTGGAGTTCGACGTCCCCGTCTATCCGAACGGCGACGTCTACGACCGCTACCGCGTGCACATGGACGAGATGCGCGAGTCGGTGCGCATCGTCCGCCAGTGCCTCGACCGGCTCGACGAGATGGACGGCGAGCCGTGGATCGCCGACGACCGCAAGGTCGTGCTGCCGCCGCGGCACGAGCTCCACACGTCCATGGAGTCGCTCATCCACCACTTCAAGATCGTCACCGAGGGCTTCACCGTTCCCGAGGGCGAGGTCTACGTCGCGATCGAGTCGCCGCGCGGCGAGAACGGCTGCTACCTCGTCTCCGACGGTGGCGCACGACCCTGGCGCGTGAAGTTCCGCGCACCGAGCTTCGCCGCGCTGCAGGCGACCGCGACGATCGTGCAGGAGCTCCTCATCGCCGACCTCATCGCCGCCGGCGGATCGCTCGATCCCGTCATGGGAGACGCCGACCGATGACGGTCACCACCGAGATCCAGAAGCTGAAGAAGCGCTATCCGGACTCGCTGTCGGCCGTCATGCCCGCGCTCCAGCTCGCGCAGGCCGAGAACGGCGGGTGGCTGTCGCCGGACGCGATCCGCGAGGTCGCCGACGCGCTCGACCTCACGCCCGCGTACTGCCTGTCGATCGCGTCCTTCTACGACCAGTACTACCTCGAGCCGGTCGGCCGGACGCACGTCGAGGTCTGCACGAACGTCTCGTGCGGGCTCGCGGGCGCGCAGCAGGTACTGGAGGCCTTCGAGCGCGAGCTCGGCGTCGCAGCCGGGGCCACCTCGGAGGACGGCGCGTTCACGCTCGGCACGATCGAGTGTCTCGGCGGCTGCGGCTGGGCGACCGTGGTCGCGATCGACAACCGGCACCGCCTGCGCGTGCAGGCCGACGACGTTCCCGGGATCGTCGAGGAGCTGCGCGGTGCCTGAGTACCAGAGTGTCGTGTTCGCCGGCACGGACGGCGGCGCTGTCACGAGCATCGACGACTACGTCGCGGCGGCGGGTTCTCCGCACTGCGCAAGGCCCGGGCGATGTCACCCGACGACGTGATCGCCGAGCTCGACGCCTCGGGCCTGCGCGGACGCGGCGGCGCCTTCTTCCCGACCGGGCGCAAGTGGTCGTTCGTGCCCAAGCCCGAGCAGCTCGAGAAGCCGCACTACCTCGTCGTCAACGCCGACGAGTCGGAGCCGGGGACGTTCAAGGACCGCGAGATCATGCTGCGCGTCCCGTTCCGCTTCCTCGAGGGCTGCCTCATCGCCGCGCACGGGATCCAGTCCCAGCACGTCTTCGTCTACATCCGCGGCGAGTACGAGCGCGAGTTCGAGATCCTGCGCGACTCGCTCGAGGCGATGCGCAAGCGCGATCTCCTCGGATGACGTCACCGTCGTGATCCACCGCGGCGCGGGCGCATACATCTGCGGCGAGGAGACGGCGCTCCTCGAGTCGCTCGAGGGGAAGCGCGGCCAGCCGCGGACGAAGCCGCCGTTCCCGGCGATCGCGGGCCTGTACGCGGCGCCGACCGCCGTGAACAACGTGGAGTCGATCACCACCGTGACGCCGGTGCTCGAGATGGGCGGCGCGGAGTACGCGAAGCTGGGCGTGGAGAACTCCACCGGCACGCGCGTGTTCTCGCTCTCCGGTGACGTCGTGAATCCCGGCAACTACGAGCTGCCGCACGGGATCTCCATGCGCGAGCTCATCTACGACGTCGGCGGCGGCGTGCCGAACGGGCGCGAGCTGAAGGCGGTCATCCCCGGCGGATCGTCGACCTCGGTGCTCACCGCCGACGCGATCGACACGAAGATGGACTTCACCTCGCTCGTCGAGGCGGGCTCCTCGATCGGCTCGGCGGGCGTGATCGTGATCGACGACCGCTGCTGCATGGTGCAGCTCGGCATCCGCGTGTCGCAGTTCTACGAGCACGAGTCGTGCGGGAAGTGCACGCCCTGCCGTGTCGGCACGAAGTGGGTCACGCAGATCCTCCAGAAGATCGAGGACGGCCGCGCCGGGCAGGCCGATCTCGACCTGCTGCTCTCGGTCTGCGACCGGATCATGGGGAAGTGCCTGTGCCCGCTCGGCGACTCCGACGCGATCGCGGTCCTCAGCTACGTCGACAAGTTCCGCGACGAGTACCAGGCGCACATCGACCTCGGCCGCTGCCCGTTCGACGGCGAGTCCTCGCTCGCAGGGATCGTGGCACCGTCGGACCTGCACGAGCACCACGGCCACGAGGCCGCTCGTGTCTGAGCTCGTCAACGTCACCGTCGACGACCGCCAGGTCGAGGTCCCGAAGGGCACCGGGCTCGTCGAGGCCGCTCAGGTCGCAGGCATCGAGATCCCCGTCTTCTGCTACGAGCCGCGGCTCGGCCCGCCGGTCGGCGCGTGCCGCATGTGCCTCGTCGAGATCGAGGGGATGCCCAAGCTCCAGGCCGGCTGCACGCTCACCGTGAGCGAAGGGATGATCATCAAGACGAGCGCGACCTCCGCCAAGGCGGCCGAGGGCCAGGAGGCGACGCTCGAGTTCATCCTCGTCAATCACCCGCTCGACTGCCCCGTCTGTGACAAGGGCGGCGAGTGCCCGCTCCAGGACCTGACGTTCCGCCACGGGCCGGGCAACACGCGGATGTCGTTCGCGAAGCTCACGGTCGACAAGCCGATCCCCGTGTCGCCGCTCATCGCGCTGGACCGCGAGCGCTGCATCCTCTGCTATCGCTGCACGCGCTTCTCGGAGGACGTCTCCGAAGACGGCCAGCTCATCGCGCGCAACCGAGGAGCGCGCACGGAGATCGCGACCTTCGAGGACGAGCCGTACCGCTCGCCCTTCTCCGGCAACGTCGTGGAGCTCTGCCCGGTCGGTGCCCTGACCTCGACGCTCTACCGCTTCGACGCGCGGCCGTGGGACATCCAGAACGTCCCCACGGTCTGCACGGGCTGCGCCGTCGGCTGCAACACGTCAGCGACGATCCGCGAGGGCAAGGTCAAGCGCATCCATTCGCGGAACCATCCGGAGGTCGACCGCGGGTGGCTCTGCGACAAGGGCCGCTTCTCGTACCCACATCTGCGAGCCGAAGACCGCATCACGAGCCCTCTGCGTCGCGGCAAGAAGGGGCTCGAGGAGATCTCCTGGGACGACGCGCTGGACGAGGCCGAGTCGCTGCTGCGCGAAGCGGACGGTTCGATCGTGACCGCATTCTCCGGATCGGAGACGACCGAGATCGCGTACGCGCTCGGGCGTCTCCTCCGCGGGGGCATCGGCGCGCACTCCGCCGTGCTGCCCGAGGCCACGTCCGACGCGCTCGCCGCTTTCCGCCTGCCGTTGAGCGCGATTGCCGAGGCGCAGATCGTGCTCGTCGTCGGTGACGATCCTGTCGTCGAGCGTGCGCCGATAGTCGACCTCTGGATCAAGCAGGCGCGCCGTCACGGCGCCGACGTGGTCGTGTGCTCACCGGTCGGCACGGAGAAAGCCGCGCTCGGATCTGCTGCCGAGACGTGCCGCGAGCTCGCGACCGGTCGCAGCGCTCTCGCGAAGAAACTGCGCGCCGCCGAGAGGGCGGTGCTCATATGGTCTGGCCCTGGCGGAGGCGGAGGAGCGCGAATCGCGGAGCTAGCGGAGGCGCTCGGATTCGCCGACGAAGCCCGGCTGCGGCGCGTTCCATCTCCCGACGGCCGCCAACGCGCGCGGGCGTCGCTCTCGGCTGGGCCGTCGCCGCGGACGCGGACGAGACCAACCCGGAGCCCATCGAGCTGCTCGTGGTCTCGGGCGACGAGGCGGCCGGCAACGCAGACGTGCGAGCTCTGGCCGAGCAGGCGAGCCACGTGCTCGTGCTGACCATGTTCCACGAGCTGGCAGCAGGCTGGGCCGACCTCATCCTGCCGTCGACGGGCTCGCTCGAGCGCGACGGGACCTCGATGAATCTCGAGGGTCGCGTGCAGCGCATCCGGCGCGCTGTCCTGCCGCCGTGCCCCGACGAGCTCGCCTGGATCTCGAAGCTGGCCGCTCGCTTCGACGTCGACGTTCCCGCGCACGCCACAGGCGTCTTCGCCGAAGTCGCCTCCGAGCTCTACCGAGACCTCACGCTCGACGATCTCGGGCTACACGCACCGCTTCCTGCGCGACATCCGTACGTTGCGCCCGATCCGGCGACGACGACCGATCACCCGGAGGTCGCCGCGGACGCTCTGCGGCTCCACCGTTACCGGGCGCTGTTCTCGGGCCCCGCCGTCGAGCGCGTCCCCGAGCTCGGCTTCCTGCGACCGGAGCGAGAGGTCGAGCTGTCACCCGGCGACGCCGAGGCGCGCGGAGTCACGAGCGGCGACGCGGTCATCGTCCGCTCCAACGGCACGTCGGCGGAGCTCCGGGCACGCGTGAACCGCAAGCTGCTCGACGGGGTCGTGCGCGTGGCGGACGAGCACGCAGGCGAGCTCCATCCGTCCGTCGAGGTGGTGAAAGCGTGACGCAGTCGGTCGAGTGGTGGGTCAGCCTCATCGAGGCGGTGGTCGTGATCAACCTCGTGATGGCGACCTTCGCCTACCTCACGCTCGCCGAGCGCAAGATCATGGGGCGGATGCAGCTGCGCTACGGGCCGAACCGCGCCGGGTTCAGGGGGATGCTGCAGCCGATCGCCGACCTGCTCAAGCTCCTCAACAAGGAGAGCTTCCAGCCGACGGAGGCGATCAACTGGGCGTTCGTCCTCGGGCCGTTCCTGGCGGCGTTCACCGCGCTCACCACGTTCTCGGTGATCCCGTTCGGTCCCGGCTGGACGATCGGCGGCGTCTACATCCCGGGCCAGGTCGCCGACCTGAACATCGCGCTGATCCTGATCTTCGCGATCGGCTCGATCGGCGTGTACGGCTTCATCCTCGGCGGCTGGTCGTCCGACTCGAAGTACGCGCTGCTCGGATCGATGCGGACGTGCGCGCAGCTCGTGTCCTACGAGGTGTCGCTCGCGCTCTCCGTCCTCGGCGTCGTGATCATGGCCGGGACGCTGTCGCTGACGGACATCGTGGCCGCGCAGTCAGACACCATCTGGTACGCGATCCCGCAGTTCGTCGGGCTGATCGTCTTCCTGCTCGCGGGCACGGCGGAGACCGCGCGGGCGCCGTTCGACCTCCCCGAGGCCGAGCAGGAGCTCGTCGCCGGCTACCACACCGAGTACGGCGGCATGCGCTTCGGCCTGTACTCGATGTCCGAGTACATCAACCTGATCACGCTCTCCGCGCTCTGCGTGACGATCTTCCTCGGGGGCTGGCACGGGCCGGGCTGGGACGGGGCGACGTGGGCTGGACCGCTCTGGTTCATCCTCAAGCTGGTGCTCCTGCTCTTCGTCTTCATCTGGATGCGGACGACGCTGCCGCGCCTGCGCTACGACCAGCTCATGCGCTTCGGCTGGAAGGTGCTGCTGCCGGTCGCGACGATCAACGCGGTCGTGACCGCGATTCTCGTGGTGGCGCTCTGATGTCGCAGCCGTGGAGCACGCTCAAGGGCTTCGGGGTCACCTTCGGGCAGATCTTCCGCAAGCCGATCACCCAGCAGTACCCCGAGTACAAGCGCCCCGTCTATCCGCGCTTCCGCGGGCGGCACCGGCTGTGGAAGCACGAAAACGGGCTCGAGAAGTGCGTGGGCTGCTCGCTCTGCGCAGCAGCCTGTCCAGCAGACTGCATCCGCGTCGTCGCCGAGGAGAACACCGCCGAGGACCGCGTCTCCGCCGGCGAGCGGTACGCGCGCATCTACGAGATCAACATGAGCCGCTGCATCTTCTGCGGGTACTGCGAGCTCGCCTGCCCGTTCGACGCGATCACGCTGGGCAACGAGTTCGAGATCGCGGAGTACTCGCGCGACGACCTCATCTACACGAAGGACATGCTGCTCGCCGAGCCGATCAAGCGCGTGCCGGTCGCGGACGCGGCCCGCTTCGACACGCCCGAGCCGTCGTTCAAGACGAGAAGCTGATGAGGCCGCCTGTCCCCACCCCGAGCACCGCGGCCGCGAAGCGGACGCCTTCAGGGATCTTGGAGCGAGCAGAGTCCGCGCGAGCGGATTCTGCTCTGCGGGGAGTAATGGGAAACGTCCTCGTGTGGATCATCTGGTTCGTCGCGGCCGCCGCGTGCATCGGCACGGGCGTCCTCGTCGTGAGCATGACGAACCCGTTCTACTCGGCGCTCTCGCTGATCGGGAACCTCGCGTCGCTGGCCGTGCTCTTCCTGCTCCTCACGGCGGAGTTCGTCGCCGCGGCCCAGGTGCTCGTGTACGCGGGCGCGGTGATGGTGATGTTCCTCTTCGTCGTCGCGTACCTCGGCGGCCGCGCCGACGCGCCGTGGGCCGGAGGGCCGCCGCTCGTGCGAACGGCGGCCATCGTCGCCGCCGTGGCGTTGCTCGTCGAGATCGTCGTCGTGCTCGGCCTGGCCTGGGGCGACGACCTGAACGATCCGGCCGAGGTGTCGGCGTCCTTCGGCAGCCCGGCCGACATCGGCGAGGCGTTCCTGACCGATCACCTGCTGGCGTTCGAGATCACGTCGATCGTGCTGCTCGTCGCGGCGATCGGCGGCGTCGTGCTCGGGACCACCCGCGAGAAGGACGAGGAGATCGCCTGATGGACGGGCCGGATGTGGGCTGGTACCTCATCGTGGCCGCGATCCTCTTCGGCATCGGCGCGCTCGGCGTCATGATGCGACGCAGCCCGCTGATCGTGCTGCTCTCCCTCGAGATCATGCTGAACGCGGCCAACCTCACCTTCGTCGCCTTCGCGCGCCAGCAGGGGAATCTCGACGGTCAGGTCTTCACGCTCGCGGTGATGGCGGTCGCGGCGGCGGAGGTCGCGATCGGACTCGGGCTCATCGTCGCCATGGCCCGGCGGCGGATGCTCCTCGACGTCGACCAGGCGAGCGCTCTGCGTGGCTGAGGCTCGATGATTGCCGGCGCCTGGGTGTGCCTTCTATCGCCGCTCGTCTCGGCGCTGACCATCACGCTTGCCGGCGGCCGCATCTCCCGTCGCACCGCGGGCTGGATCGCGACGCTGGCGACCTTCATCGCCTTCGGCGGGGCGCTCGTCGCCTTCATCGGGCTGTGGGCCGCAGACCCGTCCGACCGCGAGCAGGTCTCGACCGCCTACACCTGGCTCGAATCGGGCGACTTCCAGGTCTCCGTGCAGATCCTCCTCGACACCCTGTCGAGCACGATGATGCTCATCGTCTCGGGTGTCGGCGGGCTCATCGTCTGGTACTCGATGGGCTACCTCGCGGGCGACGACGAGGAGCGGCGCTACTTCGCGTACATCTCGCTCTTCGTCTTCGCGATGCTCATGCTCGTGCAGGCGGGGAACTTCCTCCTCCTGCTCGTCGGCTGGGGCCTCGTCGGCCTCGCGTCGTACCTCCTCATCGGCTTCTGGCACCACAAGCCGGAAGCCGTCGCGGCAGCCAAGAAGGCGTTCGTGATGAACGCGATCGGCGACGCGACCCTCGCGCTCGGGCTCGTGCTGCTCATCTGGCAGACGGGCACGCTCGAGTACGCAGGCGTGTTCGCCGACATCGACTCGGTCTCCCCGACGATGGTCAACCTCATAGCGCTCGGGCTCCTCGGCGGCGCGGTCGCGAAGTCGGCGCAGATTCCGCTGCACACCTGGCTTCCGGACGCGATGGAAGGCCCGACGCCGGTCTCGGCGCTCATCCACGCGGCCACGATGGTGACTGCCGGCGTCTACCTGCTCGTGCGCGCGAGCCCGGTCTTCGAGGCGGCCCCCGACGTGCAGCACCTCGCCTCGATCCTCGGCGCGATCACGCTGCTCGTCGCCGGGGTCATCGCGCTCGTGCAGTGGGACATCAAGCGGGTCATCGCCTACTCGACGATGTCGCAGATCGGCTACATGTTCCTCGCAGCCGGGATCGGCGCGTACGGCTACGCCATCTTCCACCTGATGACGCACGCCTTCTTCAAGGCACTGCTCTTCATGTCGGCGGGGCTCGTCATCCACCACCTGGACGGCGAGCAGGACATCCGGAAGATGGGCGGGCTGAAGAACGTCATGCCGCGAACCCACATCGCGTTCCTCGTGGGAGCGCTCTCGCTCGCCGGGATCCCGATCTTCGCCGGCTTCTGGTCGAAGGACGGCATCGTCGCGGCCGCGTTCGCGAGCAGCGACGCCCTCGGCTACTCCCTCTATGCCGCCGGGCTCGCCGGTGCGCTGCTCACGGGTCTCTACACCTTCAGGCTGTACTTCGCCGTCTTCCGCGGCGAGCCGAGTGAGCTCGTGCGGGAGCACACACACGAAGGCCACGGGGAAGGCCCGGTCTCGATGCTCGTCCCGGTGGGTGTCCTCGCGGTGCTCGCCACCATCGGCGGGCTCGTCGTGATCCCGGGAGTGTGGGAGCCGTTTCTCGAGTGGATCGGCGAGACGGTGGAGTCGACCGTCCTCGCGTCGGTGGCCGAGGACTACGAGTCGAGCGCGATCGCCGTGAGCCTCGGGCTCGTCGGGTTCTTCATCGCGCGGCGCGCGTTCCACGCCGGACGCCAGATCGTCACGAATCCCGGCATCTGGCGTGTCCTCGAGCACAAGCTCTACTTCGACGAGCTGTACGACGCGCTCTTCTACCGCCCTGCCGCGGCGCTCTCGGTGGCGCTTCGCCGGAACGTCGAGGAGCCCGTCGTGGAGCGCTCGCTCGACGAGATCGGCGCCGGCGCGCTCCAGGTCGGAGGCGAGGTCGGACGCATCCAGACCGGGCTGCTCCGCACGTACGCCGTCGCGATCGCGTTCGCCGTCGCCGTCCTCATCGTCGTCTTCGTGGCGGTGCGCTGACCATGCTGACGACCGCGCTCATCCTGCTCCCGGTCGCCGGTGCGCTCGTCGTCGCGATCCTGCCGCTCACGCGCGAGACGACCGCCGCGCTGGCGTTCCTCGTTGCGCTCTTGGAGGTCGGGCTCTGGATCGTCGCGGCCGCTCGGTTCGACTTCGACGACGGGGGGCTCCAGCTCGGCACGTCACGCGAGTGGGTGGAGAGCCTCGGGATCTCGTACTCCGTCGGCTTCTACGGCTACTCGCTCTGGCTCGCGGGTCTCGCCGCGGTCGTCTTCGCGGCGGCGATCGGCTACGCCGTGTGGGTCGGGCGCGATCGCTCCCGTGCCTACCACGCGCTCATGCTCTTTCTGCTCGCCGCGGTCGTTGCGACGTTCGCGGCGCAGGACCTCCTTCTCTTCTACGTCTCCTTCGAGGCGATGCTCATCCCGCTCTACGTGCTCGTCGGGGTGTGGGGAGGGGAGCGCCGACAGGCCGCGACCGTGACGTTCGTCATCTACACGATGGCGGGGTCGCTGCTCATGCTCGCGTCGGTCGTCGCATTCGGCGTGACGCAGGGGACGTTCTCGCTGACCGAGTCGGGGACGAGCGACAACGTGTGGATCTTCCTCGGCTTCGCGGTCGCGTTCGCGGTCAAGGCGCCGCTGTTCCCGTTCCACGGCTGGCTGCCGCTCACGTACCGCCAGGCGCCCGTCGAGGTGGCCGCGGTGCTCTCCGCGGTCGTCTCGAAGACGGCCATCTACGGCTTCCTGCGCGTCGGGTTGCCCAAGTTCCCGGAGCCGGCGGACGATCTCTCCGGGCTCATCCTCGTGCTCGCGAGCGCCGGCCTCGTCTACGGATCCGTGCTGGCCTTCCGGTCGGCCGACCTGCGCGGTGTCGTCGCCTACTCGTCGATGGCGCAGATGGGGCTCATCACGCTCGGGGTCTTCGCGTTCAACGACCTCGGGCTCGACGGGGCCGTCCTCCAGTCCGTGGCGCACGGTCTCGTCTCCGCGAGCATGTTCCTCCTCGTCGGGATGGTCGAGCGCCGCTGCGGGACGGGCGAGCTCGCCGCGCTCGGCGGGATGGCCAAGGGCCGGCCGACGCTCGCTACCGTCGTGCTCGTCGCCGGGATGATCGCCCTTGCCGTGCCCGGCTCGGCGACGTTCGCGGGTGAGTTCCTGATCATGGCCGGCGTCTACGGCCAGGGCTGGGGGTACGCGGTCGTGGTCGCGCTCGGGATCGTGCTGGCGGCGATGTACATCCTGCGCGTGATCTCCGCGATCCTGCACGTCGAGCCGGGACGCGCCGTGCGTGACGAGGCCCTCGACCTGCGCCTCGGCGAGCTCGCGCTCGTGCTGCCGCTGCTCCTGGTGCTGCTCGGGCTCTCGGTCTGGCCGGCGCTCGTGAGCCAGAGCGCCTTCGCGGCCTCGACGATCGCGGAGATCGTCCCGTGATCGACACGCCGACCGTCGACTGGCTCGCGCTCTCGCCGACGATCGCGCTCCTCGTCGGCGCCGGGGTCGCCCTGCTCTCCGCCTTGCTGCCGGCCTGGACGCGCAAGACCGCGGCCGCCGCGACGTCCTTCGCTGCTTTCGTGGTCGCGTCCGCCCTGGCCGGGTACGTCTTCACCAGAAGCTCCACGCCCGAGGTGCTGCTCGACGGCTCGATGGTCCGGGACCAGCTCGCGGCCATGGCGCAGGTGATCCTCGGCGTCACGGGAGCCGTCGTCGTCTTCGCCTCGTGGGGCGAGCGGCGTCGCGAGAACCACGCCGAGTACTACGCGCTGCTGACGACCGCGGCGGCCGGGATGGTCTTCTTCGTCGGGGCCGACAACCTGATGACGCTGTTCCTCGGCCTCGAGTGGTTCTCGCTCTGCCTCTACGTCCTGGTCGCCATCGACTCGGAGCGCGAGACGTCGCTCGAAGCGGGGCTCAAGTACCTCATCGTGGGCGGGTTCGGGTCCGCCGTGCTCCTGTTCGGCTCGGCGCTCGTGTACGGGGCGACGGCGCAGCTGGGCTTCTCCGAGATCGCCGCCGCGAGCCCGTCGGACGAGACGTTCCTCTTCACCGGGCTCGCGATGATCCTGGCGGGGCTCGCCTTCAAGGTCTCGGCGGCGCCCTTCCACATGTGGACGCCGGACGTGTACCAGGGCGCTCCGACCTCGGTGACCGCCTTCATGTCGGCCGCGACGAAGACAGCGGCGCTCGTGATGATGCTTCGCGTCCTCGTCACGGCGTTCCCGGAGCAGAGCGACGTGTGGACGATCGCCGTCGCCGTCATCGCCGCGATCTCGCTCGTCTGGGGGAACCTCGGCGCGCTCGCGCAACGCGACCTCAAGCGCATCCTCGCCTACTCGTCGATCTCCCACGCGGGCTTCATGCTCATGGCGATCTCCGCGAACTCGGAGCGAGGTGGCGAGGCGCTCCTCTACTACCTCGTCCCCTATTCGGCGATGTCGGTCGGCGCGTTCGCCGTGGTCGCCGCGCGAGAGCGCGAGCTGCAGGCCCCGGTGACGCTCGAGTCGCTCGCCGGCTTCGGCTGGGAGCGCCCGTACTACGGCGTCGCGCTGTGGACGTTCATGCTCGGGATGGCCGGCTTCCCCCTGACGGGCGGGCTGTTCGGCAAGCTCTTCGTCTTCTCGGCCGCCTACGACGCGGGCGAGTGGTGGCTCGTGCTGATCGGCGTCGCGGCGACAGCCGTCTCGCTGGGGTACTACCTCAACGTGGTGCGCTGGATGTACATGCGCACCGGGACCGAGCTCCGACTCGCGGTCGCGGGCGGCTCACCGCCTCGCGACCCGGCGCTGGGGGTCGCGATCGCGGCCTGCGCCGCCGTCGCGGTCGGCTCCTTCTTCGTGGTGCAGCCGATTCTCGACGCGGCGTCCGACGCGGCGTCGTCGCTCCCGTTCTAGATTTCCGGGCATGGCGGCCGAACTCACCTGGCTCGGGCACTCGTCCTTTCGCGTCGACACGCCGGGTGGGAAGCGCGTCTACGTCGACCCGTTCCTGAACGGCAACCCGCGCTGCCCCGAGGGCGAGCGCGAGCCCGAGCGCTGCGATCTGATCGCGCTCACGCACGGCCACGGCGACCACGTCGGCGACACCGTCGCGATCCATCAGCGGCTCGGGTGCCCGGTCGTCGCGCAGGTCGAGCTACGCGCCTGGCTCACCCGCCAGGGCGTGGCCGACGACAACATGGCGTGCTCCTCGAACAAGGGCGGCACCGTCACGATCGAGGGCGTGAAGCTCACGTTCACCGACGCCAACCACTCCTCGAGCGCGCCCGACGGCAGCTATGCGGGAGAGGCATGCGGCATCGTGCTCGAGCTCGAGGACGGGCTCCGCATCTACTTCGCCGGCGACACGAACGTCTTCGGCGACATGTCCCTGATCGGGCGCATCTATGCGCCCGACGTGGCCGTCCTGCCGATCGGCGACCACTTCACGATGGGACCGCGCGAGGCCGCCGTCGCGCTCGAGCTCCTGGGAGTGGCACGGTGCGTACCGTGCCACTACGGCACGTTCGGGCTGCTCACCGGCACGCCCGACCAGCTGCGCGAGCTCGCTCCCAGCGGCATCGAGATTTTCTCGCCTGAGCCGTGCGAGACGCTCACGCTGTGATGCGCGAGCGCTGGTTCGGCGTCACCGGGCGCAAGGTCCCCGAGATCGCCCTCGAGGGCACCGTCGACCTCGAGGGCGCGCTGGTGCTCGACGACGTCTCCGACCTCGCGGCGATTCACGCCGCCCATCACGCCGGGACACCGGTCGTCGTTCGCGCGTCGACCGCCGAGGAGGTCCTCGCCGCGCTGTCTCTCGGGCCGGTCGCGTGCGCCCTCGTCACCGACGAGTCGCTCCTCGCGCTCGACCTCGCGGAGATGACCTACGGCTGACCGCTGCTCGAGCTCGGGCTACCGCTCACCGGGCAGTCGCCGGCCGGCCGCAAGCTCGCGGAAAGCCGGGACCGGGTCGGAGCCCGGACGCGCGACCACCATGACGGCGCCGTGCTCCGGCCCGGCGAGCGCGGAGACGAGGAGCTCGAGCCCAACCGCGAGAGCGAACGCCTTGTGCGCCTGCTCGCCGCCGAAGGGAACGAGCTCTGCGGGCGATGCGGCGCCCGCGAGGACGGCGCCGTGCGTCACGGCACCCATCGACACATCGCTGACGATCGGCGCGCCGTCGCTCGACGGGATCGCGATCGCCAGAGGATTCGTCCCGGTGAGCGGCGGGCCGCCGTCGGGATGCGCAAGGCGGGGAGGGGACGTTGCGGTGAGCACGGCGACGAGGCCGCCCTCGGCGAGACGGCGTACCCAGTAGCCGAGAGCCCCCGTCGGAAAGCAGCGGCGGGCGACGATCACGCGCGCCCGCTCCGGTGGGTCGGCGAGCGTCGCGCGCACGATCTCCTCGAGCACGAGATAGCCGAGCGCTCCGTGCCCGTCCCAGCGCTCGAAGCCCTCCTCCGACTCGAGCAGCAGCGGGCGCGCGGCGGGGTCGAGCTCGAGCGACTCGAGCCAGTTGACTCGCGACAGCCCGTGTCCCGTCTTGCCCCGCCTGTCAGCGTCCTCGAAATGCGCGACGAGCGCGGCGACGGCAGCCGGCTCGAGCCCGAGCGCGGACAGGCGGCTGCGGGCCTCGTCCGACGTCATCGCCTGGGAAACGCCATCGTCCTGAAGCGCAGCGTCGGCCAACCTCGCGTGCCGGCGATCCGGCGAAGCTCGCGGTCGGGATTCACCGCGATCGGGTGACCGACTGCTTCGAGGAACGGCACGTCCGAGTGCGGAGTCCGAGTAGGCGGTCGAGCCCGCGGAGATCAGACGCCTCGTCCGCGCGCCAGCTCGGCGAGCGCGTCCGCCTTCGCCTGCCCGTACAGGCGCCGCTCGAGACGGCCCGTGTACACGCCGTCGCGCACCTCGGCACGCGACGCGATCACGCCGGCGAAGCCCGAGCTCGCCTCGAGACCTCCTCGACGGCCTCCTGCAGCGCCGCCGACGCGATGTAGACCGGCTCGCCTCGCTCGGCGTGCGCCTCGGCGAGATCGAGCGCCTCTCGGTAGACGAGCGGCCGGAGCACCGATTCCCACGCCTCGGCGACGATCGCGCGCAGCTCCTCCACCGCGGAGCCCGCGCAGGATCGACACGGCGCTGTCAGCCGTCTGCCCGACGCGGGCCTGGCCCGCGCCGAAGCGCACGAACACGAGCTGCGCGATCGCGGCCTTCGCGACGTGGCGCCGGCCGATCAGGCCGCGCTTGCGGAACGTGCCGGCGAGAGCCAGCGAGCTCGAGTGCGAGATCAGCGTCCGGTCGAGATCGAAGAACGCGGCCCCAGCCACGCGTCGGCCTACGAGAGGACCGTGAGCGGCTTGCGGATCGAGCCCGCGCGCGTCGCGACGACGGACTCCGCGAGCGCCGCGATCGCCGCCGCGGCCTCGGACTCGGGCCACAGCTCCGCGACCGGGCACCCCTCGTCGGCCGCCTCGCGCAGCAGCGGGTCGAGCGGGATGCGGGCGAGCAGCGAGACGCCGATCTCGTCCGCGAGCGCCTGGCCGCCGCCCGCGCCGAACAGCTCCTGTCCCGTTCCGACGAGGTACGACATGTTCTCGACCGCGCCGATCACGCGCATCCCGGTTTTCTGCGCCATCTGCGCGGCGCGGACGGCGACCTGCTGGGCCGCCGGCTGCGGCGTCGTCACGACGAGCGCCTCGGCACGAGGAAGGAGCTGCCCGAGCGACATCGCGACGTCGCCGGTGCCGGGGGGCATGTCGACGAGGAGCGTGTCCAGCTCGCCCCAGTGCACGTCCGAGAGGAACTGCTCGAGCGCCTTGTGCAGCATCGGGCCGCGCCACATGATCGGCGCGTTCTCCTCGAGGAAGAACCCGATCGACATGAGCTTGAGGTCGCCGCGGACGGGCGGCACGATCATCTCGTCGACGGCGATCGGCTTCTGGTGGATGCCGAGCATGTGCGGGATCGAGTGGCCGTAGATGTCGCCGTCGAGGACGCCGACTCGCTCCCCGAGCTCCGACAGCGCGTAGGCGAGATTCGCCGTGAGCGTCGACTTGCCGACGCCGCCCTTGCCGGAGGCGACCGCGACGACGCGCGTCCCCGGGGAGAGCGAGATCGTCCGGTCGGCGGAGTGGCCGCCGCGCAGGCGCGACACGAGCGCAGCCTTCTCCTCCGGCGTCATCACATCGAATCCGAGCCGCACCCGCGTGACGCCTGGAACCGCGCCGACGTGGCGCGAGACCTGCTCCTGGAAGGAGTCACGCAGCGGGCACCCGACGACCGTGAGCGCGATCGTCACGGACACCGCGCCGTCGTCTGAGACGAGGACGTCACGCACCATGTCGAGCTCCGTGACCGGCCGCCGGAGTTCCGGATCGATGACGTTCTCGAGCGCCTTCAGGATCGCGTCGCGGTCTGGCCTCATCGCGGCGAGCGTACCAGCGGCGTTCAAGCGGTCAGCGCCGCCGCGAGCTGCCGGACGAGCTCCTGCGAGCCTGCCGCCGCCAGCCGCGAGCGCATTCCGAGATCGAGCGGCGCCGCGGCGAAGGGAGGGTCCTCGAAGAGGTCGATCGCGAGCCCGCACTCGCGCACCAGGAGCTGCGCGGCCGCGATGTCCACCGAGCGCGCCGCCTTGAGACACACCACGCCGTCGACGCGGCCGGCCGCCAGATGGCAGAGAGACAGCGCGAGCGAGCCCATGACCCGCACGCGGCCCGCGACGTCGATCATCGCCTCGATGCGATCGGCGATCGCCGGTGTCGTCGTCCCCTCGAACGACAGGATCTCGATCGTGTCCTTCGGCCGCTGCGCCCCGAGCCTGGCTCCGTCGAGGAAGGCGCCGGCGCCGCGCTCGGCGGTCCACTCCTCGCCCGTGCCGAAGTCGTAGACGTAGCCGAACACGACGTCGGCCATCGACGAGCCCTCTGCGACGGCGAGCGAGAACGAGAAGAACCCGATCCCGCGCTTCGCGTTCACCGATCCGTCGATCGGGTCGACGACGACGCGGCGCGCTCCGCCCGCACCGAACGCGCGCACGCCGAGCTCCTCCGATACGAGCACGAAGTCCTCGTCGAGAGCGGCGAGCCGTGCGACGACGGCGTCTTCGGCGGCCTGGTCGATCGCGGTAGTCTCGTCGCCCCCCTCGCCGAGCCGCAGCACCGGCTCGCGCTCGACTCGCGTCGGCATCGCGTCGAGCACGAGGCGGATGTCCGCGACGCACAGGCGACAGGTCTCGAGCCAGGGCGTCATCGCTCGAGCGGATGGAAGAGGAGGCCGGAGAGCGGCTTGGGGAAGAAGTACGTGCTCTTCTGGGGCATTCGCTCGCCGCGCCGCGCCGCGTCGAAGATGTCGTCGACGCGTCGCCCGCGGAGGAGGTACGCCACATCGGCTTCACCGCTGTCGACGGCGCCGACGGCTTCGTCGCGGCGGGGCGTGTACGCAATGCCGTCGAGGCCGTGCCTGTCCACGACCTCCACATCGAGCTCACCCGCGCGGCCGTGCGCCAGCTCGACGCTCCCGCGCCGATACGTGACGAAAGCCGGTTGCTCGTACGGCTCCTCGTCGAGACGGCGCAACGCCTCGGCGAGATCGCGGCAGCGCTCACCCTCGCGCAGCCCGTCCAGATCCGGCCTGCGGGCGAAGACGCGATGCGTCGGGAAGACGTGCAGCCCCGCGTCGTCCTTCGAGACGACGAGGGCCATGATGCGCGCCACGCCGCCGGCTTCGGCTCCGAGCTCCACGGCGCTCTCGTAGCGATGGTGCCCGTCGGCGATCAACAACTGCCCCGGGTCGGGTGACGGCGGGGCAGGGACCCGCCAGAGCCGCGTTCCCGCGACCTCGAGAGCGGGCGGCGCGGTGGGCGTCTCGAAGCCGGCGGACGTGTCGGCGAGCACGAGGATCGGCTCGGGCTGAACGTGCGTCGCACGCAGCAACTGCAGGCGCTCGTCGCGGATGCGCGGATGCGTCCGCTCGTGGGGAAGGACGGCACCGGTCTCGTACGGCTCCGCTGCCAGAGAGACGATCACGCCGCGGCGCTCGCGCGAGACGCCGTCCGGGCCCACGTACCGCTCGACGGCGAGCCAGGCTCCGGGCTCGACGTCACGGGCGAGAATGCCCAGCGCGAGCCATTCCCGGTACAAGCGGCCGGCCTCGTCGGCCGACTCGGGCAGCGTCACGTGGAGGACGTTGTACGCGCTGCGCCCGTACAGCTCGGCACGCTCGACTTCGTCGACGGCGTCGTACGGAGGTGCCACGAGGTCCGCCAGCGAGCCGGCCGCGCCGGAGTAGCGGACGGCGCGGAACGGCTGGACGTCGGCCATCGCGGGCGAGCGTACCAACGGGCTTTCTCCATAGACTCGCGACGTGACCACCATCGCCGAGCTCGCCGAGGACAGGACCGTCGAGGGCGTGTTCGCGGTGACGAGGAAGGAGCGGCGACGCACCCGGGCCGGCGCCACCTACCTCGCTCTCGAGCTCGCCGATGCGAGCGGCCGCGTGGAGGCACGGGTGTGGAACGACGTCGATCTCCTGGACCAGCGGTTCGGCGAAGGCGACGCCGTGCACGTGCTCGGCCGCGTCGAGCGCTTCGGCGGCAAGCTGCAGGTGCAGGTGCGGGCGGTCGAGGCCGCGGAGGACGCGGATCCGGCGTCGCTGACTCCGTCATTGCGGCGTGACGCCGACGAGCTCGACGGCTTCCTCGAGTTCATCGCGGCCGAGATCACGCACGAGGGGCTCGCCTCCGTCGTCGACTCGTTCGTCCGCGACGCGCAGGTTCGGAGCGCTCTGCGGTCACTACCGGCCGCGGGCGCCGACGGGCACCACGGCTACGCGGGAGGGCTTCTCGAGCACACGGTCGGCGTCGCGACGCTCTGTCGCGAGACCGCGCAGCTCCATCCGCGGCTCCGCCACGACCTCCTGCTCGCCGCGGCGCTCCTCCACGACGTCGGCCGCATCCGGGAGCTCGGCACGGGCCCGGCGTTTCGCCAGACGGAGGAAGGTCGCCTCCTCGGACATGTCCATCTCGCCCTTCGGATGATCGAGGAACGCTCGCGCGACCTCGATCCTGCCGTTCTCGCCGAGCTCCTCCACGCCGTCGCCAGCCACCACGACCGGCCTGCGGCGAGAACGGCCGAGGCGGCCGTTCTCTACCACGCGAACCAGCTCGACGCGCAGGCCGCGACCCGCCCCGTCGGCGACTGATGCGCTGCCGCGACGCGGCAGCCGTGCTCACTGCCCTTCCCTGATGGCCGCGTTTCTGGCGCTGGCCGGCGCCCTGGGCTGGGGCGTCGGCGACTTCTTCGGTGGGCTCGCAGCGCGTCGCGTGGCCGTGCTCACCGTGCTGGCGCTGTCTCAGGCCGTCGGGCTCGTCGGTGTGCTCACGTGGACGCTCCTCACGCGGGACCCCTTTCCGGGGCTCACCCAGGTCGCGCCTGCGGCCGCGGGCGGGGTCGTGGCCATGATCGGCCTCGGCGCCCTCTATCGCGGCTTCGCAATCGGCGCGATGGGGATCGTCGCCCCGATCTCGGCGGCGTCGCCGGTCGTCCCGCTCACGGTGGACGCAGCGAGCGGAGACGTGCCCTCGACCCTGCAGTGGCTCGGCGTCGGGCTCGTCGTCGCCGGCATCGTCGTCCTGTCGCGAGAGCCGCGCCGCGACGAACGGCGTCGCGTCGCCGCCGGAGCCGGGCTCGCCGTCGTGGCGGCGCTCGGCTTCGGCCTGTTCTTCGTCGGCATCGATGCCGGCGCCGACGAGAGCACGGCGTGGGCGGTGACGTCGGCGCGGCTCGCGGCTGCTCCGGTCGTCGTCGTCGCCGCCCTCGTGACGTCGACGACTCTCAAGCCACCTCGCGCGGTCCTCCCGCTGATCGTCGGTGTCGGCGTCTTCGACACCGGCGCGAATGTCTTCTTCGCGGCGGCAACCACCGTCGGAGCCGTCGGCATCGTCGCGGTGCTCGGCAGCCTGTATCCGGTGGTCACGGTCGTGCTCGCGTGGCTCCTGCTCGGCGAGAAGCTGGGCGCGGGCAAACGGGCCGGTGGAGTCGTCGCGCTCGCCGGGGCGGCGTTCGTGGCTGTCGGATAGCGCGGACGGAGCACTGCGCCACCGCCGACCGGCGCCCGCAGCCCTAGACGTTGAAGCGGATGTTGAGGACGTCTCCGTCCTCGACGACGTACGTCTTGCCCTCGAGCCGTTGCAGGCCGCGGCGCGCCGCCTCGGCGTGCGAGCCGCACTCGAGGAGATCGCCCCAACGGATCACCTCGCAGCGGATGAACCCTCGTGCGATGTCGGAGTGGATCGACTCGGCGGCGGCGAGCGCGGTCTGGCCGTGCCGGAGCGTCCACGACCGTGCTTCCGTGTCGCCGATCGTGAAGAACGTGATGAGCCCGAGCGCTTCCTTGAGCCGCACGACGACGTCGTCGAGCGCCGAGGCGCCCGACCGGAACTCCGCGGCCTCCTCCGGCGAGAGCTCCGAGAGCTCCATCTCGAGCGCGCCGTCGATGCCCGCCGGGCCGTTCTCGAGCGGGATGAGCGACTTCGTCGTGAGCGGCTCGAGCTCGGCCGGAAGCTCGCCGGCCCACTCGGAGAGCGGGTGGCCGTCGTCGAGGTGCGCGAGCACGCGCTCGGTCAGCTCCGCCTCCTGGCGCTTCGCGCGATCGCCCGACCTCGCCTCCTTGCGCACGCGCTCGAGCCTGCGGTCGACGTGCTCGCGGTCGGCGACGATCAGCTCCAGACGGAGCGTCTCGAGGTCTCCCGTGGGATCCGCGTCGTCGGAGAAGCCGTTCAGCACGGCGAGCAGCGCGTCGGCCTGCCGCAGCTCACCCGGGATCTCGGCCCGGCCGGGCACGTCGACGACACGGATGGCCGCCGGCGTCACCTTCTTCGAGCCGACCACCTGCGCCAGACGGTCGAGCCGCTCGTCCGTGATCACCGCCATGCCGAGGTTCGGCTTCTGCGTGACCTCCGTGTAGGCGGAGACCTGCGCGCCCGCGTGCGTCAGCGCGTTGAAGAGCGTCGTCTTCCCGGAGTTGGGGAGGCCGACGATGCCGACCCGGAGCGCCACTAGCGAGCGGCCACTAGGCGCCGAATCCGGCGCGCGTCTCGCGGGCGTAGCGCTTGACGTAGAGGACGCGCGGGACCACGAGCAGCATCACGCCGTCCTCGGCCTGGAGCTCGACCGTCGCGCCCGCGGACGACGATCGCAGCGCGTGATCGAGCGCATCCGCGCTCGCCGCGGACACGAGCGCGCTCAGTATCTGCCCGCCGTCGAGACCGACCTCGATCCGTACGAAGTCGTCAGCCACTCGCAACCACCTCCGTGAGAACGCCGTGGACGGAATCCGGGTGCACGAACGCCACCTCGAGGCCGAACAGCCCGAGTCGCGGAGCCCGGTCGATCAGGTGCGCGCCGACGGACTCGAGCTCCTCGAGCGTCGCATACAGGTCCTCCGCCTCGAGCGCGACGTGGTGCATCCCCGGGCCGCGCCGGGCGAGGAAGCGACCGACCGGCGTGTCGTCGCCCGTCGGAGTGACGAGCTCGAAGCGACTCTCGCCGACGAGCACTGACGCCGCCTCCACGCCCTGCTCGACGAGCGGCTGGCGCTGCTCGAGCCTCGCGCCGAAGAGCGTCTCGTACGTCGCGATCGCCTCGTCCAGATCGGTGACGGCGACGCCGAGGTGGTGGATGCCACGCACTCGCGCGATGCTATCCGCGCGGGCTTGCTAGTCCCGCATCGGCAACGCGCGAACCATGCCGATCGTCTCCGACGAGCGGGACTCGGCCGCGACGTCGGCGAGCAGCTCCTGGAGCTCCGACCGGTCGAGCGTCTCCTTCTCGAGCAGCGCCTGGGCGACGCGGTCGAGCGCGGAGCGATGCTTGTGCAGCAGGCGCTTGGCCTCCTCGTACGCGTAGTCGGTGAGGCGTGCCTGCTCCGAGTCGCGGAGCCGCTTCGTCTCCTCCGAGAGCGCGTAGTTGTCCGCCCGCATCGTCCGCGACCGCGCCACCTCGGACATCCCGAACTCGAACACCATCGACCGTGCGATCTCGGTGACGCGCTCGAGGTCGTTGGCCGCCCCGTTCGTGATCCGGCCGAAGACGATCTCCTCTGCGGCGCGGCCCGCGAGGTACACCATCATCAGGTCGAGGAACTCCTCGCGGGTGTGCATGTAGCGATCCTCGGCCGGGATGTTCAGCGTGTAGCCGAGCGCCTGGCCGCGGGAGACGATCGTCGCCTTCTGCGCCGGGAAGAGCTCGCCCACGAGGTGCGCCATGAGCGCGTGGCCGCCTTCGTGGTAGGCGAGGATCCGCTTCTCCTTCTCGGACACCACACGCCGCTGCTGCAGGCCGGCGACGATGCGGTCCATCGCCGCGTCGAAGTCGCTCTGGCCGATCCGCTGCTCGCCCGAGCGGCCCGCGAAGATCGCGGCTTCGTTGCAGAGGTTCGCGAGGTCGGCTCCCGTGAGGCCGGCCGTCTGCCTCGCGATCGTGGCGAGGTCGACGTCGGCGGCGAGCGGCTTGTCGCGCGTGTGCACGCCGAGGATCGCCTCGCGCCCTGCGACGTCGGGCGCCGACACGAGGACCTGGCGATCGAACCGGCCGGGGCGCAGAAGCGCGGGGTCGAGATCCTGCAGACGGTTCGACGCGGCCATGACGACGACCTCGTCGCGGTTGTTGAAACCGTCGAGCTCGACGAGGAGCTGGTTGAGCGTCTGATCGTGCTCGCGGTGGAAGCCGCCGCCGACGCGGGCCGTGCCGACGGCGTCGAGCTCGTCGATGAAGATGATCGCGGGCGCATGCTTGCGCGCCTCTTCGAAGAGCTTGCGGATGCGTGCGGCGCCGAGCCCGGCGAACATCTCGACGAACGAGGACGCGCTCTGCGAGTAGAAGTTCGCGCCGGAAGCGCTCGCGACCGCCTTGGCCAGCAGTGTCTTCCCGGTTCCCGGCGGACCGTGGAGGAGAATGCCTCGCGGAACGCGTGCGCCGAGACGCTCGAACCGCTTGCGGTCACGCAGGAACTCGACGACCTCCTCGAGCTCCGCCTTCGCCTCGTCGAGACCGGCCACGTCCGCCCAGGACACCTCGACCTGGGAGCCGCGCACGACCGGCGCCGGCTTGGCCCGCGGCATGAACCTGAGCGTGTAGAGGAGCAGGAGGATGACGATCCCGAAGAACACGATCGGCAGCCACGTCAGGAGCGTGTTCTCGAGATCCACTCAACCGCGTATCGGCAGCGCGCAGGACGCGCTTGAAGCGAAGCGGCGGCGCTAGGCGGGCTGGCGCTCGAGCTCGAGACAGGCGTCGCGGGCGGCGTTGGCGACGTCGAGCTGATCGTCGGACGGCTCGGCCGTCGAGAGGCGCCGCTGGAGCTCGAAGCCGGGCCGCGCGAGCGCCCGCGCCACGGGATGCGACGGATTGCGGGCGACCCACGAGAAGACCTCAACCGAGCCGCCGATCGCCCCGGCCGTGCCGACGAGGCGGGCCAGGCTCCGTGTCGCCGGAGGCGCCTTCGCGGCGACCACGTTGGCGGCGAGCGACGAAGCGACCAGCGGCGCGATGAGCTGCGATCCGCAACGCGGGTGCTCCTTCGGCGCGCGCTCGCCGCCGTTCTCGTACGTCCCGATCGCGATGTGCTCCGCGCCGTGGTAGGCGGCCAGGTCCGGCCCCCGCAGCGCGAGCGCTGCGGGGAGGAACGCGACGCCGGCCGCCGCGATCTCCCTCGTGCCGGCCGAGAGGCGCGACCTGCGAAGAGCGCGCGCGGCAACGGCGGTGCCGAGGATCGCGGCCAGCACGCTCGGCCGCTCGAACGGGAAACGGGCCTGCGGAACCGCCCGCCGCACCATCGGCAGCAGCGCGAATGCCTCCGCGAGGGCGATCGGACCGCGCAGGACCGGCATGCGCGTACGCGCCGCCGGCGCGAGGTGCGGCTTTCGGCCCGCTGCGACGTGGAGCGTGCCGTCGTCGCCTCGAACCGCGCAGCCCCACGACGTCGGACCGTGCACCAGCACGCCGTTCTGCAGCGCCATCCCTCCGAGCCGCACGGTGTCCTCGGCCATGCTCAGACCTTAGCTGCGAGCTCCAGCAGCGCCGTCTGCAGAGCGTCCGCGGCCGGCCCGCGGCCCAGCGTCGTCGCGTCCACCTCGACGAGGGGCATGACCTCGCGCACGGAGGACGACGTGAACGCCTCCTCGGCTGCGAGCAGCTGTGAGAGCGAGAACGCGCCCTCCTCCACAGCGAAGCCGCACGCCGGCGCCAGCTCCATGAGCGTCGCCCTCGTGACCCCGGCGAGGATCCCGAGGTCGAGCGCCGGCGTGAAGAGCGTCGTGCCGACCCGCCACCACACGTTCGTGACCGTCCCCTCGAGGACGATGCCGTCGCCGTCGACGAACAGCGCATCGTCGACTCCCCGGCGGTGCGCCTCCGCCTCGGCGGCCATGTTCACCGCGTAGCTCGTCGACTTGACGCCCGGGAGAAGCCACGGCGCCGACGCCCTGACACCGAGGAGCGAGACGGCGGAGGCTCCACGCTCACGTGCCGGCTCGATCCAGTCGGGGATGTCGCTCAGAAGCGCGAGGGCGGACGGAGCGCCCTGCGCGGGGCCTGCCGTCCAGACGAGCCTGAGCGATGCGTCGCCACCCGCGGCCTTCGGGAGGACGAGCCCGACGAGCACCTGCAGGCGCCGCCGCTCGACCGCCGGAAGCCCGATGCTCGCGGCGGAGGCGGTCAGCCGGTCGAGATGCGCCTCGAGCCGAAAAGGACGGCCACCGTACACCTTGAGCGTCTCGAACGCCGCGCGCCCGCGCAGGAGGCCTTCGTCGTCGGCCCTGATGACCGGCTCCGCCGGATCGACGAGCCCGCGGCCGGTGACCGCCAGCGCCAGGACCGTCATGCGACGGCGCCCTCGGGGGCTCGCGAGCCGATCGCCTCGAGGAGCGGTCGCGCTTTCGTCCACGACTCCTCGACCTCCGTCGCCGGATCGGAGTCCCAGACGATGCCGCCGCCGACCCAGAGATGAATCGTGCCCTCGGCGATCGCGAAGGTCCGGATCGTGAGCGCGAGATCGAAGTCGCCGTTCCCGTAGACGCGACCCAGCGCGCCCATCGAGGCGCCGCGTCCGACCGGCTCCAGCCGGGCGATGATGTCCACGGCTGCGATCTTCGGCGCCCCGGTGACCGAGCCGCCGGGAAACGTTGCGTCGAGGATCGAGGCGAGCCCGACGCCCTCGCGCAGCGTCCCCTCGACGGTCGAGACCATGTGCTCGACGCCGGCGAGCTCGCGCGTCGCCATGAGCTCGGGCCAGCGAACCGTTCCGGCCTTGCTGACCCGCGAGAGGTCGTTGCGCTCGAGGTCGACGATCATCACATGCTCGGCCGCATCCTTCTCCGAGCTCCGGAGCTCGTCCGCTGCGCCGCGAGGGCGCGTTCCCTTGATCGGCATCGTCCAGACCCGATCACCGCGGCGCGCGAGGAAGAGCTCAGGAGACGCGCTGACCACAGCCCAGGTGTCGGTGACGAACGGCTCGGGCTGAAGGGGACGGAGCGGAGCGAGGCTTGCCGCGAGCGCGTACGGGTCGCCCGCGAACGCCGCGCTGAGGTGCTGTACGAGGTTGACCTGATAGACGTCGCCGCGTCCGATGGCGGCGCGGACCTCTTCGATCGCCGTCCCGTACTCGGCGGCGGCCCACGTTCGCTCCCAGTCTCCGATCGTGAGTGGACCCGCGACCGGCTGCGTCGCCCTGCCATCATGGAGGCGGCACGCGGCCAGCGGGAGGGCAGCGCACGGCTCGGGCGGCGGCGGCGAGGCAATCCGACGGATCGCGTGCGAGAGCCCGTAGCCGAGGTAGAGGTCCGCGACGAGATCGTCCCTGCCCGGGCCGAAGAAGCCGTGCCCGGCCAGCCACTCCTCGATGCGCGCGAAGGCGCCGTCCGCTTCGCGGATCTCGAGCCGCTCAGGCACCCGCTGCCTCGACGAGGTCACGGTACGCGGACGCCGGGTCGTCGCTCCAGAAGACCGCGCTCCCCGCGACCAGGAGATCGGCGCCTGCAGCGCGTGCCGCGCGTGCCGTCTCCCGGTTGATCCCCCCGTCGACCTGGATCCGCGTGCTGGTGGGAAGCGCGGAGCGCAGCTCGGCGATCCGCGCCGGCGCGTCGGGCATGAATGCCTGCCCCGAATAGCCGGGATGGATCGACATGCAGAGCACGAGGTCGGCACCGTCCGCCGCCGCGACCGCGTCTGCGACCGGTGTCTCCGGGTTGAACGCGACCCCGGCGCCGAGCCCCAGCGAGCGCGCCGCCGCGATCGCCCTGGCAGGATCGTCACAGGCCTCGGCATGGAAGGTCACGCTGTCGCCGCCCGCCTTCGCGATTGCCTCGAAGTGGCGCTCGGGCTCGGCGACCATGAGGTGGCAGTCGAGCCGCGCGCCCCAACCACGTACGAGGGGCGAGATCGAGGCGAGCACGACCGGCCCGATCGTGATCTCGGGGATGAAGTGACCGTCGCCGACGTCGAAGTGGAAGACCCGCGCGCCGGCGGCCTGCAGGGCTTCGAGCTGCGCGCCGAGCCGTGAGAAGTCGGACGCGTAGATCGACGGCTCGATCTCGACGTCACCTGCCCACTCGGCCCAGCTCATCGCGATCGCAACCTAGCGAGTCGAGCGCTGCCTACTGCGGCTCGCGCCAGCCGCCGTACGCGGCGGCGAGCGCATGCGACGACGTCGGCCCCCAGGTCCCCGGCTCGTAGCGCTCGACCGGCGGCGGGGCATCGAGCAGCGGCTGCACGATGCGCCACGTCTCCTCGATCACGCTCCATCTCGGGAAGAGCGTGGGATCGCCGCGGAGCGCATCGGAAAGCAACCGCTCGTAGGGCTGCGGCGGCTCGCCCAGCTCCTCCGCGAAGTCGAGATCGAGCGAGACGGGCTGCGAGACCTCCTTCCCCGGCGTCTTCGCGCGGACGTAGATCGACATGCCCGCGTGGCGCCCGATGCGCAGGACGATGTCGTCGTACCCTGGCGAGTAGAGCCGGTGCCCTCCCCACTGGAGCTCGGGAACGCGCTGGAGCCGGATGACGATCTCCGTCGCCGTCACGGGGAGCGCCTTGCCCGCGCGAACGAGAATGGGAACGCCCGCCCAGCGCCAGTTCTCGATCTCGAGCTGCAACGCGACGAAGGTCTCCGTGTCGGAGCCCGACCTCACGCCGTCCGTGTCACGGTAGCCGGCGTACTGGCCGCGGACGGCCTCGCGCGGATCGACGCTCGGCATCGCGCGGAAGACGTCCTCGCGGCGGCGCGGGATGGCGTCGTGATCACCCGACGGCGGCTCCATCGCGACGAGCGCGAGCACCTGCAGCAGATGGTTCTGGACGACGTCACGTATCGCGCCGACCGGGTCGTAGAACGCGCCGCGATCCTCGACGCCGAAGTCCTCCGCCATCGTGATCTGGATCGACGCGACGTGCTCGCGGTTCCAGACCGGCTCGAAGAGGGCGTTCGCGAAGCGCAGGTACATGATGTCCTGCACCGGCTCCTTGCCCAGGAAGTGGTCGATGCGGAAGAGGCGCTCCTCCGGGAAGATCGCGGTCAGGCGCCGGTTCAGGTCTCGGGCGGACGCCAGGTCGGTCCCGAACGGCTTCTCGACGACGAGCCGGCTCGCGTCGCCGACGAGGCCTTCCTCGGCGAGCTCCTCCGCGATCTCGTCGAACATGGACGGCGGCGTCGCGAGGTAGAAGACGGGAAGCTGCGAGCCCGCGAGGGCGTCGCGCAGCCGGTCGTACACGGGCCCCTCCTCGGCCTCGGCGTCTCCGCCGATGTACTGCAGGCGCGCGAGGAACTCGGAGAGAGCTGTGTCGTCGAGCTGCTCGTCGGATGCCTCGATCGCCTCCGTCGCATGCTTCCTCAGCGCGTCGTCCGATACGGGTCGACGCCCGACGCCTATCACCGGGCAGGTGAGCAGCCCCTGCTGCGAGAGCGAGTAGAGAGCGGGAAGCGTGCTCCGCCGCGCGAGATCGCCGGTGATCCCGAAGACGACGAGTGCGTCGGCGCTGCCCGTCATCCGGCGAGGAGCGACTGCGCGGCCGAGCGAAGCAGGTCGACGCCGAGTGAGACATCGTCCACCGGAATCCGCTCGTTGGCGGAATGGATGAGCGTCGCAGCGAGCTCCGTGTCCATCGTCTTCATCGGGAAGTACCCGTATGCCGTCGTCCCGAACGCCTGGCGCAGGAAGTGGCTGTCGGTGAAGCCCGGGCACGCGACGGGCGCCATCCGCGCACCCGGCTCGATCTCGGTCGTGAACCGCTCGAGGGCGTCCCAGAGCGGGGTCGCGAGCGGGGAGCGCGTGCCTCCGACGGCCTCGAGGAACTCCAGCTCGTAGCTGCCGTCGCCGAGCGCGGCGCGGAGCAAGGGCTCGACGTCGGCCGGCGTCGTCTCCGGGAGGAGTCGGCAGTCGACGGTGATCTCGCACAGCGCGGGGATGACGTTGCGCTGGTGTGACGCATCGATCATCGTCGGCGACAGCGTGAAGGAGAGCAGCGGCTCGACGATGTCCGCGAGCGTCTGGTCGACCGCACGCGCTCGCGCGACCGCCTCCTCGACGGGTGGAGCAGCGCCGAGCGTCGCCTCGAGAAAGCCCTTCGCCTCCGGGATCAGCTCCAGCGGCGGCCGGTACGTGCCCAGCACCTCCAGGTAGCGGGCCGCCTTCACGAGCGCGTTGTCGCCGATGCCGGGCATCGACGCATGGCCGCTGCGCCCGTGCACGCGCACCTTGAAGGGCGCGGACATCTTCTCCGCGGTGGCACACAGGTAGACAGGCGTGCCGCTCAGCACGAGGCGCTCGCCGCCTCCCTCGTTGATCGCGTAGTCACAGCGCGCTGCGTCCGGGTGCGCCTCGACGAGCCAGCTGAGCCCGTAGTCCGCGCCGACCTCCTCGTCCGCGACGACGAGCAGGATGAGGTCGCCGGACGGGACGAAACCCTCGCGCGCAAGAGAGGCGAACGCAACGGCGCTCGCCGCGACCTGGCTCTTCATGTCGATGCGCACCGCGCCCCCAGATCTCGCCATCGACGAGATCGCCCGACCACGGGTCGCGATCCCACTCGGCTGGATCGGCCAGGACCGTGTCGGTATGGGAGAGGAACGCGAGCGACGGCCCGTCCCCGCCCTTGATCCGGGCGACGAGGTTGGCCCGGTGCGGCTCGCGCGCGTAGAGCTCGCACTCGACGCCGCTCTTGGCGAGGTACTCGCGCAGAAGCTCCGCGGCCTGCGTCTCGTTCCCGGGAGGGTTGACGGTGTCGAGCCGAAGGAGCGCCTGCAGGAGCGCGGTCACCTCGTCTCGGAGCGTCATCCGGCCGGGAGCATACTTCGCGCGTGGCCGACCTCTTCTCCGAAGCGGCGCGCGAGCGGCAGGCCGAGAACGCCCCGCTCGCAGTTCGCCTGCGGCCGTCCACGCTGGAGGACCTCGTGGGCCAGCAGCACGTGCTCGGCCCGGGATCCGCGCTGCGGCGTGCCATCGAGGACGACCGCCCGCCGTCGATGATCCTCTTCGGGCCGCCGGGGACCGGGAAGACGACGATCGCCCGCATCGTCGCCGAGCGAACGGGCGCCGCCTTCGAGGAGATCTCCGCCGTGTCCGCGCGCGTGGACGACGTGCGGGCCGTGATCGCGCGAGCGCGTGACCGCCTGGGCGGCAACGGCGTCCGGACGATCCTCTTCATCGACGAGATCCACCGCTTCAACAAGGCGCAGCAGGACTCCGTCCTGCACGCCGTCGAGGACGGGCTCGTCACGCTCATCGGGGCAACGACGGAGAACCCGTACTTCGAGGTGAACTCGGCGCTGCTCTCACGCTGCACGGTGATCGAGCTGACCGCGCTCTCGGAGGACGAGCTGGTCGTGATCCTCGGGCGCGGCGCCGAGGCGCTCGCGGCCGAGGCGTCGCCCGAGGTGCTCGCGCTCCTGGCGACGCGCGCAGGCGGTGACGCACGTGCCGCGCTCCAGATCCTCGAGCTCGCCGTCGCGACCGCCGCTGCGGAAGGAGTCGCGTTGACCCAGGAGCACGTCATCGACGCGTCGCGCAAGCGCCCGCTCCTGTACGACCGCAAGGGCGACCAGCACTACGACTTCGCATCTGCGTTCATCAAGTCGATGCGCGGCGGCGACGCGGACGCGACCGTCTACTACCTGGCCGCGATGCTCGAAGCGGGCGAGGACCCGCGCTTCATCGCGCGCCGCATGGTCATCCTCGCGTCCGAGGACGTGGGCAACGCCGATCCGAACGCGCTCGTGGTCGCGGTCGCCGCGGCGCAGGCGTTGGAGCACGTGGGTCTCCCCGAAGCGCAGTTGAACCTCTCGCAGGCGGCGATCTACCTCGCTCGCGCTCCCAAGTCGAACGCCTCGGCGGTCGCGATCTGGGAGGCACGCAAGGACGTCCGCGAGCACGGGAACGCACGTCCGCCGGCGATGCTCCGCTCCACCGGCCACACGGCGGCGGCCCAAGCACGCGGGCACGGCGAGGGGTACGCCTACCCGCACGACGATCCGGCCGGGTTCGAGGTCTCGTACCTCCCGGAGGAGCTTCGTGGGCGGCGGTACTATCGGCCGTCCGGAGCAGGAGACGAACATCCAGATTGACACGGTGCGACCCCGCCGCGCAGCGGCGGGCTTCAGGGATTTTTCGCGCGAACGGAATCCGGGCTCGCGGATTCCGTTCTTGCGCACAGGGAGAGGAGCCCGTAGGTGGCGGTGAGGACAGGTGACAAGGCGCCGGAGTTCGACCTGGCGGTGAGCCACGGGGTGCGCGTGCGCCTGTCCGACTTCAGCCGCCGCTCGAACGTCCTCCTCGTGTTCCACCCGTTCGCGTTCACCCCGGTATGCGAGGACGAGGCTCGCGACCTCCAGGAGAACCTCCAGTCGTTCCGCGACGCGGGCACCGAGATCGTCTTCGTCTCGTGCGATCCACCTGCTGCGCGCCAGGCCTGGAAGCGCGAGCTCGGCGCCGAGTACACGTTCGCGTCGGACTTCTGGCCGCACGGCGCGGCGGCGAAGGCGTACGACGTCTTCAACGAGGAGCACGGGCGCCCCGCATCGCGGCACGTTCCTCATCGATCGCGGCGGTGTCGTGATCTGGGCGCTCGTGCAGGAGCGCGACGAGCGGCGCACCGAGATGGTCCCGGACACGCTCGACGTGCTCGCAGCGTCCGAGTGACGCTCGCGGCGTGGGAGTGGGGCGACGCCGAAGCTCCGCGCGTCGTCTGCCTCCACGGCGTCCGGAATCACGGGCGCCACTTCGCGCCGCTCGCGGCGCGGCTTCCCGACCACCACGTCGTCGCGCCCGATCTGCTGGGGCACGGCTCGTCGCCGTGGGAGCCGCCGTGGGACATCGGCGCGCACTGCGATGCGATCGTGGAGACACTCGGCGCACGCCCGTCGATACTCGTCGGCCACTCGTTCGGCGGGCGTCTCGCGTTCGAGCTCGCCGCCCGTGCCCCGAAGCTCGTTCCCAGGCTCGTCCTACTCGATCCGGTGGTCGTCATTCCGGGGCACGTGGCGCTCTCGGCGGCCGAGAACGCGCGGATCGACAAGTCGTACGTCTCCTTCGACGAGCTCGTCGAGCGGCGCTACGAGGAGAGCCAGCTGCACCGCGCTCCGCGTCAGCTCGTCGTCGAGGACCTCGCTCCGCACGTCGAGACGGGAGAGGACGGTCGCGTTCGCTACCGCTACTCCCAGTCGGCCGTCGTCGCGGCCTACGGCGAGATGGCGTCGCGGCCGCCGCGTTTCGAGGACGTTCGCGTGCCGACGCTGCTCGTCCTCGGCGAGCGCTCGTACCTGCCGTACGACCACCTGCTCGAGGCCCACCGCGCAGCGCTCGGCGACCTGCTCGAGGTGGTGGTCGTTCCCGGCGGGCACACGGTTCTCTGGGACGCACTGGACGAGACAGCCGAGGCGATCGCCGCCTTCCTCGGCCGCTAGGCGCAGAGGTCGGCGGCGACGGCGGCGTAGATCTCGACGCAGCGCTCGAGATCGCCGACGTCGACCCATTCGACCTCGGCGTGGGCGCCCTCGCCGCGTGGCCCGAAGAGCACGGTTGGGATGCCGGCGCTCGCGAGCAGCGCCGAGTCGGCCCAGAACGAGACGCCGACGAGGGCGGGCTCGACCCCGAGGACGGCCGCCGCATGCCGACGCACCGCGGTCACGACGTCGGCGTCCTCCGTGACCTCGAACGGCTCACGTGAGATCGAGGCGCGGACCTCCGCGGAGAAGTCCGGGTCGTCGGCGCCGGCTCGCTCGACGATCTCGCGCAGCTCGCGCTCCGCGACTGCAGCCGTCTCGCCAGGGATCGTCCGGCGCTCTCCACGCAGGAGGCACCTGGCGGGGTAGCTCGAGAGCTCCTGACCGCCCTCGATGAGCGAGGCGTGGATGCTCCCACTCCCCAGCAACCGATGTGTCGGATTCGCGCGAAGGCGACCGTCGAGCTCCTCGATGCCGACGAGGACGCGGCCCATCTTCGCGATCGCGTCGATGCCCAGGTGCGGACGCGAGCCATGCGCGGCGCGGCCGATCGTCTCGACCTCGACGTGGACGAAGCCGCGGTGCGCCACAGCAACCTCCATCTCCGTCGGCTCGGTGACGATCGCGACGTCCGCGCGCACGGACGCGGCGATCGCCTCGGTACCCACGCTTGCGAACTCCTCGTCGGAGACCGCGGTGAGAATGACGTCGCCCCGTAAGCCCCGCCTTCCGGCCTCGGCGGTCGCGAGCATGCAGGCCGCGAGGCTGCCCTTCATGTCGTAGGAGCCGCGGCCGTACAGGCGCCCTCCCTCGATGCGCGGGACCAGCGGGTCGGTCATGCCTGCGACGCCGACGGTGTCGGTGTGCGCGTTGAGGATCAGCGAGCGACCGCTGCCGGTCCCGCAAGCGACGGCGACGACGTTCGGTCGCCCGGGCGCTGGCTCCGACAGTGTCGTGTCGAGCCCCGCTCGCTCGCACCACTCTGCAACGAAGCGCGCGATCGCCAGCTCGCCCGAGCCGCCGGCGTCGATGTCGGGGTTGATGGACTCGATCGCGACGAGCTGCGCCGCCAGCTCGGCGACGTCGCTCACCTAGACGACGTACTCGTCCGTGATCGCGAGTGTCTCGTCGAGGATCGCGAGACCCTCGTCGACCTCCTCACGCGTGATCGTCAGCGGCGGGACCGCCATGACGACGTTCCAGTGTGTCATGAGGTACAGCCCGCGCTCGAGCGACGCCTTCGCGAGCCGCGACACCGGAGCGGCGGCCTCGCCCGAGGCGTTGAACGGAACGAGCATCTCACGCGTCTCGCGATTCTTGACCAGCTCGATCCCCCAGAAGCAGCCGAGACCTCGGCCTCGCCGATCGACGGGTGGCGCGCGGCGAGCGAGCGGAGCCCGTCCCCGAGGTACGCGCCGACGTCTGCGGCGTTCTCGACGACGCTCTCCTCCTGGAACGCCTCGATCGAGGCGACCGCGGACGCGCACGCCAGCGGATGACCGGCGTAGGTGAGCCCTCCCGGGAAGAAGCGCGAGCGCACCCACTCCTTCAGGTGCTCGCGGATGATCATCGCCCCGAGCGGGACGTACCCCGAGTTGATCCCCTTCGCCACCGTGAGGATGTCCGGGACGACGTCCCAGTTCTCGCAGGCGAACCAGCGTCCCGTGCGGCCGAAACCGGCCATGACCTCGTCGAGGATGAGCAGGATCCCGTGTCGGTCGCAGACCTCGCGGATCGCCCGCAGGTAGCCGGGCGGCGGCGGGATGATCCCGTTCGTCCCGGTCACCGTCTCGAGGATCACGGCGGCGACGGTGTGCGCGCCCTCGTACTCGAGGATCTCCTCGAGATGCGGCGCTCCCGTACAGACCGGGCACGGATCCGGATGGCCTGCGGGGCAGCGGTACGTGTACGGGTCGAGCATCCGCACCACGCCGCCCATGCCGGGCTCGTTGGGCCAGCGGCGCGGGTCGCCGGTCAGAAGCACCGAGCCGTGCGTCGCGCCGTGGTAGGAGCGGTAGCGCGCGATGATCTTGTGACGTCCGGTCGCCAGGCGCGCGAGCTTGATCGCGTTCTCGTTGGCCTCGGCGCCCGAGTTGGTGAAGAACGACATGCAGAGGTCTCCGGGCGTGACCTCGGCGAGCAGGCGCCCCAGGCGCGAACGGGACTCCGACGCCATCGGAGGCCCGATCGTGCAGAGCTTGTCGGCCTGCTCCTTGATGGCCGCAATGATCTTCGGGTGCTGGTGCCCGATCGAGACGTTCACCAGCTGTGACGCGAAATCCAGGTAGCGCGTGCCGTCGTAGTCCCAGAAGTAACGGCCCTCGGCACCGGCGACCGCGATCGGGTTGATCGCGTCCTGCGTCGACCACGAGTAGAGGACGTACTCCTTCGCGTCCTCGACGATCCGCGCGCCGAGATTGGGGTCGACCTCGACAGTGGCCACGCGCCGATCCTACCGCCGCCCGTGCCGCGGACAGGCAACGGGAGGTGGTTTGATGACTCCGGCTTCGTGGAGTCGTCGCGGCCGCAAACATCGCCCTGGCCGGAGGCCAGGATCAGGTGGCCGCGCTTCGCAATGCGACGGCGCCGTACCACGACCTTGGCGTCGCAAAGGACGCCGGCTACATCACCGAGCTTCCGCAGACCGCAGCGTTCGGCGGTGGGACGTGCGTCGCGAACGGCTCCGAGGGAGCCATGGGCATCCACATGCTCGACACCCGGGCGGGAGGTCGCCTGGACGCCACGCTCGACCCGGTCAATCCCGAGGCGCTCCTCTACGAGAAGCGCGACAACGGGAGCTTCAAGCTGACGGGCGTCGAGTACGTGATCGCTCAGAAGACGGCGACGGGAGCGCCTTGCCGCGGCCAGAGCTCTACGGCCAGCCGTTCGCAGACACGAACCTCGCCCGCTTCGGCGATCCGAGCGCGAACGTCTGAACCTTGCACGATGGGTCTGGAAGCCGAACCCGGGCGGGATGCTCGACCCCTGGAACACGCGCGTGACCTGCTGAGCGAAGGAGATTCCGAACCCGCTCGTGGGGAGGTTCAGCTCGGGCTAGCGCGTGACCTGCGCGGAGAACGCCGGACAAGGGGGAATGTGTCCGGCGCGCCTCCGCGCGCCTAGTGCGCAAGACAGGAGATCCGCAGAACCGGATCCGCCTGTCGCGCAGCAATCCCTGAAGCGCGGCTGCTCGGGCAGCCGCTGGTCGCCGTGGTCGTCCGTCCTTCGACATGTCTACCTGGCGGCGGCGGGCAGGAGCTCCTGGCCGAAGGCGGCCCGCTCGACGAACTCTCCGACTCCTGGCTCCGCGAGGAGCTCGCCCCCTCGACGAGAACGGTCCCACGGAGCATCACGAGCTCCGGCGATCCCGTCACCTCGGTCCCCTCGTAGAGGTTGTAGTCGACCTTCGAGTGCTGCGTCGCCGCGGTGATCAGGTGACGGCGGTCGGGATCGAAGACGACGATGTCGGCATCGGATCCAGGCGCGATCGTGCCCTTTCGTGGATAGAGCCCGAACAGCTTCGCCGGGCTCGTCGCGAGCAGCTCGACCATTCGGTTCAGCGAGATCCGGCCGGTGCGAACACCGAACTCGTGGATCATGTGCAGCCGGTTCTCGAGACCCGGCCCGCCGTTCGGGATCTTCGAGAAGTCGTCGCGGCCGAGTGATTTCTGCCCGTCCCAGAGGAACGCGCAGTGGTCGGTCGAGATCGCGGAGAGGATGTCGGAGCGCACGGCGTGCCAGAGGATCTCCTGGTTCTCGCGGTCGCGCGGCGGTGGCGTGTAGACGTACTTCGCGCCCTCGAAGTCGGGCCGCTCGAGATAGGTGTAGTCGATGAAGAAGTACTGCGTGCACGTCTCGCCCCACACGTCCCAGCCCAGCTCGCGCGCGCGCGCGATCGGATCCACCGCCTCCTTGCACGACACGTGCACCACATAGAGGGGCGCCCCGGCGATACGTGCGAGCTGGATCGCACGGTTCGTCGCCTCGCCCTCGAGCTCCGGCGGACGCGTCAGCGCGTGGAAGTGGGGCGCCGTGTTCCCGGCCGCGAGCGCCTGCTCGACGAGCACGTCGATTGCGTCGCCGTTCTCGGCGTGCACCATCACGAGCGCGCCGGTGTCGGCCGCGACCTCCATCGTGCGGAAGAGCGTCTCGTCGTCGACCATGAGCGCGCCCTTGTAGGCCATGAAGAGCTTGTACGAGGTGATGCCCTGCTCGGGGAGGCGCGCGAGCTCCTCGAGTGAGCCTCCCTCGCGCAGGTCCGTGACGGCGATGTGAAAGCCCATGTCGATGATCTGCTTGCCCTCCCTCTTGCCGTGCCACGTGTCGAGCGCATCGGCGAACGAGCTGCCCGGGCTCTGAATGCAGAAGTCGACGTGACACGTCGTGCCGCCGAAGGCCGCGGCGGTCTGACCCGACGTGACGTCGTCGATGGTGGTCGTCCCCCCGAACGGCATGTCGAGGTGCGTGTGCGGGTCGACGCACCCCGGCAGGACGTACTTGCCCGAGGCGTCGACGACCCTGTCCGCGTCGACGTCGAGCGACTCGCCCAGCATCGCGATGCGCTCACCCTCGACGTAGACGTCGCCGACGTAGTCGTCGGCGGCCGTGATGATCCGCCCGCCCTTGATCAGTGTCGACACGTCATCTCACCTCCCTGGCGGGAGAGCCCGGGCCGGTCGCAGCCGGCCCGGGGCTCACGCCTCATCACTGCGTGGTTGCTACTTGCCGCCTTCCTTGAGGATGACGACCTTCTTCTTGAAGCTCTTGCCGTAGACGTCGATCCCCTGTTTCCGCAGGTTCGCGACCGCCTTCTTCGCGAGGTCCGTGCGATAGGACGCCCTCGTCGCCGGCTTCTTGATGACCTTGAAGTCATACGAGATCTTCGCGGTCTTCGCGTAGTCGACGGGGTTCATGACGCCGATGCCGAGCTTGTTCGGCCAGATCAGCGCATTGACCTCGTTCATCTGCCACTTCTGGTGCCCCTTCGGAAGGGCAGTGCCCTGGGACACGACGATGTTGGTGCACTGCTGATAGTGATCGCGACAGTAGGCCCAGCCCTTGAACGTCGCTTCCAGGAACTTCACGGCGATGGCCTGGTTGGCCTTGCTCTTGATCCAGTCGCCGCGGACGAAGATCCCGTCCTGGAGCATCCCGGTCCCGAGATCCGAGTACTTGAAGACGTTCAGGTCCTTCATCGTGTAGAGCTTGCCCGTGTCCGGGTTCTTCGTCTCGAGCACCTGCGCGAGCTCGTTGTACGTCATGGCCGAAGCAGCGTCGAGCTCGTGCTTCAGGAACGCGACCATGTCGAACTGCTGCTGCACGAGGGTCACGTCCTTGTCCGGGTTCATCCCGTTCTTGACGAGCGCCGCGCGCTGCTCGAACTCGTTCCCGAAGATCCAGACGCCGAACTTCTTGCCCCGCATCTGCTTGAAGTTCTTGATCCCGTCCTTCTTCCAGGTCACCTCGGTCGTGCCCGACCGCGTATAGACCTGCGCAATGTTCACGAGGTCGTTGCCCTGGTCGCGGTTGGCGAGCAGGCTCGGGAACCAGTTGACTCCGAACTCGGCCTGCTTGGACAGCACCGTCTGCTCGTTCACGATCGTCGGCCCGCCGACCTTGAGATTCACGTCGAGGCCTGCGGCCTTGTAGTAGCCCTTCGCCTTCGCCGCGTAGTAGCCGGCGAACTGCGACTGCGTGACCCACTTCAGCTGAATCGTCACCTTCGTGAGCTTCGGACTCGAGGAGCCCGCTACCGCCAGACCGGTTGCTGTCAGCGCAGCGACCGCGACGACCGCGGCCCCCAACAACCCCACCAGATACCACCTGCGTTGCTTCACGTGCCCTCCGTTTCCTGGCCTCGGGTCAATCCCGAAGCCTGTCCTACCTGCCTATGACCCCCGCCGCTTCACGGATGGATGCCAGCTCAGCGCGTACCGCTCGATACCGGCGATCGTGGCGTAGAAGGCGATGCCCATGATGCTCGCAACGAGAATCGCCGCCCACGAGGTCGCGTACCGCGAGAGGTTCACTGCGCTCAGCACGACGATACCCAAGGCCTCGAGAGACCCTCCGAAGTAGTCGCCGACCACGGCGCCGATCATCGCAAGGACGCTCGCCACCTTCAAGGCGGAGAAGACATACGGGAGCGAGCTCGGAATGCGGACCCGGCGGAAGACCTCGCGCTCGGGTGCCGCGTACGAGCGCATCAGCTCGATCGACTCGGGATCGACCGACGTGAGCCCACGCAATGTATTTACCAGCACCGGGAAGAAGCACAGAACGGCAGCGATCGTGACCTTCGACCAGGGGCTGAGAAGCCCGAACCATGCATTCGTGATCGGCGCAAACGCGATGATGGGGACCGCGTTCGCCGCAATCATGTACGGCATCAGGGCGTTGCCGAATGGACGCCAGCGCGCGAGGACGAGCGCCGCAATGATCGCGGTTCCGCTCCCCAGTACGAAACCGCCGACTGCCTCCTTGAGGGTGATCCACGCGCCGCGCAGCAGCAGGTCGCGCTCATCGATCAACGCTCGGACGACGTCGGAGAGTCGCGGAAGCAGGAAGTCCTCGACTCCGAGCACGTCCGGGAGGAACCACTGCCAGGCGGCAAGCCCGAGGGCGAAGACGGCGACCGCGGGCGCCCAGTACCGGAACCGCTCGCCGAGCCTCGATGGCGTCTCGGCGGTCGAGTCGAGCGTGCTCACACGATCTCGCTTTCGGCCGCGAGCGGCTCCTCGACCTCGTCTGCGCCCGTGGCGTGCAGCAACTCCCGAACCTGAGTCACCAGCTCGAAGAAGTGTGGCTCTTCCCGCGTGGCAGCGGTGCGTGGCTGCGGCAGGTCAACGGATACGACGCCCGCGATCCGGCCCGGCCGCGGGGACATCACGACCACACGCGTGGACAGGAACACCGCCTCGGAGATCGAGTGGGTGACGAAGATCACCGTCGAACCCGTCTCCGCCCAGATGCGGAGCAGCTCCAGGTTGAGACGCTCCCGTGTCATCTCGTCGAGCGCGCCGAACGGCTCGTCCATGAGCAGGAGCGCAGGCGAGAAGGACAGCGCCCGTGCTATCGAGACGCGCTGCTGCATACCTCCCGAGAGCTGCCACGGGATGGTGCTTCTCGAACCCGTTGAGCTCGACGAGCTCGACCATGTCCTTGACGCGTGCCGCACGCTTCGCTCGGTCCCAGCCGAGCATCTCGAGGGGCAGAGCGATGTTCTTCGTGACGGTGCGCCAGTCGTACAGGACAGGCGCCTGGAACACGATCCCGTAGTCGCGATCGAGCCGCGCCCGGCGGGCAGACTTCCCGTTGACCGTGACGTCGCCCTCGGTCGGCTCGGTGATGTCGCCGACGATGCGCAGCAACGTCGACTTCCCGCAACCCGACGGGCCGATCAGGGAAACGAACTCCCCGCGTCCCACCTCCAGGTCGATGCCCTGAAGTGCTGTGACATCGCCCTTGCCGAAGACCTTCGAGAGGCCCGTGATCGAGACCACGGGGGCGACGACAGAGCTCATACGAGGTGCTCGGGCGCGCGGTGCACGACGACCTTCTCGGCCAGGAGCACAAGGAGAAAGAAGCTGATCCCGAGCAACGCCGCGTACAAGTTCGTCGCCCACAGGTTCGTCGGGTCGAGAACGTAGTACTGGTTGAAGTTGAGGATCGCGCCGCCGAGACCGTTCGAGATCGAGGCTGTCTGCTCACCGATGATCGCGCCGACCACGCTTGCCGTCGCCGCGATCTTCAGCGCCGTGAAGATGTAGGGCAGCGCAGATGGCACCTCGAGCTTCCACAGGATCGTCCAGCCGCGAGCCGCGTAGGAGTGCATCAGCTCGCGCGCCCAGGGATCCGCCGAGCGCAGGCCTCGAAGCGTGTTCACGGTGACCGGGAAGAACGTCAGGTAGGCGGCGATCACCGATACGCGGACCCAGTCCGCTGGAGGCGAGCCGTTGATCGAAACGCTTCCGAGACCGCGAACGAGGATCGGCGCAAGCGCAAGGATCGGGATCGTCTGCGACGCCACGACGTACGGCATGACTCCTCGCCGCAGGACGTCGAACTGCGCCAGCACGACACCGAGGACGAATCCGATCACGGCGCCGATCGCGAACCCGACCGCCGCGGACTTCGCTGTGAAGAGCGCGGCGTGGAGGAGGTACAGCCAGAGGTCGTCTCCTGTGGACGTCGGCTCTCCGAGTTGCAGCACGATCGAGTGGAGGTGCGGGACGGTCAGATCGTCGACAGCGAACGGCCACGTCCAGCCGGTGCTCTCCCAGAGCCACTTGTAGCCCTCCCAGAACGCCCACAGGCCGCCGAGGACGAGCAGAAACGTCGCCACGTGCTTGCCAACCCGGGCGCGCATTTCCCCAATCTGTCACACCCGCGCGACCCATGCTTGCGGACTAGGCTCCCCGTGTGGGACTCGAACCCGCACGCACCGTGGCCGAGCTGAAGGAGCTTCGGGAGCTCACCGGAGACGAGAACGGCGCGCAGCGCGTGGCGTGGACGGAGACCTGGGAGCGCGCGCGCGAGTGGCTCCGCGGCCTCGTCGCGAGCACCTCCGCGGAGGAGACGATCGACGCGGCGGGCAACCAGTGGTTCACGCTGCCCGGCGCGTCCGAGCGGGCCGTGCTCATCGGCGGCCACATCGATTCGGTCCCGAACGGCGGCTGGCTCGACGGGTGCCTCAATCTGGTCGCGGGCGTGGAGGTGCTGCGCCGGATCGCGAGCAACGGACCGCCGCCGGTGACGATCCGCCTGGTGAACTGGGCCGACGAGGAGGGCGCGCGCTTCGGACGCAGCCTCTTCGGGTCGAGCGCCGCGGCGGGATCGATGGCCGACCAGGACGAGCTTCGCCGGCTCACCGACCGCGACGGCGTCGGGCTGCCCGACGCTCTCGCGGAGCACGGCGTCGAGCTCGACTCGGCGCTCGACGCTCGGTCCGAGCTCGATTCGGCCGCCGCCTACCTCGAGCTCCACATCGAGCAAGGCCCTGTCCTCGAGTCGGTCGGGCTGCCCCTCGGAGCCGTCCTCGGCACGTTCGGCGTCGAGCGTCACCGGGTCACGTGGCACGGCCAGGCGGCCCATGCCGGCTCGACTCCGATGGACAAGCGTCGCGACGCGCTCGCCGGTGCGGCCAAGCTCGCGCTCGAGATCCGCGACATCGCGCGTCGAACAGGCGGCGGCGCCGTCTGCACGTCGGGCGGCGTCGCCTGCAAGCCCGGGATCGTGACGTCCGTCGTCGAGACGGCCGAGCAGCTCCTCGATCAGCGCGACTTGAACGTGCAACGCCTCGGGGCCATGCTCGCCGAGGCGAAGGCGGCGAGCGAGCGGTTCGCCGCGGAGGAGTCGCTCGAGGTCGACTGGGAGCGGATCTGGTCGATCGAGCCGATCCTCTTCGACGAGACGCTCGTCGGCTTCTGCGAGGACGCGATCCGCGAGGTCGCCGGAACCACGTACCGGCTTCCCTCCGGCCCGCTCCACGACGCCGCCGAGGTATCGCGTGCCGGCGTCCCGACGGTGATGCTGTTCGTGCAGAGCCTGCGCGGGCTCTCGCACACGAAGCTCGAGGACACACGGGAGGAGCACCTCGAGCTCGCCATCTCCGCGCTCGACCGCCTCGCGTCCCGAACGATCGACTGGGTCGCGGGCGGCGGCGGGCGCTGAGCTGACGACATCACCGCGTGGAGTCGTCGCGGGGCTCGCCGTCGGCGCCTGCCTGACCTGGAACGTCGCGAACGTCGGAGCCGTCGCCGATCCGCTCGCCCGCCACTACGGCGTCTCGCTCGCGGCCGTCGGCCTCCTCACGACCGCGCTCTTCGTCGCGCTCCTCGCCGTCCAGCTGCCTTCCGGCCGCGGCGCCGATCGCTTCGGCTCGCAGCGCATCGCTCTGCTCGCGATCGCCGCGGGAGTCGCCGGCAACGTGATCCTTCTCGTCGATGCGGGCTTCGGGCTCGCCCTCTTCGGCCGCGCGGTCGTCGGGATCGGGTCCGGCGCCGGGTTCGTGGCCGGGCTCGACCTCGTGCGCGCGGGCGGCGGGCGCACGGCGCTGCAGGGCCTGTACGGCGGCGCGACCATGGTCGGGGCCGGGCTCGCGCTCATGGTCGTGCCTCCGCTGACCGACGCCACGAGCTGGCGCGCGCCGTACTGGAGCGGAGCACTCCTATCGCTCCTCGCGCTGTTCCCTACCCTCGCCGCAACAGGCCTTCCACGCGTCGGCCATGCCGGCCGGTGGGTCGTCCGCGACCGCCGGCTGCTCCCGTTCGGCCTCCTGCAGGCGGCGACGTTCGGCCTCGCGGTCGTCGCCGGGAACTGGGTGGTGCCGCTGCTCGAGCGTCAGGGTGCGAGCTCGACCGCGGCAGGGCTGGCGGGCGGCCTGATCCTCCTCGTCGGCATCGTCACCCGGCCTGCCGGCGGTCTGCTGGCGGGACGTGTCAGCGGGAGGCGAATCGTTGCCGCCGGCCTGCTCGGGACGTCGCTGGGCGCTCTCGTGCTCGCGCTCGGCTGGTCGCTCGCCGTCTCCGCGGTGGGCGCTCTCGTGCTGGGGCTCTCGGGCCTCCCGTTCGCGGTGACCTTCGCGGCCGCCCAACGCGTCCGTCCGGATGCGCCCGGTGCGGCGATCGCCCTGGTGAACGCGTGCGCCGTGCTCACCGTCGTCGTCGGCACGCCGCTGGCCGGTCTCGCCTTCGAGCTTCCGAGCGACGGCCGGGTCGCGTTCGCGGTGATCGCGGCGCTCGGCGCCGCCACGCTGATCCCGCTTCGCGCGATACGGCTCTAGAGTCGATAATCCGGCTTCCCGAACGAGCGAAGGAGAATCCGAGATGGCACTGAGCTTCGGCGTCACCATCCTCCCCGACCCGCCGTACAGCCGCTTCCTCGAGCTGATCCAGCACGCGGAGTCGAACGGCTTCGAGTACGGCTGGACGTACGACTCCCACGTGCTGTGGCAGGAGTCGTTCCCGCTGCTCACGCTCGCCGTACAGGCGACGTCGGCGATGAAGTTCGGGCACTGCGTGACCAACCCCGCAACACGCGAGCCGACCGTTCTCGCGAGCGCGTACGCGACGCTCCACGACATCTCGAACGGCCGCATGGTCATGGGAATCGGACGCGGCGACTCGGCGGTGCGCTACATCGGCGACAAGCCGGTTCGCGTCGCAGAGTTCGAGCGGCGCTGCGGGATGATCAAGGAGTTCATGAACGGCCGCGAGGTCGAGTGGAACGAGAAGCCGCTCAAGCTCGCGTGGGTGCGGCCGGAGCTTCCCGACATCCCGATGTGGGTCGCCGGCTACGGCCCGAAGGCGCTCGCCGTCGCAGGCCGTGTCGGCGACGGCGTCATCATCCAGCTCGCCGACCCGGTGATCATCAAGTGGATCATGGACACCGCTCGCGAGTCCGCGGCCGAGGCCGGCCGCGACCCGTCGGCGCTGAAGTGCATCGTCAGCGCGCCGAGCCACATCACGGACGACATCGCCGACGCGCGCGAGCAGGTGCGCTGGTTCCCCGCGATGGTCTCGAACCACGTCACGGACCTCATCGAGCGCTACGGCTACGACTCGGAGATCCCGCACGAGCTCACCGAGTACGTGCGCGCCCGCAAGTTCTACGACTACGACGAGCACTCCCGCGTCGGGGCGAAGCACGGCGAGTTCGTCACCGACGAGATCTGCGACCGCTTCTGCGTCCTCGGCAACGCCGAGCAGGCCACCGCCAAGCTGAAGGAGCTCGAGGCGATCGGCGTCGACCAGTTCAACATCTACCTGATGACGCACGGCCAGGAGGAGGATCTGTCCGCCTACGGCCGCGACATCATCCCGCAGTTCGCGCATGCCAGGGTCTGAGCCGGCGCCTACCAGCGGGTCGCGGGCTGCCTCGGACGAGAGTATCGAGAGCTGGGAGCGAGCCGCCAGCGGCTGGGAGCGGAGACGCTCGCTCCTCTGGGAAGCATCGCGTGGCCTCTCCGAGCGGCTCGTCGATCTCCTCGACCCCCGGCCGGGCGACACCGTGCTCGAGCTCGCGGCCGGCCCAGGCGACACCGGATTCCTCGCCGCGGAGCGCATCGGCCCCGCCGGGGAGCTCATCTCCAGCGACGTCGCGTCGGCGATGGTGGCCGCGGCAGAGCGACGCGCCTCCGAGCTGGGGCTCACGAACGTCCAGTTCCTTGCGCAGGACGCGCAGGCGCTCGAGCTACCCGATGACTGCGTCGACGGTGTCCTCTGCCGCTGGGGGTACATGCTCGTTCCCGAGCCGTCCGTGGCTCTGTCGGAGACGGCGCGTGTCCTCCGGCGCGGCGGGCGCGTCGCGTTCGCCGTCTGGGCGAGCGCCGACGACAATCCGTGGGCATCCGCGGTCGGGCGCGTGCTGGTGGCGCGAAGCGTGGTCGAGCGTCCCGAGCCGGATGCCCCCGGACCCTTCAGACTGGCCGACCCGGAGCGAGTGCGCAGTCTCGTGCAGGACGCAGGCCTCGAGATCGTCACGCAGGAAGACGCCCCGCTGACGTGGCGGTACCGGGACTTCGACGAGTTCTGGGACACGGCGCTCGATCTCTCGGACACGCTGTCGTCGGCGCTCGCCGCACTCGACCAGGAGGACGCCGACGACATCCGCACCGACATTCGCCGGGCGGTCGAGCCGTACGTCCACGGCGACGGGCTCGTCTTCCCCGCACTGAGCCGGGTGACGCTCGCGCGCCGCGACTAGCGCTCAGATGATCGTCGCCCCGAGCGCGCTCGCGACGAGCTCGACCGCAGTCGCGGCCGTCGTGTTCTCGCGATCGAGGATCGGGTTCACCTCGACGACCTCGAGCGAGCGCGCGATGCCCGACTCGGCGACGAGCTCCATGGCGAGGTGCGCCTCGCGATAGGTCAGCCCGCCACGTACCGGAGTTCCCACACCCGGCGCGACGTCCGGGTCGAGGACGTCCATGTCGAACGACACGTGCACGAATCCGGCGCCCGAGATCCTGTCGAGCGACTCCCTGACCGCTCGCTCGATCCCGATGCGGTCGACCTCGCTCATCGTGAAGACGCGCACACCCGCCTCTCGGAGCAGCCCCCGCTCGCCGTCGTCGAGCTGGCGCGTGCCGACGAGCGCAACCCGCTTCGGGTCGACCGCCGGCAACGGCCAGGCGTCGCTCTCGAACCCCGGGCCGGCGAGGCCGAGGGCGGCGGCGAGCGCCATCCCGTGCACGTTCCCGCTGGGGCTCGTCTCCGGAGTGTTGATGTCGGAGTGGGCGTCGACCCAGAGCACGCCGCCCGGGCCGTGGACCGAGGCCATGCCTCCCAGCGTGCCCAGCGCGACGGAATGGTCGCCGCCGAGAACGAGCGGCAGTGCGCTTCGCGTCGCCGCTTCGGCCACGCGCGCGGCGATGAGCTCGCACGTGTCGTGGATCTCCGGGAGGAAGCGAGCCCGCTCGTCGCGGAGCGCGGTCGCCTCGGCAACCGCCGTCTCGACGTTTCCCTCGTCGCGCACGACGTAACCCAGACCCACGAGACGCTCCTCGAGACCCGCGTAGCGGATCGCCGACGGGCCCATGTCGACACCGCGTCGGCCCTGGCCCAGGTCGAGCGTCGCGCCGATGACGGCGATCTCGGGTCTCGCGTTCATCGGCAGAACCTAACTACACTGAGTCGCCGCGGCGAGGTAGCTCAGCTGGTAGAGCACACGGCTGAAAACCGTGGTGTCGCCGGTTCAAGTCCGGCCCTCGCCACTTTCGGACGCTGGTAGGTTCGCCGAGATGGAGCTCGCGTTCCTCTCGGCCGTCGAGCAAGCGCGGCTCGTGCGCTCCTCCTGCGCCTGACCGCGGAGATCGCGGAAGCGCGACCGCGGGCGGACCGGCGTCCGGCCGTCTCCTAGCCCGGGATCGTGATCCGGATCTCCTGCCCGGGCGATGCGTGCAGCATGCGCGCGGCGCTCCCACGGGAGATCGCCAGCGACATGTTCTTGTAGCTGTCCTCGTAGAGGATCACGTCGCCGGGCCGCGCGTCGGCGAACGTCCGCGCCACGACCGCGTAGTAGCGCTCGCCGGAGATCTCGAGCTCGACGCGCGTGCCCGAGGTCATCCCGAGCGCCTCGACGTCGTCGCGATCGAGGTTCAGCGCGATGTTGCCGAAGCTGTCAACGTACAGGAGCGTCGCGTGGAGCACGCCGGCGTCCACGACGGGCTCGGGGAGGTCGAGGTGGACGAGGCCTTCCGGATCGACCGGAGGACCGAGCTCCTCCAGCGGCACCCCGTTCGCGAGGTGCGCGGCGGCGGGGCTGAACAGATCGCGTCCGTGGAACGTCCTCGAGATCGAGTCGAGCGCGTACGCCGGATTCGCGAGCTCGTATGCCACGTCGATTCCCGCGCGAGTCGCTGCCGGCAGGAGAAGGCCGTTGTCCGGGCCGACGTACATCCGGCCGTCAGCGTCTCGGAGGGCGAGCGGCCTGCGCGGCCCGCCGACACCCGGGTCGACGATCGCGAGGTGAACGCCGACGGGCATGAAGCCGATCGTGTTCGCGAGGACGAGAGCGCCCTGGAGGATGGACGTCGCCGGGATCCCGTGCGTGATGTCGATGACCTGCGTCTCGGGCGCGATCCGCTTGATGACGCCGTGGCACGTGCCGACGAAGTCGTCCTTCAGCCCGAAATCGCTCAGGAACGTGATGAACACGCGCGGAGCGTAACGCCGCCCGGCGTGCGGAGCTACTTGCGGCTCGGTCGGCGAGGCGCGCAGCGACGCGCCGTGCTCCGACGTGCCTCACCGCATAGACGCACTCCCCGCGGCCTGATCCTGACGAAGGCGGTCGGCGCCTGAAGCGGCAGAGGTCTGGTAACCACGGTCGCAGCATATGCATCTCGCCGGACCGTCACGCGTCGGGCCTCGACTTGGCGCGGGCGAGCTCGACGAGCTCTGCGGTCTCGCGCTGCAGGCGCGCCAGTTTCGCGGCGATGATCGCCACGTAGACCAGGACGAACACGAAGACGACGGCGTAGGCAGCGGCGACCAGCTCGCTCTGGCTCCAGCTCACTGCAACACCTCGCGCAGCTCCCGCAGATTGGCATCGAGCCGCTTACCGGCAAGCTCGACGCGGTACAGGACGTACGCGAGCAACGTCACCGCTCCCCAGCACACGACGAACGTCGAGAACATCGTGGCACTCATCTGAGGGCCGTCGCGCGTGAAGACCGTGGGATGGATGAAGTCCTCGGCCAGACGGATGGCGAGGAAGCTCACCGGAATGAGCGCGACCCCGAAGAGCGCGTACACCGCCGACGACCGCGCTCGTCGCGGGCCGTCCTCGAGCGAGAAGCGGAGCATGAAGTACGCGCAGTAGAAGAGGAAGAGCACGAGGAACAGCACGAGCTGGTTCGAGCTCCAGGTCCACCAGACCCCCCACGACGCGCGGGCCCAGATCGACCCCGTGATGAGCGTGAGCGCGCCGAAGATCGTCCCCTGATGGATGGCCACGTAGCTCTCGAGGTCGTAGCGCTCGTCGCCCTTCCACAGATGGAGGAGCGCCTTGAGCGCTCCCAGCCCGAAGCAGAAGTACGCCGTGAGCGCGATCGGCACGTGGATGTAGAAGATCCGCTGCGAGATCCCCTGGTCCGCATCCTCGGGCGCCACGATGAGAGCGAGGACGAGCGCGAGACCCATTGCGAACGCAGCGAGCCCGGCGAGACCCGGGAGGCTGCGAAGTGACGATGCGCTCAGCTGGCTACTCCGTGACGACGTACTCGAAGGACGCCCACGAGAGTACCGCGAAGACCGCGTCGTAGAGCAGCAGGAACGCCAGGAAGCGCTGGCCGTCCTCGGACACCGCTGCGCCCACGCCTCCCACGATCAGGGGGATGGCGAGCGGGAGGACGAGCAGCGGGAGGAGCACCTCTCTCGACCGGGCCGCAGCAGCCATCGCCGACATGAGCGAGCCGACGGCGCAGATGCCGATGTCGGCGAGGAGAACAGCCGCGAGCGCGGTCGTGCCCAGCGGCTCGAAGAACAGGACGAACGCCGGCAGCGCGACGGCCTGCGCCGCCAGGAGGAACGCGAGCGTCGCGAGCGTCTTCCCGAGCCAGATGGCACTGCGATCGCACGGCGCGAGCACGAGACCGTCGAGCACGCCGTGCTCCTGCTCGGGAACCCAGGCGCGCGCGAGGCCGAGGAGCGCCGTGAACACGATCGCGACCCAGAGGAGGCCGTACGCGGCCGTGTCGCCCGATCCCTCGGGAAGCGCGAAGTGGAAGACGACGAGCGTCGAGAGGACGAAGAGCAGCATCGCGGGCAGGGTGTCGCGGCCACGAAGCTCGACGCGGAGATCCTTGCGCGTCAGCGCGATGACGTCCGCGACGTAGGTCATGCGAGCGCGAGCTCCTGCGTCGCCAGGCGCGCCAGGCGCGCGGGCTCGTGGGTTGCGACGACCACCGTCCGCGTGCCGGACAACGCCTCGAGCTCGCGATCGAGGAGCGCTCCGCCGGCGTCATCCAGAGCGGAGAACGGCTCGTCGAGGACGAGCAGCCGAGGCTCGTGCAGGAGGGCCCGGCAGAGGGCAAGCCGCTGCGTCATGCCGCGGGAGTACGTCGAGACCCGGTCGTTGCGCGCCTCCCACAGGGAGAAGCGCTCGAGGAGCATGCCGATCCGCTCGCGTCTCTCCGGCACGCGGTAGAGGCGCCCGAACAGATCGAGGTTCTCGACGGCGGTCAGCTCGCGGTACACGAGCGGCTCGTGGCCGAGGTAGCCGAGCTGGGAACGATCGACGCCGACGACGAGCTCCCCACGCGTCGGGGAAGCGAGCCCCGCGAACACCCGCAGCAACGTCGTCTTGCCGCTTCCGTTCGGCCCCGTGACGGCGACGAATCCGCCCTCGGGCACGGCGACGTCCATGGCATGGAGGACGCGCTTGCGCCCGTACCGCTTCTCGAGGCCGCGGCCGCGGATCACGCGACGAGGACGTCCAGCGCGACGAACACGAAGAACACGACGCTGATCACGCCGTTGAGCGTGAAGAACGCGGCGTCGAGGCGGTGGAGATCGCCGGGCCGCACGATCGCATGCTCGTAGGCGAGCAACGCCGCCGTCGCGGCGACTCCCAGCCAGTAGAAGAGCGATACGTCGAGCCCCACGCCGGCCAGTGCGAGCAAAGCGACCGTACCGGCGTGGAAGGCGAGCGCTCCCCTGAACACCCCTCTCTCGCCGAAGCGGACGGCCCACGAGTGCAGCCCCTCCGCGCGATCGTGATCGAGGTCGAACAGCGAATAGAAGAGGTCGAAGCCGGCGACCCAGAGCGCGACGGCGGCGCCGAGCGCCCATGCCTCCCACGGCGCCGTCCCGGTCAGCGCAAGCCATGCGCCCAGCGGAGCCAGCCCGAGGCAGGCGCCGAGCCAGAGGTGGCACAGCCAGGTCACCCGCTTGAGATACGGGTAGACGACGAACAGCACGACGGGAATCGGCCAGAGCCAGCGGACGACCGGATCGAGCTGGAAGACGGCGACGAGGAACACGCCGAGCGACAGGAGGCACAACCCGAGCACCTGAGCACGAGAAAGGGCCCCCGACGGAAGCTCGCGGGTCGCGGTGCGCGGGTTGCGTGCGTCCAGCTCCGCATCGACGAGCCGGTTGAGCGACATCGCGAGCGTCCGTGCCCCGACCATGGCCACCGTCACCCAGAGCATGTTCGCCAGTCCCGGCCACGCGTCGACCGACAGGAGCGCGCCGACGTACGCGAACGGGAGCGCGAACACCGTGTGCTCGATGCGGACGAGCGACGCGAGGCGCCGCGGCAGCGGAGCGGCGGCCGCGCCGGTGGTCACGTCTGCCGATGCGCGGTCGACGTGTCGCCGGCGGCGAGCTCGAGCCCGTGCCGGAGCGCCGGGCGGAGCACGGCGAACCCGTCGCGGCAACCTCCCGGTGATCCGGGCAGGTTCACGATCAGCGTGGCCCCGAGCAGGCCCGCGGTACCCCGCGAGAGCAGCGCGTGAGGCGTGCGCGCGATGGCGTCGGCGCGGATCGCCTCGGCGATGCCGGGAGCCTCGCGCTCCACCACGGCTCGCGTCGCCTCGGGCGTGACGTCCCGGGGCGCGAAGCCCGTGCCACCCGTCGTGAGGACGACCGCCGCTCCGGAAGCGGCGAGCTCCCGCACGGCCACGGCGATCAGGCCCGCGTCGTCGGAGACGATCCGCCGCTCGACCTCGAAGCCCTCCACCCGCAGAAGATCTTCGAGAGCGTCGCCCGACGAATCCTCGCGCACGCCGGCGCTGACACCGTCCGAGACGGTGAGAACGGCTGCGTTCACGCGGGCTCCTTCGTCTTCTCGACGAGCTGAACGTCCTCGATGACCATTCCCTTGTCGATCGCCTTCGCCATGTCGTACACGGTCAGCGCGGCTGCCGACACGGCGACGAGCGCCTCCATCTCGACGCCCGTCTGGGCCGTCGTCTCCGCCGACGCCTCGATCTCCACCGCGTCGTCGGTCACGGAGAGCGAGACGTCGACGTGCGTCAGCGCGAGCGGATGGCACAGAGGGATGAGCTCGGCCGTTCGCTTCGCCGCCATGATCCCCGCGAGCTGCGCGGTGACGAGCGCGTCGCCCTTCGGCAGCTGCGTGAGGCTCCGGGCCGTCTCGGGCGCCATCCGAACCCGCCCGCGCGCCACCGCGCGCCGGCGCACCGATGGCTTGGCTCCGACGTCGACCATGTGCACGTCGCCGGCAGACGTGACGTGGCTGAGATGAGGGGAGCCGGACACGGGGGGATCGTAGATGGACGCGGGTTGCTAGCCCTGGGGGACGCGCTCGGGGGTCTGCGCCGCGTTTTCACGTGAAAACGCATGCGCACGCCGCGGAGCACCCGGCGGGAGCGGCTCGGCGGGCAACTCGAGCGTGAATCGCGTCGGCCGCGCCGCGGAGTCCAGCCGAACGTCTCCGCCCATGATCCGCGCGATCTCCCGGGCGATGGCGAGCCCCAGCCCGCTGCCGGACGCCATTCCGCCCTCGACACGGTAGAAACGCGCGAAGACGGCCTCGCGCTGCGCCGTCGGGATGCCCGGACCGTCGTCTTCGACCGACAGCCGCGCGCGATCGCCCTCGCGGCGGGCTCGTAGGGTCACCGTCGTCCCGGCAGGGGTGTGCGTCATCGCGTTCGTCGCGAGCGAGCGTCCGATCTGGAGGATGCGGGCGTCGTCGCCGAGGCACCACACGTCGCCGTCGATCGCCGTGCGCAGGTCGTGGCCCGTCGAAGCGGCCAGATGCCCGATCTCGCCGGCGAGCATCTCCACGACGCCGCCGAGATCGACCGGCTCGAGCACCACCGTGAGCTGCCCAGCATCGACTCGTGAGAGGTCGAGCAGATCGGTGGAGAGCCGTGCGAGGCGCTGAACCTGCCCCTGCATGGTCTCGATGAAGCCGCGTCGGGTGTCCTCGTCGATGTCCTCGTCCGCGAGGAGCTCGAGGAATCCGCCGATCGAGAACAGCGGAGTGCGCAGCTCGTGGGAGGCGTTCGCGACGAACTCCTTGCGCGCGTTGTCGAGCTGCGCGAGCTGAATACGCATGCGATCGAATGCGCGCGCGAGCTCGCCGATCTCGTCGTTTCCGTGATCGACGATCGGTGCGCCGAAGTCCCCGCCGGCGATCCGCTCCGCGGCGGACTCGAGGCGAAGCAAGCGGTGCGAGAGCATCCCGGCGGCGGTGAGGCCGAGGATCAGCGCCAGCACGAGCGCGAACGCCGTCGCGAGAAGCAGGCGCTCGCGGACGATCTGCACGGTGGCAAGGGAGTCGGCGAGCGCGGCCTGGAAGAGCACGACCGTCTCCGGCGCTACCGGCACCGCGACCTCGGCGTAATCCTCACCGGCGGTGACCACCCACTTCCGCTCGAGGTCGCCGGACGCGAGTGCCGCAAGCGCGACGGGATCGTTCTGGACGTCCCGCGAGCTCTTCGTGCGCGAATCGGCGACGACCGAGAGTGCCTGCCGGTTCTTCGAGAGCACGCCGAAGGCGACGACGCGGGCGTTCGTCTCGACCTGGTAGCTCTCCACCCTGTCCTGCCAGAGCAGCGTGTCCTCCGGCAGCTTGCGGGCCAGCGGCGCGCCGAGGCTTGCCAGCTGCTCCAGGCGGGCGTCGACGAGGCGCCGCTCGAGAGACGGCACCACGATCATGTAGGCGGTGCCGAGCGCGCCCGCGACGATCCCTACGAGGACGAGGACGATACGGAACCGGATTCCGCCGGGGAGCGACATGCGGTTACTCCGATCGGAAGCGATAGCCCGCGCCGCGCATAGTGAGGATCAGCTCGGGATCGCTGGGGTCCCGCTCGATCTTCTCGCGCAGGTGGCGGACGTGCACGTCGATGGTGCGTGGCTCGCGGTATTCGGCGCCTCCACGCAGGCGCTCGAGGAGCTCCCGCCGCGAGTACACGACGCCGGGGCTCTGCGCGAGCACGACGAGCATCTCGAACTCGATGAAGGTGAGCTGAACCGCCTCGCCGCGAACCTCGACGGTCCGGCGCGGGACGTCGATCCGCAGCTCCCCGCGCTCGATGAGCTCCTCGCGCTCGCCGGCGAGATGCGGGGACGCGGCACGCCGAAGGAGGGCGCGAATTCGACTGCGGAACTCTCGAATCGAGAACGGCTTCGTGATGTAGTCGTCCGCCCCGAGCTCGAGCCCGAGCACCTTGTCGAGCTCCTCGCCGCGGGCAGTGAGCATGATGATCGGGACGTTGCTCTGACTGCGCAGGCGCTTGCAGACCTCGAGGCCGTCGAGGCGCGGCAGCATGACGTCGAGAACGACGAGGTCGACCGGCTCCTGCTCGAACTTGCGGAGCGCCTCCTCGCCGTCGCGAGCCTGGACGACGGAGTACCCGTCCCGCTCGAGCGGGTACGTCAGCAAGGTCTGGATCGATTCCTCGTCGTCGACGAGGAGGATTGTCGAGGCGGAGGCAGGCATCGGAGAGGTCGCGAGGGCCCGTGGCCCTCGGGGCGCCTACTATAGCCCCGCGATGGAAGCAGTTCGGCCCCGGACGCGCGGTCGCCGGCTGCGTCGCGGCACTGTTGAACGGCCTCTTAACGCGCGGCTCGTACGTGTGGGCTTCGTGGTCGTCGTTCCCGCCGTGCTCGCGTTTCTGTTCTCCATCTCGACAACGGGGACGCTCCCGCGCTCACCGCTCGAGCCACTGTTCGACGGGGCGAACGCTGCGACACTCGAGCGATCGCTGTCGACCGAGTTTCCCTCGCGCGTGCCCGGCTCGGAGGGGGCGTCGCAGGCGACACGCTGGTACTCGGAGACGATAGCCGCGCTCGGGCTCAGCTCCGAGGAGGATGTCTGGCGGGAGGACCTGGCGGACCTGGGGAGCGTCGAGTTGCGCAATGTGGTCACGGTCGTTCCCGGCCGGTCGGAGGAGACCATCCTCGTCGTTGCTCATCGCGACAACGCTGGTCAATCGCGAACGGCCGGCGACAACGCGTCCGGAACGGCAGCTCTGATCGAGCTCGCCCGCGGCTTCGCCCCGCAGGACCTGGGCCCCGACCCCACGCCTCAGCACACGCTCGTCCTCGTGTCCACCGATGCCGGTGCGTACGGCGGCGCAGGCGCCGAGCGCTTCGCGACGACGTCACCGCTCGCTCGCTCGGCGATCGCGGCCGTGGTTCTCGACGGGATCGGCGGCGCCGGGCGCCCGCGGATCGCGATCGCCGGGGACGAGCCCGTGTCTCCGGCACGCCCGCTCGTCTCGACGGCGGCGGCGCGGGTCGAAGAGGAGGCGCACGCACGGCCCGAGCTTCCCTCCGTCGCGACGCAGCTCGTCGATCTCGGGATCCCGTTCGCGGGCGGCGAGCAGGGCCGCCTGCTCGGGCACGGCATCGCCGCTGTCACGCTGACCACGACCTCGGAAGACACCATCGCAGGGGGTGGCGCCGCCGCTCCCGACGCGGGGCGCCTCGGCCGGCTCGGCCGCGCGAGCGAGGCGCTGCTCGGCTCGCTGGACGCCAGCGTGGGTGGCGCGTTTCGTACGCCCGACAGCATCTTCTTCGGCGACCGCGCAGCGAGCGGCTGGACGGTGCGGCTCGCGCTGGTGCTCGCGGTGGTTCCCTTCGCCCTGGGCCTCTTCGACCTCATCGTGCGCGGTCGTCGTCGGTCACTCCCGTTCAGGCCTGCGCTTCGGGCACTGCGGACGCGGATCGGGCTGGCGCTCTTCGCTGGAGCGCTGGTGTGGCTCGGCGCGCTCGCCGGCGGGTTCCCCACGGGTGCCCCGCTTCCGCTCGCGCCGTTCACCGATGTCCTGAGCGAGCCTCCCGTCGTCGGCTTGATGCTGCTGTGCGGCACGTTCGCGATCGTGTGGCTCCTCGGCCGACGCAGGCTCGTGCCGTTGGCCGTCCCGGCGCCCGAGGAGCGGTTGGCCGGGCTCGCGACGGCGCTAGCCGGGCTCGGGCTGGTGGCCGTCGCCCTCGCGCTCTGGAAGCCGTATGCGCTGGTCTTCGTGCTCCCGTCGCTCTACGCCTGGCTCTGGCTTCCCCTCGAAGGGCGGCTCTGGCAGCGGGGGCTCCTCTTCGCGCTCGGGCTGCTTGGCCCGGTCGTCGCGCTCCTGGTGCTCGCACACCAGCTCGGGCTGTCGGTGATCGGTGCGGCGCTCTACCTCGTCGGGCTGACGACGGTCGGCTACATCTCACTCGGAGCGGCGCTCCTCGCGCTTGCCTGGTTCGCCTCCGCCGCCCAGGTCGCTGCTCTCGCGTTCGGTCGCTACGCGCCGTACGCAGGCGGAGCCGAGCCGCCGCCGCCGGGTGCTCTGCGTCGCCGGCTCCGCTAGTCGAGAGGCAGGAACCGCACCGTCTCGCCCGCCCGCACCTCGCTTTCGCCGCGCGGCACGTGGACGAGGGCATCAGCCATAGCCGCGCGCACGATCATGTGCGACTCCTGGCCGGTGATGGGCTCGAGCTCGACTCCATCCGGAGTAACGACACGGGTCGCGCGTACGAACTCGTCGCGGTGCGGGTTTCGCCGGAGCGGTCCCGTCGCGCGCCCGCGGAGGTAGGCCGGCGTCGGGCTCGGGACACCCTGTCGTGCGAGCAGCGCGGGCCGCACGAAGACCAGCGCTCCGACGAGCGACGACACGGGGTTTCCGGGAAGTCCGAACATCAGCGTGTCGCCGCGAATGCCGAAGGCGAGCGGCTTCCCGGGCTTGATCGCGACTCCCCAGAAGACCTCGTCGACGCCGAGCTCCGCCGCCACCCGGCGCACGAGGTCGTGCGGGCCCATCGAGACCCCGCCCGAGGTCACCAGCACGTCGTGCTCGAGCCCGCGAGCGATCGCGGCACGATGCGCTTCGGGATCGTCTGCGGCGACGGGCAGCACGCTGATCTCGGCCCCGGAGCTCTCCAGCGCGGCGGCGATCATCCTGCGGTTCGACTCGTAGATCTGACCGGCCTCGAGGCTCTCCCCGGGGCTCCGCAGCTCGTTCCCCGTCGCGAGGATCGCCACGCGCGGCCGGCGCGAGCAGACGACCGTTGCGACGCCGGCGGCGCCCAGCGCTCCTACCTGCACCGCGCCGAGCCGCGTCCCCGGAGCCACGACGGCGTCGCCTGCCCGCACGTCGCCTCCGCGCGGCCGGACGTGCTGACCGGCCGCCGCCTCGTTCGGCACGTCGACGTGCTCGCCGTGATCCTCGACGAGCTCGACCGGCACCACTGCGTCCGCGCCGTCCGGGACCGTCCCTCCCGTCGCGATCCCGGCGGCCATGCCGGGGGGCAGCCGGCCGGGCGGCGCGCCGCCCGCCGCGACGCGGTAGGCGACCGGGAGCCGCCCGGGTGTCTCCTCCGCGCGCACGGCGAACCCGTCCATGGCCGAGCTCGGGAACGGCGGCAGATCGACGGCAGCGGCCGCCGGCTCGCGCAGGACACGCCCGGCCGCGTCGTCGAGCAGCACGTTCTCGGTCGGAAGGAGGCGAGAGCGCCCGAGGATGCTCTCGAGCGCCTCGTCGATCGTCAGCAGCTTCGACAATGCGGTCGGCTCAGTGACGCTGCTCCGGAACCGGCTCGGTCCTAGGTTTCGCGGGAGGACGCGCAGGCGTCGTCGGAGCCGGCGTCGTCTCGGTTTCGGTCTCCGTCGTGGTCTCGGTGTCCGCGCTCGCCCACGCGTTGGGGTCATAGGCGAGGGCGTACTGGCCGCGCGTGAACGGCTTCCACTCCGGCCATACCTTCGGCTCGGGGAACGCCTGCGGCTCGGTGGCGTCGAGCGCCGGCTCCATGAACTGCCGCCAGATCTCGGCCGGGAAGCTTCCTCCGCTGACTGCGATCCCGTGCACGCTCAACATCGGGATCTCGCCGCTCGTGTAGCCGACCCATACGGTCGTCGCGAGCTCGGGCGTGTATCCGGCGAACCATGCGTCGGCGTGCTCCTCGTTCGTTCCCGTCTTGCCGGCCGCCGGCCGGCCGAACGCGGCGCGGGTTCCGGTTCCCGACTGGACGTTCTGCTCGAGGATGCGCGTGACGATCGCTGCCGTTCCCTCGGATATCGCGCGGTGGCGCTTGGGGACGCCCCAACCCGCCTCGGAATCGATTCGGCCGTCCGGAAGCACGACACGGCGGATCGCCATCGGCTCCGCATGCACGCCTTGCGCCGCCAGCGTCGAGTAGGCCGTCGCCAGGTCGAGCGGCGACACCGCGATCGAGCCCAGCCCGATGGACGGCACGTAGGCGCCGTTCACGTCCAGCTGCGAGCGCACGCCCATGCGTCGCGCGACCTCGGCGACCTTCTTCGGGCCGACGTCCAGCGTGAGCTGCGCGTACACGGAGTTGTCCGATCGGATCGTCGCGCTGCGAATCGAGCTCCAGCCGTAGTAGTCGTTCGCGTAGGTGTGCACGCACCACCACGTTCCGTCGTCGCAGTTACCGGCCGGATGCGCCTTGTACGTGAACGGCGCGGACACGTAGTAGGTCGAATCGGGGTTGATCCCCTGCTCGACGGCGGCGGTGAGCACGAACGTCTTGAAGGTCGACCCCGGCTGTCGGCGCGCCTGCGAGAGCAGGTTGAACTGGTTCTTCGGGCGGTTCGGGACGACGGCGGCCATCGCACGGATCGCTCCGGTGCGCGGACTGATCGAGATCAGGGCCGAAGCCGGGTCGGTCGACTCGCTCAGCGTGTCGCGGATCGCCTGCTCGGCGAGCCGCTGATAGCGCGGCACGATCGTCGTGTACACCTTGAGCCCGCCGGAGCGAACCGACTGCGCCCCGTACACCTCGATCAGCCGGTCTCGCACGTAGCCGAAGAAGTACGGCTCGCGGATCCGGTCGTAGAGACGCCCTGGGTGCAGCGTGACCTGGGCGTTCAGCGTCTTGCGGTAGATGCGCGGCGTGATGACGCCGGTGTCGAGCATCGCCCGCAGCACCTCGCGCCGGCGCGCGAGCGCGCGGCCCGGGACCGTGAACGGATCGTAGATCGACGGCGCCTGCGTGAGACCGGCGAGGAGAGCGGACTGCGACAGGTCGAGCTCGCTGGCGGGCTTCGAGAAGTACGTCTGCGCGGCAGCCTCGATGCCGTACGCGTGGTTGCCGTAGTAGACCTGGTTGAGGTACTCGGTCAGGATCCGCTGCTTCGTCCACTCGCCGTCGAGCTTCGAGGCGAGGCACGCTTCCTTGACCTTTCGCTGGACCGTCTGCTCGCGTGAGATGTAGAGGTTGCGGACGAGCTGCTGGGTGATCGTCGAACCGCCCTCGACGATCGAGCCTGCCTTGATGTCCGCCACGGCTGCGCGCGCGATGCCCTCGAGGTCGACGCCCCCGTGGTTGAAGAAGCGACGGTCCTCGATGGCGATGGTCGCCTTGCGCATCCAGAGCGACATGCCCTCCGCCGTCACGGGCTCGCGGTTCCGCTCCGCCGGAATCGACCCGAGCAGCGACCCGTCCGCGGCGTAGACGAATGAGTTGGCGCCGATGTCCACCCGCCGCAGCGAGCTGAGGTCGCAGGACGATCCGTACGCGAGCACTGCCGCCGTCCCACCGATCCCTGCTGCCGCTGCGAGCGCCAGGATGGCCACGACGGCCACGACCGCGCCCTTCCGCCGCCGCTTGCGTCGGAGCGCCCGCTGATGCCGGCCCCGAGGACGCAACGTCTCGGGATCGAGCCGAGTGCGCCTGCTCCGCGGCGAGCTCATGGCGGAATGCTAGCCGCGCGGTTCTGCTGGAATCCTCGGGATGACCGAAGCGGCTCAAGCGAAGCGCCCGGGCAGGCTCGTGGCCTGGCTCGTCTTCGTGTCCATGCTCGCGCTTCTCGCGTACGCAGCACGGCTCACCGACACGGAGACGCCGGACGACCTCGCGTACCGCTACTCGTCGTCGGTGGCGGCGGTCCTCCAGTACGGGATCATGCTCGGCATCCTGCTGCTCATAGCGCGGGGCCTCCCATGGCGAGAGGTGTTCGCCCTGCGGCGCCCCGCGTCGTGGAAGCGTGCCCTCGGGCTCGCAGCTCTCGCGCTCGTGGCGATCTACATCGCGGCGTTCGCCTACGAGCGCGCGCTCTCGCTGTTCGGCGACTGGGACGCGACCGACGAGCAGGGGCTCGTCCCCGACGGCTGGGACTCGAGCAGAGCCGGAGCCTTCGTCGCGTTCTTCGTCGTCGTCACGTTCGTCGCGCCCACCGTCGAGGAGCTGACCTACCGCGGGCTCGGGATCTCGCTGCTGCTGCCCTGGGGCTCGCTGCCGGCGATCGGCGTGTCCGGCGTGCTCTTCGGAGCCGCGCACGGGCTCCTCATCGCGCTCCCCGTGCTCACGATCTTCGGGATCGTCGTGGGCTGGCTCCGCGTCCGGACCGACAGCGTGTACCCGGGCATGGCGCTCCACGCGGCTTTCAACGGAATCGCGCTCATCGCGGCCGTCAGCACGGGCTGAGCGCGGTCAGGCCTCGTCGTCGTCCTCCTCAGGGTCGTCGTCGAGCTCCTCGAGGCTCGAGGCGAACTCCTCGGGAGTGACCGTCTCGATGAACTGGCGGAACTCCTCCGGATCGAGGTCCGCGAGCGTCGACGCGGTCACGAGGCTTGCCTCCTCGTCGCCTCCCTGGAACTCGATGCCCGACTCCTCGACGACCTCGTCGGCCGCGAAGATCTGCGCGTCGCAGCGAACCGCGAGCGCGATCGCATCCGAGGGGCGCGAGTCGATCTCGACCTCGGTCCCGTCCTGGACGATCGTGATCTGGGCGAAGTACGTGTTCTCACGCAACTCCGTCACGGTCACCTTGACGACCTCGCCCTTGAGCTCGGAGACGACCTCCGTCAGCAGGTCGTGGGTCATCGGCCGCTGCGGGCTCGCCCCCTGCAGCTTCATCAGGATCGCCGCCGCCTCGGGGTGCCCGATCCAGATCGGGAGGAAGCGATCTTCGTCGACGGTCTTCAGGAGCACGATCGGCTGCTTGCCGATCGGCTCGAAGCTCACGCCGTAGAGGGTCATCTCTCGCATCGCTGGCCCGTGCCCATCTTAGTCAGGGGGCTGCGGTACAGTTCCGGCCCCGCGGGCGATTAGCTCAGTCGGTTAGAGCGCCGCTCTGATAAGGCGGAGGCCCCTGGTTCGAGTCCAGGATCGCCCATGCTTTCCGCAGATCGGAATCTGCGAGTGCAGATTCCGATCGCAAGATCCCTGAAGGCGGCTGCCTTCGCGCCGCATCGCGCTTCACCTTGAACCTGTGCGAGACGGTTAGGCGGCGCGGTCTACGGCGTCGTGCGCGGTTGCGGCTTCGAGAGCCTCCACGAGCTCCTCGAGGCCCTTCGCGTCGTCGAAGCGGATCTGGAGCGCTCCCGCACCGACACGCGCGGGCATGCCGGTGATCGCCTCGGCCGCTCGGCGGGCTCGGTCGACCAGGGCCGGGTCGAACGCAGAGGCTCGGCGCGGGCGCCGGCGGGCGCCGCCCTCCTGCGCCGCTCGCTCGGCGGCTCGAACGGTGAGACCCTCCTTCACGATTCGCCGTGCGAGGCGCCGGCGGGCGTCGTCGTCGGGGACCGAGAGCACCGCGCGGGCGTGGCCCTCGCTCATGTCTCCGCGAGCGAGCATCCAGAGAACCTCCTCCGGCAGCTCGAGAAGGCGCAGGCGGTTGGAGACCGCCGACTTGGATCGCCCGACACGGTCCGCGACATCGCCGAGCGAAAGCTCGAACTCGTCGACGAGCGAGGCGTAGGCGCGTGCCTCCTCGACGGGGGAGAGCTGCTCGCGCGCCACGTTCTCGACCAGCCCGAGCAGCAGCGAGTCCCGATCGCCCACGTCCCTGACCAGGGCGGGCAGCGTGGCAACGCCGGCAGACCTCGCGGCGCGCCAGCGGCGCTCTCCCGCGATGAGCTCGAACCCGCCTTCGGAGCGACGCCGGACGACGATCGGCTGGAGGACGCCCTGCAGTCGGATCGAGCTCGCGAGCCCGGATGCCGCCTCCGGCTCGAAGCGTCGCCGCGGCTGTCGCGGGTTCGGATGGATCGTCTCGACCGGGAGGTGGACGAGCTCGGGCTGTCCCGCCTCGCCGAGCAGGACCTCGAGGCCTCGCCCGAGGCCTCGTCGCTCTCTAGGAACGCTCGACAAGCTCCATCGCCACCTTCCAGTACGCCTCGGCGCCGGCCGAGCGGCGGTCGTAGGCGATCGCAGGGACACCATGGCTCGGCGCCTCGGCAAGGCGCACGGAGCGGGGGATGGTCGTCGTGAACACGAGCGACCCGAAGTGCCGGCGCAGCTCGGCCTCCACCTCGGCGGCCAGCCGCGTCCGCCCGTCGGCCATCGTCAGCAGGATCCCCGCGACGGCGAGCCGTGGATTGAGCTGCGCCTTGACGAGGTTGATCGTGCCGAGGAGCTGGGACAGACCCTCGAGCGCGTAGTACTCGGCCTGCACCGGGACGATCGCACGATGAGCGGCAGCAAGGGCGTTGACGGTGAGCGGCCCGAACGACGGCGGGCAGTCGAGGAGAACGTAGGAGTACGCCTCGACCGCGCCAGCGAGCGCTTCGGCGAGGTAGCGCTCGCCGCCGGCGCGGCTCGAGAGCTCGACGGCCGCCGCCGCGAGGTCGCTCTTGGCCATCACGACGTCGAGGTTGGGAACCGAGGTCGGCTTGGCGAGCTTCGCAAGGGGAGCCCCGTCGAGCAGGTCGTGCGTCGACGCACCGTTGGCGCGCAATCCGAGACCGGAGGTCGCGTTCGCCTGCGGGTCGAGATCGATGAGCAGGACCCGCTCGCCTGCCTCGGCGAGGCAGGCGCTGAGGTTGACGGCGGACGTCGTCTTGCCGACGCCGCCTTTCTGGTTCGCGACCGCGTAGACGCGCGTGCTCCGCAGGACGGCAGAACCGCCGGGGCGGTCTCTCAGGTCGCTCGTCGATCGCGAGGCGAGCACGCGGCAAGCCTAGAGAGGGCGGCGGCTAGAGTCCCGCGCCGTGCGAGACGCTGCGCCGCCGTACACGGGCGAGGGACCGCATGCGCTGTGGCATGTCAGCGAGAACCCTGCGCTCGCGCGCTTCGAGCCGCACGTCAGCCGGACCGCGACGAGCCCGGAGCCTCGTGTGTGGGCCGTCGACACGCGCCACCTTCCGTTCTACTGGTTCCCCCGCGAGTGCCCGCGCTGCACGTTCTGGGCAGCGGCGGCGACCGAGCCCGCGGACGCGGCGCTCCTCGAAGGCTCGCCGCGCGTCCATCTCGTCGAATCCGGGTGGGTCGAGCCGCTGCGGACGACGCGGGTCGTCGCCTACCGCCTGCCGGACGAGACGTTCGCGCCCGATCCGGACGTCGGCGGCTACTGGCTCAGTCGCGAGGCGGTGGTGCCCGTCGAGATCGTGGAGCTCGGAGATCTCGTGGAGCTGCACGCCCGGTCGGGGATCGACCTCCGCGTCGTCGACAACCTCTGGCCGCTGTGGCGGCGCGTTGTCGCATCGTCGCTCGAGTACAGCGGTATCCGCCTGCAGAACGCCCTGCCGGCAGTCGACTAGCGCAGCGGTCGCTTCTTCGCCATTCCGGGACGACGCGGAAAGCCTGGCGGAGTCGCGGTGAGCTTGCGCAGCACGACGAGGCCGTCGGCGTCGCTCTCGAGACGTCCGCCAAGGAGCTCGGCAGCGCGAGCGATGGCCTCTCGATCAGCCGTCTCGCCTACCCAGAGCACGGCTGCGCCGCCCGGCTCCACGAGCGGCAGGCAGAGCTCGGCGGCTACGGGCGGCTTGGCGAGCGCCTTCGCGAGAGCGACTCCGAACGCGTCGACCGGCTGCTCCTCGGCGCGCCCCCGGACGACGTCCACGTTCGGCAACGCTGCGGTGGTGCGCTCGAGGAAGTCGCACTTGCGTCGCGAGGCCTCCAGGAGCGTGAACGACCTCTCGGGAAGCGCGGTCGCCAGCGGGATTCCCGGAGAGCCTCCGCCCGAGCCGACGTCGATCACGCGGCCGGCAAGTCGCACGAGGATCGGGTGAGCGCGCAGCGCGTCGTCCAGGAGCGCGGGCCGCGCGCTCGCCACATCACGGAAACCGGTCTGCCCGGGCGTGGCGACGACATCCTCGAGCCAGCGTTCGAGGAACGCGTCGGACGCGTCAGCCGGCAAGCACGTGCGGGAACACGACGACGAAGCGGTTGGGCTCGGAGCCCTCGCTCGCCGTCTCGACCTCGGGATCCTCCTTCAGCACCTCGTGGACGATCTTCCGCTCGACCGGGGTCATCGGCTCCATCTCGATGCGACGACCCGTCGCGGAGGCACGCTGCGCCGTGCGCTTGGCGAGTGTCTCGAGCGTGGCAGTGCGCCGAGCGCGGTACCCCGCGGCATCGACGACGACGTCGTGCTGCTCTCCTCCGGCGCGCGTGATCGCGTTCGCGAGGTACTGGATCGCGTCGATCGTCTGCCCGTGCTTTCCGATGAACAGCGCCACGTCGGGGCCCGAGCAGCTGACGGTCACTCCGGACTCGTGCGCGCGCGCCGTCGCCGCGACGTCGGCGCCGATGCCGGCCGCGATCCGCTCGACGATCTCGCGGGCGCGCGCGACGTCGTCTCCCTCGCTCGCGCTCGGCGTGTCGTTCCCGCGAGCCGACTCCGTGCTCGCGATGACGTGCGCGGGGGTGAAGCCGACACCGAGAAGCCCGCGCTCGCCTTCCGAAACGACCTGGAATGACACGCTCTCGCGTTCGAGGCCGGGCACGAGCTGCTCGAGCTCGCGCAGCGCGGCCCACTTCGCCTCGCCCACGGTCTCTCCGGTCGCTTCGACCGTCACCAGGGCCTGGCCGCTCACTTTCGCGTCCTTCCGCCTCGCTTGCGCTTGACGCGACGTGGAGTGCCGCTCGAGGCCGGCCGCGGCGCCGCGCCGTCGGCGGGCGTGACCGGCTCGCCGTTGCTCGCCGCGTCAGGCGTTTCCTTGGGCGGCGTCCTGCTCGACCTCTTCGGGGGCACGACCGGCCTCGGCATCTGGCGGCGGGTGATAATCCCCTGCCCGGTCGTCCACAGATTCGTCGTGAGCCAGTACACCATCAAGCCGGACGGGAACTTGAGAATGAACGGCAGGAACGCGACCGGCAGCACCATGATCATGTAGCGCTGCGCCTTCGACTGCATCGAGGTCGACATGAGGTACGTCGACGTGAGCTGGCTCGCCACGTACACCGCGATGAGCACCGGCCCCCAGCCGTCCTTCACGGGCTCCGTGATGTTCACGAGGCCCAGCCACTGCAGGGCGGAGTCGGAGAACCCGTTGAAGATGTGCTTCTCGGCGTCCTTCAGGACGAAGAAGAGCGAGATGAAGATCGGGATCTGGAAGACGATCGGGAGACAAGACGCGTACGGGTTGATCTTGTTCTCCTTGTAGAACTTCATGAGCTCTTCCGACTGCTTCTGGCGGTCGGCCTTGTAGCGCTGCTGGATCGCCTTCATCTCGGGGGCGTGCATCTGCAGGCTCTGCATCGAGTGGATCTGCCTGATGGCGACCGGCACGAGCAGGATCCGGACCAGCACGGTGAGCGCCACGATCGACCAGGCCCATGAGAGCCCCCCCGTGTCGTGCAGCCACGTGAGGATGTCCGTGAGGATGTTCTCCAGCGGGGAGAGCAGGTCGCTGAGGCCGGCGACGATCACACGCCAGCCTTTCGCGACTTGCCCAGCGGGAAGAGCGCCTGGTCGTGCGCGTAGTCGACGCCGCCGTGGCTCCAGGGGTTGCAGCGCAGCAGCCTCCAGCTCGCGAGGACGCCGCCGCGCACCAGTCCGAACTCACGGAAGGCGTCGAGCGCGTACTGCGAGCAGGTCGGGTGGTACTTGCAGGTGCCTTGCGGGGTGAGCAGGCCGAAGGTCCAGCGCCACGCCTGCACGAGGCCGATGCCGAGGTACCTCATGACCGGGCTCTCTCGAGCACGCCCGTGACCTCCGCGACGAGCCACTCCCCGCCGCGGGCCTCCGCCGGCTCGGCGAATCCCGGCCGAGCTGCGAGGACGTAGTCCTGCCCGGGGGGAACGATGGGAAGAAGCTCGCGCCACGCCTCGCGGAGCAACCGCTTCACGCGGTTCCTCGTCACCGCCGAGCCGACCGACTTCGGGACGGCCAGGCCGAGGCGCGGCTCGCCGTCCGGGTCGTCGTCTCGCGGGAACCAGTGGAGCACGAGGTACCGGCTCGACGCCGAGCGGCCGCGGCGGTAGACGGTGTCGAAATCCTTCGACCGGGAGAGCCGGTTGCGCCGCTGCACCGGGCGCGTCTCAGGCGGAGAGCCGCTTGCGCCCACGCGCTCGCCGCCGCTTGAGGATCGCGCGGCCGCCGCGCGTGGACATCCGCGCTCGGAACCCGTGACGCCGCTTCCGGCGACGAACGTTCGGCTGATAGGTGCGTTTCACGTGGTATGGGGTCGATCTGCGTTCGGAGAGCGGCGAGTATAGACGACCGCTCTCGGCCGAGGTTTTCCACAGTCCGCCCGGTGGCGTCAGTTCCCGAAATCGCTGCTCTTGGGACTCCGCCGTTGTCATAGGCGCCAACGCCGCGGGTATCTTCCACACCTGTGGACAGTGGTGTGGAAGATGGAAAGTCCCTGCAAAGCAGCCTGATTTTCATCCACAGGCAGTGGATAGACGGCGTTGAGAGGGTCTTCGGATGGTGGTATGCTCGCCCCTTCCCGACGACCCCGATGAAGCGCGAGGACGGTTGCAGCACCCAGCCGAGACACGAGCCGACGACCTCTGGACTGCCATCGCGGGCCGGCTGAGGGACACCCTCACCGACACGACGTACGACACCTGGTTCGGCCAGGCTCAGCCACAGTCCTACAGCGGCGGCCAGCTCGTGGTCGAGGTTCCGAACGACTTCACGCTGGACTGGATCGAGGGGCACTTCCTCGATGTGGTCGCCCGGGCGGCCGCAGCCGACGCCGCGACGAAGGAGGCTTCCGTCACCTTCGCCGTGAGCGAGCGACCGCTCGCCCGGCCGAACGCCCCCGAGCGACCGGCCGAGCCCGTGCAACCACAACCGCAGGCGACAGCGCAGCGGGAGGCCGGCGACGTCGAGCTCAACCCGAAGTACACGTTCGACCTCTTCGTGATCGGGTCTTCGAACCGCTTTGCGCACGCGGCCGCGCTCGCCGTCGCCGAGGCGCCTGCCCAGGCGTACAACCCGCTCTTCATCTACGGCGGGACCGGCCTCGGCAAGACGCATCTACTCCAGGCCATCGGCCACTACGTGCGGCAGCACTCGCGTCGGCTCACCGCGCGCTATGTCACGAGCGAGACGTTCATGAACGAGTTCATCGACGCCGTGCGCGAGCGTGGCACGCGCATCGAGGGCTTCAAGCGGCGCTACCGCAACTACGACGTCCTTCTCGTCGACGACATCCAGTTCATCGAGGGCAAGGAGCGGATCCAGGAGGAGTTCTTCCACACCTTCAACTCCCTCTACGAAGGCGGCGCGCAGATCATCATCTCGTCCGACCGTCCTCCCCGCGAGATCGCGACGCTCGAGGAACGGCTGCGCTCGCGGTTCGAATGGGGCCTTCTCACCGACATCCAGGCGCCCGACCTCGAGACGCGCATCGCGATCCTGCGCAAGCGCGTCGACACGGAGGGCATCGCGATCACGGATCCCGAGGTGCTCACGTTCATCGCGAGTCGCGTGTCGGCGAACATCCGCGAGCTCGAAGGGGCCCTGACCCGCGTGGTCGCGTTCTCGTCGCTCACGGACCGCCCGTTGACGGTGGAGCTGGCGGAGAACGTCCTGAAGGACGTGTACCCGCAAGGTGAACCGGCGCCGGAGGTGACGATCGCCAGGATCCAGGAGACGGTCTCGCAGCGCTTCGGCGTCACGCACGACGAGCTCGTCAGCCCGCGGCGGTCGCAGGCGGTCGCCTATCCGCGGCAGGTTGCCATGTACCTCTCGCGCGAGCTCACCGACGCGTCGCTTCCGCTGATCGGCAAGGAGTTCGGGGGACGCGACCACACGACGGTGATCCACGCGAAGGACAAGATCACGAAGCTCATTCGCGAGGACCGCTCTGTGTACAACCTTGTGCAAGAGTTGACCGCGCGCATCAAGCAGGCCCGCTGATGTTGGGGGTCCAGCAGTCGCCTCGCCGAGCGCCCGTTGGCAACCACGGATCTGTCCACACATGCTTCAACAGCCGTTTTCCCTGCACTCGAGCGGCAATTCGCCCGTCCTCCCCACAACTCACACTCCTATGACTACTACGAGTCTTTTTCTTCAGTAATGAACACAGACACCATGCCGGCCACCGCGCTTCGCGTCACCTGCCGAAAAGCCGAGCTCGCGGCTGCGCTGGCCGTCGTCTCGCGCGCGGTCTCCAGCCGCGGCGCAGTGCAGGTGCTCGGAGGGATCCTGCTGCAGGCCGAGGAAGGGAAGCTCTCTCTCGCCGCGACCGATATGGAGATCTCGATCCGGGCGTCTCTCGAGGGGGAGATCGAAGGCGACGCGAGCGTGGTCGTCCCGGGGCGCCTCCTCACCGATCTCGTTCGACTCCTGCCGGACGAGTCGGTCACGCTCGCGTACGACGAGGGCGACGGCGTACTTTCGGTCGCGTCCGGCAAGCACGCGTCGCGGCTAAACGTCTACAGCGCCGAGGATTTCCCGCGACTTCCGCCGCTCGATATCCCGTTGCAGAAGATCGACGCGGCTGCGCTTCTGGCCACCATCGAGAAGGTTGGCCGCGCGGCATCGCGAGACGAGTCGCGGCCTGTCCTGACGGGCGTTCTCGTTCGCTTCGAAGGCGACCAGCTGATCATGGCGGCTACCGATTCGTACCGGCTTGCCGTGAAGGAGACGACGCTCTCCGCGAGCGGACCCGACCTCGACGCGATCATCCCAGCCAGAGCGCTTCAGGAGCTCGCGCGCCTTGCCGGCTCCGCCGAGGACGTGGAGCTCGGAGTGCACGAGAACCACGTCATCTTCTCGGCCGGCGACGTGTGGCTCACGAGCCGCCGCATCGACGGGCAGTTCCCGAACTACAAGCAGCTCCTGCCGGAGACGTTCGAGATCGAGATCGCGACTCCCCGCGTGGCGCTGCTCGAAGTCGTGCGCCGGGCCGGTCTCATGGCGCAGCGAAACGCCCCATTGCGACTTCGCTTCGCCGACGGCGAGCTGACCGTCTCCGCGCAGACGCAGGACGTCGGCGAGGCGACGGAATCGCTGCCGATCGAGTACGCGGGCGAGGAGCTCGAGATCGGCTTCAACCCGGACTTCCTGCGCGACGGCCTCGAGGCCGTCGCGGCCGACACAGTCCAGCTCAAGCTCATCAACCGCCTGCGGCCCGGTTTGATCGCAGCTCCCGACGAGAGCTTCTGGTACCTGATCATGCCCATCCGCCTCGCGGGCTGATCGTCCGCGACGTCACGCTCCGCGACTTCCGCTCGTACGCTTCCCTCGAGCTCGAGCTGTCTCCCGGAGTCGTGCTGCTCCACGGCTTGAACGGCGCGGGCAAGACGAACCTCCTGGAGGCGCTCCACGTCGGGACCCAGGGGTTTTCGCCCCGCGCCCGGCGTGACGCGCAGATGATCCGCTTCGGCGCGAGCGCCGCCAGGGTGCTGCTTCGCGGCTCGAGCGGCCAGAACTCCTTCGAGACGGACGTCGTGCTCGCGGCTCGCGAGCCGCGCCGAGTCGCTCTCAACGGCGAGCGGCTCGCCTCCGCCGAGCGGCTTCGCAACGAGCTGACGACGCTCGTCTTCACGCCGGACCGGCTCGCCGTCGTGAAAGGGGCTCCGGCAACGCGTCGTGCCTACCTCGACCGTGCGGTGGGGCGGCTGCTTCCCGCCCGCACGACGCTCGCGAACGACTACTCGGCGGCCGTCGGGCAGCGCAACGCCGCGCTTCGACGGATTCGCGGCGGTCAGTCCACGCGGGATGCGCTCGGCCCCTGGACGGCGCGGCTCGTGACGCTGGGCGAGGAGCTCGTTCGGGCGAGGACGGAGGCATTGTCGCTCCTCTCCGAGCCGTTCACGCAGGCCGCCGGCGCGCTCGGGCTCGCCTCGGCGGGGGTCGGCTACGACGGAGAGCCCGTGTCCGAGGCGGAGCTCGAGGACCGACTCGAGTCCGACGTCGAACGGGGCGTCACGGGCGCAGGGCCGCATCTGCACGACGTGCGGATCGAGGCCGGCGGCAGGGACCTCCGCGTGTTCGGCTCGCAGGGCGAGCAACGGGTCGCGGTGCTCTCGCTCGTGCTGGCGGAAGCGGAGGCGTTGCGCGACCGCGTGGGGATCACCCCGCTCGTCCTGCTCGACGACGTCCTCTCAGAGTTGGACGGCGACCGCCGGCGCGCGCTCGCAGCCATGATCGCGAGGGCTGCGCAGACCGTCGTTACGGCCACTGCCCCCGAGGCCCTTCCGGGCGAGCCGGCGCAGCTCCTCGCCGTGTCCCCCGGCGAGGTTCGCTGATGGAGCGCATCGGTCGCGAGATCGACCGTGAGCTCGCACGGAGCGGGAGCCGCGATGCGATCCCGCTCGCCGCGATCACCGCGGCCTGGCCGTCTGCGGTCGGCGCGGCCGTCGCGCGGCAGGCCTGGCCGCTCAGGCTCGGCCGGGACGGAACGCTGCACGTTGCCGTCGCATCGTCCACCTGGGCGCACGAGCTCGACCTTCTCCAGGACGCGATCCTCGACGGTCTGCGCGCCCGGCTCGCCGACGCCACGCCGCCGGCGGTCAGGTTCGCGGTCGGCCCGATCCCGGAGCCGCCGAGCCCGGTCGAGGACCACACGAGCGAGGACGAGCCGACGGCCGAGGTGCCGCCGGAGATCGAATCGGAGGCCCTCGCGGCAGCCGCGGAGATCGACGACCCGGAGCTCCGCGAGCTCGTCGCGAGGGCTGCTCGGGCGAGCCTGGTCAGGGCCCGGTCCGACCGCGACTTCTGATACACTAGTCCGGCCCCGCAATATGGCCTTTTGCAGGGCTTTTTTAATGGCCGAAGCAGCCTACACCGCAAAGGACATCACTGTCCTCGAGGGTCTCGACCCGGTCCGTCTCCGACCCGGCATGTACATCGGGTCGACGGGCTCGCGTGGCCTGCACCACCTCGTCTACGAGGTCGTCGACAACGCCGTCGACGAGGCGCTCGCGGGGCGAAACGACCTCGTCGACGTCACGATTCATCCGGACAACTCGGTGACCGTGATCGACGCCGGCGCCGGCATCCCGGTCGATGTGATCGCTGAGCAGGGGCTTCCCGCGCTCACCGTCGTTCTCACGAAGCTCCACGCGGGCGGGAAGTTCGGCGGCGACGGCTACAAGGTCTCCGGCGGGCTCCACGGCGTCGGCGTCTCGGTGGTGAACGCGCTCTCGGAGTGGCTGGTCGCGGAGGTCCGCCGTGACGGCAAGGTGTACCGGCAGGAGTTCGGGCGAGGCGAGCCGACGACGGACATGACCATCGTCGGCGTGTCCGGCAAGGGCGAGTCCGGAACGACGATCTCGTTCCTTCCCGACTCGGAGGTGTTCGAGGAGACGGAGTTCGACGCCGCGACGCTGCTGCAGCGCCTGCGCGAGACCGCGTTCCTCACGCGCGGGCTGCGGATCGTCCTCCGCGACGAGCGAGCCGGCGGGCGAACCGACGAGTTTCACTACGAGGGCGGGATCAGGGATTTCGTCGCCCACGTGAACGAGGCGAAGGACCCCGTCCACAAGCACATCGTCTACTTCGAGGGCGAGAGCGACGAAGGAGCGGTCGAGGTCGCCATGCAGTGGAACACCTCGTACGTCGAGTCGGTGTTCTCGTTCGCGAACAACATCAACACGACGGAGGGCGGGGCGCACCTGCAGGGCTTTCGCGCCGCGCTCACGCGAACGCTGAACCAGTACGCGCGCCAGGAAGGCCTCCTCAAGGAGCGCGACGACAACCTCGAGGGTGAGGACGCCCGCGAGGGGCTCGCGGCGGTCATCTCGGTCAAGCTGCGCAACCCGCAGTTCGAAGGGCAGACGAAGACCAAGCTCGGGAACCCGGGAGTCGCAGGACTCGTCGAGAAGGTCGTCAACCAGCGGCTCGGCGAGTTCCTGGAGGAGAACAAGACCGAGGCGCGCCAGATCGTCATGAAGGCGATCGCTGCGCGAAACGCTCGGCAGGCTGCCCGCAAGGCACGCGAGCTGACGCGACGCAAGAGCGCGCTCGAGAACTCGTCGCTGCCGGGCAAGCTCGCCGACTGCACGATCAAGGACCCGGAGTCCGCGGAGCTCTTCATCGTCGAGGGCGACTCGGCCGGAGGCTCGGCCAAGCAGGCGCGTGACCGCATGACGCAGGCGATCCTGCCGCTGCGCGGGAAGATCATCAACTCCGAGAAGAACCGGATCAACAAGGTGCTCTCCAACACCGAGATCCAGGCGATGATCACCGCGATCGGGACCGGCTTCGGCGACGAGTTCGACATCACCAACCTGCGCTACGGCCGCGTGATCGTCATGACCGACGCCGATGTCGACGGGGCTCACATCAGGACGCTCGTCCTCACCTTCCTGTACCGCACCATGCCCGAGCTCTTCGAGCGCGGCCACGTCTACATCGCGGTTCCTCCGCTCTACCACGTGAAGCTCGGGAGCCGGGGCATGTACTTCGAGAAGGACGCGCAGCTCGAGGACCTCCTGGTGCGCGAGCGCGTGAAGGACATGACCGTGACCGCACGCGACGAGCGCGAGACGGTGCTCACCGAGGCGCGCTGGACTCGCCTCGTGCGCGATCTCGGCCACCTGGACGCGTGGGCGGCGAAGCTCGAGGCCGAGTTCGGCCCGGCTGCCCGTTTCGCGATCTCGCACGGCCTCGTCGAAGCGGAGAGCGCCGGCCCGCCCGATGCCGCCGCGCTGATCGCGTCGATCCCGCCGAACGGCTACGAGCTCACCGTCGAGGAGGAGCTCGAGGGCATCCTGCACGTGCGCGTCGTGGAGACGGAGACCAGCACTGCTCACCGCGTCGAGCTGCCGACGGCGATGCTCGGCTCGTCCACGTACGACGCCGTTCAGCGCGCCTACGCGAAGGCCGGGGAGATCGTCGGCCTCCCGCCGTTCACCGTCGCCTTCGGCAACAAGTCCTCGCGGGCCGAGACCTTCGAGTCGCTGCGCGGAAGCTCTCTCGATCTCGCGAAGGAGGGCATGCAGATCTCCCGGTTCAAGGGGCTCGGCGAGATGAACCCGGAGCAGCTCTGGGAGACCACCATGGATCCCACGAAGCGGCTGCTCATCCGCGTCGAGGTCGAGGACGCTGCAGCAGCCGATCGAGTGTTCTCGACACTGATGGGCGACCAGGTGGAGCCTCGCCGCCTCTTCATCGAGCAGAACGCCAAGGACGTGAGGTTCCTCGATGTCTGACATCGTCGAGCCGCTCGGCGCAGGCCGCATCGAGCCGCGCGAGCTCGAGCAGGAGATGCGCTCGAGCTACCTCGACTACGCGATGAGCGTGATCGTCGGGCGAGCGCTGCCGGACGTGCGTGACGGACTCAAGCCCGTTCATCGCCGGATCCTCTGGGCGATGCACGACGCCGGGCACCAGCCGAGCCGGCCGTACGTGAAGTGCGCACGCGTCACCGGCGACGTGATGGGCAAGTACCACCCGCACGACTCGAGCTCGATCTACGACGCGATCGCCCGCCTCGTGCAGCCGTTCTCTCTTCGCTACCCGCTCGTCGACGGGCAGGGAAACTTCGGCTCGATCGACGACGACCCGCCGGCCGCCGAGCGGTACACCGAGTGCCGCCTCGCCAAGCTCGCGACGGAGATGCTGCGCGACATCGACTCCGACACGGTCGACTTCGGGGCGAACTACGACGAGTCGCGCCGCGAGCCGCAGGTCCTGCCTTCCCGCTTCCCGAACCTCCTCGTCAACGGCTCGACGGGCATCGCGGTCGGAATGGCCACGAACATCCCGCCGCACAATCTCTCGGAGACGATCGACGCGGTGGTCGCGCTCATCGACAAGCCGACAGCGAGCGTCGAGGATCTCATGAAGCACGTCAGAGGCCCGGACTTCCCGACCGGAGGCATCATCGTCGGCCGCTCCGGCGTTCGCGACGCGTATCGCACCGGCCGCGGCCGGGTCGTCATGCGCGCCCGCGCGCATGTGGAGGAGCTGCGCGGCGGGAAGAGCGCGATCATCGTCACCGAGCTCCCGTACGGCGTGAAGAAGGGCGGCGACGGCGGGGTGATCTCGAAGATCGCCGACCTCGTCCGCGAGAAGGTGATCACCGAGGTCTCCGACCTGCAGGACTACTCCGACAAGACCGGCATGCGGATCCAGATCGAGCTGAAGCGCGAGGCCGTGCCGCAGGTGGCGCTCAACAAGCTCTTCAAGCACACCGCCCTGCAGACGACGTTCGGCTACAACGCCGTCGCGCTGGTCGACAACGTGCCGCGGACGCTGTCGCTCCTCGAGTTCGTCCGGCACTACCTCGACTTCCAGCGCGAGGTCGTCACCCGCCGCTCGCAGTTCGAGCTGCGCAAGGCGCTCGCCCGCGCACACGTCCTCGAGGGCTACCTCATCGCCCTCGACAACCTGGACGAGGTCATCCAGCTGATCCGTGCCTCGGACGACGCCGATCAGGCCCGCACGGGGCTCATGGAACGCTTCGGGCTGAGCGAGCTGCAGGCCCAGGCCATCCTCGACCTGCGGCTCCGTGCGCTCACCGGGCTCGAGCGCAAGCGGGTCGAGGACGAGTACGCGGACCTGCAGGAGCGGATCTCGGAGCTGCGAGTGCTTCTCGGCGACGAGTCGCGAATCGCAAGCCTCATCAAGGAGGAGCTGCTCGAGCTCAAGGAGATCTACGGCAGGTCGGACGATCGCCGAACGGAGATCGTCGCCGGCGAGACCGATCTCGAGCTCGAGGACATGATCGCCGAGGAGGACATGGTGATCGCCATCACCAAGTCCGGCTACATCAAGCGCCTACCCGTGACCACGTACCGGGAGCAGCGCCGCGGCGGCATCGGCGTCATGGGCATGGACATGAAGGACGACGACTACATCGAGCACCTGTTCGTCGCCTCGACGCACGACTACATCCTCTTCTTCACGACCGTGGGCAAGGTCTACCGGCTCAAGGTGCACGAGCTCCCGCTCGGTTCGCGCCAGTCGAAGGGACGTGCGATCGTGAATCTGCTGCCGTTCCGGCAGGACGAGTACGTCCGCGCCGTGATCGCCACGCGCAACTTCGAGGAGGCCAAGTTCCTCGTCTGCGCGACGCGCAAGGGCATCGTCAAGAAGACGGAGTTCGGCGCGTACAACACTCCGCTGAAAGCGGACGGGATCATCGCGATCAAGCTGCGCGAGGACGACGAGCTCATCGGAGTCCGCCTCGCCGGCGACGCGGACGACATCCTGATGGTCTCGAGGATGGGCCAGGCCGTGCGCTTCCAGGCCAAGCAGGCTCGCGCGATGGGCCGGGACACGACGGGCGTCGCAGGCATGAAGCTGCGCGCCGGCGACGAGGTCATCGAGGTCGACATCGCCGACGACGAAGCCGACCTCCTCGTCGTCACCGAGAACGGCTACGGCAAGCGGACGCGGGTCGCCGACTACCCGGTCAAGGGACGCGGCACGATGGGCGTGAAGACGGTGCAGCTCGTCGAGAGCAAGGGCCGCCTTGCAGGGGCGCGGATCGTCCGCGACGGCTACCAGGTGATGCTGATCTCGGACGGCGGCACCGTGATCAAGATTCCCGTCGACGGAATCCGCCGCGCCGGGCGGTCGACGCAGGGCGTCATCGTTATGCGATTGCGCGAGGCCGAGCAGGTCGCGACCCTCGCGCCAGTCGTGGGCTCGGACGAGGACGAGGACGCCGTCGTCGCGGACGCCGACGCACCGGAGACGAGCCTGCCCGAGCCCGAGCCCGAGTCCGAAGAGCCGACCGCCTGAGCTACTCGCCGCCCGCGTCCGCGACGTTCTTGAGCGCGGTGAGCAGGTCGATCGGGATCGGGAAGACGATCGTGGAGTTGTTCGAGGCGCCGATCTCGAGCAGCGTCTGCAGGTAGCGAAGCTGAACGGTGATCGGCTCCTGCGACATGACCGCCGCAGCGTCCTTGAGTCGCTCCGACGCCTGGAACTCGCCCTCCGCGGAGATGACCTTCGCGCGGCGCTCGCGCTCGGCCTCTGCCTGACGCGCCATCGCGCGCTGCATACCGGCCGGGATCTCGACGTCCTTGACCTCGACGACGGAAACCTTGATGCCCCACGGTGACGTCGCCTCGTCGATGATCGCCTGCAGGATCGCGTTGATCTTGTCGCGCTCGGAGAGGAGCTCGTCGAGGACGTGTTGTCCGAGCACGGACCGGAGCGTCGTCTGCGCGATCTGGGACGTCGCGACCATGTAGTTCTCGACCTGGACGATCGCGTTGTTGGGCTCGACGATCCGGAAGTAGGCAACGGCGTTCACCCGCACGGGAACGTTGTCCTTCGTGATCACCTCTTGCGGCGGGACGTTCAGCGTGACGGTCCGCAGATCGACCTTGACCATGCGGTCGACGATCGGGATCAGCAGGAAGATTCCCGGGCCTTTCGGGTGCGGCAGGAGCCGGCCCAGGCGGAAGATCACGCCACGCTCGTACTCGCGCGCGATCTTGACTGCCGCGAAGAGGATCAGCAAGACGATGACGAGTACGACGACGATCGCAATTCCGGCAACTGCCATTAGCGCGCTTCCTCCTCGTTCGGGGGCATCGTGGATCCTACGACCAGCTGCAAGCCCTCCTCGACACGCTCCACTTGTCACGTGGTCACCGGGGAGGAGCGGAGAGCCGTCCTCTCGATGCGCGCGCCAGAGCTCACCGTTCACCAGGACCATGCCTTCGCGACGAACGACGCCCTCGTCGCCGACGAGTCCCTGCATGCCGACCGTGACGGGATTGCGCCTGGCGCGCAGGACACGTGCGAGGGCTAACCCGAGCAGCACCGCCAGCGTGCCGGCGATAGCCAGCGCGACGGGAAGCGACACCTGGTACGCAGCGCCGGCTGGATCGAAGAGCATCAGCGCTCCGAGCACGAACAGGACCGCGCCGGCGAGTGTGGCGGCACCGTGCGTCGGAAGGAATGCGTCGGCGACGAAGAATCCCGCGGCGAGAATCATGAGCAGCACGCCCGCGAGCGAGACGGGGAGCACCTGCAGGCCGTAGAGCCCGAGGATCAACGAGATCGCGCCAACCGTTCCCGGGAAGATGAGGCCCGGGTTCCACAGCTCCACGACGATGCCGATGAGCCCGATCGAGAGCATCAGCGCGATGAGGTTCGGGTCGACGAGGAAGTCGCGCGCTCGTTGCCAGAAGCTCAGCTCGACGTCGTCGATCTCCGCCCCGGCCGTGCTCAGCACGAGCCCCTTCGGGACCGTCTTCATCCCGTCGATCTCGTCGAGGAGCGCAGGCAGCGTGGGAGCGATCACCTCGACGAGGCCGATCCGCTCTGCCTCGCGCGCGCCGTAGTTCGACGCCTCCGTGACCATCTTGCGCGCCGCGACGACGTTGCGATCGTGCTCCCGTGCGAGCTCGCCGACGTAGGCCGCCGCGTCGTTGACGATCTTCCTGCGCAGGTCCTTCGAGATGTCCGCGCCGTTGAGCGAGATCGGCGTCGACGAGCCGATGTTGGTCTGGGGCGCCATCGCCGCCACGTCGGACGCCATCGTGATGACCGCTCCCGCGGAGTCCGCGGACGAGCCCGGCGGCGCGACGTAGACGACGACCGGGACCTTGGAGGCGAGGAAACGCTTCACGATGCCGCGCATCGACGAGCCGAGGCCGCCGGGGGTGTCGAGGACCAGCACGTACGCGTCATACCCACCGTCCTCGGCACGGTCCACCGAGTTCTCGACGAACTCCTGCGTGACCGGGTTGATGTCGTTGTCGAGGTGTGCGGCGAGAACGCGCGGCGTGTCTGCGGCCGCGGCATCGTTCCGAGCGAGAACACCCGGCACCGCCACGAGCGCCGCTACGGCGAGCAAGAGGGCAAGAAATCCCCGCAAAATGGGGCGTGGCACCGGTGTAAGGATTCTATCAGCGGAGGTTCGACGCTCTTGCCCGCGAACCGTGCAGAGGCCACCCTGGATTCCGTGCGCCGACCCCTCGTCATCCTCCTCGCCGTGCTCGCCGGCCTGCTCGCCGCGCCGGCCGCCTTCGGCTCGAGCTCGGCGCACGCGACCACGGTCGAGCTCCGGATAGGCCCGAAGCGTGTCGCGTCGGCGGATGCCATGCCGCGCTTCACGCTAGCCGGGGTCTCGTGGCGCGGCCACGGTCGGGTGGAGCTGCGGACGCGATCGCTGCGCAGCCGCTGGAGCGCCTGGCGTCCCGCCGCGCCCGAGGACGACGATGGCCCGGACGCAGGCTCGCCGGAGCGCCGGAGCGCCGGCTGGCGTCTCGGGAACCCGTACTGGGTCGGGCCGTCGGATCGCCTCGAGGCGCGCGTGGCCGGGAGCGTCACACGAGTCCGCGCGCAGCTCGTGTGGAGCCCGGAGCTACGGATCCCCCTCCGCGTCCCGAGCGCGACCGCGGCACCGCCGATCATGCCGCGGCTCTCGTGGGGCGCGGACGAGTCGATTCGGCGCGGCCCGCCGATCTACGCGCCGGCCGTGCGCTTCGCGATCGTCCATCACACCGCCGGCCGCAACGACTACTCCCGCGCCGAGGCAGCCGCGATCGTGAAGGGCATCCAGCTCTTCCACGTGCGAGGAAACGGGTGGAACGACATCGGCTACAACTTTCTCGTCGATCGCTTCGGGACGATCTACGAAGGTCGCTACGGCGGCACCGACCGCAACGTCGTGGGAGCGCATGCGCTCGGGTTCAACACCGGCTCGGTCGGAATCGCGCTGCTCGGAACGTACGGTGACACGAAGCCGTCGGCGGCGGCTCAGGACGCGATCGCGCGGCTCATCGCGTGGCGGCTCGACCTCGCTCACGTCGATCCCACCTCGTCCCTCACGTTCGTCTCCGGTGGCAGCGAGCGGTACGCGAGCGGAGTCCCGGTCCTGCTGCGCGCGGTCTCGGGCCACCGTGACACGGGCTCCACCGAGTGCCCCGGGAACGCGCTCTACTCGCGTCTCGGCACGATCGCGGCTTCGGCCCGCGCGCTCGGCGGGCCGAAGATCTTCGACCCCAGAGCCGAGGTCAAGGGCACCGCGATCCGCGTTCGCGCGAGGCTCTCACAGGCACAGCCGTGGAGCGTCGCGATGACGAGCCCGGCCGGCGCGGAGGTCGCGCGTGGGACGGGCACCGGCACCGCCGTGGACTGGACCTGGGAGTCCGGCGGTACGCCGGCGGCCGCGTACACCTGGACGATCGCCGCCGGCACCGCGCGTCCCGCGTCCGGCGTGCTCAAGGCCGGCGGCGGCTCCGCGCCGCTCACGATCGACACCGCTGTCGCCGAGCCGGAGGCGATCAGCCCGAACGGGGACGGCCAGGCGGACACGGCAACCTTCACCTATCGGATCTCCGCACCCGCGAACGTGACGGTGGAGGTCAGAGATGCGATCGGGGGCCTGATGGAGACCGTGGTCGATCGCGTGTGGACGCAGGCCGGACAGCACACGGCGACGATCGACGGTGTCGCTCTCGCCGACGGCGACTACGACGTGGTCGTCACGGCGCGGGGCCCGACCGGTGCGTCTGCTCAGGGGGTGGCTCTCCTGAGGGTCGACAGGACGCTTGGCCTCGTGACGGTCGCTCCGCTCGCGTTCTCGCCCAACGGCGACGGCCGGAAGGACCGTCTGAAGCTGACGTTCTCGCTGACGGCGCCGGCCGCCGTCCGTATCCGTATCGAGCGCGAGGGACGCTGGGTGGCCAGCCCGCTGACCGCCAGCTTCCCCAGCGGGCCGCAGGCATTCTTCTGGGACGGCGGTCGCTCGGCGGGCACCTTGCGCGACGGCGAGTACCGCGCGGTGGTCGAGGCCTCGAGCGAGACGGGCGTGATCTCGTACGGGGTCCCGTTCCTCTCCGACACCGTCGCGCCGCGCGTGCGGATCCTTCCCGGGGAGCGCCTGAGGGCCGAGGTCAGCGAGCCGTCGACGCTCACGTTCGTGATCGACGGCCAGGCGCTTCGGCGAGAGGTGGCGAAAGCGGGCGTCGTGCGCATCCCCTGGAGCGGCCCTGCGAGGCGAGTGCGCGTGGTCGCCTGGGACGCCGCCGGCAACGCGAGCAGGGCTGCCGTGCGCGTCCAGCGCAGCGATTAGCCGCAGCACGACGCCAGTAGACTCGACGCGTGCAGACGCCTGACGTCCCCTTCGGGAAGGACGCGATCGAGTCGATCCTCCCGCACCGCGACCCTTTCCTCCTGATCGACGAGGTGACCGAGCTCGAGCCGGGGCGACGAGTGGTCGCGAGGCGATCGGTGAACGCCGACGACTGGTGGTTCCGCGGGCACTTTCCCGAACGTCCGGTCATGCCGGGAGTGCTGATCGTCGAGGCAATGGCCCAGACGGGCGCAATAGCGGTGCTCGTCCAGGAGGAGAACCGCGGAAAGATCGCGTTCTTCGCAGGCATCGACGACTGCCGCTTCAAGCGCGTCGTTGAGCCGGGCGACGTGCTCACGCTGACCTGTGAGATCGACACGATCCGCGGGCCGATCGGGCGCGGGAAGGCGACGGCTCACGTCGGCGATGCACTCGCGGCCCGCGGGACACTGACCTTCGCGGTGGAGCGCTAGCGAGCGTGCTCGGCGCGGCCACCGGCGCTCGAATCGGGATCACGGGGCTCGGTACGCACGTGCCCGACCGAGTGATGACGAACGACCAGCTCGCGCAGATCGTCGACACCTCCGATGAATGGATCCGCGAGCGGACGGGGATTCGCGAGCGGCGTTTCGCGAGTGACGACGAGGCGTTGACGGACATCGCGCTGCCCGCGGCGGTCGAGGCTCTCGCCGACGCGGCGGTGGATGCGTCCGACATCGATCTCCTGATCTGCGCGACGGTGACCCCGGACATGATGTTCCCGACGTCATCGGCCCTCCTCGCGGACGCGCTCGGGATGCCGAATGCGGCCGCCTACGACCTCCTCGCGGGATGCACCGGCTTCGTCTATGCGATCGCCCAGGCGTACGCAATGCTTGCGTCGGGGCTCTCGCGGCGCGCGCTCGTCGTCGGAGGAGACGTTCTGTCGAAGATCCTGGACTGGGAGGATCGCTCGACGCTGGTGCTCTTCGGCGACGGCGCCGGAGCCGTGGTGATGGAGCCTGTCGACAGTGGCGGCTTCCTCGGCTTCGAGCTCGGAGCGGACGGCGGCGGCGGCGAGAGCCTCTGGTATCCCGGGTCGGGCTCGCGGAAGTTCGATAATCCGGAGGCCCTGCTGAAGATGAACGGCCGCGAGGTCTTCAAGTTCGCGACGCGGATAATGGTCCACTCCGCACAGGAACTTCTCCCCGAGTGTGGGAAGAGTGTGGAAGATGTCGACGTGTACATCCCTCACCAGGCGAACAAGCGGATCATCGACTACGCCATCGACAAGCTCGGTATCCCCGCGGAGAAGACCGTCGTCAACGTCGAGCGCTACGGCAACACGTCGTCCGGATCGATCCCGCTCGCGCTCGCCGACGCGCGGATCGAGGGCCGTCTGCACGAGGGAGCACTGGTATTGATGACGGGGATGGGAGCGGGCCTCACGTGGGGCTCCGCGCTCATCGAATGGACGAACGGGAGTCGCCGATGACGAAGATCGCTTTCTGCTTCCCCGGCCAGGGGTCGCTCGAGGAAGGAATGGGGCGCGAGATCGCCGAGGCCTTCCCGTCCGCACGCGAGGTGTACCGGATCGGATCCGAAGCGACCGGGCTCGACCTCGAGGAGCTCTGCTTTGCAACGCCGCTCGAACGGCTCGTCGACACCGAGGTACAGCAGCCGGCGCTCGTCGCCACCAGCCTCGCGATCCTCGCGGCGATGCGCGAGCGCGGGCTCGAGCCGGACGTCGTCGTCGGCCACTCGGTCGGTGAGTTCGCGGCGCTCGCGGCCGCGGGCTCGCTCGAGACCGGGGCGGCCATCGGCCTCGTTCGCGAGCGCGGCCTCGCGATGGCCGAGGCCGCCCGGCAGCGCCCGGGCGCGATGGCGGCGATTCTCGGTCTCGCCGACGAAGAGGTCGAGAAGCTCTGCCGGAGGATCGTGGGCGTGTGGCCTGCGAACTACAACTGCCCGGGCCAGATCGTGGTCTCGGGCGAGCACGAGGCAGTCGAGGAGTGCTGCGCCGAGGCCGCAAGCCTCGGCGCCCGACGAGCTGTGATCCTGAAGGTGTCCGGGGCGTTCCACAGCCCGCTCGTCGCGCGGGCGGCGGACCGGCTCCGGCCGGCCCTCGACCGGGTGAAGTTCGTCGAGCCGCTCTCGCCCTTCATGTCGACGGTGACGGCCAAGATCGAGCCGGCGCAGAGGATCGCGGCGCTGCTCGTCGACCAGCTCACGGGCCCGGTGCGGTTCACGCAGGCGGCCACGGAGCTCATTCGCACGGGAGCGACGACCTTCGTGGAGGTCGGGCCCGGGAACGTCCTCTCCGGTCTCGTGAAGCGCATCGACCGCGGCGTCAAGACGATGTCGGTGAACTCGCTCGACAGCCTGGACCGCGCGCAGGAAGCTCTCGCGCGGTGACGCAGGCGTTCTGCTCGCTCGAGGGCCGTACGGCGCTCGTCACCGGCGCGTCCAAAGGGATCGGCCGCGCTATCGCGACCCAGCTCGCCGCGGGCGGGGCGTCAGTCGTCCTCTCCTACCGCACCGGCGCTGACGAGGCAGCGTCGCTGGCCTCGGAGATCGGGGCTCGCGCCGTGCACGCGGACGTCTCCGATCCGGAGTCGGCGCGTGCGCTCGTCGAGGAGGCTGGCGATCTCGACATCCTCGTGAACAACGCCGGCGTCACGCGCGACGGGCTGCTCGTCCGAATGTCGGACGAGGACTGGTCGACCGTGATCGATACGAATCTCGCGTCGTGCTTCTACACGTGTCGCGCGGCGGCACGCGGGATGATGAAGCGCCGGGCGGGGACGGTCGTGAACATCTCCTCGATCGTCGGAATCCACGGGAACTGGGGCCAGACGAACTATGCGGCATCGAAAGCCGGGATCATCGGGTTCACGAAGTCTCTGGCGCGAGAGCTCGGGAGCCGGAACGTTCGCGCCAACGTCGTCGTTCCCGGCTACGTGAAGACGCAGCTGACCGACGTCCTTCCCGAAGGCGCGACCGACATGATGCTGCAGAACACGCCCCTCGGGCGGCTCGGCAACCCGGACGACGTGGCCGGGGCGGTACGGTTTCTCTGCTCCGACGATGCATCGTTCATCACGGGCGCGGTGCTCCTGGTGGACGGCGGGCTCGGGATGTAACGAATGGCAATGAGCGCGCAGAACGGACGCCGTCGGGTCGTCATCACCGGAGTGGGGATGGTCACGCCGCTCGGGAACGATCACGAGTCCACGTGGGCGAGCCTGGTCGCGGGTGAGTCCGGCGCCGGCCCGATCACGCGGTTCGACCCGAGCGAGTACGCGGTGCGCTTCGCGTGCGAGCTCAAGGATTATGACCCGACGACCTGGATCGACCGAAAGCAGGCAAGGCGCATGGACGTGTTCTCGCAGTTCGCCCTCTCCGCCGCGCGCATGGCCGAGGCGGACAGCGGGATCGACATCAGCCGCGAGCCAGACCGTGTCGGCGCGGCGATCGCCACGGGGATCGGCGGTCTCACCGCGTTCGAGGATTGCGTCCGCCGACTCATCGATCGAGGCCCTGATCGCACATCCCCGCTCTCGATCGTCCAGATCATCCCGAACATGGCTGCAGCCTGGGTTTCGATGGAGCTCGGAGCGCAAGGCCCACTCGCCGCCGAATGCACCGCTTGCGCCGCCTCGAACATGGCGATCGGCGACGGACTCGACGCGATCCGCCTCGGTCGTGCGGAGGTCATGTTGTGCGGTGGCACTGAGGCGCCCGTGACCCACGTCGGAATCGCCGGGTTCAGCGCGATGCGAGCGCTCTCGCAGCGCAACGACGATCCGAAAGCGGGTTCCCGCCCGTTCGACTCTGGGCGTGACGGCTTCGTCATGGGCGAGGCCGCCGGGGTGGTAGTCCTCGAGGAGCTCGATCACGCGCGCGCCCGCGGCGCGAAGATCTACGCCGAACTACTCGGCTATGGCGTCTCCTCCGACGCGACCCACGTGACGGAGCCCGACCCCAGCGGGACGAATCCGGCGCGCGCGATGACGATGGCGTTTGCCGACGCCGGCATCTCGCCCGACGAGGTTGGCTACGTCAACGCACACGGGACCTCGACCCCGCTCGGCGATTCGGCGGAGACTCGCGTTCTGAAGCTCGCTCTCGGCGAGGAGAAGGCGTTCGCGACCCCGGTTTCCTCGACGAAGGGCGCGACCGGCCACTGCTTGGGTGCCGCCGGGGCAATCGAGGCCATCTTCACCATCCTCGCCGTGCAGCGCGGCGTGCTCCCGCCGACGATCAACTACGAGGATCCCGATCCCACCTGCGATCTGGACTACATCCCCAACGAGGCGCGTGTGCAGGAGATCGACATAGGTGTCAACAACTCCTTCGGTTTCGGCGGCCACAACGCCTGTGTCGTGTTCCGCCGCTGGGACGAAGCGGCTTAGAGCTCTACAGGCGGAGCTCTAGCAAGATGGTGTCGCGCCAGACGCCGTCGAGCTGCGCGATTCGCTCGAAGCGGCCGACGAGGCGGAACCCGAGGCTCTGGTGAAGGGCGAGGCTTGCGCCGTTCTCCGGGAACATGCCTGCCTGGATCGTCCAGATCCCGCCGGCTCGGGCGCGCGCGATAAGCGCCTCGATGAGTGCACGACCGATTCCGCGGCCGCGTGCGCTCTCCGCCACGTAGACCGAGCTTTCGGCGACCCCGGCGTAGCACGCTCGGGACGACGTCGGGGCGAGGGCGACCCAGCCCACGATGCGGCCGTCCTCGATGGCGACGAGCCGGTACTCGGCGTGGTGGCTCGCATCGAACGAGACATAGTCGGGAGGCTCCGTCTCGAATGTCGCTGCACGGGTCGCGATGCCCTCGGCGAAGATCTTCTCGACCTCGGGCCAGTCGCTCGCTTCCATCGTGCGAATCTCGTTCACGACGCGGAGACTAGGCTTGCGGCGTGGAGCGCTGGGCGACCTTCGACTGCTACGGCACGCTGGTCGACTGGAACGGCGGCATCCACGCGGAGCTCGAGAAGCTCTTCGGCGTCGAGCGGGCGGATGAGCTGCTCGCTCGCTACCACGAGCTCGAGCCGGAGATTCAAGCGTCGAATCCGGGGATGTCGTACCGCGAGGTGCTCACGCTCGCGCTCGAGCAGCTCGCGTCCGAGACCGGCTTGACGCTTCCTGAAGGCGAGGCGAGCGCTCTCGCCCGCTCGCTGGCCGACTGGCCCGTCTTCGAGGACGTGCGGGCCGGGCTGACCGGGGCACACGACCGTGGCTGGCGCCTCGCGATCCTCTCGAACACCGATCGCGACCTGATCGATGCCTCCATGCAGGCGCTCGGCGTTCCGTTCGAGCTTGCGATCGTCGCCGGCGAGATCGGCTCGTACAAGCCTGCGCATACGCATTGGGAGGTCTTCTACGAGACGACCGGGGCCGATCGCCGCGGGCACGTCCACGTCGCCCAGAGTCTCTTCCACGACATCGAGCCGGCGAGCGAGCTCGGGATCCCCTCGATCTGGATCAACCGTCTCGGCGAGCCCGAGGATCCGCGGCCGGCCGTGACGCTCTCGGGCCTCGAGGCGCTCGCGGACGCGCTCGACTCCCTCGTGCCCGGCCCGAGCTGATGTCGTCCCTGCGCGCCCGCTGCCCGAGCTGCCGGACGTTCACGGCCGTGGCGATCGGCGACGGGTACGAGTGCCACCGCTGCGGCTCGACGTTCCCGGCCGGGCTCGTGCGCGTTCCGGCCGCGTGGGGCTCTGGAGGCGAAGGGATGGCCGCGGGGGCACGCATTGCGTCGCCGTACCCGGAAGCCGCCGTCGTCGAGCGGGACACCCTGGACGAGCAGACCGAGGCGATCGCCGAGGCGCTGCCTGCTCGCCCGATCGTGCTCGGAGGCTGCTGCTGCGCGCATGTCGGCGCGGCAACCGGCGTCGCGGGCCGGGTCGAGCGACTCGCGGTGATCTGGATCGACTCGCACGGTGACCTGAACACGCCCGAGACCTCGCCGTCCGGGAACCTCTGGGGAATGCCGTTCCGCATGCTGCTCGACGAAGGCGTCGTCTCTGCCGAGGACGCTGCGCTCGTCGGCTCGCGCAACCTCGATCCGGCCGAGGTCGCGTTCATGGAGGAGGCGGGGATCGACGACTCGATCGAGCGCGCGCTCGCCGACACGGACGCCGTGTACGTCGCGCTCGACCTCGACGTGCTCGACCCGAGTGAGGCCGACGTCCTCGTTCCCGAGCCGGACGGCCCCTCGGCAGACGAGGTCGAAGCGCTGCTGCGCGACGTCGCGGGCAGGGCCAGGATCGCGGGAATCGGGGTGACCGGCTTTCTCGCGACCGATCGCAACGCCACCGTCGCCGCCCGGATGCTGACCGCAGCCGGTTTCTGAGAGCCCGGCACTAGTATCCCGCGCATGTCTTCCGGGCAGGGACGTGTCGACGTCGAGGTCGAGAGCAAGCGTCCGGACGAGCCCGCTCGCGGCGACGCCCATCCCAACACGTGCCCGAGCTGCGGCTCGCACTACCGCGACGACGAGCTCGCCGAGACCCTCCGCGTCTGCCCGCAGTGCGGGCATCACTTCCGCGTTCGCGCGCGCGAGCGGATCGAGCAGATCGCGGATCCGGGATCGTTCACCGAGCAGGACGACGACCTGCGCTCGGCGGATCCCCTCGGGTTCTTCGATCTGCGTCCCTATACGGAGCGGCTCGCCGAGGCGGAGATCGAGACGGGGCTCGGCGACGCCATCGTCTGCGGGGCGGCCAGCGTGGAAGACCGCGACTGCCAGCTCGCGGTCATGGACTTCGCGTTCATGGGCGGATCGATGGGCAGTGTCGTGGGGGAGAAGTTCGTGCGCGCCTGCGAGCGGGCCACGAGCTCGTCGACGCCGCTCGTGTCGATCGCGGCGTCAGGCGGCGCGCGCATGCAGGAGGGCATCCTCGCCCTGATGCAGCTTCCGAAGACGGTCTGCGCGATCGACGAGCTACACGAGTCGGGGGGAGCGATGATCTCCGTGCTCACCCATCCGACCACGGGCGGCGTGCTCGCCAGCTTTGCGAGCCTGGGCGACGTGGTGATCGCCGAGCCGGGCGCTCTGATGTCGTTCGCCGGGCCGCGTGTCGTCGCTCAGACGACGCGGGAGAAGCTCCCCGACGACTTCGGGCTCGCGGAGTCCAACTTCCGCTTCGGCCATCTCGACGGCATCGTCCCGCGCGCCGATCTGCGGCCGACGCTCGGGCGCCTCCTCCGGCTCTTCTCCAGCGACGGCTGATGTTGGCCAAGACGCAGCGGCCTCGAAGAGGCCGCCTTCAGGGATCTTCCCGCGCGCGAATTCCCCGCGAGCGGATTCCGCGCTTGCGGACAGCAGCCGCGTAATGGCCAGCGAGGCCGAGATGCGGCTGCGCGAGCGCCTCAGTAAGCTCGGCGGCATGAAGCTCCTGCGCGGCACCAAGCTCAGCGGTGAGCTGGCGCGCCTGCAGGACCAGCTCGACCACCTTCGAGCCGATCCGTCCGCGGAGGAGATCTGGCAGTCGGTCGAGCTCGCCCGTCATGCCGACCGCCCGTACACGCTGGACTACGTCGAGCGCATCTTCGAGGACTTCTTCGAGCTCCACGGCGATCGCGGTCGTGCGGACGACCGTGCGCTCGTTACGGGCATGGGGAAGCTCGGCGGCCGCACGGTCGTGCTCATCGGACACCAGAAGGGGCGCGATCTCAAGGAGCGCACGCGACGGAACTTCGGGATGGCCTATCCGGAGGGCTATCGCAAGGCGATGCGCGCGATGGCGCTCGCCGACAGGCACGGCTTCCCGATCCTCACCCTGGTCGACACCCCGGGCGCGTATCCGGGAGTCGCCGCCGAGCAGCACGGCCAGGGCGGTGCGATAGCGCGCTCACAGGCGGCGATGGTGCGGCTGAACGTGCCGACCGTCGCGTGCGTCATCGGCGAAGGCGGATCCGGAGGAGCCGTTGCGATCGCCGTCGCCGACCGCGTCCTCATGCAGCAGAACGCGATCTACTCCGTGATCTCACCGGAAGGCTGCGCCGCGATCCTCTGGCGCGATGCGGGCGAGGCGAGGAAAGCCGCCGCGGCGTTCAAGCCGGACGCGTTGCACTGCGTCGAGCTCGGCGTGGCCGACGGGATCGTCGCCGAGCCCGAGGGCGGTGCGCATGCCGACCCCGACGGCGCCGCGGTGCTGCTCGAGCAGGGCATTCTCGCCGCCTTCGAGGAGATCGCCTCGCTCGATCCCGGCGAGCGGCGACGCCGGCGGCGAGCGAAGTATCGCGTTCTGGGCGTCCTGGCCCCGGCCTAGCGATCTGCGTTTTCCCCAGGTTCCACAGGCTTATCCCCGGTTCCGTAATCCGTTCTGAGCAGGGCAAAGACCCGTCGTGCAGCCAGTTGGTAAAGAACGTGTTGCGTTTCGGGCGACAATCCACAGATGAGCCTCGACGAGTACCGGCGCAAGCGCCGTCCCGGGAAGACGCCGGAGCCCTTCGGAAGCGGGGACGACCCTGGCGACCGCCCGCGCTTCGTGATCCAGCGCCACGACGCGCGTCGCCTGCACTACGACTTCCGGCTCGAGCGAGACGGCGCGCTCGCGAGCTGGGCGGTGCCGAAGGGAGTTCCGCTGCGCAAGGGGGAGCGCCACCTGGCAGTGCACGTCGAGGATCACCCGCTCGACTACGCCGACTTCGCCGGAGTGATCCCCGCGGGCCAGTACGGAGCGGGAACGGTCGAGATCTGGGATCGCGGGACGTACGACCTCCTCGAGGAGAAGCGCGACGGAGGGCTGACGGTGCGACTTCACGGCGAGCGCCTCGAGGGCGTCTGGACACTCGTGCCGGCGGCGCTCGACGGCGATCCGAAGAACTGGCTGCTCCTGCGCAAGGACGCCGACGACGCCACAGCCGCTCGCCGCTACCAGCCGATGCTCGCGACCTCCGCGGACCGGCTTCCGCCGGGCGCGGGCTGGGTGTTCGAACCCAAGTGGGACGGCTTCCGTGCGATCGTGACGCTCTCGGGCGGAGAGGTCACGCTCACGAGCCGAAACGGCAACGACCTGACGGAGCGCTTTCGCGACGTCGCTCGCGCCGCGGCGGCCGCCGTGACGACCCCCGATGCCGTGCTGGACGGGGAGATCTGCGTTCTCGACCACGAGGGTCGCTCGCGCTTCTCGCTCCTCCAGGAGAGCGGTGGAACCGCCGTGCTCGTTCTCTTCGATCTGCTCGAGGTGGACTCCACCGCTTTCGTCGACGAGCCGCTGTCCGAGCGCCGCAAGCGGCTCGAGGGCATCGTCGGCCCCAGTAACGAGGTCTTCGTCTCGCCGCAGTTCGACGACGGCGCTGCGTTGCTCGCGGCAGCTCGCGACCAGGATCTCGAAGGCGTGGTCGCCAAGAGGGTCGACTCCGTCTACAAGCCGGGCCGCCGCTCGACGGACTGGCACAAGCTGAAGCTGCGCCAGACGCAGGAGGTCGTCATCGCCGGGTACACGCGAGGGCAGGGACGACGCACCGGGGGATTCGGCGCGCTCGTCGCAGGGGTACACGACGCGGGTTTGCTGCGATGGGCGGGAAATGTCGGAACGGGCTTCTCGGACAGCGAGATCGAGCGGCTGCTGCTGCTGCTCGCTCCGCTCGAGCGGCCGGACTCGCCGTTCGCCGAGGCGCCGAAGATGCCGCGCGTGCGTCGCTCCGACGTCACGTGGGTGGAACCGAGGCTCGTCGCGGAGGTCGAGTTCGCGGAGTGGACGCACGAGGGCAGGCTGCGCTCGCCGACGTACCTGCGCCTGCAGGAAGACAAGGCGGCGCCCGACGTGCGGCGCGAGCGAGCGCCGCTCCCGGCTGTCATGAGGCTTCGCGGGAGAGAGCTCCGCCTCTCGAACCTCGACAAGCCGTTCTGGCCCGAGGAGGGGATCACGAAGGGCGACCTCGTCGCGTACTACCGGGACGTCGCCGAGGTTCTCGTCCCGCACCTGCGCGCGCGGCCGTTCACGATGAAGCGCCATCCCGACGGCTGGCAGGGCAAGAGCTTCTTCCAGAAGAACGCGCCGTCACACATGCCCGACTGGATCGAGCGCACGCCGTTCCCGGCCTCCACGCGCGACGGCGAGAAGCGCATCATCGAGTACGCGCTCGTGAACGACGAGCTCGCTCTTCTGTGGATGGCGAACATGGGCTGCATCGACCTCCACACCTGGGCGTCGCGCGTTGATCGCCCGGAGCGGCCCGACTGGGTGATGTTCGACCTGGACCCGTCCGAGGGGTCGGGCTTCGAGGAGGTGATCGAGGTCGCCAAGCTCGTCAAGCAGACGCTCGACCTGCTGGAGCTCGAGAGCTATCCGAAGACGTCGGGCTCGCGTGGCATCCACGTCCTCGTCCCGATCGCGCGCCGCCACTCGTACGAGGAGGTGCGTGAGTTCGCCGGCATCGTCGCCGGCGCGCTGGCGCGCGCCCACCCGGGGCTCGCGACGACCGAGTGGGCGAAGCAGAAGCGGCGGGGCGTCCTCGTCGACGCGAACCAGAACGGCCCGGGGAGGACGAACGCGAGCGTCTACTCGGTGCGCCCGCGGGCAGGCGCGACCGTCTCGACGCCGCTGCGCTGGGACGAGGTGGTCTCGGGCCTCGATCCGACCCTCTTCACGATGGACGTCGTGCTCGATCGGGTGTCGAGAGACGGCGACCTCGCGGCCGGTGCGCTCGCCGGAAAGCAGTCGCTGAAGGCAGCGCTGAAGTCCCTTCGGTAGCTACTCGCCGAGCTTCCTGGCGTGGCCGAGCATCGAAAGCTCGACGATGTCGCGGCGGAAGAAGAGCGCGACCGTCCAGTCCACGACGACCCGAAGCTTTCGCGAGAGCAGCGGCAGCTGGTACAGGTGGTACGTCCGCGTCACGAACCAGCCGGGAAAGCCCCAGAGGTGGAGGCCCGGGACCTCGGCGATCCCCTTGAATCGCCCGAGCGTCGCCACCTGTCCCAGCATGCGGTAGCCGTACGGCCGGGCCGCGCCCGTCAGGTTCTTCGCGAGACGGCGTGCCTGGCGGAGAGCGTGCTGGCAGGTAGGTGGGTCGAGGGCCCCCGGCGTCCTGGCGTTCTGCACCGCCGTGCAGTCCCCGAGCGCCCAGACGGAGTCGGATCCCTCGACGCGCAGCGTCTCGTCGACGACGACGCGGCCGCGCTCGTCGAGCGGGACACCGAGGTCGGGGAGCAGCGGGCTCGCGCGGACGCCCGCGGTCCACACGAGCGTACGAGCCGGGACCCGCATCCCGTTCGCGAGCACCGCCTCGGTGCCGTCGTAGGACTCCAGGGTCGTACCGACGTGGATCTCGACGCCGCGCTGCGCGAGTCTGCGTGACGCGTACTCCCCGAGCTTGCGAGGGATCTCGGGGAGGATCTTCGGTGCGGCGTCGACGAGGACCCAGCGCTGTGGCGCCTCGCGTAGCGCGGGGTAGGAGCGGAGCGCTGCATGGGCCATGTCGTGCAGCTCGGCCAGCGCCTCGACTCCCGCGTACCCCGCGCCGACGAACACGAAGCCGAGCTCGGCGGGATCGACCGGATGGATCGAGGCGCGCTCGAGCTGCCGCAGGACGTGGTTGCGGAGCGCGATCGCGTCGGCGAGATCCTTGAAGCCCATCCCGTGCTCGGCGAGCCCGGGCACCGGCAGCGCGCGCGTGGTCGCGCCGAGGGCGATGACGAGCCGCTGGTACCCGATCTCGAGCGGTCCGGCGAGTGACTCGACGACCACGGACTTCCCGCCGCGATCGTGACTCGTCACGCTGCCGAGCACGAGATCGGCGTGCGGGCACATCTCCCGCAGCGGAACGACGACATGGCGCGGCTCGAGCGTGCCGGAGGCCGCTTCCGGGAGGAGGGGCGTGTACAGCATGAAGTTCTCGAGCGAGACGATCGTCGCGCCGCGCCGTTTCAACAGTCGCGCGACGTAGCTCCCGGCGAAGCCTCCGCCGAGGATGAGGGTCCCGCCGCGAGCCTCCCGTCGCTCCACGGGTCATGCTTACCACGATGGCGCGTCAGGTTGCCGTGATCGGCAGTGGCTCGGGGTGGGAGGAAGCCGCCGAGGAGGTCGGCCGGCTGCTCGCCGAGCGTGGCTGCACGGTTGTCACCGGCGGCCTGGGGGAGGTGATGGCGGCGGCGCACCGCGGCGCGAAAGCGGCAGGCGGAGCGACGATCGCGATCCTGCCAGGCGAGGATCGCGGCGTCGCAAACCCCTGGGCGGATCACGTTGTCGTCACGGGGATCGGCCACGCGCGGAACCTCGCGGTCGCTGCTTCCGGGGACGTGGTGATCGCGGTCGGCGGGAGCTACGGGACGATCGCGGAGATGGCGCTCGCACTGAGGCTCGGCAGGCGCGTCGTGACGCTCGAGGGAGCACCGCCCGTCGAAGGCACCATTCCCGCGGCGAGCCCCGGCGAGGCCGTCGAGCTCGCGCTACGAGACCTCGGCTAGGCGGCGCTCGAGGTAGCGGGACTCCACGGCGCTCGTCGTCAGCTCGAGCGCCCGCCGATACGCCGCTGCCGCCTCGTCTCGCTGGTTCAGCCGACGATGGAGGTCGGCACGGGCCGCGTGCATGAGGTGATACTCCTCCAGGCCGTCGATCTCCGTGATCAGACGGAGCCCTTCCTCGACATCACCTGCGAGCGCAACCGCCACTGCGTGGTTCAACCGGACGACGGGCGAGGGATCACTGGCCACGAGAGCGGCGTACAGGAGCACGATCTCGTCTCGCGGTCGCCCCTCGGCATGCGCGGCCGCGATAGCCGCCTGGAGCTGATACGGCCCCGGCCGTCGCAGCGACACCGCGCGCTCGAGCATGCGCAACCCCTCGTCGATCCGAGCCTGGTCCCAGAGTGACCGATCCTGATCCTCGAGCAGCACGATCTCGCCGTCGGCTCCGACCCGGGCGGCGCGACGCGAGTCCTGCAGAAGCACGAGCGCGAGCAACCCGAGGGCCTCGGGCTCGTCGGGCATGAGGACGGCGAGGAGCTTCGCGAGCCGGATCGCATCGTCGCACAGGTCCGCACGCACGTGATCGGAGCCGGCCGTCGCGGCGTAGCCCTCGTTGAAGACCAGGTAGAGGACGGCGAGCACGGAGCGCAGGCGCTCCGGGAGCAGGTGGTCGGGCGGGACGCGGAACGGGATCCCGGCGCCTCTGATCTTCCGCTTCGCGCGCACGAGCCGCTGCGCCATCGCGGGCTCCGCGACGAGGAACGCGTGCGCGATCTCGGCGGTCGTGAGGCCGCCGACCTCGCGCAGCGTCAGTGCGACCCGGCTGTCCGCGGCGAGCGCGGGGTGGCAGCACGTGAAGACCAGCGCGAGCCGCTCGTCGGGGATCGCGCTCACGTCCTCCTCATCGGCCGGAAGGTCCTGCAGCCGCCCGATGAGCTCGGCCTTGCGCTGGAAGACCTTCTCGCGCCGTATCCGGTCGATCGCGCGGTTGCGGGCGGTCGTGACGATCCACGCGCCCGGAGCGCGAGGCAGTCCGTCGCGGGGCCAGCGCTCGAGCGCCGTCGTGAACGCGTCCTGCACGGCGTCCTCGGCGAGCTCGAGGTCACCGAGGACGCGCGTGAGGATCGCCACGGCACTACTCCATTCCTCCCGGAAGACGCGCTCGACGTCCTGCTGCATGCGGCGCCTATTGCAGCACCGGACGGACCTCGATCGCGCCCTCTCCCTTCGCGGCGGGGATCATGGCGGCGAGGCGGATCGCTTCGTCGAGGTCCGGGAGATCGATCAGGAAGAGGCCGCCCACGACCTCCTTCGTCTCGGCGAACGGGCCGTCGGTGACGATGCGCTCGCCGTCGCGGACGCGAACGACCTTCGCGGTCCTGCGCCCGTCGAGCTCCTTGCCGGACACGTTCGGGTCGGCCTTCCCGAGCTCCTCGAAGAGCGCGACCCATGCGGGCATCTCCTGCGCGCGGAGCGCCGCCTGCTCCTCGTCGGGGAGGTCTGCCCAGGCGGCGTCGTTGTCGTAGATGAGTAGCGCGTAGTTCACAGCTGGTCCTCCTCCGGGTCGACGTAGACCGGCCGAACCTCGACGGCGCCGTGCTCGGCGCCCGGAATCCGAGCCGCCCAGTCGATCGCTTCCTCGATCGACGCGCACTCGAGGATGTAGTAGCCCCCGAGCGCCTCCTTGACCTCCGCGTAGGGGCCGTCCGTGACGAGCGTCTCGTCGGCGCGAATCCGGACGGTCGTCGCGTTCGTCGTCGGCGCGAGCTCGTTGCCGGCGACGAGGACTCCAGCGGCCTCGGCCTCCTGGCCGAACGCCCGGTAGAGCGCGTATGCGGCTTCGCGCTCCTCGTCCGAGAACGACGCGAAGCGGTTCTGGTCGCCGTAGATCAGTGCCATGTACTGCACGTCGACTCCTCCTTCGTTGCTTGCAGCCGTATGACGAACGGCCGACCGCGAGATCGACACGCTACGCGAGCATTCGCTCGAGGAGCGCTCGCGCTCCCGCCTTGTCGAGCGGCTCGTTGAGGTTCCCGCACTTCGGGCTCTGCACGCACGACGGGCAGCCGGCAGTGCACGGGCAGCGCTGGAGCATGCGGGCCGTGTCCTCGACCCAGTCCTCGAAGCGGTCGAAGCCGCGCTCGGTGATCCCGACGCCTCCGGAGTGGCCGTCGTAGACGAAGATCGTCGGTCGAGCGGTCTGGTAGTGGAGATTGGTCGAGAGCCCGCCGATGTCCCAGCGGTCGCACATCGCCCACAGCGGAAGGAGCGCGATGAGGCTGTGCTCGGCCGCGTGCAGCGCGCCGAGGAGCTTCGGCATCTGCTCGAGGCCCTCGAGGTGCTCCGCCTCGGGGCAGAACCAGATCGCCTCGGTGTCGAACGTCGTCTCCGGCATGAGCATCGGAACGACGTCGATCGTCGCGCCGTCGCGCACCGCCTTGCGGGCATAGCCGACGACCTGCTCCGTCACCGAGACCGTTCCGAAGTGGAGCTCGACACCGAGCCGCGCATCGACCCGCACGCTCGCTTCGATCGTCGTCTCCGACTCCTTCTTCGCCTGCGTGTACCAGTCGACGGACGCGGCCCTCACGAGGGCGACGCGATCCTCCAGGGAGAGCGACTCGACGAGGTACTGCTCGCCGAGGTGGAGATAGACGGCGCCCTCGTGAACGGTCGAGTACGCCCGGTCGCGCTCGACGAGGCCGAGAAGCGCGCCGCTCTCGGCGTCGACCACGGTGAACGACTCGGCGTCGCCCGAGCGCAGCGAGACGCGCGCGGCGGGGTAGTCGCGGCCCTTCCATACGTACCCCGCCGGTGTGTGCTCGAGCTCCGGGAGCTGCGCCGCGCGGCGCAATGCCTCGGAGCCGAGCGTCGCCGTGTCGCCGTCGTCCAGCGGCGCCTCGAAAGCGGCGGCGAGAACGTGCGGATCCAGGATGCGCGGGTTGGCGTGATCGAGGATGGCCGCCTCGACGCGCCGAGAGAGCAGCGCATCGGGCTCCCGCGCGAAAAACTGGTCGAGCGCGTCGTCCGACGCCACGAGGACCGCGAGGCCCCGCTCCCGCCTGCCGGCCCGCCCCCACTGCTGCCTCAGCGACGCGACGGTTCCCGGGAACCCGACGGAGATCGCGCAGTCGAGCTGGCCGATGTCGATCCCGAGCTCGAGCGCGTCCGTTGCCGTGACGCCGAGGAGCTCCCCTTCGACGAGGCGACGCTCGATCTCCCGCCGCTGCTCGGCTGTGTAGCCCGCGCGGTACGGCGCGAGGCGGCTCCTCGTCGCGGCGTCCACGCGCTCGGCCGCGAACCGGTGGATCAGCTCCGCCGCCTTGCGGCTCTTCGCGAAGCAGATCGTCCGCAGGCCGCGCGACGTGAGGAGCGAGAGCAGGCGCGCCGCATCGCCGAGCGGGCTCGCCCGCAGGCCGAGCTCGGCGTCGAGGAGGGGAGGGTTCCAGATGACCACCTCGCGCTCGGCTCGCGCGGACGTGTCCTGGTCGACGACGGTCGCCCCCTGTCCGGTGAGCTCGAGCGCGAGCTCGCCCGCGTTAGCGATCGTCGCCGACGCGAGGAGGAACTGCGGGTCGGCGTCGTAGATCCGGGCGAGCCGCCGCAGACGGCGGAGCACGTTTGCGACGTGAGAGCCGAAGACGCCCCGGTAGACGTGTGCCTCGTCGACGACGACGTAGCGCAGGTTCGCGAGCACGTCTCCCCAGCGGTCGTGGTGCGGGAGGACGCCGATGTGCAGCATGTCCGGGTTCGTCAAGACGACGTTCGACCACTTGCGGATCTGCCAGCGGCGCTCGCCCGGCGTGTCGCCGTCGTAAATCGCGGGGCGAAGGCCCTTCAGCCGAAGCTCCGCGAGAGAGCGAGCCTGGTCCTGGGCGAGCGCTTTCGTCGGGTAGAGGTAGAGCGCGCGCGTCTTCGGTTCGCGGGCGATCGCGTCGAGGACGGGGAGGTTGAACGCGAGCGACTTCCCTGACGCGGTGCCGGTCGTGACGACGACATTCTCGCCGCGCTGCGCCGCCTCCCAGGTCTCGGCCTGATGTCGGTAGAGCGCGGTGACGCCGCTCCCGACGAGCGCGGATGCGACGCGTCGGTCGAGGTCGTCCGGCAGCGGCTCGAGCTTCGGCTCCCGTGAGGGCTCGACGCCCGAGTACGCGATCTCCTCGCCCTCGAGCAGGTCGGCCCAGCTCGCGGCGATCGTCGTCACACGTACGGGCCGAACTCGCGCTCGAAGGTCGCGCGCGGCTGCGCGCCGTAGACGGTTGCCTTCGGCTCGCCGCCGGCGAAGAGAACCACGGTCGGCAGCGAGAGGACGCCGTAGCGCCCGGAGAGGCCGCTTTCCTCGTCGACGTTCACGCGAACGAGCCGGACGCGCTCCCCCCACGTCGCGGCGATCTCGCTCAGATGTGGCTCGATCGCGTCGCACGGCTTGCACCAGGGCGCCCAGAAGTCGACCATCACGGGCACGGGCGACTCGAGCACCTCGCGCTCGAACGTCGCCGCGACGACCGTCTCCATGCCTACAGCTTGCCGGTGAGCGCCCGCACCCGGAGCAGCGGAACCTTCCACACCGCCTCGGCGACGATCGAGCCGGTCATCTTCGACGCTCCGGCGCGGCGCTCCACGAACCTGATCGGCACCTCCTCGATCCGGAGGCCCGCCTTGTGGACGCGGTAGGTCGTCTCGATCTGGAACGCGTAGCCGTGGGCCGAGAGGGCGTCGAGGTCGATCGCCTCCAGCGTGGCCCGGCGAAAGCACTTGAAGCCGCCCGTGAGATCGCGCACGCGCATGCCGAGGAGGAGTTGGGCGTAGAGGCAGCCGCCGCGCGACACGATTCGCCGAGCGAGGCCCCAGTTCGCCGTCCCGCCTCCGGGCGCGTACCGCGAGCCGAGCACGAGGTCGGCCCGGTCCGCGGCCGCGATCAGCCGCGGCACGTCGGCCGGATCGTGCGAGAAGTCGCAGTCCATCTCGAGCACGAGCTCGGCCCCCTCGGAGAGCGCGCGCCGGAATCCGGCGATGTACGCGGGCCCGATCCCCTCCTTCGTCTCGCGGTGGAGCACGGACACCCACGGGCGCTCGGCGGCGAGCCGGTCGGCGATCTCGCCGGTTCCGTCGGGCGACCCGTCGTCGATGACGAGGACGCGATCGCGGTCGCGGTCGAGCACCTCGCCGAGCGCGTCGATCATGGCCTCGAGGTTCTCCCGCTCGTTGTACGTGGGGAGGCACAGGACGGCGCGAGGCATCGCCGTATCATCGCGGGATGCCCCAGACGTTGCCTCGCAACGACGCGTTGGCCGATCAGCTCGACCTGCTGGCGGACCTCTCGGAGATCCTCGAGGAGGCGTCGTTCAAGGTGATCGCCTATCGGCGCGCGGCGGGGCGGATCCGCGAGTCCCCGCTGCCGATCGCCGAGCTCGCGCTCGACGGAAAGGCGAAGGAGCTGCCGGGAATCGGCAAGACGATCGAGAGCAAGGTCGTCGAGGTCGTGGAGGACGGGGAGATGCACGCGCTGACGAAGCGCCGGGGCCTCGTACCGACGGGCGTTGTCGACTTCCTGCGCCTCCCCGGCGTCGGCCCGAAGACGGCTGCGCGAATCTGGACGCAGCTCGGCATCACCTCGCTCGACGGCCTCCAGAGCGCCGCCGCGGAGGGCCGGCTGCGCGATCTCTCCGGAATGGGCGCCCGCAGCGAGGAGAAGATCCTGAAGGCGCTCGAGGCGGGTGTCGGCGAGACCGCGGAGGAGCGCCGGCTCCTCGGCCAGGCTCTCCCTGCGGTGCGTCGTGTCGTCGCCGAGCTCGCCTCGCATCCGGCGGCGATCGCCGTGTCGGAGGCGGGCAGCATCCGTCGCCGCCGCGAGACCGTCCGCGATCTCGATCTCGTCGCCACGTCGACCGATCCGCCGGCCCTGATCGCCGCCTTCTGCGACGGCGACTGGGTGGCGGAGGTCGCCGCGCGCGGCGACACGAAGGCGACGGTCGTCGGTCACGACGGCCTGCGCTTCGACCTCCGGGTGGTGCCTCCGGAGTGCTACGGGAACGTCCTCCAGCACTTCACGGGCTCGAAGGACCACAACATCGCGCTCCGCGAGGACGCCCAGCGGCGTGGGCTCTCGATCTCGGAGTACGGGGTCACCGACGTCGAGAGCGGCGAGGTCGTGACGCACGCGAGCGAGGACGAGCTGTACGCGTTCCTCGGCTACTCGCCCATCCCACCCGAGCTGCGCGAGGGAACGCACGAGATCAGAGCCGCGCGCGAGGGCGAGCTGCCGGGGCTCGTCGAGCTCGCTGACCTGCGCGGCGAGATGCACTGCCACTCGACCTGGTCGTCGGACGGCAAGAACACCCTCGAGGAGATGGCGCTCACGGCAAAGTCCCGCGGGTACCGGTTCCTCTGCATCACCGACCACTCGCACTACCTTCGCAACGGCCGGCTCGAGGCCCAGTGGAAGGAGATCGCCGAGCTCAACGCGCGGCTGAAGTCGTTCCGCGTGCTCCGCGGGATCGAGGTGAACATTCGCGCCGACGGCTCGCTCGACGTGGACGACGAGACCCTCGCCGAGCTGGACTGGGTGATCGCGTCGCTGCACACGTCGTTCGACCGCAGCCCGACCGAGCGGATCCTCGGCGCGCTGGACAATCCGCACGTCGACTGCATCGGGCACCTCACGGGCCGCCGGCTGCTCAAGCGCGACGGCGCGCCGGTGGACGTCGAGCGCGTCGTCGCGCGCGCCGCCGAGACTCGGACGGCGCTCGAGATCAACTCCCAGCCCGACCGGCTCGACATGCGTGACACGCACGCGCGGCTCGCAGGCGAGGCAGGCGTGCGGATCCCGATCACGACCGACGCGCACTCGCTCGGCGCGCTCGGCTACGCGGAGCTCGGCGTCGCGCAGGCGAGGCGTGCCTGGCTGACGAAGGAGCAGGTGCTGAACACGCGCAGCTGGCGCGACATCAAAGCGGGGACAGACTGAAGTCTGTCCCCGACGAAGGTTCCTCCTTTCGGGAGGACGGGGCGCTCGCCCTCGACTGGGTCGCGTCGTACCTCGAGGGCGTGCGTGACCTCCCGGTGCTGTCGCAGGTCGAGCCCGGAGCGATCCGCGCCGGCCTGCCGTCCTCACCTCCGGACGAGCCCGAGCCGTTCGCGGCCGTTCTCGACGATCTCGACGCGGTCCTCATGCCGGGGCTCACGCACTGGCAGAGCCCGCGCTTCTTCGCCTACTTCGCGACGACGGGCGCCGAGCCGGGCGTGCTCGCGGAGCTCCTCATCGCCGGGCTCAACCAGGTCGGGATCCTCTGGCGCACCTCGCCGGCCCTGCAGGAGCTCGAGGAGCTGACGGTCGACTGGCTGCGCCAGCTCGTCGGCCTCCCGGAGGAGTTCGCCGGCCATATCGAGGACACGGCCTCGACAGGCGTCCTCACCGCGGCGATCGTCGCACGCTCGCTGCGGCCCGATCGCCGTGTTCTCGTCTGCTCCGAGCACGCGCACTCCGTGGGCGAGAAGGCGGCGCGGCTCCTCGAGCTCGAGCTGCGCAAGGTGCCGACCGACGACGCGTTCCGGATGCGACCCGACCTGATCGGCGCCGAGGACGCGTGCGCGGTCATCGCCACGATCGGGACGACGGGCATGACCTCCGTCGATCCCGTCCCCGAGATCGCCGCAGCGCTGCGCCGCGACGCCGGCACGTGGCTTCATGTCGACGCGGCGTACGCGGGGTCTGCGGCGATCCTGCCCGAGCTCGGCCAGCACTTCGCCGGCTGGGAGCTCGCCGACTCGATCGGTGTGAACCCGCACAAGTGGCTGGGCGTGCCGATGGACTGCTCGGTCCTGTGGACACGACGCCAGGAGGACTTCCGCAACGCGTTCAGCCTCGTCCCCGAGTTCCTCCGCTCGCCCGACGACGCCCTCAACCTCAGCGAGGTCTCGATCCCGCTCGGTCGGCGATTCCGGGCGCTGAAGCTGTGGACCGTTCTCCGGTGCCACGGCCGCATCGGCCTGCAGGAGCGACTTCGCGAGCATCTCCGGCTCGCGCAGCTGTTCGAGGGCTGGGTTCGCGACGAGCCCGGGTGGCAGGTGACCGCGCCGCGTCACTTCTCGCTCGTCTGCTTCCGGCACGACGGCTCGGACGAAGAGAACGAACGGCTGCTCGAGCGCGTCAACGACTCGGGCGAGGTCTTCCTCTCGCACACGCGCTTCGCGGATCGGTACCAGCTCCGCCTCGCCGTCGGCAGCTTTCGCACCACCGAGGACGACGTCCGTCTCGCCTGGGACGTCCTCAGGCGCGAGGCGGCGGCGCTCTGAGGTAGAGGCGCAGCGCGCGGAACACGCGGCCGCCGTCCGGCGTCGGCGCGAACCGGCCGCGGGCGTAGAGACCGTCCTTCGTTCGCTAGCGCTGCCTGCGCCCGCTCGATAGCGGCGGCCGGCGCGCCGGACGCCTGGAGGTCGACCTGGGAGATCGTGACGCGCGACGATCCGTTGACCTGACCGGCGCGATACGAGAAGCAGGGCGCGCGAATGCAGCGAATGCCGTTGTCGACGACGCGGTAGTAGCCACCGCTGACCGCGGCCGCCCCTGCCGGCGCGTAGACGGCGTGGACGCGTAGCCGGTCGAGGGTGCGCTCGCCGAGCCTCTGACCGGGCTCGATCGCGCCACGGACGAGCGACCCGGTGGGAATCTCGCTGACGTACGGCCGGCCGTAGCGGTCGACCGCACGCGCCGTGTAGCAGCGCGTCTGCCGCTGCCCGTCGCCGCAGCGCGTCCGAACACCGTTGGCCAGCGCCGCCCAGTAGCCGCCGCAGAGAGGGCTCGGGCAGAGCCGCGGGTCACCTTCGACGATGAACATCGCGGTTCCTGTCGGCGGCGTGCGTGCAGCGGCACCCGAGACGGCGACGATCGCGCCTGCGACCAGGATCAGGATGAATCCGATCCGGCTGACCATGCTCATACGATACGTCCGTGCGCCTCGTCGCCATCGGGCTCGCGGCGGGGGTCTTCTCCGCCTTCTTCGGAGTCGGAGGAGGGATCATCGCCGTGCCGCTGCTGATACTCGTCGCCGGGGTGCCGGAGCGCGTCGCGACGGCGACGTCCCTGCTCGCGATCGCGATCACCGCGAGCGCCGGAGTGATCGTCTTCTCGCTCAGGGGTGAGGTCGAGGTCGGCTACGCTGCGCTCGTCGGGCTGCCTGCGGTCGTCGGGGTCCTGCTCGGGACTGCCTGGCAGCAACGCGTCCGCACGAGCACGCTGACGTACGGCTTCGCCGCCCTCCTGACAGCCATCGGGACCTGGCTGCTCGCGTCGTGAGCGCCTCGACGATCGCCTTCGGCATCGCGCTCGGCCTCGCCGCAGGCGTGCTCGCCGGCATGTTCGGCGTCGGCGGCGGCATCCTCTTCGTCCCCACGCTGGTGGCGCTCGGGCTCGGGCAGCTCGAGGCACAGGGCACCTCGCTCCTCGCGATTCTTCCGACCGTGCTCGTCGGCGCCTGGAGCCAGCGCCGCTACGGCAACCTGCGCGTCCGAACGGCGGTCGTCGTCGGCCTCGCGTCGATCGTCGGAGTCGAGATCGGCGCGAGAGTGGTCACGCAGCTTCCGGAGAGCACGCTGCGCACGCTGTTCGCCATCCTGCTCTTCGGCGTCGCCGCCCAGCTCGTGTGGCGAACGCGCCGCAGGAACGCGCGCTACCCTGAGTCGCCGTGATCCGCCTCGCCGTCGCGGTTTCGGCAGCCCTCGTCGCGTCGGCAACGCTCGCGGCGGCCGCGCCGCCTCCGCGCAGCGCCACCACGGGCGCGTCCGCCTTCCTCTTGCGCATCACGATTCCCGGCCAGGATGGCGTCTCGCTCGGCGATCTCGAATGGCCGACCTCGCCGACGGTCGACGTTCAGTCGTTCCAGTACCCGGCGGACGGCTCGGTCGTCAGCATCGGCCGCTCCCGGGCAGCTGTCTTCGCGTCTCCCGGGTCGGCGGCTGCAACGCAGGCGTCGGCGGAGACGATCGTCGTGTCCCTGTTCAACGGGGAGGTCGTCGCCGGCAAGATCACCGCGTCGGTCTCCGCCGGCGCCAGCGAGCGGTCGGTGGGCTCGGATTCGTCGGCGTCGGAGGTCCAGGGGCTTCGCGCCCTCGGGCGCGACCTCCCGAGCGCGCCCGGCACCGCCTCGCTCGAGGACTGGGGAACGCTCACCGTCCTTGCCGGTAGCAGCGGAGCCCGCAAGAAAGGGCCGCCCGGCGCTCAGGCGTCGATCACCGGGCTCCGGATCCATTTGAGCGCCGACCACGGCGGACTGCCCGCAGGCAGCGAGATCGTCATCGGGAACGCGCAGGCGACCGCCGTCGCCGACGTCAGCGAGCCGCTCCCTCCCACCACGCCGGGCTCCGGGCACCGTCCACCGACGACGCCCGGGGGCCGGCCCGCCAGGCCGAGCGCTCCCGAGCCCGACGTCGGCGGGGAGGTTCCGGGTGGGCCCGTTCGGGTCGCGCCGGAGGTCAGCGCGCAACTCTCGTCCGGGGGCTACGTCTTCCCCATCTACGGCACGGCGTCGTTCGGCGACAGCTTCGGAGCGCCGCGGGCGGACGTCTCCGGGGGCTGGCACCACGGCGAGGACATCTTCGCCGCCGCCGGGACCCCCTTGCTCGCCGTTGCCGACGGGACGCTGCACACGATCGGGTTCAACCGGATCGGCGGGTACCGGGTGTGGCTGCGGGACACGTCGGGCAACGAGTTCTACTACGCACACCTCTCCGCCTACTCACCGCTGGCGGTCGAGGGGAGGGCGGTGAAGGCCGGCGACGTCATCGGGTTCGTGGGCGCCACGGGCGACGCGGACGGAGGAGCGCCGCACCTGCACTTCGAGATCCACCCGTCCTCGATGCTGGGCCTCGGGTACGACGGCGTCGTCGCCCCGTATCCGATCCTCCTCGCCTGGCGGCGTGCGGACGACATCTCGTTCTCGTCCGGGCGCCTCTACGTGCCGACCGGTCCGGGCGGCAGCGCGACGCTGCCGCCGCCCGGTGCGGTCTTGCTCGAGGCCGACGACATCGCGTCGACCAGCGGTCTCGTTCCCGGAGCGCTCGAGAAAGCGCTGAAGGGCTAGCGAGGCCGGGCCGGCTTAGGGCTCGGAGCCGTTGCCGGCCTGCATTGCGTCGGCGTCGACGGCGAGCTCGGTCTCGAGCTCGTCGAACCCGTCACCGTTCCCGCCGGCGATCTGCTCCATGATCCAGTCGCGCGTCGCCTGACCGGTCCACGGGTTGTAGAGCACGCCGAGCGTCACCCCGGTGAGGAGGACGACGCGGTTGCGCCCCTTGTGGCCCTTCTTCTTCGCGCCGCTCTTGAGCTTGTCGGACGCCTCCGTGAGGTCGCCGACGAGGTGCTGGAGCTGCTTCTGGAAGTCCTTCTCGGAGACCTTCTCCGCCTTGCCCTTGAGCCCTCGGCCCTTGGCCATCTGGCCGTAGATGCTGCGGGCGGCGACGAAGGCCGCGAGGAGATCCTCGCGAAGCTCCGGGTCCGTCATCGCGCGCTGGACGTACGGCTTCAGCGCGTCCGTCGACAGCGCGGTGCTCGATTTCGTCTTCGCCATTCCTGGTACCACCTTTCCTCGACTCGACTCCGAAGTATGTCGGCTACGATCGCTCGCGTGCGGGCACTGCTGTTCTTGGCCCTCCACCCCAAGCGCTTGCTCGTGCTCGTGGCCGGCGTGGTCAGTGCGACGCTCTACGTGTGGGTCGCCGCTGTGCGGGCAGTACCCCGTGTGCACGAGCGGAAAACAGCGATTCGGCGCGCCTGGCGCGAGCGCGAGCGAAAACGGCCGTAGCCGCCGGCCTCTAGCATCTCCGCGTGCAGCCGAAGGGCCTCATTTGCGCAGGCGGCGAGGCGACGCGCCTCGGCGAGCTGACGCGCGTCGCGAACAAGCACCTGCTGCCGGTCGGAAGCTGGCCGATGATCTACTACCCGCTCCAGCTCCTCCAGCTCGCCGGGATCACCGACGTGCTCCTCGTCACGGGGAAGGGCCACGCGGGGCAGATGATCGATCTCCTCGGCGACGGCCGGCTTGCTCCACGCGGCGGCGGCGATCCGATTCTCGAGCTCGATCTCACCTACAAGGTCCAGACGGAGCCGGGCGGCATCGCGCAGGTCGTCGGCATGGCGCGGGACTTCGCCGCGGGAGCGCCGCTCGTGGTCGTGCTCGGCGACAACATCTTCGAGTACGCGCAGTCGGCGAGCATTCACGACTGGGCCGAGAGCCCCTCCCGCGCGCGGATCTTCGTCAAGGAGGTCGACGACCCCGAGAACTTCGGAGTCGTCGTCTACGGCGACGAGGGCGAGGTCGCGGACATCGTCGAGAAGGCGGGCGTCGTCGACCTCCGGTTCGACGAACCGCCGACCTCGCAGGCAGTCGTCGGCCTCTACTGCTACCCGGCGGACGTGTTCGACGTGATCGCCACGCTGAGCCCGTCCGGCCGCGGCGAGCTCGAGATCACGGACGTGAACCGCCACTACGCGCTGGTCGGGAGGCTGGAGGCCACCGAGGTCGGCGGCTGGTGGGAGGACGCCGGCAAGCACTGGCAGCACCTCGCGGACATCGGCCGCCGGATCGACGAGACGGGCGCGAACAAGCGTGACGCCGCGTGATCGACGGCCTCGTCAGGATTCCCCTCCGCCGCTTCGAGGACGAGCGCGGCTGGTTCTGCGAGCTTCGCCGCGACAGCGCCCTGCCGAAGCCGATGCGCCAGACGAACGTCTCCTTCTCGCGCGCCGGGGTGATCCGGGGCCTGCACTACCACGAGCGCGGGCAGGACGATCTCTTCGCGTGCCTGCGCGGGACGGCCCGTGTCGTCGTGCTCGATCGCGAGACGGGCGAGACCTTCACCGAGGACATCGGCGAGGACAACCCGGTGGCGGTCTACATCCCCGGTTCGCGCGCGCACGGCTTCGAGGCGCTCACGGACATCCTGTTCTGCTACCACGTCACCGTCGAGTACGACCCGGCCGATCCCGACGAGCACACGGTCCCCTGGAACGACCCGCGCGTCGCATCCCTATGGAGCTCGAGCACCCCGATCCTGTCCGCGCGGGACGCCGCCGTCGAGCCCTGATCACGGGCGCGGGCGGCCAGCTCGGCCGCGCGCTCGAGCGGGCATTCGCAGACGACGACGTCCTCGCGCTCACGCGCGCCGACTGGGACGTGACCGGGCCGCTGCCACGGTCGGCGTGGCCCGGTGAGATCGACCTCGTTCTGCACACGGCTGCGTGGACCGACGTCGACGGCGCCGAGGACGACCCTCAGGGGGCGGCCGCCGTGAACATCGGCGGGACGGCGCACGCCGCCGCGCTCCGGTCGCCACTCGTCACCTTCTCCACCGACTACGTCTTCGACGGGCGCAAGCGCTCGCCGTACGTCGAGTCGGACGGCCCCAACCCGTCCTCCGCCTACGGCCGGACGAAGCTCCACGGCGAGGCCGCTGCCGGGCCGCACGCGTGGATCGTCAGGACGTCGTGGCTCTTTGGCTCGACGGGCCACAACTTCCTCCGGACGATGCTCCGCCTGGGCGCGGAGCGCGACGAGGTCGCGGTCGTCGACGACCAGCGAGGATGCCCGACGTTCGTCGGCCATCTCGCCGCAGCGGTCCGGGAGTTCGTGGACGCCGACCTGCCGAAAGGGCTCTGGCACGTGGCCGCGGACGGCGACTGCACGTGGGCCGACTTCGCCGAGGCGATCTTCGCCGAGGCGGGCCTCGGCTGCCGGGTTCGCCGCATCACGACGGCGGAGCTCGAGCGTCCGGCTCCGAGACCCGCGTACTCGGTCCTGCGAAGCGAGCGAGCGGGAGCGCCGTTGCTTCCGCACTGGCGAGACGGGCTCCGCGCGTGCCTCGCCGAGATGGACGGCTAGCCTTCGCGCCGTGCGACTCCTCGTCACCGGCGGCGCCGGCTTCATCGGCTCGAACTTCGTCCACTACTGGGTCGAGCGCCATCCGCAGGACTCGGTGATCGTGTACGACCTGCTGACCTACGCCGGGAACCGCGAGAGCCTCGCGGGCGTGGAGGCGAGCATCGAGTTCGTCCAGGGAGACATCTGCGATCGCGACCTCGCCGAGGCGACGCTGCGCGAGCACGAGATCGACGTCGTCGTCAACTTCGCCGCCGAGTCGCACAACTCGCTCGCGGTCGTCGACCCGACGCGCTTCTTCCGGACGAACGTGCTCGGGACGCAGACGATGCTCGACGCCTCGCGTGCCGCGGGCGTCGCGCGCTTTCACCACGTCTCGACCTGCGAGGTGTACGGGGATCTCGCTCTCGACACGGACGAGGTGTTCACCGAGGGCTCGCCGTACCGGCCGCGCACGCCGTACAACGCGTCGAAGGCGGGCGCCGATCACGCGGTTCGCGCGTACTTCGAGACCTTCGGCCTTCCCATCACGATCACGAACTGCTCGAACAACTACGGCCCCTTCCAGTTCCCCGAGAAGGTGATCCCGCTGTTCACCACCAACGCGCTCGACGACGAGCCGCTCCCGCTGTACGCCTCGACGCAGAACAAGCGCGAGTGGCTGCACGTGCTCGACCACTGCGAGGCGATCGACCTCGTGCTGAAAGAGGGGCGGGCGGGTGAAACGTACAACGTCGGCTCGGGAGTCGAGGCGACGATCGAGGAGATCGCCGACCGGGTGCTCGAGCTGACCGGCAAGCCGCAGACCCTCAAGAAGATCGTCCCGGACCGCCCCGGACACGACCGGCGCTATCTCCTCGACGCGACGAAGATCTTGCAGGAGCTGGGCTGGGCGCCGACTCGCGGCTTCGAGGACGGCCTACGGGAGACGGTCACCTGGTACGAGGAGAACCGCGATTGGTGGGAGCCGCTCAAAGCGCGCGCGCCGGTCGAGGAATCTGCCTGGAAATAGGCCCGTTCGCTCAAGGCCTGGCGCAATCGGCCGAAGAATGAGTATCGAGCTGGCGCCGGAGTGAGGTCCGAACCCAGTGCACAATTTGCAAACGCTGCGGAGCTACCCTGGAGCCCTCGTGCGCGCACTCGTCGCCGCAACCGTCCTCGTTCTCACCGTCACCGTCGCATCCGCGTCGGGACAGCAGACGCCACCCTCTGCCTACGGCGAAGCGGTCTTCCTCGTGTCCGGGCGCGGCTACGGGCACGGCGTCGGTATGAGTCAGTACGGCGCATACGGCCAGGCGCTCGCAGGTCGCACGTACGACCAGATCCTCGCTCACTACTACACCGGCACCGAGCTCGGGAAGGCGGGCAGGAAGGAAGTGCGCGTCCTCCTCGCCGAAGGCCGCCGCGCGGTGACGATCTCGTCGGCCCTGCCGTTCACTGCCGTCGACGCGACGGGAGCGGCGTACCCGCTCCCCAAAGGAGCGCTCACGGTTCGCCCCGATCTCTCCATCCCCTCCAAGGCGGGCTCGGCTCAGGCGATCCAGCCGCTCGTCTTTCGGCCCGCCAAGAAGGCAGCGCTCGCGCTGGACGGCCGCCTCTACCGCGGCAAGCTCGAGCTCGTCCCGCAGGCGGGTTTCCTCCGAGTCGTGAACGTCGTCGCGCTCGAGAGCTACCTCCAGGGCGTCGTCGCGGGGGAGATGCCATACAGCTGGCCCGCCGAGGCGCTCAAGTCCCAGGCGGTCGCTGCTCGCTCGTACGCGCTCGCGAGCCTCGTCAAGGGAAAGCCGTTCGATCTCTACTCCGACGTGCGCAGCCAGGTGTATCTCGGTGTGGCGGGTGAGAAGCCGTCGACGACGAAGGCCGTGACCGACACGACCGGGCAGGTCGTCCTGTACCGGGGCAAGGTCGCGACGACGTACTACTTCTCGACGTCGGGAGGCAAGACGGCCAGCGCCGCCGACGTGTTCGGGCTCAGCGTCCCGTATCTCGTGTCGCGGCCCGATCCGTGGGACAAGATCTCGCCGTACTACCGCTGGGGGCCGGTGCTGCTCGGCGCGCGGACGGTGCAGGCGAAGCTCGGCGCCGAGGCGCGAGTCACCGACGTCAAGGGCAACGCGACGCCGTCCGGTCGCATCCGCTCCGTCACGGTCGAGACCACGGCAGGGCCCGAGCAGGTTCCCGCCACGGTCGTTCGCTCCGCGCTCGGCCTGCGCTCGACGTGGTTGACGATCGGCGTGCTCAGGCTCGACCGTCCCGCGATAGGAGCGATCGTCTTCGGGTCGAGCGCTCGTCTCACCGGGGTGGGGAGAGGTCTCGAGACCCTCGGGCTCGCGTCTTCTCCCGACGGTACGGCGTGGTCGTCCGTGACGACGCTCACCCCCGACGCCGCCGGCACGGTCACCTTCGACGTGAAACCGGTGCGGACGACGAGGTACCGCCTCCAGACGGAGGGCGGCGCCTCACCGGCGCTGCTCGTGCAGGTCGCGCCGCGCCTGACGCTCGCCCGTCCGAGCGCCGCCGAGCCTGGTGTCCTCACGGGAACGGTCAAGCCGAAGCTCCCCGGCGCCGTCCTCGCCGTCGAGCGCAGGAAGGGCACGGCCTGGGCGCTCGTCGGAGAGGTCGCCGTGAACGGCGCAGGCGCGTTCAGGCTCGAGCTCGACGCGACGGTCCCGCCCGGGAGCTACCGCGCTCGGAGCACCGCGAGCGCGGCATTCGCAGCCGGCACGTCTCCCGTCGTGCAGGTGAGCGGATGAGGCGGATCGCGCTCGTCGTCGCGCTCGTTGCGGTCTCCCTCGCGGTACCGGGCCGCGCCGTCGCCGCCCGGGTCGCCGTCGGTCTCGCGCCCGGCGCGAAGGCGGACGTCGTCGCGGCGGCCGTGGAGCGGCGGACCGGCACGCACGCGCGCAGCTTGAAGCCGATCCCCGCACTGGTCGTGGACAAGCCCGCCGGCGTCTCGCTCCGTGGGATCTCCGGTGTGCGCTACGTCGAGCCCGTTATCACGCGTCAGCTCGCCTTCACGCCGAGCGATCCGCTCGTGCCCAAGCAGTGGTACCTCTCGTACAGCGGGTTCTACGCCCCGTGGATCACGCTGCCGGCGTTCGAGCCGATCCCGGTCGCGGTCATCGACTCCGGCGTCGACGCGGGCCATCCCGACCTTGCCGGCAGGATCCTCGACGCGAAGAGCTTCGTCGGTGGCTCCGCGCGGGTGGACACGCTCGGCCACGGCACGTTCGTCGCCGGTCTCATCGGGGCGGGCGTCGACAACGGAATCGGCATCGCGGGCCTCGCGCCCTCGTCCGAGCTCCTCATCGCGAAGGTCGTGACCAAGTCGCGCACGATCCCGGTCGACGCGGAGGCCCGCGCCATCCGCTGGGCGGTCGACAACGGGGCGCGCGTGATCAACATGAGCCTCGGCGGTATCCGGGACCCGCTCGATCCCGACCGTGACACGTACTCACGCCTCGAGGCCGACGCCGTCGCCTACGCGATCTCGAACGGTGTCGTCGTCGTCGCGGCGGTCGGCAACTCCGACCAGGCGCCGACGAGCCCGTGGAAGTACGCGAGCTACCCGGCGGCGCTTCCGCACGTCCTCGGCGTGAGCGCGATGGACGACACCGGCGGCATCCCCTCGTTCTCCAACCGCGACTTCATCTACAACGACCTCGCGGCGCCGGGTCTCGAGATCCTCTCGATCCTTCCCCGCCCGCTGACCGCTCGCTTCCCCAGCTGTTCCGATCAGGGGTACTCGAGCTGTGGGCCCGAGGAGTTTCGGGAGGCGCAGGGGACGTCGTTCGCCGCCCCGCAGGTGTCCGCCGCGGCGGCCGTCCTGCTGAGCTTGCGACCCACGCTTCGTCCGGAGCAAGTCACGAAGATCCTCCAGTCCAGCGCGATCGACCTGGACCCGGAGACCGGCTGCGACGCGTGTGCGGTCGGCCGCGACTCCTACTCGGGCTGGGGCCGGCTGAGCGTGTCCGCGGCGGTCGGCGCGCTGTCGAAGCCGATCCCGCGCCGCGACTTCTACGAGTCGAACGACGACCTCGGCGCTCGTGCCTACCACGTATCCGGACAGAACCGCCGGCTTGAGGCGCGCGTCGACTTCTGGGACGACCAGGACGACGTCTACGCGATCCGCCTGACCCGGAACCAACCGGTCTACGTCGGGCTCACGGGGGCGGACGCGAGCGTCGACCTGAGCCTCGCGTTCTGGCTTCCCCAAGGACGATCGGTGGAGCGGGTCGCGGACTTTCGCTATCGCGTTCGCACGTCTGCCCGCACCGGCTCGCGCCAGTACCTCTCGTACCGCCCCCGGCGCGCCGGGACGTACTACGTGCAGGTGCGCATGTCGAGCCCGGGCGCGACGCGCTACCGGCTCGCGATCATCAAGGGCTAGAGCAGCTCGTCGTCGGGCACATCGCGCAGGACGCGCGCCGGGTTGCCGACGACGATGACCCGCGGGGGCACGTCCTTCGTCACGACCGCGCCGGCGCCGACGAACGCCTCCTCGCCGATCTCGATCCCGGGACAGAGGATCGCTCCGCCGCCCACGCGAGCGCCGCGCCGGATGGTCGGCCCCCTCATCAGCGCGTGGCGCTGCTCCGTTCGGCCCATGAAGTTGTCGTTCGTCGTGACCACGCAGGGTGCGATGAAGACGTTGTCCTCGAGCGTCGAGTAGGCCGTGATGTACGCCTCCGCCTGGATCTTGGTCAGCGCCCCGATCGTCGTGTCGTTCTCGACGAGGGAGCCGCGGCCGAGCACGACGTCGTCGCCGATCGTCACGCGCTCGCGGACGCAGGACTGGTCCCCGAGGATCACCCGCGCGCCGATCCGAGAGCCCGCGAAGACGATGGCTCCCGTGGAGACGATCGTCCCGTCGCCGATCTCGGTCGGCGGTAGCGGCTCACGCGCGGCCGTCGAACGAGGCGACAGGGAGGGCTGCTTGCCGACGACGGCGTTCTCGAGCACCTTCACGCCCTCCCCGAGCAGCGTTCCCGGGTAGACCGTCGCGCTCGGGTGGACCTCAGCCGCCACGGAGCGAGGTCGTGAGCATGTCCAGCGCGCGCACGACGCGCGCTCCGTCGCGCGCGACGCGCACGCGGTCCCCGTCGCCCTCGACCAGCGACAGGAAGTGCCGGCACTCGAGCTTGAGCGGCTCGTCGGTCGCGATCTTCGGGATGTGGATGTCGCCCGTGCGCGTCTGCCACTCGCCGTAGGTGTCGACGGGCTTCCACGGCGCCTTCTCGTACACGGTGACCTTGCGATCGAGCTCCATGTCGTCGAAGACGGCCATCTTCTCGGTCCCGACCACGGTCATCTTCCGCATCTTGTGCGGGTCGAGCCACGAGAGGTGCATGTGCGCGATGCGCCCGGACGGGAAGCGGAGGTAGCAGAAGACGACGTCCTCGACGCCCGGCTGGAGGAAGTCGCGGCCCAGCGCGATCGCATCGACGGGATCCTCGTCGAGGAGGTGGAGGATCACCGAGAGGTCGTGCACGCCGAGCGACCAGAGAGCGTTCTCGTACGGCCGGATGCGACCGAGGTTCTGTCGGTTTCCGTAGACGCAGAGCACGTCGCCGAGCTCGCCGTCGTCGACCAGCTGCTTCAGCTTGACGACGGCCGGGTGGTAGAGCAGCAGGTGACCCGGCATGAGCACGAGGTCGCGCGCTTCGGCGAGGTCGACCAGCTCGTCGATCTCGTCGCTCGTCATCGCGGGCGGCTTCTCCACGAACACGTGCTTGCCGGCCTCGAGCGCGCGCTTCGCGAGCTCGTAGTGGGAGGGCACGGGAGTCGCGATGACGACCGCGTCCAGCCCCGCGTCGGCGAGCATCTCGTCGAAGCTCGACGCCCAGCGGGCGTGCGGGTACCGGCTCTGGAACTCCGCGTCCTTGCCCTCGGCCGGGTCGCTGAGCCAGGTGAGCGTCGGCCAGGTCGGCGAAGTTGCGCGCGAGATTCTTTCCCCACTCTCCGAGGCCGGCCTGCCCGACCCGGACGCTCACAGCTTCCAGACCTTGTCCGACTGCGTGCCGTTCCTGCCGGTCGCGTTGCGGAGGTCGACCACGAGGTCGGCATCCTCGACGAGCTGCTCGTAGTCGATGCCGGAATGGTTCGTCACGACGACCACGCAGTCGTAGGCGCCGGGCTCGAGCGCGACCGAGCTCATCGCGACGCCGTTCTCCGCGAACGAGGGCACATGTGGGTCGTGGTAGTGGACGTCGGCGCCCGCGTTGTGGAGCAGGCTGATCAGCTTGATCGCCGGTGATTCGCGCGTGTCCGAGATGTCCGGCTTGTAGGCGACGCCGAGGACGAGGATCTTCGAGCCCTTGAGCGAGCGCTGGCGGGCGTGGTTCAGCGCCTGGGAGACCACCGAGCGACAGTGGTACGGCATCGACTCGTTCACCTTCCCGGCGAGCTCGATGAACTCGGTGTAGAAGCCGAACTCGCGCGCCTTCCACGTGAGGTAGAAGGGATCGATCGGGATGCAGTGGCCCCCGAGGCCCGGCCCCGGCTTGAACGGCATGAATCCGAACGGCTTCGTCGCGGCGGCCTCGATGACCTCCCACACGTCGATGTTCATCCGGTCGCAGAGCTGCGCGAGCTCGTTGACGAGCGCGATGTTGACCGAGCGAAAGATGTTCTCGAGGAGCTTCGTCAGCTCCGCCGCCTCGGGGGACGAGACGGGGTGGACGTTGTCGATCGCGGCCGAGTAGAGCTCGACGGCGGCAGCGGTCGAGGCGGCGTCGATGCCGCCCACGACCTTGGTCACGGTCTTCGTCGTCCAGTCCTCGCGACCGGGGTCGACGCGCTCGGGGGAGAACGCGAGGTGGAAGTCCTTGCCGGCCGTGAGGCCGCTCCCCGCCTCGAGGATCGGCTGCACCTGCTCCCGCGTCGTGCCCGGGTAGGTCGTCGACTCGAGGATCACGAGATGGCCCGCACGCAGGCGCGTCGCGATCGACTCGGCGGCCGACACGAGGATTCGCAGGTCGGGCTCGCGCTGGCGCGAGAGGGGCGTCGGGAGCGCCACCAGAATCGCGTCGGCCTCGCGCAGCTCGTCGTAGTCCGTGGTCGCGGTGACGAGGCGCGCGTCGACGAGCGGCTTCAGCACCTCCGTGGGAACGTCCTCGATGTAGCTCTCGCCCGCGTTCAGCTGCTCGACGCGATCCGCGTCGACGTCCACGAGCAGCACGTGCTTGCCGGCGTCGGCGAACGTGCGTGCAAGCGGGAGGCCGACGTAGCCGGCGCCGATGATGGCAACGTCGTGCTTCATCGGCTCGGGATCGTAGCGGCGAGCACCTGCGCGATCCGTTCGGACGCGTGGCCGTCCCCGTAGAGCACCGGCCGGCCGGCCGGCATCGTCGCGCCGGCGACTGCGTCCGCGAGGGCTATGGGGTCGGCGTCCACGAGCACGTTCGCTCCGACCGCGACCGTATCCACCCACTCGGTCGACGGTCGCACGGTGACGCACGGGACTCCGTACCAGTAGGCCTCCTTCTGCAGCCCGCCCGAGTCGGTGACGACGACCCTCGCCTGGGAGGCCAGGGAGGCGAGCTCGAGGTAGCTGAGGGGCTCGATGAGCCGGACATGGTCTCCGAGCGTGAGTCGCTCCTCCTGCATGCGCGCGCGCGTCCGAGGGTGCACGGGGAAGACGACCATCTCCTCGATCCGGTTCAGCCCCTCCACGATGCTCCCGAGGCGTGGCTGCGCCACGTTCGCCTGGCGGTGGATCGTGACGACGACGTACGAGCCGGGAGGGTGAGGCACGGGGAACGCTGCTCGTGCGACGGGGGCGAAGAGCCGGGTCGCGTCCGCCATGACGTCGCCGACGACGTAGATCCGGCCCATCACACCCTCGCCTTCGAGCGTCCGCCGCGAGCGGTCGTCCGGGCAGAAGAGGAGCCAGCCCAGTCGATCCGTCTCGATCCTGTTGTGTTCCTCCGGCATGTCCAGGTCGCCGCTGCGCAGACCTGCCTCGACGTGCGCGAGCGGGATCGACGCGTCCGTCGCGGCGCGTGCGCCGGCCAGCGTCGAGTTCGTGTCGCCGTAGACGAGGACGATGTCGGGCGACTCGGCGGCGATCCTCTCCGCGATCGCCGGCTGCATCGCGTCCGGGTCGGAGGTGTGGAGGTCGAGCCGGTGGCGGGGCTCGTCGAGGCCGAGTTGGTCGAAGAAGACCTGGGACATCGTGTGAAACCAGTGCTGGCCCGTGTGCAGGACGACCTCGTCGACGCCCGCCTCGCGCAGCGCAGCAGACAGCGGCGCCGCCTTGATGAACTGCGGGCGGTTCCCGACGACGGTGAACACCTTCACGCGACGAAGCCTACGAATGTCGCGATCCGAGACCGCAAGTGGCGGTCGTCAATTCGCGTCCACCCGACCGGAACTGTCGAATCACTCGCAAAATCGGGCGTCGTGGACCATCATTCCACCAGAGGGGATCGGACACACTGCCATAGGGGAGCTCCAATGAAGAAGTGGTTCGTCGCTGCCGGGCTCGTCGTGATTCTTGCCGTTCCGGCGGCGTACGCCACCGCGTCGAGCAACGAGAAGCCCAAGTCCGGCACTGCGGCGCAGAGCCACAAGAGCGCCGTGAAGGCCTGCAAGGCGGAGCGCGCGTCCATGGGCGCCGCCGCATTCCAGAAGAAGTACGGCACCAGCGCCAAGCTGCACAACGCTTTCGGGAAGTGCGTCTCGGCCGCGTCGAAAGATGAGAACGACGAGAAGGATGAGAAGGACGACGACGACAAGGACGAGAAGTCCGGTGGGGCCGCGAAGGCCTGCAAGTCGGAACGCGCGTCCATGGGAGCCGAGACCTTCGCCAAGAAGTACGGGACGAATCACAACCTGAAGAACGCGTTCGGCAAGTGCGTCTCGGGGAAGTCGAAGGACAAGGGCGAGAAGGACGACGACTAGCCCGTCCGGCGCCCGACGATCGCGGCCGGGCCGGCAACCCAATCCTCGCCCTCAGGGGAGAGGGGAAGAACGAGGACGCCATGAGCCGACCCGGCCGCGCCAGCATCCTTCGATGGCTACCGACCGCCTCCTGTGTGGTGTAGCTCGTCGTCGGGAACTCACGCCTCGCTCGCCGCCGCGATCCCTCACGGCTTCTAGTCGACGAAAGCGCAGATCGCGTACGCGAGGGCGCTAGTTGGAAGCCTCGTCGCGGTGTTCCACGACAAGGACTGCGACATCGTCGTCCGTCGTCGTGCCGCCAATTAGTGCCTCGATCAGCGACTCGATGACTTGCGCTGGTTCAAGGTGCGCCGGGATTCCGGCTAGGTGCGCTGCTGCTTGGTGAATTCCTTCGTCAATCGGCCGATCGCGACGTTCGATCAGGCCGTCGGTGTACACCAGGAGCCGCGCCCCAAGAGGAAACGGGGCTGTACGTGCCGTGCGGGGCAGGTCGCTTGAAACGCCGACCATTGTCCCGTTTGCGTCGTCGAGCAACGTGACCGTGCCGTCAGAGAGCCGAAGCATCGGCGGCGGGTGCCCGGCCGTCGCGTAGCTAATGGTCGACGCAGGCACATCCACGACGACAAGCGCGGCGGTCGCCATGAGAGGTGAAGCGCTCCGACTGAGGAGATCCGTCAACTCAGTGAAGATTTGCGATGGTGGGACTTGGGCGTGGAGTAACGCGCTGATCATCCCCCGGATCAGCGCCATGTCAGCGGCGGCTGTGATGCCATGACCGACCACGTCACCAACGATGAAGGCCGCTCTTCCCGAGCCAAGGAGTAGTCCTTCGTACCAGTCGCCGCCGACAGTTGCCTCGTATCCGGACGTGAGGTATCGCGCCGATGCCTGTACCCCCGCGAGCACCGGAAGGCTGGGAAGCAACCTGTCCTGTAGCGCCACGATCAGTTCGTGATCCGCGTCATAGCGCTCGGCGCGCTCGACTGTCTCGACACACAGGTGTGCCACGGCTCTCAGGGCGGCCTCGAGTTTGGGGCTAAAAACCATCGGGTCGCCCCATGCGAAACCAATCGCTCCGAGCAGAGTGCCGTTAAAGCGGTAGAGAGGCAACGAGGCCGTCGCTTGAACACCGGCTGCGGCTGTGTCGGCCCTCAGTCCAGAGAACTCTTTCTCGTACGAAGCCAGATCAGGAAGGAGGACAACGCGCCCCTCGCGGGCAGCGGCGGCGATGGGGTATGCCGCATCGAGTGGGACATCGGTGTACTTAGCCTCCAATTCCGAGTCGAGAAACGGGCTGTGAAAGAGCCGCAAGGAGCCGTCTTCAGGGTTGAGCAAAGCGAGATTTGAATATTCAGCTCCCACGCAGGCAGCCGCGCGCAGTGCGACGAACTGCGCGACCTCAACGCTTGTGGCCGGAAGGGAGAGCGGACGGGCAAACGACGAGGGGACCGCAAGGCCCGAAGCAGGGCTCAGTACAAAGCGATCGGCCACTTACCTCCGCTCCCAGCCGCCGACGAAAGGATCCAGCACGGCGGGCCGATTGTAGTCACTCGCAGCCAGATCGACTTGGCGCGGGACGCTCGTCGACATGGAGTGCGAAGTGACTATCGGGTGGACAGAATGCTCGCCTCGCGCACGAAACGTTCCACCGGGGCGGCGCACGGTGACTCTCGCTGGAGACCGCAGAACAGGGGCGTGCTCTCATGCGCGAGTGTGCTCGGCCATTGCGACGCCTCGACGTCACGAGGTGCTCAGCCGTAGGCGCATGCGGAGGTCCAGGCTAGTCCCCGCGGCGTCGATCTCGACCTCGGTCAGGGCGCGGATGATCACAAGCCCATGACCGCGACCAAGCTTGGTCTCCGGCTCACGCCAGGGCCCCGGGCTCGCCCAGGTAGGCACCGCACGGCCAAACCTGACTCCTCCTGCACAACCTGACCCGTGCGGATTTGGCTCTACGACGCGGCGCGACATGGGCCGTGAAGGATTCGAACCTTCGACCTTGGGATTAAGAGTCCCCTGCTCTACCAACTGAGCTAACGGCCCGCGACGCGCCAGTGTAGCCCCGCTCTCAGGGCTTCAGGCCGGTGCATCCGCGCAGGGAGCGCCACGACGCGATCTGCGCGCGCCGCTCCGAGCCCACGAGCGGCCGCGGCGTCCCGTCCACGATGCGAGCGGGCTCCCAGCGGTAGCCGAGGACCTTCCGGCCGTCGACCGTGACGAGCAGGACGCCGGTCTGGGTCGAGAGCTCGCTCGTCCCGTACCAGACGAAGTTTCCGAGGCCGTAGCCGACGAGCGCCTTGCCCAGGCGACCCGCCCCCTGCACGCGATGCGCGTGGCCACCGACGACGACGTCGGCGCCTGCAGCGACGAGCGCTCTCGCCAGCGCGCGCTGATCCGGGGAAGGGCACTGCTGGAGCTCGACGCCCCAGTGCAGGAAGACGACCACCGTGTCGGAGGTCGCTCGCGCCTGGCGCACGGCTTGCACGAGCCTCGGGACGTCCTTCGCGGACGCGAGCCCGGGCTTGCCGGGACCGGCGGTCCACGCCGAGATCAGCTCGTCGTCGAGCACCTGGGTGGCGCCGATGAGCGCGATGCGCTGCCCGTTGATCGTGCGCCGGAACGGGCGATACGCCTGTTCCGCGCTCAGCCCGATCCCGACGACCGGGAAGCGGTAGCGGCGCGCGGCGGCGAGCGAGTCGCGGAGGCCGGCCTCGCCGTAGTCGAGACCGTGGTTGTTGGCCATCGACGCGACATCCACACCCCCGGCCGAGAGCGCGGCGAAGGCGCTCGGCGGCGCTCGGAAGGTGAACGTCTTGGCCGTCGGCGCCCCGTGCGTCGTGATCGCTGTCTCGAGATTCACGACGGCCAGGTCGGCGCGACGAAGCACCGGGCTGATGGACGCGAGGACGAGGTCGGGCGCGGCGCGAAGCTCCGCTCCGATCGTCCCCTCGAAGTGGACGTCACCGCCGAACGCGAGCTCGACCGGCCGTCCCGCCTGACGTGCCTGGACGTCCCTCGGGACGCCCGCTTTCGTCGCTGCGGGCCGCGCGTCGTGCACGACGGCGCCGACGAGAACGGCGACGGCGAGCGATGCGATGACGACGGCGAGAGTAAATTTCACGGTTCGATGCACGAAGAGCGCCTGGCAGCGCTCCACGATAGCCGCGCCGTGACCCGGATCGCCAAGGGGCCGGCCGGCGTGCCCGGCCCCTCGACGTCGTGTGCTACTTGGGCAGGTCCTTCTGCTTGGCGATCGCGCCTGCGAGCAGATCGGCCGTCATGAACATGTGCGCGTAGGCGTCCTGGTAGAGGGCGGCGGCCTTTGCGTACTGCTTGCCGGAATAGGCATCCAGCTGCGCCTTGAGCTCGAGCACGTGCTGGAGCAGGTCGGCGGTGACAGCCTTCGGGGGCAGGCCCGTCGCACCTCCGAGCAGCTTGCCGTGGGCGACCGTGTAGCGCTTCAGGTTTGCGACGGCCCTGGCCTGGCCGGCCTTGTCCTTCTTCGCCGTCGCGACCGTATAGTCGACGAAGAAGCCGATGTGGGCGCGCCACTGGAACTTCCCGTCCAGGAACGCCTTGCCGGCCGGCTTTCCGTACACGGCGGCGATCGACTGGGAGAGCGCGACCGAGTTGCGGTCGAGAGCCTTCACGGCCGCCGGAAAGGCGGGCGAGCCGATCAGGCCGAGGTTCGTTGCATTCATCGCCAGTGCCGCGTGCTCACCGAGCTGCCGGCCGAGCAGCGAGCGCAGATCGGACTGCGTCAGGCCGCCCTGAGCGGTCGTGGCGTGGGAGTGGGGCATGGCGGCGGGCTGGGACCGCGACGAGCCGGCGGTCGCGGAGACCACTCCCACAGCGAGCACGGTCAGCGCGGCGACGAGGGCCACCACTGCGTAGGTCAAACGGTTCACACGTGCCTCCTTGGTGGATGGATCGACGGACGCACGTTGTTCGCACGCGGAGGGTGCGCGGTTCGGCACCACGACGGCCAGCGCATTGAGTAGGCTCGGCCCCGGTGCGCAAGGGGATCGTGCAGCTGGTCGCGATCGGCCTGGTGATCGGCGTTGCCGTCACGCTGGTGGCCGTCCTCTTCCAATGGCTTCCGACCTCGGCCAGCGAGGAGTTCGACCGGATCCAGAACATCTACTGGTTCGCGACCGTGATCTCGATCGTGATCTTCTCGCTCGTGGCTGCTGTCGTCCTCTTCTCGGTGTGGAAGTGGCGGGTGCCAGCCGACGACGACGCGGAGGGCCCGCCGATCCACGGGCACACCGGCCTCGAGATCGTCTGGACGGCGGTGCCGGCCGATCCTCGTCATCGCGCTTGGGATCGTGAGCGCCTTCGTGCTCTCGGAAAACGGAAAGGCGAGCGACAACGCGCTGCAGGTCACGGCGATCGGCCAGCAGTTCGCGTGGAAGTTCGAGTATCCGGACAACGGTGGCGTCAAGTCCGGCGAGCTCGTGCTCCCCGTCGGCCGGCAGGCGCAGTTCACGATGGAGGCCGTCGACGTCCTGCACTCCTTCTGGGTGCCGCAGTTCGGCCAGAAGATGGACGCCGTTCCGGGAATCGAGACCCACGTCAACGTCACGCCGACCCGCACCGGTGAGTTCGCCGTCATCTGCGCCGAACTCTGCGGCCTCGGCCACGCGACCATGCGCGCTAAGGCCCGTGTCGTGACGCAGGCGGAATTCGACAAGTGGATCGAGGAGCAGCGCGCGTGACGGCGACGCATCCAGAGCAGGACATTCACCAGTACCCGGCGCACTTCGAGCCGCCTCACGGCTCGACGTGGAGGCTGTTCTTCGGTCCCGGCCTCCTGCGTGGTGCATGGATGGCGGGACTCGGCTTCGTGCTCGGGATGCTGCTCGTTCTCCTTCTCCGCGCCTGGTGGGGCTGGGATCCGCTGTGGAACACCGAGGTGATCCTCGTCGTCGGCGCGATGGTTATGGCGCCGATCTTCTTCCTCGCCGGAATCGGGTCGTTCGACTACTGGCTCCACTACATCTCGGGCCGACCGACGCAGCCCGAGGATCATTCGGGTCACGGCGCGTACTCATGGAAGGACTACTTCCGCGTCAACACCGACCACAAGGTGATCGGGATCCAGTACCTGGTCACGACGTTTGTCTTCTTCACGATCGGTGGGCTCATGGCGATGTTCTTCCGTGCCGAGCTCGCCCAGCCAGGGCTCCAGTTCGTCGACTCGCAGACGTTCAACGGCCTTGTGTCGGTGCACGCGACGCTGATGATCTTCCTCTTCATCATTCCGGCGTTCGCGGGCCTTGCGAACTTCGCCGTCCCGCTCATGCTCGGCGCGCCCGACATGGCGTTCCCGCGCCTGAACGCCCTCTCCTTCTGGCTGCTGCCGATCGCCGGGATCATGTTCGTGTCCAGCTTCCTTGCTCCCGGCGGCGCGTTCGGTGCCGGATGGACCGGCTATGCGCCGCTCTCGGAGGGCCAGCCGCTCGGTCAGACCTTCTTCAACATGGGCGTCCAGTGGGCCGGGGCGTCGAGCATCATGACGGCGCTCAACTTCCTCGTGACCATCATCACGATGCGAGCGCCGGGCATGACCTTCTGGCGCATGCCGCTCCTCGTCTGGGCGAACTTCACGACCTCGCTGCTGGTCGTCCTCGCGACGCCGTTCATCGCCGGCTCGCAGTTCTTCGTGATGTTCGACCGGATCATGCACACGAGCTTCTTCATCCCGGAGGGCGGCGGCTACGTGCTCGGCTACCAGCACATCTTCTGGTTCTACAGCCACCCGGCCGTCTACATCATGATGCTGCCCGGCTTCGGGATCGTGTCCGAGGTCATCTCGACGATGTCGCGCAAGCCGATCTTCGGCTACCGCCTCATGGCGCTGTCGCTCATGGGCATCCTCGTCCTCGGCTTCTCGGTGTGGGCGCACCACATGTTCGTCGCCGGGATGGCGGACTGGCTGCGCGTCCCGATGATGATCACGACGCTCCTGATCGCCATCCCGACGGGGATCAAGGTGTTCTCGTGGACCGCCACGCTGTGGCGAGGCCGGATCCACCTGACGACGCCGATGCTCTTCGCGCTCGGCTTCGTGACGATGTTCGTGATCGGCGGCCTGTCGGGGGTCTACCTCGGCTCGGTCCCGATCGACATCGCGGCCTCGGACACGTACTTCATCGTGGCGCACATCCACTACGTGCTCTTCGGCGGCTCGGTGTTCACGATCTACGCCGGCGTCTACTACTGGTTCCCGAAGATGACCGGGCGCATGTACTCGGAGACGCTCGGGAAGTGGCACTTCTGGCTCACGTTCGTGAGCTTCAACGCGACGTTCTTCCCGATGCATTACGTCGGGCTGCGCGGGATGCCGAGGCGCGTCTTCGACTACGACGAGGCCTTCGGGAACATGAATCTCTTCATCTCGATTGCGTCCTTCACGCTCGGAGCGTCGTTCATCGTCTTCGTCTACAACATGGTCACGAGCTGGTCGCGCGGTCCGATCGCTCCGGCGAACCCGTGGCACGCGCGCACCCTCGAGTGGCAGGTGACGTCGCCGCCCCCGATCTTCAACTTCGACGAGATCCCGCAGGTCGTCGGCGGGCCGTACGAGTACGGCGTGCCCGGCGCCCGGCACGCGGTGCTGAGCCCGACGAAGGAGGCCCAGGAGGCCAAGGAGGCCGAGGAGGTGCACGCGTGACCGAGCACGCGACCTCGGTCCTGGTCGTCGCCAACGAGACCCTCGTGGGTGACGAGCTCGTCGACACCCTCCGCAGGCGCGCCGAGCAGGGCCCGATCAGGGTCGTCGTCGTCGCGCCCGTGACGCCGCCTCGCGAGGGGTACGTCGTCTACCGGGACTCGCGCCGCGCGGCGGCGGGACGCCGGCTCGATCGCGTGCTCGCCTCGCTGAGGCTCGCGGGCATCCCGGCGCAAGGCGGTGTGTTCGACGACGACCCGCTCACCGCGGTGAGGGACATGCTCGCAGCCGAGGAGATCGACGGAGGTCGTCGTCTGCACGCATCCCGAGACGACCTCGGGCTGGCTCCGCAAGAACCTCCTCGGCGCGATCCGCAAGGCCGCCGGCGACCGTCCGGTCGAGCACGTCGTCTCGGACGTCAGCGGCCGGGCAGCCGCCAACGTCCTGGTCGTCGCGAACGAGACCGTGCTCGACGAGCCGCTCCTCGACCGGATCCGCGCACGCGCGGACGAGGGAGCCGCGAGCTTCCTCATCGTCTGCCCGCAGAGCGATCCGGCGCGCGGCGAGCACCCCGAGGCAGAGCGCAGGCTCCGTGCCGCGCTCTCGCTGCTTCGCTCCGACGGTCTCGACGTCCACGGGCAGATCGCCCATCCGGATCCGTTCGTGGCCGCGCTGGAAGCGGTCGAAGACGACCGGACGGACGAGATCATCGTCTCGACGTTCCCGGGCGAGCGGTCGGGGTGGCTCCGCCGTGACCTCGTGGGCCGCCTGCGCTCGCAGACGGGCTTGCCGGTGCAGCACGTCGTGGCCGAAGAGCGCGTGGGAGCGCTCGCATGACGTCTCACGCCGAGCCGCTCCACGGCCAGCACGACGACCACCACGGTCCGCCGCCCGCGAACCAGAGCTCCCGCGTCGATCCGAGGACGCTCGGGATGCTCCTCTTCATCGGCTCGGAGATCATGCTCTTCGGGTCGTTCTTCGCCGCCTACTTCTTCGTGCGCGTCGTCAATCCGAGCGCGCCGGACGAGTGGCCTCCGGCTCCGTACGAGTTCCCCGTCTTCGTCGCGGGCGTGAACACCTGCATCCTCGTGACCTCGAGCTTCACGATGCACTGGGCGCTCCAGTCGATCAAGCGCGGCGAGCGCAAGGCGTTCCTCGCAGGCATGGTGCTCACCTTCCTGATGGGGCTCGCGTTCCTCTGCACGCAGGTCGTCGAGTACCTGAACGTGGGCTTCAACACCGGTGACGGGGCGTTCGCGTCGGTCTTCTTCGGCCTCACCGGTCTCCACGGCGCGCACGTCGCCGTCGGGCTCAGCCTGCTCTTGATGGTGATCATCCGCGGCTTCCGCGGCCACTACTCGCCGGAGCACCACCACGGAGTCGAGCTGCCCGGGATCTACTGGCACTTCGTCGACGTGATGTGGATCGTCGTGTACTCGACCGTCTACCTGATCTAGGAGGGTACCGCGATGGAGAGCCCGTTTCGCAGCGAGGAAGCGGCGTTCCGATTCCTCCTGATCACGATCGGCGCCTTCGCGCTCATCGTGCTCGCAGCGTGGATCTCGACGGCGCTCGGCTTCCTCACCTTCCTCGGGCTGTCGGCTGCCGCCGTCGCCGTCTACCTTCGCCAGCGAGGCCCTGCGCCCGAGCGCACGCACGTGGCGCCGCTCGAGAGCGACGGTGGACGACGCGTCCTCGTGGTCGCGAACGAGACGGTCGCGGGCGAGGAGCTCCTGAGCACGATCAGCACGCTCGCGTTGAGCCAGCAGACGCACTTTCGCGTCGTCTGCCCCGCTCTCAACTCACGGCTGCGGACGTTCACCTCGGACGAAGATCCCGCCCGCGCGGCTGCGCAGCAGCGTCTCGACGACACGTTGGCCCGTCTCGAGTCGGTCGGGATCGACGCGCACGGCGAGGTGGGTGACGGAGACCCGCTCGTGGCCGTCGACGACGCCGTGAGGACCTTCGAGCCGAACGAGATCGTGATCTCGACCCATCCGCTCGGAAAGTCGAACTGGCTCGAGCGTGGCGTCGTCGAGTCGATCCGCGCCCGCTACGACCTGCCCGTGACGCACGTCGTGGTCGATCTCGACCGCGGAGGCTCGGCGGCGGTCTACTTGCCGGCGACGGACGACACGTAGTCCGCGACGGCCTGGATCTGCTGATCGTCCAGCTTGCCCTTGAACGGCGGCATCGCCCCGCCGCCGTTCGTCACCTGTGTGACCACCTTGTCGCGCGTCGGCTTCGCCGCGTCGAGATTCGGCCCGACGTTCCCCGACGTGCCCGCGTCGGCCAGCGTGTGGCACGAACCGCAGTTCGTGGTGAAGATCGTCTTCCCGTCCGTCGGCTTCTCCGCGGTGACGCCGGTCCCGGCGACCGAGCCGACGTACTTCGCGATGTCCTGGACAGCCTGACCCTGGTCGTCGACGCAGAACCCGGGACCGTCGACGTCGCCGCACGACGGGAGCGTCTGGTCGACGGGAGGCATGCCCGGCGCCCCCGTCGAGGTATCCGTGATCGGGTACTTGATCTGGGTCGCTACGACCTGGGTGAACGTGTCCGACGTCATCCCGGCCTCGCGCGCCTGCGCGAACGCGTCGTCCAGGTTCGGCCCGATCGAGCCGCTCGTTCCGGCATCAGCCAGCGTGTGACAGCCGCCGCAGGACTGGACGAACAGCTTCTTGCCCGATCCCTGGCTGCCCGAGCTCGTGTACCCGCCCGTGCCGCAGCCGGAGAGCGTCACCACGAGTGCCGCTGCGCACGCGACTGCGACGAGTACGACGAGCCTCACGGGAGGCGAGTCTAACCTTCGTGCGCGCGACGGGATTCGCCAACCGTGAGGCGCACGGCCGGACGACTCAGCCGGTCGAGCCCAACCGCTTCAACTGCTGCTGCAACTGCTTCAGGGCCCGGCGCACCTCCGGAGCGAACGGATCTTCCGGGGCGAGCTTCAGGAACGCCTTGTAGGCGGCGACGGTGGTCGGGTAGTCCTGGGCCGACTGGGCGGCCGACGCGAGCTCGAGCTGGACGCTCGGGTCCTTCGGCTGGAGGGCGGCGATCTTCCGGTACTGCTCGACGGACTGCTGCGCGGCCGTCTGGATCTCGGACGCGGCCGCCGAGATCCGCTCCTGGTAGTCCGCGCTCACGGCGTTCGTGATCGGGTCGGGCTGGATCGGGCTCTCGCCGAGCTGGAAGAGCGTGTCGCGGATCGCGCCGGGCGCGAGGTAATCGGAGCGAGCCTGGAGGATCTGCGCGCGCTCCTGTGCGGCCGACGCCTGCTGGAGGTAGAGCGCAGCGAGCTCGCGGAGCGCGTCGGTGTTCTTCGGCCGGAGCTGGACGTAGCTCTGGAGCGCCTCGATCGCGTCGCTCGTGTTCCCGGCGGCCTGCTGCGCCGTCGACAGGTCCTTGAACGCCTGCGCATCCTTCGGGTTGTCGAGCACGCGCTTCTCGGCGTCGGAGATCGACGGCTGGCCGCTTCCACCCGCAGCGTCGCGGATCACGTCGCCGAAGCCGACGCCGCCGGCGCCGACCCCGAAGCCGACGAACCCGAGCGCGAAGACGATGGCGAGGAACAGGAACATCCACTTCGCGTGCCGGCGCAGCCGGGGGAAGAACATGGTGTCTTCGATTACGACGTCGGACCTGCGTGCTGCAGGAGCCGGCCGCGTGCGCTGCGCGCGGCGTCGATCAGCTCGAGCCATGTCTTCCCTCCCTTCAGGTACCGCGGTTTACCGGACACGAGCGTAGCGACGACGCCGTGCGGGGATCCTCCGAGAACGGCTCCCGTAACAGGATCTTCCCACGGGATGAAGGGCGTGTCAGCGAGCGAGAGAACGGTCACATCCGCGTGCTTTCCGGGGACGAGCGAGCCGCGTGACTCCTCGACGCCCAGCGCGCGTGCGCCGCCGAGCGTCGCCAGCTCCAGCGCGTCCGCGGCAGTCAGCGCGTCGGGCCGGCCCTCGCGTGCCCGCGCCCCCACGATCGCCGCGCGCATCTCGTCGAACATGTCGAACGACGGCGTCGAGGCGGGGCTGTCGGTGGCGATGCAGACTCGGATCCCGGCCTCGCGAAGCGCGCCGAGCGGCGCCACCCCGCACCCCAGGATCCCGTTCGAGCGCGGGCAGTGGGCGACGGCGACGTCGTGCGCCGCGAGCAGTTCGATCTCCTCCTCGTCGGCTTTCACGCAGTGCGCGGCGACGATGTGCGAGCCGAGCAGGCCTGCGTCCGCCAGAGCCCGGATGCCGGTAGTGCCCGGTGGGGGCACCAGCAGGTCCGCGAACGACTCCCACCCGCCGCGACCGGTGCGAAGGAACTCCGTCTCGTCGTCGCTCTCGGCGAGGTGCGTCGCGACGGGAAGCCCGAGCTCGGCCGACGCGCGGTAGAGATCGATCGTGCACGTGTACGGCGCGTGGGGCGAGATTCCCAGCCGAACGTCGTCCGAGAGCGCGCCGGCGATCCGCTCACGCATCGGCTCGAACCGCTCACGGAGCGCCGAATCGTCCGGCCCGAAGACCTCGAGGTAGATGGTGCCCTTGAGCCCGAGATCCGCGCATGCCGTCGCGGCGGCGCCGCTGAAGCTGCAGTCGCCGACCGTCGTGATGCCGGACCGCAGGCAGTCGAGCGCGCCCCGCCGCGCGATCGCCTCCATGTCCTCCAGCTCGATCCGCAGCTTGCGCTCGACGTGCAGCCCGATCCAGTCCGAGAAGCGGAGCCCGTCGCCGAATCCTGCGTAGACGTCGTACTCGAGGTGCGTGTGGGCGTTGACGAAGCCCGGGAGGATCACCGACTCGTCGTAGTGCTCGTGACTTCCGAGATCGTCCCGCGTCCCGACGGCGGCGATGAGCCCGTCTTCCATCGCCACTGCGCCGTCTCGAATCGGCGGCCCCTCGACGGGGACCACCCAGTCGGCGGAGATGACTCTCACAAGAGCTCGGCTTCGGCGAAGTCCTCGTCCCAGCCGCGGTTCCAGCGGCGCTCCATGAAGACCGAGAGCCAGATCGACATCTCGAACAGAATGAGCAGCGGGATGGTCTCGAACGCGAGCGAGACCGGGTCGACGGTCGGCAGCAGGATCGCGAACACGAGCAGCACGACGTACGCGATCCTTCGATTCTTGCGGAGGCGGTCCGACGTCAGGACACGCAGTCGCACCAGCCCGAGGATGAAGATCGGCATGAGGAACGCCAAGCCGCCGGCGAGCAGCGTCATCGCCGCGAACGTGTAGTAGTAGCTCGCCCGGATCTGGATGTCGTAGATGTTGTCGTCGTACGACGTGAGGAAGTCGAGCGCGCGGGGCAGCACGATCGTGTACATGAAGGCCACACCGGTGACGAAGAGGGTCGTGGCGAGGACGACGAACACGAGGACGACGCGCTCGAAGTGCGGCTGGACTGCCGGCGCGAAGAACGCCCACGCCTGCCAGAGCACGACCGGCAGGGCGAGTGCGAGCGCGGCGATCATGCTGACCTTCACCGAGGTCGTGAACGGCTCCGTGACCCCCAGCGTCACGAGCTTCTTGTCGTCCGGAAGCGGCCCGGTGAGCCACTCCATGATCCGTTCGTGGAACGCGAACGTCAGCACGAACAACGGGACGATCGCGACGATCGCGATGATCAGCCGGGAGCGGAGCTCGTCGAGGTGCTCGACGAGCGTCGCCTCCTCACCGTGGTCGAGACGGCGGGGAAGCCACCGGCGAACCATCGGCGGAGCTCCTAGTTGACTCGGGTTTCCCGCTCGACCCGGACCTCCGACTCGCCGGAGGGCGCGTCGGGCATGGGCGTCGCGGAGGGAAGCTCGACGCGGGTCGGAGTCGGCGCCGGCGTCGTCGTGGTGGTCGTGGTGGTCGAGAAGGTCTCCTCGATACCGGACACCGAGTCCTTGAACTCGCGCATGCCCTTGCCGAGCGAGCGGCCCATCTCCGGCAGGCGCTTGGCCCCGAAGACGAGCAGCAGGACGAGGAGCAAGATGATGAGCTCGGGGAGCGAGATGCCGAACGGCATGGCCTCACCTTACCACCCGTCATGGGAAAGGAGCTCTGCGGAGCCGGGTATTCGCACATCGGCCCTCCGCACTGCGCCTGACGCGACGAGGCGGGTACCATCTGCTGCAGGCAGGCACCAGGCCCGCCGATCCCACGCTCAGGGAGGCCTCTCTTTCGTATGGCGCAACTCGAGATCAGGAACCTGCACGTCGCTCTGGAGGACGGCACCGAGATCGTCAAGGGTGTCGACCTCGAGGTCGATCTCGGGCAGAAGCACGCGATCATGGGGCCGAACGGCTCCGGGAAGTCGACGCTCGCATACGCGCTCATGGGCCATCCCGCGTATCAGGTGACGAAGGGCAAGATCTTGTTCGACGGCGTAGACCTGACCGAGCTCGGCGCGGACGAACGCGCGCAGCGCGGGCTCTTTCTTGCGTTCCAGTACCCGCACGCCATTCCTGGCGTCACCGTCACGAGCTTCCTGCGAAGCGCGATCAACGCGCAGCGCAAGGCGGCGAACGGCGGGGAGGACGATCCCGTCCGGATTCCGGAGTTCCGCACGGACCTCCTCGCCGCGATGGAGGATCTCAAGGTGCCGCGTGAGCTCGCGTCGCGGTATCTCAACGACGGTTTCTCCGGCGGCGAGAAGAAGCGGGTCGAGATCCTGCAGATGGCGATGCTGAAGCCGAAGATCGCGGTGCTGGACGAGACCGACTCGGGCCTCGACATCGATGCGCTCAGGATCGTGGCGAGCGGCGTGAACGCACTCGTCGGGCCCGAGACGGGCGCGCTCGTGATCACGCACTATCAGCGCATCCTCGACTACGTCACCCCGGACTTCGTGCACGTCTTCGTCGACGGGCGCATAGTGGCGGAGGGCGGGCCCGAGCTCGCCCACAAGCTCGAGGCCGAAGGCTACGAGGCGTTCGGCTCCAACGGCAACGGAAGAGGCCCACATGAGTAGCGCGCACGAGACCGAGGTCGTTCGCGGAATCCGCTCCGACTACAAGTACGGCTTCTCGAACCCCGACGCCGCCAAGGACTACTTCTTCAAGTCCGGGAGAGGCATCTCGCACGAGGTCGTCGAGGCGATCGCCGAGCACAAGGCGGAGCCGGAGTGGATGCGGCAGTTCCGGCACAAGAGCCTCGACTACTTCTTCGCGCGCCCGATGCCGGGCTGGGGAGCCGACCTCTCCGGAATCGACTTCGAGAACATCTACTACTACATCAAGCCGACCGAGAAGCAGGCGGACTCCTGGGAGGACCTACCGGCCGAGATCCTCGACACCTGGGACAAGCTCGGGATCCCGGAGGCGGAGAAGAAGTACCTCGCCGGCGTCGGTGCCCAGTACGAGTCCGAGGTCGTGTACCACAAGCTCCAGGCCGACCTCGAGGCCAAGGGCGTCATCTTCCTCGACATGGACACGGCGCTGCGCGAGCACGAGGACATCGTCAAGCAGCACATGGGCACGATCATCCCGCAGAACGACAACAAGTTCGCGGCGCTGAACTCGGCAGTCTGGTCGGGCGGGTCGTTCATCTACGTGCCGCCGGGCGTTCGGATCGAGATGCCGCTCCAGGCCTACTTCCGCATCAACGCGGAGAACATGGGCCAGTTCGAGCGCACGCTGATCATCGTCGACGAGGACGCGTACGTGCACTACGTGGAGGGCTGCACCGCGCCGATCTACTCGTCCGACTCGCTGCACTCGGCCGTCGTCGAGATCATCGTCAAGAAGGGCGGGCGCTGCCGCTACACGACCATCCAGAACTGGTCGAACAACGTCTACAACCTCGTGACGAAGCGGGCCGTCGCGTACGAGGGGGCGACGATGGAGTGGGTCGACGGGAACCTCGGCTCCAAGGTGACGATGAAGTACCCGGCGATCTGGCTCATGGGCGAGCGGGCGCACGGCGAGGTGCTCTCGATCGCGTTCGGCGGGAAGGGCCAGCACCAGGACGCGGGCGGCAAGGTCGTCCACGTCGCGCCGCGCACCACGTCCGTGATCACGTCGAAGTCGATCTCGAAGGACGGCGGGCGCGCCGGCTACCGCGGGTTGCTGCAGGTGGCGAAGGGCGCGGTCGGCTCGAAGTCGAAGGTCGTCTGCGACGCGCTCATCCTCGACGACGAGTCTCGCTCCGACACGTACCCGTACATCCAGGTCGACGAGTCGGACGTGGAGCTCGGGCACGAGGCGACGGTCTCGAAGATCGGCGAGGAGCAGCTCTTCTACCTCATGAGCCGCGGTCTCTCGGAGTCCGAGGCCAGCGCGATGATCGTCTCCGGATTCGTCGAGCCGATCACGAAGGAGCTCCCGCTCGAGTACGCGGTCGAGATGAACCGACTCATCCAGCTTCAGATGGAAGGCTCGGTTGGCTGAGATCGGCGTCGAGCGCGTCGACTACATCCGCGTTCCGGTGACCGACATCGACGAGGCGAACCACTTCTACGGCGAACTGCTCGGTCTTCGCCGGAGCCCGAACTCTCCGGCAGACGACTGGGTCGAGTACGAGGCCGGGAACGTCACGCTCGCGGTCATGACGCCGCATACGCACGACTACGAGTTCTCGGCGCTCCCACCGTCGACGATCGCACTCCGGGTCGCCGACGTCGCGGTTGCGAAAGCGAAGCTCGAGGAGGCGGGTCTCGAGGTCGCGGACATGTGGGATTCCGGCGTCTGCAACGGTGCCGGCGTCAGCGATCCGTCCGGTAACCGCATCCTTCTCCACCGCCGCTATGCGCAGTACCCCGATGGGACGACGCCGTGACAGACGTTCAGCGGGTCGACTTCATCGCGGTGCCAACGCGTGATCGCGACCGCTCCGCTCGGTTCTACGGCGAGACCCTCGGTCTCGAGCGGAACCCGAACTCGACCGAGGCCTGGCTCGAGTTCGAGACGGGCAACGTCACGCTCGCGCTCGTCACGCCCGAGGACTTCGGGATGGAGTTCGCGCCGCTTCCGTTCGGGTCGATCGTCCTTCGCGTTCCCGACGTCGGGGCGACCAAGGAACGGCTTGGCGAAGCGGGTGTGGAGTTCCAGGGAGAGACGTGGGACTCGGGTGTCTGCAACGGCGCTTCGTTCTTCGACCCGGACGGGAACGGCCTCGCGATTCACCGCCGCTACGCCCCCTACCTCGACGGGACGACCCCGTGATGCAGGTCGAGCGCGTCGACTTCGTCTCTTTCTTCACCCAGGACATCTCCCGGGCGAAGCGCTTTTACGCGGACGTCCTCGGCTTGGAGGTCGAGACGGAGGGCGAGAGCGACATGGAGTTCCGGGCGGGCCAGGTGACCCTCGACATCTTCGATCCCGCGAGCGTGGGCCAGGCGTTTGCGCCGAGTCCCGCCGGGATGGCGCTGCGTGTCCCAGACGTCGGCGCCGCGCGGGCGGAGCTCGAGGCAAACGGTGTCGAGTTCGACGGCGAGACCCTCGACACCGGTGTGTGCCATATGGCGTTCTTCAAGGATCCCGACGGCAACTCGCTTCTCCTCCATCGGAGGTACGCGCCCCGTGACTAGGGAAGCCCTTCGAGAGCAATATGCCGGGCTGCCCCTTCCGACGACGAAGGACGAGCACTGGCGCTTCACGGACCTCAAGGGCTTTGATCCGGACGCGTGGACGGCGAACGGCGCAACGGAGATCGCGTCCCCGCCGACGATGCTCGAGCTCGATGCGGCCGGAGTTGTCTACGTGGGTGAGGCCGGCATCGAGATCGCATCGGTTCCCGATGGGATCCGCTTTGAGCCCCTCTCCGACGATCACGAGCTCCTCTACTCGCTCGTCGGCTGGGACGAGAAGTTCGCTGCGCACAACGCGGCGATGTGGACCAACGGGCTGCTCGTGCATGTGCCGCGCGGAGTCGTCGTCGAGAAGCCGCTCTACGTGCGCATCGCGAACTCGGTCGAAGGCGGCTCGCTCTTCTGGCGCCTGCTCGTCGTCGCAGAGCCCGAGAGCCGTTTCACGCTCATCGAGGAGTACGCGTCCGCCTCGCCGGAGCTTGCGGCGTACTCGAACGCTGCCGTCGAGATCGTGGTACAGCAGGCCGCGAAGGTCGAGTACGTATCCGTCCAGAACCTCTCGCGCGCGACGTGGCACTTCGCGTCGCACCACGCGCGCGTAGAGCGCGACGCGGAGCTCGACTGGGTCACGGGTGGCTTCGGCTCCGCGAAGGGCAAGATCCGAATCCAGAACGACCTCGCGGGACAGGGTGCGACCTCGCGTGTGACCGGCGCCTACTTCGCCGACGGGACGCAGCATCTCGACTACGACACCTTCCAGGAGCACATCGCGCCGTCGACGACGTCCGACTTCGCATTCAAGGGTGCGCTGCGCGACACCGCCCGTGTGGTCTGGCGCGGGATGATCCGCGTCGAGGAAGGCGCGCAGAAGACGAACGCGTACCAGGAGAACCGCAACCTGCTCCTCTCGAAGTCGGCACATGCCGACTCGATCCCGGGACTCGAGATCATGGCGAACGACGTCCGTTGCACCCATGGGGCGACCCTTGGCCAGGTCGATCGCGAGCAGCTCTTCTATCTCATGACGCGCGGGCTCTCCCGTGCCGAGGCGGAGCGGCTGATCGTGCGCGGCTTCTTCCAGGACGTCCTCGACCGGGTGGAGCTCGAGTCGGTGCGCGACGCGCTCGCCGCCGCGCTCGAAGCGCGCATCCCGCAGGCGTAGCCGGGGTCCGGCATCATCGGTCGATGACGGAGGTCGTGCAGCCGCGTCTACGTGGCGTCTTCCATCAGTACGCGTTCGTCGTCGCCGCCCTCGCCGGGACCCTTCTCGTCGTCCTCGCGGACGGGTATCTCGAGCGCTTCGCGGTCTGGGTGTACGCGGTCGCGCTCGCCGCGATGTTCGGCGCGAGCGCTCTCTACCACCGCTACCCGTGGCGGAGCGCCTCGGCCCGCCTACGGGCCCGCCGCCTCGACCACGCCATGATCTTCGTCTTCATCGCGGGGACGTACACGGCGTTCGCGCTCGTCGCGTTCGACGGCCCGGTTCGCCTCGTAGGCCTCGTTACCGTCTGGCTCGGGGCCGCGCTGGGCATCGTCCTGAATCTGGTCTGGATCGAGGCGCCGCGGTGGCTCACTGCCGTTGCCTACCTCGGCGTCGGCTGGGTGGGCCTCGTTCTCGTTCCGCAGCTGTTCCCGGCGCTGGGCGTGGCGGCGGCGGTGCTCGTGATCGTCGGTGGCGTGCTCTACAGCGTCGGCGCGCTCGCCTACGCGACGGCGTGGCCGAATCCCTTCCCGGCCACGTTCGGCTTTCACGAGATCTTCCACCTCCTCGTGGTCGCGGCCGCCGCCACGCAGTTCATCGCCTTGTCGCTTGTCGTCGTCTGACCCGCAGGTACCCTCGGGGCATGGAGCCCAAGACGGAGCTCACCGACGAGGAGTGGCGCTCGCGGCTCACGCCTGAGCAGTACGAGATCCTCCGCCGCAAGGGTACGGAGCGCGCGTTCACCGGCGCCTACTGGGACGAGCACTCACCTGGCATCTATCGCTGCGCGGGCTGTGGTGCCGAGCTCTTCCGGTCGGACACGAAGTTCGAGTCCGGAAGCGGCTGGCCGAGCTTCTACGAGCCGTCCACGCTCGACAGCGTGGTCACCGAGACGGATACGAGCTACGGGATGGTCCGCACCGAGGTCACGTGCGCGTCGTGCGGCGGCCATCTCGGCCACGTGTTCGACGACGGCCCACAGCCGACCGGGTTGCGCTACTGCATCAACTCGCACGCGCTCGACCTCGAGCGCGAGTCGTGAGCACGTCGCACGTAGCTCTACGGGCGTGAGCTCGTACTCCTGGGTGAACGACGACGCGCTGATGGCCGCGTGCGTCACGATCGTCACGGGCCTGGACGCGAGTGAGGCTGTGCGACGGCTCGGCGGAAACCTGGCCACGGAGCGCGCTTCGACGTTCGACGACGCCTTCAATGCGTACCCGGAGACGCAGCACGTGCTCTTCGACGAGCTACCCAACGGCGTGGTCCTCGTCGAGAACAACGGGTGGGAGGGCTCCAGACCGGAGGTCGCCTCCAAGCTCTCTCGGGAGAGCGTGCTCGTGAGCGTCTACTGGAGTGTGAACTCCGACATGTCGTTCATGTACGCCGTCGACGGTGACGTCGTCGTGTGGTTCGATCCTCTCCTCGTCGAGCAGCCGTGGTCCGGCTCCGATCCCGGCGCACTCGACGAGCACACGAACGATCTCGAGTTCGGTGTGGAACGAGCGCTCGAAGACTCGTTCCGCCTGGCCGAGCTCGTAACGGGAATCGAAGTGCAGCGTGAGTGGTTCGACGTGCCGCACCGGTGCGTCGACGTGACGCCCCTCGCCGAGCAGCGCTGAGAACGGACGCGCGGTTATCGTGGGCGGATGACCGAGCTCGGACTGTTTCCGCTCGGAATCGTCCTGCTGCCGACGGAGCAACTCCCGCTCCACATCTTCGAGGACCGTTACAAGGAGCTCATCGGCGAGTGTCTTGCCGCCGAGACCGAGTTCGGGCTCGTCTACGCGGACGACGACGGGATCCGGGATGTCGGGACACGTGCGCGAGTCTCCGAGGTCCTCACCCGCTTCGAGGACGGGCGGCTCAACATCTTGGTCGAGGGCGGCGATCGCTTCCGCCTCGACGAGCTCACCGGGGGCCGAGCGTTCCAGACGGGCCGCGTCCTGCCGGTTCACGACGAGGATGACGCGGCGGATGCGGCGGCGATCGAGGAGGCTCTGCGAATCTTCGGTGTCCTCCGTGAGCTGACGGAGAGCGAGGTCGAGGTCCCCGACAGCGCAGTGCCCCAGCTGTCCTTCGCGCTCGCGGGAAAGGTCGAGCTTCCGCACGACGACAAGCTCGTGCTCCTCCGTGAGGTCTCCGAGCGCCGGCGGATCGAGCTCGTGCAGGGGCTACTCGAGCACGCCGTCCTCACGGCGCAGCGGGTCCGGCGAGCGGCGGAGCGCGCATCGACGAACGGTCGCGTCGACCTCGGGTGAGCCGAGCCGCCAGGGGTACGATGGCACCGTGGCCGTAACGACGCAACCGAAGCTCGACGCGCATCGTCTGCGCGCCGACTTCGCCGTCTTCGACGAGCTCGTGAACGGCAAGCCCGTCGCGTTCCTCGACTCGGCTGCCTCGACGCAGAAGCCGCGCCAGGTGCTGGACGCGCTGCGTGACTTCTACGAGCACTCGTACGCGAACGTCCACCGCGGCGTCTACCGGCTCGCCGAGCGTGCGACGACGGGCTACGAGACGGCGCGCGGCAAGGTCGCCGGCTTCGTGAACGCCCCGTCCGAGCGCGAGGTGATCTTCACGCGCAGCGCGACCGAGGCGCTGAACCTCGTCGCGTACGCATGGGGCCTCGACAACCTCGGCCCGGGCGACCTCGTCGTCGTGACCGATCTCGAGCACCACTCGAGCTTCGTGCCGTGGCAGTACGTCGCGGGGCGCACAGGAGCTGCGTTCAAGGCGATCCCGATCGACGAGTCGGGCGAGCTCCGCCTCGACGCGCTCGACGAGATCGAGCGCGAGGGCACGGTCAAGGTGGTCGCCTCCAACCTGGTCTCGAACACGCTCGGCACGGTGAACCCCGTGCAGGAGCTGGCCGCGTGGGCGCACGAGCGCGGCGCGATCATGATCGTCGACGCGGCGCAAGCGGCTCCGCACCGGCCGATCGACGTTCAGGCGCTCGACTGCGAGTTCCTCGCGATCTCGTCGCACAAGATGTGCGGGCCGAGCGGAATCGGCGCTCTCTGGGGCCGCCGCGAGCTGCTCGAGACGATGGCGCCGTTCAACCTCGGCGGCGAGATGATCCGTTCCGTCTCGATGGAGCGGACGACGTGGAACGAGCTTCCCTACAAGTTCGAGGCGGGCACGCCGGCGATCGCGGAAGCCGTCGGTTTCGGCGCTGCCGTCGACTACGTGCTCGACGTCGGTCTCGCGGCGATCGAAGCACATGAGCGAGACCTCGTCGAGTACACGCTCGGCCGACTCGGGGAGCTTCCCTGGATCTCGACCTACGGCCCGACTCCCGAGCGCCGCGCCGGCATCGTGTCCCTGAACGTCGACGGCGTCCATCCACACGATGTGGCGCAGGTGCTCGACTGGGAGGGAGTGGCGGTGCGGGCGGGCCACCACTGCACGCAGCCGCTCATGTCGAAGCTCGGTGTCACCGCGACGGTTCGTGCGAGCTTCTACCTGTACTCCATCCGGGAAGAGGTCGACCGCCTCGTCGAGGGTCTCCACAAGGCGAAGAAAAGCCTCGGCTAGCCGTGTCCGAGTTCGACCAGCTGTATCGGGAGCTCATTCTCGACCACTACAAGAACCCGCGAAACCACGGGCTCCTCGATCCCGCGGACGCACGGGCGGAGGGACAGAACCCGCTGTGCGGCGACGAGATCACGGTCTCCGTGCGGCTCGACGACGCCGGCGTCATCGAAGAGGTCGGCTTCGACGGGCGCGGCTGCGCGATCAGCCAGGCCGCTACCTCGATGCTCAGCGACCTGGTCAAGGGCCGGACGGCCGAGGACGTGGCGGTGATGCCGAAGGAGGAGCTTCTCGACGAGCTCGGGATCCCGCTGACGCCGGTGCGCCTCAAGTGCGCCATCCTCGGGCTCGGCGTGCTCAAGCTCGCGCTGCACAAGGCGCGCGGCACGCCGCTTCCCGAGGAGTGGGGCACGTCCGGCAACGAGCTGGTCCTGGAATAGCGTGGTCGAGGTCCAGGTGGGGCCGCTCGCGCCCGGCGAGATGCGGCTGGTCGAGGTGGGAACGGTCACGATCGGCGTCTACAACTGCGCAGGGCGACTCATGGCGATCGAGGATCGCTGCTCCCACGACGACGGCCCCCTGTGCGAAGGCGACTGGGATCCCGAAGCCTGCGTCGTCGTCTGCCCGCGGCACGGCTCGCGCTTCGACCTCGAGAGCGGGATCCCCATGTCGCTGCCGGCGTTCGAGGCGGTGCCCGTCTATCCGGTGTCCGTGCGTGAGGACGGCGTGATCGTGGTCGAGGTTCCCGACTGATGCTCGACGAACGGGTGCTCGCCGTCCTCGCCCGGCTCGAGGCCGAGGACGCGGCAGAGCGCGAGGCGGGCCTTGCCGCGCGCGAGCGGTCGCGGCAGGTGGAAGCGACAACGGGGCGGTTCCTGTTTGCGCTCGCTGCGAGCCAGGCGGGTATCGAGATCTTGGAGATCGGCGGCTCGCGCGGGTACTCGTCGATCTGGCTCGGCGCGGGAGCGCGGGTCCTCGGAGGACGACTCGTCTCGCTCGAGCACGACCCGCGTCAAGTGCGCGGCCTGGCGAGCGAACGTTGGCGCAGCGGGTCTCGAGGAATGGGCGGAGCTCGTCGAAGGCGATGCGCTGCGCACGTTGGAGTCGACGGAGGACACGTTCGACCTCGTCTTCCTCGACGCCGAGAAGGACGACTACGAGACGCTGTTCGGCCGCGCGCGACCGCTGCTCGAGCCGGGCGGTCTCGTGGTCGCGGACAACGTGCTCTCGCACGTGGAGACGCTCGGCGCGTACTCGGCGGCACGCCAGGCGGATCCGGCCCTGTCGAGCGTCACGGTGCCGCTCGATCGCGGGCTCGAGCTGTCCGTGGTCGTGGACGGCCACCGGCCGCTCTAGGATCCTGGCGACGCATCAGTTCAGCCTGACCTCCGACATCAAGGCGTGGAGGTTGCGGTCGGGGTCGCGGAAAAACGTCATCCAGAGCTCGTGGTCGGGCATGCGTGCGATGAGATGCGGCTCGTCCTCGAACTCGACACCACGGGCCGCGAGCTCGGCGCGCGCTGCGCCGATGTCGTCGACGCGGAAGTACAGCGTCGAGCTCGGATGATCGAACGCGTCCGACTCCGGCTTCGTCAGCATCAGGCGCACGTCACCGCACATGAGAAATGCGAGCGGGCCGGCGCCGAAGAGGAACTCGAGCCCGAGCAGATCGCGGTAGAACTCAACCGCGCGGTCGACGTCGTGCACACGAATCGAGATCTGGCCGATGCTGGTCAGGGGGTCTGGCATCCGTCCTTCCTCGAGCCACATTCTTAGCTCAATCGACGATCCCGAGCACCCTTCGCATCTTGGCCCTTCCTCCATCCGCTCGCGGTGCGTATGCTGGCACTACCGCGGAAAGGAGGTGGTCCGGCTTGAACGATGACAGTACGGGCAGTGGAGGTACCAGCGGGTAGAGGCGTGCCCCCGGGACCACCGGGAACCGCCTAGCCAGCGTAGGGGGCTCGCGACTCGCGCTGCGCGTCGTCTCGTCGAGACGCACGTGCCGGAAGCGCCTCTACTAATCCATCGCTGGTATCCGTCTCGAGGGGCCGCACCTGGTGCGGCCCCTCGGCGTTCTTCTCTGGCGCAAGACCGGAGATCCGCTAGCGCGGAGTCTCCGGTCGCGCAAGATCCCTGAAGGCGTCCGCTTCGCGGCCGCGACCAGCGACCGACGGACAATCCGGGTCGCTCAAGCAGCGACGGTGAGAGGCGCGGCTTCGTGCACGAGCACGGCGAGGTGTGTGCGGAGGCGCTCTGCGACGAGCGGGCTCGTCAGCGCTCCGGACTCGTCGAACGCGGTGTGCGCCCGTGCGACCGGGAATTCGCCCGCGACGACACGCGCGCCGGCAATGCCGAGTATGCGCTGCAGATCCTGCTGTGCCCAGATTGCGCCGTAGTCGCCCGTCGTTGCGCCGGCGATCGCGACGGTCTTGTTCCGGAGCCAGCTTCCACGATGCCGCGCCGAGATCCAGTCGATGCCGTTCTTCAGGACGCCGGTCGTCGAGCCGTTGTACTCCGGCGTGACCAGGAACAGCGCGTCCGCCTCGTCAACGTGTCGGCGGAGGTCCTCGACGGCAGACGGCGTCTCCACCGTGTCCTGGTCGAGGTCCTGGTCATAGTGGGGCAGGAGGCCGAGCCCGTCATAGAGCTCGATCTCGACCCCTGCGGGCGCGAGTTCGACGGCCGCGCGGGCGAGGGCCGTGTTGTACGACCCTGCCCTGAGGCTGCCGGAGAGTGCGAGGACCTTCACCTCACGCGACCTTGATCGCCGCGATGTCGGCCTTGAGACCGACCTCGTTCGGCAGCAGGAAGCCGCCGCCCGGAAGCGGTGCGTTCCACTCGAGGCCGAAGTCGGTGCGGTCGATGCTGCCGACGAGCTCGAGTCCGATGCGGTCGTTGCCCCACGGATCGGCGCCTGCGCCGTTGTAGTGGCCCGTCAGTGTGAGGGGCTTCGTGATGCCCTTCACCGTCAGCTCGCCGTCGACGACGAGCTCGTCGCCGCGGGTCTCGATCGAGGTCGACTCGAAGCGAAGCTCCGGGTGGCGCTCGGTGTCGAAGAACTCGGGCGACTGGACGTGACCGTCGCGCGTCTCGTCGAAGGTCGTGATCGTGGAGGCGTCGGCGCTGCCCGAGATCGACGGCGTCTCACCGCCCTGGATGGTTCCGGAGAAGCCCGGCACGCGACCCTTGATCGTCACGAGCCCGAGCTTCTTGACCTCGAACTCGAGGGACGACCAGACGGGGTCGATCGACCAGGTGCCGGTGGGAATGACGGTGACCGAAGTCTCTGCGAGGATGGACATGGACATCTCCTTTGCGTCCGCTACTATTGATTACGCAAGCAACAGTACACGGAGATAGATGATGAGTCAAGTATTGAGCGAGCAAACAACATCTGTAGGAGCGTTCGTATCTCTTCTGCGCGCGCACGCCGGCCTCACACGCGACCTGAGCGCGCAGTTGACGGCCGAGCACGGCTTGACTCTCAGCGACTTCGAGGTGCTCCTCCGGCTCTCGCGGGCGGACGACCGCCGCATGCGCCGCGTCGACCTCGCCGACGAGGTCTTCCTGAGCGCGTCGGGTGTGACGCGGCTGCTCGACGGTCTCGAGCGTCAGGGCTTCGTCGAGCGTGCCGCGTGTGCGAGCGACAGGCGGGTCGTCTACGCGGTGCTGACCGACGCCGGCCTCGGCCGCCTGCGTACTGCCGCCAAGAGCCACTTCGCCCAGATCGACGACATCTTCGGAGCGCGTTTCGACGACAGCGACCTCGCCGATCTCACGAGCCTCCTCGACCGGCTCGGCGGCGTCCAGACGGAAGACTGCACGCCCGGCTGACGAGTCTCAGTCTGCGCTGAAGTTCTGCCAGTAGCGACTCGGAGTCGGGCCTCGCTGCCCCTGGTACTTCGATCCGATGCCCTCCGACCCGTACGGCCGCTCGGCCGGCTCCGTGAGCTGCACGAACGACAGCTGGCCGATCTTCATGCGCGGATAGATCGTGATCGGGAGGTTGGCGACGTTCGAGAGCTCGAGCGTCACGTGCCCGTCCCAGCCCGGGTCGATGAACCCGGCGGTCGAGTGGATGAGCAGCCCGAGCCTGCCGAGACTCGACTTTCCCTCGAGTCGCGCGACGAGGTCGTCGGGGAGCGTGACGCGCTCGAGCGTGGACCCGAGCACGAACTCGCCGGGGTGGAGGATGAATGCCTCGTCATCGTCGACCTCGACGAGCTCGGTGAGATCTTCCTGGTTTGCCTTGACGTCGATGTACGGGTACCGGGAGTTGCGGAAGACCCGGAAGTAGCGGTCGACACGAACGTCGACGCTCGACGGCTGCATCAGCTCCGGCGCGTACGGATCGATGCCGATTCTGCCCTCGTCGAGCAGCCGGCGGATGGTGCGATCGGAGAGGACCACCCGGCGATTCTACGAGGGTGAGGTAGGGTCCACGCCCCGGTGTCGATGCTGTTCCCACCCATCGACCCGAACGAGCGATTTCGCGAGCGTCGGGCCACCGTACGGCGGAGGAAGCGCCTGAGGCGGAGCGGCGCCGTCGGGGCGTTCCTCCTCGCGCTTGCCGCCCTCGGTGTCGGTGCGCGTTTCGTCGGGACGAGCGACGGTGCAGCCGACGGTCGCCGATCTCGCGACGCTCGCAGCCTCCCCTGCGGGAGGCCCGCGGACCCTTCCGATCGAGCTTCGCGGCGTCCACGTGACGGCGGCGCTGGCGTCGCTGCCGGGAAAGCTCGACGAGTACCTCGACCTGGAGCACGAGGGCTTGACGGCGCTCGAGCTCGACGTGAAGGACGAGAACGGCGAGATCGGCTTTGCGCCGTCGTCGGTTCCCCTGGCGAGATCCTCCGGCGCCGCGCGCGACTACTACGCCCCGCGCGAGGTTGCACGTCGGGTGCACGCGCGTGGGATCTACCTCATCGGGCGCATCGTCACGTTCGAGGACCCGGTCCTCTCGCGGGCGAGGCCGGATCTCGCCATCCATCGCTCCGACGGCTCGGTCTGGACGGATGCGGCCGGCCTCGGGTGGACGAACCCGTACGACAAGCGCGTCTGGAAGTACAACGTCGACATCGCAGCCGCGGCGGCGCGGGCCGGCTTCGACGAGATCATGTTCGACTACGTCCGCTTCCCGTCCGACGGCGACGTCGCTCGGGCCTCCTACGACAATCGCGGATCGCTCGGGAAGCGCGAGGCGGTCCCGGCCTTCCTGCGCTACGCGGATCGCCGGCTCGACGCGTACGGCGTTCGAATCTCCGCCGCCGTGTTCGGCCTGTCGGCGGCGCGCGATCTCGGCATCGGCCAGATCCCGCGGCGCATGGCCTCGCAGCTCGACACCGTGTACGCGATGACGTATCCGTCGCTGTTCGGCCCGGGCGAGCTCGGCCTCGAGGATCCGAGCACGGCGCCCGGCGCGACCGTCTCTCGCGCGCTCCGGCGCTTCGAGCTCGCCCTTCGTGGCAGAGACGCGCTCGTCGTGCCGTGGGTACAGGACTTCAGCTTCAGCGTTCCCTACGACATCGACGAGGTCCGCGCGCAGATCGACGCCGCGCGGGTGTCCGGCGCGAAGGGGTACATGCTCTGGAACGCCGAGGGCCTGTACACGCCGGGCGCGCTCGCGCCCTCCGTAGAGCTCAGGGCGCGAGTCGCTCGCGTTCCCAGCCGTCGGGCCCGCGGACATAGCGCACGCGGTCGTGAAGCCGGTCGTCGCGATGCGTCCAGAACTCGATGCTCGCGGGAACGAGCCGATAGCCGCCCCAGAACGTCGGGAGAGGGACGTCGGCTCCGGCGAATCGCTCTTCCATCTCGGCGAAGCGGACGTCGAGCTCGCCGCGCCCGCCGAGTCGCTGTGATTGGGGTGAGGCCCACGCGGCGAGCTGGCTGCCTCGCGGCCGGGACCGCCAGTACGCCGTCGACTCCTCCTCCGTCGTCTGCTCGACCGCTCCCTCGATCCGCACCTGCCGTCCGAGCTCCCACCAGTGGAGGACCGCAGCGGCTTGCGGATTGAGCTCCAGCTCGCGTCCCTTGCGCGACGACCGGTTCGTGATAGAACGCGATCCCGCGGTCGTCGAGCCCGCGGAGGAGCACGACTCGCGCCGAGGGCCTTCCGTCTGGATCGGCCGTCGCGAGCGTCATCGCATCCGGCTGCGCGACCGCCTCGCGAGCGTCGTCGAGCCACGTCCGGAGCTGCTCGAGGGGGTCGTCGGCCAGTCGTTGCTCGTCCACGCCGACAGAGGATGCTTCATCTAGGCTCCCGCGCGTGGCGGCGACCCGCGTGATCGAGATCCGGACGGAGATCCCGGGCCCGCGCAGTCGCGAGATCCTCGCCCGCGAGCAGCACGCCGTCGCGCATCCGCTCATCGTCCACGAGCCGATCGTCGCCGATCGCGCGCGCGGATCGACGATCACCGACGTCGACGGCAACACGTTCGTCGACTTCGTCGGCGGGGTCGGCGTGGCCAACGTCGGCCACAACCATCCCCGCGTCGTCGCGGCGATCACCGAGCAGGCCGAGCGCTTCCTGCACACGGACTACACCGTGGTTCCGTACGAGGGGTACATCGAGCTCGCCGAGCGGCTCGGCGCTCTGGCGCCGATCAGCGGCGAGACGCGGGGCGCGTTCTTCAACTCGGGTGCCGAAGCGGTGGAGAACGCCGTCAAGCTCTCGCGGCTGTACACGAAGCGACAGGGCGTCATCGTCTTCGAAGGGGCGTTCCACGGCAGAACGTGGATGGCGCTCACGATGACGTCCAAGACCGACCCGTACAAGAAGGGTCTGGGGCCGTTCGCGCCCGAGGTGTACCGCGCGCCGTACCCGAACCGTTATCGCGGGCTGGGAGCCGATGCGGCGCTCGCCGCGCTCGAGCGGATGTTCGTCTCCCAGGTCTCGCCGGACCACGTCGCTGCGATCGTCGTCGAGCCGCAACAGGGGGAGGGAGGCTTCATCCCGGCGCCGGAGGAATTCATCGAGGGTCTGCGCGGAATCTGCGACGAGCACGGGATCGTCCTCGTCGCTGACGAGGTGCAGACGGGCTTCGGGCGAACCGGGCGGATGTTCGCGATGGAGCACTACGAGGTGGAGCCGGATCTCATGATCGTCGCGAAGTCGATCGCCGGCGGCCTGCCGCTCTCGGGCGTCATCGGACGGGCCGAGATCATGGACGACCCGCACGCGGGCGCGATCGGAGGCACGTTCATCGGCAATCCGGTCGCGCTTGCTGCTGCGTGCGCGGTGCTGGACATCTTCGGGGAGGAGCAGCTCGTCGCACGGGCCCAGATCCTCGGCGACGCTTTGCGCGCGCGCCTGCTCGCCTGGCAGTCGCGCTGGCCGCGGATCGGCGACGTGCGCGGTCTCGGCGCGATGATCGCGCTCGAGCTCGTCCGCGACCCGGTCTCGAAGGAGCCCGCTCCGGAGCTGGCCGAGGCCGTCGTCCACGAGGCTCTGCAGCGCGGGCTCCTGCTTCTGAAGGCCGGCGTGAACGGCAACTGCATCCGCGTGCTCTGCCCCCTGACGACCTCCGAGGCCGAGCTCGACGACGGCCTGCGCGCCTGGGAAGACGCGCTCGCGGTCGTTCTCGGCTAGCGCGAGTTAGTAGAGGAGCGCCGAGCGCCGTTCGTGGCGCTCGAGGGCGAGCGCGATCAGGCGGTCGAGCAGCTCCGGGTACCCGATCCCCGCTGCCTCGAACAGCTTCGCGTACACGCTCGTCGACGTGAACCCGGGGATCGTGTTGAGCTCGTTCACGATCACCTCGCCGTCCGTGCGCACGAAGAAGTCGATGCGGGCCATGCCCTCGCACTCGGTCGCGACGAAGGAGTCCACCGCGAGCCGCCGCACGCGCTCGTCCGCCTCGGGCGAGATGCGGGCCGGGATGACGAGCTCCATACCGCCCGCGTCGTACTTCGCCGAGTAGTCGTACCAGTCGGCGTGGGCCACGATCTCGCCGACGACCGACGCGACGGGATCCCGGTTGCCGAGAACACCGCACTCGACCTCGACACCCTGGATGCCCTCCTCGATCAGCACCTTGTCGTCGTGCCGGCGCGCGAGCTCGACCGCCGGCCCGAGCTCGCTCGCGTCCGTCACCTTCGAGATCCCGACGGACGAGCCGAGGCGCGCGGGCTTCACGAACACCGGGTACGGAAACGGGTGCTCGGGCGGGTCGCCGTCGCGGAGGGTGACGTTGCGCGCGACGGGGATGCCGCGATCGCGCAGGACGGCCTTGAACAGGTCCTTGTCCATGCAGAGGGCCGACGCGGCCACGCCTGCTCCGACGTACGGGACACCGGCCAGCTCGAGGAGCCCCTGCACGGTCCCGTCCTCACCGAACGGCCCGTGGAGGATCGGGAGCACGACGTCGACCTGCCCCAGCGTCGCCGCGGGCGCCGAGCGCGCCACGACCGGGAGCGTCTCGACGCTCGCCTCGGGCAGCTCGCCCCGAGCGGACGCGAGCTCCCAGCGCCCCGCGCGGTCGATCTCGACGACGACGGTCTCGTACCGGTCGGGATCCAGCGCCGCGACGACCGAGCGGGCCGAGGCGACCGAGATGTCGTGCTCGCTCGAGCGGCCGCCTGCCAGCACCGCGACGCGCACGCGGGCGCTCACGGAGTCGTGGTGGTGGTACTGACGAACCGTCCGACGAACAGCGTGATGAGCGCGTTGGGCTTGGCCTGCGTCCCGCCGACCGGGTCCTGGGAGATCACGATGCCGTCGAACGTGGGATCGTCGGTGTCCTCGAACACGACGCGCGTGCGGAACCCAGCGGCCTCGAGCGTGGTCTGGGCGATCGCGTAGTCCTGTGTCGTGACGTCCGGCACCGCGGATGTCGACGGGCCCTTGGAGACGGTGACGGTCACCGTGGATCCCTTCGAGCCCTCCGAGCCGCCACTCGGGGTCTGGCTCGTGACGATCCCCGCGGCCTGGTCGGACTCCTCGTCGATTCGAGACGGGCTGAAGCCGTTGCGCTGCAGCTCCGACGCCGCCTGGTCGTACGGCAGCCCGACGACGTTCGGGACGGTGACCGGCTTCGGCCCTCTCGAGACGTTGATCCGCACCTGCGTTCCTTCGACGACGACGGTGCCGGCGCCGGGGTTCTGCGCCGTCACCGTGCCGACGTCGCGGTCGGAGTTGACCTCGACGACCTGGGCGTTCAGGCCGGCACGCGTGAGCTCCGCGACCGCGTCGTCGTCGGTCTGGCCGACGACGCTCGGGATCGTCACCTCCGGCTTGCCCGAGGAGACGTCGATCGTGACGACGGTCTCCTTGTCCACGCGTGTGCCTTCCGTCGGGGTCTGGTTGAAGACGACGCCTTCCTCCACGTCCGAGTTCGAGACGGGACGAACCTGTGGCGTGAGCCCCTTCTCCTCGATCTTGTTGACCGCGTTCGCCTGCTGGAGCCCGACCACGTACGGGACGGCCACCGTCTCCTCGCCCTGCAGCTGGCGCTGGATGGAGTCGTAGAAGAGCAGGCCCAGGACGGCCACGGCGAGGACCGTCCCGATCGCGAGGAGCCACGGCCACAGCGGTCGGCCGCGCTTCGGCGGCTCGTACTGCGGTGGCGGCGGACGCCGCGCGATCTGCGTTGCCGCGGTCGCCTCGCCGGCGAGCACCATGGTCGCGGCCTCGGCGGTCTCGGCCGCGACGCGTCCCCCCCGCGCGACGGTCTCGAGATCGGCGTCGAACGCGGCGGCCGACTGATAGCGATCCGCAGGCTCCTTCGCGAGGGCCCGCACGACGACGAGATCGAGGTCCTCCGGAACGTCAGCGCGCAGATCGGACGGGACGGGCGGCGTCTCGCCGAGGTGCTTCATCGCGATCTCCACGGGGCTGTCCCCGGTGAACGGCACGTCTCCCGTGAGGAGCTCGAAGAGCACGATCCCGGTCGAGTACAGATCCGAGGTCTGGTCGACGGGGGCGCCGCGGGCCTGCTCGGGCGAGAGGTACTGCGCGGTGCCGATGATCGCGCCCTCCTCCGTCATCTGGCTCGCGCCTGCCCTGGCGATGCCGAAGTCCGTCACCTTGACGACGCCCTCGGAGTCGACGATCACGTTGTGCGGCTTGATGTCGCGATGGATGACGCCGTTGCGGTGCGCGTAGCGAAGCGCCGCGAGGATCTGGCGCGTGTACGCGATCGCCACGGGGACGGGGCAAAGGCCGCGCTCGCGAATCAGCTCCTTCAGCGTCCGTCCCTCGACGTACTCCATGACGATGTAGTAGGAGCCGTCGGACTCGCCGCGATCGAAGATCGAGACGATGTTCGGGTGCGAGAGCCCCGCTGCATGCGTGGCCTCGCGCCGGAAGCGCTCGACGAACTGCTCGTCGTTCGCGTAGCGGGCGTGCAGCATCTTGACCGCGACCCTGCGGCCGAGCTCCTGGTCCTCCGCGAGGTAGACGTCGGCCATGCCGCCGCCACCGAGCTTGCGCGCGATGCGATAGCGGCCTGCGAAGAGGGTGCCGGAGAGAGTGTCCTGGGTGGTCATCGTCGCGTCGAGCCCATCTAGGTTAGGGATTCTCCGTCCCCTGCAGGATTGCCTGCATGACGGAGCGGGCGATCGGCGCGGCGGTGGTGCCGCCCACGCCGCTCTGGTTCTGCAGCACGACGGCGATGGCCACCCGCGGAGGGCCCCCGTCGTCCTTTCCGGCGAAGGCGATGAACCACGTCGTGTTCGAGCCCTCGATGCCCGTCTCGGCCGTCCCCGTCTTGCCGCCGACCGTGTATCCAGGGATCTGGGCAGCCGTGCCGGTCCCCTCGCGGACGGCGAGACGCATCATCGAGGCGACCTGATGCGCCGTCCGCTCGCTGACGGCCTGACGGATCACGGTCGGGCCCTGCTCCTCGACGACCCGCCCTCCGGGAGCGACGATCCTGTCGACGACCTGCGGCTCCATCAGCCTCCCGCCGAAGCCGAGCGCCCCCGCGACCATTGCCATCTGGAGCGGCGTCACGAGCATGCGCTCCTGGCCGAAGGCCATGCGCCCCGCGTCGACGTTCGCGTCGACCTTGGGGTAGTAGAGCTTGCCGTTGCGATAGAGCCCGCTCGGGAGCCGCTCGTCCGCGGGAGTCTCGAGCGGCGGGCGCTCGTAGAAGCCGAAGCGCTTCGCCGTGTCGAGGATCGCCTTGGCGCCGAGCTTCAGGCCGATGTTGCAGAACACCGAGTTGACCGAATGCACGAGGCCCGTGACGAGGTTGATCGTGCCGAAGACCTCCGGGCCGTCCTGGTCGGCGAAGTTGTGGACCTGCTTGCCGTACACGGTGCAGTAGCCGGGGTCGTAGAACCGCGACGCCGGCCCGAACTTTCTCGACTCGAGGGCCGCGGATGCCGTGATCACCTTGAACGTCGAGCCCGGGATGAAGAGGCCGGCACTCGCGCGATTGAGCAGCGGTGCGGCCGGCGTGCAGTTGGCGGTGATGCCCGCGATGCGCCCGTAGTGGTTCTCGACGTCGTTGGGGTCGAACCCCGGCGACGATGCCATGACGAGCACCTTCCCCGTGCGCGGGTCGAGCGCGACCACCGCGCCGCAGTTCTTGCCGAGTTGCTCGTTCGCCAGCTGCTGGGCCTCGAGGTCGAGCGTGGTGACGACGCTGTTTCCCTGCACGGGGCGTCCGTGGATCTCGTCGAGCGCCTTGTCGACGAGCGTCGAGAGGTTCCCGTTCGAGGCGGTGAGATAGTCGTTCAGCGACCGCTCGAGACCCGTCCGGGAGCGGCCGACCGTCGAGTACCCGACGACGTGCGCGGCCAGCGGTCCGTACGGATAGCGCCGGAAGAAGAGCGTCTTCTCGCCGACCACGCGCTCCCGGTTGCGCGCGAGGCGGCGCCGCGGCTCGAACGAGAAGACGAGGCCACGGTCGATCGAGAACTCCGCGACCCGGCGGATCGCGTTGTCCTGGCGCGCTGCGAGACCGGCCGCGGCCCAGGTCTGCCAGTAGGTCGTCATGAGGACGAGCACGCTCACGAGGGCGAGCGCGACGTAGGTCAGGCGCATGATCTGCCGGTTCATCGCGGCGTGTTCGCCCTGTTCGAGACGAGCAGGAGCAACGCGAGCAGCACGAAGTTCGCGACGATGCTCGTCCCGCCGTACGAGACGAACGGCAGCGTGATCCCGGTCAGCGGGACGACGCGCAGGACGCCGCCCACGATGATGAACGCCTGCAGCGCGAAGCCGAACGTCAGGCCCGCGGCGAGGAGCTTCGAGAAGCCGTCCTGCGCCTGCAGAGCGACGCGCATGCCGCGCACCACGAAGACCATGACGACGAGCAGCAGCGCCGCCGCGCCGATCAGGCCGAGCTCCTGCGCGATCGCGGAGAAGATGAAGTCGGTACGGAGGTACGGGATCAGCTGCGTTCCGTCGACCGAGGTGAACGTCCCCTCGCCCAAGCCGGTGCCTCCGAACCCGCCGTTCGCGATCGAGTAGAGGCTCTTGACGAGCTGGTACGACGCGCAGTCCTGCCGGTACTCGAGCTGCCCGTTGAGCGCGCAGTACACACGCTCGTCGGTCCACGGGTGCAGCCAGATCGTGACGCGGTTCTGGACGTGGTCGATCGCGTTGTAGAGGACGGCGGCGCCGCCGAGGAACAGGACGAGACCCGCCGCCACGAACAGCGCGCGCGCGGTCGCGACGTAGAGCATCGCGAGGAAGATCCCGAAGTTGAGGAGCGCGCTTCCCAGGTCGTTCGTCTGGACGATCACGAGCATCGCCGCGCCCCAGATGGCGACGAGCGGGCCGAGATCCTTCAAGCGCCCCTGCGCGAGCACCTCGCGCTTCTCCCGCAGGTAGCCGGCGAGGAAGAGGATCAGGCACAGCTTCGCGACCTCGCCGGGCTGGAACTGGAGCGGCCCGACGCTCACCCACAGCTTCACGCCGTTCACGCGCTCGCCCAGGCCGGGCACGGAGGGCAGTAGGAGGAGCGCGACGGCGGCGACGCCGAAGAGGTAGCGGTACGACTCGAGCACGCGGTAGTCGTGCCGCAGCGCGACGAGCGTCCCGCAGAGGACGGCGACGCCGACGGCGACCCAGACGGCCTGCCGGCCGCCGTCGTGCGAGTCGAGGCGGTAGATCGACGCGATGCCGAACGCCGTCAGCACGGCGGCGAGCGGAAGGAGCGCGCCGTCCGCGTACGGAGCTGTCCGTCGCACGACGACGTGCGCGACCAGGTACAGGGCGAGGAAGAGGGCGCCCCAGGTGACCGCGCTCGCCGAGACCTCCGCGTCGCGGGCGATCGTGATGCTCGCGAGTGCGAGCCCCGCGAGCAGCGCCGCGACGATCAGCCCGGCGAGCTCGCGGCTGCGTGCGCTCACCGCGTGATGCCCCAGTACAGCGCGATCACTCCGACGACGATCACGAGCGCGATGAGCGCGAGCGCCGCGATCCGGCCGCCCGGGCCGGCGCCGTGCCGGCGCACGCCCGGTTGGGTGTCCTCGGCCACGAGCTCACTCGTCGCCCTCGTGGCGGCCGGTTCGGCCGCCGGCTCCGGTTCGGGTATCGGCTCCGGGTCGGGCTCGCCCTCGACGAGCTCGAACAGCACGACGGTGATGTTGTCCTCACCGCCCCGGGCATTCGCCGCGGCCACCAGCGCGTGCGCCGCGGCTTCGGGGTCGCGCTCGGCGGCGACGATCGTCTCCGCGATCGCGCCCTTGGAGAGCATGTCCGTCAGCCCGTCGGAGCAGAGCAGGAAGAGGTCTCCCGGCCCCGCGCGCATCGTGAAGACGTCGGCGTCGATTGCGCGCTCGGTTCCCACGGCGCGCGTGATCGCCGAGCGCTGTGGGTGACGCTCGGCTTCCTCGGGCGTGAGGACCCCGGTGCGCACGAGCTCCGCGACCAGCGAGTGGTCGGTCGTCACCTGGTCGAGCTCGTCGCCACGCAGCCGGTACGCACGCGAGTCGCCGACCTGGCCGAAGACGACCCGCTCGCCCTGCGGGTCCACGAACGCCACGGTCACCGTCGTGCCCATGCCCGACGTCGCCGGATCGGCGACCGAGCGCTCCCAGACGAGGCGGTTCGCCTCGGAGATGATCGCGTCGAGGCTCTCTTCGTCCGCGACGGAGCGACGACCGTCCTTCAGCGCGGCGGCGGCGATTCCGGCCGCCACCTCGCCTGCGCGCGCGCCTCCCATCCCGTCGGCGATGGCGAAGAGGGGCGGCTCGTAGACGTACGCGTCCTCGTTGCGAAGGCGCCTGCGTCCCGTGTCCGTGAGCGCCGTCGAGCGCCCGATCCTCACGACTGCACCTGCAGCTCGGTGGCGCCGATCTTGATCACGTCGCCCGCCTTGGCGAGCTTCGCGCGCTTCAGCTTCTTGCCGTTCAGGAACGTCCCGTTCGTCGAGCCGAGGTCGTCGACCCACGCGCCGTCCGGCCGCGGCTCGACGCGCGCGTGCTGTCCGGATGCGAACTCGTCGCGGTCGAGCCTGATGCCGCTCGAGGCATCCCGTCCGACGACCGTCGGGGCAGCGATCTCGATGGTCGAGCCTGCCGTGAGCTCCGGGCTCGACACCACGAGCAGGCGCGCGGGCGTCAGTCCGTGCTCGGCGCGGAGCGCCGCCGCTTCGGCCGCGCCGAGGACGATGCTCTCCTGGGGCGCCTGCTGCATTCCCTTCGAGGCCGAGCGCACGACGAGCACGATGAAGCCGTAGAGCAGGACGAGAAACGCGATCTTCAGGATCAGCAGCGTCTCGTCGGTCTCGAGCGCGAGGAGCGTCACGACGGCAGCGAGCGCCCGAACACGATCTCCGTCGAGCCCATCGTGATGCGATCGCCGTCGCGCACGCGTGCGCGTTCCGTGCGCTTGCCGTTGAGCTCCAGGCCGTTCGTCGAGCCGAGATCGACGATCCAGTAGCCGGCGCCCTCCTGGCGGAGCTCCGCGTGGCGACGGGAGACGTTGACGTCGGCGACGCGGACGTCGGCCTCGCGCGAGCGACCGAGGACGATGGTCGGCTTCGTGATCTCGTGCCTGCGCCCCGCGACCGTCAGCGTGACGACCTCGCGCACGGGCTCGGCGGGCGGCGCATCGGGGACGACCGGGTCCGGCGCGCGGTAGATCATCGTCTGCGCCGGCTCGGCGACGGGAAGCTCGGGCGGGGGTGGCTCCGCGGCCTCGCCCTCCGCCGCGGCGAGCCGGGTGGCGATGCCGAACTCGCCGACCGCGAGGTCGTCGTCGGTGGTCAGCTTGACGCGGGGAACGTCGAGCAGCGCGTACTGCTCCCGGCGTGCGTGCTCGGCGAGATATTGCTGCAGCTCGCCCGTGAGAGCGTCCTCGTAGCCGTCGAACTGCTTGCGATCCGCCGGAGACAGGTAGACGGTGTACTCGTTCGGGACGTACACGCGCGACACGGAGACGTTCCGGTGGTCGTCCATCTCCTTCACGAGCTTGCGCGCCAGCTCGATCGGCTGGACGTGCGTCCGGAAGGCACGTCCGAATACGCCCTCGAACAGGCCCTCGATCTTCGATTCGATGCTGCGCAGCACGGGCATGGACGCGGGGGATGGTTCGCGACGAGTGTAGTGGTCGCTCCGGTGCGTTCGGCTAGGAAGCGCGCCGGAGCGTCGCCGCCGCGAAGCCTGCCGCAGCCCAGACGGCGGCGACCGCGAGGGTGCTCGTGACGCCGGCTCCGACCGCGACGGAAGCCGCAGTGACCACGAAGCCGACGACCGCGACCCCGGCAGGCGCGATCCGTCTCGCCCAGGGAAGCAGAGCGGCAGCGGCGGCGAAGAGGATCGCGCAGGCGGTCGTCAGCGGATGGCCGGCGAGCGCGCTCCAGATGGCCTCGCCCGCGTCGAGCGCCGGTGTGAGAGGGCCGATCGCGAGGGTGCCGGGGCTCTCACCGGTCACCGGAAGCGCGTGTCCGGCCACGCCCGCCAGGAGAGCCGCCGACAGGACGCCCAGAGCGGCGTGCGCTGCCCGCCTGGCCCGCCCGTGGGCTCGCTGCACGACGAGCGGCACGAGCGGCAACAGTCCGAGCATTGCGAGCACCGGTCCCGTGACGAAGAGAAGCCCATGGCGGGCGTCGCGCCAGTTCAGCACCAGCCAGCCGGCTGCGAGCGCGCCGTACACGGCCGCCGCGCTCTCCGCGACGTTTCCGAGCGGGAAGACGGGAACGGCGAGGACCAATGCCAGGCCGGCCCGCGGATCGAGCCAGCACGCGATCGCGGTGGCGACCACGATCGCGGCCACCAGCTCGGTCGGCCAGAAGGGGAGGAACGTCGCACCGAGCAGGGCGGCGACGACGCCGAGCGCCACGGGCACCGCGCGGAGCGCATGCCGCTGCGCCGGGGCGAGCGTCTTCTCGTCCTTCGTGACGCGTTCCCTGCGCTCGGGCCGGCTCTGCGGCGACCGCAGCGCGTTGCGCAGCTCGGCCGCGAGGTCGGATGCGCTCGGCCGCGCCGCGGGGTCGATCGCGAGGGCGGCGTCCACCGCAGCGACGAGTCGGCGCGGGAGCCCTTTCCGCTCGGTCGCCAGCGGAGGAGCGCCTGCCTGGATCGAGCGTGCGACCTCCTGGATCGGGACTCCCCAGAAGGGGTGCCGGTCGGTGAGGGTCTCCCACAGCAGGACCCCGACCGACCAGACGTCGCTCTGGGGCGTCGCCTCGCCGCCCTCGAGCCGCTCGGGCGAGATGTAGGCCAGCGTTCCGGGCACGTCGCCGACGGCCGTGAGCGTGTCGGCGCCGTCGAACTGCGCGAGGCCGAAGTCGAGCAGGCGGATGGTGAGCTCGTCGCGGTCCTCGACGAGGATGTTCGCGGGCTTCACGTCACGATGGACGATCCCAGCTCGATGCGCGTGCGCCAGCGCATCGAGGACCTGCGCCGCGACCTCGACCGCGCCGCGATCCGACAGCGCCCCGGCGCGGATCGTCTCGCGCAGCGTTCGTCCGGGGACGTACTCGTAGGCGATGTAGACGTGGCTGGAGTCGTGTCCGACGTCGTACGCGCGAACACAGCGGTCGTGACGCAGGCGGCGTGCCGCGAGCGCCTCTCGCTCGGCCCGGGCAGCCGCCTTGCCCTCGCGCGGGATGATCTTCAGCGCGACGTCGAGCCCGTTGCGCTCGTCGAGCGCGAGCCAGACGGAGCCGGAGCCTCCGCTCCCGAGCGGGCGCATGGGCCGATAGCGGCCGAGAACGAGCTCCTGGGTGGATGGGACTGCTGCGACGGACGGCACCGCAGACACTCTTGGCCGCCGATCGGCCGACTCCTTGCGACCTCGTGTCGTCGTGTCGCTGCGACGAGGTCGCTCCGGTCAAGCATCTAGAGTCCCCTGGCGGCGCATGAGTACGCGCGACGACGACATTCTCGACTTCGACTTCTTCGACGAGGAGGACCCACCGTCGTGGGAGGAGCCCGAAGGCACCGAGACCCCACCTGCGAGCCCCGAGCGGGGTCGTCGTGGGCGTGGCGGCTCGGGCTTTCGGCCGCCGCGCAACCTCACGCCGCTTCTGCGCCTCATCGGGCTGATCGCACTCGCGATCCTGGTCGTCGTCCTGCTCGTCGTCTGGGTCGAGGGCTGCACCGAGAGCGCGCAGCGTGAGCGGAACAGCACGTATCTCGCCGACATCGGATCGATCGGGAACGCGTCCGCGAAGCTCGGCCAGCAGGTGTCCACGCTCCTGACGACGCCCGGCCTGAACGAGGAGGACCTCGACGCGAAGCTCGGTGGCTACGCGCAGACGGCCGACAACCAGATGCAGCAGGCCGCGGACCTGAACGCGCCGGGGGCGATGGTCGTGCCGAACAACGGCGCGGTGGAGGCATTGCGCTATCGCGCGAACGGTCTCCATGGCCTGCAGGCCGCGTTCAAGGAGGCGACGGACGAGACCGACGCGAGCGCCGCCGGCGAGCTGCTCCTCGCGCAGACCCGCCGCCTGCTGGCCAGCGACATCATCTGGACGGACTCGTTCCAGGAGCCGGCGAACGCCGTTCTCGAGGAGGAGGGCATCGTGGGGCTGGACGTGCCGTCGTCGCAGTTCGTGACGGCGGACGACCTCGTCAGCCAGAGCTCGCTGGCGGCGATCTGGCAGCGCATCCAGGGCGCGTCGACGGGCGGCACGCCGACCGGCCTCCACGGGAGCGGAATCGCGTACGTGAAGGCGCTCCCGAGCGGCCAGCTCCTGTCGACGGCGACCGAGGCGACGATCCTGGTCACGGAGGATCTCCAGTTCGAGGTCGGTGTCGAGGACACGGGCGAGAGCCAGGAAGTCAGCATCAAGGTCACGCTGACGATCCCGAAGCAGCCCAAGCCCATCGTCAAGACGGCCACGATCCCGATCATCGATGCCGGTGAGACCAAGTCGGTCGTCTTCACGATCGGCGCGCTCGTTCCGTTCGGGGAGCAGACGACGGTGAAGGTGGACGTCGACCCGGTGCCCGGCGAGACGAACACCGCCAACAACACGGCCGAGTACCCCGTCGTCTTCTCGCTGTGACCTCGTCACTCGCGGTGGCGATCGCGGCCGGCGTGGCGGCCGGGCTGGCGCTCGTCGTCTGCGTGCTCCTGTGGCGGCGCGTCGCGCACCTGCAGACCGCGCAGTCGGTCGTGCTCGGAAGCGGGAGCGGCGACCTCCTCGACTTCGCGGTGGCGCTCCAGGGCCGTGTCGACGACCTCCACCGGGCGGTCGACGAGGTCGCGGCAGGCCTATCCCGCGTCGATCGCCGCGTCGACGGCTCGGTCACGAACACCGCCGTGGTGCGCTATGACGCCTACGAGGGAACGGGCGGCCAGCAGTCGGCGTCGGTGGCGTTGCTCGACGCCACCCGCACCGGCACCGTCCTCACCGCCATTCAGGGCCGCGACTACGCGCGGATCTACGTGAAGGACCTCGACCGCGGCCGCTCGTCGGTCGCGCTCTCTCCCGAGGAGCAGGAAGCGGTCGATCGCGCGATGGCGCGGTAGCTCGGCTCAGGCAGCCGCGACAGCAGCCGCGACGTCGAGCCCGGGAAGGTACCGCCGCCACGTGTCGGGAACGTGGTCGGTCGCCAACCGGATGAAGAGGACCGGCGTCGGCGGCCGCGGCGGCGCGCGCAGCGTCATGCTCGTCTCCTCGAGCAGTCGGTCGCCCTTGCGGTGATTGCAGGGGGCGCAGGACGTGACGACGTTCTCCCACACGGACGTGCCGCCGCGCGAGCGGGGAACGACGTGGTCGAGCGTGAGCCGGCTCCCCTCCGTGCCGCAGTAGACGCACTTCCAGCCGTCGCGTGCGAACAGCACGCGCCGGGAGATGCGCTTCGTCACGCCGCGCGGCACGCGGACGTACGTGACGAGGCGGATCACGTGCGGTCTCGTGAAGGTCGAGGACGAGGACCGAAGCGGCCGCCCATGACTCTCGAGCACCTCTGCCTTGCCCTTCCAGACGAGGACGTGCGCACGGCGAAGCGAGCAGACGTTCAAGGGCTCGTAGCTCGCATTGAGGACGAGGACGCGCTCCACCGCGCGCGCAATGTAGCACCCGGTTCGCCGCTCTCTTGGCGCGCCGATCCGAGCAGTCTGAGCATGATAAGCAGACGATATGCATAATACGACTATGGCCACCGTCGCGATCGTGGGAGCTTCCGGCTACGCCGGCCAGGAGGTGCTCGACCGCGTGCTCCGGCATCCGTCACTCGAGCTCTATGCGCTCGGCTCCGATTCCCTGGCAGGGCAGGCCCCGTGCGACCTGGATCCGCGGCTCGGCCGGAACGGGTGGCGCACCATGCCGCGGTTCATCACGAAGGCATCGGCGCTCTCCTGCGGCGCCGACCTCACGTTCCTCTGTCTCTCGCACGACGAGTCGGCGCTGGTCGAGCCACCGCCGCGAGGTGTCGTGATCGACCTCTCCGGCGCGCACCGGCTGTCCGACGCCGCCGCCTATTCGGCCTGGTACGGCTTCGAGCACCCGCGCGCCGCGGATCTGTCGCTGTGGTCGTACGGGCTGCCAGAGCTGAGCCCCCCGAGCGGTCGGCTCGTCGCGAACCCAGGGTGCTACGCGACGGCCGCCTTGCTGGCGCTGTCTCCGATCGCGGAGGCCATCGAGCCCACCGGGGTGGTCGTCGACGCGAAGTCGGGCATGACCGGGGCCGGCCGGGCGCTCCGCGCGTCCTCCCATGCCGGAGCGGTGCTCGAGAATGTGGCTCCCTATCGCGTCGGCGAGCACCAGCACGCGCCCGAGATCGCGCAGGAGCTGGGCTTTCCCGTGACCTTCGTCCCGCACCTGGTTCCCCTCCGCCGTGGGCTGCTGGCCACCTGCGTCGCTCGCTCGCGCGGAGCCGACGTGAGAGAGCTCCTGGAAGCCTGCTACGACGACAGCCACGTCGTGGACGTCCTTCCCGAAGGGGTCGTGCCCGAGCTCGCGCGCGTTCAGCAGACGGACGGCGCGGAGATCGGCGTCTTCGAGGATCGTCTCACCGGCAACGCCATCGTCGTCTGTGCGCTCGACAACCTGGGCAAGGGCGCCGCGGGCCAGGCGATCCAGAACGCGAACCGCCTCTTCGGATGGGACGAGACGCTGGGACTTCGCCTGTCGGGGGTGCTCGTCTGATGTCCGTCACTGCCGCCTCGGGCTTCGCGGCGAGCGGGGTTCACGCCGGGATCCGGCGCTCGGGCCCGGACCTTGCTGTCGTCCGCTCCAGCGTCCCGTCCGTCGGCGCGGCCCTGTGGACGACGAACCGCGTCCAGGCCGCCCCCGTCATCGTCTCGAAGAGGCACCTGGCCGCCGCCGAGCCGCAGGCCGTGGTGATCAACGCGGGCGTGGCGAACGCCGCGACCGGCGAAGCCGGAATCGCGGCCGCCGAGCGCACCGCCGCCGAGGCCGGGGCGGCCCTGAGTCTCCGTCCGGACGAGGTGGTCGTGCTGTCGACCGGTGTGATCGGCGTTCCGCTGCCGCTGGATCGTGTGCTTCGCGGAGTGCGCGACGCGTGCGCCGCTCTCGATGGGAGCGGAGGCCCGGGCGCCGCCGCCGCGATCCTCACGACCGACAGCGCGCCCAAGCAGGCGGTCGTCGAGGCTGACGGCTTCACGGTCGGCGGGATGGCGAAGGGGGCAGGGATGATCCATCCCCGGCTCGCGACGATGCTGGCCGTGGTCACCACCGACTATCCGCTCGCAGCGGGCGAGCCGTCCGGCTTCCTCTCCCCGGCGGTCGAGGCGAGCTTCAACAGGATCTCCGTCGATGGCGAGTGCTCGACGAACGACGCGGTCGTGCTGCTCGCAAACGGTGCGAGTGGCGTCGAGCGAACGCAGGCGCGCGACGAGCAGTTCGCCTCCGCGCTCGGCGACGTCTGCGCCGCGCTCGCCCGCGAGATCGTGGCAGACGGAGAGGGAGCGACGGTGCTCCTCGAGATCAGCGTCTCGGGCGCGGCATCGAGCGACGAGGCCGAGGCGATCGCGCGGAGAATCGCGACCTCTCCGCTCGTGAAGACGGCAGCCTTCGGACGCGATCCGAACTGGGGGCGCGTGCTGGCCGCAGCCGGTTCGGCGCCCTGGAACGGAGGCTTCGCACATGTCGACGTCGACACGCTCACCGTCCGGTTCGACGGCACCGAGGTCTTCGTTCGCGGCGAGCCGACCGGCGCGCAGCCGGACCTGGTCGGCGCAGCCGTCGCGATCGATCTCGACCTCGGGCTCGGCGCCGGCAGTGCGTCGTATCTCGCGTCCGATCTCACCTACGACTACGTGCGGCTGAACGCGGAGTACACGACCTAGTGTCCGCTCGTGTCGTGATCAAGCTCGGCGGGCGCGTCGCGCGCGATGCTGTCGGCGTCGTCTCGGAGCGCCGCGCCGCCGGTGAGGACGTCGTGGTCGTACACGGCGCCGGGCCGCAGATCACCGCTGAGCTGCACGCACGCGGCATCTCGACCGAGTTCGTTCGCGGCCGCCGCTACACGGATTCAGCGACTCTCGCCGTCGTGCGCTCCTCGTTGGTGGCCGTCGGGGCGCGAGCTGTCGGCCGCGCTCGGCCCCACGGCCGTCCACCTCGTCGGTGACGAGATCGGGCTCGAGGCTGTTCGCCTGCCCGAGCTCGGGTTCGTCGGCGAGCCGGTGCCCGGGCCGTTCGCCGGCGATCGAGCGCTCCCTGAGCGCGGGAAGAATCCCGGTGGTCACGCCGCTGGCGGTCGGCCCGCTGAACGTCAACGCCGACGAGGCTGCGACGGCATTGGCGGAGGGGCTCGGCGCGGACCGCATCGTCTTCGTGTCGGACGTGCCGGGTGTCTATGTCGCCGGATCCGTTCTGTCGCTTCTCCACGCGGATCGGGCGACGGAGCTGATCGAGAGCGGAACCGTCGAGGGCGGCATCGTTCCGAAGCTCCTCGCGGCGGTGCGGGCGGCGCGGCTGGGGCTGACCGTCGAGATCGGCGCCACGGCGGTCGTCGCATGAGCGCGGTTCCGGCCGATGTCGCTTCCCGAGGGCTCGAGCGGCTCATGCCGACCTACGCGCGCGCGGACCTCGTGCTGGTGCGAGGGGAAGGCTCCCGGGTCTGGGATGCGGACGGCCGCGCATACCTCGATTTCGGAGGCGGCATCGCCGTGGTGTCGCTCGGGCACCTTCACCCCGTCCCGCTGGCCGCAGCGCGGGAGCAGCTCGAGCGTCTCTGGCACGCGTCGAACCTCTATCGGACACAGCCGGCCGAGCGGCTCGCATCTCTCCTGTCCGAACGCTTCGGCGGCGCTCAGGCGTTCTTCTGCAACTCGGGCGCCGAGTCCGTCGAAGCGGCGCTCAAGTACGCACGCAAGGCAACCGGACGATTCGGTGTCGTTGCTCTCGAAGGTGGCTTCCACGGCAGGACTCTCGGCGCGCTGTCGGCAACCGGGCAGTCTGCGAAGCGCGAGCCATTCGTCCCACTCGTGCCCGGCGTACGCTTCGTCGAGCCGAACGACATCGGTGCACTCGTCGCAGCCGTCGACGACGAGGTCGGCCTGATTCTGCTCGAGCCGATACTCGGCGAAGGCGGAGTGATTCCGCTCGAGGACGAGTTCGTCGAGGCGGCAGCGGCGTTGCCGCCTCTTCTCGGCTTCGACGAGGTTCAGACCGGCATCGGGCGCACCGGGTCGTTCTTTGCCTTCGAGCAGCTCGGCGTGCGGCCAGACCTCGTGACGCTCGCCAAGGGCCTTGCGAACGGCCTCCCGATCGGAGCGCTTCTCGTCGGCGATGCGGCGGCCGGCTCGTTCGCACCGGGGGACCACGGCTCGACCTTCGGCGGAAATCCGGTGTCGTGCGCTGCGGCGTGCGCCGTCGTCGAGATGATCGACGACGAGCTGCTCGATGGTGTCCGTGCCAGGAGCGCCGAGCTCATGACGGCGCTCCAGGGTCTCCCGGGCGTCGTCTCGCTGCGTGGGCGTGGGCTGCTGATCGGCATCGAGGTGCGGACGTCCGCGGCGGATGTCGTCGCCGCTGCCGCCGAGCACGGACTCCTCGTCCTTACCGCCGGAGAGCACATCGTTCGCCTCGCGCCGCCGCTCACGGTGAGTGCGGACGAGGTGGACGAGGCAATCGACATCCTGTCTCGCATATTGTGCTAACTTTTCGCATTCTATGAACCGGCGGGAGAGGCAGAGCGCGATCCTCGACCTCGTGCGCGAGCGTGCGCTGTCCACGCAGGCCGAGGTCGCTTCCGCTCTCAGGGACACCGGCTTCGACGTGGTTCAGACGACGGTCTCCCGCGACATCGCCGACCTCGGTCTCGTCAAGGTGCGCGCGCCGAGTGGTCGGCTCGTCTACGCGTCTCCGGGCGGCACGGACGGCGACCGGCTGCGCGCGCTCGGATCGGCGATGCGCCGGTACGCGATCACCGTCGAGGCTGCCGGCTCGCTCGTGGTCGTGATGACGCCGTCCGGCTACGCGAACGCACTCGCCCAGGCGATGGACGAAGCGGGCCATCCGGCGATCGCCGGCACGATCGCGGGCGACAACACGATCTTCGTCGCAGCGCGCGACGGCGTCTCGGCCGGGTCGCTGCGCGACGAGCTCGCGGGCTATCTGCTCCAGGGTGCCGCGTGAGACGCACGGCCGTCGTCGCCTACTCGGGAGGGCTCGACACGAGCTGCATCCTCTCCTGGCTGAAGGAGGACTGGTACGGGTTCGACGAGGTCGTCGCCGTGCTCGTCGACGTCGGGCAGGAGTTCGACCTCGAAGAGTCGATCGTGCGCGCGAACGCCGCCGACGCCGACGACGTTCTCCTCGTCGATCGCAAGGACGCGTTCGCAGACGAGCAGTGCGCGCGCGCCATCGTCACGAACGCGCTCTACGAAGGGAAGTACCCGCTCGTCTCGGCGCTTTCGCGGCCGGTGATCGCGCAGGCGGTTGCGGAGATCGCGCTGGACATCGGCGCCGAGGCGGTCGTCCACGGGTGCACGGGGAAGGGCAACGACCAGCTTCGCTTCGAGCTCGCCTTCAAGGCGCACTACCCGGACGTGAAGGTCGTCGCGCCGCTCCGCGACCGCATCTGGACGCGGGACGAGGAGATCGAGTACGCGCTCGGCAAGGGCATTCCGGTCGTCCAGACGGCAGCGTCGCCCTACTCGATCGACGAGAACCTCTTCGGCCGCTCGATCGAGGCCGGCGTCCTCGAGGATCCGTGGGCAGGGCCGCCCGACGAGCCGTACGCGCTGACCTCCGACCCGGCGGGCGCGCCTCCACCGGTCGAGATCGTCATCGGCTTCGAGAAGGGGATCCCGGTGTCGCTCGACGGCGCGGAGCTCTCCCTCGCCGAGCTCATCGCGGAGACCAACCGTCTTGCCGGTGCCTACGGCATCGGCCGGATCGACATGATCGAGAACCGCGCCGTCGGCATCAAGAGCCGCGAGGTGTACGAGGCGCCGGGCGCGATGACGCTCATCGCCGCGCACTCGGCGCTCGAGGACGTCGTGCTCACGAAGGACGAGGCTCGGTTGAAGCGTCTTCTGGAGCAGCGCTGGACGGAGATCGTCTACGAGGGTCGCTGGTTCAGCCCGGTCCGCGAGGCGATCGACGCGTTCGTGGACTCCACGCAGGAGCTCGTCACGGGCGAGGTGCGCCTCGAGCTGCGGCCCAACGCGGCCGTGGTCACCGGCAGGCGCTCGCCGCACATGATCTACGCAGCGGAGCTCGCCTCGTACGGCACCGGCGAGACGTTCCCGCACGACGCCGCCGAAGGGCTTCATCCGCATCTCGTCGCTCGAGACGGAGCTGCATGCGGCCAGGGCGCGTTCCTTGACCAGGGCATAAGCTCCTCGTCGATGACGACGTGGGCGGGGAGGGTCGAGAGCGCTCTGGACCCGGACGTGTGGCGCTTCCTGCGCGTCGACGACGCCGAGCTGCTGCCGTACGACTGCGAGGCGACCGCCGAGCACGCGCGGCGGCTCGCCGCGGCCGGGCTCCTCACCGACGCGGAGCTCGACGACGCCGAGTCGCGCCTCGCTGAGATCGCGCAGGATCCCGACGGCTACCTCGAGTCGGACGAGGACGTCCACTCGGCGATCGAGCGTCTCCTCGGGGACGTCGGGCGCAAGATCCACGCGGGACGGTCGCGCAACGATCAGGTCGCTGCGGCGTTCCGCATGTACGTGCTCGACGCGTGTGCCGAGGCGCGTGAGGCGATCGACGCGCTCGCGCTCGTCGTGCTCTCGTTCGCCGAGTCGGAGGCCAAGACCGTCATGCCCGGCTACACCCACCTCCAGCGCGCGCAGCCGATCACGCTCGGGCATCACCTGCTCGCATGGGTGGAGATGCTCGACCGCGACCGGACGCGCTTCGCCGCGGCCGCCGAGGCCGCCGCCGAGAGCCCGCTCGGCGCGGGCGCGCTCGCCGGCTCGACGCTCGAGCTTCCTCCTCCGCCGCGCCAGATGCGCAACTCGATCGACGCTGTGGCGGACCGCGACTTCGCGCTCGACTACCTCTACGCGGCCGCCGTCCTCTTCACGCACCTCTCTCGCGTCGGAGAGGAGATCGTCCTCTGGGCGAGCTCCGAGTTCGGCTTCGTGCGCCTTCCCGAGACCGCCGCGACGGGGTCGTCGATGATGCCCCAGAAGCTCAATCCCGACGTCGCCGAGCTCGTGCGCGGGAAGGCGGGGACGGCGATCGGCCGCCTGGCGGGCCTCCTCGCGACCATCAAGGGCCTTCCGCTGGCCTACGACCGCGACCTGCAGGAGGACAAGACGCCGGTGTTCTCGACGAGACGCGAGACGCGCCTTGCCCTCGAGGCGCTGACGGTGCTCGTGAGCGGGCTCGAGGTCGATCGCGGCCGCATGGCGAAGGCGGCCTCCGATCCTCTGCTGCTCGCGACCGACGCTGCCGAGGCGCTCGTGCGCACCGGCGTCCCGTTCCGTGATGCGCACGAGCAGGTCGCGGAGAGCGTTCGCGACGGCTCGTTCCGGAAGCCGCGCAAGGGCGCGAAGCGTGCGTCGCCGGGCCCGGGCGGCATCCGCGAAGCGCTCGAGGAAGCACGCCACCGCTTCGTCGACAATCTCTGACGTCCGCGTAGCTCGCTGAGGGTCCGCGTAGCGCGATACGCGAGCGGCGGCGAAGCCGTCGCCTTCAGGGATCTTCGCGCGACCGGAGTCCGGCGATAGCCGGATCCGGTCTTGCGCTAGCGAAGCAGCGCGTCATGCACGCGGCGCTGGAAGTCGGCGATGAGCTTCTCGCTCTCCCCCATCAGGCGGCCCTGCGGGACGGCGCCGGACTCGAGCCCACGCTGCACCGACTGCACGAGCGAGACGTCCTCCTCGGCGACCTGGTTGTCCCAGGCCATCAGCTCCTCGATCTCGCTCTCGGACGTCTCCACGCCGAAGTAGTAGTCCGTGACCTCGAGCGTTCGGCGCAGGCCGTCCGGGATGTAGCGCTCCAGCGAGATGTTCGGGATTCCCGGTGCGATGTTCAGGGTCGTCGACGGGAAGAGGAAGTGGTACTGCGACTGCGCCAGCTCGCTGCTCGGCGTGTAGCCGCTCTTGCCGTTCCCGGCGAGCGCCGACGCGCGAACGGGCGCGATCTGGCTCGAGAAGGTCGCGTGCACCTGGAGGAGATACGAGTCCGGGTTGACGTCGATGACCTTGCTGAAGCCCGGATGCGCCGTCGGGCAGTGGTAGCACTCGAGGAAGTTCTCCATCACGATCTTCCAGTTCGCCTCGATCGGCCACTCGTGATGGGAGTGGAAGCGGATCGCGCCGACGTCGAGCCCGCTCTGCGGCCACGATCGCGGGCAGCCCGCCGAGTGCCGCCTCGAGCGGCGCCGCGTCGGGGTCGGGGTTCACGAAGACGAACGGGCCCCAGGTGCCCACCGAGACGGGCGCGAGCGAGAGGCCCGTGGAGTCGAAGCCCGGCTCACGCTCCGAGCGGGGCGCTCGCCGCAGGGATCCGTCCAGGTTGTACGTCCACGCGTGGTACGGGCACTGGAGCGTCTCGCGGCACCCGGTCCCCTCGACGACGAGGTGTCCTCGGTGACGGCAGACGTTGACCAGCCCGCGAAGCGTTCCGTCCGAGCCGCGGACGACGGCGACCGGGATGTGCCCGATCTGCGACGCGAAGTACGACCCGGGCTCGGCGACCCATTCCGCCGGCCCCGCGTACGTCCAGGCGCGGGCGAAGAGCCGCTCGCGCTCGCGCTCGAGGACGCCGGGATCGACGTACCAGCTCGCCGGGAGCGTCCATCCGTCCTCGAGCGGGCGCTCGAGCTCGGGGATCGATGTCGTCTGCGTCGGTCACGCGCATCCTTGCTCCTGACTGTCCTGTCAGTCAGGATACTTCGGATGCCCGGAATCGAGCAAGCGGCCTCGTCGCCGGTGGCGACCGCGCGTGTCGACGAGATCCTGCGCGCGGCGTGTCGAGTCGTGGTCTCCGGCGGCGCGAGCGACCTCCGTATCGGCTCCGTTGCGCAGGAGGCGGGCGTGTCGCGCACGCTCGTCCACTACTACTTCACGACGCGGCAGGAGCTCCTCCGTGCCACGTTCGCGTATGCGGAAGATCTCCGCGTCGCCGCTCTCGAGACCGAGCTCGCGTCGTTCGCGACCGGCGCCGAACGGGCGGAGCGCGCCCTCGTGCGAACGATCGAGCCCGAGCTCGAGGAGACGCCGGCCCTCTGGAACGAGGTCTGGTCGAGCCTTCGCTACGACGCGGAGCTACGGCCGCTCGTACAGGAGCGCTATCGCGCATGGGCGGATCGGATCGTTCGTCTGCTCGACGAAGGTCGCGAGGACGGCTCCGTCCCGAGCGGTGTCGATCCTGCCGGTGCCGGGTGGCGGCTGGCCGCAGCTGCGGACGGCCTGGACTCGATTCTCTACCTCGGCCTGCTCGATCGTGACGGCGCGCGGGATCTTCTCGCGTCGTGCATTCGCAGGGAGCTGCAGCCGTGACGCTTCGCTCCCAGTCCGTGGTGCTCACCCGGCTCAGCAAGTCGTTCGACGACGTCGCGGCGGTGGACGACATCTCCCTCGAGATCGGCAGCGGCGAGTTCTTCTCGCTGCTCGGCCCGTCGGGCTGTGGAAAGACGACGAGCCTGCGCATGATCGCCGGCTTCGAGCGTCCCGACGCCGGGCGGATCGTCATCGGCGACACGGACGTCACCGAGATGCCGCCGCACCTGCGGCCCGTCAACACGGTGTTCCAGAGCTATGCGCTGTTCCCGCACCTGTCCGTCGAGCAGAACGTCGGCTTCGGGCTTCGCTTCAAGGACGTCTCCAAGGACGAGCGCCGCGGGCGTGTCGCGGAGGCGCTCGAGCTCGTCCGCCTGGGCGACCTCGGTCAGCGTCGGCCGCACCAGCTCTCCGGCGGGCAGCAGCAGCGTGTCGCCCTCGCGCGCGCTCTCGTGCTCTCGCCGTCGGTGCTCCTGCTCGACGAGCCGCTCGGCGCGCTCGACGCGAAGCTGCGGCGTGAGCTCCAGATCGAGCTGAAGAGCATCCAGCGCGAGATCGGCATCACCTTCGTCTACGTGACGCACGATCAGGAGGAGGCGCTGACGATGTCCGACCGGCTGGCCGTCATGGCGCGCGGGAAGGTCGAGCAACTCGGGACGCCGCGCGACGTGTACGAGCACCCCGAGTCCGCCTTCGTCGCCGACTTCCTCGGCGTCTCGAACCTGATGCGCGCGCGGGTCGTCGACGGTCGGCGCGTCGACGTCGGCGGAGTCGTGCTGAACGCGACGCAGGGCGAGACCAGTCCGGCCGGCGTCGTCCGCCTCACCATCCGACCCGAGCGGGTGCGGATCGAGCCGCCCTCGACGCAGGGCGAGAACCGCGTGCCTGCCACCATCGAGCGGTTCGTCTACCTCGGCTCGACGACCCAGGTCTTCGTCGCGCTGCCGGGTGGCGATCGCGTGCAGGCGCTCGTCGCGAACTCCGGGGACGTCGACGAGTACGACGTCGGCGCCGCCGTGACAGCCCACCTTCCCGCCGACGCGCTGCGCATCCTCGCCGACGACGAGGCCGTGACCGCGTGACCGACGTCGTCGTTGTCGGAGCGGGCCTGGCCGGGCTGGCTGCCGCACGCGATCTCGTGCGGGGCGGCGCGGACGTCCTGGTGCTCGAGGCGCGAGACCGTGTCGGCGGCCGCGTCGAGCAGGTCTCCGTCGACGACGGGCGGCCCGTTCAGCTCGGCGGCGAGATGATCGGGCAGGCGCACACGGCGTATCTCGGGCTGGTGGAGGAGCTCGGGCTCACGCTCGACTCGACGTACACGTCCGTCGCAGGTGCCACGACCTACGACCTCGTCGACGGCGTGCTCCGTTCCGAGGACGGGTTCCCGTTCGCGACCCCAGCCGAGCGCGCCGACTTCGAACGCTGCGAGCAGCTGTTCGGGAGGCTCGCGGCAACCGTGGATCCGGAGGATCCGTGGTCGCATCCCGACGCGGCGCGGCTCGACGGCGTTTCGTGGGCGGCATGGCTCCGCTCGGTCGCTGCGCTCCCTACCACGGTGCGTGCCGTCGAGGCGGGCGCGCTCGCGCTCGCCGCCGGCTCGAGCGAGCGCACGTCGCTCCTCGCGGAGCTGCGGAAGGCGGCCGCGGTCGGCGACGACGGCTTCTACTCGTACGACCTCTGGGAGTGCTTCCAGGTCGCGGAGGGCTCCGCCGAGGTCGCTCTGCGCATGGGGTCCGAGCTCGGCGAACGCGTCAGGCTCGGTGCCGTCGTGTCCGGGATCTCCGTGTCACGCACCGGATGCCGTGTGACGCTCGACACCGGCGAGGTGGTCAGCGGGGAGGCGGTCGTCTGCGCGCTTCCCGTGAGCGTGCTCCACGGAATCGAGATCGACGGCGTCTCGCCCGAGCGACTCGCCTCGCTGCGCGCGCAACGCCAGGCGCCGGCGGCGAAGGTCGTGACCGTCTACGACCGCTCCATCTGGGCCGACCTCGGCGCAAACGGCCTCTCCGAGGGCGAGCTCCTGCTCGCGTCGACCTGGCCGCAGCGTGAAGGCGTGCTGTCCGGACTCGTTCCTCCCGAGCGAGTCATGTGGCTCGCCGCGACGGCGGAGGAGCATCGGCTCGACGCGCTGCATGCGGAGCTCGAGCGGATGTACGGCCCGGAGGCCGCGCGGCCTCGCCACTCGTTCCTCCGCATGTGGGCGACCGATCCGTTCACGCGCGGCTACACGACGCACTGGTGGCCCGGAGACGTGCTCCGCGTCGGGCCGCTTCACGGCACGCACGAGCCGCCGTTCTACGTCTGCGGGTCGGACCAGTGGGCTGCCGGGTACATGGAGGGTGCGGTCCGCACCGGCCGCGCGGCTGCGGCTGCGGCACTGAGGAGCGAGGCGTGGGCTCCAGCCTGATCGAGACCGACGTCGCGGTCGTCGGCGCGGGCGTGGCAGGCCTCGCCGCTGCGCGAAGCCTGGTCGCCGCGGGACGTGACGTCGTCGTCCTCGAAGCCCGAGACCGTGTCGGCGGACGGCTCTGGAACACGGAGATCGGCGGCGAGGCGAACGAGCTCGGAGGCGAATGGGTGGCGCCGTACCAGTCGCGCCTCCACGAGCTCCTCGACGAGCTCGGCATCGAGCTCTTCCCCGCGTATCGCGAGGGCGACGACGTCTACGTCGACGAGTCTGGCAGCGCGCACCGGCATGCGGGTGACGAGCACGGCCTCTCGTCGGCGGAAGAGCGAGCATTGGAGGAAGGGGACGCCAAGCTCGACGCGCTCGCGAAGGAGCTCGACCCGGAGGCGCCGTGGGAGCATCCTCGTGCGCGCGAGCTCGACACGATCACGTTCGACGAGTGGCTGCGCACCGAGGTCGGCGATCAGACCGCGCGAGAGAATCTCCGCTCGTATCTCGCCGACGGCTTCCTGACGAAGCCCGCGTACTCGTTCTCGCTCCTCCAGGGTCTGTGGGTGATCGCGGGCGCCGGCGGGACGTACGAGCTGTTCGCGCCGGAGCAATGCCTCGCATACCGCGTCGTCGGCGGCTCGCAGCTGATTCCGCTGCGCATGGCGGAGGAGCTCGGCGAGCGCGTCGTGCTCGATTCGCCCGTGCGGGCGATCAGCTGGTCGGACGGCGGCGTGGAGGTGGACGCCGGGGACACGCAGGTCACCGCGCGCGCCGTTGTCGTCGCCGTCGCGCCGAATCTCGCCGCGGCGATTCGCTTCGAGCCGGCGCTGCCGGCGTGGCGAATGCGCCTCCAGCAGGCGAGCTCGCAGGGCAGCGTGACGAAGGTGCTCGCCGCGTATCCCGAGCCGTTCTGGCGCGCCGACGGGCTCTCGGGAGAGGGCTTCGCGCCGCATCAGTTCGTGCGCGAGCTCTACGACAACTCGCCGCCGTCGGCATCGGTCGGCGTCCTGTGCACATTTCTCCCCGGCGAGCAGGCCGAGTTCGCAGGACGCTTGAATCCTCATGCGCGCCGCGAGCTCGTCCTCGAGGGAATGGCGAAGCTCGTCGGCCCCGCAGCCCTGCAGGCGACGGACTACATCGAGACCGACTGGTCGGCGGAGGAGTGGACGCGCGGGGCGTACGCCTCGACGTTCGGCATCGGCGGTCTCACGCGCTTCGGCGCGGACATGCGCCGCCCGGTCGGTTCCATCCACTGGGCGTGCTCGGACATCTCGGGCTTCGGACACATGCACATGGAGGGCGCAGTGCGCTCGGGTGAGGCGGCCGCTACGGCTGTGCTCGCCCGGTAGCGAAGGGCTCCGCGTCCAGCGTTGCGAACTCGCCGACTGCCGAGCCGGTCGTTCCGCGGACAGCGCGAACTCCCCGCCAGAGGAGGAAGCCCGCCAACGTGACCACGATCGTGAGCACGAGCGTCAGCGTCGCAAGCGCGTTCAGCGCCGGTGTTGGCGCAGTGCGGCCCGTCGAGTAGATCCGCACCGGCACGGTGTCCGTCGAGGTGCCGGACGACAGAAACGCGCTGATCACGAAGTCGTCCATCGAGATCGCGAAGACGATGATCCCGCTCGCGACGATCGCAGGAACGAGCATCGGCAGCAGCGCGAGCCGCACCGCCTGGATGCGGGAGGCGCCGAGATCGCGTGCCGCCTCCTCGTACTGCGGCCCGATCGCGAGCAGTCGCGCGCGGACGATGATGATGACGAATACGAGCGAGAAGGTGATGTGCCCGATCGCCTGTGCGGGCGTGCCGAGCGGGATGAACGTCAGCAGGTGCACGAAGACGAGCAGGAGCGCGGTCCCCATCACGATCTCCGGCGTCACGAGGGTCGCGAACGAGATCCCGCGCGAGGTCCCTGCGCCGCGACCACGCCAACGGGTCAGCCCGATGGCGAGCGCGAGCCCGAGCGGCACCGTGACGAGAACCGCGATGGCGGCGAGCCGCAGGCTCTGCAGGAGCGCGGAGCTCAGCTCGGTGTCGTGCAGGACGGACAGGTCGGGGTCGCCCGTGTACCAGCGCAGCGACCAGCCCTGGGAGGTCGAGCGCGACCGGCCCTCGTTGAACGAGAAGCGGATCGCGATGAGGATCGGGACGATCGACCAGACGAGGTAGAGCGCCGTGAAGAGCACGAGGAAGCGCGGCTTCCCCCACGGGTTCGCCCACCAGTCGCGGACGCGACTCATGCGCCGCCCAGCCTCCGGCCGGCGCGGGCCGTCGCATAGATGTAGTACCCCATCAGGACGCAGAGGAAGAGCATCAGCACCACCACGAGTGCGGCGCCCACCGGTATCTGCTGGCCGCCGCGGATGTAGAGGTTGATCTGATTGCCGATGAGGCTCGTCTGTGGCGCGCCCGAGAGCAGGTCGGGCGTGTAGTAGTCGCCGAACATCGGCAGCGCGATGATCACGATCCCCGCGAGGATCGCCGGCATCGAGAGCGGCAGGGTGACCATGCGAAACGCCTGGAACGGGCTGGCACCGAGGTCGCGTGCCGCTTCGAGCAGGCTCCGGTCGATCCGGTCGAGGAACGCGTACAGCGGCAGGATCATGAACGGCACGTACCCGTAGACGAGCCCCAGGATCACCGACGACGCCCGGCCGTCGAGCCAGTTTCGCGGCGCGTCGAGGATCCCGAACCAGACGAGCACGTCGTTCACCCAGCCGTCGTCCTGGAGCAGGTTGATCCACGCCAGCATCCGCATGAGGTACGAGATGAAGAACGGTGCGATGAGGCCGATGAGCAGCAGCCCCTTCCAGCGGCCGCCGTAGCGGGCGACGTAGTACGCCACCGGGTACGCGATGAGCAGCGACAGCGCCGTCGCAACCACGACGTAGACGAAGGTGCGCACGAAGACCGTCTGGAACGCCGCGCCTCTCGTGAACAGTCCCTTGAACACGAACTCGAACGCCGACGTGTTCCAGTTCAGCGGGTTCCACTCGGGCGAGGGCGTCTGGAAGATCGGGTCGACGCTCCCGAGCGCGACGCAGAGGATCACGTAGAACGGCAGCAGGAAGAAGATGCAGAGCCAGACGACTCCGGGGAGCGCGAGGCCCGCCCAGAACCCGTCGCCCGACGTATCGGCGCCTAGACGGCGCTCGGTGTCAGACACCCGCCTTGAACTCGGCCCAGGCGTTCTGCCAGTCCGTCTGGCCGGTCGGCGTCAACTCGGTGAGGGGGTACCCGCGGTCGAAATCGCTCTCGCGCACGATCGCCGTCCTGAGGTTCGCGGGGACGACACCGTCGGCCACGAGCCGGTCGGGATCGAGCTTCGTGAGCGGAGGCTGGTAGCCGACGTAGTTCGAGAAGTTGTCGTAGCCGTTCTTCACGTCGAGCAGGTAGTTGAGGAAGTGGTGCGCGAGGACGGGGTTCTTCGCATTTCGAGGACCGCCATCATGTCGCTGCCGATCGTCCCGTGCCCGTCTGGAGGGAACCAGAACCCGAGTGCGTCCGTGCCGACGCCCTCAGGGCAGGTACCACTGGGCGGAGACCGCGCTTCCCGACCACATCTGGTGCACCCAGGCCTTGCCCTCGGGCACGTTCGTGTAGTCGTCCGTCGAGAGCTTGATGTTGACGGCGTCGATCAACGACTTGAGCTCCTCTTTCGCGAGGTGGATGTCGGCGAGATCCTCCGTGTTGATGTTCGTGATTCCGTTCTTCAGCAGCATGTGCGCGGGTGCGTCGCGGCTGTCGTCGAGGAGGTACGTCTTCCCCCTGTTCGCCTCGTCCCAGTAGATCTCGTACGGGTTCGAGAAGTCGCGGGGCGTCTTCGAGACCTTGTCGGCGCGGTACCCGATCCCGGTCGTCCAGGTCACGTACGGAACCGTGTACTGCGAGCCCTTGTCGTACCAGGGATCCCGGAGCGACGGCCAGACGTTCGCGAGGTTCGGGAGGTAGCTGCCGTTCAGCGGCTGCAGACGCTTTCCGAGAACGAGCCGACTGATGCGATCCTGTGTCGGGAAGAAGACGTCGAACTCGATCGCCCCGGAGGCGATCTTCGCGATGGCCTCGTCCGTCGTCGAGAAGAACGTCTCCTCGACGTCGACGCCGTACTCCTTGCCGAAGCTCTTCTTGATCTTCGGATCGAGATAGCCGTTCCAGTTGTAGATGCGGAGCGGGCCGCTTTCGGGATCGAGACCCGACGCGATCATCGGATTGTCGTCGAAGAGGGGTTGCGTAACCGGGTTCTCGGGGCTCGCCAGATTGAGCGCCGGCGGCGTGAACTCTCCGTTGTTTCCTCCTCCGCAGGCTGCCAACAGCGTGCTCAGGCTCGACAGCCCGACGACGCCGACGGCGGAGCGCCCGAGGAACTCGCGGCGGCCGTACCTCGACTCACGTGGATGCATCGTGTCCCAAACCTCCCGGGCTGTCGTCAGCCCCCCATCCGAGTGAACCAGAGAGAGTGGCCGCGGTCAATCCGCGAGGACGACGAGCGCGTCGACTGCCACGGTGTCAGCCGTCCCGACGATGAGCGGGTTGACCTCCACGGACGTGATTCGTGGGTATGCGAGAGCGAGATCGCCCAGAGCCGCGAGGGTCGCCGCGACGACTCCGTGGGGGTCGTCGATGCCCGCCTCGGCGACGAGGTCGGCAGCGGCGGGAACATCCAGGGGAGCGCTCGCGAGGTGGACGCTGTCGAGCTCCTCCACGGCCACGCCGCCCCGGCCGACTGCGAGGATCGGCCCGAAGTCCGCGTCGCGGGTCATGCCGCAGAGCACCTCTGCACCGGGATCGACCTGACGCGCGACGAGCACAGAGCCGCCGAGACGGCGGGCCGCTTCGGCCGCACCGTCGGCTGTCTCGATGCCGAGAACGACGCCTCCTCGTTTCGCCTTGTGCGCGGGGCCGTCGGACTTGACCACGATCCGTGCTCCGATCGCAGTGGCCGCTGCGGCTGCCTCCTCCGGCGTCGCTGCGCGGATCCGCTGTGCGAACGGGACGCCGAGCCGCTCGAGGACGAGAGAAGACTCGTGCTCGGAGAGCGTGCCCGAGCCGCTCAGGAGGTCCGAGAGGTCGGGCACGGCGGCGGCGTCGCCGATCTCTGCGAATGGGCGCCGCCGTGCCACGTTTGCCAGCGCGAGCATCGCATCACGCGGGCCGCGCAGCAGCGGCACGTCGAGCTCTCGCGCGAGCTCTTGGAAGTGGCGCGGCGGATCGGCGCTGTGAACGGTCGTCATCGCGGAGAAGAGCGACTCGTTTTCCCTCGCGAGGCGCGCAAGCGTTCGGAGCGTGAGCTCGCACCACTCGTCGTTGGTCTCGTCGCGGAACTGCGACAGGTCGGCCTGCGCGAAGAGCACGTCGAACTCGCCCGACTCGGAGAGGAGCTCGAGCGAGCGCGGGTAGACCTCGGTCTCGTCGGCGATGCCCCAGGCATCGAGCGGGTTCCCGGGCGCGAGGTAGTTCGGAAACGCAGTGCTCAGCGCGTGCGTGAGCCGCGACGAGAGCGGCTCGAACGGGATGCCGGCGGCTTCGGCGTGATCGGCCAGCAGCGCGCACTCACCGCCCGACTCGGAGATGCCTGCGATGCGCGTTCCGGCGGGCCAGCGGTCACGGCCGAGGATCTCGAGCGTCTCGACGAGCTCGTGGAAGTCGCCGACCTCGACCGCGGAATGGCGCCGGAGCACGGCGGAGAACGCCCGCTCGGAGCCGACGAGCGCTCCGGTGTGAGAGAGGGCCGCGCGCGCCGCCGCTTCCGAGCGGCCGACCTTCAGGCACACCACGGGCTTGCCGGCCTCGGCGCACCGCCGCAGCGCGTCGACGAACGCGTCGGGTCGCCTCACCGTCTCGAGGAACAAGCCGACGGCCCGCGTCTCTGGGTCCTCGGCGAAGAAAGCGAGGAAGTCGGCGGTGTCAGTAACAGCCTCCGCTCCCGACGACACGACGCACCGCAAGCCGATTCGCCCCCCGAGCGAGAGAAACGCATCCGCGAGCGAGCCCGACTGGCACAGGACTGCGACGTGTCCGGCGGCGGTCGTGTCCTGCGGACGGCCGTTCCAGGCCGCCGCGCCTCCGGGGACGAAGAAGCCCATGCAGTTCGGCCCGAGGAGCGTCGCGCCGAGCTCGCGTGCTCGTCGCGCGAGCCGCTCGGTCGTCGGCTTCGCCGCCTCCCCCGACTCCGCCCCGACGCCGGGAACGACGAACGCGCGCACACCCGCGGCCGCGGCCTCCTCGAACGCAGATTCCACGCGCTCGTGGTTGACCATGAGCAACGCGCACTCGGGGAGCTCCGGCAACTCGGCGACGCTCGGGTAGCAGCGCAGCCCGGCGACGTCGTCGCGGTTCGGGTTCACGCCCCACGCGCGAACGCCGGCTCGCCACCACGGTCTCGACCGCTGCGACGTTCCGCGGCGACGCTCCGACGACGGCGATCGAGTCGGGGAAGAGGAGTGAGCGGATGTCGGCCATCAGCGCGCATTCTCACCTCGTGGTCTCTCCCGGGAGACCACCTAGGATCCCGCCCCATGACCCACGAGAAGCGCGTCGAGATCCGCTGGAGCGACGTGGACGCCTACCTGCACGTCAACAACGCCGTGTACGCGACCTACCTCGAGGAGTGCCGCGACGAGTGGGTCGACGCGACGCTCGGCGACGCGGGCGACTCCTGGGACTTCGTGCTCGCGCGCGTCGCGATCGACTTCCGGCGCGAGCTGCGCCTCGAGGACGAGGAGGTCGTCGTCTCGTGCGCGCTCGAGCGGATCGGCAACTCGAGCCTCACGCTCCGCGAGCAGATCCGCACGCGCGACGGCGAGCTGGCCGCGGAGGCGGAGGCGGTGCTGGTGGCTCGCGACCGCGAGCGCGGCCGCTCTCGTCTGCTGTCCGACAGCGAGCGCGAGGCGTTCGAGCGGTCGCTATAGGCTCCCGCGCGATGATCGTCCCCGAGCTTCCCGCGGACGTCCGCGCTCTGAAGGAGGCCGTCGGCCGCTTCGTCGAGGCCGAGGTCTACCCGCTCGAGACGCGCATCGCCGAGCGCGGGTCGATCGATCCCGCGGAGCTCGACGCGCTTCGGCGCAAGGCGCGCGCTGCCGGCTTCGCGATGCTCAACATGCCGCCCGAGCTCGGCGGCCGCGACCTTCCGATGCTCGGCCAGGTCGCGCTCGAAGAGGAGTCCGGCAAGGCGACGAACGGGCTCGGCTTCGCCGTCGTCGATCGTGGCCCGCGGGAGCTGCACGAGATCGCGACTCCCGATCAGATCGACCGCTACGTGCGTCCGATCGCGGACGGTCGAGTACCGCGAGGCGTGGGCTCTCACCGAGCCGGGCGCCGGCTCCGACCTCACCGCGCTCGCGGCGACGGCGGTTCGCGACGGCGACGAGTGGGTGCTGAACGGCGAGAAGTGGTTCGTGACGAGCGAGGGCGAGCCCGGCGTCTACATCGTTCTCGCCGTCGCCGAGGGCGAGCAGACGCTGTTCCTCGTCGATCCGGGGACGCCCGGCATGGAGATCCGGCGCACGCCGTCCTTCCTCCACGATCCGTACATCGATCACCACCCGGAGATCGTCTTCACCGACTGCCGCGTTCCCGACGCGAACCGCGTGCCCGCGAGCGGCGACGCGGGGGCGAAGGAGTGGATCCTCGTCGAGCGGCTCTTCATCGCCGCGCGCTGCTGCGGTGCGGCGCTCCGGCTCGTCGACCTGACGGCCGAGTGGGCGCAGGAGCGTGAGGCGTTCGGCTCGCCGATCGCCGAGTACCAGGGCATCTCGTTCCCGCTCGCCGACTCGCTCACCGAGCTGCACGCCGCGCGGCTGCTGACGTACCACGCAGCGCACGCGTTCGACGTTCTCGACGACCGCAAGCTCGTGCACGGGAAGGTGTCGATGGCGAAGCTCTACGCGTCCGAGATGGCCGGTCGCGTGGCCGATCGTGCGGTGCAGGCTCTCGGCGGCCGCGGCTACATGACCGAGAACGCGGCGGCGCGCTTCTACCGCGAGCTCCGCGTCGACCGGATCTGGGAGGGCACGAGCGAGATCCAGCGCTCGATCATCTCCCGCGGCGTCTTCAAGCGGGGCGCCGCCGCCTACCTGGACTGAGTTCTGCGCAAGACCGGAATCCGGCTAGCGCCGCAGTTCCGGCCGCGCCAAGATCCCTGAAGCGCCCGCTTCGCGGTCGCATCGCATCGCGTAATCAGCGGTGCCGTCGTCTGTGACACATCCGCTCGCCGGTGACGTACCTGCTTCGTCACCGACTCGCGGAGGTTCCAACGATGAAACGACTGCTCCTCCTCACTGCTGCAGGGCTGACCGTCGTCGCGCTCGCCGGCGCCGTCGGTCTTCCCGACCTCGCCGGCGCGCAGGATGCGACGGCGACGCCCGACACGATCACGGCCTCGGGTGTCGGCACCGTCGACGCCGTGCCCAACGAGGCGCAGATGTCGTTCGGCGCCGAGACGCGGAAGCCCACGGCGCAGGCGGCGGTCGCCGCGAACGCCGACGCGATGCGCGAGATCATCAACGCGCTTCGGCAGGCCGGAGGTCGCGAGCTCGCGACGCAGTGGGTCAGCGTCTACCCGTACACGGACGAGTCGGGCAACGTCACAGGGTATTCCGCGTCGAACAGCGTCTCGGCGGTGAGCGACGTCGGAGATGCTCCCGCATTGATCGATGCCGCAGCGGGGGCGGGCGCGAACCAGATCAACGGGCCTGGGCTCAGCTCGACCAACGCCGACGCGCTCTACCGGCAGGCTCTCGCGAAGGCCGTCGCCGAGGCTCGCCTCCACGCCGAGACGCTCGCCAAGGCCGCCGGCCGCTCGCTCGGCTCGATCACCGCGATCGTCGAGGGCGGCGCAGCTCAGCCCGGCCCGCTCTACCGCGAGGCGGCGGCAGCGGATTCGGCGACGCCGATCGTTCCAGGCCAGCAGGAGACCTCGGCCACGGTGAGTGTGACCTTCTCGCTGCGGTGAGGTGACTGATGGGGCGCCGCCAATCGGGCTGGGCGGCGCCCCATCCAGCGGCTCGGAGATGATTGGGACGTGTCCGAGCTCATCGATCGCAGTCCTCGCGTCTCGACGCTCGAGCTCTTCTTCGATCTCGTCTTCGTCTTCACCGTCACCCAGCTGACCGGCGTGCTCGTCGCCGGCGGGGGAGCGGCATCCGCGTTGCACGTCGTCGTGATGCTCGCGGTGATCTGGTGGATGTACGACGGCTACGCGTGGCTGACGAACGCGATCGCGACCGACCTGCTGCGGTTCCGGTTGCTCTTGCTCGGCGGCATGGGCGGGTTCCTCGTCATCGCGCTCTCGGTTCCGACGGCCTACGGGGTGAACGGCCTCGCGTTCGGCATCGGCTATGTCGTGGTGGTCTTCCTGCACGCGGGCATGTACGCGAAGAGCACCTCGATCTCCGAGGTGACCGCGATTCTGCGAATCGTCCCCTTCAACCTCGCGGCCGCCGGGATGGTCCTCGTCGGCGGGATCACCGGGGGACGGGCGCAGGACATCCTCTGGTTCGGCGCGGCCCTGCTGCTGTGGGTCACACCGTGGTTCACGAGCACGGAGGGCTTCGTGATCGAGGCTCGGCACTTCGTCGAGCGGCACGGCCTGGTCATCATCGTCGCGCTGGGAGAGTCGATCGTCGTCATCGGCGCCGGCGCGACCGGGCGCCCGCTGGACGTCGGCATCGTTGTGATCGCCCTGCTCGCCCTCGCGCTCAGCGCCTGCCTCTGGTGGCTGTACTTTCGCGACGAGGAGGCGGTCGAGCGGGCGATGACCGACGCGACACCGACGCGCCGCGCCCGGCTCGCGCTCGTCGCATTCGGCTACTGGCACTACGGCCTGGTGCTGGGCGTCGTCGGGGTCGCGGCGGGCCTGAAGAAGTCGATCGGCGATCCCTACGATCCACTCGGTTCGTGGATCGGCGTGGAGCTCGCGGTCGGCGTGGCGCTCTTCATCGCCTCGACGGCGGGATTCGTGGCTGCCCTCGGGCTCGGCGCGAGGCGTGTGCGGTTGGCCGCAGCCGCGCTCGCCCTCGCCACGATCCCCCTCGGAACAGCGTGGACCGCCGCGTCGCAGCTCGCCGCGCTGACGCTGATCATCGGCGTTGCGCTGATCGTCGAGGCGAGACGCGGATTCGACGCGTAGTTGACCTCGTCCAGCCCGGCCGCTAAGGTGCCCGGGCTGTGAAGCTCCTCGCGCGTATCTGAGACACCGGTTGCCTGGGCCCAGGGCCTGGCACTGGCTTGAACGACTCTCGCTACGCACACGACCGAAGGAGCACGAAGTGATCGACGTACAGGAAGTTGTCATGGGGGCTGTGCCCGTTCAGAAGGACGCGGCCGTCGAGGTGCGCGAGCTGCGCAAGGAGTTTCGTCGCAAGGACTCCCGCAAGCGCGGCGAAAAGCGCGGCGCGAAGCGCGCCCGCGTGGCCCTCGACGGCGTCTCGTTCACGATGGAGAAGGGTGAGACCGTCGCCATCCTCGGCCAGAACGGCTCGGGGAAGTCGACGCTCGTTCGCTTGCTCTCGACCCTGCTCTTGCCGGACGGCGGGTCGGCGCGCATCCTCGGCCACGACGTCCTCACCGACGCCCGCGCCGTCCGCAGGCTCGTGAACCGGGTGTCGGTGGAGGCGTCGTTCTTCAAGAAGATGTCCGCGGCCGAGAATCTCGGCTACGCGGCGCGCTACTACGGGATGACCTCGAAGGACACGCGGGAGCGGATCCCGGAGATCCTCGGCCGCGTCGGCTTTCCGCCGGACCGTCGCGACGAGCCCATGGAGGCGCTGTCGCGCGGGATGCAGCAGAAGGTCGCGCTCGCGCGGGCACTGCTCACCTCGCCGGTCGTTCTCCTGCTCGACGAGCCGACGACGGGGCTCGACCCGCGCTCGAAGCTCGAGGTGCAGGAGTTCATTCGCGAGATCCGCGAGACGCACGACTCGACGATCCTGCTCTGCACGCACGACCTCGGGGAGGCCGAGGGCCTGGCCGAGCGCGTCGGCATCCTCGACCGCGGTCGCCTGCTCGCTCTCGAGCCCGCGGACGATCTCAAGCGCCGCTACGGGGCGGAGACGCTCGAGGAGGCCTTCTTCGCGGCAACCGGGCGCGCGTTCGAGGCGGAAGGAGACGAGGACGACGACGAGCGGGAGGTGTTCGCATGAGGGCCTTTGGAATGACCCTTCGAGCCGAGCTCGTCGGGGCCGGCGGTGTGGTCGAGCGCAACTTCTACCTCACCAAGCGCTACATCTGGTGGGACCTCGCGTGGTTCTTCTGGACCGTCGCGAACACGCTCACCATCGTCTTCATCGCGCAGGGCATCGAGTCGACGGGCGGCCAGATCGACGTCAACGAGGTCGCGACCAGCCTGCTCATCGGCGCCGTGGTGTGGGCCTACCTCGGCGTGCTCTTCGAGTTCCTCATGGAGACGGTCGCATGGGAGCGCTGGGAGGGAACGATCGAGTACACGTTCATGGCGCCCCTCTCACGGGCGATGCACCTGGCGGGCCAGGGCGTGTTCGCGATCTCGTACGGGCTCCTGCGCGCCGTGTTCCTGTTCACGGTCTGCGCGCTGTTCTTCGATCTGTCGATGCCCGACGCGAACTTCCTCGGGGCGTTCATCGTGCTCGCGATCGCGTCCATCTCGTTCATCGGCATCGGCGTGATGACGTCGGTCCTGCCGCTGATCTCGCCGGAGAAGGGGACCCAGCTCGGGTTCGTCGCTCAGGGCACGCTGCTCGTCGTCTCGGGCGTCTACTACCCGGTCGACGTCCTGCCCGAGTGGATGCAGTTCATCGCGAAGTTCTCGCCCGCGACGTACGCCCTCGAAGGCGCGCGCGCCGCGATCATGGACGGCGCCCCCCTGTCCGCGCTGTGGAGCGACATCTGGCCGCTCCTCGTCATCGGGGCCGTCTCCATCCCGCTCGGCCTGTGGGTGTTCTCACGTGGGGAGCTGTACGCGAAGAAGCACGGGAAGCTCAAGCGGTCGGGATGAGCGACGCGGCCGTTCGCGTGGAGGGCCTGCTCAAGGTCTTCGACGTCCCCGAGCGGGATGAAGGCCTCAAGGCGGCGACGAAGAGTCTCGTCCGCCGCAAGACGCGCGAGGTCCGAGCTGTCGACGGAATCTCGTTCGAGGTCGCACCGGGTGAGATCGTCGGCTTCCTCGGCCCGAATGGGGCGGGCAAGACGACGACCCTGAAGATGCTTTCCGGGCTGCTCTACCCGAGCGGTGGCGACGCCCGAGTCCTCGGACACGTTCCGTCCAAGCGAGAGCGTGCGTTCCTGAGTCGCATTGCGCTCGTGATGGGCAACCGCAACCAGCTCCAGTGGGACCTCCCGGCTCTCGATTCCTACGAGCTGAACCGCGCGATCTACCGAATCCCGCGCGAGGACTTCCTCCCGGTGCGAGACGAGCTGATCGAGCTCCTCGAGATCGGCGATCTCGTCCGCAAGCCGGTCCGTCAGCTTTCGCTCGGCGAGCGGATGAAAGCAGAGATCGTCGGCTCGCTCCTGCACAGGCCGCAGGTGCTCTTCCTGGACGAGCCCACGATCGGCCTCGACGTCACCATGCAGAAGCGGATCCGCGAGTTCGTCGCCGTGTACCGGCAGCGCCACGAGGCGACGGTGATGCTCACGAGTCACTACATGGCTGACGTGGAGGCGCTCTGCGAGCGCGTCGTCGTCATCCATCACGGCCGCATCCTGTTCGACGGCGATCTCTCCGAGCTCTCGGACACCTTCGCCGCATGGAAGACGATCACCGTCGCGCTGGAGAACGGAGCGGGTGATCTCACCGGGTACGGCGAGGTGATCCATCGCGAAGGCGATCTCGTGACACTGCGGGTTCCGAAGGCCGAGACAGCACGTTTGACCGCTCGTCTACTCGGCGAGCAAGAGGTGCTCGACCTAAATGTCGAGGACCCACCGATCGAGGATGTGATCGAGCTCGTGTTCGCCCAGGAGGCGAGCGAATGAGCGACCTCGCGCTTCGGCAAGAGGCAGGCGGGCTCAGATCGCTCGTCGACTTCTACGTCACGACGATGCGAACCTCGATCCAGCAGGGGTTCCAGTACCGAGCCGCCCACTACATGTACATGCTCGGGATGGTGGCCGAGCCGGTCATCTACCTCGTCGTCTGGTCGACGATCGCGGAGCAGTCCGGCGGCTCGGTCAACGGGCTCACGCCCGGCTACTTCGCCGCCTACTACATCGTGTGGACGCTCGTCCGGAACATGAACATCGTCTTCACGCCGTACGGCTGGGAGTGGCGCATCCGTGAGGGGGAGCTCTCGGGCCAGCTGCTTCGCCCGCTGCATCCGATCCACTACGACCTCGCATGGTTCGCGGGCTGGAAGGTCGTCGTGATCGTGCTCTGGCTCCCGATCGCCGTCGCGCTGTCGTTGGTGTTCGATCCCACCTTCGACGTGCGGCCGCTCGAGGTTCTGGTTTTCGCGATCGCGATCTGGGGCGCGTATCTGATCCGCTCCTTCAATCAGTCCGCACTCGGGATGATCACGTTCTGGACGACGAGGGTCGGGGCGATCTTTCAGCTCTACATCATGGTCGAGCTCCTGCTGTCGGGCAGGCTCGTCCCGCTCCAGCTCATGCCCGACTGGGTCGAGACGCTCGCGTGGTTTCTCCCGTTTCGGTGGACCTTCTTCTTCCCGATCCAGGCGCTCGTCGGTGATCTTTCCGATCAGGAGCTGCTGGTCGGGCTCGCGATGCAGGTGTTCTGGATCTGCGTCGGCATCCTGATCTTCTCTCTGGCCTGGCGGAAGGCGATTCGCCAGTACTCGGCGGTGGCCGGATGAACGCCGTTCGCGTGTCGCTTCTGCATCTCCGGGTCGGTGTGATGAACGAGCTCCAGTACCGCGTCAACTTCGCGCTGCAGGTGCTCCAGTCGCTGCTTGCGGTTGCGACCGGTCTCATCGTGCTCTGGCTCGTGTACTCGTACACCGCCGAGCTGAACGGGTGGTCCGAGTCGGAGCTGCTGGCTCTGCTCGGGATCCAGATCCTCATGGGCGGGCTCATTCGGGCCCTCGTACAGCCCAACATGCTCCGGCTGATGGACGAAGTCCGCGACGGGAAGCTCGACTACGCGCTCACGAAGCCGGTGGACGCCCAGGTGCTTGTCAGCGTTCGCCAGGTCGAGGTGTGGCAGGCCGTGGACATCGTCTCGGGGGCGGTCGTGCTGGTCGTCGCGCTAACGCGCCTCGGCGGCGACCTCGGGCCGGCGAATCTCGTCGCTTTCGCACTCTCGCTGATGCTCGGCGCGATGATGATCTACTGCTTCTGGCTCGTGATCACGACGGTCTCGTTCTGGGTCGTCCGGATGGACCACGTCAACGAGCTCTGGGAGGGCGTCTTCCAAACGGGTCGCTTCCCGGTCGGCATCTACCCCGGCTGGCTGCGGTTCAGTGTCACGTTCCTCGTCCCGATCGCGTTTGCCGTCACGGTTCCGGCCCAGGCCGTCACGTCGCGGCTCGACTGGCAGACATTCGTCCTCGCGGCGGTGTTCGCCGTCGTTCTCTTTGTCTTCACACGCTGGTTCTGGCGCTACGGGCTGCGCAACTACACGGGTGCGTCGGCATGACTGCGAGCGCGGCGCAGACCTGGCACTACGGTCTCGTCGCGCGCTGGTGGGCGGAGTTCAACCTCGACGGGCCGGAGATCGACTACTTCAGGTCGTTCGTCGAGCCCGGGCAGCCCGCGCTCGACGCTGCATGCGGGACCGGGCGGCTGCTCGTGCCGTATCTGCATGCCGGCTTCGACATCGACGGCTGCGACATCTCGCCGGACATGCTCGCCCTCGCACGCGAGCGAGCGGTGCGCGAGGGCCTCGGCCCGCCGAACCTCTACGCGCAGGCGCTGCACGAGCTCGAGCTTCCGCGGAGGTATCGAACGGTCGTCCTCTGCGGCGGGTTCGGGCTCGGCGGCGAGCGCGATCACGACGTCGAGGCGCTCAGGCGGCTGTTCGAGCACCTCGAGCCGGGCGGAACGCTCGTCGTCGACAACCAGGCTCCATTCGCCCAGCCGGGCTTGTGGCGCTACTGGGTGAAGACCGAGCGCGACGACCTTCCGCGCGAGTACCGCGACGAGGGCGACCGTCGTATCGCGGCGGACGGCTCGGAGCTCGAGCTCCGCTCACGGACCCTCGAGGTCGATCCCCTCGAGCAACGAGTCGTCATCCAGATGCGAGCCGGGTTAAGGGAGAACGGAGAGCTTGTCCGTGAGGAGGAGCACACCCTTGCGATGACGCTGTACTTCACGCACGAGATCGTCCTGATGCTCGAGCGGACGGGCTTCGTCGACATCCAGCTGCAAGCCGGATACGAGGACCGATCGCCGACGAGCGACGACGACTTCGTCGTCTTCGTCGCCCGCAAGCCCTAGCTCGACAGCGCCGCCTGCTAGAGTCGCGCGGTCTGTGTGAGGCGACGTGGCCTCGGACGGGAGCCCCGTCCGGGGCTTTTTCCATTTCAAGGGAGGTTTCATGGCACGACCCAGGACGCAGTCCCGGACGATGGTGAAGAGCAAGGACCGGGCGACCTCGAGCCTCGCGGCGCGGCGTGCGGTGCTCAAGCGCATCAAGGACGAGGGCGTCGAGCACGTCCTCTTCTGGTTCACCGACCTCGAGGGGCACCTCAAGTCGTTCGCGGTGACGCCATCCGAGATGGCCGAGGCCCTGAACGACGGCATGGGCTTCGACGGCTCGTCGATCACGGGCTTCAACGCGATCGAAGAGTCGGACATGGTCGCGATCCCGGATCCGGCGAGCTTCCAGCTGATGCCGCGCCCCGAGGACGAGCACGGCAACCTGATCGGCGCCAACGTCGCGCGGATGATCTGCGACGTCGTCACGCCCGACGGCGCGCCGTACGAGGGCGACCCGCGCTACGTCCTCCGCAAGGCGCTCGAGCGGATGAAGAGCATGGGCTTCGACGCGTTCAACGTCGGCCCCGAGCTCGAGTACTTCCTGTTCGAGGACGACAAGGGCACGGAGACGATCGACGAGGGCGGCTACTTCGCGATGACCGCGCAGGACGCCGCGACCGAGGTCCGCAACGACACGATCCACGCGCTCGAGGCGGTCGGGATCCCGATCGAGTACCACCACCACGAGGTCGGCCCCTCACAGCACGAGATCGACATGCGCTACGCCGACGCGCTCGCGATGGCCGACTACACGGTCACGTACCGGCTGATCGTCAAGGAGGTCGCCGCGTGGCACGGCTATTACGCGACCTTCATGCCGAAGCCGCTTTTCGGCGAGAACGGCTCGGGCATGCACACGCACATGTCGCTCTTCAAGGGCGGCCGCAACCAGTTCTTCGACCGGCGCGACGAGTACCACCTGTCCAAGGTCGCGAAGAGCTTCATCGCGGGCCAGCTCGTGCACGCACGCGAGCTGTCCGCCGTGTTCGCGCAGTGGGTGAACTCGTACAAGCGGCTCGTGCCCGGCTACGAGGCCCCGGTGTACGTCGCCTGGTCGCAGCGCAACCGCTCGGCGCTCATTCGGATCCCGCTCTACAAGCCCGGCTCCGAGCAGGCGACCCGCGCGGAGATCCGCTGCCCGGATCCCGCGTGCAACCCGTACCTCACCTTCGCGGCGCTGCTGCACGCCGGGCTCGAGGGCATCGAGGCAGGCTACGAGCTCCCGGATCCGATGGAGCGCAACCTCTACCGGCTGACGGCCAAGGAGCGGCGGGAGCAGGGCATCGTCTCGCTCCCCGAGTCGCTCGGCGAGGCGATCGAGGAGTTCGCCGGCTCCGAGCTCATGGAGCGAGCGCTCGGCGAGCACATCTTCCCGCGCTACATCGAGCTCAAGCGGCGCGAGTGGGACGAGTACCGCGTCCAGGTCACCGAGTGGGAGAAGGACAAGTACCTGGCCGCGCTGTGAAAGCTCGCGATCGGGGTGTGGCGACCACGCGGCCGCGCAGCGGCTGCCGTCAGGGGTGTTCGCGCGACCGGAAGTCTCGCATTCGCGAGCTTCCGGTCATGCGCACAGAGTTGGCACTTGCACTCATCCGGAGAAAGTCGGATGATGTGCGCCGCAGGGAACGCCGCAAGGCGAGCGGTGAGCCCTGTATCTGACGGCCGATCGCGGGCTCCCTGGTGTGGAGCCCGTGGTCGTTCTCCAGCCGGACACTCCTCAGCTCGGCTTGGCCGACATGGCCCAGATGGCTACGACATAGGCGGCGAGAAGTAGCACCGAGATGGCAAGGGTCACCTTCAGCAGCCCCGTGCCCTTGCCGCCGTCGAGTCGGCGCACACCGATGCCGCCCACGACGAGCGCGATGAAGAGAAGGAGCGCGCCGCCGTCCGCGACGGCGAATCCGATGCCCGTCCACGCCTCGTCGATGGGCGCCTCGTCCAGACCCTCTTTCGAGTAGATCCACTGCGCCCCGAGCCGCATGAGCAGGTATCCCGGCACGCCGACCGCGAGCAGCGACCAGTATCCGAGTCGCAGCATCGCCGCGTTTCCTCGCGCGAACGCGAGGGCGGCTGCACAGGTGAGCGTGCCTGCGACAAGGATCATGGCCCCCAGGACGTGCAGGAAGAGCGGGAGGTTCCAGCTGTCCGGCCGTGCCATGGCGAGGACGCTCGTCATGCGCCCGGCTTCCAGATCATGTCGATGAGGATGAGAAGCAGCGCGACGCTTGCGATCGCGTGCAGGACGACCCCGCGCTGCGTCCGGTTGAGTGCGAGGAGCTCGTCGTTCGGCCCCGAGTACCCGGCCGCCTCCAGCTCCGTGGCCTTGCTCATGCCCTGCAGGTACGCCTTGCCCGCTCTCCCGCCGACGTCTCCGGAGATCGCCCACAGGACGAGAGCCGCGATGATCCATGGATCCCAGATGTCGTATCCGCCGACGGAGAACGCGAGCCAGAGACCGAACACGATCGTCCCGCCGGCGCCGATCGCGGTGGCGATCGTCCCCACCTTCGAGACCGGTGCCATGCGGATGGTCCCGGCGGGCGTGTCGGTCTTGCGAACCGCGACGATGAGCACCCAGAACAGGGCCATTCCGGCGACGAAAGCGAACGCGCTGAGCACGTGGAATGCGAGAAGCCAGTCGTCGAAGCTCACGCGTCGGCGATCCTACGACAATGACAACCGTGGATTCCACTGCGCGTCACCTGCGGCTGCTCACGGAGACGATTGCGGCCGTGAACTCGTCCTTCGAACTGCAGGAGGTGCTCGAGCTCGTCGCGAGCAAGGTCGCCGACGCGCTCGGCACCGACGCGTGCTTCGTCTACCTCTACGACGAGCGCGCGGACGAGCTCGTCTTGCGCGCGACCCATGGCACGCGGGTCGAGGAGCTGACCCGTACGCCGCGCATGCGCCCGGGCGAGGGGATCACGGGGGTCGCCGCGGCGGAGCGGGCACCGGTGATGATCGCCGCGCAGGCGCACCTCGACGCTCGCTTCAAGCAGTTCCCGAACCTGCCGGAGGACGAGTACGAGTCGATCCTCGCGGTTCCCATCCTGGCCCGCGACACGCTCGAGGGCGCTCTCAACGTCCGTACGCGTGAGCCCCGCGCGTTCTCGGACGCGGAGATCGAGCTCCTCGTCGCCATCGCCTCACAGGTCGCGCAGACGATCGAGCACGCAAAGCTCTACGAGCGCGCGCAACGCCGTGTCGCCGAGCTGGAAGCGCTCGCGCGGATCTCCGAGGCGGTCTCCGAGTCGCTCTATCTCGAGGAGTCGCTCGAGGCGATCGTGAAGACCACGATGGAGTCGCTGCACGCGAGCGGCGCCGCGCTCGTGCTCGAGGACGGCAAGATCGCGTGGCCCGAAGGCCGCGCGGGCGCCTATGCGGTACGGCTCCCGCTGCGCTGGAAGCGCCGGCAGATCGGCGAGCTCGTCTGCGATCGCGACACGCCTTTCTCGCCCGACGACGAGGCGCTGCTCGAGGCGATCGCGCACCACGCGGCCGTCGCCCTCGAGCACGGGCGCGCGGTCATGCGCGGCGTGCTCGCTCAGGAGATCCACCACCGGGTCAAGAACAACCTGCAGTCGGTCGCGTCGCTCCTCCGGCTGCAGGCGAGAGCGGAGAACGTCGACGCCCGGAAGTCGCTGAACGACTCGGTCAACAGGATTCTCGCCATTGCGGCCGTGCACGAGGTCCTCACCGAGCACCGTGAGGACGACGTCGACCTCGGCGAGCTGGTGGACCGCTTGCGCGCGATGCTCGTCCAGGGCCTCGTCGCGGGGAAGGACGTGTCGGCGGCGCTCGAGCCCGTCTCGCTCGCGGGTCAGCAGGCGACGGCGCTGGCCCTCGTCTTCACCGAGCTCTTCGGGAACGCGCTCGAGCACGGTGGCGACCACGTCTCCATCGCGCTCGCGCAGCGCAACGGCGAGGTCGCGCTGACGATCGCCGACGACGGTGCCGGTATCCAGGGCGACGAGACCGGCACGGGCCTCTCCATCGTCCGTGCGCTCGTCCGCGACGAGCTGCGCGGCGAGCTGTCGCTCGAGAACGTCGACGGCCTGCGTGCCGAAGTGGTGTTTCCGGCATGACGAGAGTGCTCGTCGCCGAAGACGAGACGCTCATCCGCCTCGATCTGAAGGGCATGCTCGAGGCCGCCGGATTCGACGTCTGCGCGGAGGCGCGCGACGGCGAGGAGGCCGTCGAGCTCGCCCGCGAGACCGAGCCGGACGTGGCGCTCCTCGACGTGAAGATGCCGCGTCTCGACGGGATCGAGGCGGCGCGTCGCATCCTCGACGAGCGCCCGATCCCGATCGTCATGGTGACGGCCTACGGTGAGCGCGAGCTCGTGGCGCGCGCCGTCGAGGCCGGCGTCTTCGGCTACCTCGTGAAGCCGTTTCGCGAGACCGATCTGCTTCCCGCGATCGCAACCGCGACCGCGCGGCACGAGGAGCTGCGAGCGCTGCGCGAGGAGGCGGGCTCGCTCGCCGAGGCGCTCGCGGCGCGCAAGGCCATCGAGCGGGCGAAGGGGATCCTTCAGCAGCGCGAAGGCCTCACCGAGGACGAGGCCTTCGCCCGGCTCCGCAAGGCGAGCCAGATCTCGGGGCGCCCGCTCAAGGTGGTGGCGGAGGCGCTCGTCGCGACGCTCGGTCCTGACGATCGGGGTCGGACCCCACGGGTCTGACCGACTAGGTCGCGAGCAGCCGCTCCTCTTCGCGCCGCCGGTAGAGCCGGCGACCGAGCCAGGCCGCGAACGCGACGAGCGCGAACGGCGCGAGGACGATGAGGAGGCCGAGCGCGATGACGCCTTCCCAGGCGAGAACGCCGAGAGCCTCGTCGATCGTGCGGTCGATGCGCGACGTGGGAGCGACCGCTCCGTATGCCCCGGGGGTGACCACGGCGAGCTGGATCGTCGACATGCGCGCCTCGGCCTCGGTCGAGGAGATGCCCTGCCGCAGCGCGCGAAGCTCGCCGCGCAGGATGCCGAGACGGGCTTGGAGCACCGCTTCGGTCGGGGCGTCGAGCGTCTCGGAGTCGAGCCGCGCGCGGATCCGCGCGATCTGGGCCAGCACGCTTGCCCGGCGCTGCGTCAGCTCGTCGAGGCTCTGCTGGAGATCGTCGATCGTGACCTGCTGCGAGACGATGCGCCCGAGCCCGGAGAGGCCGGCGATGGCGTCCTGCACCCGCTCGACCGGGACGCGGACGGTGAGCGAGGCGTTGCCGTGCTCGCCCGTCGCCACCGAGGACGAGACGACGTAGCCGCCCAGCGAGCGCGTGAGGTCGAGAGCGTCCTGCGCCGCGCGCGACACCGCGTCCGAGTTGCGCACTTCGACGGTCAGCGACGCGCTGACGCGCTGCGCGCGCGGTCCGGCGGTGTCCGCTGCCTTGCCGGCCCCGTTCACACTCGTCCCAGCGAGAGCGCTCGGTGCCGCGCTCTCGGCGGTGGCCGCGTCCTCGACGGCCGGAGCCGTCTGGCGGAGCGCTTGCGGGCCGTCCGAGCGAGCGAGCCCGAGCACGCCGGCGCTCGCGAGCGCGAGCGCGGCGGCGGCGGGCACGGCGACCAGCATCCCGCGCCGTACCGGGAATCGCCAGCCGGCCCACGGGGCCCGGCGCGGCTGCTCGGAGGCGATGGCGCGAACACGGGTGCGCAGCTCGGTAGGTGCCGAGGGACGCGACGCCCGCAGCTCGTGGATCAGGTCAGGCGACGACGTCATGGCCTCTCATCCTCTCTTCGAGCTTCGACAGGGCTCGGCTGAGCCGGGTCGAGACAGCTGTTGGCGTGACTCCGAGCAGGCGAGCGGTCTCCTCGCCGTCGAGGTCGAGAACGATGCGCAGCGCGACGACCTCGCGCTCACCGGCCGACAGCGCGAGCAGGCTGTCGGCGAGCTCGGGCGACAGGCCATCGCCGAACATGCCTTCGTTCGCCGGGCGCGGGTCGGCGGCGCCCGCGCGCTCCTCGCGCCTGCGGCGGCGCGCATCGGCGCGGAACCAGTCGAGCGCTGTGGAGCGTGCGATCGCGAGGAGCCAGGCACGTGGGGTCCCCCGCGACGGATCGAAGCGGCGCCACTTCGCGAACGCGGCCTCGAAGGTCTCTCCCGTGAGGTCCTCGGCGACAGCCCAGTTCTTGGTCAGGTACAGCAGGTACCCGTACACGTCGTCGAGGAGCTCCTCCGCCACCGCCGCGAACGACGGAGTCGTCGCGTGGATGGGGCGAGGAGCGTCGATCGTCACTGCATGCACGACCTCTGTACGCCGCCGCGCCACGCTCGCGTCACGTGGCGGGCGCCTCGGCGAAGAGCACCTCCCAGCGCTCCAGCAGCCGCGCGAGCTCGTCGCGCGCCGCGCGGTGCGCGCCGAGGACGTCCATGTTCGTCCAGTCGTCGGCGAGCGTGCGCTCCAGCTCGGCGATCCTCGCCTCGACGCCGGCGATCTGGCCCTCCAGGAGCTCGAGCTCGGACGGCCGCTGCTTGGCCCGTCGCGGCCGTGGCGCCGGCGGCGGCTCGGCGGGAGCGGTCGGCTCGTCCGGGACGGAGCCCGCCGCTTCGCGTTCGCGCTCCATGTCCGCCCACCCGCCCTCGTAGGAGCGCAGCTGCTCGTCCTCGAACGCCACGATGCGGCTCGGCACGGCGTCTAGCAGCGCGCGATCGTGCGAGACGAGCAAGAGCGTGCCGGGGAATGCCTCGAGGGCCGCCTCGAGCGCCTCGCGGGACTCGACGTCGAGATGGTTGGTCGGCTCGTCGAGGACGAGGAAGTTGGCGCCGGAGGCCACGAGCAGGGCGAGCGCGAGCCGCCGCCGCTCGCCGCCCGAGAGCGCCGTAACGGGACGCTCGTGCGTCTCCCAGCCGGAGAAGAGGAAGCGTCCGAGGAGCGCCTGCGCCTGTGGCCGCTGCAAGCCCGTGGCGGCCACTGTCGCATCGAGCACGGAGCCGGTCGTCGGAAGCTCGAGCGCGTGCTGCGAGAAGTACCCCGGCACGACACCGTGCCCCAGGCTGATCCGTCCGCGCTCGAGCGGGTGCGCATCGAGGAGTGCCGCGAGCAGCGTCGTCTTGCCCGCGCCGTTCGGCCCGACGAGGCCGACCTTCTCGCCGCGCTCGATGACCATGGTCGCGCCGTCGAGAAGCCGCTTGTCGCCGGCGGAGAGCCCGACGTCCTCGATCTCGAGCACGATCCGCCCGCTCCGTGGTGGGTCGAGGAAGTCGAAGCCGAGCGAGCGTCGCTTCTTCGTCAGCGACTCGACCTCGGAGCGTGCCTCGGCACGCTCGGTCTCGAGCCGCGCGATCTGCGTCAGCTTGGCCTGGGCTTGCTTCGCTTTCGATTTCTTGTAGCGGAACCGCTCGACGAAGCGCTCGAGCCGCGCGATGTCGACGGACACGCGACTCGCCGTCTTTCCGGCTGCCGCGGCGCGCGTCGCCCGTTCCTGGCGCCACTCGTGCCACGGCCCCGAGAAGTAGTGGGCCCCGCCGGGAGAGAGCTCGAGGACCGACGTCGTGACCGCTTCCAGGAACCAGCGGTCGTGCGCGACGAGAATGACCGCCGCGTCGATCGTCTCGAGCTCGCGCTCGAGCCACTCGAGGTTCTGCACGTCGAGGTGGTTCGTCGGCTCGTCGAGGAGGAGGAGGTCCGGGCTTCCCGCGAGAGCGCGGGCGAGCGACGCGCGCGTCAGCTCCCCGCCGGAGAACGTGCCGAGCGGCCGGTCGAGCTCGTCGTCGGCGAAGCCGAGGCCGCGCACGGCTGCTGCAGCGCGATCGCGCCAGGCCCAGCCGCCCGCGTGCTCGAGCCTGGCCTGCGCCTCGGCGTACCGCCGCATCGTCGCGTCGCCGTGGTCGCCGTCGGCCATCGCCTGCTCGAGGCGCCGCAGCTCGGTCTCGGCCTCGAGCAGGTCACGGGCGCCCGACAGCGCGTACTCGCGGAGGCTGATGTCGAACTCGAGCGGCGGGCGCTGATCGTGGAGCGCCACGCGCGCGCCCTTCTGGAACGCGAGCTTGCCGCCCTGGATCGAGGTCTCGCCCGCAATCGCGCGCAGAAGCGTCGTTTTGCCGGCGCCGTTGGCCCCGGCCAGCGAGAGGCGGTCCTTGCGCCCGACCGTGAACGACACGTCGTCGAACAGCGGATCGCCCGCGAACTCCTTGCGCAGCTCCGATGCGATGAGGACGGCCATGGCCGCTGAAGGGTAGAGGGAGCCGCGAGCGGTTCAGCCGGTGCGCACGGACTGCGCCACGAGCTTGCGCACGGCGGAAGCGATGTGCTCCGCGTCGATCCCGGCTGCCGCGAGGCATTCCGCGGGCGTCCCCGACCTCGGCATCTCCCGCACCGCGAGCTTGACCACGCGCGGCGGTTCGTCGGTGTCCGCGACGGCCTCGAGAACAGCGTCTCCGAGGCCGCCCTCGGGCCAGTGATCCTCGACGGTCACGAGCCTGCCACCGGTTGCCTCGGCAGCGGCCAGCAGCGTGTCGGCGTCGAGCGGCTTGATCGAGTAGAGGTCGACGACGCGCGCGGCGACTCCCTCCCCGGCGAGCACGTCGGCGGCTTCGAGCGCCTCGTGGACGGTGATCCCGGCCGCGACGATCGCGACCTCGTCCTCGTCGCTGGAGCGGAGGACGCGGCTGCCGCCGATCTCGAACTCCTCGTCGGGCGAGTAGAGGACAGGAGTGGCCGGCCGCAAGGTGCGCAGGTACGAGATCCCGTCCGTCTCGGCCATGGCTGCGACGAGCCTGGCCGTCTGGTTGGCGTCGCACGGATGGAGGACGGTGGAGCCGTGGACGGCCCGGATCGAAGCGATGTCCTCGAGGGCCATCTGCGACGGGCCGTCCTCGCCGATCGACACGCCTGCGTGCGAGCCCGAGAGCGAGAACGTCGCGCGGCTGATCGCGGCCATGCGGACGAAGTCGTAGCCCCGCGAGAGGAACGCGGCGAACGTCGAGGCGAAGGGGCGCCAGCCGACCGCCTGCAGGCCGACGGCCGCTGCGACCAGCTGCTGCTCGGCGATGTACATCTCGAAGTACCGCTCGGGATGTGCCTTCGCGAAGGTCTCGGCGAAGGTCGAGTTCGACACCTCGCCGTCGAGCGCCACGACGTCGGGCCGCGAGGCCCCCAGCGCGGCGAGCGCGTCGCCGTAGGCCTTCCGCGTCGCGACCTCGTCGCCGAGCTCGTAACGCGGAAGCTCGAGCGGTGACTCGGTGGCGCGGGCAGGAGCGTCGACCGTTGGCTTCGCGATCTCGACACGTATGTGGCGCAGACCGCCGAGCTCGGCGATCGCACCATCGGGGTCCTCGAGCGGCTTGCCGTGCCAGCCGTTCTGGTTCTCCACGGCGGCCACGCCCTTCCCCTTCAGCGTGCGTGCGATCACGACCGTCGGCTTCCCCGTCGTCGAGACCGCGCGACCGAAGGCGTCGTCGATCGCCTCGACGTCGTGGCCGTCGACCTCGATCGCGTTCCAGCCGAACGCCTCGGCGCGCGCGAGATACGTGTCGAGATTCCAGCCGACCATCGTCTCGCCGCGCTGGCCGAGCCGGTTCACGTCGAAGATCGCCGTGAGGTTGTCGAGCTCGAAATGGGCGGCGTGCTCGAAGGCCTCCCACATGGAGCCCTCGGCCAGCTCGCTGTCACCGCAGAGCACCCAGACGCGGGTGGGCAGCCGCTCGAGCCGCTTTGCGGCGAGTGCCATGCCGACTCCGATCGGCAGTCCCTGCCCGAGCGACCCCGTTGCGACGTCGACCCACGGGATACGCGGGGTCGGGTGACCCTCGAGCATGCTCGAGTACTTGCGGTACTTGAGGATCTCTTCGTCGGAGACGACACCCGCGGCGCGGTAGATCGCGTACAGAAGCGTGGACGCGTGACCCTTCGAGAAGACCAGCCGGTCGTTCGCCGGACTCTTCGGAGCGTCGAAGTCGAAGCGGAGATACCCGTCGACGAGCACCGCCATGAGGTCCGCTGCGGACATCGCGGAAGTGGGATGTCCCGATCCAGCGGCCGCGCTCATACGCACCGAGTCGACCCGGAACTGCTGTCCGAGCTCTCCCCGTCTCTCCGCCGTCGTCACATGCGCCATTCTACGGTCGTACCTCGAACCGCTAACGTTGACGCGTGGCGCGCAGTCGGTTGCACGAGCTTTCGGAGCAGGGGGTCAGCGTCTGGGTCGACTCGCTCTCGCGCGAGATGCTCGAGACGGGCCACCTCAAGCGGCTCATGGAAGAGGACGCCGTCGTCGGCGTCACCTCGAACCCGACCATCTTCGAGAAGGCGCTGTCGACCGGAGAGTGGTACGACGAGCAGCTTCGCGCCGAGCTCGAGCGCTCGGACGACACGAAGGAGGTCTTCTTCGCCCTCGCCGTCGAGGACATCAAGCGCGCCTGCGACCTGCTGCTGCCGGTGTGGGAGCGCACGGACGGCGTCGACGGGTTCGTCTCGATCGAGGTCGATCCGGATCTCGCCTACGAGCGGCAGGACACGTTCGAGCAGGCGAAGCTCCTGCACGAGCTCGTCGCGCGGAGGAACGCGTACGTGAAGATCCCTGCGACCGAGCCCGGCGTCGGAGCGATCGAGGACTCGATCGCCGCAGGGCGCTCCATCAACGTGACCCTCATCTTCTCGCTCGACCGCTACGCGGCCGTGGCCGAGGCGTACGTCCGCGGGCTCGAGCGTCACGTCGAGGGCGGAGGCGACCCGACGCACGTCGCCTCGGTCGCGAGCTTCTTCGTCTCTCGCGTCGACACCGAGGCCGACAGGCGCCTCGCCGAGATCGGCCGCGAGGATCTCGCGGGACGGCTTGCGGTCGGCAACGCGAAGCTCGCCTACGAGCGGTACGCGCAGATCTTCTCCGGAGCCCGCTGGGAAGCTCTCGCCAGCGCGGGCGCACGCCCGCAGCGCTGCCTGTGGGCGTCGACGTCGACGAAGAACCCGGCGTACCGGGATGTCCTCTATGTCGAGGAGCTGATCGGCCCCGACACGGTGAACACGATGCCGTTCGAGACGATCGCGGCGTTCCAGGATCACGGCGTCGTGCGTCCGGGCACGCTCATGGAAGGGATCGAGGAGGCGCACCAGCTCCTCCGCGACCTGGCCGCTGCGGGCGTCGACTACGACGACGTCACGGACACGCTCGAGCGGGAGGGCGTCGAGAAGTTCTCGGCGTCGTACGCGTCGCTGCTCGAGGGCATCGACGCGAAGCGCACCGTCCTCGCGTAGCCGGAGGGCTCTACCCCGCGACGGCACGGAGAAGCTCGTCGTGCAGCAGGCGGTTCGACGTCACGGCGCTGCCCGAGTCGATGCGCGACTTCCCCGCAGCGTCCGAGAAGCGGCCACCCGCCTCCTCGACGATCACCTGCACGGCGGCGAGATCCCACTCGCTGACGCCGGGCGCGTCGACTGCGCCGTCGACGGCGCCCTCGGCGACGAGCATGTGCGCCCAGAAGTCGCCGAGCCCGCGGGCGTGCCACGCGCGTTGCGCGAGCGGCGGCACCTCGTTCTCGATCGAGAACGAGAGAACCGCCTCCTCGACCGACGCGACGGAGGAGACATGCGCCGGCTCGCCGTTCGCGAACGCCCCGGCGCCACGCTCGGCCCACCAGCGGCTCCGAAGCGCCGGGGCGGAGACGACCCCGACACGCACGACGGCGTCCTCCTCGAGGGCGATCAGCGTCGCCCAGACCGGGATCCCGCGCGAGTAGTTGCGAGTCCCGTCGATCGGGTCGACGATCCAGCGGCGCGAGCCGTGGCCGGCGGCGCCCTGCTCCTCGCCGAGGATCGCATCGTCGGGGCGCTCGTGGGCCAACAGGCGCCTGAGCTCCCTCTCGACGGCGCGATCGGCCTCGGTCACCGGGGTGAGGTCGGGCTTCGTCTCGACCGCGAGGCCTGACCGGAAAGCGCGTAACGCGATCGCGTCGGCCGCGTCTGCGAGTCGCAGCGCGAGATCGAGGTCGGCGCTCACGGCGCCGACACTAACGTGGAGGCCCGGGTGGAGCTCCTGGGTGTCGACCCGAGGATCAGTCCAGTTGCAGGTACAGAACGGCGACGAGGATCGTGCCCGCGAAGATCAGCCAGAAGAGCACGAAGAGCGCCCAGCCGAAGCGCAGGTTCCGGCGGGCGAGCTCGGGATTCATCAGAAGAGCACCGGGTCGAGGGCCGCGGCGGTGAAGAGCAGCGCCAGGTAGAGGAGCGAGTAGTGGAAGAGCACCTTCGCGCGGGCGCGTGAGAGATCGCGCCGCAGCAGTACCGCCAGCGCGATGAACACGGCGCCCAAGCCGACGGCGGCGACGGTGTACAGCGGCCCGAGCCAGATCCCGACGACGACGGTGAACGCCACCATCACGATCGAGTAGAGCACGATCTGGCGCGCGGTCTCACGGTCGCCGCGCACGACCGGGAGCATCGGCACTCCCGCCGCTGCGTACGCGTTCTTGATCATCAGCGCGAGCGCCCAGAAGTGGGGCGGCGTCCAGAGGAAGACGATGAGGAAGAGCCAGAGCGCCGGCAGCGCGAGCGAGCCGGTGGCCGCGGCGTAGCCGACGAGCGGCGGGACGGCGCCGGCAGCGCCTCCGATCACGATGTTCTGCGGAGTCGAGCGCTTGAGCCAGCGGGTGTAGACGAGAACGTAGAAGAGGTTCCCGACGAGCGCGAGCACCGCGGTGAGGACGTTCACGGCGGACGCGAGCAGCGCGAACGAGAGAGCCGAGAGCAGGATCCCGAACTCCAGCGCCTGCTCGGGCGTCACGCGACCGGCAGCGACGGGACGCTCCTCCGTGCGGGTGCCCATGAGCGCGTCGATGTCGCGGTCGAGCACGTGGTTCAGCGCGGACGCGCCCCCGCACGCCAGCGCGAGCCCGAGCATCGTCACCGCGACGAGGTCGAGCGGTGGGACGCCCTGCGCGCCGACGAACATGCCGGCGGCGCCGGTCAGGAGAAGCAGCGTCATGATCCGCGGCTTCGTCAGCGTGAGGTAGTCGCGTGCGGAGGCGAGCGGCGCCGCCTCGCCGCGGAAGGCTCCGACGACGACGATCAAGCGCGGCGCCGAGCGCGATCGCCGCGAGCCCCACGTGGAGAGCCCTCGCCCACGCGGCGTCGTCGCTCCACGCCACGAGTCCGCCCACGGCGATCGCGACCAGGAACACCGCGAGCACGACGAGCGTCCGCCGCACGAGCGCCGGATACGCCAGCCGCGCGAGCACGACGTTGCCGGCGAGCAGCGGCAGCGCGACGAGAGCGAGTCCCCAGTGCGTCGCTCCGAGCTCGAGCACCGCGCTGACGACGACCAGCGCGACCGCGAGGGCGCTCGCCGCGGCGGACGCACGGAACAGCACACCAGGCGCGACGGCCGCGTCGCTAGGCAGGTTCGCGCTCGCCACGCTCGACACGTAGCTTCCTCCGGAGGTCGTTCAGGGGCCTGGTGCTGGTCACGTACGGCACCTCGTCGAAGTTGTGCGGCGGCGGCGGGGACGTCGCGTACCACTCCAGCGTATCGGCCTGCCAGGGGTCGTTCCCGACGCGCACTCCGCTTCGCCTGGTCTTCAGCACGTTGATCGCGAACAGCAGGACTGCGATTCCCATCACGTACGAGCCCACCGTCGACGCGAGGTTGTAGCCCTCCCAGCTCTCGTCCGAGTACGTGTAGATCCGCCGTGGCATGCCCTCGAGCCCGAGGAAGTGCTGCGGCATGAAGGCGACGTTGAAGCCGACGAAGAGCAGCCAGAACTGCCATTTGCCGAGACGCTCGCCCAGCCGGCGCCCGAACATCTTCGGCCACCAGTAGAAGAGGCCGGAGAAGATCGCGAAGACCACTCCGCCGAGCAGGGTGTAGTGGAAGTGCGCGACGACGAAGTAGCTGTCGTGCACCTGCCAGTCGATCGGGAACGCCGCGAGGTAGATCCCCGTGAGCCCGCCGATGACGAAGAGGGAGAGGAAGCCGAGCGCGTACAGCATCGGCGTCTCGAAGCTGATGTTCCCGCGCCAGAGGGTCGCGAGCCAGTTGAAGATCTTGATCCCCGTCGGGACGGCGATGATCATCGACGCGATCATGAACCAGGCCTGCAGCGAGATCGGCAGCCCGACGGTGAACATGTGGTGCGCCCACACGAGCATCGAGAAGAACGCGATCGCGACCGTCGACGCGACGATCGCCTTGTAGCCGAAGATCGGCTTGCGCGCGAAGACCGGAAGGACCTCGCTGATGATCCCGAAGGCGGGCAGGACGATGATGTAGACCTCGGGATGCCCGAAGAACCAGAAGGCGTGCTGATAGAGCAATGCCGAGCCGCCGCTGTCCGGGTTGAAGAAGTGGGTCTCGATGTCCCACGAGCCGATCGAGATGCCGCGGTCGAGGAGCAGCATCGTGAGCGCCGCCGCGAGCACCGGCATCACCGCCATGATCAGCCACGAGTAGAGCTCGATCGACCAGACGAAGAGCGGCATTCGCGTCCACGACATCCCGCGGGTGCGCAGGTTGTGGATCGTCACGATGAAGTTCACGGCCCCGGCGACCGTCGAGACGGTGACCAGGTGGAGCGCGAGGATCCAGTAGTCCTGCCCATGGCCGGGGGCGTGGATCGAGAGCGGCGGATAGGCGGTCCAGCCCGTGTCTGCAGCGCCGCCGTCGGCGAAGAAGCTCAGCATCAGCACGAGGCCGCCGAGGACGAAGAACCAGTAGGAGAGGGCGTTCAGACGCGGGAACGCCATGTCGGCCGTGCCGATCATGAGCGGCACGAGGTAGTTCGCGAAGCCGGCGAGGATCGGGACGCCGACGAGGAATACCATCGTCGTCCCGTGGATCGTGACGAGCTCGTTGTAGTGCTGGGGGCTGATGACGTCCGCGTTCGCCTGGGCCAGCTGCGTGCGCATCAGCAGGGCCATCAATCCGGCGAGTACGAAGAACACGAGGGACGTGCAGATGTAGAGGATCCCGATCCGCTTGTGATCCGTCGTGACGAGCCAGCTCGCGACCTTGCCGCGCTGCCAGCCGGGCACGGATTCCGGACTACTGGCCATTCGGCGGGCTCTCCTTGAGGTAGGCGGCGAGCGCCGCTATCTGCTCGTCCGTCCAGCCCGAGCCGACCGCGGGCATCGTGCGCCTGCCGTTGCGGACGAGCTTCGCGAGCGCCACGGGGTCGCTCAGGGTCGGCGAGCCCGCGATCCGTGGGCCGATGCCTCCCTCGCCGTTCATCCCGTGGCACTTGGCACAGACGCCGGTCCACTCCTCCTTGCCCAGCTCTCCCGAGCCCGCGTCCTGCTCCGGCCGGCGCTGCTGGAGCCACGCGTCGAACCCGGCTGGAGACATGACCTCGACCGAGGCGAGCATCTGCGCGTGCTCGAGCCCGCACAGCTCGGCGCACTGGCCCGTGTACGTCCCCTCGTTGTCGGCCTCGAACCACGTCTCGTTCGTGCGACCGGGGATCGCGTCGAACTTGCCGCCCAGCGCCGGGATCCACCAAGAGTGGATCACGTCCGCGAGCGGTGCGTCCACGATCAGCTTCACAGGGACGCCCGCCGGGGCGCGCATGTGGTCGATCGCGATGGCGCCGTTCGGATACTCGTACTGCCAGTAGAACTGCCGGCCTGTCACCTTGATTTCGAGCTGCTCCTGGCCGGCGGTCGCGTCGGGGATGTCCTTGATCCCGGGCAGCTCGATGAAGACGAACGCCCCGATGATGAAGAGCACTACCACTGGGAATGCCGTCCACGCGAGCTCGAGCTTCGTCGCGCCGTGGATCGGCGCGCCGTCCTCGAAGCGCGGCCGCTTCCGGCGCCGGTACTTCCAGAGGAACGCGATCAGCAGCCCCTCGACGAGCACGAAGATCGAGAACGTGAAGATCGTGATGAAGAGGTAGCTCTGCCTGATCCCCTCCGCGTTCGGCGACTCCGGCGCGACGGGCGCGAACTGCGCGAGCAAGCCGACGAGGTCGAGGCCGAGCACCGCCTGCCATTCTATGAACGTGCCGGAGGGACCGTATCGGGGAACGCGCGTACGCCTGCCCGCCGACGTCGTGCGCCCGTTCGAGGTCTTCGTGAACGGGATCGCGCAGGAAGAGGGCAGCGACTATCGCATCGACGGACGCACGCTCGTCTTCGATCGTGAGCTCAAGACCGAGGGAAAGCTCGGCTTCTGGCGCTGGCTCTCGCTGTGGGTCGGGGTCTTCGGTACGTACCGCCAGAACGACTCCGTGGACGTCGCCTACCGCCGGAGCGGAAAGCCCGTCGTCGCGTCGCGGCTGCCGCTCGAGCCGCTTGGCTAGGTGACTGCCACGAGCTCGCCTGCGTACAGAATGCCCGTCGCTTCGATCACGCCCTGCTCGATCAGCTTCCGCTCGACGGGCTCCACCGAGTCGTCCAGGCGGTGGGAGTACAGGTACGCGACCTCTTCCAGCACACGCTCGACGAAGAGCCGGTCGAGCTCGCGGCGCAGCTCGTCGAACGGATGGACGTCGGCGAGATCGTGCTCGGATTCGTGCAGCCACGCAGCGAAGCTCGCGGGCACGCGGTCCTCGTTCCCGGCACGTCGCTGCTCGTGGTACCACCGCGCCGTGGGGCCGCTGAGTTTCTCCCGGGCGAACTCCTGGAGGACGAGCGTGCCTCCGGGCCGCAGGAGCGAGGCGACCTTGTCGAACGCCTCGCCGAGGCTCTCCACGTGGTGGAGCGAGAGGCTGGCGACGACCGCGTCGAATGCTCGCTCGTCGTCGAACGCTTCGAGCGTGACCCGGCGGAAGATCGGGCCGTCGGGCGCGCGCGGGTCGATGGCGGTCACGTCGTAGCCGTCGGCGTCCAGCGCGAGAGCGAGCTCGCCGTCTCCGCAACCGATCTCGAGCAGGCGGCCGGGCGGTGACGGAAGCTGCGCTCGCGCGAACGCGTGGAATCGGCTCAGCCGCAGGTTCACGCGGGCGGCTGGGTGCCCGCACGAGCGTTCTGCTCGAGCTTCCCGAGGAGCGCCTGGAGCTGGTCGAGCTCTTTCGCGCTGAATCCCGCGAGCAGGCGCTGGTTGAAAGCCTGGACGGCCCGCAGCAGCTCGGCGTGCTTCGCGCGACCTGCGTCCGTGAGCTCGACGCTGACGGCGCGTCGGTCGTTCGGGTCGCGCCGGCGCACGACGAGCCCCTCCTCCTCGAGACCGTCGAGGTGGCGCGTGAGCGTCGGGCCTTCGATGTGGAGCGCGCGCGCGAGCTCGTGCTGCGTCCTCCACTCCTCGCCTTTCAGGTTCGTGAGGATGAACCAGCGTCGGCATGGACCCGCCGACCTCCGCCAGCGCGTCGTTGAACGCTCGGCCGACGTGCTTGGCGGAATGGGCGAGCTGCAGGCCGATCGGCGTTCCTGAGGGGCGCACGGATCGATAGTAGCGTTTTGATAGCCTCCTAACGGTTAGATGGCTAACGAAATGACAGGGAACGGGATCGAGGTCCGGGGGCTCGTCCGCGAGTACAAGAAGGGCCCGCGAGCCGTCGATGGCATCGACATCTCGGTCGCTCCCGGCGAGATCTACGGCTTCCTCGGTCCCAACGGCGCCGGGAAGTCCACGACGGTGCACGTCCTGACGACCCTTCTGCCGCCGACGTCGGGGTCGGCGCTCGTCGCGGGCTACGACGTCGTCAAGGACGGGCCGAAGATCCGCGGGCTGATCGGCGTCGCGCTGCAGGAGGCCGCGCTCGACCCGCTCCTCACCGCGCGAGACCACCTTCGGCTCCAGGCGACGCTGCAGAGCGTGCCGAAGCAGCAGCGCGGCCCACGCGCGGAGGAGCTTCTCCATCGCGTCGGCCTCGTGGACGCCGCCGATCGCAAGGTCGCGGGCTATTCGGGAGGCATGAAGCGCCGGCTCGACCTCGCGCTGGCGCTCGTGCACAGCCCGCGAATCCTCTTCCTGGACGAGCCGACGACCGGCCTCGACCCGCAGAGCCGCACCGACATCTGGAACGAGGTCGCGCTCATGCGCCGCGAGGCCGGCGTGACCGTGTTCCTCACGACCCAGTACCTCGAGGAGGCCGACGTGCTGGCGGATCGCGTCGGGATCATCGACAGCGGGAAGATCGTCGCCGAGGGCACGCCGGCGGAGCTGAAGGCCGAGATCGGCCGACCGAGCGTGCACGCGATCCCTCGCAGCGATGACGACCGCCCGAAGATCGCCGAGTTCCTCGCGCAGTTCGGCGAGCCCCTGGCCTCCACACGCGACGTCGCCGTCCGTCTCCGCGAGGGTCTCGGGCTGGCGGACATCGTGCGCGCCGTCGACGCGAACGGCGTCGACATCGCCGACATCGAGCTGCACGCGCCGACGCTCGACGACGTATTCCTCGCGAAGACCGGTCGGACGCTCGAGGGCGCCGCCGAGGAGGCCGAGACCGTCGTGCCGGACACGCGCCGGCGGTGAGCGCGACGACGACGCAGGTCGGCGCGATCGCGCGCCGCGCCGTCCTCAGGACCTCGCGTCAGCCGGCGAGCATCATCCCGCCGCTCGTCTTTCCGGTCGCTCTCATGCTCGTGAATGCCGGCGGGCTGCGCTCGTCGACCCAGCTCCCGGGGTTCCCGACCGACTCGTTCCTCGCCTTCGCGCTCGCGGTGCCGTTCATCCAGGGCGCGCTCTTCTCGACGATGAACGCCGGCACCGACATCGCGCGTGACGTCCAGACCGGCTTCGTCAACCGGCTCTCGCTGACGGAGCTGCGCGACTGGGCGCTCCTCACGGGCCAGCTCGCGGGAATCGTCGTGCTCGGGATCGTCCAGGTGATCTTCTACATCGTCGTCGGGCTGACGGCGGGCGTCCGCTTCGAGTCGGGTCCGGCCGGCATCGCGGTTCTTCTCTTCTACGGCGCGATCGTCGCGCTCGCGTTCGGTGCGCTCGGCGCCTGGCTCGCCTACCGCACGGGCTCCGGAGAGACGATCCAGGCGCTCTTCCCCGTCCTCTTCGTCTTCCTGTTCATCTCGTCGATGAACACGCCGCGCGACCTCATCGGCGTCCAGTGGTTCCGCATCGCGGCAACGCTGAACCCGGTCTCGTACATGATCGAAGCCGTTCGCAGCCTGATCATCACGGGCTGGGACTGGCAGGCGCTCGCGCTCGGGTTCGGCTTCGTGATCATCATCGGAGTCACGTCGCTGTTCCTCGCCTCGCACGCGTTGCGAACCCGGATGACGCGGACGTGAGGGCATGAAGACCTGGAACGTGATCGCGGGCGTGGCGTGGCGGACGCTCAAGAACGCCCTCACCAACCCGCAGATCCTGCTGCCCACGCTGATGTTCCCCCTCTTCTTCTTCGTGGCGTTCGCCGGCGGGCTCTCGCAGATCTCGCAGGTCCCCGGCTTCGACTTCCCGCCCGGGTACACGGCGTTCCAGTTCGTGTTCGTCCTCCTGCAGTCCGCGGCGTTCAGCGGCGTCTTCACCGGCTTCGGCGTCGCCCGCGACTTCGAGGGCGGGTTCGCGAAGCGCCTGATGCTCGCGGCGCCGCGGCGGAGCGGGATCGTGCTCGGGTACGCATTCGCGGCCCTCATCCGCTGGTCGCTCGTCGCAGCGGGGCTCACGGTGATCGCGTTCCTCGTCGGGATGAACCTGGGTGGCGGCGCGGTCGACCTCGTCGGGCTGTACGCGCTCGCAGCGCTCGTGAACTTCTGCGGGTTCTTCTGGGCGGGCGGCATCGCGATGCGGTTCCGGACGATCCAGGCCGGACCGCTCATGCAGATGCCGGTGTTCCTCATCCTCTTCTTCGCGCCCGTCTACGTGCCGCTGAACCTCCTCGAAGGCTGGATCCACGGCGTTGCGACGGTCAACCCGGTCACGTACCTGCTCGAGACGGGGCGCGGCTTCGTGGCCGGCGACGCTCCGCATGTCGCCGGCGCGTTCGCGATCGCCATCGGGCTCGGCCTGCTCTTCTGGGTCTGGGCCTTCCGGGGCCTGCGGAACGCCGAAGCCGCTGGCGCGTAAGGAGGACCTCGCCGCGGACGCAGCGGCCACCTTGGACCGCGCCGCGGCCGCGAAGCGGCCGCCTTCAGGGATCTTCGCGCGACCGGTGTCCGGCGCTAGCCGGATGCCGGTCTTGCGCAATCAAGGGTCGAGCACGCGCAGCAGCGCGTCGACGACCTGTGGGTCGAACCGGGCGCCGGAACCTTCGCGGAGCCGCCGCCTCGCTTCCTCCTCGCCGAGCGACTTGCGGTAGGGGCGGTCCGTCGTCATCGCGTGGAAGGCGTCACAGGCGAGGACGATCCGGGATTCGAGCGGGATCTGCTCGCCCGACAGCCGGTCGGGATAGCCGGTGCCGTCGTAGTGCTCATGCGCGCAGCGAACGATGAGGCGGACCTCGCCGAGCTGCTCGATCGGCGCGAGGATGCGCTCGCCGAGGACGGGATGCGTCTCGACGACGAGGCGCTCGTCGTCGTCGAGCGGGCCGGGCTTCATGAGGATCCTGGACGGGATCCCGATCTTGCCGATGTCGTGGAAGAGCGCTCCCAGCTCCAGGCGCTTGAGCTCGCGTGGCTCGAGGCCGAGCTCCTCGCCGACTCGAAGCGCGAGGTCGGTGATCCAGCGGGCGTGTGACGACGTGTACTCGTCGTTCGCCTCGAGCGCATTGGCGAGAGCCTCGACGGTCGAGAGGAAGGTGCGCTCGAGGCTCTCGAAGCTCGCCGCGGTCTGGAGCGCGAGCCGGGTCTGCCGCGCGATGCTCGCCAGCAGCTCGAGCTCGCGGTCCTCGGAGGCCGACTTCGCCGCGAGCGCAGCGGCGACGGCCCCCCAGCGTCCGTCGACCTCGAACGGCGCGATCGCGAACCTTCCCTCCGTGCCCGCGGGCGCCCGCGCGATGGCGGCGTAGTCGGCGGGATCGACGATGTACGGCTCGCGGCGCGTGAGCCACGGCTCCAGCTGCTCCGCCGGGATGCGGGTGACCGGAATGCCTTGGTGTTGCGCGTCCGGGAAGCCGGCGAGGCGCTCCAGAGAGCCCTCCGCTGCGTCTTGCAGCCACACGGACGCGTTCGCGCTCGTGAGGATGTCGGCGGCGCTCGTCGCGACCCGCTCCGCCACGTCGGCGATGCCGTTCGCTTCCGCCAGATCGCGGGAGAGCGCGAGGAGAGCCTTCGCGGTCTCCGCCTCGCGGCGCAGCGTCTCGTAGAGCCGCGCGTTCTCGAGCGCGACCGACGCATGCCCGGCCATCACCTCGAGCAGCCGCAGGTCGTCGGCGTCGAACTGGCCGAGGCCGAGCTTCGAGATGACGATGACCCCGGTCACGCGCGGCCCGTACTTGAGCGGGACCGCGAGCAGTGACTCCTCGATCTCGGCCGTGCCGACGATCTGCTCGCCGAACTCGTGTCGCACGGCATCGCCGACGAGGAGCGCCTCGCCGGTCTCGGCCACACGGCCGGTGATCCCCCGACCGACCTTCGTCGGGAGCAGCTTCACCGGATCGCCCGGGTCGGCGGTGATGAGGTCGCCGCGAAAGGCCACGGGCAGGAGCTCGTCGTCCTCGCGGAGGAACACGCGGCAGTTGTGGTAGTCGATGAGGAGCCGGAGCTCGTCGGAGATCGTCAGCCCGATCTGCGCGACGTCGTTGAGGCGCGAGAGCTTTCCGGAGAGGCTCTGCAGCATCTTCAGGTGCGCGATCGAGCGGCCGTCGTCGCGGCGGACGCGTTCCTCCGAGGGCCGCTCGCGCTCGCTCACGTCGAAGGGGACGATGAGGCCCTTGCCGCGCGCCTTGGCGGTCATCATGGCCACCTCGGCGCAGGCGACGAGCTCACGCGGATTGGCTGCGTTGTCGGGCCCGACGGCGATGCCGGTGGACACCGACAGCTTTCCGACTGCCTCGGCCTCGAGCGTGGACAGCTGCTCGCCGATCCGCTCTGCGAGCGCGGTCGAGCTGTGGATGTCCCCTGCCGGCACGATCACCGCGAACTCCTCGCCGCCCACGCGGCAGACGACGTCGCTCACACGAACGGTGGCCCGGAGCACGTCGGCGACCTGCTGGAGGAGGCTGTCGCCGATCCCGTGCCCGTAGACGTCGTTCACCTTCTTGAAGTCGTCGAGGTCGAGCATCAGCACGGCGACCGTCTCGTGCGCGGCCGACGCGCGCAGGAGCTCCTGCCGGAGGCGGTCATGGAAGGCACGGTGGTTGTAGAGGCCGGTGAGGGCGTCCGTCTCCGCCTGGTGCTCGAGCCGGGCGCGAATGTGCGCGTTGTCGATGGCCAGGGCGGCGGCGTCGCCGAAGCGCTTTGCGAGCAGGAACTCCTCGTCCGAGAACGCTGCGTCCTCGCCGACGCGATAGATGTTGAGCGTGCCCTTGAGCTGTCCACGTGCGACCAGCGGGACGGCGATCAGCGCCTCGGGCTCGATGGGGGTGCCGGGAACGAAGCGCACGCGCGGGTCGAGGTGCGCCTGGTTCGCGAGGACGGCCTCGCGATGGTCGACGGCCCAGCCGGTGATCCCCTCTCCGAACGAGAACGACTCGCTCATGACCTCGTCGGCCCACTCGCCCCGCGCCAGCACCGCACTGAGCTGACGGTTCGACTCGTCCGCCTCGTAGATGTGGACGTCCTCGTAGGGGATCAGCTCCGCGAGCGTGTCCGCGATGCGCTCGAGCAGGGCGTCGAGGCTCTGCTCCGAGAGCACGTCGTGGAAGATCTCGGCCAGGCGCCGGTACGGCTCCGCCGAGCCGCTCGACACGAGGCTGATCTGTGGCCGGGGTGCCGGATCGATGGGTGCAGGGTCGGACATGCCGCCTCGTTTCTCATCGGACGCCGCGGAACTCGCCTTGAGAGCGGCTCTGCGAAGATCCCCCGGGCATGACGGGCCTCGACGCACGGCACGCGCTGCTCGATCGGCTGATCGACCACGCACCGACCTTTCCCCCGGCCTCGCTGGCCCCGGACGAGGCGCTGGCCGAAGATGCGCGCGCCGCGGCGAGCCCGCACGCGTTCGCTCTCGCCCGGCTGGTGTGGCCCGTGTCGCGGCTGGGCGAGATTGCGGGTACCGGACGGGGCGTCAGCGCGGTTCTCGACGCGCCGCTGCCCGATGGCGCCGGGATCGAGGCGGTGGAGGCGCGTTATCGAGACGACCTCGGCGAGCTGCAGGCGCTCGCAGGGGAGGTCTACGTCGAGGTGTCGGTCGACGGCGCCTTCGACCAGCGGCTCGACGCGGTCGCCGAGCTCGGGCTGCGCGCGAAGGTGCGCTGTGGGGGTGCAGTCGTTCCGAGCGGGGCAGAGCTTGCGGGCTTCGTGCGGGCGTGCCGCGAGCGGGCCCTGGCCTTCAAGGCGACCGCAGGCCTCCACCACGCCGTGCGCTCGAACGGCGAGCACGGCTTCCTCAACCTGCTCGCGGCGGTTGTCTTCGAGGGGCACGAGGAGGCGGCGCTCGAGGAGACCGACGCGCGCGCGTTCGCGCTGGATGCCGACTCGTTCGCGTGGAGGGGGCACGGTGCCGACGCGGCCGAGCTGGCTCGCGTTCGCGGTGCGCTGTTCCACTCGATCGGGAGCTGCAGCTTCTTCGAGCCTGTCGAGGAGCTCGAGGCGCTCGGGATGCTTCCGCGGTGACCGGCGGAGTCGGCTTCGGCGTCTTCTCGGTCGCCGGCGATGCGCCGCGCGTCGGGTTCCGCGTCGGCCACGACGTCCTCGACCTGGCGGCTCACGGCCTGGGCGCGGAGTTCGAGGCGCCGACGCTCGATCCGTTCCTCGCGCTCGGCCGCACGTCGTGGGAGGACACGATTGCGCGCATCGACGGGCTCGTTCGCGCGGGAGCCGATCTCGTGCCTCTCGAGGACGCTGTCGTCCGTCTTCCGTTCACGGTCGGCGACTACGTCGACTTCTACTCCTCGCTCGAGCATGCCACGAACCTCGGGCGCCTCTTCCGGCCGGACGCCGAGCCGCTGCTGCCGAACTGGCGTCACCTGCCGGTCGGGTACCACGGTCGCTCCGGGACGGTCGTCCTGAGTGGGACGCCGATCGTGCGCCCCTGCGGTCAGGCGAAGCCTCCGAACGAGGAGGTTCCGCGGTTCGGGCCGAGCAAGCGCCTGGACATCGAGCTCGAGATCGGCTTCGTCGTCGGTGTCGGCAGCCGCCTCGGAGAGCCGGTGGGCGCGGCGTCGTTCCGCGAGCACGTCTTCGGTGTCGTGCTGGTCAACGACTGGAGCGCGCGGGACATCCAGGCGTGGGAGTACCAGCCGCTCGGACCGTTCCTCGGCAAGTCGTTCGCCACGTCCATCGGCGCCTGGGTCACGCCGCTGGCGCTGCTCGAAGACCGCTTCGTGCCAGCGCCGGAGCAGGATCCCGAACCGCTGCCGTATCTTCGGGCAGAGGGCGACTGGGCCCTCGATATCGAGCTCGAGGTCGACGTCGGCGGAACGGTCGTCTCGCGAACGAACGCGCGCGGCCTCTACTGGACGATGCCGCAGCAACTCGCGCACGCGACGGTGAACGGCGCGTCGATCGCGACCGGCGACCTGTTCGCCTCCGGGACGATCTCCGGCCCCGAGCAGGGCAGCGAGGGCTCGCTCATCGAGCTGACACGGAACGGCGAGCACCCGATCGGGCTCGCCGACGGCTCCACGCGAGCCTTCCTCGAGGACGACGACGAGGTCGTGCTACGCGGGCGGGCCGGCGAGCTGGAGCTGGCCGAGGTTCGCGGCGTGGTCCTCCCCGCGCGCTGCTGACACTGCCTAGCTCGGGCGCGGTGGGAACGGGCCTGCGCGATACAGCTGGCCTTCGAGGTCGCGGCCGAGCGTCTCGGCGAGCCACTCGCTCGTTCGGATGAGCCCGTCGAGATCGATGCCGGTGCCGACGCCCTCGCGCTCGAGCGCGTAGACGAGGTCCTCGGTGGCGATGTTGCCCGTGGCTTTCGGCGCGAACGGGCATCCGCCGAGGCCGCCGATCGATGCGTCGAGCACCGACGCGCCGGCTTCGAGCGCGGCGAGGGCGTTGGCGTACCCCGTGCTGCGCGTGTTGTGGAAGTGTCCGCCGGTCGGGCGGCCGAGCGCGACGACGCGCTCGGTCAGCGAGCGCACCGCGCTCGGCGTCGCCACCCCGATCGTGTCCGCGAGCACGATCGTGTCCGGCTCGGCCTCCGCGACGCGCCCGGCGATCTCGGCCACCGCCGTCGGATCCACCTCACCCTCGAACGGGCAGCCGAAGGCGACGCTCAGCGTGACCGCGCAGCGAATGCCGTCTTCGCGTGCACGGGCGGCGATGCGCCGCGCGGTCGCGACCGACCCCTCGACCGCCGCGCCCTGGTTTCGCTGGTTGAACGACTCCGTGACGCCGAAGGCGAACCTCACCTCGTCCAGCCCGGTCGCGACGAGGCGCTCGTAGCCGCGCTCGTTCAGGGCGAGCCCGGCGCGCACTCGTCCCGGGCACGGCCCGACCGCCGCGACGACCTCCTCCGCGCCTGCCATCTGGGGCACGCGGCGCGGATCGACGAAGCTCGCGACCTCGATCCCCGGAACACCGGCGTCCGCCAGTCGCTGGACGAGCTCCGCGCGGACGGCGACGTCGAGGATCTCGGGCTCGTTCTGCAGCCCGTCGCGTGGCCCGACGTCGTACACGGTGACGTGCGACGCAGCCATCCGCGGCCACGATAGCCCAGTGGCAACGCGCCACCGGGAGGACGAGTCGTTGTAGCCTGACGGTCGTGAGCGGAGCGATCGTGGTCGGAGTCGACGGGTCGAATGCGTCGCGCGAGGCGCTGCGCTGGGCCGCCGACGAGGCTCGCCTGCGGTCTGCGCCGCTCGTCGCGGTTCACGCGTGGTCGTTCGTGCCGCCGCAGCCGATCGGCGATCCGGGGATGCTCGCCATGCCTGCCGGTGACCTTCCGGGTCAGCTCACTGCCGAGAACGACGCGGCAAGGATGGCGCTCGACGAGGCCGTCTCGGAGGCGCTCGGCCCCGAGCCGGGGATCGAGGTCGAGGTCAAGCTGGCGGAGGGCGACGCCGGCGATGCGCTCGTCGCCGAGAGCGCGGACGCCGAGCTCGTCGTCGTGGGATCGCACGGCAGGTCGGGCCTCAAGGCGGCCATCCTCGGCTCGGTGAGCCGGCACGTCGTCGACCACTCGACGTGCGCCGTGGTCGTCGTGAAGGCGAAGGATTAGCAACAACCAGCGAGTCCAGCGATGCGATCCGGCCGCGAAGCGGCCGGCTTCAGGGATGTTGGGGCGACGAAATGCGCACTCGCGGATTTCGTCTTGCGCGGACAGCTAGAGCAGATCTGTCTTCGCCGCGAGCTCGCGGTCGCGGTCGGTGATGCCGCCCGCGGTGTGCGTCCACCAGCGAACGGTCACCTTCCGGTAGCTGATCGCGATGTCCGGATGGTGATCCTCCGCCTCCGCGAGCGCGCCGAGACGGTTCACGAACTCGAGCGCCTCGAGGAAGCTCGGAAGCTCGAACGTGCGCTCGAGCGCGCCGTCCACCTCTGCCCAATCTTCGGTCGTCATGGGCCCAGTATCTACGATCGACGCACGTGCCCGTCTCGACCGAGGAGGTCCCCGGCACAGCGGCGGCTCCGGAGGAGTCGAGACGTGCCGGGCGCGAGCTCGTTCTCGAGGTCGTCTTCCGGCCGCTCTCGAACCTGCTCGTCACGGTTCTCGCGCGAGCCGGAGTCGCGCCGACGGCCGTCGTCCTCGCCAATGCGGTCGCCGGGCTCGTCGCCGCTCTTGCTCTCGCCCGCGGGGAGCTGGTCGCCGCTGCGCTGCTCCTGCAGCTGAAGACACTGCTCGACAACACGGACGGCCGGCTCGCCCGCGTCACCGGTCGCGTCACGCTGACCGGCCGGTACCTGGACACCGAGGCGGATCTCGTCGTGAACGCGGCCGTCTTCGCGGCTCTCGGTCACGTCACGGGGAGGCCGGTCCTCGCAGCCGTTGCGTTCGTCGCGTTGACGCTCGTGCTCGCGGTCGACTTCAACATCAGCGACGTGTATCGGGAGCAGCGCGGGCTCGCGTCGCCTCCACCTGCGCCCTCGGGCGGGCGCATCGAGCGCGCGCTCGAGAGGATCTACTCGGTGAGCTTCGCACGACTCGACCGGCTCGTTCGCGGCATCTCCGAGCGCAGGCTCGCGCGGCTCGCGTCGCACACGGGTCGCGCGAGGTCGCGCACGAGACGCGGCTTCGGTACATCGACGTGCTCGCGGTCACCGCGCTCGCGAACCTCGGGCTCACGACGCAGCTCCTCGCGCTCGGCGTCTGCCTCGCTCTCGGCGTGCCCGAGGCGTACCTGTGGCTCGCGGTCGCGGGCCTGGTCGCGCTGGTTCCACTGCAGATCCGCGCCGAGCGGCGCGCAGGTGCCGTCTCCTAGAACGCGCCGCGCAACGTGAGGCGCTGGCCGTTCATGGACGCGGCGTCGTCGGAGGAGAGATACGCGATCGCCTCGGCGATCTCCTCGGCCGGCGTGAACGTCGAGAAGTCCTTGTCCGGGCTCTCGGCCCGCATCGCCGGGGTCACGATGGCCCCGACGACCACGACGTTCGCGGTCGCCCCGGTTCCCTTGAAGCGATCGGCGAGCGCGAGCGTCCAGGTCTCGGAGGCCGCTTTGGCCGCCGCGTAGGCCGCGTTCGGATGCGTCGGAGCCTGTGCCTGACCGGCGGAGACGAGCACGAAGCGCCCGCGCCCGCTCGCGATCAGGTGTGGCGCGAAGGCCTGGGTCGCATGCTGGACCGTCCGTACGAGGAGCGCGCTCAGGAAGTCCCAGTCCTCGAGCGGCGCCTCCTCGATCGGCGTGCCCCCGCGCCAGCCGCCTACCAGGTGGACGAGCCCGTCCACGCGCCCGTCGTGTCGCCTCGCGAGATCGTCTCCCCAGGCTCTGGTCGCCGCGGGATCGAGGAGATCGACGACGTCGGTCTCGAGGTCCTGCTCGATCTCGGCGGCAAGCGCGTCGAGGCTCTCGCGGTCGCGCCCGCAGACGCACGTCCGCGATCCTTCCTCGGCCAGCCGGCGGACGACCGTGGGTCCGACATTTCCGGCTCCACCGGCCACCGCGATGACGCGTCCCTCCAGGCCGAGACCCATGTCGCCACGCTAGCAACGCGCTTCCGGTCGGAGTAGCGTCCACGCATGGCGGGTCAGACGTTTGCCGAGCTGCAGGCCCGGTTCCGGAGCATCTGGCCGACGGTGACACTGCGGTCGATCGGAGACGTCGAGCGAACGGTCGTCGTCGCCCACTCGATCAGCTTCGACATTCCCGATCAGCTCATCCCTGTCTCTCCCGCGTACGAGGAGCGGTTTCTCTGCCTCGTCCTCAGCCTCCTGCGCGCGCCGCAGTCGCGCGTGATCTACGTGACGTCGCAGCCGATCCACCCCCGCGTCCTCGACTACTACTTCTCGCTCGTCCCCGAGCTCGACACGCCCGAGGCACGGCGGCGCTTCGAGGCGGTCTCGCTCGTCGACGGCCGCAACGAGCCGCTCGCACGCAAGCTTCTCGCTCGTCCCGGCGCGCTCGAGCGGATCCGGCGGTTGATCGGCGAGCCCGAGGTGGCCATGATCATCCCGTTCTGCATGACCTCGGACGAGGTGGGGCTTGCGGAGGCCCTGCAGCTTCCGATCTACGGCAGCGATCCCGCGCTCAACTGGCTCGGGTCCAAGACCGGGAGCCGGAGCGTGTTCTCGGACGAGGGGGTGCAGCACCCGGCCGGGCTCGACGTCCGCGGCACCGACGATCTGGCCGGGGCCCTGACGGAGCTGCGTGGCCGGAGCCCGTCCGCGACCTCGGCCGTTCTGAAGCTCGACCTGGGCGTGAGCGGCCTCGGGAACGCGTTGCTCGACCTCGACACAGCGCAGCGCGACCTCCGCGGCGCGATCGAGCTCGAGGACGAGGAGATCGATCTCGAGCACTACCTCGCGCTGCTCGACGAGCAGGGCGGAATCGTGGAGGAGAAAATCGAGGGCGAGGACTTCCGGAGCCCGAGCGTGCAGCTGCGGGTGAGCCCGGCGGGACAGGTCGACATCATGTCGACGCACGACCAGGTCCTCGGCGGGGCGAACGGCCAGACCTACTTCGGCTGTCACTTTCCCGCCGATCCCGGCTATGCGCCGCAGATCGCGGGCGAGGCCCTGAAGGTCGGTCGCCGGCTCGCGCGGGAAGGTGTCATCGGTCGCGCTGCGGTCGACTTCGCGGTGGTGAGGCGCGACGGGGCGTGGCAGCCGTACGCGCTCGAGATCAACCTGCGCTGTGGCGGAACCACGCACCCGCTCTTCGTGCTGACGAGCCTCACGGACGGCGTGTACGACCCGCTCGCGGGAGAGTGGCGGACGCGGCTCGGCGAGATCAAGCACTACGCCGCTACCGACCACCTCGACTCGCCGGCCTACCAGTCGCTGACTCCCGACGACTTGCTCGACGTGGTCGCCGAAGCAGACCTCGGCTGGGACGACGAGCGTGAGGTCGGCGTCGTTCTGCACATGGTGAGCGCGATCGCCGTCGCGGGCCGCATCGGGCTGACGGCGGTGGGCGACACGCTCGAGGAGGCGCGTCGGCGCTACTTCGACGTGAAGAGCGCCGTCGATGCCGCCGCGGGGCGCGTCTCCTAGCGTCTCGCCGGCTCTTTCGGCCTCGGTGCCCCCGGCGCTCGCTCCGCCGCGAGCCGTTGAGCCTCGGCGTTCACCTCCGCTCCGAAGAGGAGGGCAGCGCTCGTCACCCAGAGCCAGAGGAGCGTCACGACGACCGCTGCGAGCGTTCCCCACGTCTTCTCGTACGAGCCGAAGCGCGCGCTGTAGAGAGCGAGCGCGGACGACGCCGCGAGCCAGGCGACGACGGCCACGAGCGCGCCCGGCGCCACGAGGCGCCAGCCTGGCTGCCGCACGTCGGGACCAAGCAGGAGGACGACGACGAACGCGAACAGGAGCCCGGCCAGGAGCAGCGGCCATTGCGCCGTCCACCACACCCACGCGGTGACGCCGGGAGCTCCCACGGCATTCCCGACCCACCTCTCGACATGCGGCCCCAGCACGAGCAGCCCGACGACGAGCGCCGCCGCGAGGACGAGCGCGCCGACGATCGCGAGCGCGAGCAGTCGCTTCCGCGCGAAGCCGCGCGACTCCGTGCCGTCGAACGCGAGCGTGACGCTCTTCATCAGCGTCGTCGCGGCCGAGGTCGTCGTCCACACGGCGAGGCCGAGGCCGGCGACCGTCATGAGGACGCCGCTCCCCTTGGACTGCGCCGATCGCCGCAGGCTGTCGCCGAGGAGGTCGGCTGCCTCGGCCGGCATCACCGTCCGTGCCCGGTCGATGAGGGACGCGACCGCGTGCTCGTCGGCGAACAGCGAGAAGGCTCCAAGGACGACGAGCAGCACGGCCGGGATGGCGAGGAAGAGCGAGAAGGCGAGCGCCTGCGCGACCATCGGGATGTCGTCGTCGCGCGCCTCGGCCACCGCTCGGCGCAGGACGAGCGCTGCGTCCGAGAGCCGGCCCCTCGCCGATCGCCGCTCGTCGCCTCCGCGTTGAGCCGCTCCGCCGTCGCCCGCGCGCTCGCTCGTCGTGGACATCGTCCTCTCCTGTCTCGGACACCTTCGCATCGGATACCTACCGCTTCGCGCCGGCGCCAAACCGCCGCCGCGCTCGTGGACGGTTTCGAGGCTCCCGATTCGGGAACCCGTCCGGCACCCGTCCTTTCGAAAGGAGCACGCCGATGACGAACCAGACAAGCGAGGACCGCTCCGCGGGAGCGGTCGCGGACGCGAAGGAGAAGACCCAGGAAGTCGTGACCGAGGCACAGGAGCAGCTCAGCGCGAAGGCGCACGAGCTCGGCGGCCAGGCCGCGACGCAGGTGCGGGCGCAGCTCGACGAGCGCTCGACGCAAGCCGGAGAGCAGGTGCAGGCGCTCGGTGGCGCGCTGCAGTCCGGCGTCACGAAGCTCCAGGCCGACGGTCAGGACCTCCCGGCCAAGATCATGGCCGACGTCGCCCGACGAGCCGACGACCTCGGCGAGTATCTGAAGTCGGCTCAGGCCGATCAGATCCTCGGTGACATCGAGAACTTCGCACGCAGGCGCCCGTGGGTGACCGCCGGGGCCGGCGTCCTCGCAGGATTCACGGCCTCGCGGTTCGTGAAGGCCTCGGCCGACCGACGACACGGTGGGACGCGGAGCAACGGCGGCGCGTACGCGCCGCGGAGCCTCCCGGCCGGGGGTGCGTAGATGGCGATCGTCGAGAGCGACCAGTTGCGTCGGCGCTCGACCGTCGAGCTCGTCAAGGACCTCACGCAGCAGGCGAGCACGCTCGCCCACCAGGAGATCGAGCTCGTGCGGACCGAGCTGGCAGAGAACATCGAGCGCGCGAAGGCCGAGATGGCCGAGAAGGGGAAGACCGCCGGGATCGCCGGCGCTGCGCTCGGCGCTGCCGGGATCGCGGCCCTGCTCGCTCTCGGAGCGCTGACGGCAACCCTCATTCTCGTCCTCGACGCGGTCATGCCCACCTGGGCGGCCGCGCTCGTGGTGACGTTGCTGTGGGTAGCCGTGGCGGTCCCGCTCGCGCTGTACGGCCGGACCAAGATCGGCGAGATCGGCCCGCCGGTGCCAGAACGCACAATCGAGGAAGTAAAGGAGGACGTCGCATGGCTCAAAGATCAGATGAGCTGAAGCGGGACATCGGACGGACACGCGAGCAGATGGCCGAGACGGCCGACGCGCTGGCGTACAAGGCCGACGTGCCCACCCGCACGAAGGAGTGGATCGGCGACAAGAAGGATGCCCTCACCTCCGCGGTGACCGGCGCGTCGTCGAAGGTCGGTGAGGTGACCCCGGACGGGGCCGCGGTCGGCCAGAGCATGGGTCGCATGAAGCGACTCGCGGAGCAGAACCCGCTCGGGCTCGTGATCGGGGGAGCGGCCGTCGGCTTCATCGCCGGTCTGCTGGCGCCCCCGACCCGGATCGAGGACGAGCACATCGGCCAGATGGCCGACGATGCCAAGGCGACCGCGGTGGATGCCGGCCGTGAGGCACTCGATCGCGGCAAGGACGTCGTGCAGGAGGTGGGCGCGAGCGCCATCGACACGGCCAAGGAGCGTGGTCGCGAGGAGGGGGCTGAGCTGGCGAGCAGCCTCCAGGACAAAGCGCGGGAGCTCACTCCCGCAGACGCCGCGGCGACGCCTGCCACGTCGCCTTCGGCGAGCACCACCCGCTCCTAGAGCGAAGGCGCGAGAGGGGCCGGCGCCACCGCCGGCCCCTCTTCCTCTCAGGCACCGCACCAGCCACCGCCGACGCACGCCGGCGATGGCTGGACGAGCCGCCGGGTTCTCTAGGCGATCTCGTTCGGGTCTTCGTCCGCGGCGAGCTTGAGCGACGTCTGGGTCACGCCGGCGTAGTGGCGCTCCTGGATCGGCAGCGCCCACTCCACGAGCTCTCCGATCTCGGTGGACCGCGCGCGCTGGTTGAGCGTCTTCAGCACGCCCCAGTGGCCCACTTCGCCGGCCTCTGCCATCGTCAGGAACTCGAACCCGTCGAGTGCGTCCGAGTCGGCATCGAGGTAGGTCGCCATCATCTCCGCGCCCTTTGCCTTCACCGAGCTTGCTTCCTCCAGGATCGCCGTCTTCTTGCCGTCGAACGTGCCTGCGAGGGCTTCGCAGCGCCGCTCCGTCTCGGCCGCCTCCTCGTGCATGCGCTCGAGCTGCGACTTGACCGAGTCGTCCTCGTCGCTGGACAGGGTGAGGACCTTCTTGGTCGCCGCCTGCGCCGCCATCGCCAGGCCCATGACCTCGCCGAGCTTGGTCTCGAGGTTCGTCAATTCCGCCATCGTTACCTCCCGTTCATTGAATATGTGTCCAGTCACGGTGAAGCCCCGCTTGCTAGCGAGGCTTCACCGTCTTTCGCTTGCCGCGCTCGTTAGGTGTGGAGAGCGCCGTGGCTCCCGCTTCGATTCACGAAGAACCGGTACACGGCCAGCAGGATGATCGAGCCCACGATGGCGGTGAGCCACGTGGAGATGTCGAAGAACTCGTCGAGCGGGTGTGCGCCGAAGATCGCCGCCGCGAGGAAACCACCCAGGAGCGCACCGGCGATACCGATGATCGTCGTCACGATGAAGCCCCCCGGATCGCTCCCGGGCATGATCGCCTTCGCGATGATGCCGGCCAGCATTCCGAGGATGATGAACGCGATGATTCCCATGGTCGTCCTTTCGTTGGTCGACAGGTGACGACCGACTAGTTCCCTCCGAGGGCTGCGGTCAAACGCGGTGCCGTGGGCTCGGCTCGCCCCGCCCGGAGCAAGTCGGTCGTGACGCACCGAGGAGCGGCGCGGGCCGGTCCTCGGTGCGTCGGCGGAGCGCAGCGTGATCGTCGCTCTGGCGAGACGACGCTAGATCGCCACGAACCGATGTCGTCGTAGCCGTTTCGGCTCCGCGACGATCGAGAGAATCCAGTCGATCACCGCTTGCTGGTCGGTCCGGAAGGCGTAGTCGCTGCCACGGCAAAGCGCATTGAGGCCGAACGACGTGACGGCGACGATCGTGTTGGACGTGTAGCCGCCATAGAAGACGGGGCCGCCCGAATCGCCGTTGCACGTTCCGCCCTGCCCCTTGCCGTTGCCCCCTGTCTGCAGGTTGAAGCCGGCGTTGAGGGCGCCGTTGAGGTTGACGAGGTGGGAAAGCGCCATCAGGCGCTCGCGGTACGAGATGTTCGGCTTGCCGTTGTGCGGCTGCTGCTTGTAGGTCAACCCGTAGCCGCTCACCGTGAACGTCAGGTCCTGCAGCCCACGCTGCGTGGCCAGCTGGTCGAGCGAGCCAGCCTCCGCGAGGGCTCCGTACTCCGGCAGCATGATCGCCTGGTCGAGGATGACCAACCCGACGTCGTGCGTGTTCGGAAGGGTGAGGCTGCCCGTGAAGCCGAAGTTGTACAGCTCGTCGGACGTTGCGCACGTCACGCCCAACGTGGTGCCGGCGCAGGTCTCCGGATACCCGGTCACCGGATCCACTTCCGTCGCGGGGTCGTAGTTGACGCCCGCGTCCTGCTGGAAGTACACACGCGCCGTCACCGCGCCTCCGACCGTGTCGGCGCAGTGGCCGGCCGTCAGAAAGACCGTTGGCGTCAGGAGCGAGCCGGTGCAGCGCCACAGGAACTCGCCGTCCTGGTCGTAGAACACGACGAGCCCGACGAACGGGTGCTCGTTGTCCTCGACGAAGTCGCCCGTGATCGCGCCCACGGGCGCTGCGGCGATCGCGAGAGCGCCGACGAGCGCGGCGACGAGTGCGAACAGCTTGTGCATGGCCTTGTCCCCCTCTTGGTCGAAGTAACAGAACGGAGCATGTGGCCTATCCATCCGAGCATCGGCCTAAACCCCTGCGCCGCCGGACCAGCTCTTGTTTCGGTCGCGTCGCAGGCGGGTATTGCCGCTCACCGTTGGTCATCGAAAAGGAGGCAGCAATGTCCGAGACAACCCCTACGAATCGCCCTCTCGATCCGAGTGACGAGCTCGACGAGGCCGGCGACGACGTCGCTCGCGCGGGTGAGCACGTGAAGGACGACGTCGCTGCTACCGCGGATCGGGCGAAGGACGGTCTGTCCAAGGTCGCGGACGACGTGTCCGATGCAGTGGAGGACGTCATCCCCGGCGACAGCGACCGAGACGGTCACTAAAGAGCGCGGGAGTTGATGCAAGGGGGGCGTGGAGGTTTCACGCCCCCTTTGTGGTTGGATCCGCGGATGGTCGCGGCACGAGCACACGCCGGGCATCGCGCCCCCGGCGCCTCGAAAGAATCACCGAGGACGGCAGGCCGGCCGTGATGCGGCTCGAGCGGGCGCTCGAGGTCGCGGCCGGGCGGACGCTGGTGAGCGCGGACCCGGCGACGGTCTCGTGGCTCACCGGCCACGTGCCCGAGATCGAGTGGGGACCGAGTCCCTTCTCCGCACCCCCGGTCGTCGTGGTCGACGCATCCGGCCGCGTGCGGATCGTGGTGTCGGAGGACGAGCTCGACTCCACTCTTCCCCGGCGTCGAGCCCGTGACGTTCCCCGGGTTCGCGGTGGAGGACGTCGACCGCCGCTCACGTGCGATCGAGCTTGCCCTCTCGCTCCTCGACGGACGCGTCGCCGGAGAGCCCGCCTCGCTGCCGGGCGAGCTCGCGCGGATCGAGATCGACGACGTCGGCGCCGAGCTACAGCGGGCGCGCGCGGTCAAGGACTCCGACGAGCTCGAGGCGATCCGCGCCGCGATCGCAATCGCGGATCGCGGGCAGGCGGCTGCGCGCGGCGCGTTCATGCCCGGCGTCACCGAGCTCGAGCTCTGGACGACGACTCGTGCCGCGATGGAGACCGCGGCCGGCGCGCGTCTGCCCGTCCTCGCCGATCTCGTGACGGGGCCGCGGACCGGGGACGTCGGCGGCGCGCCGGGGGCACGACGGATCGAGCCTGACGACCTGCTGCTCGTCGACCTCGTTCCCCGCGTCGGGGCCTACTGGGCCGACTCCTGCGCAACGGTTGCTCACGGAGACGCGCCCGACCTCGTCCGCGACGCTCATGCGGCCGCGCTCGCCGCTCTGGAGGCGGCGAAGTCCGCGGTCGCGCCGGGGGTGAGAGCGGGCGAGGTCGACGCCGTAGCGCGAGCGCTCGTCGACTACCCGCACCACACGGGGCACGGTGTCGGTCTCACCGTGCACGAGCAACCGCGCATCGTTCCGGGAAACGATCAGGTCCTCGAACAGGGCATGGTCATCGCGCTCGAGCCGGGGTGCTACGGCGAGGGGTGGGGAGTTCGCGTGGAGCAGGTCGTGGTCGTGACGGCAGACGGCTGCGACGTCCTCTCGGGTCACGAGCTCGGTCTCTACTCGACGACGTAGCCGAACGCGGTCCAGCCTCCGTCGACGACCAGGAAGTGGCCCGTCACGAAGCTGGAGTCCTCCTCGGACGCGAGGAACAGTGCGGCCTTGGCGATCTCCTCCGGCTTTCCGAGCCGTTTCATGGGCGTCCGGGCGATGTACTTGTCGGCGTCGATGAAGCCGTCGCGGATCGCCTTGTCCACGAGCTCCGTCCGCGTGACGCCCGGCCCGATCGCATTCACGCGCACGCCATGCTCCGCCCACTCGATCGCGAGCACCTCGGTCATCTGCACGACGGCGGCCTTGGCCGCGTTGTAGGCGAGCCGCATCGGGAACGCGACGGTCGCGTTCATGGACGCGATGTTCACGATCGACCCGCCGCCGCGTACGAGCTGGGCGCCGAACACCTGGGAGCAGAAGAACACGCCCGTCTGCATCACGTCGATCGAGCGGCGCCACTCGTCCTCGGGGAAGTCGAGCGACGGGCCCATGAGGGCGAGGCCGGCGTTGTTGACGAGCACATCGCAGCGGCCGAGGTCGCGCTCGACCGCGCTCGCGGCGGCGGCGACGTCCTCTCGCGAGGAGACGTCGCAGCGGTACCCACGGGCGTCGACGCCGCGCGCCTGCAGCTCGCCCGCGTACCGGGTGGCGGCGTCGCCGTTGAGATCGAGGATCGCAGGCGCGCGCGCCCTGTGCGACGTACTCCTCGACGATCGCTCGTCCGATCCCCTGGACGCCGCCGGTCACGACGCACACCTTGTCGCGGAGCTTCACGCCTCGTCCTTCCGAGGCTGGAACAGCTCGAGGATGATCCCGTCGGGATCCCGGACGTACACCGCTCGTCCGCCGGCGTTCGCGCCCGTGTCGACGACGACGGGCGGCGAGAACGGCCTCGCTCCTGCAGCCGTGAGGCGATCCAGGACGGCGTCGACGTCGTCGACGGCAAGACACACGTGCGTGATGCCGAGGTCGCGCGGCTCACCCGGCTCTCCCTGGGTCGCGGGCGCGACATACTCGAAGAGCTCGACCCGGTGCCCGTCGCCGGCGAATCGCAGGTGCGCCATGCGCACGTGTGCGTCCGGGTAGCCGACGATGGCGGCGAGGTAGCCGCCGCGCTTCTCCTGCTCGAAGACGACCTCCATCCCGAGGGCGTCGCGGTAGAAGGCGACGGACCGCTCGAGATCGCGGACGGTGAAACCCGTGTGCGCGAGAGCCGTCATCAGAAGGTGATGGTCACGCCGCCGTCGACGGTGACGACCTGCCCGGTCAGATAGCTGTTCTCCTCGGAGCAGAGCCACGCCGCGTGGGCGGCGATCTCCGCCGGCTCCGCGGCGCGGCGCAGCGGGAGCTTCCCGTTGCGTCGGTACACGGTCTCGAACCACTCCGACTCGAGCTCGTTGCGGCCGTCGACCACCGACATCCTCGTGTTGACGAAGCCGGGCGCGAGTGCGTTGACGAGCACGCCCCGCGGCCCGAGCTCGATCGCGAGCGTCCGTGTGCCTCCTTCGAGGCCGGCCTTGGAGACGTCGTAGGCGAGCGACTGCTCCTCCCCGCGCTGCCCGTGGATGGACGTGATCGAGAGGATTCGCCCGTAGCCGCGCTCCGCCATGGCCCTGCCGCAGCGTGCCGCCAGGACGATCGGCGCGTCGAGGTTCACCGCGAGCATCCTCCGGTAGAAGTCGAGCGTCATCTCGACAGCCCAGGCCGGCTCGAAGACGCCCGCCACGGAGCAGAGGACGTCGATCGGGCCGGCGTCGCGTTCGATCGTGTCCACGAGCCCCTCGAGCTCCTCGACCCGGCTCAGATCGAAGCGGTACTCGACGCCTTCCTCGACGTCGACGCCCGAGACCGTCGCGCCCTCGGCGCGAAAGCGCTCCGCGATGGCGTGGCCGATGCCGTTCGCGGCGCCCGTGACGAGCGCATGCCGGCCCGCGAGCAGGGTCACGCGAGGTCCTCGAGCACGCGGCCGTACGTGAGCGTGAAGTCGACCCGCCAGTGGAACGCCTCCTCGACCTCGAGGACCGGGAGCAGGTGAACCGGCGCCTGGGCGTTCGGCCGCAGCTCCACGGTGCCCGGGCCGCGCCAGGCCTCGTGTAGCTCGACGTCGGCGAACTCGCGCGCGGTCAGCTGGTTGACGGCGTCGCCGTCCCCGTCGACTGCAGGGATGCGCTTGAGATTGATGTTCGTCCGGAAGCCGAGCACGTCGAGGTCGGCGGCGCCGGCGCGCGTCTGCTTGTACGGCATCGTCGCCGTCAGCACGTCGATCCCGTTACGGCGGACCCGTCCGACGAGCAGGTCCCCGTCTGCCGCGAGCTCGATCGTCCCTCCCTTCTTCGGCTGTCCGTAGATCTCTCGCCCGGCAGCGATCGCGCCGTCGCTCTCGACGAAGAGGAGGGGCGAGAAGGCGCCCTCGGTTCCGCTTGCGGCATGGCGAACCGGGAGCTGGATCGCGGACTCACCGTACCGCCCGAACCAGTCGGCGTCGTGCATCCGGTACAGGTGGACGAGGACCCGCGTGCCGAGGGGCTCGAGCTGCGGCGGCACCAAGCGAGCAACGGCCTCGGCCGAGGTGCGGTACGAGACCGTGAGGATCTCGGTGTCGCGCATGCGCAGCGGGAACGTCGGCACGAGCGGCGCGGTCACTGCGCGGTCCATCCTCCGTCGACGACGAGGGAGTGCCCCGTCATCCACGACGACTCGTCGCTCGCGAGGAAGACGGCAGGGCCGGTCATGTCCTCCGGCGTGCCGACTCGGCGAAGAGGCAACCCCGCCGCCACCTGGTCGCGCATGGCCGCGAAGTCGCGACCGACGTACGCCATGTCCGTCTCGACGACGCCGGGCGAGAGCGCGTTGACTCGCACCCCTTGCGGCCCCAGGTCGACCGCGAGAGCACGCGTGAGGGCGAGCACTCCCCCCTTCGTCGCAGCGTAGGTCGCGTAGCCCGCCGAGCCGACGTGCGCGAGCTGGCTCGCGACGAGCACGATCGTCCCCCGCGACTCGACCAGGTGGGGAATCGCGACGCGGCAGAGCTGGAAGGCGCTCGTGAGGTTCGCGTCCAGGTCGTGCTGCCAGGCCTCCTCCGACGTCTCGGCCAGGATCTCGTTCCGACGCAGGACGCCCGAGGCGTGGAACAGGACGTCGAGGCCCCCGTGGCGGGAGACGACCGCGTCGATCATCGACCGGGCGCCATCGGCGTCCCCCGCGTCTCCTGCCTGGACCGTGACGGCCCCTGCGCCTTGCGCCGCCGTCTCCTCGAGCGGTTCGGCTCTTCTGCCTGCGACCACGACGGCTGCCCCTTCCTGCGCGAAACGCAGCGCCACTGCGCGACCGATACCGCTGCCGCCGCCCGTGACGAGGCAGCGCTTGCCCGCGAGGAGCCCGCTCACGCGCTCACGAGCCCCGCCGGCTGCTCCCCGCGCACGAGCGCCAGAGCCGTCTCGATCGCCTTGCGGCGCAGATCGACGATCGCCTCCTCCGAGTACCACGCCGAATGCGAGGTCAGCAGGATTCCGGGCGTATGACGAAGCGGGTCGTCCGGCCCGGGAGGCTCCTGCTCGAGGACGTCGAGCGCAGCACCGCGAAGCCGGCCGCGCGCGACAGCGTCGGCGAGCGCGCCTTCGTCGACGATCCCGCCGCGTGCGGTGTTGACGACGATCGCTCCCTCGGGCATCAGCTCGAGCGCGCGGGCGTCCAGCAGGCCGCGTGTCGAATCGGTGAGAGGAGCATGGATCGAGAGCACGTTCGCCTCGCCGAGGAGCTCGGCGAGCGATCGGGGCTCGACGCCGGCCGCCCCGATGTCGTCGGCCGGAAGCGCCGGATCCGACGCCACAACCCGGTACCCGAACCCCGCCGCCCGCGAGGCGACGCGACGTGCGACCTGGCCGAACCCGAGGAGACCGAACGTCCTCCCCCGGAGCCGTCGGACGGGCCCTGCTGCCCGAAAGCTCCACCCGCCCGCCTCCACGTCGCGTGCGAGGCCGACGACTCCGCGTTCCACGGCGAGCACGAGCGCGAGCGTGTGGTCGGCCACCTCGTCGAGGCAGTAGTCGGGAATCCGAGCGACTGCGATCCCCCGCTCGCCGGCAGCGACCAGATCGACGTTGTCGACACCGACGCCGTAGCGGACGATGGCGCCGAGGCCGTGCGCGGAGGCGAGCGCGCGACGTCCCACCGGCGCGAACTGGACGAGCAGGACATCGGGGCGATGCCGGTCCAGCGCGTCGGCCACGTCGGCTTCCTCCCGGCACGTCGCAACCACGACCTCGACGCCGGCGTCCTCCGCGACCTCGCGCTCGAGCCGAGCGTCGTCGCCGAAGTTCTGGTCGCTGATGAGAATTCGCATGCGGTGCTCCGGCGATTCGGGGCTGGCGACGCTACCGCGACGGCGTCGGCACTGCAAGCTTGACAGGCCCTGACGGCAGTGAGACGCTTGCCGCCCGAGTCGTCCCAGCAGGCAGGCATAACCCGGATCGGAGGATGTGATCGTGAAAGAGCTCGATCAGCCGCTCTCTCGGCGGCGTGTGCTTCAGCTCACAGCGGGTGGAGTGAGCGCAGTGGCGCTCGCCCGTGCACTCGCCGTCGCGGACGGCGCGCACGCGGCGCTCGGCTCGTCGGCCGCGCAGCGCGCGTCGACGCTGAAGATGTGGTGGTGGGGCCAGCAGGAGGCGGTGGGCATCCAGCGCTGGATGGTCGACACGCTGAGGAAGTTCCAGCAGCGCACCGGCGTCAAGGTCGCGGCGACCCTGATGGACACGAACAACGTCATCCCGCAGTTCACGAATGCCGCAGCCGCTGGACGTCCACCGGATGTCCAGTTCCTCTTCAACGGCATCTACCACATGGAGAACGTCTGGCTCGGATACGTCAACGAGCTCAACAGCCTCCTTCCGGCCTCCGTGCTCAAGTCTTCGGGAGCGACGAAGCTGTCCGTGTACAAGGGCAAGCAGTATCGGGTCGGCTTCTACGCCGTCGGATTCGGCATCGCCTACAACAAGAGCCACTTCCGCAAGGCGGGGCTCGATCCGAACAACCCGCCCAAGACATGGGCCGGCTTCCTCGCCGCCTGCAAGAAGCTGAAGGCGAAGGGCTACATCCCCATCGGCGGCGGCGTCAAGGACGGCTTCCTCGGCGAGTGGTACCTCGTCAACGCGCTCACGCAGAACCTGGACACGCCCGCCGACGCACTGAACCTGTTCATCGGGAACCTCGACTGGCACAACCCGCGCTACTACGAGCACTGGTCGCGCCTCGAGGAGCTGAAGAAGAAGGGCTACTTCAACAACGACATCAACTCCCTCCAGCTCTACCAGGGCATCCAGCTGTTCGACACGGGCAAGGCGTCGATGTGCTTCAACACGACGCCCGCGATCCCGAACTCGCAGAAGCAGCTCGGCACCAGGAACGTCGGCTACTTCGTGATGCCGCGCTTCGGCGACGGGAAGATGGCTGGCATCCCGATCACCGACACGCAGGGCTTCGGCATCCCCACGAAGGGAAGCGATCAGGAGACCGCGGCGAAGCTCCTCGCCTACATGCACTCGAAGGAGCGCGTGCAGGCGATGTGGAGGCTGTCGAAGCAGGTGCCGGCGAACACGACGTTCAACGGCAGCGTGATCGACGACCCGCTGGTACGCATGGTTCAACGCAGGTGGGTCGCCGGGAAGCACAACGTCTACATCGCCGACCTCATGCCGACGAAGTTCTGGACGGATGCAATGTTCGTCGCATCGCAGAAGATCCTCGCGGGCAGCATGACCGGCAAGCAGGCGGGCGACCTCGCCGCGAGCGTGACGAAGACCTGGAAGCGCCAGAACCCCGACATGGTCGACAACTACTCGACCTGGGGGAAGGACCTCGCCTGAAAGACCACTCGCGGCGCGGGCGGAAGCGTCCGCGCCGCGAGTCCCCTGATGCTCCGTACGCGTCCCTGGGTTCCGTATCTCTACGTCGCGCCGGCTCTCGCCCTGCTCGCGCTCGTGTTCGCATACCCGGTCGTCCGCGTCGTCGACTTCTCGACGCGCCTCATCCGCGGCGCGAGCGGACCATACGTCGGCTCCCTCAACTACCAGCTCGTGTGGGAGGACCCCACATTCCGCGAGGCGCTCAAGCACAGCGCACTCCTCCTCCTCGCCGTTCCAGTGCTGACCGGCATCTCGATCTTCTTCGCGGTCTTGCTCTACGAGGGAGCTCGCGGATGGAGGGTGTATCGAAGCGTCCTGTTCCTCCCCTACATCCTCGCCGTGCCGATCGTGGGAATCATCGCCAGCTACATCTTCCAGCTGAACGGTGCGCTCAACAGCATGCTGCGCGCGGTCGGGCTCGACGGGCTCGCGCTCGACTGGCTCGGAAGCGAGCGCCTGTCCCTGCTCACCGTAGGGATCGTGATCGTCTGGCGTGAGGTCGGCTTCGGGATCATCCTGTTCCTCGCACGCCTGCTCACGATGGACGACGAGCAACTGGAAGCCGCTCGGATCGACGGCGCGGGTTGGTGGAGCCAGCTGCGCTACATCATTCTCCCCGAGCTTCGCGGGACGATCGAGTTCTATGTCGTGGTCGCGTCGATCACGATGCTCGCCTGGGTCTTCGCCTACGTCTACACGATCACCTCGGGCGGCCCGGGGACGTCCTCGACGGTGCTCGAGCTCTACATCTACAACCAGGGCCTGCGGAACTCGCTTCCAGGGATGGCGTCCGCGGTCGCGGTCGTCCTGCTCGGCGTGACGCTCGTCGGAATCACCCTCCTGATGCTCGTGCGAGCGCGCGCCCAGCGCGAGGAGTTCGTGTGAAGCTGGGCTTGAGATCGGGCCGGATCACACGTCAGGCGGTGCTGTTGGCGATGGCGGTGCTGACGCTCTACCCCGTCTGGTTCATGGTGTCGACGGCGTTCAAGACCCAGGGGCAATACCTCGACAGCCCGTACGGCCTACCGTGGCCGCTGTCGCTCTCGAACTTCGGGGACGCCGTCCACGGCGGCACGTTCCTGCTCTGGCTGAAGAACAGCGCCATCCTGACGCTCGGCGCCGTGATCGTCTCGACGGCTTTTGCTGCGCTAGCCGCCTTCGCGATCGCCCGGATGCAGTGGCTGGGGCGCAACGTGTTCTTCGCGATCAGCACCGCCCTCATGGTCGTCCCGCCCGTCGTGATGCTCATGCCGCTCTTCATCCTCTTCACGAACCTGAACCTGGTGAGCACGTATCAGGGCGTCGTCCTCATCTACGCGGGGCTGACGCTCCCGTTCTCCACGTTCATGCTCACGAACTTCTTCCGCGCGATCCCGAACGAGTTGCTCGAGTCGGCCGTCACGGACGGAGCGCGGCACGGGTCGATTCTCATCCGCATCGTGCTCCCGCTGTCGGCGCCGGCTCTCGTGACGCTCGTCGTCGTCAACGGTCTCTGGGTGTGGAACGAGCTGCTCATCGCACTCGTCTTCCTCCCGAGCGACGAACTCAAGACACTCATGGTGGGGGTGACCGTGTTCCAGAACAAGTACAACCTCAACGTCCCCGTGACGATGGCGGGAATGCTGCTCGCCTCAGTGCCGATGTTCCTCGTCTACCTGTTCGGTCAGCGGTTCTTCATCCGCGGCCTGACGGCCGGGGCGGTGAAGGGATGAAGCGCTTCGACGGCAAGGGGGTCGTCGTCACGGGGGCTGGACGCGGAATCGGGCGTGCGATCGCAGAGCGGTTTGCCTCGGAGGGCGCCGATGTCCTCTGCGTCGGCCGAACGCGTGAACCGTTGGAGGAGACGGCGGCTCTGTGTGAGTCAGCCTGGGTCGTGACCGGCGACGTCTCCCGCTCGGATGACGTCGACGGTGTCGTGGCAGCCGCGCTGAAGCGGTGGGGTGGGATCGACGTGCTCGTGAACAATGCGGGGATCGACGACGAGACCCCGTTCCTCGACATGAGCGAGGAGGCCTGGAGCGCCGTCATCGCCACGAACCTGACGGGCGTCTTCCTGATGTCGCAGCGCGTCGCGCGTGCGATGCGAGACGCGAATGCCGGTGTCATCCTCCACAACATCTCGATCGACGCGCTCGGTGGCGACGGGCCGTTCGCGAGCTACAACGCGTCGAAAGCTGCGCTCCTCGGGCTGAACCGGACGATGGCGCTCGAGCTCGCGCAGTACGGGATCCGGGTCAACGGCGTCTCGCCCGGGTTCACGCACACCGACATGACGGAACGCGCGGTCGGGCCGAAGCTGATGGCATATCTGAACGGCTCGTTCGAGCGCGTGCCGATGCGCAGGCTCGTCAAGCCGGCGGAGATTGCCGCAGCCTTCGCGTTCCTCGCATCCGACGACGCCTCGGCGATCACCGGGCAGAATCTCGTCGTCGACTGCGGTCTGACGGCCAACTGGTTCATCCTGGAGACACTGCCGGGTGAGTGAGACGGGGTGCGTCGCCGGCTGGCGCGCCGTCACGGTGGGGGACGACGTGCTGCGCGCGGTCGTGCTCCCCGAGCGCGGCGCGGAGCTGCACTCGCTCGTCCACGTCCCGACGAACACCGAACTGCTCTTCCAGGCTCCGTGGGGTCTGCGCCCACCGAGCTTGGAGAGGACGTCGTTCCTCGACCGCTACGCGGGCGGCTGGCAGGAGCTCTTTCCCAGCACGAACGACGAGACGACCTACCGTGGCGAGACGATCCCGTTTCACGGGGAAGTGGCGCTCCTGCCGTGGGACTGCGAAGAGCGAGACGGCGCGCTGGACTGCCGCGTCAGCTGCGAGCGCACGCCGTTCCTCCTCGAGCGCATCCTCCGCTTCGATGGCGGCCTCGTCGTCGAGGAGCGCGTGACGAACGAGGGCGACGAGGTAGCGCACTTCACCTGGGGCCATCACCTCGTCCTCGGACCGCCGTTTCTCGAGCCCGGATCCCGGCTCGAGGTTCCGGCCCGGACGATCGTGACGATTCCCGAGCTGTGGGAGGACACAGCGCGTCTCGAGCCCGGACAGCGAAGCGAGTGGCCGCACGCGCGACTCCGGGCCGGCGGCACGGTCGACCTTCGCACTGTCCCTGGGCCTGAGGCGGCGAGCCACGACGACGTGTACCTGACCGACCTCGAGGACGGCGTGGTCACGGTCGAGAGCAGCCGGCTCCGCGTTCGCCTTCGCTTCGACCACGAGCTCTTTCGGTGGCTCATCTCGTGGCAGCCGTACGGCGGAGCGATCGACGAGCCGCTCGCCGGCTCGTATGCGCTCGGTATCGAGCCCTGGGTGTCGATGTTGCCGCTCGGTCAGGCAGTCGGGGCGGACGAGGCGATCGAGCTCTCGCCGGGCGCGTCGCGCGAGACGACGCTTCGCCTCGAGGTGGAAGAGATTTAGGGGGTGGCCGACGTCGTCTTCACCGGTGCGGGCAAGGTGTACCCGAACGGCACGCGCGCCCTCGCCGGCTTCGACCTCCACATCCACGACGGCGAGTTCATGGTCTTCGTGGGCCCGTCCGGATGCGGAAAGACGACCGCGCTCCGGATGACTGCAGGCCTCGAGCCGATCACCGAGGGCGAGATCCGGATCGGGGATCGTGTCGTGAACACACTCGAGCCGCAGGAGCGCGACATCGCGATGGTGTTCCAGAACTACGCGCTCTACCCGCACATGACCGTGCGAGACAACATTGCCTTTGGCCTCAAGATGCGCAAGGTGCCGCGCCCTGAGCGCGAGCGTCGGGTCGAGGAGATCGGGCGTACGCTCGGCCTGAGCGAGCTCCTCGACCGCAAGCCTCGCCATCTCTCCGGGGGCCAGCGACAGCGTGTCGCGATGGGGCGCGCAATCGTCCGCGAGCCCGCCGCGTTTCTGATGGACGAGCCTCTATCGAACCTCGATGCGCGTCTGCGAGTGCAGATGCGCGCCGAGATCTCCCGCATTCAGCGCGAGGTGAACGCGACGACGATCTACGTCACACACGACCAGGTCGAGGCGATGACGATGGGGGACCGGGTCGCCGTGCTCCGCAAGGGAGAGCTGCAGCAGGTGGATGAGCCGCAGACCCTGTTCGACGGCCCCGCGAATCTCTTCGTCGCGAGCTTCATCGGCAGCCCTGAGATGAACCTCCTCGAAGGTGAGGTCGAGCGTGCCGGTGACGGCATCGCCGTCCGGCTCGGCTCTAACCTCGTACCGCTCCCTTCTCGTGCTGCGCTCGCGTCGAGGGTCGGCGAGCGGATCGCGATCGGTATCCGCCCGGAGTACACGGCTCCGGCGATGCACGACGAGCCTCAGCTCGACGCGCGTCTCGTCGTCGCTGAGCCTCTTGGCTCGGAGACGCTCCTGCACGCCGAGGTGTCCGTCGTCCCCGTGCTGTCCCAGCAGGTCCTCGAGGTCGTGCTGGACACGGACGCCGCCGTTGCTGCCGACCTCGAAGCAGCCGCGGCGGATCGCCGATCGCCCTTCCGGGCAAGGTTCACGGGCACGCATCGTGGTACGCCAGGAGATCCGCTCTCGATAGCAGTGGACGTCGAGCGTCTCTACTTCTTCGACCTGAGGACGGGAGCCGCGATCGCGTGATCCCGTTCTTTGCCGATGATGCCCCCGGCATGAATCGAACATGCGCACGTGGTTTAGGAAACCACTGCTCTATCCACTGAGCTACGGGGGCTCACGCCGATTTGCAGGGGTTTCCGCAACTCCGGCGTCACGATTCTACTCGGCGTGCCCGGATCGTCTCCGGCTCGGCGTCAGAGCTCGACGCGCGTCACCGGGACGCCGGCGATCTGGCCGGGCACGCGATTGAGCTCGTCGGCCTCGAGCCACGTCGCGTCGTCGCCTTCGCGCACGGCGACGATGATCCGGTCCGGGCGATGCTCCGCGATCGCGTCGAGCACCGCCTGGCCCGGGGCGTCGGGCTTGACGTCGACAGCCGCCGCCGTCGGAGGCGCGTCGGCGGCGATCGACTCTCCGACCGCTTGCGCCTGATCGCGCGCGTCGCCCTCGTCGTTCGTGAGCCACGCGAGGCGCGACTGCTCGACGGCCGGCGCGACGACGAACAGCTCGTCGTCGGCATCGACATGCTCCGCGAGGACTCCCCGGTGGACAGCTGACGTGGCAACGACGACGACGCGGGCCATGCCGCGGCAGATACCCACTCGGAGCGCCGTTCAATCCTGCCGACGCGTTTCGGCTCCCGTTCGCACGGGAATGCCTGTCGCCGTGTGGGCGCCGGTCACCGACGAGCCGCGCGTGGACGTTTCCGTGCCCGACGCGCATGGCTAGGGGAGGCTGGCGGCGGCAAGGGCGACGACGCTTTCGCTACGTCGACTCACGCGGCGCGACGGTCACGGACGCCGAGCAGCTCGAGCGCATCGCCGCGCTCGCCATCCCGCCGGCGTGGACGGAAGTGTGGATCTCGCCGAGCCCGCGCGCGCGCCTCCAGGCAACGGGCGTCGACGCCGCCGGCCGCAAGCAGTACCGCTACCACGACAGCTATCGCGCAGCGCAGGAGCGGGCGAAGTTCGAGCGCCTCCTTGAGCTCGCCCGATCGCTACCTCGGCTGCGAAGGCGGACGGCGAGGCATCTCGGGCTCGGCCCGTACGAGCGTGAGTGGGCATGCGCCGTCGCCGTCGGGCTCATCAACAAGGCGTGGTTCCGGGTGGGCTCGGAGCAGCACGCACGCAGCTCGCGCACCTACGGCGTCACCACCTTGCGGAAACGCCACGTCTCCGTGGAGGGAGACGAGATCGCGTTCCGCTTCCGCGCGAAGAACCGCAAGCTCGTCCGGCGCTCGATCGAGAACGCGGCGCTCGCCGGCGCGGTCGAGGCGCTCCTGGAGCTGCCGAACGGTTCGCGCCTCTTCCGCTTCGAGCGCGACGGCGAGCTGGCGAACCTGTCGGCGGCGCTCCTTAACGACTATCTCTCCGAGAACCTCGGCGCCGGGTTCACGGCCAAGGACTTCCGCACGTGGGGCGGGACGCTGCTCGCGGCGACCGAGCTCGAGCGTCGCGGACGCTCCGAGACGCAGGCCGAGGCCAAGCGGACGCTCGCCGCCGTGATGCGTCACGTCGGTGAGGAGCTCGGCAACACCGCGGCCGTCGCACGGGCGTCCTACGTGAGCCCCGTCGTTGTGGACCACTATCTCGCCGGGCGAACGCTGGCCGAGTTCCGGTCGTCCGACGGCGCCGTCCCGAGGCACCTGACCGCCGCCGAGCACGCGCTGACGGAGCTGCTCGGCGCAGCCTCGGCCTAGCGACGCGAGCGAGGGCCGGGCTTCGTACCGGCCCTCGCACAACGCAGACACACGTCGCTCTGACGGTCGCGCGCTAGCTCGTCGAGGCGGAGCGCTCCTTCGCCATAGCGTCCGTCTCGTCGTGCCCGTCGAGGCGGTCCTCGGCGTCGTCTGCGACGTCCTCGACCTTGTCCTTCACGTCCTCCCACGTGTCGCGAGCCGTGTCCTTCGCCTCGCCCCACTTCTGCTGGATCTCTCCCTCGGTCTCCTTGGCCTTGCCCTCGATGCGATCGCTGTCCACGGCGTGCTCCCTTCCTCGCTGTTGTGCCGAGGTGGTGCCCGATCCGCTCCGGCCGCAAACGCTCGAGACCAGGAGCCCGGACACCACGCGGCCTCAGGAGCCGGGTCATTCAGGGGGCGGCACGCGGTGCCGCCCCCTGAGAACGTCGGCTCCTTAGCCGCCGGACGCCAGCCGGACCTGCACGAGCCGGTAGCCCGCGATACCGCCAAGCCCCGGGTCGCCCGCGCGGTACGCCTTCACGAAGAACTGCACGTTGTAGCCGTTCCGCGGTTGCGGGAACTGCGCGTTCGGCACGAGCGTCAGCGTCACCCAGCCGTCGCCGCCCGTGCTCTGCGTCTGGCCCTCGACGACACGCGGCGTCCCGCGCATGAACACACGCGCGCCGTTCACGGGCTTGCCGCCACGCGCCGTGACCCGGACGCGCGCGGTGATCGGCGCCGTACGGCTTCTCACCGGGTTGGGTGAGAACTGCACCTGGGCTACGACGAGGCGGTCGCCCGCGGCCTTCAGCGAATCCACGTCGAGGCCGCCGCCGGGATTCCCGCCGCCGCCGCCGACCACGGCCGTCTGGTTCGCGATGGCCGAGGTCGCGCCGCGGTCGTTGCGCGCGATGACACGAACGCGGATCGTGCGGCCCGTGTCGGCATCGCGAACGATGTACTCGCTGTCGGTCTCGCCCTGGATCTCACTGCAGTTGTCGCCGGCCGAGTTGCAACGCAGCCAGATGAAGGAGTACGTGATCGGCTGGTCGCCTGCCCATTCACCGCGATTCGCCTGCAGACGGCCTCCGACCTCGGCAGTACCCGAGATCGACGGCTCCTTGGTGTTCGTCGGGCGGGCCGAGGTGACGACTGCGGTCGGATTGGACGTCGCGCGCGCGGAACCGTCGTTGTTCTTCGCCATGACCTGCGACCGGATGCGGAAGCCGGCGTCCGCCTCCTTCAATACGTACGTGTTGTCCGCGGCATTCGTGATCCGCCGACAATCGGACGCGTCAGGCGCGCCGCGCCCCTCGCAGCGGAACCAACGATACGAGTAGGTGATCGGTCCCGTTCCCGTCCAGTTACCCCGCGTGGTGCGCAGCACCTGGCCCACGCGAGGAGTGCCGGAGATGCTCGGCTCGCCGACGTTCGCGGGCGCGACCGTCGGCGAGGCAGCGGTGTTCTCCGTGGCCCAGACGGCGAAGACGCCGCCGACGACGCAACGGCAGCTGCCGCTCCCGCGATCGCCATGTATGCGCGATAGAGCCGCGCGTTTCGTTTCGTATCCATCGTTGACTCCCTTCTCGAGTTGCCCTGGTCGCGGAGGTACCCCCTCTCGAAGATCCCAAGCGCGCGTTTACCGAAGGCTTACGTTCGAGCCGGCGCCCCGTCTGGGCCTGTCCGGGCGGCGGGCGGCTGTTTCGAGCCTGTGCTGTCAGGGCATGAAGGGGGCATGAGCACCATGCTGAAAGCCCACGTGGGGATCGAGCCCGGACCGCCGATGCCCGTCCCGCCCGAGCCGAGTCCCGCGGAGCCTCCCCCGCCGTATCCGGATCCGCTGCCGCAGCCCGAGCCGGAGCCACCGGAGCGGGCGGCCGTGCTTCTTCGGATGGGAGAGCTCCCGCGGATCGCCGCAAGGGCGACCGAGCGTCGCCGCGGCGCGGCGATGGGCGGAGGGATCGTTCGCTTGCGCCTGCAGGTGCCCGGCGGCGCCGACACGTCCTAGGAGTGTTTCGCCGCTCATGGGAGCGGCGAATGACGACGATTCAAACCAATCGGAGGTGGTCATGGCCACGATCCAGAAGTCGATCGACGTCGCGGTATCCGTCACGGCGGCGTACGACCAGTGGACGCAGTTCGAGGACTTTCCGCGGTTCATGGAGGGCGTCGTCGCCGTGAGGCAGCTGGATGACAGCCACGTGCGCTGGGTCGCCGAGGTGGACGGCGAGCGGCAGGAGTGGGATGCGGAGATCGTCGAGCAGGAGCCGGATCGCGTGATCGCGTGGCGCTCGACGAACGGCTTGAGGAACAGCGGCCGGGTCGAGTTCCTGCCCATCGACGACGGCACGCGGGTGACCATCGCGATGGAATACGAGCCCGAGGGCATCAAGGAGACGGTCGGTGCGGCGATCGGTCTCGACGGCGCCCAGGTCGCGGGTGACCTCGAGCGGTTCAAGGACCTGGTCGAAGGACGCGAAGTCCCGACGGGCTCGTGGCGCGGCGAGATTCGGTCCGGCGACGTCGTCGCCGACGATCCTCGTCGCTGACTGGACCCGGTCGCGCGCTGCAGAGCGCGGCCGCTTAGGTCGGATCGCCGGCCGAAGCTGCGAGCAGGGTCTCTGCCTCGAGCGCGGTACGCGCCGGGAGGAACCTCAGCACGAGCCCGTCGCGGAACTCCATCGCCCAGACCGTGGGATCGTCGCGGATGACACGGTCGTCGTCGATCCAGCGCATGCGCCCTTCGACGATGATGCGCTCGTCGTCGAGGGGGACATAGCTGTCCGTCACGGCCTCGTACAGGTTGCGCGCGACGATGTCCTCGATGAAGGACGCGACGGCCTCCCGTCCCTCGACGACCTCTCCCGGTCGAACCCGCGAGACGATGAGCACATCGTCGTGGAGCAGCTCGTCCAGGCGGTCGAACGAGCCGGCGCGGATGAGTGCGAACCAGCGCCGCGCAAGTCGCTCGCTGGGAACCACGGGGACAGCGGCCGGCTCGTCGATGCACGGAGTATCTGCGACCCGCAACCCCGTGTCCACGGCGGTGTTTCGCACTGACCGCAGGGGGTAGGAGAACGGTGTCCGTCCACCCGATTCAGGAGGCAACGATGCCGGCAGTCAAGACACCGCAGCAGCTCTTCGAGCACGAGCTCCAGGACATCTACTACGCCGAGAAGACCCTCACGACAGTGCTGCCCAAGCTGGCGGACGAAGCGGGCGACCGTGAGCTGTCACGGGCGTTCACGTCGCATCTCGAGCAGACCAAGAAGCACGTCAAGAACGTCGAGAAGGTCTTCGAGCACATTGGCAAGAGCCCGCAGGCGACGCCGTGCGCCGGCATCGAGGGAATCAAGAAGGAGCACGACGACTTCGTGAAGGACAACGAGACGAACGAGAAACAGCTGGACAGCTTCCTCACGGGCGCGGCCGCGCGCGCCGAGCACTACGAGATCGCGGCGTACACGGGCCTCGTCAGCCAGGCGCGCGCGCTCAAGCAGCGCGAGGCGGTCGAGCTCCTGCAGGAGAACCTCCGCCAGGAGAAAGAGGCTCTGAAGAAGGTCGAGACGATCTCGAAGCGGCTTCTGAAGGAAGCCTCGAACGGGTCGAGCACCACCTCACGTCGCGCGGCGTCGCGCGCGTAGAGAACGGACCGAGGCCGGGCGGGGGCGGGAGCGCCGCCTCCGCCCCAGGGACCGATGCCCGACTCGCGCCACGACCTCCGCCGCCTCCGCGCCGACGCGGAAAACTGCACCCGCTGCCCGCTCTTCGAGCGCGCGACGCAGACGGTGTTCGGCGAGGGCGACGCGAGTCGGCTGATGCTCGTGGGCGAGCAGCCCGGAGACGTCGAGGATCGCGCGGGCCGGCCATTCGTCGGGCCGGCCGGCATCCTCTTGCGTGAGCTGCTGCACGAGGCCGGGATCGAGGCCGAGACGGCGTATGTCACCAATGCGGTCAAGCACTTCAAGTGGCGCCCGGCCGGAAAGCGGCGGATCCACGACAGGCCCAACTGGTCCGAGATCAGGGCCTGCGGCCACTGGCTCGGGCTCGAGCTGGCCGCCGTCGGGCCCGAGCTCGTCGTCTGCCTCGGCGCGACGGCCGCTCAGGCGCTGTTCGGAAGAACGGCTCGAGTCGGCGCCCTCCGCGGTCGAGTGCACACGTTGAGCGACGCCACACGCGCGCTCGTGACGCTTCATCCGTCGGCCGTGCTGCGCGCGGGCGAGCGCCGAGAGGAGCGGCGCGCCGAGCTCGCAGGCGATCTCGCCTTCGCCGCGGAGCTCCTTGCCGCGAGCGTCGTCAGATCGTGAAGTGGACGAAGTCCTGGCCGGTCACGTGCACGGCCACGTTGTAGACCGGCACCGTCCCGATCGAGCCCCTCGCGACGCCGTGATGGGCGTGCCCGTGCACGACGAGCTCCGGCCGGTACATGCCGATCGGGACGGCCAGGCGTCCCGATCCGAGGAACGCCCAGATGGCCTGCGGCTCACCGACGATCGTGTCCACGATCGGCGCGTAGTGAAGCAGCACGATGCGCTTGTGGCACCCGGCGATCGCCTCGAGCCCCCGCTCGAGCGCTTCGACCTCCAGCGACGTTTCCTGGTAGATCTGGCGCAGGGCAGGCTCGCCGAAGTCCGGGATCTCGGCCCCTGGAAAGCCGCCGACGAAGCCCTTCGTCCCGACGACACCGACCTCGGTGCCGCCGATCTCGAGGATCCTGTGCTCGCGCTCGAGGACGACGACCCCTCCGCGGCCCAGCTCCTCCTTGATCTCGTCCGACTGGCCCGAGTGATGGTCGTGATTCCCGAGCACGGCGATCACCGGCACCGAGACCGACCGGCACGCGTCGGCGAGGACGGAAGCCTGCTCCGGCAGCCCGTGCGTCGTCAGGTCGCCCGCAAGCAGCACGAGCTCGCACTCGTCCGCCAGCGCCGCAAAGGCCCGTGTCAGGTGCTCGCGCAGCCTCTCGACCGCGTGCACGTCGCCCGCGGCCGCGATGTGGACCGTCGTGGACATCGGTCGGTAGATACCCTCGGCGGACGTTCCGCGAACGCGGAATCGGGGTACTTCGACTCGGACATGCCGTCTGCCCCGCCGGAGAACTTCCACGATCTTCTGGGGACGATGAAGCGCGCGTCCGCGGCCCTACGCGAGGCCCAGATCGAGTTCATGCTCGGCGGCGGCCTGGCGATCTGGGCGCGTGGGGGACCGCCGACCGATCACGACGTCGATCTCTACCTCCGCCGGCGCGACGCCGACCTGGCCCTCGACGCTCTGGTCGCCGAGGGGATGCGGGGAGAGCGCCCACCCGAGGACTGGCTTCTCAAGGCGTGGGAAGGCGACAATCTCGTCGACCTGATCTTCCGTCCGGCGGGCGGCGAGATCGACGACGAGCACTTCGCCCGCGCCTCCCGGCTCGAGGTCAACGCCCAGCGCCTGCTCGTCGCGTCGATCGACGACGTCCTCGTCACGAAGCTCCTCGCCCTGAGCGAGCAGGAGCCCGACTACCGGCCGATCCTCGAGGTCGCCCGCGCGCTCCGCGAGCAGATCGACTGGACGGACGTTGCGCGGCGAACGCACGCCTCGCCGTTCGCCCGGGCGTTCTTCACCCTCGGCGAGGGTCTCGGCATCATCGAGCGGCGCACGCGCGCGGACCATGCCCGCTCCGCGGTCCCGGCCAGGCAGGACCTGCGTGCCACGGGGCCATAGCCGGCGTTAGGGGACGCGCCGAACGGGGTATCAGAGGATCGATGCAAACGGACGACGACACCCGCACTCTCGAGCAGGAGGTTGCCGCCGGGCAGAGCGAGACCACGCCGGTCGCGCTCATCTCCACCGTGGTCGTGGTGATCGCCTCCCTCTTCGCGGTCGCGTTGACCCTGGCAGCTCTCGCGTATGCGTTCGCCTGAGTAGTTCGGGCCGCCCCGTTCAGGGGTACATAGCGCGGATGGAGACTGCGCTGCTCTACGAGCACGATGCGGTGGAGGAGATCGAGGACTGGAGCGAGTGCTTCCCTCGGCTCGGCCGCTCGTCGGTCCTGTGGATCGATCTCGAGCGACCCGACCGGGAGAAGATCGACCGTCTCGCCGGGCTCCTCGAGCTTCGACCCGACAGCGTCCGCGAGCTGACGGAAGACGACGGGAGCGGCGCCCCGACCTTCTCGGACTATGGCGACTACCTCCACGTCACCCTCCGTGCGCCGGCCGATGACGAAGAGCTGACGCACGTCGACTGCCTCGTCTCCAAGCGCTGGGTCGTCACCGTCCGCGAGGGCCCGCTCGAAGTGGTCGACACCTTTCGCGAACGGGCGTCAGGCTCGGGTGAGACCGGACGGCTGGACGGTCTCGAGTTCCTCGCCAATCTCGTCGAGTGGGTCCTCGAGAGCTACTTCGACGCCTTCGAGCAGATCGAGCTCGTTCTCGAGGAGATCGACACGTCGGCCATGTCGGGCGACGTCTCCAGCAAGGACGAGGTCATCGCGCGGCTCGTGGAGGTCCGCGGGAGGATCGGCAAGCTTCGCCGTGCTCTGACGTCGCATCGCGAGCCGATCCTGGCCCTGACGAGGCCGGAGCTGGAGGCGATCACGAGTTCGAGCTCCGCGGAGCGGTTCGCCAAGCTCCGTGACCGGCTCGAGGAGGCGGTTCAGGCTGCTCGTGACAGCCGTGAGTCGGTCGTCGGGTCGTTCGACGTCCTCATCGCGAGCACCGGTCAGCGCACGAACGAGATCATGAAGGTGCTCACGCTCGTGTCGGTACTGATTCTCCCGGGCACGCTGCTCGCGGGTGTGATGGGGATGAACTTCAAGCTCGGCCTGTTCGCCAACGACGTCTACTTCTGGGCGGTGGTCGCGGCCATGCTCCTCATCGCCATCGTCACGCTCGTCGTCGCGCGCGTGCGAGACTGGATTTGACCGGCACCGCGACTCCCTGACTGTGACCCCGCCCGACGAGCATCGGCCGCGCCGCGAGTCGGCTCCTCTGGCGCCGAGGTCGCCCTCTGCGCGCTACCTGTTCGCGGTCGGTGCGTCCCTCGTCGGGCTCGTGGTCACCGCGGCGCTGCTGCATTTTCAGTCGAGCGACGAGCCGACCTACTCGGCGCTGCTCGGCGCGGTCGCGTTGACGGCCTTCTACGGAGGGATCGGGCCCGCGGCCCTCTCCATCGGCGTGTGCTGGATCGCCGGTCTTTGGCTCCTCTCCGGGCCGCGCGGGGACCTTCTTCACACGACCGAGAGCATGGCCCGGTGGTGGCTCGGCCTCGCGTTCGCGATCGTGATTGCCGGCGCGCTCGGCGTCCTGCGCATCCGTGAGCGGCGCAGCATGGTCGAGGCGCGGTCCGCGCATCTGGCGCTTCGCGAGGTCGAATCCCTGCAGCAACTCACCGTTGCGCTGGCCGGTGCGTTGTCGTCGGTCGACGTCGCTCGAGCAGTGTCGTCGCACGCCACCGAGATCCTGTCCGCGGACGGCGTGGCGTTGGGCCTCGTGCACGGTGAGGAACTCGCGATCGTCGAGGCCTCCGGGATAGCCGCAAACGTTCTCTCGGCCGAGCAGCGACTCGACCTTCGACGGAACACGCTGCTCACAAGAGCGGTGCGATCCGGAGAGATCAGCGTCGCCGCCGATCGGGCGGCGCTGAGTGCCGAGTTTCCCGACAGCTCCGCTCGGCTGCCCCGCGGCGTGGAGGCGGCGATGGCGGTCCCTCTGCGAGCGGGCGGTGACGTAATCGGCGCGATCGGCTTCCTGTTCGAACGTCGCGAGCCACTCGAGGACGAAAACCAGGGATTCGCCAGGATCGTCGCCGACCTCGCGGGGCAGGCCCTCGAACGCGCGCGCCTCTACGAGGCCGAGCAGGAGTCCCGGCGCGCCCTGGAGCGCATCCTCCTCGTCGCTCCCCGGTTCCTCGCCGAGGACTCGGGTGATGTGGCGACGATCATCTGTCGCGAGGCGAGGATGACGTTCGGCGCCGACTACGGGGTTCTCTGGCGAATCGTCGAAGGCGGCCTCGATCTCCTCGCCGTCGATCCGCCGCGGCCTGATCTCGACGGCTCCCGTCTCCCGCTCGACGACTTCCCTCGTCTCCACGAGGCGGTCGAGAGCCTGAGGACGTCCTTCATACCCGACGTGCTCGAGTCGTCCTACGACGCCGGTCTCGAGTTCGTCCGCCGCCTCGGCATCCGTTCGTCGCTGCGTGCTCCGGTCGTCATCTCGGGCAGCAGCGAGCTCGTTCTCTCGATGTCCTGGGAGGTCGTCGTCTCCGAGCCCGATCCCGCCACCCTCGTCGTCGTCCGGCGCTTTGCCGATCAGGCCGGGCTCGCACTCGAGCAGGTGGAGCGCCGGCGCGCGCAAGAGGAAGTGGCCGCTCGCGCGGACGCAACGCGTCGGCTCCATGACGTCACCGCCGCGCTCTCGCAGGCGTCGACGAGCGTCGACGTGTGCAACACGTGTCTGGAGCGCGCACTCGCGTCCGTCGGTGCCGAGGCCGGCTTCGTCGTGCTGACAGGGCCGGATGGGACCCGGTCTGTCGACTTCATCTCGTGCTCCGGCTACGACGACGAGGAGCTGGAACGGTGGCGAGGCCGCGACCTCGACTCCGACGTCCCGTTCGCGAAGGCCATCGGCACGGGCCAGCCCGTGTGGGCGTTGACGGCGGACGAGCTGTCGGCGTTCACGGGGCTGAGCGAGCCCAGGGCGCACGGATGGGTCACGGTGCCGCTCGTGACCACGCGTGGCGCTCGTGGGGCGCTGCACCTCTCGCTGAGACGCCCTCGAACGCTCTCCGACAGCGAACGGGAGTGGCTGCAGTCGATGGTCGCGCAGTGCGGGCAGGCGCTCGAGCGAAGCGCCCTGTTCGAGGACGAGCGGCGATCGCGCGTCCGGGCCGAGCAGCTCCAGGGCATCACGGCGCTGCTCGCGAACGCGTTGACGTCGACCGATGTGGCGAACGTCGTCGCCGACGAGGTCGCAGGGGCTGTCGACGCGACTGCGATCGCCGTGGCGACCGCCCAGGACGGCGACGTGTCGGCGATCCTCACCGCGCGAGGAGACGGCGCCGACATCGCCGCCGTGGTGCTCGAGCCCGGGCTCGCGTCCTCTGCGCCGAGCGCTCGGGCGCTTCGCACCCGCACGTCGGTGCTGCTCACGGAGACCGACAGCTTCGGCTCGCCGGACGAGCTCGAGCTGCTCGCACGGTCCGGGGCCAAGATGCTCCTGCTCGTTCCGCTCACCGCCGGCCGTAAGTCGAACGGCTTGCTGCTGGCCGCCTGGGACAGCCCCGTGGTGCTCTCGAAGGACGACCGGGCCATGGTCCAGGCGCTCGCCGGGCAGGCCGGCCTCGCGCTCGACCGAGCTCGCCAGTTCGAGTCGGAGCAGGCGATCGCCGAGACGCTGCAGCGCAGCGTCCTACCCGTCTCGCTCCCCCGCATCGAAGGCGTGCAGATGTCGGCGCGCTACCTGCCCGGGAGTGTGCACTTCGACGTCGGCGGTGACTGGTTCGATGCGATCTCGCTGCCCGACGGCAAGCTCGGGCTGGTTGTGGGGGACGTCGTCGGAAAGGGGGTGCAAGCCGCCGCGAGCATGTCGCAGCTACGGAATGCGATCCGCGCGTTCTCCGTCGAGCGACTGAAGCCGCCGTCCGTGCTGGCGCGGCTCAACCACCTGGCGAACGACGTGCTCGACACTGCGTTCGCGACCGTCGTCTACCTCGTCCTCGATCCCGCGAAAGGTGTCTGCCGTCTGTCGTCAGCCGGCCATCCGCCGCCGATCGTCGCCTATCCGGACGGGCGAATCGAGCTGCTCGAGGGCGGCCGTGGGCTTCCGCTCGGCACCGGGCTCGCATCGAAGTACCGCCAGGAGACGGTCGAGCTCGTGGACGGCGCCGTGCTTCTCCTCTACACGGACGGGCTGGTCGAGCGCCGCGGGCAATCCATCGACGATGGCTTCGATACGGTCGTGCGAGCGCTCCGCGAGTCTCCGACGGAACCCGACCGACTCCTCGAGCACGTTCTGGACGAGGTCGTCGGGAGCGGGGAGCGGGGAGACGACATCGCGCTGCTGGCGGTCCGGCTCCTGCCGGTCGCGCCGCGCCGGCTCGAGCTGAAGGTCCGCGCGCACCTCCGCTCGATGGATCTCATCCGCGACGCGATGCGGACGTGGCTCGGCGGCGCCCCGCTCGACCGTTCGGCGTCGGAGGACGTCGTCCTCGCCACGTGGGAAGCCTGCGCGAACGGGATCGAGCATGCGGTCAATCCGTCCGGCGAGCTGCTCTCCATCTCGGCCGAGCTCGAGCACGACTGCGTGCGCGTGGTCGTCAAGGACACCGGAACGTGGGCGCCGCCGTCGGGCAGGGACGACCGCGGGCTCGGGCTGCCGCTCATCGGCGCGCTCTCGACGTCGGTCGACGTCGCCCGTACGACCACGGGGACGACCGTGACGATCGAGCGAGCCGTCACGTCCGAGCCCGCCGCGAGCGGCTAAAGAAGAGCGACCCGCCACTGCCTGCAGGAAACAGACGCGTTTGCGCCTTGGCCGACGCCGGGTATGCGGTGAGTGAGCACGCGTAAGGCGAACGACGCACGGAAGGGAGGACGCCATGCCGCCACGTGGTGTCGAGAAAGGATCGAAGCGAGGCCGTCAGTACGAGCACATCAAGGACTCGGTGCTCGAGCGGGGAGGGTCGGAGGACGAAGCCGAAGAGATCGCCGCGCGCACCGTGAACAAGGAGCGGGCGCGGAGCGGCGAGGCCCGGGAATCGTCGAAGCTCTCCCGCGACGACATCTCGTCGGGTCGTCGCGGCGGGCTTCGCAGCCACCGCAAGAGCCCACGCGGTCGGACGCGCGATCAGCTCTACGAGGAGGCGAAGGACCGAAACATCAAGGGGCGCTCGACGATGACCAAGGCCGAGCTCCAGCGCGCGCTCGGCGGACGCACGTGACCGCCGAGCATCTCCGCGACGTTCTCGGGACGCCGGTCGGCGTGCTCGGCGCGCGCGTCGGGTACGTGTCCGGCGTCCTCCTGGACGCGTCCGAGTCCTGCCCGCTCGGGCTCGAGGTCACGGCTCCGGACGCGACTCCGAGGTTCCTCCCGTGGGTTGCCGCTGCCTTCGACGACGATGGCCGCATCGACGCGCACTCGGCGTTCCTCCTGAGCGACTCGTGTGAGCCCTATCTCGAGCACGGCGCGGTGCTCACCCGCGACCAGGAGCGAATCGCCCGCATTGCGGGGGAGGTTTCGAAGGAGGCGTTCGCGGGTACCGAGAACGCGTGAGCGAGGCGCGTCACGTGACGAGCAGCGCAGCGTCCCCGGTCGTCGGCGTCGAGCTTCGGCGCAGTTCGGCGATCGACGAGTCTCTTCGGGACTGGCGATAGAGGGATCGGCGCCGGGGCATTAGGCTGCCCGCGTCTGACCGGCCGGACGATGAGCCTGCTCATGGATACGAATGTCAACGCGTTGTTGGTTGCCTACCACCGGGAGGGCGACGAGCGTGCGCGCGATCAGGCGCTCGTGGAGCTCATGCCGCTCGTTCGCGCGCTGGCGTCACGCTACGCCGGTCGCGGCGAGCCGTTCGAAGATCTCGTCCAGGTCGGCTCGATCGGGCTGATCAAGGCGGTCGACCGGTTCGACGTCGATCGCGGAGTCGACTTCGCGAGCTATGCGGTACCCACCATCGTCGGAGAGATTCGCCGCCACTTTCGCGACAAGGCGTGGGCGATGCACGTCCCGAGGCGGCTCAAAGAGCTCAGCCTCAAGCTCTCGCGCGTCCTCGATCAGCTGACGACCGAGCTCGGCCGCTCGCCGACGATCGCCGAGCTGGCAGCGGCAGCGGGGGTCGAGGAGGAAGAGGCGATCGACGCGCTCGACTCCATGAACGCCTATTCGACACGCTCGCTGCACGCACCGTTCGACGAGGGCTCGGACGACTCGCTCTCGGAGAAGCTCGGCGTCGACGACGCCGGATACGGCGAGGTGGAGGATGGATCGCTCGTGGCTGCGGGGCTCGACGCCCTGGACGAGCGTGAGCGTCAGATCGTCGAGCTCCGCTTCTTCGAGGAGATGACGCAGTCGCAGATCGCGTCGGAGATCGGAGTCTCGCAGATGCACGTCTCCCGCCTTCTGCGCCGCTCGCTCGCGACGATGCGCGGGCGGATCGAGGAGGCACGGGATGAGTGACGCTGCGGTCGTACGCCTCTCCTTTCCTGCGAAGCCCGACTACCTGCTCCTCGCTCGGCTCGCCCTCGCCGGTGTCGCGCGCGAGGCGCCCGTGGACGACGAGGTCCTCGCCGATCTCAAGCTGGCGGTGACCGAAGCGTGCGGCAACTCCGTCCGGCACGCCTACCCGGAGTCAGGCGGCGAGGTGTCTGTGTCATACGTCGTCGCAGACGACTCGATCGTGATGATCGTCGAAGATCAGGGAACGGGCATCTCACCGGACGAGAGCACGTCCCCGCGGCGGACGCCCCCCGAGGGCGGGATGGGGATGTCGATCATCCGGGCGATCGTGGACGATCTCGACGTCCGGACGGGCGCCGACGGTCGCGGAACCGTCGTTCGCATGACCAAGCGCCTGATCGCCTGACCCTACGCGTCGAGCTCCGCGATCGCGGAGCTTCGTGTCTCCGCGATCGGCAGCACGCGATCGAGGGCCGTGATCTCGAAGATGCGCCGCGCCGATCCCGCGGGGAGCACGATCCGGACCTTCGCACCCGCTTCGCCGAGCTCGCGGGTCGCACGGACGATCAGCCCGAGGACGGTCGAGTCCATGAACGACACGCGGTCGAGATCGGCGACCACCCGCTGGTCACCTCTCGCGCCGTCCAGAGCCGACGCGAGGTCGGGTGCGGCAAACGCGTCGAGCTCGCCGGTGGCGAGGACGACGGTCGTGCCGTTGTCCCGTTCGATCGCGACCCGATGCATAAGGAAGAGGTAGCACGACGCCGGGTCGTCGAGGGGATCGGTCCGCCGGCCTCAGGCGGCGGTCGAAGCCAGCGCGCGCAGCGCCTCGTCGAGAGTCGCCTCGAGCGGAGCGGCGCGGCCGAGTTCGACGATGGCGAGGGTCGTGGCGATCGGCGACGTCGGCTCGAGCACGAACGCCAGCAGCGAATCGCGGCCGCGGTCGCGGGCGAGCCGGAAGAGGCAGTGCAGCGCAGCGCTGTCGACGAAGTGCACACGATTCAAGTCGACGACGAGCGCTGGGAGGCCGGCCAGCTCCTCGAGTCGCTCGCTGAGCTCGCTCTCGACGGTGAGGTCGAGCTCCCCGACCAGCGCCACGATCGTGACGTCTGCATTCTCGGAGTGGATGCGCTCTACGTCGAACGTCGCCACGCGCGCCGGAGGATAAGTGTGAGCACCACCGCGTCGTCGTTCGTTTGGCGACTGCGTGATCCGGGCACGCAGCGGCCATGCACGGTCAGCTCGCGCATCCCGGGTACTTCGATCGCCGTGCGCACCGTGGAATCGTCCGGATCCGGAATCCGCGGCCGAGGTTTCGCCAACGTCGGTCGTGGGTATTTAGGCCGCCGATATGAGCGAGCTTTCGGGCACGCGCGACGACGAGTTCCGGATCGACGTCGAGACGGCGAGCGGCCTTGCGGTCGTAGTCGTCGCGGGCGAGGTCGACCTCTTCACCGCGCCGGAGCTACGGGAGCGGCTGGCTCGAGTCGACGAGGACGGCGCCGAGCGCGTGGTGCTCGACCTCTCCCGCGTGACGCTCGTCGACTCCATGGCGCTCGGTGTCCTTCTCGGCGCGAAGAGGAGGCTTGCAGCTCATGACGGATCACTCGATCTCGTCGTTTCCAAGCCGGACATCAGGCGAATCTTCGAGATCACGATGCTCGACCGCGTGTTCACGCTCTACACGACCCGCGACGATGCGCTTCAGGCGGACGGCGCGGCGAGTGCGGACTCGGTTGTCTGATGCACTGCGACCAGGGTGTCCACGCCCGTGATCTCGAGAACTCTGAGCACACCGGGATCCGTCGTGACGAGGGCGAACCGCCGTCCGGACTCGGAGATCGCACGACCGGCGCTCGCGAGCACGCGTACGCCCGAGGAGTCGAGAAACGTGCACTCGGAGAGATCGATCACGGTCGGATCGCCGGGCTCGGCGGCCTGCAGCGCCTCCTCCAGACGGGGCGCGGATGCCAGGTCGAGCTCCCCGGAGACGCGAAGCACCACCGCTCCCCCGGGCACCAGCTCGATCTGGACGTCAAAATCGTCCCTCATGCCCACCGGGAGCGAGTCTAGATGGTTCTCCGGGCCCACGGAGCGCCCGGAATCGAGGTCGACATGACCGATCGGATCGTCCTGACCATCCCCGCCGGCGCCCGCTTCCGCGGCGTTGCGACGCTCGTTCTGGGGGGCATCGGCGGCCGCATGGATCTCCCGTACGAGCGTATGGACGACCTTCAGCTGGCGGTTCTCAGCATCCTCGACTCGACCGACGGCGACGCGGTGACGCTCGACGTGGAGCCCGACGCCGGCCGCCTCGCGGTCGCAGTGGGGCCGGTACGCGACGGAAGTAGCCGGGACGACGGGCTCCGGCTCGTGCTGTCGCGCTTGGTCGACGACGTCGCGCACGAGCGTCGTGACGGCGCGGAGTGGATCACCTTCGGCGTCTCGAACGCCGGCCACGCCCCCACGGCCTGAACGCCGCGGGGGCTTCGACGCCGCGGGGCGGCTACGCGGAGATCTCCTCCACCAGACGACCCGTCGATTCGGGGCGTGCGGCTCGAGCGATGTCCGCCTGCGCGAGAATCCCGACGAGGCGGCCCTCGGTAACCACGGGAAGCCGCCGGAGCTGCTCGGACGCCATCCGCTGCAGCGCGTCGTCGAGCGGCTCCTCGGGCTGCGCCGTCACCGGGTTCGCGGAGCACACGTCGGCCACGGGGACCTTGTGCGGATCGAGGTCCTTCGCGACCACGCTGAGCACGACGTCGCGGTCGGTGATCATTCCGACGAGGGCATCTCCTTCCACGACGGGCAGCGAGCCGACGTCGTCCGAGAGCATCCTGCGGGCAGCTTCGACGACCATCGCGTCGCTCGCGACGGCGGTCGGCTTGGGGGTCATGACGTCGTTCACGGTTGTGTTCGGCATGCGGGATTCCTCCTTCGCCTTCAGGTTGGATCGAACCAAGGTGTTTCCCGCGCGTCTCGCCCGCCAAACGCGCCGTTTCGAGAAGCCGTGGGCGGGGGACTTCAATGACATGGCTTCCACACGAGCCCACGGCCATGGCAATTCCGCCGGTGCGGAGTGTGCTCCCGTCCTCGTGTTCGTCGGTCGCCGTCACTGCGGCGCCACGAGACGGATGGAGAGTCTCGTCGCGTGGGTCAAGGTCACGCAGAAGAAGCGTCTGCGCGTGGTCGAGCTCGATGCCGATCGCAGCCCCGAGCTCGCGGATCACCTCGGAGTGCGCGAGACCCCGACGCTGCTCGTTCTGCGGTCCGGAGCGGTCGTCGATCGGCTCGAAGGGCGAGCGACCGGCCGACAGATCGACGAGCTCATCCGCCCGCATCTCGACGTGTCCCGTTCCGCCGCCTGAAGGTGGCATTAGACTCGTCGTCCGGTGCGCAGGAACTGGTTCATCGCCGCCATCGGCGTCGGCATCGCCGCGATCGTCATCGCCGCGGTCGCGATGCGGCTGAGCGACGACGGGCCGCCGACCACGGAGGAGTGGGCCGGGTCGGTGTGCACGAGCCTCTCCGACTGGCGGGAGTCGATCGCGTCGCTGGCGGATGACGACGGCGAGCCGCTCACGGCCGACGCGCTTCGCGGAAAGCTCGAGGACGCGTCGGACGCGACGTCGGACCTCGTCAGCCAACTCCGCGACCTCGGCCCGCCCGACCTCGAGTCGAACGACGAGCTCGAACAGCAGCTCGATGCGTCCGTGAACGAGCTCGAGTCGAGCTTCGACTCCCTGAAAGACGGCGCAGAGGAGGTCGCGGACGCCCCTGCCGGCGAGTTCCTCCAGCAACTGGCGGCGCTCCAGCCGAACGTCGCCGCGCTCCGGACGGCGATTTCCGGGACCGTGACGACGCTGCAGAGCGCGGACGTCGCCGAGAGCTCGAAGGCGGAGCTCCAGCAGGCGTTCGCCGAGGCGCCCTCGTGCGAGTCGCTACGTAGCGCGAGTTAAGAACCCGGGTACTCGATCGGCCACCCCTTGGAGCACCGGGGGCGGCGGTTACCATCCTCGACGTGCAAGCGTTCCTGATCTTCTTCATCATCCCGATGGTGCTCGGCTTCTGGGCCCAGCACCGCGTGAAGTCCACCTTTGCCAAGAACCTCGAGGTGCCCGTCGCAAACGGGATGACCGGAGCGCAGATCGCCCGCCGGATCCTCGACGCGAACGGCCTGAACGAGGTGCCGGTCGAGGAGACGCCGGGGTCGCTCTCGGATCACTACGACCCACGCAGCCGGTCGGTGCATCTCTCCGAGCCGGTGTTTCGCGGGGTGTCGGTCGCGTCGACAGCGGTCGGCGCGCACGAGGTCGGCCACGCGATCCAGCACGCGCAGTCGTACGCGTTCTTCCGGTTCCGCAGCGCCATGTTCCCGGCCGTGCAGTTCGCCTCGAACATCTGGATGCTGTTCCTGCTCGGCGGGATCTTCCTCAACATCCTCGGCTTCATCTACGTCGCGATCGCGCTCTACGGCGTCGCCGTTCTCTTCCAGTTCGTCACGCTGCCCGTGGAGTTCGACGCCTCGCGCCGCGCCAAACGGCAGCTCTCGGATCTCGGGCTCGTCGCGTCGAACGAGGCCACCGGGGTGCAGGCGACCTTGAAGGCCGCCGCGTGGACGTACGTCGCCGCCGCTCTCGCCGCGGTCGCCGTGCTCCTGTACTACCTCTCGATGCTGAGCAACCGCTAGCGCTCAGCGCTCGCGGGGCATCCAGCCGAAACGCCGCAGGGCGACGCCGACACCTGCGAGGCCCCACGCGAGCACGATCGCGAGCGCCTTCGGGTCGGCAAAGAACGAGTCGCCGTCGAGATACACACCGTCCACGATGTCGATGAAGTACGTGAGCGGGAGCACGTCCGCGATCGCCTGCAGGACGGCCGGGAAGTCCTGTGTCGGCCCGAATGCGCCCGAGAGGAAAGCCATCGGGAGCACGACGACGTTCACGACGGCCGAGACACCCTCCGCGGAGCGAATGAGCGCCGCCGCCGCGAGCCCCAGTCCCGCGAAGCAGGCGACGCCGAGGACGATCGCGCCGGCGAACCCGAGCCAGTTGGCCGGCATGCTCGCGTCGAACGCCAGGCCGCCGAGCGCGAGCAGGCTGACCGACTGCAGCGCGAACGTGGCGAGCGTCGAGAGCAGAACGGCAGCGAGATAGACGGCAGGCGTGAGGGGCGTCGCACGCAGCCGCTTGAGCACGCCCGCCTCGCGCCGGCCGACGAGGATGATCGCCAGCCCTGCGAACGCCGTGTTGGCGGCGCCGTATCCGAACAGGCCCGCGAGCAGCACGTCCACGGCGGGGACGCCGTCGATCTCGTCGCCGTACACCGAGCCGAGGAGCGCGTAGAGAAGCAGCGGGAAGATGAAGATGAAGACCGCCGCTTCGCGGCTTCGCCAGAAGACCTTCTGCTCGTACCGGAGCTGGTGCAGCAGGGTGCTCATTCGGGCGCCTCGTCCACGAGCTCGAGGTAGACGTCTTCCAGCGTCGGCCGGCGGACCTCGAGGTGCTCGAGCTCCCGTCCCGTCGCAAGCGCTTCTGCCGTCAGCTCGTTGAGCGTCCGAGTGGGATCGCTCGTCTCGACCACGACGAGCTCGTCGTCGCGCCGGAAGCGGATCTCCGTGAGCCGAGACTCGCCTATCAGCTCCGCTGGTGTGCCTTGGCGGACGATCACGCCGTCGCGCAGCACCGCGACGCGATCGGCGAGCTGCTGAGCCTCGTCGAGGTAGTGCGTGGTGAGCAGGATCGTCGTGCCGAGCGAGCGCAGCGCGCGGATCATGTCCCAGGCGGCACGGCGCGCGGCCGGGTCGAACCCGGTCGTCGGCTCGTCGAGGAAGACGAGATCGGGATTGCCGACGAGGGCGACTCCGAGGTCGAGCCTGCGCTTCTGACCGCCCGACAGCGTCTTGACACGCGCGTCGCGCTTCTCGCCGAGCCCGACGAGCTCGATCACCTCGTCGACGTTGCGCGGGCTCGCGTAGTAGCCGGCGAAGAGTCGATGCGTCTCGGCGACCGTGAGCAGCGGGTGCAGCTCGGACTGCTGGAGCACCACGCCGATCCGCTCTCGCAGCGCGCGCGGCGAGTCGCCGGGATCGTGACCGAGGACGTTCGCCTCGCCACCGTCTCGTGCGCGATATCCCTCGAGGATCTCGACCGTCGTCGTCTTGCCGGCTCCGTTCGGCCCGAGCAGGCCGAAGACCTCGCCCTCGGCCACCTCGAAGCTGACGCCGCGGAGCGCTTCCACGCTGTCGTAGGTCTTCGTGAGCCCGGACACGGCAATGGCATTCGGCACGGCCCGAGACGATATGCGCGCGGCGACCCCCGGGTAAGGTGCTCCGCGTGCCGGCGTTCCGCTACGTCGTCGTGGACGTCTTCACGGACACCGCGCTGGCGGGGAACCAGCTCGCGGTGTTCACCGACGCGCGCGAGATCGAGCCGGACCTGATGCAGGCGCTTGCGCTTGAGATCGGCTACTCCGAGACGACGTTCGTCCTTCCGCCTGAGCAGGGAGGGACCGTACGCGTGCGCATCTTCACGCCGGCCTCCGAGATGCGCTTTGCCGGTCATCCGGTGCTCGGCACGGCGTGGGTCCTCGCGCAGCCGCTTCAACGTTCCGTCATCGACCTCGAGACGGGTGCCGGTGTCGTACCCGTTGAGCTCGACCGCGACGAGTCTGGAGCTCTGGTGTTCGGGCGCATGACGCAGCCGGTCCCGACGATCGAGGCCCAGCCCGAGCCCGAGCGGCTTCTCGCCGCGCTCGGCGTGGAGCGGGCGATGCTTCCGGTCGAGCGCTACGACAACGGCGGGGTGCACGCGCTCGTCGTCCTGGAGTCGCCGGCCGCGGTCGCTGCGCTCGCCCCGGACTTCACCGCACTCGCGGGAGCCGTCAGCATGGTCAGCTGCTTCGCCGGCGCCGGAGCTTCGTGGAAGACGCGGATGTTCGCGCCACGCCTCGGGGTCAACGAGGATCCGGCGACAGGATCTGCGGCAGGTCCGATCGCCTGTCACGCCTGCCGGCACGGCCTCTCGGAATGGGGAGAGTGGATCGAGATCTCCCAGGGCGCCGAGATCGGTCGCCCTTCCACGCTCTTCGCCCGCGCCGACGGTGGAGCGGACGGGATCGTGCGCGTGTTCTGTGGCGGCCGCGCAGTCGTCGTTGCCCGAGGCGAGTTCCGGCTCTAGGGCGACGCGAGGAACTCGGAGACCGTCGCGGCGGCGATGCGCGCCGCTTCGAGGGGCTCGGCTCCGCCGGCGCGTTGCACGATGTAGGTGACGGAATAGGTGTCGCCGGCGCCCGTCGGATCGACCTCGCCTTCCACGGGTACCGCGGCCACGTGCTCCATAGAGCCAGGCGTCACGACCCACGCGCCCTGCGAGCCGACCGTGAGAATCACCTCCGGCACGCCGAGATCGAGCAGTCGCTCCGGCTCGGCGCTGCCGACGAGGGTCTCGGCCTCCTCGTCGTTGAGCTTCAGCACTTCGACGTGGCGCAGAACGTCGCCGATGTGCTCGTCCGTATGCAACGGCCCGATCGTCGCCGTGCGGACGAGGCCCTGGAGATCGACGAGAAGCCGGCGCCCGTCCGCAGCGAGCGCGGCCAGGGTCTCGGCGGGAAAGTCGGTACGGGTGAGGGCGCACACGTCGATCCAGGTCGCGTCGCCCGCCGCAGCGACCGCCTGGGCGGGCGTCCACGGGTCGCCGACGGCGTCCTGCCACATGATCCGGCGGTCGCCCTCGTAGTGGAAGCTGTACTCGGTCGTCGTGGACGACTCGTGCCAGGTCGTCGGAAGCCCGAAGGCCTCGAGCGGCGGCACGAGCTCGGCGCGATGCTCGACGCTGCAGGCCGCCTCGACGTGCGCGTCGGCGCCGAGGCGCGCCAGTGCCCTGGCCGCGTAGAACACCCCTCCGCCCGGACGCGGCGGCGCCCCGTCGACGACGTCGCGTGTGAGATGTCCGAGGGCGGCGATCGAGGTCATGCGGGGGCGGCTCCTGCGGTGACTCGACGCGCGACGAGCGCAACGACGCTTGCGATCGCGAACGAGACGAGGAAGCTCGGCACGGTCGCACCGATCCCCCAGTCGGGCGGATTCAGGCGGCCGACGGCATCCACCCACCAGGCAGGCCCGGTTGGAAAGAGCCACTGATAGAGCGCGAACCCGGCGATCCAGGCCGCGATCAGGCCCGGCCGCCACGGTGGCGAGCCGAAGATGTCGGCGGCCGTGTAGTGCGCCCCGGCCGCGAGCCAATCGGCGAGGAGCACCGCGAAGAGCGGCACGAACACCGAGCCGAGCAGGAGCAGGAAGCTCTGGTAGCTCACGAAGTCGACGACGAGCGCGCCGGCCGTGGCGATGGCGGTGACGATCACGATGAGCGCCTTCTGCGGCGCTCGCGGCACGGCGTTCTGCAGCGAGACGGCCGCCGAGTAGGCATTGGCGAACGCTTCGTCGGTCTCGGTCACGAGCAGCGCGAACAACGCGACGATCGCGGCGAATCCGCCTGCGACGACGGCAGCCGGAAGCGCCGCCGGGTCTCCGAGGCCGCGCGAGAGCACCAGCACGGCACCGAGTGCTAGCAGCCACACGTCGGGCACGAAGTAGCCGAGCCCGGTACCCGCCAGCGCGCCCCGGCGTGACCTCGAGAATCTCGTGTAGTCGGCGGCGTACGGGACCCACGAGACCGTGATCCCGACGACGACGTCCGCGCCCTGCCAGACGCTGAGCCCTCCCTCGCCGTCCGCGTTCCAGATCGTGCTCCAGTCCGCGCCGTCGATCGCCCACCAGGTGAGGTATGCGAGCGCGAGCGGCACCGCCCAGATCGCGAAGCGCCGGATGAAGCGCCGGACGAATCCGATCGGCCCGAGGAGCGCGAGGGTGAGCGCGCACGCGCCGAACACCATCGTCCACAGCCACTGCGCGCGGAAGCCGAAGAGCTCGTCGGAGAGCGCGGCCGCGGCCGTCGCGATCACGAGCAGCTCGAAGATCGTCCAGCCGATGCCCTGGAGCACGTTGATCCCGGTCGGGAGCAGCGAGCCGCGTTGTCCCAGTGGGGCGCGCATCAGCGTCATGCCCGGCACGCGCGCGTCGGCGCCGATCATCCCGGCCGCCGCGACCATCGCGTTCCCGATGACGCAGCCGACCACGATGGCCACGAGCGCCGCGGGCAGCGACAGCGCCGGCACGAGGATCGCCCCGGCCACGATCACGAGCAACGACACGCCGAGGTTCCCCCACAGGAGCCCCGTTTCGACCCCGCTGAGCACGTGCAGCCGTGGCGGGACCGGGTCGATTCCCCAGCTGCCCTCGATGGACTCCGGGTTGGCCATCAGACGCCTGAGGCTAGATGATGCGCCACGTGATCCCTCGCTACTACGTCGTCGCGGAGGCGACGCACGAGATCCAGAATCCAACGTCGCGGGAGAAGCTGCTGCTCCTCGGCAAGCGCCTCGGGCTCGGCTCGGGCTCGCGGGTGCTCGACATCGCGTCCGGCCGAGGAGGCCCGGCGATCCTGCTGGCGGAGGCGTTCGGCTGCAGCGTGCGGGGGATCGAGGTCGCGCCCGAGTTCCAGGCCGACGCGGTCGCGCGGGCAGCGGAGGCGGGAGTCGCCGAGCTGGTCTCGTTCGAGCTCGGCGACGGTGCGGGAGCAGCGCTCGAGCCCGAGTCCTACGACGGGGCGCTCTGCCTGGGGGCGAGCTTCGTCTTCGGCAGCCTCGCAGACACCGTGGATGCGCTGGCGCCGGCCGTCCGTCCCGGTGGACATATCGCCGTCGGCGAGCCGTACTGGCGACGCCTACCGCTCCCGGAGGGCTACGAGGATCGTCGCGACCCCTGGACGTCGCTCGAGGGAACGGTCGTGATATTCGAGACCTCGGGGCTTCCGGTCGTGTCGGTCATCGCCTCGTCCGAGGACGACTGGGACCGCTACGAGACGCTGCGCTGGCAGGCTGTCGAGGGCTGGCTTGCGTCGAACGCGGACGATCCGGACGCGTCGGACATCCGCGCGCGGCACGAGCACCACAAGCGGACGTATCTTCGGTACGGCCGCGACTGCCTGGGCTGGGCGATCTTCGTCGGCTGGAAGCGCCCATAGCGACGGCGTCTCGGCCCGCCGTCGTGCCTCCATTCCGATCGATCGCAACCGTCTCGGCGCGCGCTGCGCGAGCGCGAAGCGTCGTAGCCTCAGCTTGCCAGCAGCCGGCGCAGCACGTAGGGAAGGATCCCGCCGTGCTGGAGGTACTCGCGCTCACGCGGCGTGTCGAGCCGCACCGTCGCGCTGAACTCGGTGTCGTCCGCTCGCACCGTCACCTCGTGTGCCTCACCGTTCTCCAGGCCGGTGATCGAGAAGGACTCGCGACCGGTCAGCCCAAGTGACTCGCGGCCCTCGCCCGGCGGATACTGAAGCGGCAGCACGCCCATCATCAAGAGGTTCGAGCGGTGGATGCGCTCGTAGCTCTCCGCGATGATCGCGCGGACGCCGAGGAGCTTCGGCCCCTTCGCGGCCCAGTCGCGCGACGAGCCCGAGCCGTACTCCTTGCCCGCGAGCACGACGAGCGGCGTCCCGTCCGCGCCGTAGCGCTCGGCTGCCTCGAAGATCGTCATCTCCTCACCGGTCGGCACGTGCACGGTCCAGGTTCCTTCCGAGCCCGGCACGAGCTGATTGCGCAGGCGGACGTTCGCGAAGGTCCCGCGCACCATCACCTCGTGGTTCCCCCGCCGCGATCCGTACGAGTTGAACTCCTTGCGCTCGACGCCGCGCTCGACGAGGTAGCGCCCCGCCGGCGAGTCCGGCTTGATCGATCCCGCGGGCGAGATGTGATCGGTGGTCACCGAGTCGCCGATGGCCACGAGGCAGCGCGCGCCGACGATGTCCTCGACCGCGCCGGGCGCGGCCGGCATACCGTCGAAGTACGACGGACGGCGCACGTACGTCGAGCTCGGATCCCAGGCGAAGAGCTCCCCCTCGGGCACGGGGAGGCCGCGCCACGTCTCGTCGCCGGTGAACACGTCCGCATACGTCGAGCGGAACATCTCCTCGCCGATGGCGCCTGCGACCGTCTCGCGAACCTCCGCGGGAGACGGCCAGACGTCCGCGAGGAACACGTCCTCGCCGTCCGTGCCCACGCCGAGCGGCTCGGTGGCGAGGTCGATGTCCATCCTGCCCGCGAGCGCGTACGCGACCACGAGCGGCGGGGATCCGAGGTAGTTCGCCTTCACCTCCGGGTGGATGCGCGCCTCGAAGTTGCGGTTGCCGGAGAGCACCGCGCACACCACCAGGTCGCCCTGGGACACCCCGCGCGAGATCTCCTCGGGCAGCGGGCCCGAGTTTCCGATGCACGTCGTGCAGCCGTACCCGACGGTGAAGAAGCCGAGCTCCTCGAGATACGGCGTCAGCCCGGCTTTCTCGTAGTACTCGGTGACGACCTTCGAGCCCGGCGCCAGGCTCGTCTTCACCCAGGGCTTGCGTGCGAGGCCCCGCTCGACGGCCTTCTTGGCGAGCAGTCCCGCGCCGACCATGACGGCCGGGTTCGACGTGTTCGTGCAGGAGGTGATCGCGGCGATGACGACGGAGCCGTGGTCGAGGCTGAACGTCGCGTCGTCGTAGGTCACCTCCACTGCGGTCCGCTCGGCGAGCACGATGCGGGGCGCGGTGGAGATCGAGGCCTCGCCCTGCTCCTCCTCGTGGCCGGGAGTGGCAGAGGCGAGCGGGTCACTCGCGGGAAACGTCTCGGCGACGGCCTCGTCGTGCGCGTTGCCGTAGTCCACGCCGAAGGTCGGCAGCTCGCGGAGGAACGCCTGCTTTGCCTCCCGGAGCGGAACGCGGTCCTGCGGACGGCGCGGCCCGGCCAGCGAGGGCTCGACCGACGACAGGTCGAGCTCGACGACCTGCGAGTAGGTGGGCGGCTCGTCGGGTTCGTGCCAGAGCGCGTTCTCCTTGCAGTACGCCTCGACCAGCGCGATCTGCTCCGCCGGACGACCGGTGAGCCGCAGATAGCGGAGCGTCTCGTCGTCGACGGGGAAGAAACCGCACGTCGCGCCGTACTCCGGTGACATGTTCCCGATCGTCGCGCGATCCGCGAGCGGCAGCGTCTCGAGACCGTGCCCGAAGTACTCGACGAACTTCCCGACGACGCCGGTCCGGCGGAGGATCTGCGTGACCGTGAGGACGAGGTCCGTCGCGGTCGAGCCCTCGGGAAGCGCACCGGTCAGCCGGAAGCCGACGACCTGCGGCACGAGCATCGAGATCGCCTCACCGAGCATCGCCGCCTCGGCCTCGATCCCGCCGACGCCCCAGCCCAGCACGCCGAGTCCGTTGATCATCGTCGTGTGCGAGTCGGTGCCGACGAGCGTGTCGGGGAACGCGATGCCGTTCCGCTCGTCCACGACCCGCGCGAGGAACTCGAGGTTCACCTGATGGACGATCCCGGTGCTCGGCGGCACGACCTTGAAGTTGTCGAAGGCGCCCTGACCCCAGCGCAGGAAGGCGTAGCGCTCGCGGTTGCGCTGGAACTCGAGTTCGGCGTTGCGGAAGATCGCGAGTCGCGTCGCGAACTCGTCCACCTGCACGGAGTGGTCGATCACGAGCTCGACCGGGAGGAGCGGGTTGATCCTCCGCGGGTCGCCGCCGAGGTCGTGCATGGCGTTTCGCATCGCGGCGAGGTCGACGACGGCCGGCACGCCCGTGAAGTCCTGCAGCAGCACGCGGCCGGGCGTGAAGGAGATCTCCCGCGACGGCTCCGCCGACGCGACCCAGCCGGCGACCGCTTCGACGTCGGCGCGGGTGACATCGATGCCGTCCTCCATCCGGAGCACGTTCTCGAGCAGCACGCGGAGCGTGTAGGGGAGCCGCCGGACGTCGTGGGTCGGCTGGAGCGCATCGAGCCGGAAGATCTCGTGTCGTGCGCCACCGACGTCGAGCGTCGAGCGCGCTCCGAAGCTGTCCGGATGAGCCATCGACTCCGATTCAAGCAGCTTGGGACGTCCCAGCCGTTCGAGCCCGCGCTCCGTGAGGGTCGCTTCGCGCGGGTCGAAGTGCCGCGCGACTGCACTGGCGTAGGGCGATCCGACGCGGCGCGCGTAGGTGGCGAACCCCTCGTCGCGCAGCGGACGCAGGTCCTGGGTGTACGGATCGAGCACGTGCTGGCGCCCGACCTTGCGCGCCGAGTTGAAGAAGGCGAGGCCCATCCCCACCGACACCTCCAGCAGTGAGCGCTGCTCGCGATCGGCTTCCGCGAGGAGGCCCTGGTACACGGCGGCGAGCTCGGGGGGCGTCGGCAGGCTCCGTGCGTCGTCGCGAAGGGCGGCGAGCGAGCGCTTCAGGCCCTCGACCTCGAGCGGAGGGATGTCGATCAGGCGCGCCGTCGTCCCGCTCGCGCCCTCGAGGGCGGCGAGCAGGTCGTCGACCGATGCGAACTCCGACTCTCGCGCCAGGATGCCCGCCGCCTTGAGCTCGCCGACGAGCGCATCGAGGTAGACACGGGTGCCTCGCGTGACGTCCGCGGCGCCCGCGAGGAGCCAGAGCGGCGAAAAGCCGAAGGCGAGGATCGACCCGAGCTCGACCACGTTGCCACCGACCTTGCGGACGGCGAGCTTCGCCGGTGAGGCCTCGTGCTCGTCCGCCACTGCCTTGGCCCCGCGCTCGACGCCTCCGACGAGCTCGACGGTGATGCGCAGGAGGTTCTTCGCGGTCGCCTCGTAGAAGCGTGACGTGCGCACGAGCCGCGGGAGCACCAGCTCGGCCGTCTCGTGGACCGTCCCGCCCAGCGCCGCCGCGACAGCGCGAAGAAACCGCTCGGGGAACGAGACGAGGTACCGGGTGACGCGGCGCACCGCTCAGTCGTCGGTCGGCTTGGCGCCGACCGCGACGCCGCCGAACGCGGCGAACCCGTCGATCCTCAACGTCGGTGCGTCCGCGGGCCTGGGCTCCGGGACCGCGACGGTGACCCCTCCGGCGATCGCCTTGACGCTCGACTCGACGTTCCACTCCGGTGGCACGCGGATGGCGATCCCGCCGAAGAGCGAGCCGACCTCGAGGTGGGCATTCGGGGCGAGCTGCGCCTCACGCAGGTCGACCGCGATCCCGCCGAACCAGGAGAACATCGAGCCGCCGCGGAACGCCTGCGCCCGGCTCTTGATCGCGACGCCGTTCTGAATGGCGACGAGCCTGACCTCGTCGCTCTCCGCGTCCCCCCGCGACGGGAATGCTCTTCTCGTCACGGCGGCCGCTGCGAACATCCCCGCCCAGAACCCGAGCTTGAACAGAAGAAGCGCACGGAGGAGTCGCATGCCCGCAGGGTACCCCGCCGCAACTAGCATGGCCGCGATGGAGGCCGATGCGATTCGCGGGTTGCTGGACGCGGCGTTTCCGAACGCCGCGGAGCTCAGCGTCGAGGATCGAACGGGCGGCGGCGATCACTTCCAGGTGACCGTCGTCAGCGCCGAGTTCGAAGGCCTTTCCCTCCTCGATCAGCACCGCCGCGTCAACGACGCGCTGGCCGCGCCGCTCGGCGACGGCTCCATCCACGAGCTTCGGATCAAGACGAAAGGAACGGCATGAAGCCTCTCGACGAGCAGATCTCCGACGTCATCACACAGGAGCCCGTGGCCGTCTTCATAAAGGGAACGCCGCAGATGGTCATGTGCGGCAACTCGCACCGGGCGCTCCAGGCGCTCCGTACCGCCGGCGCGCCGATCACGACTGTCGACATCCTCCCGGACCCCCGCATACGGCAGGAGCTCGCGGCGATCTCGGGCTGGCCGACGATCCCCCAGGTCTTCGTCAAGGGCGAGCTCATCGGTGGTGCGGACATCACCGAGGAGCTTCTCGAGTCGGGCGAGCTCCAGCAGCGCCTGGACACGAGCCTCGGCACCGAGCGCTCGCAGGACGTCAAGGTCGTCGCGCTCGAGCTGGCCTAGATGACGCCGGGCGGGTGGAGCTCGAAGACGAGGTAGCGCGCCGGCCCGGCGCCCACGTTCCACGTCGCCCGGTTGTCGACGGACGGCCGAGACGCCCCAGAGCACGACGTCGTCGCCCAGGAGATCCGCGACCGGACCGGCACGGCCGGTTGGGTCGCGAGGTCGAAGAGGTAGCGCTCCTGCACGGCTCGCCCCTTGCTCCAGACCGCCGGCTCGGGAAGGTCGCTTCGTGCCAGGTAGTCGGCGACGCGTCGGCACTCCGCCGGAGCGAACAGCCCGACGGGTCCCAGGTAGCCGTCGTGTTCGAAAGGCCCTAGGCCGCTGCGATGCGATCGGCGAGCTCGCGCGAGATGGCGTGCTCGCCCAGCGCCGTTCGCACCGTGACCGGCCCGCCGAAGGGCGCGTGTGCGACGAGCTCGAGATCCGAGCCCGGCACCAGCCCGAGCTCACCGAGGTAGCGCAGCAGGTCGGAGTCACCGTCGGGCACGCGTGAGACCGATGCGCGCGTGCCGGGCTCCAGATCGAGCAGCGTGTGCTGGTCGGCCGAGACGACGCGAAGCTCACGATCGGGGATCGGGTCGCCGTGCGGATCGTGGGTCGGGAACCCGAGTTCTGCGTCGATCCTTGCCTCGAGCTCCTCCGACAGCGCGTGCTCGAGCAGCTCGGCTTCGGCATGTACCTCGTCGAGCGAGAGGCCGAGGCGGTCGACGAGGTAGCGCTCGAGCAGACGATGGTGACGTAGCACCTCCAGCGCGCCTCTCCGCCCGCTGTCGGTGAGCGCGACTCCCCGGTAGGGGAGTCGCTCGACGAGCCCCAGCTCGTCGAGTCGCTTGGTCATCGCCGTGGCCGAAGGCGCGCTCACGCCCATCCGCTGGGCGAGCGCCGAGGTCGTCACGCGCTCGCCCGCGGACTCGAGGGTGTAGATCGCCTTCAAGTAGTCCTGGACGGCAACGCTGAGGTCGGGCGTCTCGGCTGGCATCTCGCGCGCCTTAGGTTACACTCGGAGTCGGAATTAGCCATGACTAAAAAACGTCTCACCCGAGGGAAGCTGCTCGCGGCCGCAGCGCCGCTCGCGGCCGTCCCGCTGGTCGGGAAGCTCGCCCTCGATGCGAGTGCGGCGCCGTCCGGGCACGACCACTCGGGCCACGGCCACGAGCGGATGCCGGCGAACCACCTCGGGGGCTCGATGGGGCACGCAGCCATGGTGGGTGACGAGGCTCCCGCGGTCGGAGGGCCTACCGATCTCGATGCGCTTCTGTACCCGACGCCCGCGTTGCCGTACGAGCCGGGGCGCGTCCGGGAGTACACGCTCACGGCGACCGACACCGAGCTGGAGGTCGCACCCGGCGTCTTCTTCCCGGCGTGGGTGTACAACGGCACCGCGCCGGGGCCGGTGATCCGTGCGACCGAGGGTGACCGCCTGCGGGTGAGCTTCTTCAACGGGGGTTCCCACCCACACACGATCCACTTCCACGGAATCCATCCGACCAGGATGGACGGCGTCTTCCAGATCGTCGATCCAGGCGGTCACTTCACGTACGAGTTCGAGGCCCGCCCGGCGGGCATGCAGCTGTACCACTGCCACTCGACACCGCTGAAGAAGCACATCCACAAGGGTCTCTACGGCGCGTTCATCATCGACCCCAAGGAGCCCCGCCCGCCTGCCAGGGAGCTCGTCATGGTGATGAACGGGTTCGACACGGACGGAGACGGGGCGAACAACTTCTACACCGTGAACGGGCGCTCGTTCTATTACGCGCGCTACCCGATCCGCGTGAAGCGCTCGGAGCTCGTGCGCATCTACCTCGCGAACCTCACCGAGTTCGACCTCATCAACTCGTTCCACCTGCATGCGGACTTCTTCCACTACCAACCGACCGGCACCGGCGACCATTGGGAATACACGGACACGGTGATGCAGTGCCAGGGCCAGCGCGGCGTGGTCGAGATCCAGTTCGCAGAACCTGGCCTGCACATGTTCCACGCGCATCAGTCGGAGTTCACCGAGCTCGGCTGGATGGGCTTCTTCGAGGTCGAGGACTGATGGAGGCAGGCTCGGCGGCCACCGATCCCGGCCGTCTCAACTGGCGGCTGTGGGCGGTCGTGCCGGTGCTGCTGCTCGCGCTCGCCGTCGGCGCAGTGGTGACGGTCGGCTCGTCGCTCGTCGATCTCGTCGGCTCGAATCCGCCGCCCGCGGATCGGTTCGACATTCGCCGCGTCGAGTTCGCGCCCGGTGAGATCCGCATCGTCGTCCGGAACCCGCAGCACGACGACCTCACGATCGCGAACGTGAACGTCGACGACGCCATCGTCCCCTATACGGTCGACGGCCCGACGACGCTCGGCCGGCTTCGCTCGAGCACGATCGTCGTTCCGTTCCAATGGGTCGAGGCGGAGCCCATCTCCGTGGGCGTGACGAGCTCCACCGGCATCCAGACCGTGAAGGAGATTCCCGCGGCGGTCGAGACTCCACAGCCGTCCGTCGAAGGGTTCTTCGGGTACGCGCTGATCGGGCTCCTGGTCGGGGTCCTGCCGATCGCTCTCGGGTTGCTCTGGCTCCCCGCGCTGCGCCAGGCGGGACCGGTGTGGCTGGGAGCGTTCATGGCCTTCACCGCCGGTCTGCTCACGTTCCTCGGCGTCGAGGCGCTCGCCGAGGCGTTCGACCTGCAGGCGGCGCTGCCGTCGGCGCTCGGCGGAACGGGGCTGGTGCTGCTGGGCGTCGCGTTGAGCTTCCTCGGGATGACGGCCCTCGCGGGCAGGCTCACGGGCGGGACGGCTGCCTCGGGTCTGACGCTCTCGCTTCTGATCGCAGTGGGGATCGGGCTCCACAATCTCGGCGAGGGCCTCGCGATCGGCGCGTCCTTCGCGCTCGGCGAGCTCCAGCTCGGTGCCTTCCTGATCGTCGGCTTCATGATCCACAACGTCACCGAGGGTCTCGGCATCGCGACGCCGGTCGCGAAGATCCGCGTCACGTTGCTCGCCCTCGCCGGGCTGACGCTCGTCGCCGGCGCGCCCGCGATCCTCGGCGCGTGGATCGGCGGCTACACGTCGAACGACGTGCTCGGCGCTCTGTTCTTCGCGATCGCGGCCGGCGCGGCGCTCCAGGTGGTGGTCGAGGTCGGCCGGTATGTCGCCAGGAGCTCGCCGGCCGGGCTGCGCTCCGGCCACGCGATCGTCGGCTTCATCGCAGGCATCGCGACGATGTACGTCACCGGCGTCCTCGTCGCGTAGCGTCGGGCAACCCGTCCTTAACGGCCGCTAACGCGCGGTTCACCGTGGCAGGGCTATAACCGTCGAGCCATGTCGCTCGGCTCCCTTCGCCCCTTCGCCGCTCTCGTCGCATCTGCGATTCTCGGCGGCACCGTCGCGGTCGGAGGGGTGGCACTCCTCGGCGGTCTCGACTCCGGCACGACCGTGGTGACGGAGACGGCTGCTGCGCGCAACCCGGGGCTCGCGCCAGCGAGCGCCAAGGGTATGAGCGTGAACGAGATCTACGAGCGCGCCGCCTCGGGCGTCGTGCGTGTCAACTCGACGAGCAACTCGACCGCCGCGAGTGGGTTCGGATCGCAGCGGGTATCGGCTCTCGGCTCGGGCTTCGTCATCGACAAGACCGGGCACATCGTCACGAACTACCACGTCGTCGAGGGCGCGGACGTCGTCACCGTGAGCTTTTCGAACCGCGACACCGTCAAGGCCGAGGTCGTCGGCACGGATCCGTCGAGCGACATCGCCGTCCTGCGCGTGAACACGTCGGCGAGCGCGCTCACACCGCTTCCGCTCGGCAACTCCGACGCAGTCGAGGTCGGCGACCCAGTCGTCGCGATCGGCAATCCTTTCGGCCTCGACCGCACCGTGACCGCCGGAATCGTGAGCGCCCTGCAGCGCCTGATCACGGCGCCGAATCGCTTCACCATCGACCATGTCATCCAGACGGACGCGCCCATCAATCACGGCAACTCGGGCGGCCCCCTCCTCTCGAGCCGCGGCCAGGTGATCGGCGTCAACACGCAGATCGAGACGGGTGACACCGCGACCGGCAACGTCGGGATCGGCTTCTCGGTCCCGTCGAACACGGTCAAGGACGTCGTCGCCCAGATCATCCGGACCGGCCGCGTCGATCATGCGTATCTCGGGATCAGCGGCCAGGCAGTGACGCCCGACGTCGCCGACAAGTACAACCTCCCCGTCGAGTCGGGCGTCGTGGTCGAGTCGGTGACTAGCGACTCGGGCGCCGACAAGGCGGGCCTCGAAGGCGGCAAGACGCAGGTCGTCGTCGCCGGCGAGACATATGTCCTCGGGGGGGACATCATCGTCTCCTTCGACGGCGCGAAGATTGCCTCGATCGAACAGCTCCGCGACGCCGTTGCCTCGCACAAGCCGGGCGACAAGGTCACGGTCGTGATCTACCGCGATGCGAACAAGACGAGCGTGACCGTCACGCTCGGACGGCAGCCCCCATCCCCCCAGGGCTAGCCACGAGCAAGGCCCCGGTGTTCCGGGGCCTGCTCACCTTCCTCGGCTCGGGGTTCGACCGCCTGCCCGGACCCCGGCCGACCTTCTTGTTTGGCGCAGATGACCATCCCCGAGTGGGGATGGTCACCGCGCAAGATCCCTGAAGGCGGCCGCCCGCGGCCGCATTTCCTTCGGATCCGTCTGTCGGACCACAGCAGTCCTGGGCCGACGCCCGAGGCCACGAAGCGTTTTCAGGTCGTACTCACCAGCCGGGGTCTTCCATTAGCGCCTCGTCGGTGAGGGCATAGCCGCGGTCGATCAGCGCGCGCTTCAGCTCGACCGGCCACGGGATCTCGCTGCGGAAGGTCGGGTCGAGGCTCGCGTCGCCCGCCGTCCCGCGCACGACGAGCGCCGGGACATGGCGGTCGTGGCGAAACGGGAAGCGTGCGGCCGCGAACCGCGACTCGAGCTCTGCCCGGAGCCGCCGGCGACGCCACGGCGCCGCAGAGCGCAGGGCGGTCGCGATCACGTCCTCGCGCAGCCGCCGCAGCTCCTGCACCGACGTGTCGCGCTCTCCGGCGAGCCGATCCTCGACGACCGCGTTGCGCGCGAATGCGACGCGCATGAGCCGCACGATCAGCTCGCCGTAGTGCGCTGGCTCTCCCCGCGACGCGCGCTCCTGGGCGAGGCGCACCTCCGAGAGGAGGGCCCGTACCGGAGGCACCGCGCGGAACCGCTCGAGCCGCTCGCGCGTGCGCTCGAGGTACGCGGCGTCGCTGATCGGGTAGCTCGGGATGTAGCGGAACGCGGCGATCGCGCTCACCTCCGGGTTGCGGTATGCGTGCTCGAACGGGAAGTTCCGCACCCAGCCTCCGTCCGTCGCGATACGGCCCTCGAGGCTGATCGGGAGGACGAGGCCGCTGATCGCGGCGGACGCGAGGATCGCGCGTCCCATTACCTCCGGCTCGCTCGTCCGAGACGAGTACTCGAGCTCGAAGTCGCGCTCCTGGTCGCCTTCGGGATAGTCGCTCACGTCCGTCGCGTAGACGACGAGCTCGATGTCGGATGCCGCCAGAGCTGCGCCCAGCTCGGCCGGGGAACCGATGCGGTCGGAGATCGTCGAGGGGAGCGTGTAGTCGTGCGGGCCCCCGGGCAGCTGCCAGATGGGACGTGGCCTGAACGCGTCGGCGGGCCGGATGCCGAGGAGGAACTCCTCCAGCTCGTCGAGCCGGCCGAGCGCGGTCATCGTGCCGGCCAGCGCGCCCGCCGAGGTTCCGTAGATCCAGCCGATTCGCGGCCAGAGGGGAGTCTCCGAGAGTCGCCGGAGGAACCCGAGCTCGAGCATGATGCCGTTGATCCCGCCGCCCGAGAGCACCACTGCGACGTCGCGTCGGCCGGGATCGGGCACGAGGCTATTGTGACTCCGTGGAGTCGGAGCTACGTCCTGGAGCCGCGCTGCTCTCGGACACCGACCTCGAGTCGGACGAGGAGCTGTGGACGGGCGGCGACGACGGAGACCACGGAGGCTGGTTCTGCGTCCGCACCGATCCGTTCCCGTGCCCGGCCGACGGCTGCCCGTTCGTGGCGGAGTTCATGACCGCGGCGCACCTCGTGCTCGTCTGGGAGGAGCGCGACGATCCGAACCTCCTCTGGCATGCCCAGCGGGCCAAGGAGGTGGGGCGGAACCCGCGGATCGTGGGCTACGAGACCGGATTCGGGCCGAGCGCGTCGTACTACGCGTGGGAAGCGGCCGGTCGGCCCGTGCACGGCGTGAAGCGATAGCCGGCGTCATTCGCGCTTCTGCGTACGGTTGCGTGCGGTCGTCTCGCTAGAGTCGTGGTGATGGCGAGCACCACCGTGCACGTGAGCGGAGTGCGCTGCGAGCGGTGCATCGGCCGCCTCGCGGGGGCCCTGCGCGGTCACGACGGGATCGAGTCCGCCAATGCGAATCTCATGGGTGAGGTCGCGCTCTCGTGGGACGAGGAGACGACCTCCAGGGACGAGATCGTCGCGGCACTGAGGCGTTCAGGATTCCCCGAGATCGAGCCGGAGCGGGAATAGCCTCCGGCGGCACCACGTTCCAGGCTCCGGTACAGGACAGCGGTACGGTACGCCGGTGAGCGAGCCGGGCCCCGACACCGATGCACGCCGGATCGCGACCGAAGCTCGCGACCGAGCGCGCTTCGAGGAGGACGCCCTCGCGCTCGCCGACCAGGTGTACCGGGTTGCGAGGCGACTCGTCGGCTCGCGTGAGGAGGCAGAGGATCTCGTGCAGGAGACGTATGCAAGAGCGTTTCGCAGCTGGAAGTCGTTCACACCGGGGACGAATCTCCGTGCGTGGCTCCTTCGCATCCTCACGAACCTCAACGTCGATCGCGGTCGCAAGATCCAGCGCTCCCCGCAGACGCAGCCGCTCGAGGAGACCGACTACTACCTCGCCAACAAGATGGCTTCGGCCGCCGGCGAGGAGGCGCTCGAGACCGACGACGTCGTCGAGCGCCTATCGCAGGACTCGATCGTGAACGCGCTGTCGGAGATCCCACCGCAGTTCCGCGACGTCGTCGTCCTGGTGGACATCGGGGACTTCTCGTACGCTGATGCGGCACAGATCCTCGACGTGCCGATAGGAACCGTCATGTCACGACTTCACCGTGGTCGTCGCGCCCTCAAGCAGCAGCTTGCCGAGGAGGCGCTCTCCTGATGGGGGAACCGTGCGATCGCTGTGAAGAGCTCCTCCAGGACTTCCTGGATCGCACGCTGACCGATGCCGAATGGCGCGAGGCCGAGACGCATCTCGGCGACTGCGACTACTGCCGCCGGCGCTACCGCTTCGAGGAGAGCCTCCGGCGCTACGTGCGGACGAGCTCCGTCGAGCGGATGCCGCCGGGCCTCATGGACAAGCTGGCCGAGCTCCGCGGGCTCGACGCAACGGCCTGACGATCGAGGACGGACTCAGTCCGTCCCGAGCCCTTCTCGAGATCCTCTCTCGTATCGACGTCGCCGGGCGAGCCGAGATCGTCGCACGGGACGAGCCTGACCGGGAGATCGCGCAAGCCCTCGTCCGGAACGTCGCTCCAGAGGTCGCGTCCGATGACGAGCGGATGGCCGCGGCCGCCGTCGTACGACGCGGCGACCGCGCCGCCCGTTTCCCGCCACGTCTCGAGCACGCGCTCGACCGCCGGCGGCGCGAGGCTCGGCCCGTCGGCGAGGACGACGACGGCGGCCCGGACCTCCGGCCCGAGCGCGGCCAGCCCGCAGCGCAGTGACGCCCCCGGCCCTCGTCCCCAGTCGGCGCAGGCCACGAGCCTTGCGTCGACGGGAGCCTCGAGCTCGTACGCACCCGCGACGACGACGATCTCCTCGACCGACGTCTCGCGCAAGCGCTCGAGGACGCTGGGAAGCAGGATCCGCTGCTTCGGGCTCCCGAACCGCGACGCCTCGCCGGCCGCGAGGACGACCGCGGCGACGGAGCCCATCAGCCCGCGTCGACGGTGACGCTGGAGATGACGACCGGCCGCGAGGGAGGACCGTCCGTGACGGCGAGCGCGGCGATGCGGTCGATCGTGTCCATCCCCTCCGTGACCTCGCCGACGATCGCGTAGTCCGGTTCGAGCGCGGCGTCTTCGGTCACGACGAAGAACTGGCTGCCCGACGTCCCGGGCGGCTCGTCCGGCGCCTTCGCCATCGCGACGGTGCCCTTCGTGTACTTCGCGTCGGACGGGGGCTCGTCGACGGTCGAGTATCCCGGCCCGCCGGCGCCCGTCTGCGTCGGATCGCCTCCCTGGATGACGAACCCGGGAACCACGCGATGGAAGATCGTGTCGTCGAAGAAGCCGTCGTAGGCGAGCGCGACGAGCGACGCGGCCGCGTTCGGCGCGAGCTTCTGATCGAGGGTGACCGTGAAGGACCCGCAGGTCGTGTCGAAGATCAGCGCGTACGTCTTGGACGGGTCGAGCGGCTCCGAGGGCGCCTCACGCACCTCGGCGTCGCGCGGCTCCGGCGCCTCGACATCCGTGCACTCGCTGACGGGCGTCGTCGAGGTGGTGTCGGTGGTGCCGGCCGCGTCGTCCCCGCCTCCGCAGCCGGAGACGAACGCGAGCGTGACGAGAAGCGTGACCAGAGGACGCACGGCCTGCGATCCTACCGAGCGATGCCGAGCCTGACGCGCTGCGAGTGGGCCGTCGGGAGCGACGAGCTCATGCTCGCCTACCACGACGACGAGTGGGGCGTGCCGTTGCACGACGACCGCCAGCTCTTCGAGCTGCTGACGCTCGAGGGCGCGCAGGCCGGGCTCTCGTGGTCGACGATCCTGCGCAAGCGCGAGGGCTACCGGAGGGCGTTCGCCGGCTTCGACGTCTCGACCGTTGCCGGCTTCGGGCCTCACGACATCGAGCGCCTGCTTGCCGACCCGGGGATCGTGCGCAACCGGCTGAAGGTCGAGGCGACGGTGAGCAACGCCGCGCGCGTGCTCGAGGTCGAAGACGAGCTCGGAAGCTTCGACGCGTACCTCTGGGCGTTCGTCGACGGCGAGCCGATCGTCAACCGCTGGCGCACGCTCTCCGAGATCCCTGCCCGAACGGAGCTCTCGTCGGAGATCGCCAAGGACATGAAGCGGCGTGGTTTCCGCTTCGTCGGCCCGACGGGGATCTACGCGTTCATGCAGTCGGTCGGCATGGTCGACGACCATCTCGCGGACTGCTTCAGGCGCGTGTCGTGAGGGCGACCATGTCGGCGAGGTTGACCAGCTGGATGGCGGCGCGGAACGTCGCGACGCGCTCGTCGTCGTCCTCGATCTCCGGGCCGCCGCGCCACAGCTCCTGAGCCGTCGCCAGGAGCTCCTCGATGCGCTCGGACTGCTCGGGATGGCCGTTCGATCGCTCGCGCGAGGCGTTCACGGCCAACCCCAGCGCGCCGATGACGTCGCGTTGCCGGAGCCAGAGCATCGGCACGGCCATCGAGATGTACTGGTGGATCCGCGCGAAGGTGAGCGGTTGGACGAGCGAGGTTGGGCCGTGCGGCGCCGACAGCGGCTCGAGCTCCTCGCCGGCGATCATCCGGCGTGCGCTGCCTCCGAGCATCAGGCGCAGCTGCTTGTCGTCGAAGCCGGCGAGCTTCGCGGTCCGGACGGCCATGAGCAGCGAGTTCGGCTGCCGCCCGTACGGGTAGTCGGAGGCGTAGAGCACCTGCTCCGGGGCGACCTGGCGGTAGAGGTCGAGGAGGTCGAGGCCGCTCCAGACGGACGTGTCGAAGAACACTCCCTCGAGGCCGCCGAGCCGTCCCGCGAGACCGCCCATGTCGGCGATCCCGGCGTGCGCGACGATCAGCCTGACACCCTCGTTTCGCCGGACCAGGGTCTCGAGATCCTCGGCGATCGGCGGAAGGCCCCGGCCGCCGTGGATGAGGATCGGCACCGACCGCTCGACTGCGAGCGCGAATACCGGCTGAAGCCGGTCGTCGCTGAGGGCGAACGCTTGCGCTCTGGGATGGAGCTTGATGCCGCGCGCGCCGAGATCGAGACAGCGCCGGGCCTCCTCGAGCGGCTGGTTCGTGAGATCGAGGCGGACGAACGGGATGAGCCTGCCGGCGGAGCGCCCGGCGTAGGCGAGCGTCCGGTCGTTGGGAACGGTGAAGGCCGGCTCGCGGTCGTGCTCGTCGAGGCAGAACATGAACGCGCCGCGGAAGGCGTAGCGGTCGAGGAGCGACGTCAGCTCGTCGTAGCTTCCGACCATCCCGTCGATGTCGTTGCCGAGATGGGTGTGCACGTCGAAGAGGTAGGCGTTCTCGGGCAGCTCGCGACGGAGCTCCTCGTCCCACGCCTCGACGACGGCACGGGCTCGGTCGAGCGGGGTCACGACCGAAGCGCCTCCCAGACGCGCGGAGGCGTCAGCGGCAGCTCGCGGAACCGGACGCCGGTGGCGGCGGCGACCGCGTTCGCGACCGCTGCGGGCGCGCCCACGACGGGCGCCTCGCCGATGCCCTTCGCGCCGAACGGGCCGTCCGGAGCCGGCACCTCGACGATGATGGTCTCGATCTCGGGAACGCGCTCCGCCGTCGGGATCGCGTAGTCGAGGAACGATCCTGTGACCAGCCGTCCGTCCTCGTCGTGGCAGAGCTCCTCGAAGAGCGCCCAGCCCATTCCCTGCGTCGCTCCGCCGCGCATCTGCCCCTCGACCAGGGCGGGATTGAGCGCGCGGCCGACGTCCTGCGCGATCACGTGGCCGAGGAGCTCGACCTCGCCGGTCTCGCGATCGACGCGAACGTGTGAGAGATGGGCGGCCACGGAGGGCGCGCCGCTCGTCTGCGCGGAGCCGCCGTGGCCTTCGATCGGCTCGTAGCGACCGCCGAAGCGCAGTGCCTTCTGGGCGATCTCGGCGACGGTGATCGACCGGTCCGGCGCGCCGACCGCGCGCACGGCGCCGTCGACCACCTCGAGGTCGTCCGGCGAGATCTCCAGCTCCTGCGATGCAGCTGCGAGCACCTTCTGGCGTGCGGACTCGGCGGCCCGCAGGACCGCAGCGCCGACGGTGTACGTCACCTTCGAGCCGCCGCTGCCTCCGGCGTACGGCCCCGAGACCGTGTCGGCCGTGACGACGCGCACCTGGTCCGGAGAGAGGCCGAACGCAGCCGCCGCGATCACGGAGAAGCCCGAGTTGACGCCGCTCATGTCGGCTGCCGACGTCACGACCGTCATCGTGCCGTCGGAGTTCACGCGGCAGACGGCGGCCGCCGGCTCGAGCCCTCCGGGCCAGTGGCCGGCTGCCATGCCGATCCCCTCGTCCTCCGGCAGCGAGTCGCGTGCCGCCCACAGGGGGTGCTCCGCGATCCGCTCGAGCACCTCCCGCGCGCCGATGACGGGGAAGGGAGCGCCGCTGATCCCGACGTCGCCCTCGACCACGGCGTTCTTCAGGCGCAGCGCGACGGGGTCGAGTCCGAGCGCCTCCGCCAGCTCGTCGAGCAGCGACTCGAGGGCGAAGGCGGCGGTCGGCGCTCCGGGCGCGCGGTACGCGCCGAACGTGAAGCGGTTCGTCTGCACGCCGTAGCCGCGGAGATCGTGCGCTTCCCAGTTGTAGGGGCCGGCGACGAGGAGCGAGGTGATGCCCTCGACCCCCCAGCCGGCGTTCGAGCCTCGGTCGACGATCATCCGCGCCTCGATGCCAGTCAGCGTCCCGTCCGCGCGGGCGCCGATCTTCAGGCGCGTCACCTGCGCGGAGGCCGGGTTCGTCGCCTGGAAGTCCTCCGAGCGCGTGAGGACGAGCCGGACCGGCCGCTTCAGGGCGAGCGCGGCCCCTGCGGCAAGCGGCTCCACGAGCGCGAACTTCCCTCCGAACGCGCCTCCGAGCGGCTCGGCGATCACGCGGACGCGCTCGAGCGGGAGGTCGAACGCCCGCGCGAGCTCTCGTTGCGTCACGAAGGAGCCCTGCGTGCTCGTCGAGACTACGAGCGTGCCGGACGGCTCGAGCCAGGCGGTGCAGACCTGCGGCTCGAGGTACGCCTGGTAGACCCACGGCGTCCGGAACGTTCCCTGGACGATCGCCGCGCTCGCGTCGAACGCGGCTCCGACGTCGCCGCTCTCGCGTGTGATGCGGTCGAGGACGTTCGGCGAAAGGTCCTCGGTCGGGTCGTCCTCCTGGCCGTGGTCGACGCCGGCGTGGATCGACTCGAGGTCGCCTGCCTCGTCGTCCGTCTCCTCGACCGTGCGCGCGAGCGGTGCGCCCGCCTCCATCGCCGCCTCGACGTCGACGACGGCCGAGAGGGGCTCGTAGTCGACGATGACGGCCTCCGCGCCGTCCTCCGCGGCGGCCTCGCTCTCGGCGATGACGAGCGCGACGGGCTGTCCCGCGAAGACGACCTCCTCGCGGGCGAGCGGCTCCGAGGTGCGATCGGTGCCCGTCGACGCGATCGTCAGGTCGGCGGCGGCGAGCACGGCGACGACACCCGGAAGCGCAAGCGCGGCGTCCTTGTCGATGCCGCGGATTCGCGCATGAGCGTCGGTCGCGAGGACGGGACGGGCGTGCAGGAGGCCGTGGACGTAGCCGTCGGCGGCGAAGCGCGTGGCGCCGGTTACCTTGTCGGGCGCATCGATACGCGGGCGCGCGACGCCGATGACGGTGTCGCTCACGCGTCCTGCCTCGCCCGGCCGCGTGCCGTGGCGAGCGCGCGCTCGGCGACGACCGCGGCCAGTTCGCGCCGGTACTCCGCCGACGCGAAGCGGTCGCCGTAGATCTCCGCGTCGGCGAGCGCGGAACGCGTGTCGCCGCCGGGGAGGACGAACGGCGTTGCGCCGACCCCCGTGAGCGCCACCGACTCGCCGTCCGGGCGCACGAGCGCTGCGGCACCGGCGAGCGCGAAGCCGGAGGCCGGATGCTCGACGGAGACGTACGCGGTGCCCGAGCCCGCAGGAGGGGAGGCGACGACGATGTCCGTCACGAGCTCCTGCGGCTCCAGCGACGTCGTGAACGGGCCGAGCAAGGCGTCTCCGAGGGCGACCTCACGTTCGCCTTCGGGGCCACGAAGCCGGAGCCGAGCACCGAGTGCCAGCAGGACGGCCGGCATGTCCGAGGCGGGGTCCGCATGCACGACACTCCCCCCGATCGTGCCGAGGTTCCTGACCTGCAGGTCGCCGATCCCGCGAGCGCACTCGGCGATCGCGGCGAGTGCGGGCCGCTCGAGGAGCTCCGTGGACGTGAGCTCCGCCCACGTCGTGAGCGGTCCGATGTGCAGCTCGCCGCCGCGCTCCTCGATCCCGCTCAGCCCGAGCCGTGAGATGTCGACGACGAGCGACGGACGCGCGATTCGCAGCTTCATCACCGGGATGAGCGACTGCCCACCGGCGATCGCCTTCGCGTCGGGCTCGGCCAGCAGTTCGATGGCCTGATCGAGATCGGAGGCACGCGCGTAGCGTGTCGAGGCGGGGATCACGTCGCCGCGACCGCCTGGATCGACTCCACGATCCCCTGGTAGCCCGTGCAGCGGCAGAGGTTGCCGCGCAGCGCACGGCGGATGTCGTCCTCGCTCGGCGACGAGTCGCGCGAGAGCAGGTCGGCCGCGGTGAGGATCACGCCCGGTGTGCAGAACCCGCATTGCAAGCCGTGATGCTCGACGAACGCACGCTGGAGCGGGTGTGCCTCGCCGCCTTCGGAAAGCCCCTCGATCGTCGTGACCTCCCGGGCGTCGGCCTGATGGGCGAGGACCGTGCAGCTCTTCACGGCACGCCCGTCGAGGAGCACGGTGCACGCGCCGCACTGGCTCGTGTCGCAGCCGATATGGGCTCCGGTCAGCCCGAGGCCGTCGCGCAACGCGTGGACGAGGAGAGTGCGCCCTTCGACCTCGAGCGAGCGCTGCTCGCCGTTGACGACGAGCGAGACGGTGTCAGACACCGGCCGGGAGCGTAGCGAGCTTGTCGCGCAGGTACGCGAGGTAGGGCTGAGGGTCGATCGCCGGCGTCCCGGTGATCCGCCCGATCGTCTCCTTCGGCGTGAACTTGCGACCGAGGGAGTAGAGGTTGTCGCGTAGCCAGGCAGCGAGCTCGTGCAGCTCGCCGGCCTCCATCTGCGCGTCGAGGTCGGGGAGCGCCTCGCGGACGGCGGCCCAGATCTGCACCGAGATGACGTTGCCGAGCGCGTAGGTCGGGAAGTAGCCGATGCCGCCGTGCGACCAGTGGATGTCCTGGAGCACGCCGTGCGTGTCGTCGGGCACGTCGACCCCCAGCAGGTCGCGCATCCGCTCGTTCCACGCCTCTGGAAGATCCTTCGGGGCGAGCGAGCCCTCGATCAGCCGCTGCTCGAGCTCGAAGCGCAGGATGATGTGCAGGCTGTACGTGGTCTCGTCGGCTTCGACTCGGATGAGGCCCGGCTCGGCGCGGTTGGCGGCGGCGAGGAACGCCTCCAGGTCGACGTCGCCGAGCTGTGCCGGGAACGCCTCCTGCAGCGGCTCGTACCAGTACAGCCAGAACGGCCGGGAGCGACCGACGAGGTTCTCCCAGGTGCGGCTCTGGGACTCGTTGAGCCCGAGCGACGGCGAGCCGGCGAGCGGTGTGCGCTCGAGCGACGGCGCGATGCCGTGCGCGTAATGGCCGTGCCCCGCCTCGTGCAGCGTCGACCAGAGCCCTCCGAGCCCGTGCTCGAAGCGCGTCGTCATGCGCACGTCGCGTCGCGAGAACGACGTGCAGAACGGATGGACGGTCGGGTCGAGCCGGTACGACCCGTCCTCGAGGCCGAGCGTCGCGAGGATCCGGCCGTATAACGCTTCCTGCTCGTCGGCCGGGTAGTCCCGCTCGAGGAACGACGCGTCGATCCGCGGAGCGTTCTGCACGAGCTCGGCGAGGACGGGCCGGATCGTTCCGAACACCTCCGCGACCTCGGTCGTCGTCATGTACGGCTCGAAGTCGTCGAGGAGCGGCGTGTACGGCGAGTCGTCCCACTCGAAGCACTCGACGTAGCGGCGCTTCAGGTCGAGGTTGCGCTCGAGCGCGGGAAGGAAGCTCGCGAAGTCGTTCTTCGCGCGCGCCTCGATCCAGACCTGGTTGCCGAGCGCGGCCGACCGGATCATCTCCGTGCGGAGCTCGGTGGGAACGCGGCGCTGCTTCTCCCAGTCGCGGCGGGTGACACGGATCAGGCTCGCGTCGTCGGAGTCGTAGTCGAGCGACTCCTCGAGCGGCCGCAGGCGTTCGAGCAGGCGGCCGATCTCCGCATCGGTGAAGCGCTCGTGCGCGATCCGGCCGATCGTCGCGAGTGCTTCGGCCCTTGCCGGGTGACCGCCGGGGGGCATGGTCACCTTCTGATCCCAGGCGAGCACGCCTCCCGCACGCGAGAGATCCGAGATCTCGGCGAGGCGCTCACGGAGCGCGCGAAGGTCCGCGTCCACCTCGAAGGACTCTACCGGCGGCGTTAGGATCCGCGTCCGATGTCCGACCAGGCGATCGAGACCCTGTTCGAAGAGGATCGGCGCTATCCGCCGCCGCCGGAGTTCGCCGCGCAGGCGAACGCGAAAGCGGACATCTACGACATTCCGCTCGAGGAGTTCTGGGAGCGGGAGGGCCGCGAGCGCGTGACGTGGTTCGAGCCGTTCACGTCGCTCCTCGAGTGGGAGCTCCCGTACGCGCGCTGGTACGGCGGCGGGAAGATCAACGTCGCGTACAACTGCCTCGACCGGCACGTCGAGGCCGGTCTCGGCGAGCGCGTCGCGTACTACTACGAGGGCGAGCCGGTCGACGAGCGCGCGTCGATCACGTACCAGCAGCTCCTCGAGGAGGTGGTTCGCGCGGCGAACGGCCTGAGGGCGCTCGGGGTCGGGAAGGGCACGCCGGTGGGGATCTACATGGGCATGGGGCCTGGTCTTCCGGTCGCGATGCTCGCGTGCGCACGGCTCGGCGCGCCGCACACGGTCGTCTTCGGCGGCTTCTCGGCGGAGGCGCTCGCAGACCGGCTCAACGACATGCGCTGCGAGGTGCTCCTGACACAGGACGAGAGCTACCGGCGCGGGACGATCGTCCCGCTGAAGCGAAACGCGGACGAGGCGCTCGAGTCCTGCCCTGGAGTTCGCGCCGTCGTCGTCGGCCAGCGCACCCGCGGCGATGTCCCGATGACCCCCGGCCGAGACATCACGTGGAACGAGCTCGCGGAGGGCCAGTCGACGGATCCTGTGTCGTGCCCCTGTGAGCCGATGGACGCGGAGGACCTGCTCTATCTCCTCTATACGAGCGGGACGACCGCCAAGCCGAAGGGCATCGCGCACACGACCGCGGGCTACCTCGTCGGGGTCGCCGCGACGCATCACTACATCTTCGACCTGAAGCCCGAGCGCGACGTCTACTGGTGCGCGGCCGACATCGGCTGGGTCACGGGGCACAGCTACATCGTCTACGGGCCGCTGTGCAACGGCGCGACGAGCGTGCTCTACGAGGGGACGCCCGACTTCCCGGACAAGGACCGCTGGTGGGACATCGTCGAGCGCTACCAGGTCACGATCCTGTACACGGCGCCGACGGCCATCCGCGCGCACATGAAATGGGGGCCGGAGCACGCGGCGAAGCACGATCTCTCGTCGCTGCGCCTGCTGGGGACCGTCGGCGAGCCGATCAACCCCGAGGCGTGGATGTGGTATCGCGAGCACATCGGGCTCGAGCGCACGCCGATCGTGGACACGTGGTGGCAGACGGAGACCGGGATGGTCCTCATCACCCCGCTTCCCGGCGTGACGACGACGAAGCCGGGGTCGGCGACGAAGCCGTTCCCCGGGATCGACGCGGCCGTCGTCGACGATCTCGGGAACGAGGTCGGGCCCGGCGGCGGCGGCTACCTCGTTGTCAAGCGACCCTGGCCGGCGATGACGCGCGGGATCTTCGGCGACGACGCCCGCTTCCGGGCGACGTACTGGGAACGCTTCCCCGGGATGTACTTCGCCGGCGACGGTGCGCATGTCGACCAGGACGGCGACTTCTGGCTTCTCGGCCGTGTGGACGACGTGATGAACATCTCGGGCCACCGCATCTCGACGATCGAGGTGGAATCGGCGCTCGTCGACCACCAGAGCGTCGCCGAAGCGGCCGTGTGCGGCCGTGCGGATGCGCTGACCGGCCAGGCGATCGTCGCGTTCGTGACGCTGAAGGGTGGCGAGGAAGGATCGGTGGAGCGGCTCGAGGAGCTCCGCAACCACGTCGCCGTGAAGATCGGCCCGATCGCGAAGCCGGCGAACATCGTCTTCACGCCGGAGCTGCCGAAGACGCGTTCGGGGAAGATCATGCGTCGGCTCCTGCGCGACGTCGCCGAGCACCGGCCGCTCGGCGACACGACGACGCTCGCCGATCCAGCGGTCGTCTCCGAGATCGCCGATCGCGCGGTGACTCAGCCGACCGAGGAGTAGAGGGCTACTCCGGCCGGTAGGTGCCGAAGCTCCAGATGTTCCCTTCGGGGTCGCGTGACATGAACTCGCGCGAGCCGTAATCCGTGTCCGCCAGGGGTCGGACGATCTCGGCGTCGGCCGTTCGAGCTCGCTCGTACTGCGCCTCGATCGAGAGGCTAGACGGTTACGCGCGCGTCTTCGACAGCGGCGACCGTTCGGTCGATGTCCGCCTCCGTCGTGCGCCAGCTCGAGACCGAGACCCGGATCGCCGACCGGCCGTCCCACGTCGTCCCGCCCATCCACGCTTCCCCGCTCTCCTGGACCCGTGCGAGCACCGCGTTCGTCGTCTCGTCGTCGTCGAAGCGGAACAGCACCTGGTTGATGACGACCTCGTTGAGGAGCTGGCAGCCCGGGAGCGCCGAGACCGCTTGCGCGAAGCGCGTCGCGAGGTCGCAGCAGCGGTCGACGAGCTCGGCGACACCGTCGCGGCCGAGCGATCGCAGCGCTGCGTACACCGTGAGCGCGCGTGCCCGGCGAGACGACTCCGGCGTCCAATCCGCAGCGTCGCGTCCCCACGCTCCCTGTCCCTCGAAGTAGGACGCCTTCATCGTCATGGACGCGATATGCGCGTGGGGCCGCGCGCAGAAGGCGAGCCCGCAGTCGTAGGGCACGTTGAGCCACTTGTGCGCGTCGGTGGCCCACGAATCGGCGAGTGCGACGCCTTCGACGAGCTGCCGGCGCACCGGGCTCACCGCGGCCCACAGCCCGAACGCGCCGTCGACGTGGAGCCAGGCATCCGTCTCGCGGACGATCTCGACGATCCGCGGGAACGGATCGAACGCGCCGGTGTTCACCTCGCCGGCCTGCGCGCAGACGATCGTCGGGCCGTCGATCTCGCTGAGCGCCGCGCGCAGCCCTTCCGGCTCCATTCGACCCTGGCCGTCGGCGGGCACGACCACGAGCTGGGAGGCGCCGATCCCCAGCAGCCGCAACGCCCGGTCGACGGTCACGTGGCGGAGTCGCCCGACGACGACGCTGATCGGAGGCGACCCGGCGAGCCCGCGCTCGCGGACGTCCCAGCCGCGCTGCGAGAGAAGCTCGTGCCGTGCGGCGGCGAGTGCGGTGACGTGTGCCATCTGACAGCCTGTGGTGATGGCGAACGAGGCGCTCGATGGGAGGCCGAACAGATCCTCGAGCCACTCGCCGACGATCACCTCGAGCGCGGCGACCGACGGCCCGAGCGGCCCGAGCCCGGCGCACTGGTCCCAGATCGCCGTGAGCCAGTCGGCTGCGATCGTGGCGGGAAGAGCGCTGCCGGTCACGTATCCGAAGTAGCGACCGCCCGCGGACGCGATCACACCATTCTCGACGGCACGTGCGAGCTCCTCGACCACGTGCAGCGGATCGGACGGGGTCTGCGGAAGCGTCCGGTCGAACGCGCCCGCGATCTCGTCCATCGACGCCTTCGGGAACACGGGGCGCTCGCCGAGCGAGTCGAGATAGTCGGCCGCGATCTCCGCGGTTCGGCGAAGGAGGTCGCGCTCGTCGCTCACGCGGCGAGGAGCTTCTCGAACCGAGCGGGCTCGTCGAACGGCCCGACGAGCGCGAGATAGAGGCGCTTGTCCTCGAAGAGGTCTCTTGCGACGCGCTGGACGTCTTCCACGGTCACCTCGTCGAGGCGCCGGAGGAGCTCGTCCGGCTCCTCGATCTCGCCTTCGAGCACTTCGCGCCGAAGGCCGTACTGGATGGTGCCCTGCGGGCTCTCGAGGCGGAGCACGAAGCGGCCCTTCGCGTAGCCGCGGGCCTTCTCGAGCTCGTCCGCCGGCACGGGCTCGGTGGAGATCTTCCGCAGCTCGCCGAGGATCGTCGTGATCGCCTCGTCGACGCGGGCCACGTCGACCCCGGCGCTCGCGTAGAACGTGCCAGCGTCCGTGTAGGCCGTGTTCCCCGCGTGGACGTAGTACCCGAGGCCGCGCTTCTCGCGCACCTCGGTGAAGAGCCGCGACGACATGCCGCCGCCGAGCACGACGGCCAGGAGCTGGAGCGCGTAGCGGTTGGGATGCCCGATCGGATAGCCGCGCACGCCGAGGATGAGGTGCGCCTGCTCCGAGTCCTTCGTGTGCAGGAGGACCGGCGACGTCTCGGGCAGGACCTCGACCTCCGCGGCCTGGCCGGTCGGGCGGGCCTCGATGCCGCCGAGCAGCTCCTCGAGCCGCTCGGTCAGCCCGTCGCCGATCCGACCGCCGATCCCGACGACCATGCGCTCGGGGCGGTACCACGTGTCGAGGTAGGACATGAAGGTCTCGCGGGTCGCCGCCTCGACGGTCTCGCGCGTCCCGATGATGTCCCAGCCGAGCGGCTGATCCGCGTAGAACAGCCGGTCGTAGACGTTCCCGACGTAGCGCTGCGGCGTGTCGAGGTAGACGTTCATCTCCTCGAGGATCACGCCCTTCTCCTTCGTGATCTCGGCCTCGTCGAAGCGCGACCGGAGGAGCATGTCGGCGAGGACGTCGAGCGCGACGTCGCGCGTCTCCGAGCCGCAGCGCACGTAGTAGCCGGTCAGCTCCTTCCCGGTGAACGCGTTGAACTCGCCGCCGATCGCGTCGATCTCGGTGGAGATCGTCCGCGCCGTCGGCCGGCGCTCGGTGCCCTTGAAGAACATGTGCTCGGCGAAGTGGGCGATGCCCTTCGACTCGGGCGTCTCGTAGCGCGAGCCGGCCGCGAGCATGACGAAGCACGACACCGATCCGACCTGCGGGAAGGGCGCCGTGAGGACCCGGATTCCGTTCCCGAGCGCCGTCTTCTCGAAGATCGCCACCGCGCGCGATGGTATAGACAGCCTTCGTGCCCGGACAGTTGACCCGAAAGGCCATTGCCTCGCAGCCCGAGTGGCTTCGGCAGGTGCCGGAACGGGTCGGCGAGCGTCGGCTCCCCGAAGGCGCCAGCGTGCTCTTCACGGGCTGCGGAACGTCGTTCCATGCCGCGCTCGCGTGCGGCCCGGCCGTGCAGGCGCTCGATGTCGTCCTCGGCGCCGCGCCGGCGGCTGACGTCCTCGTCGCCGTGTCCCACGAAGGCGGAACGGCACTGACGCTCGAGACAGTCCGCGGCTTCCAGGGAGAGACGTGGCTCATCACCGGTGCCGGGGAGAGCGCGCTCGCCAAAGCCGCGGACAACGTGGTCGTCGTCACGCCCGCGATCGAGGAGAGCTACTGCCACACCGCGAGCTACACGTGCGCCGTGGCCGCCGGCCGCGCGCTGCGCGGCGAGGACGTGAGCGGGCTCGCCGGCGACGTGTTCCGCGAGCTCGACGCGGAGCCGATCGGAGCGTCCGAGCACGACCGCTTCCTCGTCGCCGGCGCGGGGAGAGACACCGCGACGGCGCTCGAGGCTGTTCTCAAGCTCCGGGAGGGCGCGCACGTCGCGGCGGAGGCGCACCAGACCGAGCAGCTCCTGCACGGGCACCTCGCGGCGATCGACTCGTCCGTTCGCTGCTTCGTGCTGGAGTGCGACGGACGTGCTGCCGAGCGGGCCGTCGACGCGATGCGGGCGCTCGGCGAACTCGGCTGCGACGCGCTCCTCGTGCCGACGACCCATCCGGTCGTCGACATCGTGCGCTTTCAGCTGCTCGCGTGCGATCTGGCCGAGGCGCGGAGTGTCGACCCGGACATGATCCGCTGGGACGAGGAGCCGTGGGACCGAGCCCGTAAGGCCCAGGACTTCATGGCCGATCCGTGAGCCTGTAGACGAAGTGAGGCGCCCGCCAGCGCTCGTCGACAGCGGAGCCGCCACTACGCCTCGCCCAGAAGATGCTCGAGGGGCCTGCAGTTCACGATCCCTGCGGTGGTCGCTCCTCCCTTCCGCGCCGTCGCAACGGCCAACGCGAGGTGTTCGAGTCCACGAGCGGAGTGCGCGTCCGAGTTCAACACGAGCTGCACTCCCGCGGCGACTGCCTCGCTGACGTGGGTGGCCGACAGATCGAGCCGGTCGGGAAGGCCGTTCACCTCGAGCGCCACTCCCGTCTCGATCGCGACGGCGTACACCTCGTCGAGGTCGAGGGCGTTCTCGGGACGGTGGTTGAGGATGCGGCCCTTCGGATGGCTCAGCGCGGATACGGAGGGGTGTCGCATCGCCTCCGTCACCAGGCGCGTGAGCTCACCTCGGCTTCGGCGCTGTCCCGCGTGCAAGCTCAACTGAACCCAGTCGAGCGACTCGAGCACGCCGTCCTCGAGGTCGAGCGATCCGTCTGCGCGCAGATCGCACTCGACACCACGCAGGACGCGGAACGGGGCGAGCGCCTCGTTCACCCGGTCGATCTCTTCACTCTGACGCAGGATCGCATCGGCGTCGAGGCCCGGTACCACTCGCACGTTCGGCGTGTGGTCGCAGATCGCCAGGTATTCGTATCCCCGTTCGAGTGCGGCGCGCGCCATGGCCTCGACCGACTCCTTCCCGTCCGACCAGGTCGTGTGGCAGTGGAGGTCGCCACGTACGTCGCTCACCTGGACGAGATCGGGCGGAGCCGTGGCGCCGGCCGCCTCTCGAAGCTCGGGCGGACAGTACGGCAGGCCGAGCGCCTCGAAGAGCTGGGCCTCGGTCGTCGCAGCGGGGAGCGGACCGAGCGAGCCGACGAAGTCCGCGGAGCCTGTGGCGCGGATCAACTCCGTGCCAAAGCGTTCCGCGGGTGCTACGACGAGCGTGACGGGAACACCGTCCACGGTCAGGCCGGTGGCCCCACGTTCATTGCGTTCGAGCAACGCGACGATCGCTGGAAGCTGCTCGAAGCGAGCGACAGAGGCCGTGGGATCGTCGGAGACGCAGACGACGGCGAGCTCGTGCGACAGCTCGCAGAACCTGCGTGCGGGGCCGGCCATCTCGCCTTCGAGAGCACTGGCGATCTCCTGCGAGAGCGACCGACTCCGCGTCACCGTGAGTCCACGGGGCGCGGCAGGCTCGCGGTCGAGCGCGGCGAGGATCTTCGCCTCGGTGACGGCACCGACGCCCGGAACGTCGCGAAGACGACCGGCGTGCGCGGCCTCCATGAACCCGTCGACCGAGCTCACCTCGAGATGGCGTGCGATGTGCAGCGTTCGCTGCGCGGGCAGCCCGAGCATCTTTCCGAGACCGATCAGCGCCGGATCGAGCTCGGCCTCGAGCGCGCGGAGCTCGGCGATCTCGCCCGTCTCGACCAGCTCGCGCAACTTCGCCTCTATTCCCGGCCCGATACCACGAAGCTCGCGGACGCGACCTGCGCGGACGAGCTGGGCGACCGAGACGGGCGCGGAGCGGATCAACTCGGCCGCTCGCACATACGCCCGCACAGCGAAGGAGGACGCGTCGGAGAGCTCGAGCAACGCCGCGAAGAGCGCCAGGCGGTCGGCAATCCACGGGTTGGCCGGATCTCGCTCAGACATCGGAGAGGGGCTTCCCTCCCCGGCCGTTCACGAAGCGCGCGCCGTTTGACCGCCCGTGCGCCGCGGGTACACCCTCGTCATGCCACGCGCGATCTGGTCGGGCAGCATCTCCTTCGGGCTCGTAAACGCACCGGTGAAGATGTACAGCGCCATCGACGAGCACGACCTCGAGCTGCATCTCGTCCACGAGAAGGACGGCTCTCCGATCGGATACGACAAGGTGTGCAAGAAGGAAGGCAAGAAGGTTCCGGCGGACGAGATCGTCAAGGCGTACGAAGTGTCGGAAGGCGAGTACGTCTACCTCACCGACGAGGACTTCGAGGCTGCCGAGGAGGAGTCGTTCCGGACGATCGAGATCCTCGACTTCGTCCCGCACGACGAGATCGACCCCATCGTGTTCCAGCGGACCTACTACCTCGGACCTGCCGACGGCGCCGAAAAGGTCTACGCCCTCCTCGTCAAGGCGATGGAGAGCTCCGGCCTCTCGGCGGTAGCCCGCTACGTCTTCCACGACCGCGAGCAGCTCGGCACGCTCCGGATTCGCGACGACGTGATCACGCTCGAGAGCATGTACTTCGCCGACGAGATCCGCCCGACGACCGACATCGTTCCGTCGAAGCGCCCGCGCGTGGACAAGCGCGAGCTCGAGATGGCCGAGACACTCATCGAGCGTTTCACGTCCGCCTTCGACCACGACCGGTATGAAGACGAGTACCGCTCGCGGTTACTCGCGATCGTGAACCGCAAGCGCAAGGGTGAGGAGATCCATGCCCAGGCCCGCGAGGAGCCTGCTGCGCCTTCCGACCTACTCGAGGCCCTGCGGGCCAGCGTCGAGGCGGCGCAGTCCCGAAGCGGCGGCACCGGGCGACAGTCGCGCAGCAAGCGCACCCGCGCGAAGTCGAAGCGCTGAGGCGAAGCGCGCCGAGCCTACAGGAAGTAGCTCAGCTTGTCCCAGAGCCAGCTCTTCAAGCGCTCCTGCGTGCCGGACGGCGGCTCGCCGGGCTTCGAGCGGGCGATGTCCGGCTCGAACAGTCGCTCCTCGAACAATGCCGCCGCCTCCGGGCTGCGAGCGATCATCATGATCTCCGAGTTGCGATAGAGCGCCCACGAGTCGAGGTTCACCGTGCCGAAGCTCACCACGTCGTCGGCCACGACGACCTTCGCGTGCACGACGGTGCCCGGGAGCTCCCACACCTCGACGCCCGCGCCCATCAGCGCCGGGTACCAGTGCCGGAGCGCGGCCGATGCCTGGTCGTTGTTGGACTTCGCGGAGACCACGACGCGCACACGCACGCCGCGCCGCGCCGCGGCGACGATCCGCTGAAGCATGTCTGCATCGGTGAGGTACGGGTTCATCACGTCGAGTCGCTCGCGGGCGCCGTCGATCTGCTCACGAAGCGCCTGCGAGGCGGCGACGAACCCGCCGGGAATCACCTGCGCGAGTGCGATCGGTGTCGCGCCGGCCTCCGCCGGGGCCGGGAAGTAGCGCGAGAGGTCGGCCGGCAGCGGGGCACCGTGCCCCCGAAAACTCGTGAGGAAGGCCGCTTGCGCCTGCCGTACGACGTCGCCCGTGACTCGCACCATCACGTCGTGGAAGCCGCCGTTCTCGAAATGGTCTTCGATCCCGGCACCGCCCGTCCACGCGACAGACCCGTCGATCACGTACAGCTTGCGATGGTCGGCGCGCCCCACTTCGTCCTGCCGCCAGTCCACGTGCTGGTCGTCGGGGTAGAGGCCGTCTCTGTCGAGCGGGAACACGTCGTTCACGACGATCTGCGCGCCCGAGGCGGCCAACTGCGTGAACATCTCTCGAGCCTCGCCGTACGGCCTGGACCCGTACCCGTCCACGATCACTCGCACTTCGATCCCCTCCGCCATCTTCCGCTCCAGCAAGGCAGCCATCCGCATCCCGACGGCGCCTTCCCGCCAGCCGAACATGAGGATGTGCACCGAGGAGCGTGCAGTCTCGACGTCCTCGAAGATCCGCGGGAAGAAGTTCGCACCCTCGGCCCACGGCTCGATCGTCGCCGCCGTCGACCATGCGAAGTCGAGTGCGGCATCGTGCGGCCGCGTCCCGCTGCGCGCAGCGAACGCCTCCGTGGCGGCCTGCGCGCCGGCCGGAGTGACCGCATCGGGCGGAGGAGGCCAGCTCGAACGCTGGGTGACGCCCAGGACCTGCCTGTAGACGAGGACGAACAGGGCCGCCGCGACGAGCGCGATGACCGCGAGGCTCCGGCGCCCTCTCTTCCGATCCCCCGTGTTAGCGTCGTCGCGCATTGCCAACGGAAGCTACAGGCTGGGGCGGGGTGGCAATTCGCGTGGGGCGGGTCGCGTCGATCGCCGTCGCCGCTGCGGTGGCAGGCGTGTTCCTGACGTGGACGAGTGCCCCGAGCGCGAGTCTCGACGGGACCCAGGGCCCGAACAACGGGTGGCTCGTCGTCATCGTCGGGCTCGTCACCCTCGGCTTCGTCCGCCCGCTGGCACGAGGCTCGCTCGTCGGCGTGGTCGGGGTGCTCGGCGGGTCGATCGTCATGTTCTGGACGGCCGTCGAGAACTGGTTGGACAATCGGCACGTGCTCGGCGGCACAGCCGGCTTCGGGCTGGTCGTCGTGGTCGCGGCCAGCGCGGTCCTCGCAGCGACCGCCGTCGTGACGGCCGTGGGTCGCGCACGACGCGGACGGCATCCATAACGTCCGCACGCCGGTCGTGCTCGCGACCGCTCAGACCATCTGCGTGAAACGGCGGGGAAGGACGACGGTCGACACCATGAGGCCGTACGCGATCGAGATCGCCGTGACGAAGGTGTCGAAGCCGGCGGTGATTCCTGTGATCTTCTGATCGGTGACGAGCTGGAGGACGCTGTTGTAGCCGGCGCTTCCGGGCACGAGCATGAGGACGCCGGGAACGATGAAGACGAGCGCCGAGCGGTGGAGCCGTGCTCCTGCGAGGTTGCCGACCACTCCGATCGCGAGCGCGGCGACGAACGCCGCGGCCTGCTTGCCGAAGAGGGCCGCGCCTGCCTCGTTGGCCACGAGCGCGAGCACGGTGGCGGTGCACATCACGTACGCGTCCGAGTAGCGCGCTCGCAGGGTCAGCGTGAACGCGAGGCCCGCGGCGATCGCCGCCAGCAGGTGCCAGGCGTTGAACGACGGGTCCGGAGCGATCTGACCGACCGGCCCGAACCAGTTGAGCGCGATCGACCGGCCGATCTCGACTCCGAAGACGAGCCCGAGGAGCTGCACGAGCGCGCTCGCCGTGTTCGCCACCCCGGACTGGAGATGCTCGCTGGCGAGCTCTCGCATCCCGATCGTCAGCGTCATCCCGGGGAGGAAGGTGACGAGCGCCGCGAGTGTCACGAGATCCGGGGAAGCGTCGATTCCGAGCCATGCCAGCGCGGACGCCGAAAAACTCGCCGAGACCGCGGCGATCGGAGCGGCGATCGGCTCGGCACGCACGATTCCCCGTGTCGCGATCGCGACCGCTCCGACTACGAGCCCGACGAGCGCCGCCGCCACGGCCTCGCGCCAGCCGCCGCCGAGGACGGGGGTCAGCGCCGCGCCCGCGACGGCGTAGGCCGCGAGCAGGATCGGCCATGGTCGCCGTAGCGGCTCGTCGCGTAGGACGTCCAGCGAGGCGAGGGCGCCGTCGGTGCCGAGGCGGCCTTCGAGTATCTCCTGGACGAGGTCGTCCAGTCGCGCGATGCGATCGAGGTCGACGGTGCTGGGCCTGACCCGCAGCGTGTAGCTGCGCTGCGCTCGAAGCGGTCCTACGGTGACGTCGATGACCGTCGGCGTGACCGAGATCTGCGCCTCCTCGAAACCCACTGCGCGAGCGAGCGCGAGGACCCGGTCCTCGAGATCCGCCGTCGGGTACCCGGCCTCGTGACCCGCCCGCGTGAAGCGAAGGAGGAGCTCCGCGTCTTGCGTCGCCTCGGGCTGGCTCACACCGCGGGGCGGGCGCGCTTCCACACCGCGTCCAGGACGACGGCGAGGAGAGTGATCGCCACGATCGCGGCGAACGTCTCGGGAGCGTTGCGCAGTGTGTCGACGGCGAAGAAGGCCAGAACGACGACGGTCACGGCAATCGCAGCCAGCACGACGACGGCGAGCGATCCGGTGTCCGCTCGTCGCCGGTAGCCGGCGATACCGACCAGGAGAAAGATCAGGAGCGAGCAGGCGCTGCCGACCGAGGCGATCGCCGAGAGGTCGACGAGGTTGGAGACGACAAGCACGATCGCCGACGTGATCAGCATTCCGGCGTGGGGCCCGAGCGGTGAGCTTCGCCCGAAGAAGGTGGGGAACTGCCGAGCCTCTGCGAGCATGGCGGTAAGCCCGCCGGACGCATACAGGGTCGCGTTCACCGACGATGACGTCGCGAGGAGGGCGGCGATCGCCATCATCGTGAAGCCCGCGTCTCCGAGCGCCGGTCGCGCGGCCTCGGCGATCGCCGTCTCCCCGTAGCCGATCGCCTCCGGCACCGTCAGCGTGCCGAACACGCCGAGCGAGATGAGAACGTAGAGGAGCGTGGTCACGCCGAGCGCGGCGTACATCGCTCGAGGAAGCTCACGAGCCGGATCGCGCAGATCGCCGGCGGCAAACGTGATGACGCTGAAGCCGAGATACGCGAAGAAGGTGAGAGCGACGCTCGCGACGATGTCCGAGACGCTCGGATACCCGCTGAAGGCGAGCAGGTCGAAGTCGATGTCGACCAGCGTCACAGCGATGAAAACGGCGAAGACTGCGAGCAGGACGACGACGATCAGCGACTGCGCCCGATCGACGACGCGCGAGCCGACCATGTTGATGGCCGCCATGGCGACCACGATCGCCGAGGTGAAGACATTGTCCCACCAGCCGGCCGCGTCATCCCCGACGAAGAGCGAGGTCGCGTAGCTCCCGAAGGCGACCGCGACCATCGAGCAGACGATCACGATCGCCGCGAAGTAGCCGAGCCAGGAGGCGATGCCGACGAGCCGACCGTTCCCGAAGCCCTCCATCAAGTACGCGATCAGCCCACCCGACGAGGGATAGCGCACGCCGAGCTTGACGACCGTGTAGCCGAGCAGCGCCGCGACGATCCCAGCGAGCAGGAAGGACAGCCACACCGCAGAGCCGGCGACGGTGGCCGCCTCGCCGAGCAGCGCGAAGATGCCCGCGCCGACCATGGCGCCGATGCCGAGGAAAGCGGCGCCCCGAACCGTCAACTTATTGGGACGGGCTCGTCGGCACTGGCGGCGCGGGTGTGTGCCCGCCGAAGAAGAGCTTGACGATGACGATCCCGGCAAGCGCCGTCACGATCCAGCACACCTGTAGCGGCAGCTGGAACGAGTGATCGATGACCCGTCTTCCGAGGGAGGTAGACCCGGTGGTATCTGCTTCCGCGGCGGCGATCTGCGTTCCGTTCGCCGGCAGGAAGAGGACGCCGACCACGGCTGTCCACATCGCGATCATGTAGCCCGCACCGATACCGAGCGTAAGGCCAAGCGGAACCATCGTTCTCGTCGCGGCTGACTGACTCGTCGTGAGGGCGGCAACGAGAAAGATCGCCACTGCGATCATGAACGGCCACTTCTCCGCCAGGCTGCCGAGCGCGAGCACGATCGCGTCCTCGTTGTTGGCGATGAAGGTGTCGGCCATCCACGCGATCCCGAAGAGGGCGATCATCGCGACCATCCCGGACTTGAAGATCGCGGTGCCTGGGATGTCCCCGGCTCTGACGTGGCAGAAGACCAGGATCAGCGCGGCCGCGGTCAGCATGAACATCTGGATGAGCGGCGTGACCGAGATCGGCTCCACACCTCCGCCCTCAGCCGCGACCGTGGGCCTGATGCCCTCGAAGAGGCCGAACACGCAGATCGCGGCGACAGCCGTGAGGAAGATCGCAACGCTGCGCTTGGCGTAGGGCATGAGGACGATCTCACTCGCTGGCGCCGGTGGTTGCACCTCGCCCGCCGCCACTCGGCGCTGATACTCCGCGTCGTCTTCGAGGTCACGACCGTGGCGGCTCATCACGAAGGCCATCGGCAAGATCCCGATGAGGCTTGCAGGAATCGTGATCAGCAGTACGTCGATGAGGTTGTAGTTGTAGACCTCGACCAGGGGCAGGAGGGTGGCAGTCGCCGCGGCCACCGGGCTCGACGTGATGCCGAGTGCGTTCGCAACGGTAGAGCTTGCCAACGGCCGCTCGGGTCGAATCTTGTTCGCGTATGCGACCTCGTTGATGACCGGGATGATCGAGAAGAACGTGTTGCTCGTGCCTGTCAGGATCGTCAACACGTACGAGATGTACGGCGCGGCGAAGTTCAGCGCCTTGGGTCTCGCTCGAAGCGCGTTACTCGCGATGAGCACCATGTAGTCCACGCCGCCTGCCGCCTGCATCGCCGCGGCGGCAGAGATCACGGCGATGATGATGAGCATCGCGCTGATCGGCGGCTCACCGGGATCGAGTCCGAAGACGAACACGAGGACCAGCGTCCCGACGCCGCCCCAGAGCCCGAGCCCAACCCCGCCCGAGCGAACGCCGAGCGCGATGAACCCGATGACCACGAGGCCCTGGACGGCGACGAGGATCCAGTCCATCGTGCTCACTCGCCCTGCTCCTCCATCAGCTGCTGGCAGGTGCTCGACTCGTGCACCGCCGCCGCGAGCTCGGGGTCGAGGAGGGCGATGTCCATCAGCGTCTCGTAGCCACTCACGACCGCGAGCCTGATCGCAGCGGTAGCGCCTGCGAGTTGCGCGATCGCCTCCTCGGGGGTTGCCGCTTCCGTCTCGAGCGAATCTTCCGCCTTGTTCAGGTTGGCAAGAGAGGTTGCTGCCCAGCTCGACACCTGCGTCGCCGCCGCCTCGCCATGATCGGTCTCCGGGATGCCTGAGTTGTCGATCCCGGTGACGAGGACCTCCGTTGCGCGAACGCTCTCCTCGAGCCCGGAGCGAACGAGCGAGGGGCTTCCCTGTGGCGTCTGCGACTGCGGTTCCTCGACGCCGGTTCCTGTTGCCGGTGCCTGGCGAATTCCGTCGACGATGTCCTCGATCTCGCCCCGCCACACGCCAACGGAGCCGCAGACGCTCTGCGCCCACTGACCCGCCGGCACTGTCTCTCCGCTGTCGTCGCGATTACCGACCATCGCGGTCGCGACGAGCACAAGGGCGATCCCAGCGACGATGGCGACGGTCCAGGCTAGCCATCCGCGCATGGTCGCCTGCCTACCTCGTCCCCGTCGAGAACTCGTCGACGACCGCGACGAGCAGCTTCCAGAAGCGCTGCACGGTTGGAATGCTAACCCGCTCGTCGGGCGAGTGCGGGCCTTCGATCTGCGGGCCTACCGCGAGCATGTCCAGGTGCCCGCTGACCTTGGTGCCGATGACGGCCGTCTCGAGGCCGGCGTGCACCGCCGTGACCACCGGGGGCTCGCCGAAGAGCCGCTCGTAGACCGTTCGCGAGACTGCGAGCAGGGGGGAGCCCAGGTCCGGACGCCACCCGTTGTAGTTGTGCTTCACCTCGAACGTGCCTCCGGCCAGTCGCGCGGCCGCGTCGAGTGTTGCGATGACCTCGGGCATCGCCGAGTCGTTCGACGAGCGCGACAGGCTGTGCAGCGTGAGCCGGTCCCCCTCGGTCGCCGCCTCGCCGAGAGATGTGCTCGTCTCGACGAGCCCGTCGAAGTCGGGGCTCATCGCGAGCGGGCCGGTCGGCACGAGCGCGATGACGTCCAGCAAGGCGGCCGTCGCGTCCACGGTCCAGGCGTCCGCCGCGTCGGCTGCGGCGTCGACGGTGACGGTGGCTCCCGGGTCGGTCTTCGCATACGCGTCGCGCACGACGTCGGTCGCGGACTCCACTGCGGACCGAAACGCAGCCTCGTGGTCGCGCGGGACGGAGCAGATCGCCGTCGCGTCGCGAGGAATGGCGTTGCGGCTCTTGCCTCCGTCGAGCGAGACGAGACGGAACGCCACGGTCCCGTGTGCTTCTCGCAGCACCCGACCGAGAGCCTTGATCGCGTTCGCGTGCCCGAGGGCGATCTGGACGCCCGAGTGCCCTCCGAGCCCTCCGCCGGCCGCCACCGACAGCGTGACAGCCTCCGTCGAGGCCGCAGCGCGGGGAGCGTCGACGCGGATCCAGGTGTCGGTGCTGCCCGCACACCCGACGGTGAGGACGCCGTCCTCCTCGCTGTCGAGGTTGATCAGGGTCTCGCCCGTGAGCAGTGACCCGTCGAGGGCGTTCGCGCCCTCCAGGCCGACCTCTTCGGCGACCGTCATCAGAAGCTCGAGCGGGCCGTGCGGAATCGACTGGTCCTCGGCGAGCGCCATCATGGCCGCGATCGCGACGCCGTCGTCCGCGCCGAGCGTGGTGCCGTCGGCCTTCAGCCAGTCGCCGTCTCGGAGCAGTGCGATCCGTCCTTCGGCGGGATCGTTCGGGCTCGCCGGGTCACGCTCGCACACCATGTCCAGGTGCCCCTGAAGGATGAGAGTGGGCGCCGACTCCCGGCCCGCCGTCGCGGGCACGCGGATCAGCAGGTTGCGCCCGGCATCCTGCTGCAGCTCGAAGCCGTTGCCGTCGGCCCACGACCGAACGTGCTCGATCACCGGCTCCTCTTGCCGCGACGGACGCGAGATCCTCGTCAGCGTCTCGAAATGACCCCAGAACGAGCCTGGTTCGAGACCCTCGAGCACTGACGTCGCCGCCGGCATTTGCGGGCGGACACTACAACACCGCGCGCGTACGCTAGGCGTCGTGGAGCGACACGTCGACGGGCGCGAGATCGTCGAGGTCCCGGATCGTGCTGCGTGGCGGGGGTGGCTGGCCGAGCGGCACGAGCAGCGCGCTGCGATCTGGCTCGTCCTCCACAAGAAGACGAGCGACGGGACGAGCCCGAGCTACGAGGAGGCCGTCGAAGAGGCGCTCTGCTTCGGCTGGATCGACAGCACGGTGAACCGGCTCGACGAGCGGCGCAGCCTGCAGCTCTTCGCGCCGCGCAAGCCGCGAAGCGCATGGTCGGCGTCGAACAAGGAACGTGTGGCGCGGCTCGAGCGCGACGGGCTGCTCGCCCCGGCGGGAGTCGCCGCTGTCGCCGTGGCGAAGGAAAACGGATCGTGGAGCGCGCGCGATGCGGTGGAGCGACTCGAGGAGCCGCCAGACCTCGCTGCGGCGCTCGACGCGGACGCCGCGGCCCGTGAGAGCTGGAACAGCTTCAGCCCGTCCGCGCGCAAGGGGATCCTCTGGTGGGTCGTGAGCGCGAAGCGCCCCGAGACGCGCGCACGGCGGATCGACCAGACCGTCCGCATGGCAGCGAAGGGACTGCGCGCACAGTTCGATCACGAGTAACTGCGAGGAAGAAGTCCTTACTCGCTGCCATGCCACGCTGCCAGGAGCTCTGCCTCTCGCACCGGCGTGAGGCCCGCAGCCTCCGTGGTCTGCGCGTGCTCGAGCGCGCCGCGCACGGTCTCCGCGAGCGGCCGGAACGTCAGGCCGGCGTCGAGCGCCCTGCGCACGTCGACGTCGTCGGCCGCGGCCATCGCCGGATCGGCGAGCCAGAGCGGGAGCTCCATCCACTGACCGACGTCGTGGGCGAGCAGGAACTCGTCCGGCACCCACGTGACCTCCGCCTCGCCTCCCGACACCGCCCGGCACGCGTCGAGGAGCTCCGACAGCGTGATGCCGGGATGCGTCGCGTTGAACGTCCCGGACGTGCGGTACTCGCAGAGCGCGACGATCCACTCGCCGAGATCGCGCACGTCGATCACCTGCGTCCGGCGTTCGGGTGGAGCCGGTGCGAGCACCTCACCGCCGCGCGCGACGCGATGCGGCCAGTACGTGAACCGGCCGGTCGGATCGTGCGGTCCGACGATGAGCCCGGGCCGAACGACCAGCGCGCGGTCGCCGAAGACGTCGCGCGTTGCCCTTTCGCAGAGCGCCTTCAGCGCCCCGTAGCTCTCGTTCGTCACCTCGTCGTCGGGCAGGTCGCCGAGCTCGGCGACCGGGCTGTCCTCGTCGTTTGGCTTCGAGAAGTCCGCATAGACCGAGACGCTCGAGACGAAGCAGTAGCGACCGCAGGAAGCGAGCGCCTCCGCCGATGCGCGAACCTCGCTCGGGAGATAGCCGCTCGTATCGATCACGGCGTCCCACGTGCGCTCGCGCAGAGCGGTCAGGTCGCCGGAGCGATCTCCCACGATCCGCTCGACCTCGGGATAGAGCTCCGGATTCGTGGTGCCGCGGTTGAAGAACGTCAGCTCGTGCCCTCGCTCGAGGGCGGCGTCGGCGATCGCGCGACCGAGAAATCTCGGCCCGCCGAGAAGGAGGAGCTTCACGCGAGCGCGGCGAGACCTTCGAGCAGGCGGTCGACCTCGTCTTCGGTGTTGTAGTGGACGATGCCCGCGCGGACGGCGCCGTCGGAGAGCCCGAGGTGCTTCATCGTCTCGACCGCGTAGTAGTCACCGTGCCACACCGCGACGTCGCGCGCGGCGAGAGAGCGCGCAACCGCTTCCGCCGAGTGGCCTCGCAGGTTGAAGCAGAACGTCGGCACGCGTCCTTCCATGCGCGGGATGCCGTAGAGCTCGACGTTGCCCGGCACGCCGGCGAGGAAGCGCTCGCCGAGCGCGTGCTCGTGCTCGATCATCGCGTCCCAGCCGACCGATGCCATGTAGTCGACCGCCGCGACGAAGCCGGCGAGAAGCTCGTGCTGGCTCGTGCCGAGCTCGAAGCGGTGACCGACGGGCTCGTTCGCCGCCGGCCTGACCTTGTACGCGCGCCACGACTCGAGCAGCTCGCGCTTGCCGAACGCGAGGCCCATGTGCGGGCCGAAGAACTTGTACGGCGAGCAGATGAGGACGTCGACGTCCCACGCTGCGACGTCGATCGGACCGTGCGGCGCGTAGTGGACGGCGTCCGCCCACGCGAGCGCTCCGGACGAGTGCGCGAGCTCGACCACGCGGCGGACGTCCGGTGCGGTTCCGACCGAGTTCGCCGCAACCGGGAACGCGACGACACGCGTTCGCTCCGACAGCTTCGCCTCGAGGTCGGCGTAGTCGAGCTCGAGCTCGTCGGTGAGGCCGGCGACGTGCACGACGAGGCCGAGATCGTGCGCCAGCTCGAGCCACGGCGAGACGCTCGCGTCGTGGTCGAGGGCGGTGACGACGATCTCGTCTCCCTCGCGAAGCGTGCGCCCGAACGCGCGGCTCAGGAGGAAGTTCAGCGCGGTCATGCTCTGGCCGAAGGCAGTCTCACCGGGCGAGCAGCCGAGGAACGCAGCCGCGCGCTCGTGCGCCAGGTCCACGAGCTCGGTCGTGCGGATGCTCGTCTCGTACGGGGCGCCGACGTTGGCATTGTCCTCGCGCAGGTAGCGCGAGATCGCGTCGATGACCTCGTCGGGGCACTGGGTGCCTCCAGGCCCGTCGAAGAACGCGAGCCGGCGATCGAGCGCGGAGAAGCGCGCGCGGACCGACGTGATGTCGAGAGCGGTGGTGCTCATGGGCCGCAGTGTGGCCCATGAGCGGGGAGGGGTGTGGGGAACCGGGAGGTTCCCCGCGTCTTCAGGAAGAAGGGGGCACGCGGGGGAAACATGGTTTCCCCCGCGAACGCGAGGCGAAGCCGAGCGGTGCTCACAGGACCTCCTGACCGTTGACGATCCAGCGATGCCGGGGCCTCGCCCTCAGCGAGTTCGAGACGAAACAGCCGTGCTCCGCCCGCGCCACGAGCTCGCGGAGGGCAGCGGCCTCGGGCACCGGGGCGATGTCGACCTCGAGCGTCGTCTCGATGGCGACGAACGCATAGAGCCCGTCCTCACGCTTCGTGACTGTGCCGTGCGCGTTTCCGACGCCCTTCGAGTTGAGCCCGGCGCGGCGCGCCGAATAGTCCATGCTCGCGAGGGTGCAGCGCACGAGCCCGGCGAGCACGAGGTGCTCCGCCCACCATTCGACCTCGCGCGGCAGAGCGCTCCCGCCGAGCGCGCTGTGGGCGTCGCCGGCTCGATCGACCGTGACGTCGAAGTGGAGCACGCGGGCACCGGTCGGCACGTCGTGAGCCTATCCTCCTCGCTTTGCTCCGTCCGGACCGTGGCCTAGCCTGCGGCCGAATGGAGCGACTCCGAACGCTCAGCGAGGCGGAGTGCTATGAGCGCTGCTACGGCTGGCGCTATACCGAGGACACCGTGAAGGTGCTCCCGCGCGGAGGTCTTCCTCCCGTCATGCCCGGAGATGTCGGCGAACGCCTTCGCATGCTGCTCGAGCTTCGGATCGACGCGCGCGAGCCCGAAGCGGCCTGAGCGAATCCGCCGTCCCTGACGTCCTCGCGCCAGGGTTGCGCGTGGTGTTCTGCGGGATCAACCCCGGTCGAGCGAGCGCGGCAGCCGGTGCGCCGTTCGCGAACCCTCGGAACGACTTCTGGCGGTTGCTGCACGCCGCCGGCTTCACCCCGCGCCTCCTCGAGCCGACGGAGTTCAGGGAGCTCCCGACGTACGGGATCGGCCTGACGAACGCCGCCCGGCGGACGACGCGCGGGTCGAGCGACCTCCGCGCAGCGGACTTCGCGGGTGCGCGCGAGCGCATCGAGGCGATCGCGGACGACCTCCGGCCCGGCTCCATCGGGTTCGTCGGCAAGGCCGCGTACCAGGGCGTCTTCCGGGAGCGGGCCGCGCACGGGCTCCAGCGGCGGACGATCGCGGAGACGCCGCTCTTCGTGCTGCCGTCGACCTCGCCTGCGAACGCGGCCGTCCCGTGGGACGAGCGGCTTCGCTGGTTCCGCGCGCTATCGGAGCTCAGCCGGCCCAGCGATTCGTGATCGGGGTGCGGCGGTCGCGCCCGAAGGCCTTCGGGCGCAGCTTCACGCCGGGCGGAGCCTGGCGCCGCTTGTACTCGGCCCGGTCCACGAGAGCCACCGCGCGCTCGACGACGGCCGGGTCGAACTCGTCGAGAAGCTCCTCGCGCGAGCGGTCCTCCTCCACGTAGGCCTCGAGCACCGGGTCGAGCTCGTCGTACGCGGGGAGGGAGTCCGAGTCGCGCTGGTCGTCTCGGAGCTCGGCGCTGGGAGCGCGCTCGATGGTGCTGCGCGGGATGACGTCGCGCGCCGCGCGCTCGTTGAGATGCTCCGCAAGGCGGTACACGTCCGTCTTGAACACGTCCTTCAGGAGCGCGAAGCCCCCGACCATGTCGCCGTACAGGGTCGAGTAGCCGACCGCGAGCTCCGACTTGTTCCCGGTCGAGACGACGAGCCAGCCGTAGGTGTTCGACAGCGCCATGAGGAGGACGCCGCGGACGCGCGCCTGCAGGTTCTCCGCGGCCAGGCCCGCGAGCCCTTCGCCGATCTCGGGAGCGAGCGCGTCCGTGAACGCGCCGACGGCCGACTCGATCGGGATCTCGCGGAACGCGCAGCCGAGACTCTCGGCCACGAGGCGCGCGTCCGCGCGCGTGCCCTCGGAGCTGAACCTCGACGGCATCGAGACGCAGTGGACGCGGTCCGCGCCGAGCGCCTCGACGCACAGCGCGGCGGTCACGGCCGAGTCGATACCCCCGGAGACTCCGAGCACGACCTCGGCGAACCCGTTCTTGTCGACGTAGTCCCGGAGACCGAGGGTCAGCGCCCGGCGCATCTGCTCGAGGGCCGGCTCGAACGCCACGATCGTCCCGACGAGCTCGTCCGACTGGTCGACGGGCGGTTCGAGCTCGACGACCTCCACCGCCGGAGCCTGGTCGCGCGAGCGATCGAGCTCGCGCCGGCGCGCATCGCGCAGCCGGCGTCCGATCACGTCGGTCGGCTCGATGTCGACGACGAGGAGCTCCTCGGCGAACCCCGTGGCCCGGGCGAGGATCTCGCCGGCGTCGTCGATCACGACCGAATGGCCGTCGAAGACGAGCTCGTCCTGGCCCCCGACGAGGTTGCAGAAGGCGACGAACGAGCTCGAGTCGCGGGCCCGCGTGACGAGCATCTCCTCGCGGTCCTCGGCCTTCCCCACGTGGAACGGCGACGCCGACAGGTTGACGATGAGCTGCGCGCCCGCGAGCGCGAGGTCGGTCGCCGGGGGGCCTGGCTGCCAGACGTCCTCGCAGATCGTGAGGCCGACCGACGTCTCACCCATGCGCAGGAGCACGAGATCGCGGCCCTCGGCGAAGTAGCGGTGCTCGTCGAAGACGCCGTAGTTCGGGAGGAAGTGCTTGCGGTAGACGGCCCGGACACGGCCATCGGCGCACACGGCGCTCGCGTTCGCGAGGTCGCGGTCGAACCAGGGCGTCCCGACGAGCGCCGTGAGGCCCTCCGTCGCGGCCGCGATCTGCTCGAGCGACTCGCGCGCCGCGCGCACGAAGCCGGGGCGCAGGAGGAGATCCTCGGGCGGATAGCCGGTCGTCGCGAGCTCGGGGAAGACGATGAGATCGGCACGTGCTGCGCGCGCGGCGGCAAGGCTCGACAGGATCCGCGCACGGTTGCCGTCGAGATCGCCGACGACACAGTCGATCTGCGCGAGCGCGAGCCTCAAGGTTTTCGCCTCACAGTCACAAACCTGAGTCTAACTAGTGTCTCGTGGGTGCAGATCGTGCTCCCGTACCGTTTCCGCGGCCCTCTGCACTCCGCGAACGGAGGCTACGCGTGCGGTCGGCTCGCGGCGTTCGTGGACGCCGGCGCCGACGCGGTCGAGGTCACCCTTCGCCTTCCCCCGCCGCTCGACCGGCCGCTCGCGGTCGAGCGCGACAACGGTGCCGTCCGCCTCCTCGACGGAGCTGCGCTCGTGGCCGAGGCGCGACCCGCCCTCGTCGACGTCGAGCCGCCGGCGCCGGTCTCCGTCGACGACGCGCGAGGCGGCACGTGAGCGCCACGTGCGAGAGGGAGGCCCGGATTTTCGCGAGTGCTACGTGTGCGGCATTCGCGAGGACGGTCTCGAGATCCGCGTCGGCCCGGTGGCGGGTCGGGAGCCGCTCCACGCGTCACCGATCGTTCTTCCGGAGAGCACCGCGGAGCTCGTCTGGGCCGCGATCGACTGCCCCGGCGCGTACGCCGTCGGCGCCGAGGGCCGTGGCGAGGTCGTGCTCGGCCGCATGACGGCCCGCATGTCACGGGTGCCCGCCGCGGGTGAGCAATGCGTCGTCGTGTCGTGGCCGCTCGGCGAGGACGGGCGCAAGCTGTTCGCGGGGACGGCGCTCTTCGCCGAGGGCGGCGAGCTCCTCGCGCTTGCTCGACAGACCTGGATCGCGCCTCGTCCCTCCGGCGAGGCGCTCAGCGCGGCGTGAGCGCGAGCAGCAGGCCGCCGTCGTCGTCGTAGGCGGGGAACAGGTCGACGACGACGCGCTTCTCGATTCCCGCCCGCGTGCGGATCTCGAGCTCCTGACCCATCTTCCGGACGCCCCACTCGCGCACGACCTCGATCGGCGAGACGTCGGAGAGCGCCAGCGCTTCGGCGACCTCGCGACCGATCAGGTCGGCGTCGCGGTACCCGGTGAGCTCGAAGACACCGCGCCCGGCGGCGAGGACGCGCGTGTCGCTGTCGCACACGACGAATCCGGTCTCGGGCGCCGGGTAGTAGTCCTCGAGCAGCTCGAAGAGAAATCCGAACGCGCAGCTGCGGCACTGGGCGGCCTGCATCGAGAACCCGTCGTAGCCGTCGAGGTCGACGGAGCGCTCCTTGCAGTTGGGGCAGATGAAGAACGGCACGCCGTCGCAGGGTAGGCGATGCGGCCGTTCATGCCGCGTTGTGTCAGCGCTGGAGCCGGATCGCGTTGAGGTCGTTCGCGACGACCTCGTCCGAACGGCGAATGAGATCCTCGATGTCGTCGTGCTCGGCGTGCAGGTAGCGGCCCGCGAGCGCGTCGGCGCGTCCCGACGCGAGCACGCGCACCAGCCGCGGGGCCAGCTCGGGCGGCGTCCACGGGAGATCCTCTCCGAAGGGCGCGGTCAGCTCCGTGCGCACGAGCCCCGGGCTGAAGAAGAAGACAGGGATGCGGCCGTCCAGCTCGTTCGCGAGCGTCTCGCCGTACCGGCAGACAGCGGCCTTGCTCGCCGAGTAGGCCGTGCCGCTCGATCCGGGGAGGTACGCGGCGCCGCTGCCCGTGATCACGATGCGGCCGCTCGCCCGCCCGAGCATCGCTGGAACGACGGCCCGGCAGCTGAGGTGGACGCCGAGGACGTTGATCTCGAAGACCCTCCACCAATCCTCGACGGGCACGCTCCAGGTCGTTCCCCGGTGGCCGATTCCCGCGTTGGCGACGAGAAGCTCGATCGGGCCGAGCTCGCGCTCGGCCATTTCGACCCAGCGTCCCACGTCCTCGGCGTTCGACACGTCTCCCTCGAGCGCGAGCCCGCCGATCTCGTCGGCCACGGCAGCGATCTGCTCGGGGGTGCGCCCCGTGACAGCCACGCGCATTCCCGCATCGGCGAGCTCGCGAGCGATCGACGCGCCGATGCCACGCCCGCCGCCCGTGACGAGAGCGACACCCTCGAGGCGGTCAGACGGCACGTTCGATCTCTTCCAGCGCCTCGGGGTTCTCGAGCGTCGACAAGTCCCCCGGATCTTGCCCGAGAGCGCGCGCGCGTACCGCGCGGCGGACGATCTTCGCGCTCCGCGTCTTGGGCAACGCCGAGACGAAGACGACTCGATCCGGCGCGAACGCCTTGCCGAGCTCGCGTGAGACCGCGCTCGCGACGTCCTCGGCCGACGCCTCGACGCCGGGGGTCAGCACGCAGTAGAGCCATGCCACCTCGCCCTTCACCTCGTGCGGCACGCCGATCGCGGCGGCCTCGGCGATCGCCGGATGACCAACCGCCGCCGATTCGAGCTCGGCAGGGCCGATCCGCTTGCCGGCGATGTTCAGCGTGTCGTCCGAACGCCCGTGCAGGAACCAGTACCCGTCGTCGTCGACCGACGCCCAGTCGCCGTGCGTCCAGACGCCGGGAAAGCGGCGCCAGTACGTCTCGAGGTAGCGCTCGGGATCGCGCCAGATCCCGCGCGTCATCCCCGGCCACGCACGCCTGCACACGAGCTCACCGACCTCGCCACGCACCGAACGGCCCTCGTCGTCGAGCACGTCCATCTCCTCGCCCAGCGCCGGGAAACCCACCGAGCACGGCTTCGTCGGGCGCAGCATCGTCACCGAGAGGAAGCAGGCCCCGACCTCGGTGCCGCCCGAGCAGTTCACGATCGGGATCCGCCCCTTCGCGCACACGTGCTCGTCGAGCCACTCGTACGGGCCGCTGTTCCAGGGCTCGCCGGTCGTCACGACCGAGCGAAGCGACGAGAGATTCGCGTCCGGGTCCCCGTGCGGGATCAGCGCTCGCACGAGCGTGGGGGAGATGCCGAGCATCGTGACTCGCTCCGACTCGACGAGCTGCCAGACGCGGTCGGAGGGCCGGTCCGGAGCGCCCTCCATGAAGACGATCGTCGCGCCGCACGCCATCGCGCCGACGACGGTCCACGGTCCCATGATCCAGCCCATGTCCGTGGAGAAGAGGACGCGGTCGCCGGCGCGGAGATCCGCCTGGTACGCGGTCTCGCGCACGATCGAGAGCAGGAAGCCTCCTTGGACGTGCAGCGCCCCTTTCGGCCTGCCGGTGGTTCCCGACGTGTAGGCGAGCAGATACGGCGTCTCGCTCTCGACCTCGATCGGAGTGAGCGCTCCGGCCTTGCCGTCGACGATCTCGTCCCACCAGACGTCTCGTCCCGGGGTCATCGGGCACGTCACGCCGGCCCGCCTCCAGACGACGGTCCGCTCGACGCTCGGCGAGTCACGCAGGGCCTCGTCGAGAACCGCCTTCATCTCCACGAGCCTTCCCCGTCGATACGAGGCATCCGCGGTCACGACGACCGTGGCGCCGGAGTCCGTGAGGCGCGACGACACGGCAGGCCCGGCGAAGCCGGAGAAGATCGGCACCTGGATCGCTCCGATGTGCGCGCAGGCGTGCGATGCGATCGCGGCCTCGGGGGACATCGGAAGGAACGTCGCGACGGCGTCGCCCTCGCGGACGCCGAGCTCGTGAAGCGCCTCGGCGAGGCGTCGCACCTCGTGGGAGAGCTCGGCCCAGGTCAGCGACCGGCGCTCTCCTTCCTCGGGCGCCCAGACCGCGGCTTCGCGGTCGGGCGTCTCGCGCGCCCACCGGTGCACGCACGCGTCCGCGATGTTCAGCCGTGCGCCGAGGAACCACGTCGCCCACTCGACGCCCTGCGACTCGTCGAGCACCTGGTCCCACGCGCGCGCCAGCGGGATGCCGAGATCGTCCACGACGGAACGCCAGAAGCGATCGGGCTCGTCGACCGACACACGGTGGAGCTCGTCGTAGGTCGAGCAATCGAGCGAGCGCGCGAGCCGACCGACGTTCGCGGCGCCGAGTTGTGCCGCCGACGGCGTCCATGTGAAGCGACTCGACTCGCGCTGGCTAGTCTGGGGTTGCATGAGGGCTCGGATCTTCGCAGAGGAGAACCGGAAGTGGCTGACGCTCGCGTCGGTCTCGTTCGGCCTCTTCATGATCATGCTCGACAACACGGTCGTGAACGTCGCGCTGCCTTCGATCCAGCGCGACCTCGGCGCCGACCTCTCGGAGCTCGAGTGGATCGTCACCGGCTACGCGCTGACGTTCGCCTCGTTGATGCTGGTCGGCGGCAAGGTCGCCGACGCCTACGGGCGCCGACGGATCTTCGTCGTCGGGATCGTCGTCTTCACCCTCGCCTCGCTCCTGTGCGGCCTTGCCGACACGTCCGAGATGCTCATCGGCGCTCGTGTCCTACAAGGAGCGGGCGCTGCTCTGATGAACCCTGCGACGCTCTCGATCATCGCGGCGACGTTCCCGCCGCGCGAACGGGGAACCGCGATCGGCATCTGGGCCGGCACGTCCGCGCTCGCGCTGGCGATCGGGCCGCTGGTCGGCGGCCTCATCACCGAGCACCTGGAGTGGAGCTGGATCTTCTTCGTCAACGTCCCGATCGGCATCCTCGGAATCGTCGCGAGCTACCTGTTCATCGACGAGTCGCGCGACGAGACGCACGCGAGCCTCGACCTGCCCGGCCTGGCCACGTCAGCTATCGGGCTCTTTGCTCTGACGTACGGCCTGATCGAGGCGAACACGTACGGCTGGACCTCGGCGCGGATCGTCGGCGCGTTCGTGCTCGCCGTCGTCGCGCTTGGCTCCTTCGTCGTCATCGAGCGCCGCCGCCGCGAGCCGATGCTCCCGCTCGAGCTCTTCCGCAACGGCACGTACACGGGCGCGAACCTCGTCGTGCTGCTCGTCGCGCTCGCCATGTTCGGCGTCTTCTTCTTCGTCTCGCTGTACATGCAGAACATCCTCGGCTACTCGGCCGTGCAGGCCGGCGCCGCGTTCCTGCCGATGACGATCCTGATCATCCTCTTCGCGCCGATTGCCGGGAAGATGAGCGACCGGATCGGCTCGCGCGGGCTCATGACCGCCGGGATGATCCTCGTGGCCGGGCAGCTCGTCCTCTTCTCGCGCCTCGGTGTCGACGCGAGCTTCTGGAACCTCCTGCCGGCGCTGATGATCGGCGGAGTGGGGATGGCGCTCACCATGACCCCGAGCGCGGCGGCCGCGACGAGAAGCGTGCCCGTCGACAAGGCCGGCGTCGGCTCGGCGGTGCTGAACTGCGCGCGGCAGATCGGCGGCACGATGGGGATCGCCGTGATGGGCGCGATCATGGCGTCGCAGGCCGGTGGTGTCCGCTCGGTCGATGCCTTCATGGACGGCTTCCAGACGGCTCTTCTCGTCGCAGCAGGAATCGCGATCGCGGGAGCGGTCGTCGCGTTCACCCTCGTCCGCCCGCACGAAGGCGCCGGCGAGCGCACCCGGCCGCCCGCAACCGCCGAGCCAGCCGCGTAGAACGCCGAGCAGTCGGCACGCCGTAGGGCCGAAGGGCGATTCATTCGCCCGTAGGCCAGCTGCGGCTTGCCAGTCAGAGCGCGGAGGGAAGGGGGGCACGCGGGGGAAACCGCAGGTTTCTCCCCGCGAACGTGAAAACGCCCCCGGCTGCGGCTCCGGGGGCGTTTCCCGTTCGAGGCGACCCCTTCCCGGGGTGGCGAGCCGGTGAATCGTGGCTCTGCGGCCCAGCCACGTTCGTCCCGTGCCCGCCGACCAGTCCGGCGGTGGTGCCCGCGCATCCGATCTGGCGTCCGATCGTCTGCGGTGTGGGCCTGACTATAGGAGCCATGTCCCGAAAAGTCAAGTAGCCAGGTCAAGTGATATGAGCTACCTTTAGTTGACCCGAAGCGGTAGCGGCACATCCCCCTGCAGGGGGACAGCAGGGGAGCAGCGATCGACTTGACTGATAGAGGCATGCACGAGACCGCCACGTCGCCTGCGCGCCACGCGGGCACTCGCCTGGGCGAGCGCGTCCGCTCGCTTCGCATGTCCGCAGGCCTGACGCAGACGGAGCTCGCGGGCGAGCGGTTCTCGAAGGAGTACATCAGCCAGATCGAGCGCGGCAAGACGCGGCCGACCGAGGCGACGATCGCCTGGCTGGCCGAGCAGCTCGACGTCGATCCGGTGTTCCTCTCGTCGGGTGTGTCCACGGAGGAGCGGGCAAAGGTCGAGGCGCAGCTCGAGCGCGCCGAAGCGCTCTCCGCGGCCCACAGCTACCAGGAGGCAATCGAGGCGTTCAGAGCAGCGGCGCCGGCCGTCGAGGAGACGGGATCGCCCTCGCTGCAGGTGAGGTTGCTCGCGGGCGAGGCGTGGGCGCTGCAGGAGCCGGGCCACGTGCGCGAGGCGATCGAGCTTCTGCAGCGAGCGAGAGAGATCGTCGAGCGCTCGGTGTTCTCGGACCTCGATCGCGCCGACGTCGTCTTCCGCCTGGCGGTGTGTCGCTACAAGCTCTCGAGCATCTCGACCGCCGTCGCGCTCTTCGACGAGGCGCTCGAGCTCGCCGAGCGCTCAGGTCTCCCGTGCGGCGTCCTGCGCTCGGACATCCTGCAGTGGCGGTCGCGCTGTCGAAGGCGGCTTCGCGACTACGTCGCAGCACGTGACGACGTGGAGCGCGCCCTCGAGCTCGCGCAGGACGTGGGCGACCGCGCGGCGATCGCGCGCGCCTACTTCCAGGCGTCGCTCATCGCGCAGCGCCAGGGCCACTACGTCTTGTCCCGCAGCTACGCGCAGCGGGCGAAGGAGCTGTACCAGCAGGTCAACGACGAGCGCAATGTCGGGCGCCTGCACCTCATGCTCGGTGGTTTGACCCTCCTCCTGGGGGACGAGGACAACGCCGTCGAGCACTTGAAGGCGTCCTATTCGAGGGCGCTCGATGCCGATTCACCCGCGGACGCCGCGCAGGCGCTCGAGGGGATCGCCCGGGTTCATCTCAACCGGGGTGAGTACGACCAGGCGGACGAGCTGGCGCGAAAGTCGCTCGCTCTCCTGCAAGGTCGGGAGGACTACCTCCACGAAGTCAGTCCGTCGCAGCTCGTACTGGGTCGAGCGTTGTTGGAGCGCGGACGGCTGGACGAGGCGGAAGAGTGTTTCCGGGAGGCTGACGCTGCCGCAGAGCAGATGGCGTCGATCAGCCACCGGACGGAGGCGTGGGTCGCGCTGGGTGATCTCGCGGCTCGTCGAGGTGACGACCGCGGGGCCGCACGTCTCTACCGGAACGCCGCCGAGGCGCTCCAGGAAATCCGCTTCTAAGAGAGGAGGTCGCCATGAAGCCAAGGCTGCTTCTCCTGCTCGTCAACCTTGCCCTGCTGGCGGCGTGGCTCGGCAAGTGCCGCCCGCACCACTCCTGGCCCGACGGGAGCTAGGAACACCACGGCTACACTCGGGCGCCTATGCGCCCCGCTGCGGCACTGACCGTGCTGTCGTGCCTGCTCGTCGTTGCGGGTTGCGGCGGGTCCGATGGAGATCCGACCGCAACCTCCACCGAGCCTGGCGGGGGGTCGACGCTCGAACAGCTCTGGCGTGCGCCCGGGGATGACGTCGCCGTCATTCCGGGCACGGAGAACCATGAGCCCGGCAACGTCCGGGTCTCGTTCCTCGTGACTGACGCCGAAGGGCGCGCCGTCACGCTTCCCACGGCCCGCGTCTGGGTTGCGAACGCGCTCGACGATCGTCCCTTCCTCGAGACCTCGGCGAAGCTGGAGCGGATCGGGGTGCCCGGTGGCGACCAGGCCGACGCGACGCACATCTACGTCGCGACGGTGAAGCTGCCGCACGCCGGCAGGTACTGGATGCTCGCCGAGCCCGAGGGGGGCGGCACCAAGGTGCAGGCGCTCGGGAACGTCGTCGTCTCGAAGGAGGACGCCCCCCCGGACGTCGGCGATCCCGCGATCGCATCGAAGACTCCGACCCTCGGTTCGGGCGGTGACGTGTCGAAGCTGACGACCCGGACCCCGCCCGACGAGACGCTCCTGCGCTACTCGATCGCCGACTCCCTGCGGGCGAAGGCGCCGTTCGTGGTGACGTTCGCGACACCCAAGTTCTGCGCGAGCAGGACGTGCGGCCCGGTGGTCGACGTCGTCGAGGAGGTGCAGCGCCGCGTCGACGACGACCGTGTTCGCTTCATCCACGTCGAGGTGTTCGACGACAACGATCCGACGAAGGGCTACAACCGGTGGATGAAGGAGTGGAACCTACCGACCGAGCCGTGGACGTTCCTCGTGAACGGCCAGGGGACGATCGTCGACCGATTCGAGGGCACGGTGTCGGTGAACGAGCTGGAGACGGCGGTGCGGGAGAAGCTGCTCCCGGCTCAGTAGCTGTCGCCGAGCCGCTCGACGACGATGTTCGGCACGCGCGCCAGCGGGCTGAGCGAGAGCACGGCACGCACGAGCGCGACGATGTCGGCGGGAGAGATCTGCTCCTCGTCCGAAAGGCCCGTCCACTCCGTCATTCGCGTGGCGACGAAGGCGGGCGAGATTGCCGTTGCGCGGATGCCGTGCTCGGCCTCTTCGCGATTCAGCGAGGTCGTCCATGCGATGAGCGCCGCCTTCGTCGCTCCGTAGACCGCGAGGCCCGGCGTCGGGATCGTGCCCGCGATCGACGCGAGCGTGATGACCTGACCGCGAGCGACGCGTAGATGCTGCAGCGATTCGCGGGTGACCACGAGCGTCGCGCGGAGGTTCACGTCGAGCTGGAGCGCAATCTTCTTCGTGTCCTGATCGGCGAACGTGCCGCCGACGCCGATCCCGGCCGAGTTGACGAGCACGTCCATCCCGCCGTAGCGCTCCGCGTGCGCGGCGACCGCGCGGATGCACTCGTCCGCATCGCCGAGGTTGGCGGCAACGGCGAACGCGTCGAGCTGCGCCGCGGCGTCTGCGAGCGGCTCGGGCCTGCGTGCGACGAGCGTGAGCTCGTATCCGTCCTCCCGCAATGCCCGAGCAATCGCAAGCCCGATCCCCGAAGACCCTCCGGTAATGAGCGCTGACGGCATGCGCGCGAGTCTATGGGCCGGAACGCCGAGCAGTCGCCTGCCTCGCGTGGCCGTAGGGCGATTTACTCGCCCGTAGGCCAGATGCGACAGATCAGTTGCTGCGCAAAGGAAGGGGGCAGGCGGGGGGAAACGTCGTTTCCCCCCGCCAATTAAGCGGCCGCCGAGGGGGCGGCGGCCGCTGTGTCAGGGGGAGAGGAGAAGGGGGACGAAATCTCTCCGACGCGGGTGTTCTCGTCTGCCGATCGATTTCCTTCCGCGTACAGTCTCGGCGTGGAGACGGTCGCCCTCACGTCGCTCACCCGGGTCGGCGGCTGTGCCGCGAAGTACTCCGCCGCACGGCTCGAGACACTCCTCGCCGGGCTCGTCCCCGCCGATGCCGAGGATCTTCTCGTCGGCCTCGATCCAGCGGACGATGCAGCCGTGTACCGGCTCGACGACGAGCGCGCGATCGTGTTCACCGTCGACTTCTTCCCTCCGCTCGTCGATGACCCGCGCACCTTCGGCGCCATCGCGGCGACGAACGCGTTGAACGACGTCTTCGCGATGGGCGGCGTGCCATTGCTCGCGCTCTCGATCGCAGCCTTCCCGGAGGAGCTCCCGGTCGAGGTGCTCGGCGAGGTGCTGGCCGGTGCGGACGAACGCGTTCGCGAGGCCGGCGCGATCCTCGCCGGCGGACACACGATCCGCGACACGGAGCCGAAGTACGGGCTCGCCGTCGTCGGCACCGTGCACCCGCAGCGGATCTGGCCGAAGGCCGGGGCACGACCGGGCGACGTCCTGTTCCTCACCAAGCGTCTCGGGACGGGGATCGTCCTGCAGGCGGAGCGAGACGGGGTCGCGCCCGCAGGAGCGCTCGAGACGGCGATCGAGTCGATGCTCGAGCTGAACCAGGACGCCGCGGACGTCCTCCGACCGTTCGAGCCGAACGCCGTGACCGACGTCACCGGGTTCGGCTTGCTCGGCCACGTGCACGAGCTCGCGTCGCGCAGCGGCGTTCGCGCCGTGCTCGAGGCGAGCTCGCTCCCTGCGCTGCCGGGCGCGCTCGAGCTCGCGGCCGACGGCGTGCGCACGGGCGGTGACCGCCGCAACAGGGACTTCGCGGAAGCGCACGTCGAGAGCACTGCCGGCTCGGAGGCCGAGGCGCTCGCGTTCGACCCGCAAACCGCCGGTGGCCTTCTCGTCTCGATGCCCAGCGAGCAGGCCCCCGTGCTCGAGGCGACATTCGACGCCGCCGGGCTGCTCTTTGCGCGGATCGGGCACGTCGAGCACGGCTCGGGGGTCGTTCTCCGGTAGTGGCCGTCGCCGTCGCACGCGCTCGGTCCGTTTCTGCTGGCACGTATCTGCGGATTGCGACCGCATCCTGCGCGGTGCTCTTCCTCGTCATCGCGTCGGGCGCTTTCGTGCGGCTGACGGGCTCGGGGCTCGGCTGCGACAACTGGCCGAGCTGCGGCGACAAGCCCTACCCGGAGCAGGGCTTCCACGCGTTCGTCGAGTTCGGGAACCGGATGGTGGCCCTCGCCGGAATCGTCATGACGCTCGTGACCGTCGTCGCGTCGCGCCGAGCTGTCGGGCTCTCCGGTTGGGGACGGTGGGCCGCTCTCGGCGCCTTCCTCGTGGCCGTTGCGCAGATCCCGATGGGGGGCATCACGATCGCGCTCGACCTCCATCCGCTCGCGGTGATGACGCACTTCCTGCTCGGGCTCACGGCCTTCGGGCTAGCGCTCGTCGCGGCGCTCGAGGCGTGGAGCCTGCGTAACGGGCTCGCGGCGCCGGCCGGCGCGCTCTGGCTCCGTCTGCTCGTCACCTGCGTCGGCCTCCCGACGTGCATCGCGCTCCTGGTGACCGGGGCCGTCGCCACAGCTTCGGGACCGCATCCCGGGTCGAGCGACGACGTCGAGCGCCTCGGTCTCGGGATCGTCGACACCGTCCACGTCCACGTCCGCGTCGCTGCCGCATTCGGGATCGGCGTGCTGGTCGTCGGCGTGCTCCTCCGTCGGCTGCGAGGGAGCTACCCGGGCTTGCTCCGCATCTGGGCGGGCCTGCTCGGCGTGCTCGTCGCGCAGGCCATCGTCGGAGAGGTGCAGTACCGCAACGCGTTGCCGTGGGGGCTCGTCCTCGTCCATGTCGTGCTGGCGGCTGCGATCTGGGCGTTCAGCCTCGGCCTCGCGTACGTGCTCTGGAGGCCGCCCGCCCAACTGACCCGGCAGTAGGCTTGGCACATGGCGCGTGAGCTCAGGATCCATGAGCGCCCGTCGTCGCTCGAGCGGCCCGTTCTCATCGGGGCCTTCCGCGGATGGAACGACGGCGGGCAGGCTGCCACGCTGGCTGCGGGTTACCTGGCGCGACTCTGGGGCGCGAAGAAGTTCGCCGACATCGATCCGGAGCTCTTCGTCGACTTTCAGGCGACCCGTCCCCTGGTCTCCCTCGAGGGCGGCCACACCCGGAAGATCGAGTGGCCGGAGAACACGTTCTACCGGGCGCGCATTCCCGGCATCGACCGCGATGCGATCCTGCTCGTCGGCGTCGAGCCGAATTACCGCTGGCGGACGTTCAGCGAGATCGTCACCGACCTCGCGCGCGACCTCGGCGTCGAGCTCGCGGTGACGCTCGGGGCACTCGTCGCGGACGTCCCGCACACGCGGCCGTCACCGGTCACCGGCGCCGCGACGGACCCGCAGCTCGTGGACGAGCTCGGGCTGCAGCTGTCGCGCTACGAAGGCCCGACCGGGATCGTCGGGGTGCTCCTCGACTCGTGCCGTCGGGTCGGCATCCCGTCCGTGAGCCTGTGGGCGGCGGTTCCGCACTACGTGCAGCTCGCGCCGAGCCCACCGGCCGCGAAGGCGCTCTGCGAGCGGCTTGCAGGCGTGCTCGCGACCGACATCGACGTGAGCGAGCTCACCGAGGCGTCCGAGGAGTACGTCGAGCAGGTCTCGCAAGCCGTCGCCACCGACACCGAGACCGCCGGGTACGTCGAGGAGCTGGAGCGCCGCACGGACTCGCTCGGCTGGCTCGAGGAATCCGACGACCTCGTCTCCGGAGACGCGCTCGCTGCCGAGATCACGCGATTCCTGCGCGAGCGCGAGGCGGACGACGACGTTCCGGAGTCCGGCGGGCCGGGCTAGGTCACTACGCGGCGTCTTCGACGTCCGCGGGTGACTCCGGCTCTGCCGCGTCGACGCTCTCGACCGTCTCCGTCCCTGCTGCCTGGCTGGTCGCCGCGACACCGGGCTTGCGCTTGCGGCGTCGACGGCGGGACTTGCGGGCTGTCAGCTTCGGCACCGGGAGGTTGTCGGCGAGCGCATTCGCGATCTCGCCGATGGTGCCGAGCTCCTCGCGTGCGTGGTCGAGCGCGCCGTTCGCGCGTGGCGTGTAGCCGTCGGCCGAGGCGAGGAGCGCCGCACCGACGGGAAGGGGCATCTCGTGCGCGACCTGAACGAGCCGGTTCACGTTCTCCTCATGGCGATAGCCACGCGAGTTGGCAGCGGCGCCGAGCAGGCGCTTCGCTTCGGGGAATTCGGTCGAGACGCGACGATCCTGCACTTTGCGCGTGGCGCGGGCGAGCCGCCACGTCCAGCGCGCGAGGATCTGATCGGGCGCGAGCGGCTTCCCCTCACCGACCGCTCGTAGGAGGATGCGGACTCCCGCAGCGCGATCCTTCTCCCACGGCGGCGCCTGCGTGACGAGTGTGACCAGGTCGTCGAAGTCGGCGCGGTCGATGGGAGTCGCAACGCGGTCCATGAGCGCCGTCATCCGGAGGCGGCGATTGGGGTTCTCGGCGGCGCAGGTCGCGAGGAATTGCTCGAGCGCACCCTTGCCTGCCCGTCCTTCGGCGAACTTCTTGGCGAACTCGGCGCGCTGGTCGAACCGGATCTGACGACCGGCGATCGTCGCCCAGAACCGCTGCTCGTCGTCGTCCAGGTACTTGGGGTCGATCCGCTGCCACTCGCGCTGGATCACGGCGAGCCGTCGCGCGACATCGGGCGTGACCGGGACGAGCCACGGCACCGGCGAGAGCTTCCGGCGAGCCCGTCTTTGCTGGCGTCGGCGCGGCGCGGGAGTGACGCGCGCGCCCTCACGGTAGAAGTCGGAGTCGAGCAGCGCGTGCAGCGACACCACGCGCTCGGAGTGGGTCGCCCCCTTGGGGACGAAGTCGACGACGACGCCTGCCTCCTTGCGCGGGTGGATGCGCATGATCCGGCCGATTCGCTGCTGGTAGACGCGTTTCGACGCGGTCGGCGCAAGGTGCATGCAGACGGTCGCCCGCGGCGAGTTCCAGCCCTCGGCGAGAAGCATCGCGTTGATGAGCACGTTGATCTCTCCGCGCTCGTAGGCCGCGAGCGTCTCGGCCAGGCGGGCCGGCGGCGTTCGACCCGACACGGCCTCGGCCTTGAGGCCCGCCGCCCGGAACTCCTGCGCGAGGTTGTACGCGTGGTCAACTCCGGCTGCGTAGACGATCCCCGGCGTTGCGCCGAAGCGCTCCCGGTACAGGCTCGCTGCCGCCTGGTTCAGTGCCTGATGGTCGAGAGCCGCGGCCAGCGCGCGCTCCTCGAAGTCGCCGCCGACGATCGGCACGGAATTGATCGCGGCCGCCGGCGGGACGCGAAGGCAGCGCAGCGGAGCGATGAGCCCGCGCCGCGCGGCGTCTCCGAGCGGCAGGTCGTCGACCGAGGCCGGGAAGACGTCCGAGACCTGCTTCGCGATGAGCTGCTCGGTCGCGGTCATGCCGATGAAGAGCGGCTCCGAGAAGGCGCGAATCGCGGCGCTCGTCTTCTCTCCGAGCGCAGTATGCGCCTCGTCGCAGATGACGAGGTGGTAGGCGTTTCGGTCGAGTTCCGAGCCGTGGCGCGCGAACCACGCGTACGTCTGGATCGTGATGGGGCTGTCGGTGCTCGCGGTCACCCCGGGAACGAGCGCCTCCGTGAAGCGGTCGCTGTAGCCCTCGGTGGTGAGGTCGCGCGTGAACTGTGAGATCAGGAGTCGGCGGTGGGTCAGGATGAGGACGCCGAGATGGCGCGCCGCCTCGACGAAGCCCGCGGCCGCGATCGTCTTGCCGGACGCGGTGGGATGACGGAACCGGAATCGCCGGACGGCGCCGGGATCGTCGTCTGTGTCCTCGAGCAGCAGGAGCTCGTCCTCGATGAAGCCGGCGTCGAAGTCGTCGTCGACCTCCTCGTCGGGGTCCCCTTCCGCAGGGGCGCCGTTACTGGCGCCTTGCCCGGTCCCGTTGCCGTTCTCCTCCGCGGGGCGCTGGGTCGCGGCGATGAGCTCCGCGAGCATTCCAGCGAGCGCGTCGACCTGGTGGCGTCGAAGCTCCGTCCCGGCCGCCGTCCGCACCGGGTCCTCCGTGAGCACTCGCTCGAGGCCGAGCATGAGCCCGTAGCGCACCTTCCAGCGGGACGACGGCTTCTTCTGGCCGGCGTCGATCTCGGCCAGGGCGTCGTCGAGCGCGAACCGTCGCGCGGTGCCCGGGGCCAGCGCCTGCAGCGGATCCTCGTCCGGCTGCAGGAACGGCTCGCCGAACCAGGACTCGGCTGTACGGGCCGCAGCAGTCAGGTTCTCGGATGTGTCCGACGTCAGCGTCGGGATGGTCGTAGCCTCGTGCATTCAGGCAGCACGTCTTTCCGTGCCGCTCCTTCCTAAGTGTGTGCCGCTCGCGTCTGATGAACCGGCGAGCGCTACCGGTCGGAGCATACCTCAGTCGCCGGCCTCAGCACGGGTGTCCGCGTTTCGTGCGCCGCTGGAGCGGTGTCTCAGCGCGTCGTGTAGTCGAGCTCGAGGAACGCGCTCACTTCTGACAACCAGCGCTCCTCGACGAAGCGGACATGGTCGGGATGCTCGTTGTACCGCTCGTACGCAGCTCGATCTTCGAACTCCATCGCGAGCCCGAACCGGTAGTCGTTCTTCGGGCTGACCTCGTCGAGCAGCTCGAACGCCTCGACGCCGGGGATGGCCGCGAGGCTCTCCGCGGCCTGGAGGAAGTCACGCTCCTCCGCCGATCCCCGCCGATGGGCGAGTGTGAACGCAACGGTGTGCCGGATGCGGCCCGCAACCATCCGCGCAGGTTACTTCGCGACGATCTCGGCGAGTGGCCGGCCGACGACGCGTTCCGACACGCCGGTCTGATCGAGGTGCTTCGTGATCCCGCCGAGCCAGAACGGGAAGCCCGCTCCCAGGAGGAGGCAGGTGTCGATGTCGGCAGCTTCCGCGACGACGCCGTCCTCGAGGATGTGGCGAGACTCGTCCGCCAGCGCTTCCAGCACCGCGGTGTGGAGTTCCTCGACGCTCCGTGGCGCGTGCTCGACGACGACGGGCTCACCGCCCTCCGCGAGGCTCTCGAGCGTCTCGGAGAGCGGATAGCGGTCGGGCCACGCGTCGTGGAGCTGGTGGCGAACGTGGTTCGCCACCTTCGGGCCGACGAGCTGCAGGAGCACCGACGGCGCCATCGGCAGGCCCATGCGCAGAACGGCCTCGTCCGTCTCGTCGACCGTGTTGCCGTGGTCGAGAGCCTGCGTGATGACCGAGCCCTGGCGGCCGAGGAGTCGGTTCACGACGAACCCCGTGGCGTCCTGCACCAAGACGCCGGTCTTGCGGAGCTTCTTCGTGACCGCCTGGACGGTCGCAAGCGACGCGTCGTCGGTCTGCGGCGTTCGCACGAGCTCGACGAGCGGAAGCAGGGCGACCGGATTGAAGAAGTGCATCCCGACGACGCGCTCGGGGTGCTCGAGGCCGGCGCTCATCTCGGTCACGGAGAGCGACGACGTGTTCGTCGCGAGAACGCACTCGGACGAGACGACGCGCTCGAGCTCGGCGAAGACCTCCTTCTTCACGTCCATCTCCTCGAAGACCGCCTCGAGCACGAGGTCGCAGCTCGAGAAGACGTCCCACGCCGTCCCGCCGGTAACGAGCGATCCCAGGAACCGCGCCTTGCCCTCGCCGAGGCGCCCGCGCGTCACGAGGTCGGCGAGCTCGTCGCGGATCCACGCCAACGCGTCGTCGATCTGCTCCTGCGTCAGGTCGCGGAGCACGATCGGGACTTCGAGACGGCGGAGGAACAGCAATGCGAGCTGGCGCGCCATGAGCCCTGCGCCGACGATGCCGACCTCCTGCACGCGGCGCGGCTCGGCGCCGGGCATTCCGACACCCTGCTTCGCGCGTCGCTCGACGAGGTTGAACGCATAGACGGAAGCCTGGGCCTGCAGGCCCGGGAGCAGCTCGGCCAGCGCGTCCTCCTCGGCGCGGTACCCCTCCTCCAGCGACCAGGTGGCGGCGCCTTCGATGAGGTCGAGCGCGCGATACGGAGCCGGCGCGGCGCCGTGCACCTGTCCGTCGAGGCGCGAGCGAGCTTTGCGACAGACCTCGCCGATGTCGGACAGATCGGCGCTCGGCCGCCGCTTGCCGGCACCTTCCTCGACCTTGTCGAGGAGAAACGCGACCGACTCGTCGAGGAACTCCACCGGCTCCAGGAGCGCGTCGGCGAACCCGACCTCGAGGGCCTGCGGCGCGCTCAGCATGCGGTTCTGGCGCAGCGGGCTCTCGACGACGAACTTCACGGCCTGCTCGGCGCCGACGAGCTGTGGCACGAGCTGCGTCCCGCCCCAGCCGGGGATGAGGCCGAGGAAGACCTCCGGACAGGCGAAGTGCCGGACCGACGAAGCGATCGTGCGGTAGTCGCAGTGCAGCGCGATCTCGACTCCGCCGCCGACCGCCGCGCCGTTGATCGCGCCGACGGTGACGAACGGGAGCTCGCGGATCCGGCCGAACAGCTCGTGGCCCGCTTCGCCGCCGAGCCGCGCGCGCTCCGGCGTGATCTCTCCGAACTCGCCGATGTCCGCGCCGACGGCGAAGACGAACGGCTTGCCGGTGAGCAGCAAGCCGCGCCAGTCGCGCGCGCGCAGCTGGTCGAGAACCCCTTCGAGTGAGCGAAGCGCGGCCTCGCCGAACGTGTTCGGCTTCTGCCAGTCCTCGCCGTTGTCCATCGTCACGAGCGCGATCGGGCCGACGCGCGTGGAGACCTTCTGAAGCTTGAACTGCGTCGGAGAGCTAGCCACCGTTCTGGAGGTTCTCCCAGAGGATCGCCGCGCCCATACCGAGGCCGATGCACAGCGCGGTCAAGCCGTAGCGCGAACCGGGCCGGTCGTGGAAGCCGCGCGCGAGCTGGGCCATCAGGCGCACGCCCGTCGCGGCGAGCGGGTGGCCGCACGCGATCGCTCCTCCGTACGGGTTCAGGCGCGGATCGTCTGGTGCGACCCCGACCCCGTCGCACCACGTGAGCACCTGGACGGCGAATGGCTCGTTCAGCTCGAAGAGGTCGATGTCGTCGGTGGTCAACCCGGCGCGTGCGAGCACCTTCTCGGTGGCCGGGACGGGGCCGAGTCCCATCAGCTCGGGCGCGACACCCGCGTATGCGAATCCGGCGAGGCGCATCCTCGGCTCGAGGCCGAGCTCGGCGGCTGCCGGCTCGGAGGCGATGAGCGCCGCCGTGGCGCCGTCCGTCAGGCCGGCCGAGTTCCCCGCCGTCACACGGCCGCCGGCGCGGAACGGCGTGCGCAGTGTCGAGAGCGCCTCGATGGTCGTGTCCGGGCGGAGGAACTGGTCGCGGTCGGCGACGGTCCAGCCGTCGTCCGTGAACACGGACATCGGTACCACGATCTCGTCCATCACGCCGTCGTCCCACGCCTTGCCGGCTCGTCGCTGCGACTCGACCGCGTATGCGTCGGCCGCCTCCTTCGTCAGCTGCGGGAACGCGTCGTGGAGATTCTCGGCGGTCTGGCCCATCACGGCCGCCGACTCGTCGATGAGCTGCTCGGCGACGAAGCGCGGGTTGAAGTCGACGTCGGCGCCCATCGGGTGGTGACCCATGTGCTCGACCCCGCCGACGAGGATGACATCAGCGGCGCCCATCGCGATCTCCCCGGCGCCCGCAGTTGTCGCCGTCAGCGCGCCCGCGCACATGCGGTCGACAGCGAAGCCGGGCACCGTTGTCGGGAGCCCGGCGAGGAGCGCGACGTCACGTCCGAGGGTGAGCCCCTGGTCTCCGACCTGCGCGGTCGCGGCGAAGACGACGTCGTCGACACGCTCGGGCGGCAGCTGAGGATTGCGCCGGAGCACCTCGCGCACCGCCTTGACCGCCATGTCGTCGGCCCGCGTCTTCGCGAAGAAGCCGTCCGGCGTCGCCCGGCCGAACGCGGTGCGCACGCCGTCGATGTAGACCACCTCGTGCAGTTCCGCCACGGCCGAGACGATACTTCCGAGGCGATGGCCGACTGGGAGGAACGCGCCGCGCGCGCACGAGAGCGTTTCGCGGACGGCGCTGCGCGCCTTCCCGACGATCCGGACGAGCGACAGCGGCAGCTCACGCGCATGGGTAACGCGGCCTGGGCGGCTGGCCTTTCCCAGCTCATGCTCGGCCAGAGCAACGAGGCGAACGTGTGGCTCGTGCGCGCGGCCGAGACCTATCGCGAGAGCTGGCCCGACGCGCCGCCCGGAAGTTGGGGCAGACCCATCGGCGCCATGAAGTCGCGGCTGATCGCCGGCGACCTCGCGGGGGCGCGTCAGGACGCGGGCTGGGCCCTCGACGCCGGAGCCGCCGATTCGGAGAGCCCTATCGGGAGGTATGCCGCGGCGCTCGCGCTCCTCGTGCGCGGCGAGGACGCCGCTGTCGGTCCTCTCGCCGAGACACTCGTCGGCGCGGAGGCGATCCCACGCGGTGTGACCGATGCACTCGTCGCGCTCGCGCGATCCGACGAATCCGGCTACGAGCGCGCGATCCGTGCGCTGCTCGACGACTTCGAGGCGCGAGACGAGTTCCTCGAGGACATCGCCGTCGCGGACACCGTGCTCGCGCTCCAGGCGCTTGCGGCGGAGCGTGGCAGCTCGGTGCCGCTCACGTCGCCGCTGCTCCCGAGCTGACTACGGGTCGCCCGCCGCGAGCTCCCGCGAGCGCATCATCGCGGCCTGGATCGCGTTCAGGAAGGCCGCACGCACGCCTGCGATCTCGAGCTCGCGGATGGCTGCGATCGTCGTTCCGCCCGGCGACGTCACCATCTCGCGGAGCTCCACCGGGTGCATCTTCTCGTCGCGCAGCTGCTTCGCCGTGCCGAGCATCGTCTGCACGACGAGCTGTGTCGAGATCTCGCGCGAGAGGCCGAGCAGGATCCCGGCCTCGATCATCGCCTCCGCCAGGAGCGCGAAGTACGCAGGCCCCGATCCCGACACGGCGGTGATCGCGTCCATCGACGCTTCCGGCACCCGAACGACGGCGCCGAGGTGCGCCAGCGCCTCCTGCGCGAGATCGAGGTGGTCGTCACCGGCGTGCGCACCGGCGCAGAGCCCGGCGATCCCCTCGTGGACGGTCGAGGGCGTGTTGGGCATCGCCCGAACAACCGGCACGCCGTCCGGGAGCCTGCTCTCGATGCGCGCGGTCGGTATCGCCGCAGCCACGGAGAGCACCGTCTGCTCGGGGAGGATGAGCGTCCCGATCTCGCCGAGCAGCCCCTCGATGTCCTGCGGCTTGACCGCGATGACGACGAGCGCCGCACCGGCCACTGCGTCGTGGTTGGAGAGTGTCGCGTCCACGCCGTAGCGGTCGCGAAGCTCGGCGACGCGCTCGGCCCGGCGCGTCGTCGCCGAGACCTCCGACGGCTCGCGCCAGCCCGACGACAGCAGCCCGGAGATGAGCGACTCGCCGATTCGCCCGGCGCCGAGGATCGCGATCTTGCGGGCGTCGACCATGCGGAGGAGTCTACGACCGGTCCCTAGGCTGCGCGCCGCGCGGACGAGCGCACGAGCCGTGCCCGATCCATGCTCGCGCCGGGCACGAGCCCGCGCTTGAACCCCTGCAGGAGGTAGATGCTCGCCAGCCCCTGCCACTCGTCGTACGAGTCGAGGAGCTCCGCCGTCTCGCCCGGCTCGGGCCAGCGCCGGCGCAGCGAGGCGAGAAGCTTCACGAGCGCGAGGTCGTCCACGAGCCCGGTGTCGTAGCGGCCGAGGCCTTGCAGCGCCACGACCCCGACGGTCCAGGGGCCGACGCCCCGCTCGCGCTCGAGCCGCACCAACGCGTCGGGCCGACCGCGCAGCCCTTCGAGGTCGAGGCCGCGAGCGAGCCTCGTCAGGGTCGCGGCCCGGCTCGCGGCGAGCCCGTAGCTCGTGAGTCGAGCGGGAGACAGACCGGCAACCGCCTCGCGGCCGGGTGGATCCTCGCCGCAGCCGCGGATGATCGCGCGCTCGATCTCGAGCGCCTTCGACGCCTGGATCAGCTGGCCCGCCACGGCATGGACGACAGCGTGCGTCACCGTCGCCTTACGTCGCGTTCGCATCCCGCGCAGTCGTTGCACGGTCGGGCCGAGCAGCGGGTCCCGGGCGAAGCGCCGATGGAACTCGCTCGTGTCGTCGTCGAGCGCGAGCATGAAGCGTGCCTCGTGGACCGCGAGCTCATCCGCTGCGCGCACGGTCACGCGTCCGTCCGGCGACTGCTGCGCGGAGGCCCAGCGCTCACCGGCGAGTCGAGCCGTCCACGTGTCCGTCCCGGCCGTCAGTCGAAGTGAGTACGGGCCTTGCGCTCGCAGCACCGCTTCGACCATCGCGGCACCCTACCGGCCCCTGCTGACCGGATACTTCCCGCGATGCAGCTCGTCGACGCCATCTCCCTCCGCTCGCGCGAGCGCAAGCTGCGGCTCTTCCTCGACGAGCTGCACCCCACGCCGGAGACAACCGTGCTGGACGTCGGCGCCGACGAGCGCGGCTTCGGCGACGGCGGAGACGGTTGTGCGACGCTCAACTTCTTCGAGGAGCACTATCCGTGGCCCGAGCGCATCACCGCGCTCGGCCTCCACGACGGCGACGGCTTCCGTGCCCGCTATCCGGAGATCCCGTACGTGCAGGGCGACGCATGCTCGCTGCCCTTCCCCGACGGCCACTTCGACGTGGTCTTCTCGAACGCGGTCATCGAGCACGTCGGAGGACGCGAGCGCCAGCGCAAGCTCGTGTCCGAGGCGATCCGCGTCGGGCGACGCGTCTTCATCACGACGCCGAATCGGCGCTTCCCCGTCGAGGTGCACACGCGCTTTCCCCTCGTCCACTGGCTGCCGGACGGCCTGGCTCACCCCGTCTATCGGAAGACCCGGAAAGGGTTCGCGACCGACATCGACCTCCTGACGCGGCGGAGCCTCGAAGCCCTCTTCCCGGGCCGCGTCCGCATCGTCGGTCTCGGCATGACCCTGGTGGCGATCGTCGATTAGCGCGCGACGCTTCACCGGGATCGCAGTCGCGATCCTCGTCGTCGGGCTCGTCCTGCACAACGCCGCGATGGCGCAGCTGTGGGACCTCGGCGTGCGGGGGACGACGCTGGACGTCGTCGCGGCGTGGAAGGAGGCGCTGCTCCTCGTCGCGCTCGTCGTCGTCGCATGGCACGTGCGGCACCTCCCGGCGGTGAAAGCTGCGGACGTCCTCGCGGTGACCTATGCCGCAGTGATCGTCGTGTACTGGGCAATCCCGCAGGACGTGCTGGGCGGCGAGGCGACAGCGCGCGGAGAGCTGCTCGCGCTTCGCCATCACCTGTTCCCGGTCGGTGCGTATGCCCTCGGCAGGCTGGCCGCTCTCGCGTGGGAGGAGCGCGGCCGGATCGAAGGCTGGATCGCGCTGTCGGCGGTCGTCGTCGCGGTCGTGGGGCTCGCCGACCTCGCCTTCATCTCGCTCCAGTCGTGGCGCGACTCCGGCGTTCCCGGCTGGTACCGCGAGCAGCTCGACCTCAAGTACCTCGGCCTGTCCGGCTTGCCGGAGAACTGGGTCTACAACACGGGCGACGAGGACAACCCGATCCGGCGTCTCGTCTCGACCTTCCTCTCGCCGCTCGCCAGCGCCTATGCACTCGTGGTCGCGCTGATCTACGTCGCCAGCCGCCCGTTTCGGTGGTGGTGGGGACTCCTCGCGCTCCTGCTCTACGTCGCGCTGCTCTTCACGCACACACGCGCTGCGCTCGCCGCGCTGGCGTTCGGGCTGGTCGTCCTGGCGCTGGCCCAGCGCCGGATCGTCCCCGCCGTGCTCGCCGCCGCCTCCGTCGCCGCGGGAGCGCTCTTCCTCTCCGTCTACCCGTCGATCGGGCCGTCGACGAGCTACACGCCGGAGGAGCTCGAATGGCTTCGCCAGCACGCCCAGCAGCAGGGCGGCACGAGCGGCAACTCGTTCTCGGGTGACGAGTCCTCGACGGAGAGCCACTGGCAGAACCTGCGCGACGGTGTGCGTGTCGTCATCGACCATCCACAGGGGTACGGCCTCGGCAACGCAGGCGTCGTCGCGAAGCGGACCGGGGTCGAGATCCGCGCCGGCGAGTCGACGTACACGGAGCTCGGTGTCGACGCTGGCGTCGCAGGCGTCCTCGCGTTCGCCTTCTGGAGCCTTGCGGTGCTCGCGGGCCTGTGGCGGCGGGAGGCGTGGCTCGCTGCAGCGTTCGCCACGGTCCTGGCCATCGGCCTGCAGACGGACGTGATCGGGATCCACTGGATCGCGTTCACGGTGTGGGTCGCTGCGGGGCTCGCCCTCGGCCTGCCAGCGAAGGCGCGCTCGTCGGGGCCGGCGCAAGCGGACGCGGACTCGAACGTCGCGGAGACGAGCACCGACATGGCGCCAAGCAGCTGAGAGCGCCCTAGCGAAGACGACGTTTGCACGCGGCCTTTGTCCTGACACCGTTATCGAGTCACGGCTATGTCGTCGTCAGCCTGACACCGTTCCCCTGAGAGTGCTGACGGTGTAACTCCCGTTCTCGGTCTCGGTGCCCTTGCCGTGCAGACCCTTGTATGCCCTCGTGCCGGATGCGATCGTCCACCGCGAGGTGTTGGCGTTCGTGTCGACCTTGACGACGTAGGTGATCGTGCCCTTCTTGCCCTTGGCGACATAGCGGAGCGTGATCAACGTTCCCTGTGAGTTCACCGTCCGGTAGGCGAGGGCTTTGCCCGTGTCCCTGACGGCTCCGCTCGCTTTGAAGGCTCCGATGCCCGCCAGGCTTCCGTCGCGGACGTCGTAGTTGTCGTTGGTCCCAGCGATGACGACCTTGACCTTGCCGGCTGCGACGCCCGACCGTGCCGTGAGCGTCGGGGACGAGTTCTGCGACTCGGCTGCGCGCTCGAAGACCGCCAGCGCGGTAGCTCCCACGAGCGCCACGCACGCCACGATGGCGAGACGAACGCGCCGACGTCGTCGTGCGCGCTGTCTCGCTTCTTCGAAAAGTGCCTCGACGAGAGCCTCGACTTCCTGGCGATCAACGGGATCGCGTGGGCGAGGCGGAGCGGAAATGGTCACGGCAACCTCCCTAGTCTGATGGCGCTAGTATTACTAGCACTATACTGAATGTCAAGCTCCGAAAAGCAGCGACACCCGAGGGACATTCCCCCCACCGTCGGGCGTGCCGCCGATCGCTACATTCGCGAATGCTTGCGCAGACGAGTGACGGCGCTCCCTCGATCGAGGCACGATCCGTAAGAACCCTGTAAAGCCCGGCACTCGAGGGTGTGCAACCGGGAGCTCGTGGAGAAGAAATCCCCTGTTGAAGCACGAAAACTCAAAGGGGGACCGACAGATGAAGAAGCTCCTAGTCACCGGCGTGATTGCCGCAACACTCGTCTTCACCGTCTCGGCCTCGGCGGCGGTCGTTCCGGGCGTGTTCGACCCGGGCTCTACCGGTTGCGTCGAGGCGGCATTCATCAAGAAGACGAAGACGTTGCACCTCGAGAAGAACTGCCCAACGGCCACGAACGCGGCCGCAGGCGCCGACATCACCGGCGTGAGTGGCAAGACGTTTCAGTCCGCGTCCTTCACCCTGGCGAGCACGAGCCAGTGCCAGGGAGGATCGCCGCGCTTCAACGTCGAGACGACGACCGGTTTCTTCTTCCTCGGCTGCAACAACGTGACGCCGACGATCAATGCGAATGGCACGGCGACCTACACGTTCACGGCCGCGACGCTCGCCGCAGCCGGCCAGCAGGTCCCGACCCCGACGGGCACGATCGAGTCCGTGAGCGTGCTCATCGACGTCCAGGGGACAGCCGACCTCACGAAGATCACGATCAACGGCAAGGTGCAGAAGCCCGCACCGGGCAAGGCCGACTTCGCGCGCCCGTGCAAGAAGGGTGGCTGGAAGACCTTTACGAGCCCGACCTTCAAGAACCAGGGTCAGTGCGTCAAGTTCCTCGTGCACGGGAGGAACGCGACGAAGAAGAGCGCCTAGCTCGGACACTGAGAGAAGTGGTCGCGAGAGCCCCGCAGCCGCGGGGCTCTCGGCGTCCGGTACCGCAGCGTTAGTCTCATGGCATGACGCCGCAACGACTCGATCCCCGGGTGGACATCGGGCATGTTCACCTCAAGGTCGCAGACATCGACCGCGCGCTCGCCTTCTACGTCGGTGTTCTCGGCTTCGAGGAGCAGGCGCGCTATGGCGACCAGGCGGTATTCATCTCCGCCGGCGGCTACCACCATCACATCGGCCTCAACACGTGGGAGTCGAAAGGCGGGACGCCGCCGCCGCCCGGGCACACCGGGCTCTATCACACGGCGATCCGCTATCCGGATCGCAAGGCGCTCGCGGACGCGCTGCGGCGGCTCGTGGACGCCGGGATTCCGCTGGACGGCGCCTCCGATCATGGCGTGAGCGAGGCGCTCTACCTCCAGGACCCGGACGGAAACGGCGTCGAGCTCTACCGCGATCGGCCGCGGGAGGAGTGGCCCGTGAATCCCGACGGCAGCGTGGGCATCGGGACCGCGCCGCTCGACGTCGGCGCGCTGCTCGCCGAAGCCGTTTGAAGCCCGCAGGCTGCTAAGGTTCTCGGCGGTAAATCAAGAGCGAGTCCGGTTCGCGCGCTGCGCCTTCCTTACCCGTTCGTGAGTTTTGGTAAGGGAGGTGTTTTCTATGGCAACTGGAACCGTCAAGTGGTTCAACGACAGCAAGGGGTACGGCTTCATCACCCCGGACGAGGGCTCGAAGGATCTCTTCGTGCACTTCAGCAACATCGCCGGTGATGGGTTCAAGAGCCTTTCCGAGGGCTCGCGCGTCGAGTTCGAGCCGCGCGAGGGTCAGAAGGGCCCCGAGGCGACGAACGTCATCCCCGTCGCGTCGTAGGGAATTGGGAGTCGTGGCCGCACGGTATGTCACAGTGCGGCCACGGCATCTCCCCGAGACAAGGAGCTCTGAATGAAAGAGAAGGAAGAGAAGCTCGAAGTCGAGGGTGAGGTCATCGAGGCCCTCCGCAGCCGGATGTTCCGCGTCCGGCTCGACAACGGGCACGAGGCGCTTGGGTACATGGGGGGCAGGATGAAGCGCTATCGCATCAGGGTCTTCCCGGGCGATCGCGTTCGCATCGAGCTCTCGTCGTACGACCTGACCCGCGGCCGCATCGTCTACAGGCTGAGCTAGGTTTTCCCGCAGCAAGCGGAATCCGCGATCGCGGATCCCGCTTGCGCGACGATCCCTGAAGCCGGCGGCTTCGCCGCCGGTTCGCAGCTTCCACTAGCAGCCGCCACTTCTTTCGTTACAAGTGGGCCTCAACGCCGCCGCATCAGCTATACCTCGAACGTGGCTACGAGCAAGCCCGTCGAGCATCTCGAACGGGTCGTGATCCGGTTCGCCGGCGACTCCGGCGACGGGATGCAGCTCACGGGCGACCGCTTCACGAGCGAGACGGCGCTCTTCGGGAACGACCTTGCGACGCTCCCCGATTTCCCGGCCGAGATCCGCGCGCCGGCCGGCTCGCTTCCCGGCGTGTCCGGCTTCCAGGTGCACTTCGCCGACCACGACATCCTCACGCCCGGCGACCAGCCGAGCGTGCTCGTCGCGATGAACCCCGCCGCGCTCAAGGTCAATCTCGGCGATCTCGCGAAGGGCGGGACGGTCATCGCCAACACGGACGCGTTCAACGAGCGCAACCTGCAGAAGGCGGGCTACCTGTCGAACCCGCTCGACGACGGCTCGCTCGCCGACTTCCACGTCCACCCGGTCGGGCTCTCGTCGATGACGATCGAGGCCCTCAAGAGCATCGACGGCGTGACGTCGCGCGAGGCGGAGCGCTCGAAGAACTTCTTCGCGCTCGGCCTGATGTCATGGCTCTACAACAGGCCCGTCGAGGGGACGATCGGCTTCATCGAGCAGAAGTTTGCGAAGCGCCCCGAGATCGTCGAGGCGAACACGAAGGCGTTCAAAGCGGGTTGGAACTACGGCGAGACGTCCGAGGACTTCGCGGTCTCCTACGAGATCGCGCCCGCACCGCTCGCGCCGGGGACCTATCGCCAGGTCTCGGGGAACACGGCGCTGACGTACGGGCTCGTCGCCGCGAGCAAGCTCTCGGGGCTGCCGCTCTTCCTCGGCGCCTATCCCATCACCCCGGCCTCGGACGTTCTCGAGCAGCTCGCGCAGCTGAAGCACTTCGGCGTGCGGACGTTCCAGGCCGAGGACGAGATCGCGGCGTCGGGCGCCGCGCTGGGGGCTGCGTTCGGCGGCGCGCTCGGCGTCACGACGTCCGCAGGCCCGGGGATCGTGCTGAAGTCCGAGACGGTCGGTCTGGCGGTCACGCTCGAGCTCCCGCTCGTGATCGTCGACGTGCAGCGGGCCGGACCGTCGACCGGCATGCCGACGAAGCCGGAGCAGGCAGACCTGCTCATGGTCCTGTTCGGCAGGAACTCCGAGTCGCCCGTGCCCGTGGTCGCCGCCTCGACTCCGTCGGGCTGCTTCCACGCCGCGATCGAAGCGGTGCGCATCGCGATCAAGTACCGCACTCCGGTCTTCCTCCTCTCGGACGCCTACCTCGCCAACGGCTCCGAGCCCTGGGCCATCCCCGACGTCGCGGCGCTCATGGACATCTCGACCGAGTTCGCGTCCGGCCCGAACGGAGACGACGGCGAGTTCCTCCCCTACAAGCGCGACCCGGCGACGCTCGCGCGCCCGTGGGCGATCCCGGGAACGCCGGGCCTCGAGCACCGGATCGGCGGTCTCGAGAAGGAGAACGAGACCGGGAACGTCTCGTACGACCCCGAGAACCACGACCGGATGGTTCGCCTGCGTGCGGCGAAGGTCGCCGGGATCGCCGCCGACATCCCCGAGCTCGAGGTCGACGATCCGGACGGTGCGGACACGCTCGTTCTCGGCTGGGGATCGACGCACGGCGCGATCGGTGCGGCCGCTCGGCACGTCCGTGCGAGCGGACGGAACGTTGCAACGGCACACCTGCACCATCTGAACCCGTTCCCTCGCAACACGGGCGAGGTCGTGCGCGCCTACGAGAAGGTGCTCATCCCGGAGATGAACCTGGGACAGCTGCGGCTGCTCATCCGCGCGCAATTCCTCGTCGACGCCGCCGGGTACAACAAGGTGCGTGGCCGCCCGTTCCGGGCTACCGAGCTCGCGGACGCGATCACGGCACTGGTGGACTCCTGATGGCCGACGGCAACGGGCACCTGGTTCAGCTGACGAGCAAGGACTTCAAGTCCGACCAGGAGGTCCGCTGGTGCCCGGGCTGCGGGGACTACGCGATCCTCAACGTCATCCAGGGCTTCATGCCCGAGCTCGGCCTCTCGCGCGAGCGGATCGTGTTCGTGTCCGGGATCGGCTGCGCGGCGCGCTTCCCGTACTACATGCAGACGTACGGGATGCACTCGATCCACGGCCGCGCGCCGGCGATCGCAACCGGCCTTGCGGTGACGCGGCCGGACCTCTCGGTCTGGGTCGTCACGGGTGACGGCGACGCGCTCTCGATCGGTGGGAACCATCTGATCCACGCGCTGCGCCGCAACGTGAACCTGAAGATCCTCCTCTTCAACAACGAGATCTATGGGCTCACGAAGGGCCAGTACTCACCCACCTCCAAGGTCGGAAAGGTGACGAAGTCGACACCGATGGGCTCGCTCGACTACCCCTTCAACCCACTTTCGATCGCGATCGGCGCGGAAGCGTCGTTCGTCGGGCGCGCGATAGACACGGACAAGAAGGGGCTGACCGAGGTGCTAGGCGCAGCCGCCCGGCATCGCGGGTCGGCGTTCGTCGAGATCCTGCAGAACTGCAACATCTACAACGACGGCGCCTTCGATTTCGTCCGCGAGGAGAAGGGGAATCGCGTCTATCTCGAGGACGGCGCCCGGATCCGCTTCGGGACGGAAGGCGAGAAGGGCGTCCAGCAGTACCCCGACGGATCTCTTCGCGTCGTGGACGTCTCGGAGGCGGGTGAGAACTCGCTCCTCGTCCACGACGCGAGCCACGCGCAGGCGAGTCTCGCCTTCGCGCTCTCGCGGATCACCTTCGAGAGCCACGGCGCTGTGCCGCTCGGCGTGTTCCGCTCGGTCGAGCGATCGGTCTACGACGATCTCATGAGCGAGCAGCTCGAGGCAGCGCGCGAGCAGCACGGACACGGCGAGCTCGAAGCGCTTCTCCACTCGGGCGACACCTGGGTCGTACCGGGCTAGCTCTCCGCCAGGAAGCGAACGACCCGCTCGGCGATCTCCTCGCCCTTCTCCTCCTGCAGGAAGTGACCTGCGCCGGCGATCGTCTCGGCCGGCCCGGCGCCCGGGATGCGTGACGCCATGTGCTCGGCCGCGGTGGTCGTGAAGATCGGATCGGAGTCCGAGAAGAGGACGAGCGCCGGGCGCTCCCACTGCTCTAGGGCAGCGCGCACCTCCAGCATCTTCGCGGCGCTCGGATGGTCGGTCTCGGTCGGGACGAGCTCGGGAAACGCAAGCACGCCGGCTTTCGACTCCGGCGTCGGGAACGGCGCGTTGTATGCCTCCACGACGTCGTCTGCCAGCTCCGTGACTGCCGAGATCCTGATGAGCTGACCGGGTACGAGTTCGGTACCGACCCGGCGGACGAGCTCCCGGAAGCGCAGCCACTCCTCGGAAGGCGCGCGGCCGGCTCCGATCCCGGTGTTGAGGATCACGAGCCGCGCGACCCGATCCGGCCGCTCCACCGCGAGCCGCAGGCCGATCGGGCCGCCCCAGTCCTGCACGACGACGGTGGCGGCGCACAGGTCGAGCTCGTCCGCGAAGCGCTCGATCGACGCGTAGTGGAAGTCGTAGGAGTAGTCCGCGATCCGCGTCGGCTTGTCCGAGCGGCCGAACCCGAAGTAGTCGGGCGCGACGGCACGAGCGGCACCGGCGATCGTCGGAATCACCTTGCGGTACAGGAAGGCCCAGGTCGGCTCGCCGTGCAGGAGCAGCACGGGATCACCTGCGCCCTCGTCGACGTAGTGCATCCGCAGCCCGTCCTGCTCGAGGTAGCGCGGCTCGAAGTCGTAGCCGGGGAGCCCGACGAACCGCTCGTCGGGCGTGCGGTAGGCATCCACGCCGGTCAGCCTATTCCGGGAGCTCCGGCTGCGCCGGCTACCGAGCGTTCGAGAGCGCCGGTGCGGAGATCCGTGAGCGGCTGGCGTTGGCGAGGCCGATCGTGGCGAGGGAGACCACGCCGGCGACGGCGAAGGCGAGCGTCGTCCCGCCCACCTGTGCGAGCCAGCCGGCGAAGAGGCCGCCGACGGGCGCCAGCCCGAGAAACGCGAACAGGTAGAGGCCGATCAGGCGTCCGCGCAGATGGTCGGGCGCGGCGAGCTGGACGAGCGCGTTCGCATTCGCGGTGAAGAGCGTGAAGGCGACGCCGATTCCGAACAGCAGCGTCCCCGCGAGGTACGCGTTGTGGACCGGGGCGAGCAGGATGACCAGGACGCCGAACGACGCCGTGCCGATCGCGAAGAGGCGCCAGCTCGCCTCGCGGAAGGTCGCCGTCGCGAGCGCGCCGACGAGTGCGCCGAGCCCGAACGATGCCGACAGCAGGCCGAAGCCCTCCGGCCCGACGTGGAGCGTGTCGGCGGCGAGGAGCGGGACGAGGACGTGGAAGTTGAAGCCGACCGTCGCGACCACCGTCACCACCGTGAGGATCAGACGAAGCTGCGGGTCGTTCCACGCATATGCGAGCCCACGGCGAAGGCCTTCGATCACGCGCGTCGAGGGATCGCGGACGATCGGCCGCAACTCCTCCTCGCGGACGATCGCGAGCGCGGCCAGCACCGCGAGGAAGCTCACCGCGTTGAGGACGAAGCACAGACCCGTGCCGACGGTGGCGATCACGACCCCGGCGATCGCCGGGCCGATCACCCGCGACCCGTTGAAGAGCCCGGAGTTGAGCGCGACCGCGTTCGGAAGCTCGCGCGGCCCGACCATCTGGAACGTCAGCGACTGGCGACCGGGCGCGTCGAAGGCCAGCGCGACGCCGCCGAGGGCGGCAAGCAGGTAGACGATGGGCAGCGTCGCCGTATCCGTCAGCGTGACGACGGCCAGGGCGATCGAGATCAGCATCGCGCCCGCCTGGGTCGCCATCACGAGCTTGCGCGACTCGATGCGGTCGGCGACGACGCCGGCAACGAGACCGAAGATGGTGAACGGGACGAAGCGCCAGAACGCGAGGGCGCCGATCGCGAGCGGCGATCCGGAGAGCTCGATGACGAGCCACGCCAGCGCGACGTTCTGCATCCACGTGCCGGCGAGGGAGACGACCTGCCCGGTGAAGAAGATCCGGTAGTTGCGGTGCCGCCTGAGGCTTCGAAACGTACGCGCCCTGAGAGCGAAGGCGATCGTCGTCACGCCTCGTCTCCGACGAGTCGAAGGAGCGCAGGCAGGGCGGCCTCGACGGTCTCGAGCTCCGTCGGCTCCAGGCCACGCAGGCGGTCGGCGAGCCAGGTCGTCCGCCGCGCACGAACACGCCGCATGAGCCGCTCGCCGTCGTCGGTCAGACGAAGGCCGACACGCCGTCGGTCATCGCTCGAGCGCACTCGCTCGAGGAATCCGGCGCGCTCGAGGCGATCGATGTGTCCCGACATCGCCGGCGGCGAGATTCCCTCCTCGGCGGCGAGCTGGGCGAGGGAAAGCCCGGGGTTGCGCTTGACCAGCCAGAGCAGCGTCGCCTGGCGGGCGGTGATCCCGAGCTGCTCCGTCTCCTTGCGGAGCTCGCGGGCGAGCCGGAGCACGACGGGTCGCAGGTCGGCCGCGACCGTCTCGGGGCTAAGCGTAACGTCGCTAATCATTAACGTGATGAACTATACCAGCAACGCACGATCGGATGTCGCGCGTAACGGCAGCTCGTGACCGCATCCGCCGGCGTCGGTCTCGGGGGTGCGCGCGGCGGTCGAAGTAGTGTCCGCCCACATGCGCGGCTCGGAATCGAGGGACTACGTTCGGACGCTCGTGCTGGCCGCGGCGCTCGGCGTGCCCGTCGCATTCGCGGCCGTCCTCTTCCAGACGCTGATCCACGACGTGATCCACCTCGTGTGGGACGTGATTCCCGACGAGCTCGGATGGAGCGAGCCCGCATGGTGGTACGTCGCGCTCGTACCGGCGCTGGCCGGACTGCTCGTTGCGGCAGCCGTTCGACTGCCGGGACACGGTGGTCACTCCCCGCTCGAGGGTCTAGGAGCGGACCCGATCCCCCCGATCGCGCTGGCGAGCATCCTTCCCGCCGCGCTCGCGACTCTGGGCCTCGGGCTCGTTCTCGGCCCCGAGGCCCCGCTGATCGCGCTCGGGCTCGGGCTCGGCGCGGTTGTGGTCAGGCTGATTCGCGTGGAGGGGACCGGAGCGCAGCTCCTCGCTCTCGCCGGTGCCTTCGCGGCGATAGCCGCGCTTTTCGGAGGGCCGTTGATCGCCGCGTTCCTCCTGTTCGAGGTGACGGCCGCCGGCGGGAAGATTCCCGCGCAGCAGATCGGGCGCGCGCTCCTTCCCGGGTTCGTGGCCGCGGGGACCGGAGCGATCGTCTTCACCGGGGTTGCGGGGTGGGACGGGCTGCACCAGGGGAATCTCGCGATCCCGTCGCTCGCGCCCTACGAGACGCTGCGGATCGCCGATGTCGCGTGGTGCCTGCTCATTGCCGTCGTGGTCGCCGTGCTCGTCGTAGCAATCCGCCACCTGGCGCACGGCATCGCGGCGCAACGGGCACTCGGCCCAGCTGCGCTGCTGATGGCTGCGGGACTTGCCGTCGGCGTGCTGGCGGTTCTCTTTCGTGCGGTCACCGACCGGCCCGTCGACCTCGTCCTCTTCTCGGGTCAGTCCGAGTTGCCGGCCGTGGTCGCGGAGGGATCGGCGGGCGTGCTGGTCGCGCTCGTTGCCGCCAAGGGTCTCGCGTACGCGCTGTCGCTCGGCGCCGGGTTCCGGGGTGGGCCCGTGTTCCCGGCGATCGCGCTGGGCGTGGCCGCCGCGATGGTCGCCGCCAACGTGCTGCCAGGGCTGGACACGACGCCTGCGGTCGCGGCCGGGATCGCTGCGGGGACGACCGCGGTCCTGAGGGTTCCGTTCACCGCGGTTCTGCTCGTGTCGCTCCTGATGGGCGCGTCCGCGTTCGACGTCGCTCCGATCGCCGTCCTCGCGGCGGCGATCGCCTGGCTCGTCGCCACGATGCTTCCGAATCCCGAGGACGGCGTGCGCTCGAAGACAGTCGAAGCCGCGCCCGCCCCGGCCGCCTGAGCGTTCGCCACGCCCGGCCCGCTCCGGCGCTCCGCGGCCTCGTGCCTACTTGGGCTCTGCCTCGAGCTTGTAGCCGACGCCGTAGCGCGTGTGGATGAAAGTGTGGCGCGAGGCGCGCCGGTCGACCTTCTCGCGAAGCTTTCTGACGAAGACGTCGACCGTGCGGTCGCGATGGGTGGCGCGACGTCCCCAGACACGCTGGAGCAGCTCGTCGCGCGTGAGCACGCGGCCTTGCTCTCGTGCGAGGGTGTAGAGGAGCCGGAACTCGGTCGGTGTCAGATCGGCGCTCGATCCGTCGACGTACGCCTGCACGTTGTCGGGGTCGAGACGCAGCTCCTCGATCTCGATCTCGTCACCGCGCCGCGGCTCTGCATCGCTGACGCCGCGACGAGCGGCCGCGCGGACGCGGGCGGCGAGCTCCTTCATGGAGAACGGCTTCACGAGGTAGTCGTCCGCGCCGATCTCGAGGGCGTGGACGCGGTCGTGCTCGGTGCCGCGTGCCGAGACGACCACGATGGGCGTCCCGATCCCTTCGTCTCGCGCCTGCTCGATGACGCGCCAGCCGTCGATGCCCGGCAGCATGAGGTCGAGGACGCAGACATCGGGCCGCTCGTAGCGCAGGCGGGCCAGGCCGGTCTCGCCGTTCGCGACGCCCACGGCGTCGAATCCGGCGGTCTCGAGGTGTCGCGCCATCCCGCGCGCGATGACGTCGTCGTCTTCGATGATCAGGACTTTCGCCATCCGGCGACACCATAGTGTCCGTCTGGAACGCCTCGGGGGGCGGCGACCTGGTGACCGTCCGGTGAGCGGGTGGTGAACGCGGCTGGGCCGCAATGTCAAGTCTGCTTGACATAAGATCAATGTCAAGCTAACTTGTCATCGACATGCACAACGACGTCAAGGAGCGACGTGCTGAGCGCAGCCTCTCGCAGGCCGAGCTGGCGAAGGCGATGGGCGTCTCCCGGCAGACGATCAACTCGATCGAGACCGGGAGGTACACGCCCTCGCTTCCGCTGGCCATGGCGCTCGGCCGTTTCTTCGACGTCCCGGTCGAGGAGATATTCGATGCAGATGAGTAGGTCGAAATGGTTCCAACCGCTGGTGGCCGTGGGCCTCGGGCTCCTCTTCCTCGCCGCGATGTGGATCGGCGGCGACGCGCGCACGGGCGTCTACTCGCTCCTCGTCATGGTCGGCTTCGGTGCGTTGATCCTGCTCGGAGGTCGCAGCGAGACGATTCGTGGGCTCCGCGGCGACGGTCGTGACGAGCGCTTTCGGCAGATCGACCTGGCGGCGACCGCGATCACGGGGATCGTCGTCATCACGGTGATCATCGGCGCGTTCCTCGTCGAGGTCGCTCGCGGCGACGACGGCAGCCCGTACGCGGCGCTCGGCGCGGTCGCCGGTATTGCCTACCTCGTCGCGGTTGCCGTCCTGCGTTGGCGATCGTAGGCCCGGGCCGAGCAAGGGAAGCGCAAGCGTTCTGTTAGAACCGTACGACGTGACGGATGCGGACGCGACCCGGGGGCGCACCCTTGTCGAGGAGAGCCGCGAGGCGATCGTCGTCCTCGACGACTCGGATCGGGTCCTGCTCGCGAGCCGGCGCGCGCGACAGGCGGTGGACGGCCTGCGGGAGGGCGAGCAGCTCCCGTCGGATCTCCTGACCGGCGAGCGCGGCGTCATCCCGCTGGTCGTTGCGTACGAGGTGGCCGGCCGGCGCGAGCGGCTCGTGTACCTCTCGCGCGAGGGCGACCTCGCGGCGTACGAGGAGCTGCGGGCGGGCTTCACTGCGGCGGTCTCGCACGAGCTGCGGACACCGCTCGCGCGGCTCCTGACGCTGCTCGAGACGACGACGCTCCCCGGCGAGGACGTCCCCGCGCTCGTCGAGCAAGCCCGCGGGGAGATCGACCAGATCACCGAGCTGATCGACGAGGTGCTCTTCCTCTCCGAGCTCGAGTCCGGAGCACGCGTCGTCGCGCTCGGCGCCGCGCCGGTGAAGCCGGTCCTCGTCGAGGCGGTCGACGAGCTCGAGGAGCGCGCTGCACGGGCCGGCGTCGAGCTCCGCGTGGAGTGCGACGACGACGTCGAGCTCGCCATCCGGCCGCGGATGCTCCGGGTCGTCGCGCGGAACCTCGCCGAGAACGCCATCCGGTATGCCGGCCCGGGCGCGACGTTCACGTTGGTGGTCACACGCTCCGCCGACGGCGTCGTCCTCTCCGGACGAGACGACGGAATCGGCATCGACGAGGCCCAGCTCTCGCGTATCTTCGAGCGCTTCTACCGGGCCGATCGCGCGCGAGCCTCGCGCGGCACCGGCCTCGGGCTCGCGATCGTCAAGCACATCGTCACGCAGGCCGGCGGAACGGTCGAGGCCCGCGGCGCCCGCGGGCGCGGTCTCGAGGTGCGCTGCGAGCTGCCGGCCCCGTAGCGCTTCACCGGATACTCACCACATCTTCACCAGGCGTCGGCCCGGAGGTCGCAGGGCCGGCGTGACACTTGACGCATGGACGAACGCGCGAACGCGTGCTCTTGACGATCGTGGACGAGACGACCGCCGCACCTGGGCTGGACAGCCGTCGGATCGGCGAGTTGACGGCCACGGCCGCGACCGATGTTCGTTCGCGCGACGTCGTCTTCGACATCGCCGGCCTCACCGTCAGCTACGGCGGCGCGATCGCGCTGCGCGATGCCTCGCTCCACGTCCACAAGAACGCCGTGACTGCGTTCATCGGCCCGTCCGGCTGTGGCAAGAGCACGTTCATCCGCTGTCTCAACCGCATGAACGACGAGATAGCGGGGGCGAAGGTGGAGGGGCAGGTGCTCTACCACGGCCGGAACCTGTACGCGCCGGAGGTCGACAAGGTGGAGGTCCGGAGGCGGATCGGGATGGTGTTCCAGAAGCCGAACCCCTTCCCGAAGTCGATCTACGACAACATCGCGTTCGGGCCGCGCATGCTCGGCATGAAGAAGGACCTCGACGAGCGCGTCGAGCGCGTGCTCCGGCATTCCGCGCTCTGGGACGAGGTCAAGGACCGGCTCAAGGAGAACGCCCTCGGCCTCTCCGGCGGACAGCAGCAGCGACTCTGCATCGCCCGCGCGCTCGCAGTCGAGCCCGACGTGATCCTCATGGACGAGCCGGCGTCGGCGCTCGATCCGATCTCCACGACCCGCATCGAGGACCTCATCCATGAGCTCAAGCGCGACTACACGATCGCGATCGTCACGCACAACATGCAGCAGGCGGCGCGCGTCGCGGACCTGACGGCGTTCTTCAGCGTCGAGGTACGAGACGACGGCAAGGGCCGCACCGGGATCCTCGTGGAGTACGACCTGACGACGAAGATCTTCACGAACCCGTCCGACAAGCGGACCGAGGACTACGTCACGGGGCGCTTCGGATGAGGACCGATTTCCAGTCCGATCTCGACTCGCTGGAGGCCGGCTTCCAGGAGATGGGGGAGGTCGTGTCGCGCGCGATCCGTGGAGCAGTGGACGCGCTGCGTACCCAGGACGTCGAGCTCTGCGACGAGGTCGTCGCCTTCGACGACGAGATCGACGATCGCTATTTGGGTATGGAGAACCAGATTCAGCTCGTGCTCGCCCGGCAGACGCCCGTCGCCACCGACCTCCGCCTCGTCCTCGCCCTGCTGCACTGCGCCATCCACTGCGAGCGCATGGGCGATCAGTGCGTCACGATCGCGAAGCTCACGAAGCTCTCGAGCCACCTCGCGACGAAGCGCGACGTCATCGACGGCCTCGTCGACATGGGCGAGCGCTGCGTCGAGATGGTGCATTCCTCACTCGATGCGTTCGCGACGCGAGACGTCGCGCAGGCGCGTCGGATCCACGAGCTCGACGATCTCGTCGATCGGTCGAATCGACAGGTGTTCGATGAGGTGCTCGGCTACGTCAACGACCCCGAGGCGCTCGAGTGGGGCATGCGGCAGATCACCGTCGCCCGGTGCTTCGAGCGCATCGGGGACAACGCGGTGGACATCGGCGAGCAGACCGCCTTCATCGTGACCGGTGAGTTCCGCGAGTTCACCGATGCCTCGCACTGACGTTCACCACCAACGCACCGGACGTTCACCTTCCGCAAGCACATGACCGAGACCGTGGCCCCGACACTCGCACCGTACGCCCGGGGGGCACACGACATCGGAGAGAAAGGGGTACGAAAACCATGAAGCGGTATTTCCTTGCGGCGCTCGCACTGCTCACAGTCGGCGCGGTCGCCGTCTTCGCAGGCCAGGCGCAGAGCGCGTCTGCGAAGCCAGCGGCGGGCAAGCTCGTGGGCACAGGGGCGACCTTCCCGTTCCCGCTCATCTCGAAGTGGATCCCGGCGGTCGGCAGCGCGCTCGGGATCGACATCACGTACTCGGCCACGGGGTCGGGCGCCGGCATCGCTCAGATCACGGCTCGCACGGTCGACTTCGGCGCATCCGACGCGCCGCTCAGCCCTGACCAGCTCACGGCCTGCAAGGGTTGCGTGGTCATCCCGTGGGCGCTGGCCGGCATGTCGGTGCCGTACAACATCCCTGGCCTGAACGCCCGCTTGCGCCTCAATGGCGCTGTGCTCGCCAACATCTTCCTCGGCAACATCACCAACTGGAACGCCGGGGCGATCAAGGCACTGAACCCGAAAGCGAACCTCCCCGACCTGAAGATCACGCCGGTCTACCGGTCGGACGGCTCGGGCTCGACCTACGCGTTCACCGACTACCTCTCGGCGGTAAGCCCGCAGTGGAAGAGCAAGGTCGGCAGGAACACGAGCGTCAACTTCCCGGCGGGCACCGGCGCACGCGGTAGCTCCGGCGTGGCCGGCGTCGTGAAGTCGACGGAGGGTGCGCTCACCTACGTGGACGCCGCGTACTCGATCACCAACAAGTTCCAGTTCGCGCTGATCCAGAACCGCGCCGGTGGCTTCGCGACTCCGGGAGTCCGCGGTGTGACCGCGGCGCTCTCGACGCTTCCGAAGAAGGTCACGAAACTCTCGCAGCTCAAGATCGTCGATCCGCCGAAGAGCGCCGGCAAGAGGGCGTACCCGATCTCGACGTTCACGTACGTGATCGTCCCGACGAGCTCGGGCGACAAGGCCGGCGACCTGCGCAAGTTCGTCTACTGGGCGGTGACAGCGGGGCAGAAGTTCGGCCCGCCGCTCTTCTTCGTTCCGATGCCGGCGGCCGTGAACGGCTTCGTGTACCGAGAGATCAAGAAGATCCGGGCAGGAAACTAGGTACACGGCGTCCCCATGACGACGACGACGTACGAGCCCGTGGCGCCGGAGACCCAGCTTCGGCGACAGGGCATTCGGCTGGGGGACATAGCATTCAAGGGGATCGCGATCGCCGCCGCGCTCGCGGCGACCGCGCTCCTCGGGCTCATCGCCTGGAAGGTCTTCGACCTGGCCTGGCCGGCGATTCAGGAGTTCGGGCTGAGCTTCGTCTGGACGGAGGCCTGGGATCCGGTCACCGAGCAGTTCGGCGCGCTGATCTTCATCTACGGGACGGTCGTCACGTCGGTGATCGCGCTCGTGATCGCGACGCCGCTGTCGATCGCGATCGCTCTGTTCCTCTCCGAGATCGCACCGCGCCGCATCGCGGCGCCGATCGCCACCATGGTCGAGCTCCTGGCCGCGATCCCAAGCGTTGTCCTCGGGCTCTGGGGAATTCTCGTCTTCGGCCCATGGGTGCGCGATCACCTCGAGCCGTGGATTCAGGACACGCCTCTCGGGCTCCTTCCCGTCTTCTCGGGAACGCCCTCGCAGGCGGGAATCCTCCCGGCCGCGCTCGTCCTCACGATCATGATCGTCCCGATCACGTCTGCGATCTGCCGCGAGCTCTTCATCCGCGTCCCGAAGGAACTCACGGACGGGGCCCTCGCGCTCGGGTCGACGCGGTGGGAGGCGATCCGCGGTGTCGTCTTCACCTACGCGGCGCCCGGCATCGCCGCGGCTGTCCTGCTCGGTCTGGGACGGGCATTCGGTGAAGCCATCGCCGTCAACCAGACGATCGGAAACCATAACGCCATTCCGACGTCGTGGTTCGAGCCTGGCGACTCCCTTGGAAGCAAGGTCGCATCCGAGTACGTGGGAGCCACGAGCCTGCAGCAGACTTCGTCGATTCTCTATCTCGCGGCGATCCTGATGGTGATCTCGCTCGCGGCCAACATCATCGCCCAGTTCATCGTCGTGCGGTTCGAGCGCGCCAGGAGGGCAGTGTGAGCGAGCTGACGACGATCGATCCCTTCGACATCACCGTCAAGTCGAACGGGCTGCGACGGCGCCGCATCGTCGAGAAGATCTTCGGTGTCCTCGCGATCGCCTCCGCGGTGCTCGCCTGCGGGATCCTCGTGATCGTTCTCGGCACGCTCGTCGTAAAGGGCTTCAGCGCGCTGAACCTCGACTTCTTCACGAAGCCCCGACCGCTGTACGGCGAGAAGGGCGGCATCGCCGACGCTCTGATCGGTAGCGCGCTCATCGTCGGCATGGCGATGCTGATGGCGATCCCGATGGCCGTGCTCGTCGCGATCTACGTCTCCGAGTACGCGCGACCTCGGGTTGCGCGTGGCCTCAAGGTCGTGCTGGACGTCCTCAACGGCGTCCCGGCGATCGTGGTCGGCATCTTCGTTTTCGGGATCCTTGTGGTCGGGCGCGGGCAAAGCGCGGTTTACGGCGCCTTCGCACTCGCGATCCTCATGATCCCGATGGTCGCTCGCGCGACACAGGAGATCCTCGAGGTCGTTCCACGGAGTCTGCGTGATGCGAGCTTCGCGCTCGGCGTCACCAAGTGGCGCACGACCTGGAACATCGTCCTTCCCGCGGCCATCGGCGGCATCCTCACAGGCGTGGTGATTGCTGTCGCGCGCGTTGCCGGAGAGACGGCACCGCTTCTCTTCACGTCGTCGATCGCGGCGAACTCGATCTCGTTCGACATCCATGCCGCGCTGCCCACGCTGCCCGTCCTGATCTTCAGCAACTCCGAGTCGCCAGACCCGGGTGACCAGGCGTCCGCATGGGCGGCAGCACTCGTCCTGATTGCCTTCGTGCTCGTGATGAACATCCTCGCGAAGCTGTTCGCCGGCCGGAAGCGCCGGCAGCTCGAAGGCTCCTGACTTCTCCCTCCGATCCACCTGCCCGACGAAGGGCGGCCTCACCGGCCGCCCTTCGTCCTTCAGTCCGCGCCTCGATCAGTCGACGACGGGGATAGCGAGCTCCTCGAGCAGGGCTCTGACGCGCGCGTCGATCTCGTCGCGGATGCTTCGCACCTCCTCGACGGACGACGCCTCGGCCGGATCGCCGACCTGCCAGTCCTCGTAGCGCTTGCCCGGATAGATCGGGCAAGCATCCCCGCAGCCCATCGTGATGACGACGTCTGCCGCACGGACGACCTCGTCGGTCAGAGGCTTCGGGAACGCATCTGTGAGGTCGACGCCGATCTCGGACATGACCGCGACGGCTAGGGCATTCACGTTCTCGGCAGGATCGGAGCCGGCCGAGCGAACGCGGACCGCACCGCCCGAGCGCAGCGTCACGAGCCCTGCTGCCATCTGGCTGCGCCCGGCGTTGTGGACGCAGACGAAGAGCACCTCGGGTGACATAACATCGATAGTAATCGATACGATGCGCCGATGAAGGACCTCCAGCTCGTCGAGTGCTGCACGCCGCTCGCGGGCTCGACGCTCTCCTCCGACGAGGCAGTGGAGCTCGAGCGCCTGTTCAAGGCGCTCGCCGACCGCCACCGGCTCACGATTCTCAACTGCCTTTTGCAGGCTGACGGCGAGCCCGTCTGCGTGTGCGAGTTCCAGCCGCTGCTCGGCATTCGCCAGCCGACCGTGAGCCACCACCTCAAGCAGCTCGTCGGGGCGGGTCTGCTCGAGCGCGAGAAGCGCGGGACGTTCGCGTACTACAGCCTGAAGGCCGGCGCGCTCGACCGGGTCTCGGGCCTGCTCGCAGAGCCCGGCGCCGCCGTTCCCGCGTGACCGCCGAGGTCGCTCGGAAGCTCGCCGCGGAGGCGGTCAGGCACGTTCGCGCTCGTCTTCTTCGGGTGCGGCGCGATCATGGTGGACGCCGACGGCGGAGGACTGGGGCACGTCGGAGTCTCGCTCGCTTTCGGGCTCGTCGTCGGAGCGACGGTCTTCGCGCTCGGACACATCTCGGGCGCGCACATCAATCCTGCCGTGACGTTCGCCCTGGCGGCACGGCGCCACTTCGAGTGGTCGCAGGTCCCCGGATACTGGATCGCCCAGTGCAGCGGGGCGATCGCGGCGGCGGTGCTCCTTCGCATCTCGATCGGCGACATCGCGGACATCGGGGCGACGACGCCCTCGGGCTCGGACGCGCAGTCGTTCTTCTGGGAAGTCGCGATGACGGCGACGCTTCTCGTCGTCATCCTTGCGGTGGTCGTGAATGTCCGCGCCGCCGGCACTGCAGCGGTGGCGATCGGCAGCACCATTGCGCTTGCATCGCTCGTCGGCGGGCCGATCTCGGGCGCATCCCTGAACCCCGCCCGATCGCTCGGCCCCGCGCTCGTCGCTCACGACCTCGAATCGCTGTGGATCTATCTGGCCGCGCCGATCCTCGGTGGCACGCTCGGCGCGCTTCTCTTCGAGAGGGTGAACCGCGCTTCACCCTCTTGACCAGCACGCGGGGAGCCAGGAGAATCCCCACACGGGTCGGGAGAGACCCGCGAAGGAGGGGCACGATGTTGCTGTTGAGACACGCCAGTGCGGGCGAGCGATTGTCGTCACCCGGCGTGGACCGCTTCCGGCGGCTGGACGAGTCCGGCCGGAGCGTCGCGAGACAGCTCGTGTGGTCGCTCGCCGATCGCGAGATCACGAAGATCGTCTCGAGCCCGTTTCCCCGGTGCGTCGAGTCGGTCGTCCCGCTGGCCGGGAGTCGTGGCCTGGCTGTCGAGCAGCGTTGGGAGCTCGCGCCGGATGTCTCGCTCGACGACGTGCTCACGCTGCTGGTCGACCTTCCCGACACCACCCTCGCGTGCACCCACCGGGAGGTGCTCGAGAAGCTCGTCGGCCGGGATGCGCCGTCCGAGAAGGGCGCGGTGTGGGTGCTGGAGCGAAGCGGGCCGGAGCTGGTCCCGGCGCTCTACCTCGAGCCTCCGGCGGCCGCTCGGACGGGTCAGCGCCAGGCCGTCTGAGCGCTACCCGGCACCGCGGCCGCGTGCACCACGGCGTGCGCGCTTGAGCGAGCGGCGCATCATCGTCTCGTGGTGTGCGTGCGCCTTGGCCGGATTGGCCGTCGCGACACGGAGCCACTCGCCCGACGGCTCGAGGACCCAGGCGTTGGTGTCGTCGGACAGCGCGCTGTCGAGGATCGCATGGATCTCATGGCGTACCCTGGAGTTCTCGACGGGCATGAGCACCTCGATTCGATGGTCGAGATTGCGTTGCATGAGATCGGGGCTTCCGATGTACGTCGCGACGCGCTCGTCCGCCTCGAACGAGTAGACGCGGCTGTGCTCGAGGAAGCGCCCGACGACGGAACGGACGTGAACCTTCTCCGAGAGCCCCTCGACGCCGGGACGAAGCGCGCACGTGGAGCGGGCGATGATGTCGATGCGGGCGCCGGCCTGGGACGCCGCGTAGAGCTCGCTGACGATCTTCGGGTCGACGAGGTGGTTGAGCTTCAGCCGGATCCGAGCGTGCTTGCCGTTAGTGGCGGCGGCTGAAACTGCCCGGATCTCGTCGACGAGCCCACTGCGAAGCGTGAACGGCGCGACGAGCAGCTTGCGGAACTTCTGAGGTCGCCCGAAGCCCGTGATGTAGTTGAAGAGATCGGCGACGTCGGCCGTGATCTCCTCGTCCGCCGTGAAGATTCCGAGATCCTCGTAGAGCCGGGCCGTCGAGGCGTGGTAGTTCCCCGTCCCGATGTGCGCGTAGCGACGAAGCACGTCTCCTTCACGCCGGACGATGAGAGTCATCTTGGCGTGGATCTTGAGGTCGGGGAACCCGTAGGCGACGTGAACGCCGGCCTGCTCGAGCTCTCGCGACCACTCGATGTTACGAAGCTCGTCGAAACGCGCTTTGAGCTCGACGAGGCACACCGACTGCTTCCCCTCCTCGGCGCACTGGATGAGGGAGCCGACGAGGACGCTGTCGTCGCTCGTGCGGTAGACCGCGGTCTTCATCGCGATGACGTTGGGGTCGCGGACGGCCGCATCAGCGAAGACCTCGAAGCTCGCGCGGTACGAGCCGTACGGTTGGTGGACGAGCACATCCCCTCGCCGGATCTCGTCGAAGATCGCCGGCGGGACGCTCTGCGACCGGGCGAGCCTGAGCGGGATCGCGGGAATCCAGGGCTCGAACTTCAGCTCGGGGCGGTCGATCTCGACCAGCTCGACGAGCTCCGAGAGATCGAGCAGCCCCTCCACGCGGTACACCTGGGTCTCGTCTGCGCCGAGACCGCTCTGGAGCCGGGCGACCATCTCCGAGGACGCGGACGAGCTGACCTCCACGCGCACGACATCGCCGAACCGGCGCCGTCGCAGCTGAGTCTCCACCGCCTCCAGCAGGTCGTCGGCATCGTCGGAGACCTCGAGGTCTGCGTCGCGTGTGACACGGAACACGGCGCGCTCGACGATCTCGACGCCGGGAAAGAGCGTCGGCAGGAAGTGGGCGATGATCTGCTCGAGCGGGACGTACAGCCCTCGGCCTCGGAGGTCGAAGAAGCGCGGGAGGCCCTCCGGGATCTTGACTCGCGCAAAACGCTCGTCGCCCGTCTCCGGATCCTCGGCGAAGATTGCGAGCGACAGCGAGAGCCCTGAGATGTACGGGAACGGCTGACCGGGACCGACCGCCAGAGGCGTCAGCACCGGGTAGATCTCGCGATGAAACCGCCGCTCGATCTTCTCGAGCTCCTTGGAGCCGAGATCCTCGATGCCGCCGACGGTGATCCCCTCGGCGGCCAGAGCCGGGCGGAGCTCGCGCCTCCAGAGCTTCGACTGGACTGCTGACAGCTCGAGGACGCGCTCTCTGATCCGCGCGAGCGCCTGCTGGGGCGTGAGGCCGTCCGCCGAGCGGACGGTGATGCCGGCTTCAGCCTGTCCGAGGAGGCCGGCGACGCGCACCTGGAAGAACTCGTCGAGGTTCGACGAGAAGAACTTGCAGTAGTTGACGCGCTCGAGGAGCGGCAGTTTCTCGTCGGTCGCAAGCTCGAGGACGCGCGCGTGGAACTCGAGATGTGAGAGCTCTCGGTTGAGCAGAGTTCCCACCGAGTCCGTGCGGGTTCGCGTCGCCATCAGTGCATTGTGTATCGGCACGAGGCCTCTGTGTGTTACCCGCGGGTGAGAACGTCCCTACGCCGGGGCGGGAAGCAGGCGTCGCGTCTCGTACCGACGACCGAGGAACGCCGTGGCAGCGATCGCGCCGGCGAGGAGGAAGACGATCAAGTCGCCCCCCGGCATGCGCGTGACGACCTCCATGAGCGCGCCCACGATCCCCGCCGCGGGGAGCGTCAGGATCCAGGCGAAGACGATGTTTCCCGCGATTCCCCAGCGGACCGCGAAGAACCCCTTGCTCGCTCCCGCGCCCACCACGGAGCCCGAGATGGTCTGCGTCGTGGACACGGGGAACCCGAGGTGCGCGGTCGTCCAGAGAATCCCTGCGCACGCGCTCTGCGCGGCGAACCCCTGCGGAGGATCGATCTTCGCGATCCGCGTTCCCATCGTGCGGATGATCCGCCAGCCGCCGGCATAGGTCCCGAGCGCCATCGCCGTCGCGGAGGAGACGATGACCCAGAAGGGCACGTCGAACTCCTCCGCGTTCAAGTGGCCGGTCGTGATCAGCGCGAGCGAGATGATCCCCATCGTCTTCTGCGCGTCGTTCGTGCCATGCGTGAACGCGACGAAGCTCCCCGAGAAGATCTGTGCGCGCCGGAAGACCCGGTTCACCTTGCTGGGTGTCCGGCGGCGGACGAGCCAGATGATCGCGATCATCAGCGCGAACGCGATCCCGAAGCCCAGGAGCGGTGAGAAGACGCCCGGCTTGACGACCTTCTCCCAGATGCCGTTCCATTGGACGACGTCGAGACCTCCCGCTGCGATCGCAGCGCCTGCGATCCCCCCGATGAGCGCATGGCTCGAGCTCGAGGGGAGGCCTCGGAACCACGTGATCAGGTTCCACGTGATCGCTCCGACGAGCCCTGCGAGAACGACGCTCAGCGTGATCGCCTCGGGATTCACGATGCCCTTCGCGATCGTGGCCGCGACCTTCAGCGAGACGAACGCGCCGACGAAGTTCATGACCGCGGCGACGATGACCGCGACCCGAGGCGACATGGCGCGCGTCGACACGCTGGTCGCAATCGAGTTGGCGCTGTCGTGGAAGCCGTTCGTGAAGTCGAAGAAGAGAGCGACGACGACGACGGCGACGAGCGTCAGGTCTTCCATGAGCCCGGCTCAGGCGTTCTTCACGACGATGTTCGCGATCACGTTCGCGGCCGTCTCACACGCGTCGAGCGCCCGCTCGAGCGCCTCGTAGATGTCCTTCCAGCGGATCACGATCAACGGGTCGATCGCCTCTCCGCGGAACAGCGAGCCGAGAGCGTCGCGGAGAATGCGGTCGCCCTCGTCCTCGAGGTTCTTCAGCTCGACGAGCGCGTCCTGGACGCCGCGCATGCCCTTGAGGTTGTCGCACGCGAAGCTGAGCTTCTCGCACGCCCGGACGATGACGGCGCACTGCTCGACGGCGTGGCGCGTCGGCATCTCGACGCCGTAGAGGCCCAAAAGGTCGGACGCCTCCTCGAGGTAGTCGACGACGTCGTCGATCTCCGTCGCGAGGAGGTAGATGTCCTCGCGGTCGAACGGCGTGATGTACTGGGTGTTGAGCAGGTTGATGGTGTCCCGCGTCAAGGTGTCGCCGGCCGTCTCGACCGCCTTGACCTGCTCCTGCGTCACCCCGGAGTTCGGGTGCTCCCGGAACCGTCGCTCCACCAACCGTGCGACCTCGAGGGCGTTCTCTCCCGCCTTGCCGAAGAGGACGTAGAACTCGGTCGTCCGCGGTGTGAGGCTGAACCGCATGCGCGCGGGACGTTAACCAATCGGCGACATTTCGGACGAGGAAGGAGCGCGGCTACGCGAGCGCGTCGACCACGAGCGCCTGGAAGTGCGCGATGAGCTTCTCGGACTCCGGAAGCAAGCGGCCCTCGTCGATCATCCCCGAGCGCATCCCTTGCTGGACGCGCTCGATGAGGATGCGATCCTCGGCTCCGACCTGCGCGTCGAACGCCAGCGACTCCTCCACCCAGGCCTCGTCGGCGTCGTCGGCGACGAAGTAGTCGAGGAAGCGATACGTCGTCTCGGTCCCGAGCGGCACGACGGGGCCGATCGAGAAGTTCGGCCGTCCGGGCATGACGTTGACGAGGGTGCCGGGAAAGAGCAGGTGGAACTGGCCGCGCTCGATCTCGCCGGTCGGGTCGTACGCTCCGCGCGGCTCTCTCCGCGGCGGGCTGTACTGGCTCATCCGGCCGGCGTTCGTCTCGAGGAGGTAGGCGTCCGCGGAGACGTCCATGACCGCGGAGAACCCCGGGTGCGCCGTCGGGCAGTGGTAGCACTCGAGGAAGTTCTCCGCCGAGATCTTCCAGTTGCAGGCGAGCTCGGACTCGGAGCGCTGCAGGAACCGCAGAGAGTCCAGGTCGACACCCGCGTCGGCGATCCGCTCCGGGATCCCGTCGAGGAACTCGTCGAGCGGACCGGCGTCCGTGTCCGGGCTCACGAAGATCAGCGGCCCCCAGGTGTCGACCTGCAGCGGCAGGAGGCCGAGCTCGTCCTTCGCGATCCCACCCTCCTGGCTTCCTCGCGGGGCGGTGATGAGCCGGCCGTCGAGACCGTACGTCCACGCGTGATACGGGCACTGCAGTGTCTCGCGTCTCCCCGATCCCTCGCACACGATCGAGCCTCGGTGACGGCAGACGTTCAGGAACGCGCGCAGCGTGTCCTCGCGGTCGCGGACGAGCACCACGGGGATGTCGCCGACGCGCGTCGCCGCGAACGATCCCGGCTCGGCGACGTCTCCGGTGTGACCGACGTACTGCCACGAGCGCCGGAAGATCCGTTCGCGCTCGAGCTGCAGCACGGCGGGGTCCGTGTACCAGCTCCACGGCAGGCTTCTGACGTCGACGGCGCTCATTGGCACCAACGCTACCCGTGGGCACTCTGAGACGGTGGGTAGCATCGCGCCGCGATGAGCACACGTCCGAGTGGTCTTCTCGAAGAGGCCGAAGCGCGGCTCGCGCCGCTCGCGCTCGCGTCGAACAGCGCGTGGTGGGACTCGCAGATCGAGGCGACCGAGGAGAACGCGGAGCGGCGCGAGCGCGCCGAGCTCGAGCTCTCGGACGCTCTCGCCGACCCCGAGCTCTTCGCTCGCGTGCGGAAGGCTCAGAGCGCCGGCGCGGAGGGTGATGCGGGCCGCGCCCTCGATCTTCTGTCGCACCTCATGCTCAGGCATCAGGTCCCGGACGAGCTCAGAGCGCGGATCGTCGAGCTGGAGACGCTCGTCGACCTGCGCTTCTCACGCCACCGCGGCGTGGTCGCCGGAGCGGAGGTCGGCGACACGGAGATCAAGCGCATCCTCCGCCAGAGCGACGACCCGGCCGAGCGCCGCGATGCCTGGGAGGGGTCCAAGACCGTCGGCTCGGTCGTCGCCGACGACGTCCGTGAGCTCGCGCGCCTGCGCAACGAGGCCGCGCGCGGGCTCGGCCACCGCGACTGGTTCGCGCTCTCGCTGGCGACGGACGAGCTCGACGAAGGCAAGCTCGCGGAGACGCTCGCCGAGGCCGACCGCGTCACGTCCGAGCCGTTCGACCGTTGGAAGGGCGAGCTCGACGAGCGACTCGCCGCGAGATTCGGCTGCGCGACGCGGGACCTGCGGCCGTGGCACTACGCCGATCCGTTCTTCCAGGAGACGCCACCCGACGGGGCCGTCGACCTCGACCCGCTCTTCGAGGGCCGGGACATCGTCGGGCTGGCGCGCCGAACCATGTCCGGTGTCGGGCTCGAGGTCGACGGGATCGTCGAGCGCAGCGACCTGTACCCCCGCGACGGCAAGAACCAGCACGCGTTCTGCATCGACGTCGACCGCGCCGGCGACGTCCGGATCCTGGCGAACGTCGTGCCGACGCACGACTCGGTGGACACGATGCTCCACGAGCTCGGCCACGGCGTGTACGACCTCGCGATCCGGTCGGACCTCCCCTGGTTCCTCCGCTCGACCCATCTCGTCGCGACCGAGGCCTCGGCGCTCCTCTTCGGCGCCCTCGCCGGGCGGCGCGACTGGCTCGAGCGGATCCTCGGATTGAGCACCGACGAGGGCGCCGAGCTCGAGGGCCGTCTGTCGAGCGCCCGCGCCTCGGAGCTCCTCGTGTTCACGCGCTGGGTCCTCGTGATGAACACGTTCGAGCGCGCGCTCTACGCCGATCCGGACGGAGATCTCGACGCGCTGTGGTGGGAGCTCGTCCGGCGCTATCAGCGAGTCACGCCCCCGGACGACCGCCGCGCGCCGGACTGGGCCGCGAAGATCCACATCGCAGTCTCGCCCGTCTACTACCACACCTATCTCTACGGCGCGATCGTCGCGCTGCAGCTCGCCGCGGGGCTCGAATCCGAGCTCGGCGGCATCGTCGATCGTCCCGAAGCGGGCGCTCTTCTGTGCGAGCGGCTCTACGCCCCCGGCGAGTCGATTCGCTGGGATCGCCTCGTCGAGCAGGCTTCGGGCGCGCCGCTCTCGGTCGAGTTCCTCGAGCGTGCAGTGACGCCTCCCGGCGAATGACCGACATCGCGCCGTACGTCCAGGAGCCGACGTACGAGGAAGAGGAGCGCAAGACCAGCTACCTCGAGCTGTTCTTCGATCTCGTCTTCGTGTTCGCGTTCACGCAGGTGACGGCGCTCATCCTCGAGAACACGACGCCGCAGGGGTTCGCCCGCGCGGCGCTCGTGCTCGCGATGGTCTGGTGGGCGTGGTCGGCCTATGCGTGGATGACCAACGCGATCGACGTCGAGAACGCGGTCACCCGCGTGATCATGTTCGCGGCGATGGGAGCCGGCTTCTTCATGGCGCTTGCCGTACCCGACGCCTTCCAGGACGAGGCCGCCTGGTTCGCCGTGGCCTACTTCGTCGTGCGCCTGCTGAACCCGGCTCTCTACGTCTGGGGTGTGCGCGGCGACCCCGTGCTCCTCCGTGCGATGGGCCGGCTCGCACCCTGGTTCGTCGTCGCGGCCGTCGTGGCACTGATCGGCGGGTTCGTCGACGCGGACTACCGCGCGTGGGTGTGGCTCGCATCGCTCGTCATCGACGTCATCGGGACACTGACGGTCGCGCGCGTCGAGTGGCATGTCTCGCCGTCGCACTTCGCCGAGCGGTTCGCGTTGATCGTGATCATCGCGCTCGGTGAGTCGATCGTCGCGATCGGGATCGGGACGTCGGGGCTCCCGCGCGACACGACCTACGCCCTGTCGGTGATCGTCGCCTTCGCTGGTGTCGCGGCGCTCTGGTGGGCCTACTTCGACTTCACCGCCGTCGCGGCCGAGCGGGCACTTCGTCGTGCCTCGCCGCATGCCCGCGGGCCGATGGCCCGCGACGTGTTCACCTACTTCCACTATCCGGTGGTGCTCGGGATCATCCTGTATGCGGTCGCGGCGAAGAAGACGCTCGAGCATCCACTCGATCCGCTGTCGGAGGCAGGGCGCTGGGCGCTCGGGCTCGGCGTCGCCATCTTCCTCGTCGGCTTCGCGCTCATGCGCTTCCGTGTCGTTCGCCGCGTCGCGTGGGAGCGTCTCGCCGCCGCGGCGCTCGCGCTGGTCATTGCGGTAGTGCTCGACGGAGCAGATGCGATCGAGACGCTGGGCATCGTCATCGTGATCCTCGTGCTCTCGGTCGCGCTCGAGACGGCGCGACTGCGCGAGTTCCGCGCCGAGATCAGAGCCGGATAGGCTCGGCTACCCCCTGGCGCTCTCGAAGCCCTCGAGTGCCGCTCGCACGAGCGGGCCGATCGTCTCGAGCACGTAGCCGCCCTCCTGCACCAGGACGGTCGGGAGCCCGAGCGAGCCAAGGCGGTGACCCGCTTCGCGGTAGCCCGCGGGCGTCACGGCGAGCGGTGAGTTGGGATCGTCCGCGGCGGCATCGACGCCGAGCGCGACGACGAGCGCCTCGCTCGCATGGGCGCGCGCGGCCTCGACGAGACGGTCGACACCGCCGAGCCAGACCTCGTCGCCCGACCCGGACGCCAGCGGCACGTTGAGATTCGCCGTCCCGACCTCGTCGGCGAACCCGAGAAAGTGCGGGAACCATCCCTCCGCCGGATCGACGTGGACGGACGCCGTGAGGACGTCACCACGCTCCCAGAAGATCGACTGCGCGCCGTTTCCGTGGTGAGCGTCGATGTCGAGAAGCGCGACGCGCGAGGCTCCGCGGTCCCGGAGATACTGCGCCGTGACCGCCGAGTTGTTCAGGTAGCAGGAACCGCCGAAGGCCGACCGCGTGACGTGGTGCCCGGGCGGCCGGCAGCAGGCATAGGCCGCGCGGGCGCCGGCGAGGACGAGATCGGCCGCCGTCAGCGCCGTGTCGACGGCCGCTCGCGCCGCGTCCCACGTTCCCTGCGCGACGACCGTCATCGTGTCGTAGCACCACGCGCCCGTGCGCGCGGACAGCGCGACCGGGACGCGCGGCTCGACTGCGCCGAGCAGGCCCGGGGTGGGGAAGACGTAGCCGACGACGTCGCTCTGCCCCGGGTCTTCGGTGAGCCCGGCTTCGGCCCAGCGCTGCCAGGCCGTCCGCAGGAACTCGACGAGGCCCGCATCGTGGACGGCAAGGACGGCGTCGTCCGTGTGCGACTCGGCGTCGACCACCGACGCGCCGGCGTCTTCGAGCGTCGCCCGAATGAGATCGGCCCGCTCCGGTAGCTCGTCCGTGGCGATCGGGAGACCGACCCAGACCGCCGTCTCCGGGGCATGCAGCCGATGCTGCTCGCTCCAGGTGAGCGGGGTCGAGAGCGGCACGAGCTAGCCGGCGAAGCGGTACTCGGCTGCCACGTCGGACGTGAGGTACGCGGCCGAGGGGCTGCCAGCGGGGGTGAAGATGCCGATGATCGTCAGCTCCCCATCTGCGCTCTCGTTCTCGACGACGTGTACCTGCCGCGGCCTGAGCCTGAACGCCGCTCCCGCACCGAGCTCCACGGCTCCCTCGGCGAGGTGGAGCCGCCCCGGCCCGTCCGGCACCCAGACGATCTCGTCGTAGAGGTGGTAGTGCCACGGTGACCTCCCCGGCGGGATGAAGCCCGCGAAGAGCGTCGCGCGCGTCGAGCCATTGTGTGGGCCGAAGAGGATCTGGAACGAGCGCGCGCCGGTCGCCCGCCGGGCGTCGGCGACGTCGAGCGAGGTGACGAGCTCGCGCGGCCCCATGGGGGCGTGGAGGTCGACCTCGCTGCCCACGGTTGCCACCATCAGCGTCAGCTCCTCGCGTGCCTCGACCGTCGCGTCCTCACCCGAGAGCACGAGGAACGCGCTGCGCGCGGCCACGTCGTTCGCGTGGCCGGCGAACGCGACATTGCCTGCGCCGGCGCCGACGTAGACCAGCGAGTCGCTCGCCTCGTGGCCGATTCGAGCCGTGCCACCTCGCGCCACGACGCGCGTCTCGAGGGCGAGTGAGGATCCGTCGATGGGCCGGACGTCGAAGGCGGAGCGCACGAGCGGCAAGGGTAGTCGGTGCAGGTAGCGTCCGAGCCCACGTGGCCGGGTGCGCGCATCTGGAGACGATCGAGTTCCGCGACGTGCCCGAGGACATCCCCGGGTGCGAGGACTGCCTAGCGATCGACGGCTGGTGGGTCCACCTCCGCCTCTGCACGAGCTGCGGCCGGATCGGCTGCTGCGACAACTCCCCGAACCGCCATGCGACGGCGCATGCGACCGCGGCCGGGCACCCCGTGATGCGCTCCGTCGAGCCCCACGAGGACTGGTTCTGGTGCTACGTCGACGAGCTCGCCTTCATGCTTACCGCCGAGAGCGACGCCTAGCGTCGCCGCCGGCTCCGCATCGCGAAGCGATCGTCCGAGCGCCGGCGGAACACCCGCTCGGCGCGGTTCTCGAACCACCCGGTTCGCACCTCGGTCTGCGGCGTGTCGAAGAGCGGCACGTATGGCTTGAGGTCGAGCACCGGCGTGCCCGAGAGGAGGTCGATCCCGTCCACGGCCACGGCCAGGTCGTGGACGGCGACGAGCCGCGCCAGCGAGAGCCCGATCGGGTTCGGCCGGCGCGGCGAGCGCGTCGCGAAGGTGCCGTGCGTTCGGTCGTCGAGAAACGTCGGCACTGCCGCGTCCCAGCCGGTCGTCTCGTGGAGGTGCGCGACGATCCACACGTGCGAGAAGCCCTCGAGGTCGTCGAGGCAACCGCGGTGCGCCTCGAATATCTCGATCTGCGACTCACCCTCCGTGTCCGCGATCGGCTGGAGCGGCATGCCGTCGAGCTCCGTGTGCGGCGACACGACGATGCCGATGGGTCGGTAGACGACCGGCTCGACCGCGCGCCGATCGAGGAGCGCCTCGACGAACGAGAGCGCAGATCGCGCCACCGAGAGCCTCCAGAGTACGAGCGTCTGGTCGAACGCTTCCGATGATCGAGCCTGCGCCTCCAGAGCGAGCTCGGCCTTCGAGAGCAGCGCAGCCTGCGCGCGAAGCAGCGGCGCCGGGTCGTGACCGCCGCGCTCGTGGAAGAGAAGCTTGAGCATGAGCTCCGAGCGGAGGTCTCGGACGTGCTCGACCGGCGCGCCGCGCCAGCGCCGGAAGGCCGTTCGGCCGCGCCTCGTCGCAGCGAGCATCGTGCGAGCTGGGCCCTCATCGCTCGCCGTCGTCCCTCTCGCCTCCACGAGCCCGCTCTCGCGCAGCCCGCCGAGCGCGCGATACACGAGCGGGCGGGTGCACGAGTAGATCTGCCCGATCTCACCCGCGGACGCCAGGTCGCCCGCGATCGCCCAGCCGTGGCGCGCCGACTCGCAGAGCAGCCCGAGCGCGGCCCATTCGGCGAGGGACGGCTCGATGCGTGGCGATCGGCTCATTGCGACAGACTAGTAGTCAATGAATAACTACCGTGGTAGTGTGGCATCGTGGACCGACGACGCCGCCTCTGGCGCAACCTGCTCGATATGCCGGGCGACGCCGCACCGTCGAGAGGCGCGCGGCCGCCGTGAGAAAGGCGATCGCCACGTCGCTGGTCGCCGTGATTGCAGCCTTGCTCGTCCCCACGGCAGCGCGGACTCAGAGCCAGCCGCTGACGATCTACGCGGCCTCCTCGTTGACGGACGCGTTCCGTGCGCTCGATCCGACCCAGCGGTACAGCTTCGCCGCATCGAGCTCGCTCGAGGCCCAGATCCGCAACGGAGCGCCGGCGGACCTCTTCGCATCGGCCGCGCCGCTCAACGCGCAGCGGTTGTTCAGGCAGGGCCTCGTCGACAGGCCCGTGACGTTCACCTCGAACCGCCTTGCTCTGATCGTCCCGAAGTCGAATCCGGCCGGGCTCCAGTCGGTGCACGACCTCCGGCGCAAGCCGGTCAAGCTGGTGATCTGCGGCGCGGCCGTGCCCCTGGGGGCGTACACGCGGACGGTCCTGCGGAAGCTCGGCCTTTCGTCGGTCCTGTCCAAGGTGGTGAGCCAGGAGCCGGACGCGCGTGCAGTCACGGGCAAGGTCGCGTTGGGCCAGGCCGACGCGGGCTTCGTGTACGTCACGGACGCCCGCTCGGTGAGCGATCGCGTCAAGGTGATTCGCATACCGGCGCGCGGGCAGCCGCGCGTGCGCTACCAGATCGCCGTCGTCTCGAACTCCTCGAAGAAGACGGCCGCGCGGGCGTGGATTCGCAGGCTCCTGTCGGCCAAGAGCCAGGCAGCGCTGAAGGAGCACGGATTCCTCCCGATACCCGGCGCGTAGCCGCAGACGGTCTCTTCCGGGCGACGCTCGTCCTGACCACGGGCGTCGTCCTCTGCTTCCTGCTCTTGCCGGTCGTCGCCGTGTTCCTTCAGGTGCCGCCGGGCGAGCTTGTATCCGCGCTCGGCAGCGATGCGGCTCGCGATGCGCTCCGAGTCACGGCCGAGACGATCACCATCTCGATGCTCGCGATCCTCCTCTTCGGAACGCCGGCCGCGTACTGGATCTCGACGCGACGGAGGGACGCTTCGGGACGCGCTCGTCACCCTCGTGGAGCTTCCGCTCGTCCTGCCGCCTGCGGTCGCCGGGATCGGCCTCCTCGTCGCCTTCGGCCGCGTCGGTCTCCTCGGTGGGACATTCGACGCGCTCGGGATCGACATAGCGTTCACGAAGGTCGCTGTCGTTCTCGCAGTGACCTTCGTCGCGAGCCCCTTCTACCTCCGGACGGCGATCGCCTCGTTCGAGGTCGTCGATCCGACGCTTCCGGCAGCGGCGCGCACGCTCGGCGCGCGGCCCGGCCGCGTCTTCCTCCGCGTCATGCTCCCGCTCTCACGTGGTGGCCTCGGCGCCGGCGCCGCGCTCGCGTTCGCCCGCGGGCTCGGGGAGTTCGGCGCGACGATCATGTTCGCAGGCTCGCTGCAGGGCGTCACGCAGACGCTCTCGCTCGCGATCTACGAGCAGTTCGACCTCGACTTCGACGTCGCCCTCGCGATCAGCGCGCTTCTCATCCTCACGAGCGCGCTCGTGCTCCTCTCCGTCAAGCTCACGACCCGATGGCGCTCCACGTCCGCTTCGACCACGCTCTTCGCGGCTACCGCGCGTCGGCCGACCTGACGGTCGAGCCCGGCGAGACGGTGGCCCTCGTCGGGCCGTCGGGCGCCGGGAAGACGACGTTGCTCCGGGTCGTCGCGGGGCTGCTGCGACCGGATCACGGTGTCGTCACGCTCGACGAGACGGTGCTCCTGGACACGGCCCGTGGGACCGATCTCGCGCCGGAGCATCGCCGCGTCGGCTATCTCTTCCAGGAGTACGCGCTCTTCCCGCATCTCGACGTCTGGCACAACGTTCGCTTCGGGGCGCGTCGGTCAGGCGACGTCGAGCCGTTGCTCGAGCGCTTCCGGATCCGCGAGCTCGCGCATGCCCCGGTGCACGAGCTGTCCGGGGGAGAGCGCCAGCGGGTCGCGCTCGCCCGCGCGCTGGCGCGAGACCCGGCGCTGCTGCTGCTGGACGAGCCGCTGTCGGCGCTCGACACGCACACGCGCGCCGAGGTCCGCGCGGAGCTGCGCGGACTGCTCGACGATCTCGGGCTGCCTACGATCCTCGTCACGCACGACTTCGAGGATGCCGCCACGCTCGCTCACCGCGTCGGCGTGATCAGCGACGGCGTCGTCCTGCAGCTCGCCGCCCCCACCGACCTCGTCGCGCTGCCACGGGACGCGTTCGTCGCGAGCTTCACCGGCGCTACCGTCCTTCCCGGGACGGTCGTCGAGTCGCGTGACGGCCTCAGTCACGTCGCGCTGGACGGTGGCCTCTCCCTCTGGAGCGCCGATGAGGCGAGCGGTCCTGTCAACGTCGCCGTCTACCCATGGGACGTGTCGCTGGGCTCGTTCACGCCCGACGACTCACGCATGAACCATGTGAGCGCGGCGGTGGTCTCCGTCTCGCCGATGGGCAATCGCACGCGTGTCAGGGTGGGTCCGATCGTCGCAGAGATCACGGCGGCGTCCGCCGAGCGGCTCGACCTTCGGCCGGGTGTGGTCGCCGTCGCGTCGTTCAAGGCGACCGCAGCGAGGCTATTTCCCCGTTGACTCCGGCGGCTCACGTTCACGGCGAGCGCGTGCGGCTGCGTCAGATCGTGACGACGATCTTCCCCCGCGCGTGTCCTTCTCCCAGGTAGTCGAACGCATCGGCGATCGCGCTCAGCTGGTAGGTCCGATCGATGACGGGTGTCACCTTCCCCGTCTCGACAAGCTCTCGCAGGACCTCGATGTCGGCCTTGTCGATCTTCGCGATGAAGAAGACGACCTTATGACGTGCCCGCAGGGACGCCAGGCGGAGCCTGATCACGTGGCTCAGTGGTCCGAGGATTCCTGTGCCCTTTGGCCCTCCGACGACGACGACGTTCGCGTCCGGAGCGAGAACACGCTCGAGCTCGGACCACGATCGGCTCCCCGCGATGTCGAGCACCAGGTCGTAGCGCTCGGCGCCTCGCGTGAAGTCGTCACGCGTGTAGTCGACGACGCTATCGGCGCCGAGCGATCGCGCGGTTTCCACGTTTCCCGGGCTGCACACGCCGGTCACATCGGCCCCGAGCGCCTTCGCGATCTGTACGGCGAACGTGCCGACGCCTCCTGACGCGCCGTTGATCAGCACCTTGTGCCCGGGCTGGAGCTTGCCCTGGTCGCGAAGTCCCTGTAGCGCGGTGATGCCTGCGATGGCCACGCCCGCCGCTTGCTCGAACGTCACGTTGTCCGGCTTCGGCACGACCGCACGCTCCTCGCGCACGCAGACGTACTCGGCGAAGGCTCCGTCTCGCCCGCCGAACACATCTTCGCCCGGCCGGAACAGCGCCACGTCCTTGCCGACCGCCTCGACGGTGCCGGCGAAGTCGACCCCGAGCCGTGTGCTCCGCGGCCTGCGAAGACCCATCGTCGGCCGAGCGATCCATGGTCGCCCTGTGATGCCGTACCACTCGGCAGGGTTGACGGACGCGGCGCGAACTCGAACCAGGAGCTCGTCTGCAGCCGGCGTCGGCTTCTCGACGTCGCGGATCTCGAGGACGTCGGGTGAGCCGAACGAGTCATGTATCACCGCTCTCATCGAGACGCTTCATCCAGCGTGAGGACGACGTTGCCGGTCTTCTGTCCGGTCTCGACGTAGCGCGTCGCCTCGACGACGTCCTCGAGCGGGTACGTACGGTCGATGACTGCGCGGTACTTCCCCGCCTCGATGAGTCCTTTCACGAGGAGGATGTCCGCCTTCCGGTACCCGGGGATCGGCAGCGTCACCTTCTTGTCGCCGATCCAGCGTGTGAGCAGCGCCAGCGGCGGGACGTGCCACATGAATCCGAGGTCGGTCTCGAGGTAGATACCGCCCGGCCTCAGCGAGCCGCGACACCGCCTGAACGAGTGCTTGCCGACCGCGTCGAAGACGACGTCGTAGGTCTCGCCGTTCTTCGTGAAGTCTTCGGTCAGGTAGTCGACGACCTCGTCGGCGCCCAGCGATCGCACGAGCTCGACGGACGTTCGTCGCGCACACGGCGGTCACGTGAGCGCCGAGCGCCTTGGCCAGCTGGACCGCGGCCGTTCCGATGGAGCCGGATGCGCCGTAGACGACGATGCGCTTGCCGTCGAGCGGGTCGGCCTTCTGCAGGCACGCCAGCGCGATGCACGCCCCGTCACCGACGGCCGCGGCCTCCTCGTAGCTCATGGCCGCCGGCTTGTGCGCAAGCGCGCCGCTCTCTCGAACGCAGACGTACTCGGCGTTCGCGCTGTTCCCCCGCACGCCGAAGACGTCGTCGCCGACCGCGAACTCCGTCACCGCGCTGCCGACTGCGACGACGACGCCTGCGAGCTCCATGCCGGGTGTCCGGTACCTCGGCCGCAGCACGCCGGTGAAGAAGCGCGCGAAGAACGGCTCGGCGGCGCGGAACCCGCAATCCGAGCGATTGACCGTCGTGGCGCGGACCTCGACGAGGACTTCGTCGTCTTTCGGGACCGGTCGCTCGATCTCCTCGACCCGCAGGACCTCGGGCGGTCCGTAGCGGTCGAACACGACTGCTCTCATCGACCTACTTCCTCTCATCGTTTCGTGGCGTTCGGTGGATCGGGCCGCCGTGCCCCCAGGCCCGTCCCGCGCGGTAGAGCTCCGCGGGTCGCCCGCCGCCCGAACCGGGCCGCGCCCGGCGCCCGGTCGGGATCACCCAGCCGTCCTCGGCGAGGATGCTCCGCCTGAAGTTCGCGGCGTCGAGCTGGACGCCCCAGATCGTCTCGTACACGGTGCGGAGCTCGGCCATCGTGAACGTCGTGCCCACGAACGCCGTCGCCATGCCCGAGGCCTCGAGCTCGACGCGCACCCGCTCGATCGCGTCTCGCACGATTCGCTGATGGTCGAACGCGAGCTGGAGCTTTCCGTTGAGCACGTCGGACACGGGCGTGAGGCCCGCGTCCGCCGCGTCGGTGCCCGCCATGACGTCCCCGACGTCTCGCAGCACGGCGAGGTAGGCGACCGTGACGACGTTCATTCGCGGGTCGCGGCCGGGATCGCCGTACGCGCCGAACTGCGCCAGCACACTCGCGGCATCCACCCCGGTCTCCTCGCGGAGCTCGCGCTTCGCGGCCTCGTCGAGTGTCTCGGTGGGTCGCTTGAAGCCTCCGGGAATCGCCCACATGTCCTCGAACGGCGCCTCGCCACGGCGGACGAGCAGCACGTTCAGCATGCCGCCGGCCATGGTCAGGATCACGACGTCGACTGTGACCGCGAAGGCCGGGAACTGCGAAGGGTCGTACTCCGGAGGCACTCCTGAATCGGTTGTTCTAGTCACCATGACCAATACTGTAGCAGACAGTTTTGGTCTTGTCGACTAGAACATTGGTGCACACCGCTAGGCGGTGTTGGGCGAGCCGTAACCAGGGAGTACTGTGCCGACTCCAGGGCCCTGGCCTCGAGGAGGAGCTGATGAGTGATTTTCGTGAGGGTGGCTGCTCGTGCGGGGCGGTTCGGTACCGCCTTGCATCCGATCCGCTCTTCACGCATTGCTGCCACTGCCCGAACTGCCAGCGGCAGGCCGGAAGTGCTTTCGTCATCAACCTGCTGATCGAGACCGACCGGGTCGAGCTCCTCGCCGGTGACCCACGGGCGGTGGACGTGCCCCGCAGCGCGGGCAAGAAGCAGCGAATCTTCAGGTGTCCGACGTGTCAGGTGGCGGTCTACAGCCAGTACACGCGCGCGGGCATCCGGTTCGTTCGCGGCGGAACGCTCGACGATCCGGCGAGCATCGCCCCCGACGTCCACATCTACACACGATCGAAGCTGAGCTGGGTCACGCTTCCGGACTCGGTTCCGGCGTTCGCGACCTACTACTACGACACCGAGAGGCTCTGGCCCGCGGCGAGCCTCGAGCGCCTGGCCGAGCTGCGCGTCACGGCCGAGTGAGGAAGAGCCGCTTCTCCGTCCTGAGACGCGGCGCCCACTCGAGCCGGCTCGCGCCTGCGAAGCGCAGGTACGCGCGAAGCGCGTCGCGCATCGCGTCGACGAACCCCTCGGCCCGACGCGGCGCGAAGCCGTCCTCCCACCAGACGTCGAGCACCTGCACGCTGGCGTCCGCCCGGTCGATCCGCGGCTCGATCCGGCCGACGAGACGGTCGCGGAAGAGCAACGGCAGCACGTACCAACCCCAGCGTCGCTTCTCGGGCGGCACGAAGAGCTCCCACACGTAGTCGAAGCCGAACAGGCTCCCGAGGAGGCCGCGGTCCCAGACCAACGCGTCGAACGGGGAGAGGAACGCGACCGAGGACGCCGGCTCGGGCGGCGCTTCGAGCGCCGCGACCTCCTCGCGAAGGACGAAGCGCTTTGGGCGCACGCCCTCCACCTCGACTGGAACGAGCTCTCCGCGCTCGACGAGTTCCTCGCGCAGCGCGTGGCGGCCCGGATAGCCGGGCCACCGCGGGTCCGGCTTCGCAGGCCCGAGGCCGCTGAAGATGTCTCCGCCGCCGCCCACGCCGAGCAGGCCGTGCGCGCGGTACCGGGATAGAAGCTTGTGCCGGAGCTGCTCGTGCAGCGGCACATCGCGTGCGAGCACGTCGGCCGGGAGCAGTCGTTCGAGAAGGTCGTAGTAGCGGCGGTTGCCGTCACGGCGCGCGAGGCCGAGCACGCCCGTCACCGCGAGTGCCTCGAGGACGGCGCGCACGACGTTCGTCGGCACTCCGAACCAGTCGGTCGTCGCCCCGCGCTCGCGCTCGAAATCGAGTGACGACAGCGGGCCGTCGGCGCGGATCCGCTCGAGGACCCGGTCGGCCACCTCGGCGTTCTCCTCCAGGGTGCGCGCCGGACCGCGGCTCAGGATCCCGCGGAACCACGGAAACTCGCGCACGGAAACGAGCGAGAGCCCCTTGTTGTACGCCTCGAAGATCTCGCGGCGCTCGTAGAGAAGGTCGCACCAGCCGGGCTCGTAGTCGGCCACGCGCGCGTGCAGCACGAGGTCGTGGCTTCGACCGGCGACCGCCAGGGGGTCGAACTGGACCGAGCCGAGTCGGCGGAACACCTCGAGCACGCCCTCTGGGCCGCTCTCGAGCGATCGCGCCGGGTCGAGGAAGTGCCGGGCGACGAGAAAGCGGCGCGCGGCCTCGGCGGTGACCTTCACGCGAAAGACGCTAGCTACGCGGAGGTCGCCTCGCTTTCGCGGGCGGTGCGTTCCGGGCTCGGGACGGCACTCACCGCCGCCAAGCTGTGGTGCCGCCCTTCACCCGGTGTCCAATCCCCCCACCTGTGTAGATCCGACCGGTCGGCAAATCTTGCGGCGCGCTTCCGGCTTCCTCCTCCGTCGAACAGCAGGGCTGGTCAAGCGGCCGCTCGAGTTGTTTGATGCCGGCTAGCCGCAATCTCAACCTCCGTGCAGCATCGAGCGCGGACCCCTGCCGCTACTCACCGATCTCGCTGGTAGCAATCTCGCGCACGACCGCGGGGCTCGAATAAGAGCGCAAACTGCGTCAATTCGATGGGCGCGAGCCTTGACCTGGTCGGCGCTCGCCCATAGGTTCCTCCACGCACCGAGCACGGAGCGCGAGTAGGTTGAAGCTCAGCCTGAAGGCTCTACGCGGAAGCGGAAGGTCAGTGGGTTGAGTGGACAAAAGCGCCACCGGCTCGGTGAACTCTTTCCATGTCCTCTTCCTCCTGCCGCTGCAGGTCCGAGCTTGCCGCACCGGCAGGTTGAATAGACGCGAAGACACGCGGGCGCGCGCCGGTTGAGGCGTGTCAGGAGTCCGTCTTCGTGTCCGCGTGGTCGAGCTCGAGTTGGCGGAGCTCAACGCGACGGATCTTTCCCGTGAGCGTCTTCGGCAACTCGAGTACGAATTCGACACGGCGTGGGTACGCGTATGCAGAGAGGCGCTCGCGAACGTGGCTCTTGATCTCGTCGGCCAGCGCATCCGACGCTTCGTATCCGTCCGCGAGGACGATGAATGCCTTCACGACGTTGCCACGGAGTTCGTCGGGCGATGCAACGACTGCGGCCTCGCGAACCGCGGCATGCTCGAGGCACGCCGATTCGACCTCGAACGGCCCGATCCGGTACCCCGCAGCGATGATCACGTCGTCGGTGCGTCCGACGTACCAGACGTAGCCGTCCTCGTCCTGTACCGCCGTGTCCTTCGTGTGGAACCACTCACCGCCGAAGGTCTCGGCGCTCGCGTCGTCGTTGCGCCAGTAACCGATTGGATAGTGGGGATTCGAACGGGCACGCAGGCAAATCTCGCCTCGCTCCCCCTGTTCGACTGGCCGCTCATCCTCGTCGAGGAGCTGCACGTCCCATCCGGGCATTGGCTTGCCCATCGAGCCCTCCCGGACCTCGAGGAACGGATAGTTCGCGACGAGTGGATACGACTCCGTCAGGCCGTAGTAGTCGAGCACGGTCACTCCGTACTGCTCGCGAAACCAGCGAATCGCCTCCGGATTCAGCGGCTCTCCTGCCGAGCACACGCGCCGGAAGACCTGCGGATAGCTGGTCCCCGCATCCTCGATCGCCATCATGGAGCGCATCGCCGTCGGCGTCGTGAACACGTTGGTCACCGAGTGCCGGCTCAAGAAATCGAGCTGTTTGTTCGGGTCGAAGCCGGCCTCGCGGCGATAAACGCACTGCAGCGCTCCGAGCCGCCAAGGACCGAGAAGTGGAGCGATCCCGGCCGCCCAGGCCCACTCGCCCATCCCGTGGAAGCGCTCGCCGTCCTCTACCTCGTGGCAGTAGCGGAATTCCTCGTGGCCGAGGATGTAGCGGTGCGCGTGGACGATCCCCTTCGCGAGCCCCGTCGTCCCGGACGTGTAATAGAGCTGTGCGGGGTCGTCGGCAGCGGTGTCGGCGCAAATGAAGTCCGTTTGGGCGGCTGCCAGCGTGTCGGGCCCGAGCACGAGCGTGTCCGGCGCCCACGGTTGGTCGAATCGCGGTGCATTGCCGGGGTCGGTGACGAGTAGCGTCGCGCCCGAGTCCGAGAGCCGATGTTCGATCCCATCGTCGCCGTACAGCACGGACATCGAGAGCAGAATCGCGCCGAGCTTCCACACTCCGAAGAAGGTCGCGGCTGCCTCCGGCGTCGGCGGTAGGACGACCGCGACTCGGTCGCCCTGCGTGATCCCGTGTGCGGCCAGCGTGTGCGCTGCCTGGTTGGCCAGGTCCTGCAGCTCGCCCCACTCGAGCTCGCGAGTCGAGCCGTCGAAGCTTTCCCAAATCATCGCCGGCTTGTCACGCGCGTGCTTGTCGCAGACGTCGGCGGCGATGTTGTACCGCGCTGGCACCTCCCAGCGATGTTCTGCGCACACCTCGTCGTAGCTCACAGGGCTCATCGCTACTAGTTGAGCCTAGCGACGTCAGCTAGACGCGAGCTCCGCGGCGGCGGACGATCACACGGCATGCGATCCGATCTCGTGTCCGGGAGTGGTCGACGATGGTCAGTCGGATCTGACACAAATCTGACACGCAAGGCGCTCAAGCGAAAGGACGCTCGCACACGGGAGTAGCCACTCGCGCATGAGTAATGTCCGCGCCCATGTCGGACTTCGAGTGGGATCCGGACGTGTTCCTGGCGACGATGCTCGAGGAGATTCCCGGCTACGAGGAGCTTCAGGAGGCCATCGCCGTGGTGGCTCGCGGACGGAATGTGCTCGAGCTCGGAACCGGCACGGGTGAGACGGCTGTTCGTGTCCTGGCGCGTAACCCCGGCGCGCGTTGGACCGGGATCGACGCGAGTGCTCCGATGCTGGAACGTGCACGCGAGCGGCTGCCCGACGCCGACCTGCGCCTAGGGCAGCTCGAGGATCCACTCCCGAAAGGGCCTTTCGACCTCGTCGTATCCGCGCTTGCGGTCCATCATCTCGACGGGACGAAGAAGCGCGACCTCTTTCGCCGCGTCGCGAAAGTGGGTGACGTCTTCGTACTCGGCGACCTCGTTGTTGCCGAGCGAGCCGAGGACGCCGTGATCGAGATCGACTGGGTGATGGATCTGCCGAGCACCGTGGCGGAGCAGATCAGCTGGCTCGAGGAGGCGGGATTCGACGTGGAGGCAAGGTACGTCCGGCCAGATCTCGCTGTGTTTGTTGCCACCAAGTCGGGCGACCTCGCCGCGACCTGATCCCCACACTCGCTCGAGTCGCGAGCTTCAAGCGACATTCCCGCACACCCGCGCACGCCGCGGATACGTCTTCGGTCGAGCCGCTGCGCTCCCGCGGCCACGCCACACACGAGCCTATGATCGGAGCATGGCTGAGGCTCCCTCGCCGGAGGAGCTGGAGGCGCTGCACCGCTGGGAGCCCGCGGACCGCGTTCCCGGACGGCCGGCTATGACCGAGTTCCGCCGCAGGCTGCGCTTCCACCAGGCGCAGTGGCGCGAGGCGAACGGGCATCCTGTCGGCTCGCATCCGATCGTCCCGCGCTCCGGGAAGGCGTCGCGCCCGGTCGGCAGCCGACTTCCGCTCCTCGACGAATGCAACAGTGGTCGTCTTCGAGCCGAACCATTAGCCGCTCCAGACCTGCGTAGGCGATGACTCAGGGCGACATCGAAAACGGCGTGGCTCATGGCATGGTCGGAGTCGCGCCCGCCGCGCCGGCCAGTTCGTGATCTTCCGGCAGTCGTTCCCGACGAGCCGGGCGGTAGCTTGAGGGCCGCGCGCGGATCTCAGGGGACGGACGCGCCGGGCCGAACAATGTCGGTTCCCTCGCGGTCACGAACGTACTGACCGCCATGCGTTCCGCGGACGAAGCGGAAGCCCGTCCGACGCGTGCTGCTCGCCTCAATGTTGCCGGCGAGGTAGTCGCGCAACTCTGCGACCTCGACGCCGAGCAGTTTCGACAGCCCCTCCTCAATCTCCAGTCCTCGTTGGCCGCTGATCATCGGAATGATTGAAGCGAACGCAGCGGATGAGGACATCGACCCGTGCCGCGCCTGACGTCACCCATCGCACCGCAAGCGACGAAGCTTCTAGTGAATTGGCCGCCACGAAGGGCGTCCCGGAAGAGCGCCCGTACCAGGTCGTGTTCGCGTCAGGGCTCACGATGCTGTGCGAGCTCACGTGCTGAAGATCGCTGCCATTCGCGTCCACCACGTAGGACGCCAAACTCCCCGTGAACGAGTTGGTCAGACCGGGGCCGGGAGGCAGGCTCGAGTCTTGGCGCTCGACAGCGTGTGCTCCCCCGCGCACGCACGCGCACGCGAGAGTCAGCGAAGGGCGTCGGCATTGGGTCGACACGACCCTGCACCCATCGCGCCAGAACGTGAAGGCCGATGCATCACCCGCGCCGAGCACTGACGAGCGTCCGAACGACTAGTTGCTCAATGCAGCGCAGCGCGGATCGTGATGCGCTGACAGTTCGAGCAGGAGCGCGTGCAGGGTCTGCCGCTCCTCGGGACTTAGGGGAGCCAAGAACTCCGACTCGACCTGCTTTGCGATCGCCCGTAGCTTGCCAAGGGCCTTCTTCCCCGTCGGGGTCATGCTGACGAGATGACGGCGACGATCGACTCGATCTCGGCGCCGCTCGACAAGCTCCCGTCGTTCGAGCTCATCGAGCAGTCCGACGAGATGGCTTCGGTCGTAGCCGAGCGCATCGGCGATCGTGGCCTGCGTCTCACGCGCTCCCTCTTCGAGCATCGAGAGCACGGCGTAGTGCTGAGGGTTCAGTTCGCTCGACTCGAATGCCTCGAGCGAACGCTCCTTGACGGCTAGGCCGAGTCGCTTCAGCAAGAACGGCGTGCTGAGCAACAGCTCGCGGGAAGGTCCCGTGTGCTCTGGCGCCTGCGGTGTCTCGGAGATCGTCATTTCGCAAGAAGTGTAGCGCGCTCCAGCGTAGCACCATGCTATCGTTGTATTTCTCTACGATCCAGGGGGACGACGATTCATGAAACCACACTTGATCGATAGTCAACGGAAGGATCGACGGTGGAGCGCCCTCGCCCTGATCGTCGTCGCGCAGTTCATGGTCATTCTCGACGTCGCGATCGTGAATGTCGCTCTTCCCTCGATCAAGGATGACCTGGGCTTTTCGTCGACGAGCCTTCAGTGGGTCATTTCCGCCTACGCCATCATGTTCGGCGGCGTGCTCCTACTCGGGGGGCGGCTTGCAGACCTCCTGGGTCGACGGCGGCTGTTCGTTGCCGGACTCGGCCTCTTTTCACTCAGTTCGCTCCTCTGCGGCCTCGCCTGGTCAGAGGCCTCACTCGTGGCGTTCCGAGCCTTGCAGGGTCTTGGAGGTGCGCTTCTCGCTCCCGCAGCACTCTCGCTCTTGATGACGATCTTCGCGGACGGTCGCGAACGAAACAAAGCCCTCGGCATCTACGGCGCGGCGTCCGGTAGCGGTGCCGCAGCCGGCGTCTTGCTCGGCGGTCTACTCACCTCTGCCCTGGGCTGGCCGTGGATCTTCTTCATCAATGTGCCGGTGGGACTGGCGGCAATCGCGCTGACGCCCTGGCTTCTGCGCGAGAGCCGAGCGGAACTCGAGCATCGGCACTTCGATTTCGCGGGAGCGTTCACGGTTACCGCTGGTCTCATGCTCCTCGTGTATGCCCTCACGCGGGCGACCACGGACGGCTGGGGGACGCCGGTGACGCTTTCGCTCCTCGCAGCCTCATTCGCTCTCATTGTCGCCTTCGTCGTAATCGAAATGCGTTCGACGGCACCGCTCCTGCCGTTGCGAATCTTCCGGCTACCGACGCTGGCAGCCGCGAACGTGACGATGGCGCTCGTAGGAGCGGTGGCGTTCTCCGAGTTCTTCCTCCTGTCCCTCTACATGCAGGACGTCCTGCACTACTCGGCGCTGCAGGGAGGCGTCGCATTCGTCGCCTTCGCGCTGACCGTCGTTGTCGCGTCGAACATCGCTCAGATGGTCGTCGGGCGGTTTGGTGTTCGCCCAACACTCACTGCGGGGCTCGTCGCGTCTGCGGTCTCCGTCGCTGTTTTGGCCCGACTTCCGGTCGAAGGGCAGTACTTCTGGGATCTCTTCCCCGCATATGTGCTCGGTGGGGCGGGTATGGCTTTCGCGTTCGTTCCGGTGACGATTGCCAGCCTCTCGGGCGTGAGCCGCTCCGACGCCGGTGTCGCCTCGGGCTTGATCAACACAAGCCGGCAAATCGGGGGCGCTGTCGGCCTGGCCGCAGTCAGCGCAGTCGCTGCGGCATCGACAAGCAGGTATGTCGATGCAAATCCTGGCGTCCTGGCGTCAAGCCCAGGTGCACTGGATCACGGGTTCCAGACCGCGCTGTACGTGCTTACTGGGCTACTCCTGGTTGGCGCACTGATCTCGGGCGGGCTCATCCGGCCTCAGCCACGTTCTGCCGAAGCGGTGCAGGCGCCCGATGAGCGCGAGCAGGTTCGTGAGGCGGCGTAGCGCATGAGCAGCCGCAGGCGAGGCGTTACGAATCGCTCGCGATCACCCATTACGCAGCGGAAGCTGGCTATCGCGTGCGATTGATTTACGGGAGCGAACGCATGACTGACAAGAAAGTCTGGGTCGTCAAACGCGGGCGATCTCACTGGAGACAACCGTTCAGCGACGACGCGCTACTCGTCCCGGTGGCTCACCAGATTGATCACGTTCCCGTCTGGGGCACGCACTAAGAACCTGCGGACTCCCCACGGTTCGTCGGTCAGTGGATGGACGATCTCGTAGCCGCGGCGCTGCGCTTCGGCGTAGGCCTCGTCGACATCGTCGCCGACGTGCACCGAGATCACGGAGTCCTGAGGACTCGTGGCGTCTCGGGTAACGAGCTGGATTGACGCTCGCCCGTCTGGCGACCGGTAGCGCGCGACCCATCCGAGGTTCATCTGCTCCTCGTTCAGTCCGAGGTACTCGGTGTAGAAGCCGCGGGAAGCGTCGATGTCAGCGACTGGCAGGTTCGGGGTGAGTCCAGTTACTCGCACGCTCGCCTCGTACGTTAGCCCTCGCTCGTTGGTCTGCCGTGCCTGGACTGGTTCTCGCTCGCGAGGCTCTCAAGCTCAGCCGTGGCTGGCTCGAAGTTGCCGTCGATGCGGCGCAGGCTGTGAGTTCGTTGTCAGAGGCGGCGCCGGCTACCTCTCCTCCTACGACTTCAGCCACTCGGAGGGATGTTCTGGTTGCGCCGCAGGACATTCTTCGGGTCATACCGGCGCTTGAGAGCCTGCAGCCGTTCGAAGGCGTCTTCGCCGAACGCCGCCCGGATACGCTCGAGCGGTTCGTCCGCCTGCATGTAGTTGGCGTAACCGCCGCCGAGGGACCACGGCTCGATCGCCGCTGCGGTGTCGCGAGCCCAGGCAATGTGCTGCTCGTCCTCGTCGGCATTGGCCCACACGGCCATTGCGCTGACGTTGAATGCGGCATTGCGATACACAATCGGCCCAAGGGCCGGATCGGCTGCTTTCGGCGCACCATGCAGTGACTCGATGAGGACGTGCACGGGCGGGCGACCGAACGCGATCAGGCGATCAAGCAGCTCGTCGATCAGCTCGTCGGTGAGCTCGCTGACGAAATGGCCCTTCCAGTAGTGCCTGTTCTCACCGTACGGCGAATCGAACACGAGCTGCTGATCGAGGAACGCCCGCGCAGAGACACCGTCATTCACGAGCCCTCCCCATGAGCGCAGTTCCCGCAGGTCTCTAGGATCCGTGTCCGTGCCCGTGTAGCAGGGCGCGACGGTCAGAGCGGGCGTCAACGACTCGTCCAGCGCCACGATCGCCTGACAACTGAGGTCGGGCGGAGCGCTTGCCACGAGGTCGCGGAAGCGGCGAAGGTTGTCTGCGACTGCGCCACCGCGGAAGTCGAGCAGACCGCCCACGACCCGGTCGAGACGCTCGAGGCGGAACTCCAGTCGGGTCACCACGCCAAAGTTCCCGCCCCCTCCCCGGAGGCCCCAGAGCAGCTCGGGGTTCTCATCGGAACTCGCCCTGATCACGGATCCGTCCGGAGACACGAGCTCGGCGCCCAAGAGGTTGTCGCATGTCAGGCCGTACTGGGCCGTCAAGTGACCGATCCCGCCGCCGAGCGTCAGCCCGCACACGCCCGTGGAGCCGACGACACCGCCAGGAGTGACAAGGCCAAATGCCTGCGTGGCCGAATCGAAGTCGAGCCAGGTGGATCCCCCCTGCGCTTGCGCAGTCCGTGCGTGCTGGTCGACCTCCACTGTCCGCAGCAGCGAGAGGTCGATGACGAGCCCGCCGTCGAGGATGCAGTGCCCGGCCGGGTTGTGCCCGCCGCCGCGCACGGCGACCTCCAACTCGTGCGTCCGGGCGAAGTCGAACGCGGTCGCTACGTCCGCCGGCCCGAGACATCGAGCGATCGCCGCTGGACGACGGTCGACGAGGGCGTTGAAACAAACGCGTGCCCTGTCGTACTCGGGATCAGCGGGGCCGACAACCTCGCCGGCGAGCGCAGTGCGTAGCTCGAACAGGCTGTCATCGGTGGCCGACGCGTCGTCGGTTCGGTACGTCATGAGTTGGCCCCTGAGTCGTCAAACAGCGATTGGTAGTGGCGCATCTCCTCGATGTCGTCGAAGTACGGCTTCACGGCACTGAAGAACTCACCGAAGTCGGAGCTCTTGCGGAACCCCTGCTCGTGGCCCTCGACCGAGTCCCACTCGATACGGACGATGTACGTCTCGGGATCCTCGATGCCACGTGCGATCTCATACGCAAGACAGTGCGACGAGACATCTAGCGAGGCTGCGGCCTTGCTGTACGCGCGCTCGAACGCCTCCCGCCGATCGGCGTCGATGCGATAGCGGATGTATTCGACGACCATTACCCCACCTCGAGGACCGACAGGATGTTGCCAGCCGGGTCTCTGAACCAGGCGATGGGAGGACCGCCTTCCCCACGGGCGATGCCTCTCTCGTCCTGCTCGATCCCGTCGTAGTGCTCGAAGTTGACGCCACGCGCCATCAACGCGCCGACCGCCGCCTCAATGTCCTCGACTGGAAAGTTGAGGATCGTGTACGCGGCCGGGCTGAAGTCCGGCTTCGGGTAGACGAACGTGTCCCTTCCTCCGGCGATGTGCAGCGTGAGGTTTCCGTGCGCCTCGGACACGCTAAGGCCGAGCACGCCCTCGTAGAACTCACGGGCGTTGTGCAGGTTGTCGACTGCGAAGCCGCTGAATGCCTTTGTGTTCCCGAACATGGACTGCTCCCTCCTTTTGCGTGGATCGCTATCCAGGAGACGGGTCGCGGTCGCAGAACTCATCGACTGCTCGTTGAGCGCGTTCAGGGGGTGGTGGGGAGCACCGAGATAGTGACGCGATCACCGTCATTCAGGCCGAGGGCCACGCGGAGGTGACCCCGCTGAAAAGTTCGATCTGGTCGGACGGCAGCTCTCGCCCCGGCGCATCAGAAGATCCAAGATCTATGGGAAGACATTACGCCGATGGCGCGCTGGGAATGGGTTCGCTGGGTCAATGCAACCGGAAACGCCGATACGCGCAAACGGCGGGTCGAAGTACGTGTCTCTGCACCGACCCGAACCTGTCCAAGAGCGGCGGGCTCATTGAACCAGTGTGATTTGCGAATCGGTGACGTCACGACCGACCGCGTGAGCGTACGATGCGGTCAGCGCGCCGGCCGATCGCCGATCCAGTAGCGGGGACCCGACCCGAAGCGTGCCGCACGGTCGCCGGGGTTGGCGAGCTGACAGCGGTCGAGTGAGAGGCAGCCACAGCCGATGCACTCGGTGAGCCCGAGCCTGAGGCGTTCGAGCTCGGCGATGCGCTCGTCGATCCGCGACGTCCACGTGGCTGAGAGACGTGACCAATCGCGACGGGTAGGCGCCTGGTGCGGAGGCAGCTTAGCGAGCTCCGCTCCTATCTCCTCGAGCGTCAGCCCGATGCGCTGAGCGAACACGATGAAGGCGATCCGGCGCAGCACCGGCCTTGGGTAGCGACGGTGGCCGGAACCTGCCCGCTCGGAGCTGATCAATCCGCGTTGCTCGTAGAAGCGAAGCGCCGAGGACGCCACGCCGCTGCGCCGCGCAACCTCGCCGATGGGGAGCAGGTGGGACGGTGCGGAAGCTAGATGCGCATCTGCCACTTGACTTAAAGCTTACTTGAACTTGTACCCTGACTCGAATGCAGGGAATCATCACTGGCGGATCGCGCGGCCTCGGATTCGCGCTCACACGCGCGCTTTCCGAGCGCGGATGGCAGCTTGCGGTCGACGCGCGAGAACCAGAGCCACTCGAGCATGCGGTCGCCGGTCTCGCCGGCGTCGTCGCGATCGCGGGCGATGTTGCCGATTCCGACCATCGCCGCCGGCTCGTGGAGGCAGCGGGCGAACCGATCGACCTCCTCGTCAACAACGCGAGCGTGCTTGGCGCAAGCCCGCTACCGCTCTTGGCGCACTACCCCCTCGAGGAGCTGCGAAGCGTGTACGAGGCGAACGTGTTCGCGCCACTCGCGCTCGTTCAGCTCACGCTTCCGCGCCTGTCCCCGAACGCGCGGATCCTGAATGTCGTCTCCGACGCGGCCGTCGAAGCGTACGAGACCTGGGGCGGGTACGGCTCGTCGAAAGCCGCTCTCGCGCAGATCAGCGCGGTGCTCGCCGCCGAGCATCCGGGACTGCGCGTGTACGCGGTCGACCCCGGCGACATGCGAACGCAGATGCAGCAGGACGCGTTTCCCGGTGAGGACATCTCGGATCGGCCTCTACCCGAGGAGAGCATTCCCGGCCTCCTGGTGCTGATCGAGGGCGACCTTCCAAGCGGGCTCTATCGCGCCCGCGACCTTGTGGAAGCAGCGGCATGAGCGCCGTCGCGTTGCCCGCTCGCCTCGAGGCGCACGAGCCGCCGGAAGCTCGCGGCGTTCCGCGCGACCACGTCCGCCTGCTCGTCTCCTCGCGGAGGACGGACAGCATCGTCCATGGCCACTTTCGTGACCTGCCGAGGTTCCTCGCTCCGGGTGACCTTCTCGTCGTGAACACGTCGGCCACACTTCCGGCCGCCGTACCGGCGACGCGCGCCGACGGATCGGAGCTCGAGCTTCGGTTCTCTACGCCCGCACCCGGCCGGAACCCCGACCGCTACTGGATCGTGGAGCTGCGTAGCGGCGACGAGCCGTTCGGCGCCGTCGAGGTAGGCGAAGAGCTCGTGCTTCCGGCCGGCGCGAAGGCGCGGATCCTCGCACCGTACTCCGGAGCGCGGCTCTGGCTCGCGCACGTCGATCTGCCGCGACCGCTCGAGACCTACCTCATAGAGCACGGGCACGCGATTCGCTACGACTACGTGCCGCGGCGTTGGCCGCTCTCCGCATACCGGAACGTCTACGCAGCCGAGCCCGGTAGCGCCGAGATGCCGAGCGCGGGGAGACCCTTTACGCCCGAGCTGATCACGCGGCTGGTCGCGGGCGGTGTGCTCGTTGCGCCGATCACGCTGCACACCGGCGTCTCGTCGCAGGAACGCCACGAGCCGCCATACCCGGAACGGTTCCGCGTCCCACTGCACACGGCGCTCCTGGTGAACGCTGCCCACGAGTGGGGCGGGCGCGTGATTGCTGTCGGAACGACCGTCGCACGCGCCCTCGAGACGGTCTCGCAGCCTGACGGCACGGTCGCGCCGGACGACGGCTGGACGAACCTCGTCGTCACGGCCGAGCGCGGCCTCTGGACGATCGACGGCCTGCTCACCGGCCTGCACGAGCCGGAGTCGTCACACCTCGAAATGCTTCGAGCGGCCGTCGGGGAGCGCCTGCTCGAGCGCGGCTACGAGGCCGCGCTCGAACGCGGCTATCGCTGGCACGAGTTCGGCGACAGCCACCTCATCCTTCCCTGACCCGCTCGATGACGAACCAAACCACGGACAAGAGGAGCGAATTGATGACAAGCACGCAACAACCCCTAAAGATCAGCGCCGGCGCGGGCGCCCGCTTGAGCGCCGTCATCGGATCCTGGCCCGACATCGAGGTCGGAGCCCACCGCTTCGGCGGCGTGGAGTTCCGCCTCGGCAAGCGCGAGCTCGGGCACCTGCACGGGGACAGCCACGCCGACATCGCCTTCCCGCGCAGGGTTCGCGACGAGCTGGTGGCGGCAGGGCGCGCGCTGCCGCACCGGGCGATCCCCAACTCTGGGTGGGTCTCGGTCCCGCTCGACGGCGAGGAGGGTATTGAGCCCGCCCTCGAGCTCTTTCGGATGGCATATGACCGGGCGCGCGCCGCAAAGGTGCGAGCGGAAGGCGCTCAATGAGCGCCACGGGCCAATACGCCACAGCGAGGGGGTGTGCGTGAACGTGCACACCATCACGCCGCATGTCGTCGTGCGTGACGCAGCGAAAGCGGTCGACTGGTACACGAACGTGCTCGGCGCCGAGGAGCGGCTGCGGATCCCGGTCCCGGACGGAAGGTTGATGTCGGTCGAGCTTTGCTTCGGCGACTCGGCCATCATGCTCGCCGACGAGTTCCCGGAGATGGGGATCGTTTCGCCTCAGACGCTCGGCGGCACCTACATGGCACTCCATCTGCTGGTCGCTGACGTCGACACGGTCTGGCAGCGCGCGCTCGACGCCGGCGCTGAGGTCTTCCGCCCGCTCCAGGACAGCTTCTGGGGTGAACGAAGCGGCCAGGTGATCGACCCGTTCGGGCACCGCTGGGGCCTGGCCCAGCACCTGCGTGACGTCTCGCCCGAGGAGCTGCTACGCGCAGCCCAAGAGATGTTTGCCAACCGGGAGTGAAATCCATGAGCGTGCGGATGTCCCCGGAATCTGGTGGCGGATAGCCGCCGCGCTACTCCTGCCTCTCGCGATCGTCTTCATCGGCCGTCTCGTCTTCTTCGGGGGCGTTAGCCGGATCTCGACTTCTCTCGCGCGCACGCGAGGCCACCACCCACCACTCCGGACGCGCAGGCGGCGCGGGCCTTGGATGCGTCTCTGCTTGTGCGTGGCTCCGAGTTCCGGCGACCGCGCTCCGCGGAACTCACGGTCATTTCATCTACATCGTCTAGCGCCGAGAGCGTCCGATCCCGACGAAGGGAGTAGCTAGTGAAGGAAAGCTGAGTGCAGCAGGTGGCGCTGTAGCAGTCGTCGCCATCGGGGCGGTGGGGCAGCGATCGCGTCCAGTAGCGGCGGCGACCACTCGTCGCCGAGCGGTCCCGCCGCTGATCAGGCGGTGAGCGGAGGCGTTGTTGTGATCGGCGTCGCATCTCTCGGGACTGGTGTGGCCGGGGGAACAACGGACTGCGTTTAGGGCACTAATGGGCACGCCGTTCGCCGCAATGACATCGCGCCCACGCCGCTCTCCTAGAGCGGTGCGGGTTAGCAGAGACGGAAGCGACGGGACTCGAACCCGCGACCTCCGGCGTGACAGTTCTGTCCGGAACAGATCAGGCGTGGTCAGCACAGGTCGGGACGTGACCGTTGAGCAGTTTGCGACTCAGCCGGTGTCCGGGAGTGGTCGACGATGGTCAGTCTGATCTGACGCAAATCTGACACGCAATGGCGCTTAAGCGAGGACGCTCGCACAGTAGGGTGACGCCCTCATCGCGCTCCGAACGCGATGTTGTTACAGAGCCGCGGCTTTGGCCGGCCCGAGGAGCGCGTCTGCCTCCGCGACCGCCGGGGCGAACCCCATGGACGCGAAGAGATCGCGCGCCTCACGGAGCGGTACCCCCGACTCGGGGTTCCCCAGCGCAGCCAGGGAGCGGCCCTGACCGAGGAGCGCGTAGGCGCGCTCGGGGACGTTTCCGAATGTGCGCCAACGCTCGGCCGCCTCGGCGTAGAGCTGGGCCGCGTCGGCGCGCTCGCCCGCGGCTTCGGCGAGCTGGGCGCGGGAGGCGGCGACTGCGTGCTCGTTGAGCGGCGTGACGGATTCAACGCCGTCCGCGAGGCGGACGGCGAGCTCGCGATCGCCGAGCGCGAGCGCGCTGCGCACGAGCTCGTTGAGGACAGAGGCGGAGTAGGGGTCGGCGCGGGCGCCCGGCGCCTGGTCGAGTTCGGTGAGCAGCGCCCTCGCCTCCTGCGGACGGTCTTGGGCGCGCAGGAGCCGGGCGGCGGCCGCGAACGCGACCGCGATCATTTGCGGCTCGCCGCTCTCCCGCGCCCTCAAGACGAGCTCGTCCGCGTAGGGGGCCTGCTCGTGCGCGCTGCGTTCGGCGAGCAGGCGCACCTGCAGCGAGCGCGGCTCGGTGGAGACGATGTTGCCGGCCGCTTCCAAGCGCTCCACCGCGGGCACGGCCTCGGCCAGGGCCTGCTCGGGCTGGCCGAGCTCGGCGAGGAAGGTTGCGCTCATGCCGGCGATCCCGAGTGCGTACTCGGTGATGCCGCGCCGCTCGGAGAAGTCGATCCCCTCGCGACAGGCCTCGAGCGCTGCCTGCGGCCCCTCGTACTGCCAGCTGCCGACCGCGAGGTTGTTGTGCAGGAGTGCGGCGACGCGGCCGTCGCCCTGCTCGAGGGCGAGCGCGAGTGCGCGGCGCATGTCCACGAGCCCCTCTCGCTCGCCCAGTGCACAGCGGGCGCCGCCGCGGATGCCGAGCGCGTGCGCCGGCTCGGGCAGGTCGAGCTCGGCGGCGAGGGCGAGTGCCCGCTCGGCGGCGGCGATCGCGTCCCCGTAGGCGGCGACGACGAAGCGCGCCCCCGCGAGCGCGCCGTGGGCGGCGACGAGCTCGGGGCCGGGCGGCTCCGCCTCGAGCAGCGCCAGCCCCTCGATCAGTACCTCCTCCTGACGGGGATCGCCACGCAGCACACGCGAGAGGGCAGTCAACACCCGCCCGGTGCCCACGTCCTCGCCCTGCTCCCGGAGTAGAGCGAGCGCCTCCTCGAGTGCGTTCTTTGCCTCCTGCAGCCGGCCCTGCTGGTGGGCCGCCTGCGCCCAGCGCTCGAGGAGCGAAGGGCGCTCGGCGTGGCCGGCAGGCGCGAGCGCGAGCGCCTTCGCCAGGCTCGCCTCCGCCCGCTCGACGTCGAGTGCGAGCGCGCGCTCGCCGGCGAGGGCGAGGTAGCGGATGGCGTTCGTCTCGAGCTCCCGCGCCTGCGCCGCGTCGGCGGCGGCGCCGAGGAGCTCGAGCGCGCTCAGGAAGTGGTAGGCGAGCACGTCGGCCAGGTCCTCGGCGCGCTCGCCTGCCTGGCGCTCGAGCCAGGAGGCGGCGGCACGGTGGCGCGCGGCGCGGACAGCGCGGGGGATCTGCCCGTAGCAGACGTCCCTGACCAGGAGGTGCCAGAAGCCATACTCGGTCTCGCCCTCCATCGAGCTCGTGCGGGCCGGGCGCACGAGCTCCTTCCGCGAGAGCTCGTGCAAAGCCTGCTCGATCTCGCCGAGCTCACGATCGCCCATCTCGCTCAGCGCGCCCGACCAGAACACCTTGCCGATCACGGCGGCATCCTGGAGCAGGCTCTTGCGCTCCGGCGAGAGGGTGTCGAGCCGCGCGGCGATCAGCGCGTGCACCGAGTCGGGCAACTGGACGTCCTCGAGCCTCCCTGAGAGCAGGTCGCGGTCTGCGAGCAGGCGCACGAACTCCTCCGCGTACAGAGGGTTGCCACCTGCCCGCTCGAGCAGCGCCCGCTGCGTGTCCGCGGGCAGGACCGCACGCTCGAGCAGCGAGCCGATGAGCCGCGCCGTGTCCTCGTCGCTCAGCGGAGCGAGGTTGATGGTGGTCGCGTTGCGTAGGCCGGCTGCCCAGGTCGGATGCTGTTCGTGCAGCTCGGGCCGGGCGGTGCAGAGGATGAGGAGCGGCACGCCCTGCGACCAGTCGGCCAGGTGCTCGAGGAAGGAGAGGAGGGCCTCGTCCGCCCAGTGCAGATCCTCGAAGACGAGGATCGTCTCTCGCCATTCCGCCAACGACTCGAGGAAGCGCCGCCAGGCGGTGAAGGACTCTTCCTGAGAAGCGGGCTCGCCGCCGGCGCCGACGAGTGGGGAGAGGCGGGCCAGGAGCCAAGGGCGGTCGGGCTCGTCGGCGGGCAGGGCTTGCTCGAGCTTGGCCTCGGCCTCATCGGGCGAGTCCGAGTCGAGGATGCCGCACTCGGCCTTCACGATCTCCCCGAGCGCCCAGAAGGCGATCCCCTCCCCGTAGGGGAGAGAGCGTCCTTGTCGCCACCGGACGAGCCCGGGGCGATCCTCGAGGTAGCCGAAGAGCTCCGCGCAGAGCCGGCTCTTGCCCACCCCCGGCTCGCCGACGATCGTCACCAGCTGGCAGGAGCGCTGCTGCGCCGAGCGCTCGAAGGTGCCGATCAGAAGCGGCTTCTCGAGCTCCCTGCCGACGAGCGGCGACGTATGCGTGCGGGTCACGTCAGTGCCGAAGCGCGCGCGGGCGGTGAGCGGACGGTAGAGGGCGAGTGGCTCCGTCTTTCCCTTCACCTGCACGGGCTCGAGCTCCTCGTAGTCGAAGACGCGCTCCGTCTGCCGGTACGTCTGCTCGGACACCGCGATCCCGTCCACCGGCGCCGCCCCCTGCAGGCGGGAGGCGGTGTTGACGACGTCGCCGGTCACGATTCCCTCCCCCTCTTCGGGACGGGCGTCCAAGGCGACGACCGCCTCGCCGGTGTCGATGCCGATGCGCACCTGGAGCGCGAGCGTCGGATCTTCGTCGTTCAGCTCCTCGATCGCCTCCAGGATGCGAAGGCCGGCGCGGACTGCGCGCTCGGCGTCGTCCTCGTGTGCCGTCGGTGCGCCGAAGACCGCCATGACCGCGTCCCCGATGAACTTCTCGACCGTGCCGCCGTAGCGCTCGATCTCCTGCCGCAGGCGGGCGTGGTAGGGGCGGATGCGGGCGCGGACGTCCTCGGGGTCAGCCGCTTCGGATGCGGCGGTGAACCCGACTAGGTCGCAGAAGAGGACGGTGACCACCTTGCGCTCCTCCTGCACAGAGGCTGCCGGCTGTGCGGTCAGCGGGGCCGCACAGAACGGGCAGAACGGGAACTCTCCAGGGAGCTCCTTGCCGCACGAAGGGCACGTCGGCACGCGCGCAGTGTATGGCGACTCGCGATTGGCCACCGCTCCGCGAACTCAAGGGACATTCCCGAACACTGGCGCACGCGACCCGCTGCTGCCTGCAATCAGGCCTCACGTCGCAACATTAGGCTGGAGGGGATGCGTCCTTGAGGTCGGCTGCGGCACCGGCAAGCTCACGGAGATACTTGCAGCCCGCCATCTGAACATTGACTCCGGGCTCAACGGTGACGGGCAGCCGACGCTCACCCTCCACGATCTGCGCCACACGTTTGGCTCACACCTCGTTCGCCAGGGCGCAGACGTCGTCACCGTCTCACGCCAGATGGGCCATGCCCGCCCGAGCATCACGCTCGACGTCTACTCCCACGAGTTCGCCTCAGTTCAACATCAAGCGAGTGTCGCGGCCAAGCTCACTGACGCCTTTGGCGGCATCCTGTCAAGCGCGGAAATGTGACGCCGCTCGATCACTTTGGCCAAATCTGACAAAGACGAGGGCTCGGAGTAGTCCGAGCCCTCGTCCTCAGAGCGGAAATGGCTTGAATAAAGGACGGGAGCGACGGGACTCGAACCCGCGACCTCCGGCGTGACAGGCCGGCGTTCTAACCAACTGAACTACGCCCCCGGGCCGGCAGAGTGTAGCCGGGCTGCAGGGATCGGAGGCTGCGTCACGTAGCTCACGTGCACGTGTCCACCGCGGACTGGGTCGTGATCGTCGTCGTCGCTGTCGCGGGCCTGTACGGGATCGCCACGGGATTCCTGCGCGGGGCGTTCTCGCTCGCAGGCTTCGCCTTCGGTGCGTACCTCGGGGCGCGGCTTGCACCGCTCATCCTGAGCGACGGATCGCCGTACGTCCCGGTCGTGGCGCTCGGCGGCGCGATCCTCCTTGGCACGCTCATGCGCGGCCTCGCCGGAATGCTGGCGGGGATGCTCCGGACGAGCATCGGCGTGATCCCAGGGATGCGCCTGCTGGACCGGCTCGCCGGTCTCGCGCTCGGACTCGTCGCCGGTGTCTTTCTCTGCTGGGCGATCGGCGCCGTGCTCCTCTATCTCCCGGGCGAGACCGAGCTGCGACGCTCGGTGCAGCGCTCGCTGATCCTCTCCGAGATCAACGACGTCGTCCCGCCCGAGCGCCTGCTCGAGCAGCTCGAGCGCGTCGACCCGATCGGCGTCTTCCTCGGGCCGCCGGCGATCGTCGCGCCGCCGGACAAGGGGATCGCGAAGGACCCCGACGTCGTGCGCGCGTCGAACAGCGTCGTCCGGGTCACGGGGATCGCCTGCGGGCTCGGCGTCGAGGGCTCAGGCTGGGTTGCCAGACGCGGCCTCGTCGTGACCAACGCGCACGTCGTCGCGGGCATCGGAAACCCCAGAGTCGACACCGCGCAGGACAGAGCCTTCGTCTCGACGGTGGTCGCGTTCGACACGACGAACGACCTCGCGGTGCTCCGCGTCCGTGGTCTCGGTGTGTCGCCGCTCGCGCTCGCGCCTCCCGATCGCAGCACGCCCGTCGCGCTGGTCGGCTATCCGCAGAACGGGCCTCTCACGCGAACGCCGGGGCGGCTCGGCGGGACGGCCGAGGTTCCCAGCCGCGATGCGTATGGCAGAGGGCCGGTGACCAGGAAGATGACGACGATCCGCGGCTCCGTCCAGCCCGGAAGCTCTGGCGGCCCGGGTGTCGATGCCCAGGGACGCGTCCGCACCACCGTCTTCGCTCGCCGGCCGCGCGAGACGGGCGGCTACGGGATCCCGGCCGACCTGGTGCAGAAGGTGCTCTCAAAGGCCGGGGCGCGCCCGGTCGCCGCCACCGACTGCACGTCCTAGGAGAAGAGATCGAGCGCCGCGTGCGGCTGGCGAAACGGCGGAATGACGTAGACGCCCGCCGCGAGCTCGTGTGACGCCTCGAGCAGCTCGCGGGCGATCGCGAGGCCCGTCTCCGCGGCGTCAGCGCCGGCATCGCGAAGGCGGTCCTGAACATGCTCGGGCACGACGATCCCGGGCACCTCGTTGTGGAGCCGCAGGGCGAGCTGGTAGCTGCGCACGTAGAAGACGCCCACGAGGAGCGGGATCGGGCACGCACCTCCGAGCCGCTCCAGGAACGACTCGAGGTACGAGAGGTCGAAGAGGACCTGCGTCATCGCGAACTGCGCTCCCGCCTCGAGCTTGCGCTCGAAGCGCTCGAGCTCGAGCTCGAGGTCGTCCGCCGCGGGGTTGACCGCGACCCCGAGGAAGAACGAGGTCGGCGCGTCGATCTCGCGGCCGTTGAAGTCCTCGCCCGCGTTCATGCGCGTGATGACCTGCGCGAGCCCGATGGAGTCGACCTCGTACACGCCTCGCGCGCCCGGGTAGTCGCCGGCTTCGGGCGGGTCGCCCGTGACGGAGAGGATGTTGCGGATGCCCTCGGCGTGCGCGCCGAGCAGCATCGATTCCAGCCCCGCGATCGACGCGTCGCGCGGCGTGAGGTGCGGGATCGTCTCGAGCCCGACCACGCGCTCGATCGTCGCCGAGGCGATGAGCCCGCTCATCCGGGCACGCGCGCGCGGGTTGTCGTTGACGTCGACGACGTCCACGTGGCCCGACTGCTGCAGCGCGCTCGCGAGCTCGAGCATCGCGTGCGCGTTGCCTCCTCGCGGCGGGTCGATCTCGACGGAGACGACGAACTCGCCCTGGCGGAACTTCCGCTGGAGGAGCGTCTCGCGCTCGGGCTCGCTCGCGGAGACGACGATCTCCCGCTCGCGCACGACGAGCCGCGTGCGCGGGCTGCGATCCTCGTCGACGGCGTTCCGGATCGCCGCGATCTCGGTCGGCGTCGTCCCGCAGCAGCCGCCGATGATGCGCGCGCCGAGCTCGCGCGCGTGCGCCGCGAACTCGGCGAAGTACTCCGGGGTCGCGTGCGGGAAGATCACGCGCTCTCCGGCGAGGCTCGCGAGGCCGACGTTCGGGAGCGCGGCCAGCGGCTTGCCACTCTCGCCCATCCGCTCGACCGCGCGGAGCGCCGCCTGGAGGCCGACTCCGTGGTTCGCGCCGATCGCGGCGACGTCGAGCGTTGCGAGCGTTGCGGATGCCTGCTCGGCGGAGACGCCCCCGAGCGTCTGCGAGTCCTCGTCGAAGGTCAGGAGCGCGACGATCGGCAGTGACGAGACGGCGCGGACGGCGCCGATCGCCGTCAGGAGCTCGTCGAGCTCGTAGAACGTCTCGATCATGAAGAGGTCGACGCCGCGGCCCTCGAGGAGCTGCGCCTGCTCGCCGAACACGGCATCGCGATCCTTCACGGGCCCGCCCAGCGGGCCGATCGACCCGGCGACGAAGACGTCCGCGCCGGACACCTCGCGCGCGTCGCGCGCGACTTTCACCGCGGCCTCGTTGATCGCCGCGACCTCGTCCTCGAGGTAGTGCTCCGCGAGCTTGCGTCGGTTCGCGCCGAAGGTGTTCGTCTCGATGATGTCCGCGCCGGCTCGGATGAAGCCGAGGTGCAGCGAGAGGACGCTCTCGGGCGCGCGAATGTTCGCCTCCTCGGGGCAACGCAGCCGGGGGACGGCGCTCGAGACGAGCGTCCCCATGCCGCCGTCGCCGACGAGCGGAGGGCCGTTCGCGAGGCGCTCGAGAAATCGGCTCACCGCTCCATTCCACCATTCCCCGCGGCCGGGAGCGCCCCGCAGCGGGTCAAGTAGCGAAGTCAACGCATCCCGGGGGATCGGTGAAGCGCCCCTGGGTGACGCCCGCCGTGGGGGAATCGACCACAGTGCGTCCACTCACGACGGGCGGCGATGCGGCGGTCGACCGGGTGAGATCAGCGAGGGGTGAAGGAGCAGTTCCTCCAACGGAGGAGCTTGCCGGGGACGGAGTGAGCGGGGGCTTGGCGGCAACCCCGCTCCGTTCCCTTCCGAGCACGAGATCCTCGTGCTTGGCGCTCAAGCCGCGCTGGATGAGTGCCGATAGCGAGTGCGACTCCCGGCTGGGGACTGACGGCAATCAGCCAAGGCCTGGAGCTTCGAGAAGGGGCGGCGGACGACGCCGCCCTTCTCATTGGCGCTGATCGAGATTCGCTCTCGAATCACGATCCCGTTGCTCCGGTCGCTTCGGTGTCTGACACCGATCGTTAACGGCGCCACTCGAAGACGGCGATGAGGCAGCCGCCTTCCGTCCACGAGTTGTGGTGGGTGCCGGCCTCGTAGCTCACGAAGTCTCCCGGGCCGAACGTCGTGCCGTCCGAGTCGACGAGATCGCCTTCGAGGACGAGGAACTCCTCCATGCCCGCGTGGTCGTGCGCGATCGTGACCGCGCCGGGTTGCATGCGCATGAGGTAGGTGCCCTGGCCCGTCTCCTGGTCGTAGCTCACCGGCAGCCAGCTCAGCTCCGGCTGGGTCGGCCCCTCCATGTCGTACGGGACGAACGGCGTCGTATGGGCGTTGACGGACGTGCGGCCTGCGGGAGAGTCGGTCATGCGTGCTCCTCGGTCGAGATGGACGGTCTTGCGCTCCTGCCTGCGCGATGTCGACGAGCCGGCCCGTCACGCCGCGCCGGTGCTTTCGTCCGACTAGTCTTGCGTGCCGTGCGCGTCCACGTCATCTCGGACATGGAGGGCGTCGCCGGGATCGTGAAGTGGCAGCAGACCTCCGGCGGCGAGTCGCTGTACGAGGAAGGGCGCAAGCTCTACACGCAGGAGATCAACGCCGCCGTTCGCGGCGCGAAGGCCGCCGGCGCGACCGAGATCGTCGTGATGGACTGCCACGGCGCGGGGAAGGGGTGGACGTTCAACTCCCTCGTCCCCGAGGACCTCGATCCCGGCCTGCGAGTTCGTCGTCCAGGACGAGTGGACGGAGTACACGGCAGTTCCTCGAGGCCGGCTGCGATGCCGCGCTCTTCGTCGGCATGCACGCGCGGGCGGGGACGCGCGACGGCGTCATGAACCACACGATCTCCGGCCGCGACTACCAGAACCTCTGGTTCAACGACACGCTCGTCGGCGAGACCGGCATCAACGCCGCTCTCTGCGGGACGTGGGGCTGCCCTGTGCGTGCTCGTGACCGGAGACGAGGCCTCGTGCCGCGAAGGCCGCGAGCTTCTCGGCGACGGGCTCACGACTGCCGCGGTGAAGTGGGGGATCGGCTCGGAGTCGGCTCGCAACCTCACTCCCGCTCGCGCACGCGAGCTCATCGAGGACGCGGCACGCCGAGCGCTCGCGGACCTGAGCGCGGTCGCGCCGTACGACCCGGGGAGCCCGTGTGAGGTCAAGGCCGAGTTCAAGAACACGACCGAGCCGGACCGGCTTCGCTTTCGCCACGGCGTCGAGCGTGTCGACGATCGCACGATCGTCTCCCGCGCCGACACCTGGTGGGAGGCCTGGAAGCAGTTCTACTTCTAGCGCGAATTGATGTAGCGGGGTGCGGCAGCGAGCCACAACCCGATTGACACCATGTGCGTCCGGCTGTGACACTGGATCCGGCTCGGCACCGGCGCAACGGTGCGGGCAACATGTGGACGCGTTCAGCGTCGAATGATGATGCAACCCACCCTAGGAGGGCAAGGCATGAAATTGAAGGTCACGCTCGTACTCGCGCCGATTCTCGCGCTTCTCTTTGCAGCCGTCGCGGTCGCAAAGACCGACAACGGCGCCGCGGCGTCGGCGGCCAAGGCGGCGACGATCACCTGCGGAGGCACCCGCACCATCGGGATGGCCGCGCCGATCACTGGCCCCGCTGCGTCGATCGGGTCGGACCAGGTCGACTGGGCGAAGTTCTTCGTGAGCAACTGGAACAAGCTGAAGGTCAACAAGAACCGGAAGATCAAGCTCGTCATGGGCGACACGCAGCTCGGCGTCAACACGTCGTTCGCCGTCTCGGTTGCGCAGTCGTTCGCGTCGAACTCGAGGCTGCTCGGTGTTGTCGGCCCGGCCGGCAGCCAGGAGGTCGTAGCGTCGACCTCCGCCTATCGGTCCGGTGGGCTCGGGTTCGTCTCCGGCTCGGCGACACGCGTCTCGCTCGCCGACGGAGTGACCGACGGCAACCGCATCGGATTGTTCTATCGGACGGTGCCCAACGACGCGATTCAGGCCCCGACGGTGGCCAACTACATCGTCAAGAAGCTCAACGCGACGCGCGTCTACATCATCGACGACCAGGAGACCTACTCGCAGGGTCTCGCCGACGGTGTGCAGGCGCTCTTGAGGGCGAAGGGCGTCAACGTCACGCGCGACTCGATCAGTCAGCAGGCCACGGACTTCTCGTCGAACATCGCGAAGATCCCGGGCAACACGCAGGTCGTCTACACGCCGTGGCAGCTGTCTCCGCAGGCCCAGACCTTCGGCCAGCAGCTCAAGGCGGCGGGCAAGGGCGGCATCACGATGTTCGGCTCGGACGGCCTGTTCGATCCTGCCACGTGGAAGATCACCGGCTCGTACGTCTCGTTCTTCCCGGTCAACACGTCGTCGGCGATCGTCACGGCGTTCACCAAGGCGCACGGCGGCGACGGCGAGTACTTCGGTGCTCCCAGCTACGTCGCAGCCCAGGTCGTGACCACGGCGGTCACCAGGGCGTGCGCCGACGGCAAGGCAACCCGGGCGGAAGTCCGCAGGCAGATTGCCAGGGTCAACATCCCGGCGAAGACCTCGCTCCTGGGAGTCCGGATCGACTTCCAGAGGAACGGCAACCTCCGCCACGGCGGTTTCGGGGTCTACCAGATCCAAAGCAACGGAAGCTACAAGCGGGTCGGCTAGCGCTTCGGTTCGACTCGAGCGAGCAGGCGTGCGGCCCACTCGGTGGGCCGCACGCCTGAACGCACAGCGCCAGTCACGACTGCACGCGACTCCATGACGAGCCGCATGCGGTTTTGAGAGGGTTGGATCGACCGTGAACGCGAACCTCCGGCAGCAGCTCGTCAACCTCACCGGCCTGGGCGTGACGCTCGTCGCCTGGATGCTGATCGCGGTCTACTTCGGCCCCGTCCCGGAGGGGACGTCGCCCTGGGTCTTCTTCCTCCAGCTCACAGTCAACGGCCTCATTCTCGGCAGTCTGTATGCGCTGATCGCGCTCGGCTACACGATGATCTACGGAGTCCTGAAGCTGCTGAACTTCGCGCACGGCGACGTCTACATGATCGGCTCGTTCATCGGCTTCGGCGTCTTGACCGTTTTCGGTGGGCCGCTCGGCCCCGCGATCCCGGTCGTGCTGCTCGTCCTGTGCATGTTCTCGGTTGCGATGATCGGCTCGGGTCTCCTCGGGCTCGCGATCGAGCGCTTCGCCTATCGGCCGCTTCGCGACGCTCCGCGGATCGCGCCGCTCATCTCCGCGCTTGGCGTCGCGTTCTTCCTCGAGAACTCGGCGCTGCTCCTCTTCGGCACGTCGTACCGCAACTACGACGGTTTCACCCTGATCAGCTACGACGGGCTGCATCTCGGCGGTGACGGCGGTGTGTTCATCCAGTACCTCGGACTTATCGTCTTCGTCCTCGCCGTCGCCCTCATGATCGCGCTGGTCGCGCTCGTTCGCTGGACGCGGCTCGGGAAGGCGATCCGTGCCGTCTCGTTCGACCGAGAGGCAGCGTCCATGATGGGGATCGACACCGACCGCGTGATCGCCGGAACCTTCTTCATAAGCTCCGCGCTGGCGGGGGCGGCCGGGGTGATGTTCGGCCTGCTCTTCAGCCAGATCTACCATCTGATGGGCTTTCTCGCAGGCCTGAAGGGCTTCACCGCCGCCGTCGTCGGCGGCATCGGCAGCATCCCCGGCGCGATGCTGGGCGGATTGCTCGTCGGGCTCGTCGAGTCGTGGGCGAACGGCTACCTGAACGGCAACTGGTCCTCGCTGGTGGTGTTCGGGATCCTGATCGCAGTGATGTTGGTTCGGCCTACCGGCATCCTCGGAACTCCGGCATTGCAGAAGGTGTAGCCCAGATGACCGAGAGCCTCGATCGCACACCCGAGGGCGCCGAGCCCGACGAGAGCCGGGGCATCGGCGTCGACCAGTGGGTCGCCGAGTCGGACGACCGGCGAGAGCGCCATCCCGGCATGCGTGGTCGCATCGAGCACCTCTGGGGGATCCTGCCGCCGGCAGGCAAGCTGGCCCTGCTGACGCCGGCGATCATCGTCCCGTTTCTGCCGATCAGCAACGGCAACCTCTACAACTACGGCGTCTTCATCCTCATCTACGCGCTGCTCGCGCTGGGGCTGAACGTCGTCGTCGGGTGGGCCGGGCTGCTGGATCTCGGCTACGTCGCGTTCTTCGGCTTCGGGGCGTACATCTATGCATTCCTGTCGGGCACCCACTCGGCGGGCGGTCACACCTACACCTTCCATTGGGGCGCCGAGAAGACGATCCCCATCGCGGTCGTCGTGTGCGCGCTCCTCGGTGTCTTTCTGGGCTCGTCGTCACGCAGGTTGCTCGGCGACTACCTGGCGATCGTGACGCTCTTCTTCGGCCAGGCGTTCGTGGTCTTCACGAACGCAGCCAACCCGGCCGGCATCACGAACGGCTCGAACGGCCTCGCCAACGTCGACCCGCTGACGTTCTTCGGCGACCGCATCGTCATCGACACGACACGCGGGTACTACTGGTTCCTGCTCGGGACGGTCGGCCTTCTCCTCGTCGTCCTCTATTCCCTCAGCGAGTCGCGGACCGGCCGCGCTTGGAAGGCGTCGCGCGAAGACCCGCTCTCCGCCGAGCTGATGGGGATGCCGGTCAACCGGCTGAAGATCATGGCGTTCAGCTTCGGCGCGGGTATCGCGGGTCTCGCAGGCAGCGTCTTCGCGGCCGTGCAGACCGGCGCGTTCCCGCAGAACTTCGGCACGACGGTGCTGATCATCATCTACGCGGTCGTGATTCTGGGCGGGACGGGAAGTCTCACCGGGATGATCGTCGGCGCCGTCGTGATCGTCGCTTCCAACCAGGCCCTCGACTCGACGTCGCCGCCGAACCTGCCGCGCATCCTCTTCTACGCCGCCGTCATCGCCGCCGTGTACTTCACGCTGAAGTCGTGGCCGCAGCGAATCGCCGCGTTCGGCGGGACGTTGGTCTTCGGGCTCCTCGTGCACGCGATCGTCGGCTCCATCTGGTCCGACGGAACCGCCGGCGAGGTCACGTCGGGAGGCTTCCTCGACGGCGCCATCAGGAATTGGGTCGTGATCCCGGTGGATCCGAGCCGGCTCGCCGTCTACGGCTATCTCATGCTGATCGTCTCGATGACGGTGCTCGTGCAGCTCAAGGGCTGGTGGCGGATCGGAGTGCTCGTGCCGACGCTGTACCTCACCGCGTTCGTGTGGGAGAACCTGATGATCCAGCAGCCCTCGGTGACGCGGCAGGTACTTCTCGGCCTGCTGCTGATCGGGGTGATGACCATCCGGCCGCAGGGGCTCTTCGGACAGGCGAAGGTCGAGGTCGTCTGATGGCCCGCATGCTGGAGCTCACCAACGTCTCCAAATCATTCGGAGGGCTGCTGGTCATCGACGAGCTCGACTTCCACGTCGACGAGCACGAGATCGTGAGTGTGATCGGCCCGAACGGCGCGGGCAAGACGACGCTGTTCAACATCGTCACGGGCGTCTACGAGCCGGACGAGGGCGAGATCCTCTTCGAAGGCCAGTCGATCGTCGGGCTCCAGCCGTACAAGATCTCGCAGCGCGGCATCGCGCGCACGTTCCAGAACCTGCGGCTGTTTCTGAACATGTCCGTGAAAGAGAACGTGATGGCCGCCGAATACGGTCATACCAAGGCGGGCGTCGTCCGGTCGGTGCTGCGGACGCCGGGTATGCGCAGAGAAGAGCGGGCGATCCGAGCCATGGCCGAGGAGAAGCTCTCGTTCTTCGGCCAGCGACTGATGGGCTATCGCTGGGACCAGCCGGCGTACTCGCTCTCGTACGCCAACCGGCGGCGGCTCGAGATCGCCCGGGCGATGGCGACCAACGCCAGGATCCTCCTGCTCGACGAGCCCGCCGCCGGCATGAACCCCGTCGAGACCCACGAGATCACGGAGCTGATCGGCAAGCTCCGGGACGAGCTGGGGCTGACCATCTTCGTCATCGAGCACGACATGCACCTCGTCGAGGGCATCTCGGACCGGGTCGTCGCACTCGACCACGGAGTCAAGATCGCGGAGGGCACCTTCGAAGAGGTCGCGACGAACCCCCGAGTCGTCGAGGCGTACCTCGGCGTGCGCGCGGCCGACGACGAGCGGGCGTCCTAGGGTGGACGCCGCGTCGATCCCCGCAACGGCCGAGGGTTCGCCCCTGCTCGAGTTCGATCACGTGCACACGTACTACGGCCAGATCCACATCCTCAACGACGTCTCCATCAAGGTCGGCGCGGGCGAGCTCGTCTGCTTGCTGGGCGGCAACGCATCCGGTAAGTCGACGACGCTGAAGACCTGCCTCGGCATCGTCAAGCCTCGGGCCGGGAGGGTCATGTTCGAGGGCGACGACATCAGCGGCCAGCGTACGAGCTACAGGATCGCCCGGGGCATGGCGATCGTGCCCGAGAACCGACGGCTGTTCGCGCCGATGACGGTGCTCGAGAACCTGCAGATGGGCGCCTACCTCCGGGGCAAGGGCGACCAGGAGGACTACGACCGCGTCTACGGCCTGTTCCCGCTTCTCTACGCGCGCCGCGCCCAGCTTGCAGGGACGCTGTCCGGCGGGGAACAGCAGATGGTGGCAATGGCCCGGGCGCTGATGTCGCGGCCGAAGCTGTTGCTGATGGACGAGCCTTCGATGGGGCTCGCTCCCATCCTCGTCGAGCGCAGCTTCGAGATCATCCAGCAGGTGCACGAGTCGGGGGTCGCCGTGCTCGTCGTGGAGCAGAACGCGAACGTCTCGCTTTCGATCGCGGACCGCGGCTACGTCCTCTCGACGGGGCGCGTCGTCCTGGAGGGGAAGGCGGCGGAGCTCATGCAGCACGACGAGCTGCGCAAGGCGTATCTGGGCCGCTAGCCGGGCCGCGTAAGCTCCGCGCGAATGGCGGACATGGCCGCTTTGGACGAGCAGGGGTCAGACCCCACGGGTCTGACCCCTGGACTGTCCGTTCGGGCCGAGTTCCCGATCTTCGAGCACGCGACCTATGCGAACTCGTGCTCGCAGGGCGCGCTCTCGAACCGCGTTCGCGCGGCCGCCGAGGAGTGGCTCGCGGGCTGGGACGAGAACGGCGCCGAGTGGGAGTACTGGGTCGAGCGCAACGAGGCTGCGCGGGCGGCGTTCGCCGGCCTGCTGCACGCCGCGTCCGACGACGTCGCCGTGACGACCTCCGTCTCGCAGGGCGTCAGCGCGCTCGTCTCGGCGCTCGATCTCTCGGGCGTGCGGAACCGGATCGTTATCAGCGAGTACGAGTTTCCGACCGTCGGGCAGATCGCGCACGCGCAGGAGCTGCGCGGGGCAGAGATCGTCCACGTGCGGCCTGAGGCAGACGGCCGCATCCCGCTCGAGCGCTTCGCCGAGGCGATCGACGAGCGGACGGCGCTCGTCTGCTGCACGGCCGTCTCGTTCCGCTCGGGCCATCGCCACGACGTGCCCGCGATCGCCGAGCTCGCGCACGCGCGCGGCGCCGTCCTGCTCGCCGACAGCTATCAGGCGATCGGGGCGCTCGAGATGGACGTGCGCACGCTCGGCGCGGACGTCGTGACCGGCGGAACGGTCAAGTACCTGCTCGGCTCGGCGGGGCTCGCGTTCATGTGGCTCCGCGAATCGTTGCGCACGCAGCTCTTCCCCACGCAGACCGGCTGGTTCGCCGACGAGGACATCTTCGCGATGTCGATCGCCGACTATTCGCCGCACGCGACTGCCCGCCGCTTCGACAGCGGCACGCCGCCCGTGCCCTCGCTCTATCCGGGCGTCGCGGGGATGGAGCTGATCGCCGAGGTCGGCGTCCCTGCGATCGAGGGGCACGTGCGCGGTCTCGTCGACCGGCTCCTGGCCGGGCTCGACGAGCTCGGCGCGACCGTCGTCACGTCGCGCGGAGAGCGCGAGCACGGGCCGCTCATCTGCGTCCTCTCGATCGATCCGGACGCGCTCGTCGACGCCCTCGCCGCGGAGCAGATCGTGACGTCGACGCGAGACTCGAGCCTCCGGATCTCGCTTCACCTCTACAACGTCGACGACGATGTCGACCGCATCGTGGCTGCGCTCGGCACCAACAGGCACCTGCTCGCGTAGGCACGAGCGTCTTGCGAGGCGTGCGCGCGCTCTCTCGAGCGCTTCTCGAGGAGATGGGGCGCCGAAGCTCTCATCGCGCCGGCGGCTTGCGCGCGCGGACGATCGCCCCGTGCATGCCGTCCGCGACTGCGTGCGTGAGCTCGATCTCGACGTCGACGAGCCCCGCGGCGCGCAATCCGTCGCGGTACTCGGAGACGGAGAGCGCGCCGGCGATGCAGCCGACGTGGCTTCCGCGCGCGGCGCGATCGGCCGGCGTCAGGCGGTCCTCCGCGACGACGTCGGAGATGCCGATCCGCCCGCCGGGTCGCAGCACGCGCGCGATCTCGGCGAGCGCCCTGTCCTTCTCGGGTGAGAGGTTGACCACGCAGTTCGAGATGACGACGTCGACGCTGCCGCTCGCTAGCGGGATGTCCTCGATCACGCCCTTGAGGAAGTGGGCGTTCGTCGCTTTCGCCGCACGGGCGTTCTCGCGCGCGAGCTCGAGCATCTCGTCGGTCATGTCGAGGCCGTACGCGGTGCCCGTGGGCCCGACCCGTTTCGCGGAGAGGAGCACGTCGATCCCTCCGCCTGAGCCGAGGTCGAGCACGGTCTCGCCAGCACGGAGCTCAACCATGGCGACTGGGTTGCCGCACCCGAGGCTCGCTGCGAGCGTGCCCTCGGGGAGCGCCGAGCGGTCGTCGGATCCGTAGAGGCCGCGTCCGAACAGTGTTGTCGCCTCGTCGCCGCAGCAGCCGATGCTCTCGCAGTCGCAACCGCACCCGCAGCCGGCCGAGAGGCTCACGGCGGCTTCCGCGTACCGCGTGCGCACTTCCTCGCGTACATCTGCTTCGCTTGCCATCGTGAGCTCCTTGATCGACGTTCGTCGATACGATGATAAGCACATTCATCGACAAACGTCAATGTGACGGGAGTGCGATACTTTCGCGTCGTGGACGAACGCGATTCCGCTGACGCGCTCCAGGAGGCGATCGTGCGCTACAACGACGCGTGGAACGCCCACGACGTCGAGACGATCGTCTCGTTCCACGCGCCGGACATGGTCTTCGAGAACCACACCGCGGGCGATCGCGTCGAGGGCGACGCCGTGGGCCCGCACATTGCCGGGATCTTCGAGCGCAACCCCGACCTTCAGTTCACGGGACGCCGGCTCTATGCCCGCGACGGCCTCGTCGTCAGCGAGTGGACGGCGACCGCGACGAATCGCACCGGCCAGCGCATCGAGTGGGACGGGATCGACGTCTTCCCGTTCGAGAACGGCTTGATCCTGCGCAAGGACGTCTATTCCTCGTTGCACAACCCGCGCCTGCTCGACTGAGATTGGCGCGAGAGCGGAATTCGCGAGCGCAGGGCCTACTTGCGCCGAAGACCGCTGAAGCCGTCCGCTTGACGGCTGGGTCACTCCGAACGAGGTCGAGCCTGCTCGCATGACGCGGCCGCGCGTTCACGAAGCGGCCGGGGTGCCGTCCGAGATCGAGCTGGAGCTCCGCGCGGCATTCGAGCTCGTGGGCTCGCCGAACCTGGCCGACGGAGTGGTGGTCACGCCCGCGGTGAGGGTCGACGCCGCATACCTCGAGTCCGCCGGCCCGCAGCTGCGCATCGTGGCCAACTACGCCGTCGGGACGGACAACGTCGACCTCGAGGCGGCGCGCGCACGCGGCGTCGTCGTGTCGAACACACCCGGCGTCCTGACCAACGCGACGGCCGAGCACACGATCGGGCTGATACTCGCGCTCCTGCGGCGGATCGGCGAGGGCGATCGCTCGCTGCGTCGTCGCGACCACTGGGAGTGGGGGCCGGACTACATGGTCGGCGAAGGCCTCGAGGGCAAGCAAGTGCTCGTCGTGGGCCCGGGCCGGATCGGGCGGCGCGTCGCAGAGCTCGCCGAGGCGCACGGAGCTGGCGTGAGCTTCGTGGGTCGAGGCGACGACCTCGGCAACGCACTCGCCGCTGCGGATGTCGTCAGCCTCCACTGCCCGCTCACCGCGGAGACGCGTCATCTCGTGGGCGCCGACGCGCTCGCCTCGATGAAGACGACGGCGGTGCTCGTGAACACGGCACGCGGGCAGGTCGTCGACGAGGCGGCGCTCGTGGCGGCGCTTCGCGACGGGTCGATCGCGGGCGCCGCGCTCGACGTCTTCGAGCACGAGCCCGCTGTGAGCGAGGGCCTGCTGGCAATGGAGAACGTCGTCCTCACGCCGCACATCGCGAGCGCGACGCGAGCCGCGCGCCTGGCCATGGGAATGCTCGTCGTGTCGGCGCTTCGCGCGGTGCTGCTCGAGGGCCGCCCGCCCGAGAACGCGGTGTAGCGTCTCGCGATGCCGCGTTTCGGCTCGCAGTCCATGACCGGGCGCCTCGAGCGCGTGCTCGTACGGCCTCCGCTCGCCGGAGACGTGGAGCGGTGGCGCGAGTACGGCTGGCGCTCCGCGCCCGATCACGCGGCTGCTGCCGCCGAGCACGAGCTCTTCCGCGGCATCCTCGAAGCGGCCGGAGCCGAGGTCGTCGTCTCCCGGCACGATCCGGGGAATCCCGACGCGATCTATGTCTACGACCCGATTCTCGTCGGGGCGCAGGGCGCGGTGTTGCTGCGCCCGGGCAAGGAGGGACGGCGCGGCGAGCCGGCCGCGATCGCAGCGTCGCTCACGCAGGCCGGCGTTCCGGTCGCGGCCGAGCTCACGGCGCCCGTGATCGCCGAGGGCGGCGACACGGTCTGGCTCGACGAGGCGACGCTCCTCGTCGGAATCGGCTACCGGACGAGCCCTGCCGCGGTTCCCGCGCTGGCCGAGGCCCTCCCCGGAGTCGACGTGATCGCGTTCGATCTGCCCCACTGGAACGGCCGTAGCGAGGTGCTGCACCTCATGTCGTTCATCTCCCCGCTCGACCGCGACCTGGCGCTCGTCTACCCGCGGCTGGCGCCGGTGCGGCTCCTCGACCTGCTCGCGGAGCGTGGGATCGAGACCGTCGAGGTTCCGGACGAGGAGCTCGAGACGCAGGGGCCCAACGTTCTCGCCCTCGGGCCGCGTCACGCGCTCGCCCTCGACGGCAACCCGGAGACGCGGCGGCGTATGGAGGGCGCCGGCGTCGAGGTCGTCGTCTACCGCGGCGACGAGATCTCGAGGAAGGGCGACGGCGGCCCGACCTGCCTGACCCGCCCGCTGCTCCGCGGCTAGGAGAGCCCTGAACCCGCGCCTCGAGCGTGGCTCCGGGCTTTACGACTCGTCGAGCGTCAGCTGGCGGTAGGGCGAGAGGCCGGAGACGCCGACTCCCACGAGTCGCAGCGCGCCGGGGCGGTCGCGGAGGCCGCGGTCGAGGAGGCCGCAGGCGACCTCTCCGATGACACGGGCATCGTCGACCGCCGCCGGCAGCGTCGTCGAGCGAGTGCGAATGGAGAAGTCGCCGTAGCGGAGCTTGGTCGTCACCGTCCTGCCCGAGAGATCGGCGTTCCGCAGGCGCTCGGACACGAGCACGGCCAGGCGCCGCACCTCGTCGTGCAGGCGCTCGCGATCGGCGAGGTCGCGCGCGAAGGTGTCCTCGGCCGAGACGGACACGGGCTCCGGGTCGAGGTCGAGATCGCGCGGGTCGACGCCCTGGGCCCGGTCGCGTAGGAGCGGCCCGAGCGAGCCGGGCAGGAGCGTTCGCAGCTCGGGATCGCCGAGCCTGGCCAGAGCGTCGATGGTCTCCACTCCGGCCCCCCGTAGCCGCGCCTCGGCGCGCGGGCCGACACCGGGCAGCACGCGCACCGCCAGCGGCGCGAGGAAGGATGCTTCGGTCCCGGGAGGGACGACCGTGATGCCGCCGGGCTTCCGTCGATCGGACGCGATCTTGCACACGACCTTCGAGGTGGCGACGCCGAGCGAGCACGTCAGGCTCGTGCGTCCGCGAACCGCGGTCTGGACCGCCGACGCGACGGCCCGAGCCCGCGTGAAGTCGGCCGCGATCGTGCCGAGGTCGAGGTAGCCCTCGTCGATTCCGGTGCGCTCGATGCGCGGGACGATCTCGCCGATCGTGTCCCAGACGGCCCGCGAGTACTGGCGGTAGACCGCGTGCCTGGGCCGCAGGAAGACGGCGGTCGGGCAGCGTCGGAGCGCTTCCGCCGCGCTCATCGCCGAGTGAATGCCGAACGTCCGGGCGGCATAGTTCGCCGTCGACACGACCCCGCGCCCGTGCGGGTCGCCGCCGACGACGAGGGGCTTCTCGCGCAGGTCGGGATTCTCCAGCTCCTCGACCGCAGCGAAGAAGGCGTCGAGGTCGAGATGCGCGAGAATCCTCATCGAGGCAACGCTACTGTTGCCTCGTGATCGCCACGCAAGCCCTGCCGCCGCCTGCGATCGAGCAGCCCGCGCCGCGGCAGGTCTCCTACGGTCTCGTGACGGGCCGAGCGGCACGCGGCTCGACCCGCGTGATCGTGCTCGCGAACGGCAAGAAGCTCGCGTCGCGCCCGCTCGCGCGACGCCGGTTCTCGCTGCGGGTCGCGCTTCCGGTCGGCGAGGTCACCCTCCGCGTCACGACGATCGCGAGAGGCGGGCGCCGCTCGACAGCGCATGTCCACGACGTCTTCGGCCTGCCTTCGGGATCGCGTCCGCGTGTCGTCGCCGCGCGTGAGGATGCAACGCTCGAACGCACGATCGCGCCGCTCGCGCGCGGGTTCTCGGGGACGGCGGGTGTGTACGTGCAGAGTCTCACCGGGGGAGGCGGCGCCGCCTGGAACGCCCGCGCGAGCTTCCCCGGCGCGTCCACGATGAAGCTCGGGATCGCTGCGGCCGTCCTGGCTCGCCACACCGGGATTCCTGCGCCCGGGTCGCAGGTCGCCTCGCTTCTCTCCTCGATGCTCACGCACTCGGACAACGCGTCGGCGAACGCGCTCGAGGTCTGGCTCGGCGGATCGACGAGCGGGGGCTCGCAGCGCGTCAACGAGCTGATGCGCTCGATCGGCATGCGCAACTCGGAGATGTACGGCGGCTACGAGCTTCGCACCCTTGCGTCACGAATCCCGGTCCGCATCGAGCAGCAACCCGAATACGGCTACGGCAAGCACACGACGGCCTGGGACATCGCCACGCTTCTCCGTGCGGTCTGGCTCGCCTCGGGAGGCCGCGGGCCGCTTCGCTCCGAGCAGCCCGGCTTCTCGGCCGCCGACGGCCGGTACCTCCTCTGGCTGCTCGCGCACGTCAGCGACGTGCCGAAGCTCGATCGCGTTCGCTCCGGCAACCCGGGAGTCGTCGTCGTGCACAAGGCCGGCTGGGTGTCGAGCTCGCGCCACGACTCGGGGCTCGTCTTCTGGCGCGGCGGCGTCTTCGTCGCCAGCGTGATGACGTGGAGCTCGCGCGGCGTCGGGGTGTCCGCGGACGTGCTCGCGGGTCGGGTCGCGACGCGAGCGCTGGAGCGGTTCCGCCGCGTCGAGGGCTGAGCTCGACGCAGCCCGTGACGTAGCCGGTACAGTTTCTGAAGCAACTACGGCATCTGACATCGGCACGAAAGCGAGAACCGTGAGCGAGAACTCGATACGCCTGCTCCTAGTCCCTCTGGAAGACATCGTCGTCTTCCCCAACATGAACGTGACCCTCACCGTCGACGTCGGCGACGAGGAGCGTGTCCTGCTCGTGCCCAAGCACGACGACGAGTACGCGAAGGTCGGCACCGTCGCCGAGGTGACGGACCGGATCCGGCTTCCCGGCGGCGGCCGCGCGGTTGCGCTGAACGGATTGCACCGCGGGGTCGCCGGCGCCGCGACGAGCGATTCGCAGGGACGCCTCTTCGTCGAGGTCGAGGAGCGGCCCGACGGAGAGTCGGCCGACGGTCGCGCCCGCGAGCTCGAGCGCGAGTACCGCGCGGTCGTCGAGGAGATCCTCGAGCTGCGCGGTGACGACGGCCGGATTGCCGCCTTCGTCCGCTCGATCTCCGAGCCCGGCGCGCTCGCCGACACCGCGGGTTACTCCCCGGATCTCACCTTCGAGCAGAAGATGCAGCTCCTCGAGACCGTCGACGTGCGTCAGCGGCTCGAGCTCGCCCTCGAGCTGCAGCGCGAGCGACTCGCTCTCATGCAGGTGCGGCGGCGCATCCAGGAGGACGTCGAGTCGGGTGTCGACAAGCAGCAGCGCGAGTACATCCTGCGCCGCCAGCTCGACTCGATCCGCAAGGAGCTGGGCGAGGACGAGGGCTCCGTCGTCGAGGAGTACCGCACGAAGATCGCCGAGGCCGAGATGCCCGAGGGCGTGCGCGAGCAGGCGGACAAGGAGCTCTCGCGGCTCGACCGCATGGGCGACCAGTCTCCCGAGGCGAGCATGATCCGCAACTACCTCGACTGGCTGCTCGCCGTTCCGTGGAGCAAGCGCTCCCAGGAGCGCCTCGACCCCGGGCACACGCGCGAGGTGCTCGAAGCCGACCACGCGGGTCTCGACGACGTGAAGGACCGGATCGTCGAGTACATCGCCGTCGCGAAGCTCCGCAAGGAGCGCGGCGTCGAGGACGACAAGCGCTCCGGCGCGATCCTCACGCTCATCGGCCCGCCCGGCACGGGAAAGACCTCGATCGGGGAGTCGATCGCGCGCGCGACCGGACGCGAGTTCGTCCGCATGTCGCTCGGCGGCATCCGCGACGAGGCCGAGATCCGCGGCCATCGCCGCACGTACATCGGCGCCCTGCCGGGGCGGCTCGTCCGCGCCCTCCGCGACGCCGGGACGATGAACCCGGTGATCATGCTGGACGAGGTCGACAAGGTCGGCGCGGACTGGCGCGGCGACCCGTCGTCGGCGCTGCTCGAGGTGCTCGACCCGGCGCAGAACCACGCGTTCCGCGACCACTACCTCGACGTCGAGCTCGATCTCTCGCAGGTCCTCTTCATCGCGACCGGGAACATGGCCGAGACGATCCCCGGCCCGCTGCTCGACCGCATGGAAGTGATCCGTTTCGACGGGTACACGACCGACGAGAAGGTCGCCATCGCCAAGGGCTACCTCTGGCCGCGCCAGGTGGAGCGAAACGGCCTGCGCGAGGACGAGGTCTCCATCTCTGACGAGGGCGTCGAGCTCGTCGTCACCGAGTACACGCGCGAGGCCGGCGTCCGCCAGCTCGAGCGCGAGCTCGGGACGGTGCTCCGGAAGACCGCGACGAAGATCGCCTCCGAGGAGGTCGAGCCGCCGGTCGAGCTCGACGTCGAAGGCGTACGCGGTGCGCTCGGACGAAAGAAGTACTACCGCGAGATCGCCGAGCGAACGGCCGTGCCGGGCGTGGCCACCGGACTTGCGGCGACCGCGACGGGCGGCGACGTCCTCTTCATCGAGGCCACATCGCACAAGAACGGCTCCAAGCTCGTCCTCACGGGGCAGCTCGGCGACGTCATGAAGGAGTCGGCACAGATCGCGCTGTCCTCGGTGCGAGCCCTTGCGCCGCGGCTGGGCATCGACGAGGAGCTGTTCGACGAGCGTGCCTTCCACCTGCACGTCCCCGCCGGTGCGATCCCGAAGGACGGACCGAGCGCGGGGATCACGATGGCGACCGCGCTCGCCTCGCTCCTGACCGGCCGGCCCGTGAAGCACACGGTCGGGATGACAGGTGAGATCACCCTGCAAGGACGCGTCCTGCCGATCGGCGGCCTCAAGCAGAAGGTGCTCGCAGCGCACGCGGCGGGAATCACGGACATCGTCATCCCCGAGCGCAACCGCTCCGACCTCGAGGACATCCCGGAGAACGTGCGCGAGGAGATCGCGTTCCACCCCGTCATGTCCATCGACGAAGTGCTCACCCTCGCGCTCGAGGAGGCGCCCGTGCAGCCCGGTGTCTCGGTGTAAGCGCCACCAGCCGGTACCCGAGGACGTCCGCCGCGCGGCGGACGTCCTCGAGCGCCGCTACGCCGTCTCGATCCTCTACGCCTCCCATCACGGCTGCACGCGGTTCACGGAGTTCCGCCAGGCGCTGGGCTCGATCCCACCGGCGACGCTCGCGCAGCGTCTGGGCGAGCTCGAGAGCGCCGGAGTGCTGCGGCGCGAGGTCCGCGACGCACGACCGCCGCACGTCGAGTACGTCCTGACGACGGAGGGGCTCGAGCTGCGCTCCCTCCTGGACGCGCTCGCCGCCTGGGCTCGCGCCTAGCCGTCGACTCGAATCCGCTCGCTCGGCTGGCCCTTGGGCTGCGCCGGTCACCCGCGAGGTGTCCGTTCTGGACACGCAGGGGTCAGACTCTGACCCCTGATGGTCGCGTTCGGACGTCGCTATTCCGGCCAGAAGTTCTCGAGGTACTCGGCGTCGTCCCGCGAGCCGCCGGGAACGACCTTCGAGACGATGATGAGCTCGGCCTCCTCGGGCTCGTCGTTCCACACCGACCGCCACGTCTCCGGGGGGACGCGGACGGCGGCACCGGTCTCGAGATCCACGATGTCGTCGTTCAGCTTGAACTGCAGCTTCCCCGACGCCACGAAGTAGATCTCCTCCTGCTCCTTGTGGCGATGGCCGTAGGACCCCTTGCCGCCCGTGTGCTGGGGCATCCGCCGGTACGTGAACGCGACCTGCTCGGCGTCGAGGTCGCCCGTCATCATTCGCATCTCGCCGGGGTAGTCGCCCAGGGCGTCGCGCACGTCTTCGAGTCGCTTGATCGTGTAGTCGGCCATCTCGCCTCCTTCGCTCGCCGTCGCGCGACTCTAACGCTCGCTCGGCGCGTCCGTGCGCAACGCGTCCGCAACCAGGCCTTACGTTCTGCCAACAACTCGGGCCGGTTTCAGGCGTTTCAGCATGTACATGTCGGCGGCGGAGCACCCACATCAGGCGTTCGAGCTGTCAGTCGAGGACCAGCGGGTCGTCGGCTGGCGCTTCGACCAGTTCCGGCTCCTCGGCTTCGGAGACGAGGACGCGTGGATGCTCGTCGACTCGGGCGCCGACCTGCAGCTGACCCGCTCGCTCATCGGAGCAGGCTGCCCGCTCCATCTCGCGCTGCGCATCGTCGTCTAGCGCCGCCAGCAGGAAGAATGGCCACGTGCCAGCTCTTCCACAGCTCGCAGGGGTCGACTTCCGGATGTTCAGGGGGCGAACCGACTACCCGCACCTCGCTCGCATCATCACCGCCTCGGCGCGAGGCGAGGGCGACGATCGCGTCGAGACCGCCGAAATGATCGCGTCCGGCTACGACAATCTCGAGCGCTGCGATCCGGCGGCCGATCTCCTCGTCGCCGAGGTCGACGACCTTCCCGTCGGGTACAGCCGCGTCTGGTGGGATGACGAGGCGAACGGCCCGCGCGTCTACAGGCAGGTGTGCTTCCTCGACCCCGCATTCGGCGATCGCGGCATCGGCGGCAGCATGCTGACCTGGAACGAGGACCGCTTGCGTGAGATCGCGGCTCCGCACGACCTGTCCGAAAGGGTCATCGAGGCGTGGGCGAGCAACCGGAACGAGGCTGCGACGAAGCTGATCCGCGGCGCAGGTTTCGAGGCCGTTACCTATATGGCCGAGATGGTCAGGCCGTCGGTCGACGACCTCCCCGATCATCGGCTCCCGGAAGGGCTCGAGGTCCGGCCGGTCCGCGAGGAGGACATGCGCGAGATCTGGGAGGCGGATGCCGAGGCGTTCCGCGACCATTGGGGCTACGTCGAGGCGACCGAGGCGGGGTATCAGCGCTTCCTCGCGTTTCCGTACAACGACCCGACTCTCTGGAAGATCGCCTGGGACGACGAGGGCGTCGCCGGTCAGGTGAAGTCGTTCATCGACACCGCCCAGAACGACGAGTTCGATCGCAGGCGCGGCTGGACGGAGGCGATCTCGACCTCCCGCCGCTGGCGCCGCCGCGGTGTCGCGAAGGCACTCATCGTCGAGTCGATCCGCGAGCTCGCCGGCCGTGGCATGACCGAGGTCGCGCTCGGTGTGCACACGGAGAACCCGAACGGCGCGTACGACCTCTACGAGGGCCTCGGCTACGAGGTCGTCAGCACCTGGACGACCTACCGCAAGCCGCTCTGAGCGAGAGGTGCGAGCGCGTGCCGGGAGCACGATCGAAGGTTGAGATCACCAGCGCGGCTGATTCCGCGCTGACAGTCGTCGCTCATCCAGGCTGTACGCCGAGGCGTTAGGTCGATGCACCTCGAGCTCCAGGACGGCTTGGTCGCCCTCGGCCTGATTCTCGCCGTCGCGACGATGCTGGCGATCGCGCCGGCCCTTCGGGTCCCGTATCCGATACTGCTCGTGCTCGGCGGCCTCGCGATCGGCGTCGTCCCGGGGATGCCGCAGTTCGATCTCGACCCGGAGCTCGTCTTCTTCGGCGTGCTCCCGCCGCTCCTGTACAGCGCGGCCTTCTTCACGTCGCTTCGCGAACTGAGGTCGAACGTCCGGCCGATCGGGCTGCTCGCAGTCGGCCTCGTGCTCGCCACGACCGTCGGCGTCGCGGTCGTCGCACATGCGTTCATCGACGGTCTCTCGTGGGCGAGCGCGTTCGTCCTCGGGGCGATCGTCTCTCCGACCGACCCGTTGGCTGCAACCTCGATCGCGCGCAGATTCGGCGTTCCGGGCAAGCTCGTGACGATCGTCGAGGGAGAGAGCCTCGTGAACGACGGCACGGGGCTCGTGCTGTACCGCGTGGCCGTCGCCGCTGTCGTCACTGGCTCGTTCTCCGCTTTCTACACGGGTGGGCTGTTCCTGGTCACCGCCGGTGGCGGAATCGCCTTCGGCCTCCTCGTCGGCTGGCTCGTCCGCCAGATTCGCCGCCGGCTCGACAACCCGCCGGCGGAGATCACGATCTCGCTTCTGACCGGGTACGTCGCGTTCATTCCCGCCGACCTCATCGGAGTGTCCGCGGTGCTGGCCGCCGTGACCGCAGGCGTCTACCTCGGCTGGCACACGCCCGAGCTGACGAGCGCCCAGGTCCGCCTGCAGGGGCGCGCGGTCTGGGAGGTCGTCCAGTACATGCTGAACGCGCTCCTGTTCGTGCTCGTGGGTCTCCAGCTTCCGGTCGTCCTCGACGCCCTCGGAGACATACCTGCGTCCCGGCTCCTCGGCTATGCCGTGATCGTGAGCCTGACCGTCATCCTCCTGCGCTTCGCCTGGGTGTTCGTCGTCCTCCATGGGCCCAAGGTCGTCGCGCGGCGCGTGTCGAGCTGGCGGGGCGCCGTCTTCGTCTCCTGGGCCGGGATGCGCGGCGCCGTATCGCTCGCAGCGGCTCTCGCCCTACCCCTCGAGACCGACGACGGCTCGGCGTTCCCCGGGCGTGCATTGATTCTCTTCCTCACCTTCTCGGTGATCCTCGCGACGCTGGTCGGGATGGGATTGACGATGCCGCTCGTCATTCGCAGACTCGGGCTCGAGGACGACGACGTCGAGGCACGCGAGGACGCGAAGGCGCGCATCCATGCCGCCGAAGCGGCGCTCACGCGGCTCGAGGTGCTCGTGCAGGAGGAATGGGTGCGCGACGACACCGCGGAACGCATGCGAGGCGCGTACCGGTTCCGCACGAATCGCTTCCGCGCGCGCCTCGACGACGGAGACGACGGCGCGATCGAGAGCCGTTCTCAGGACTACCAACGGCTGCGCCGTGAGTTGCTCGACGCCGAACGCGAGGCACTCACGGCCCTGCGGCGGAGCGGTGCGATCTCGAACGACGTCTGGCTCAGAGTGGGACGCGACCTCGATCTCGAAGATCAGCGCCTCGACATCTGAGGGCGCCTGCTTCCCTCGAACGACGTCCGTGCGTGCCGTGCGGGCCCGGATCGGTTGGCTCTACCTGACGAGCTTCCAGACGGACGCGACGCCTTGTCGCGACCCCTTGCGCCACGCCACGAGCGCCACGACGACGAGGCCGGCAGCCATCAGCACGCCGAGCGATCGGACCTCCGATCGCAACGCCGTGAGGTCCTCGCTGAGACGCTGCCGTTCGGCATCAATCTCCGTGCGGATCTCCTCGACGGTGCGCTCAGACATGGCTCCGGAGCGTCTCGACCGTGCGCTCCGCCTCCTCGATCGCCTGCGCCGGCCGGGGAGGAGATGCCTTCTTGGCGAAGCGAGAGGCGAGGAGACCGGCGATGGCAGCAAAGAGCAGGATCAGCAGGGTCACGATGAGGAGCGACAGCCACAGGGGGAGCGCTTCGCTGATCCCCGCAGCCGCAGTCGCGAAGGCGAAGCCGATCGCATAGACGACCAGAACCACAGCGAGGAGCGCCAGCCCCGCGGCCACGCCGAGCGCCGCTGTCTTCTTCTTCGCTTCGAGCTTCGCCAGCTCCAGATTCAGGCGCACGAGGGTCTCCGCCCGCTGCTTCACGGACCTTGTCCGTGCGACGAAGCCGAACATGCCCCTGAGCCTATAACGACTCTCGCGGAGCGGTGCCGATCCTTCGCGAGTTCTTCCGGGTTTCTGTCCGCGGCCGGAAATTGCGCTGACAGTGGACTCTTGCCGGGCGATCGTTCATCACTGATGTGTCCTTGGGTCGTGCGTCGGGTCGGCATACATGGGTGGGCAACCGCGATCGAGGGCTTCGGGGCGAAGTTCGTAGTGCCAGGATTCGTTGCTGTAGATCTGGCACAGCCCGTACCTCGCGCCGTGCTCGTACAGCCACGCTGCGGCATCGGACCGCCCGATGTCGACCGCCTCGCCCGAGACGTGAGCAGACGTGTTGGGGGAGGCCACCCAGCGAGCAGCTTCCTCACTCGAGCCGTACTTCAGGATCGCCTGCTGCAGCAGTAGCCTCTGGTACTCCGCCGAACGCCAGCCGCTATCGACGAAGAACTCGACCCCCTCGGACGCGGCGTGACTTGCGGCTTGGCGCAGGGCACCGAGAAGAGCTGGATCAAGTTTGGCTACACCCGGGACGCCGTCGTCGAAGACCGTCGTGCCGTCGGGGACGGCACCATCATCCTCGCCAAGCGGACCACGGTGCTCGCTGCGAAGCTCAGGAAGCTCGCTGCGAGGGGCGCCAAGAGGCGGTGTGGCAGTCGAGGACGAGGGCGCCGTTGCGGACGGGAGGACCGTCGTAGAAGACACGGTCGAGGCCGAGGACGCCTGCAGCTCGTAGCCGAGGGCCGCGGCGAGCATCGCGATGACGCATACCAGGCCAGCGGCACGGATCCTCCGAATCCGAATCCGATGGGGTGTTGCTCGTGCTCGTTCGCTGTAAGCCACGCCTCCAGTCAAAGCGACGCAGCGTTGCCAGTACGTATGCGCCTTTCGATACGCCGACGATAGGCGCTGGCTCTAGCATCGGAGCATGCGTGTGTTGATCGTCGAGGACGAGCCCTACATGGCGGAGGCCATCCGCGATGGCCTACGCCTGGAAGCGATCGCGGCGGACATCGCAGGTGATGGCGACACCGCTCTGGAGCTCCTGAGCGTCAATGCGTACAACATCGCCGTCCTCGATCGAGATATTCCCGGGCCTACCGGCGACGAGATCGCCAAACGCATCGTCGCCTCAGGCAGCGGTATGCCTGTCCTCATGCTCACCGCCGCCGACCGTCTCGACGACAAGGCCTCTGGGTTCGAGCTCGGCGCCGATGACTACATCACGAAGCCGTTCGAGCTCCAGGAGCTCGTGCTCCGGCTCAGGGCGCTCGACCGCAGGCGCGCCCATAACAGGCCGCCAGTGCGAGAGATCGCTGGTCTGCGCGTGGATCCGTTCCGCCGAGAGGTCTACCGCGACGACCGTTACGTCGCGCTGACCCGAAAGCAGTTCGCAGTGCTCGAAGTCCTGGCCGCTGCCGAAGGCGGTGTCGTCAGCGCCGAGGAGCTCCTGGCGCGAGCGTGGGATGAGAACGCAGACCCGTTCACCAACGCCGTGCGGATCACGGTCTCCCAACTGCGCAAACGCCTCGGCGAACCGTGGATCATCGCCACGGTTGCCGGCGTCGGCTACCGCATCGACACGCGGTCACACACCGGACGCGAGGGACAAGACCGTGGATAGAGCCCCGGGTTTGAGCGTTCGCCTCAAGCTCACCCTCAGCTACGCCGGCTTCCTCATGCTGGCAGGTTTCTTGATGCTCGCAGCCGCGTGGTTCGCAGGCCAACCAGGGCAATCGTTCGATCGCCTGCTGCGATACGTACCCGACGATGTGATCGGCACGCTCGGTGCCGTCGTCCCCGGGAACCAATCGTTCCTCCTGCGCGCTTTCGCTCCGGCCGCAGCCATCGTTCTGGTGTTCCTCCTGGCGTTCGGCCTCCTAGGGGGATGGATTCTCGCCGGCCGCATGCTCGCCCCCCTGACCCGCATCACGGAGGCCACACGCACAGCCGCGAGCGGAACGCTTTCACATCGAATCCAGCTGGACGGCCGCAGAGACGAGTTCCGTGAGCTCGCGGATGCCTTCGATGCCATGCTCGCGCGGCTCGAGGCGCACGTCGCCGAGCAGCAGAGATTCGCGGCCAACGCCTCCCATGAACTGCGCACCCCGCTAGCGATCACGCAGACCCTTCTCGACGTTGCCCGCAACGATCAGAACCGCGACACCGGCGAACTCGTCGACCGCCTCCACGCCGTCAACACCCGAGCGATCGACCTCACCGAGGCAATGCTCCTGCTCAGCCGCGCCGACCGACGCTCCTTTCCCCGAGAACACGTCGACCTGTCCCTCATCGCGGAGGAAGCAACCGAAACGCTCCTCCCCCTCGCAGAACACAGCGGCCTCACCATCGAGACCTCCGGCGACACGACTCCCACCATCGGCTCACACGCGCTCCTGCTGCAGATGAGTACGAACCTCGTGCACAACGCGATCGTCCACAACCTGCCCGAGCAGGGCACCGTATGGGTCACGACCAGCGCTCAGCCCAAGAGTGTGATGCTCACCGTCGAGAACAGCGGTGAGACGCTCACCCCACAGTTCGTCTCCACGCTTGCCGAGCCGTTTCAGCGAGGCACCAAACGCATCCGCACCGACCACGCAGGTGTCGGCCTCGGTCTGGCGATCGTCAAGAGCATCACCCAGGCGCACGACGGAAACCTGAGCCTCACCCCCCGGGCCGCAGGCGGGCTCCGAGTCACGGTGAAACTACCCGCGGCGCCACCACACACTGGCGGGTGACTCGAGCGAGGTCGCCGTGGGCTGCGCGTTGGGCCAGACCCGGATGGATCCTCCGCGCGAAATGGGCGGTGCAGGACTCGAACCTGCGACCACCTGCGTGTAAAGGACAGGCCGCGAGCTGCCACGAGCAGTCAGCAGGTGTCAACCCGCATGGTTACTAGGGCGCAGCGAGGAGCGGACTGCCAGCAAGTGACAGCAGCGGTCAGGATTTCCTGACCAGATTTCTGACTGGCGTGCTCACGGCCACGCCCACCCACATCGTCCTTTACGGACACCCTCCGTGAGTCACGTCGACGTACACGAAGTGGTTCGCTAGAAGATCGATCCGGCCTCGTCGACGAAGGTGTAACTGTGAAGAGGCTGCCCGTTCAGCGTTCCGTTCATCTTCGCGAATCTGCCTGTCTGGTGGGCGTTCGCGTTGGAGGTGGTGCACTTGTCGACGTAGTGCCGCGGCACCCCGTCTACCGATGTTCAGGGGTCCGTTGCTGCCGAACACCCACCGTCTCGCCGTACCCTGACCAGGTGCCGCGAAAATCGAATGTGCTTCCGTCGCTCATCGGCACCATCGCAGCGACGCGCTGCGAAACGAGACGCGCTGGTCATCCGAGGACGCAACAGGCGTCGACGAGAGACCCCTCGATCACGTCGCTCACCAAGGGATCTGCGTCCGGGACAGCGAACGTCAGCGTGTATGATCGTCGCGAAGATCGTCCAGTGCGCGTTCGACGGCGCGACCGAGCCACCGCCGAGCACGCCTGTCTCCCGGAAGAAGACGACGAAGCTTTCTCGGCAAACGGTTCCCACCGGAGGCAGAGACGCGATCGTCCGGGCAGTCACCGAAGTTCGCGTTCGCGCCCGCCGATGGTTGCTTCACACGGAAGATCGTCGCCTGACCGGACCCCGGCGACGCGCCTGCAGGAACAGCCACCGCTACGACAGCACACACCGCCAATGCTGCAAGAAGACTCCGCATTTCCCCCCCGTGCCTAGACGCGCCGACACCTAACTAGACGCGCCGACACCTGATCGTCTACCCGCCGACAGCTTCGTGTCAAGTGCGTCTAACTGAGGGGCGCTATGGATTCCTCCTCACTGAGCAGCATCCAGATCCGCGCGGCTCACGAGCACCCGTCGCCCTACATACGACACGCGCAGGCGGCCCTGCTTCCGAAGACGCGCGATCGTGCGCGGGGAAACTCGCAGACCTGCGGAAGACGTATCGGGAGTTCCTGCGATCACCCGCCTGCGCTCCAGAACTCCTGGCGATGCTGCGCGACGTTTCCCGCTAGTGCTGACTAAATCGCTGACTAGCGCGCCTCCCGTCCAGCCCTAGCAGCGCCGCCAGAATCAGAAAAGCCCCGACTACCGGGGCTTTTTCTTTAGTGGGCGGTGAGGGACTCGAACCCCCGACCACCTGCGTGTAAAGCAGGCGCTCTACCAGCTGAGCTAACCGCCCGAAGCCCGTATTGAAACCGAAGACCGATCAGGAGCGCCGCCGCGTCGGGCTTCGCGCAGCGCGTGGGGTCTCCGAAACCGTTGGGTTGTCGATCGAGCTCGCCTCCAATCCGTGACATCCTGCGACCCGATGCCGTACGCGCCCGCCGTCGACCGCTACGAGCGGATGCCCTACCGGCGCACCGGCCGCAGCGGCTTGCTGCTGCCCGCGATCTCCCTCGGGCTGTGGTGGAACTTCGGGCACGACCGTCCGCTCGAGACGAGCCGCGCGATCGTCCGGCGCGCGTTCGACCTGGGAGTCACCCACTTCGACCTCGCGAACAACTACGGGCCTCCGTACGGCTCGGCCGAGGAGAACTTCGGCGCGCTCGTCCAGCGGGACCTGCGCCCGTTCCGCGACGAGCTCGTCATCTCGACGAAGGCCGGCTACGACATGTGGCCCGGGCCGTACGGCGACCATGGCTCGCGCAAGTACCTCCTCGCGAGCCTCGACCAGAGCCTCGCGCGCATGCAGCTCGACTACGTCGACATCTTCTACTCGCACCGCTTCGACCCGGAGACCCCGCTCGAGGAGACCATGGGCGCGCTCGACTCCGCCGTTCGCTCCGGCAAGGCGCTGTACGCCGGGATCTCGTCGTACTCGGCGGAGAAGACGCGCGAGGCGGCCGCGATCCTCCGCGATCTCGGAACGCCGCTCCTGATCCACCAGCCGTCGTACTCGATGCTCAACCGCTGGATCGAGCCCGAGCTGCTCGACGCGATCGGGGACCTCGGGGTCGGCTGCATCGCCTTCTCGCCCCTCGCACAGGGAATGCTGACGAGCAAGTATCTGGGCGGGATCCCCGAAGGCTCGCGCGCCAGCTGGCCGAGCTCGCTCGCGCCCGATCTCATCACGGACGAGGCGCTGGAGAAGATTCGCGCGTTGAACGACATCGCGGGCCGTCGCGGTCAGACGCTTGCGCAGATGGCGCTTGCGTGGGTGCTCCGCGACGCGCGCGTGACCTCCGCGCTCATCGGAGCATCGAGTGTCGCCCAGCTCGAGGAGAACATCGCGGCGCTCGAGCGGCTTACGCTCACCGACGACGAGCTCGCCGAGATCGATCGCTACGCAACGGACGGCGAGATCAACATCTGGTCTGCGTCGAGCGAGGAGTAAGCCTGGCCGCGCTACCGGATGCCCCCAACGGGATTCGAACCCGTGCTGCCACCTTGAAAGGGTGGTGACCTAGGCCGCTAGTCGATGGGGGCCGGGTCGGAGTGTAGAGACGTCCGGGTATAGGGACAGGGCGCCGGGAACGCACGCAAGACAGCGGCGGCCCGTGCCGTTTCGAACTGTGGGACGTAGCGTCGAGGGCTCATTTTCCGCCGAGCTCCTCCCATTCGACTCGGCTCAGGGCGTACTCGACGTCGCCCTCCTCGTCACCCTCGATCGGGTATGGCCAGGGCTGGTGGAACGCGCGGACGAACCTCAGTCCGGCCTTCTCCATGACGCGCCGCGAGGCGACGTTCACGACCATCGTTGTCGCGTAGACGCGCGCCACCCGGAGTTCGGCGAACCCCTTTTTGACTAACGCCCGCGACCCTTCTGTCGCGTACCCCTTCCCCCAGGCCGACCTTCGAAGCCGGTAGCCGAGCTCAATGTCGTCGGGACGGTCCGCATTCTCGGGCCGGAAGTGGAACCACCCGATGACTTCCCCGCTCGACTTCTCGACTACTGCCCAGAAGCCAAAGCCGGCGTACCGCTCGTAGTAACCGAGGAAAGCAGGCAGGACCTCCGTCTCGATCTCCTCGCGCGACGTCGGACGGCCGCCAGTGACGTAGCGCATGACCTCGGGATCGCCGTCCAGCTCGACGAGCTCGTCGACGTCGTCCTCGGTGAACCGCCGCAGCACCAGGTGCTCGGTCTCCAGGAAGACGTGCATTGGTGGCAAGTTCGTACCAGATTGGCAGCTTGCGGGCGAGCAGTGCTCCGCGATCGCAATCGATAGTGACCTGGCTGCGTGATACGGCGTGACCATCCATCTCCACGAGGTGCGTCGAAACGAGTAGGCGATAGGCCTGACGGTTGGCTGAGGCTTCACCCGAGCGACGGTAGCGAGAAGGCCTGCGGCCGCCCTCAGGGTCAGCGGTTGTGTGCTTCGCGGCGCCCAGTCCCTAAACCCTGCGCGCGGCTTCTACACTCACGCCGCCCAGGGCCGGTAGCTCAGTTGGTAGAGCAGGGGACTTTTAATCCCAAGGTCGTTGGTTCGATTCCTACCCGGCCCATTTCGAAAAGTCCTGCATAGCCCTGATTTGAGTCAGTAACTGCAGCAGCCCAGCCTAGTCACTCTCAGGAGCAAACGCCTCCGCCGCCTCGCCAGTGTTGCCGCATACACCCTGACGTTCGCGAGGCGGCAGCCGGGCGATGGCATGTCTCATGCGACGCAGGTCGTCGGTGCGGGAGCTACGCGCCGATCATCTCGTGCACGGGAAACTCCTTGATGTCTGGTGGACCCTTCGGCTCGATTCCTGCCGCCGCCATCCCTTCCACGATCCGTGGAGCGAAGGCGTCGAAGTCGGCGCGTGACTCCCAGAAGTCGATGATCCCCCAACCGCCATCGATCGGCCCCGAGGCGTGAAAGAGCAGCCCCTCCGGCGGCCTCCGATCGGGGTTGACCTGGTCATGTACCTGGTCGAACTGCTCCTGCGTGATTCCCGCGAGCTTGATGCGAATGCCGACAGCCATAGCGAACCCACTTTCAATCGAGAGCACGAAACGTCACGGCGAGTCTTGCATTCCGCGGCGTGTCATGCGCTGACGTGCGTGAGTGTGCGGGAAGGTCTCTTTGACGTTCGGGCCGAGGCCCGTGGAGCGCGTGGAGACCCGCGCGCTGCCACAGTCACAGTAGGCTGAACTTGGTGTGCCGGGAAGACTGGTCGGCGAGATCTTCCCATGTCCCAATACGTTGACTTCTTTCCCGAACTCGCCCTAACCGCGGCGCTGCTGCTTGCGGCACTTGCGGCCGCACCGCTCTTCGAGCGCATCCGCCTTCCAAGCCCGGCAGCGTTTCTGGCCGTCGGAATGGCGGCAGGGCTGCTCCAAATCGAGCCCGCCGCCGACCTCTCGGTGGTCAGGCTCGAGCAGGTCGGCGCCGTAGCGCTCTTCGTGATCCTGTTTCAGGGCGGGCTCAGCACCGGGTTCAGTGCGGCGCGAGCGGCCGCCCGTCCCATCCTCAGCCTGGCCATCCTCGGAACTGCCGCGACGGCCTGCGGGTTGGCGGTCATCTCTCACTTCGCTCTCGGGCTCGACTGGTCGGTCGCGTTGCTCGTCGGAGTCGCGCTCGCTCCGACTGATCCAGCGGCTGTCTACGCGCTCCTAAGGGGCCGGGGCGGCTCCGAGCGAGCGAGGACGATCCTCGAAGGCGAGTCGGGGTTCAACGATCCCGCGGGCATCGCGCTGATGGTGGCTGTGACCGCGGCAGTCACCGCAGGACACGCGTCCTACGGCCATCCGGTCGTCAGATTCGTCGAAGAGCTCGGTATCGGCCTGGCGGCCGGGATCGGAGGGGGTCTCGTCCTGATTTGGGCCTTGCGAGCGACACGCCACCTCGAAGAAGGCGTGCAGGCGGTCGTTGTCGTGCTTGGTGCCGTGCTCCTCGGAGCGTTAACCGCGACGCTCCACGGCAGCGGCTTTCTCGCCGTCTATATCGCGGGTCTTCTGCTTTCGGATGCATGGGTCCGCCAAGACGGAACTCAACACGCGGTCCCCGAAGCGCTGTCCACCGTCGCCGAGCCGCTCCTGTTCGTGACGCTGGGTGCGGCGTTCGCACCTCTCGTCGGTCTCGGTGACATCGGTCGGGGAATCCTCCTGACGCTCGTTACTGTCTTTGCGCTTCGGCCACTCATCGCCTCTGCGTGTCTCCTCGGCAGCCGCCTCGACCCGAGCGACCGGGCTCTCGTGTCCTGGGGTGGTCTGAAAGGTGCGGTTCCGCTTCTTCTCGCCGGTTACCCAGCACTCGACGACTTCGACGGGGCGGACACCGTCGCAGCGCTCGTTCTTGTTGCGACTGGGGCCTCGCTTGTTGTGCAAGGAGGAACGCTGCCCTTCGTCGCCGATCGGGCGGCTAGTGCGGGCCAGTCGAGCGCGCCTACATGAGCCCGGATAGGCGCCGTGAGATACCGCTTGCCCAGCCAAATGCACTGGAGTGTGTCTGTATGGCTTACGAGAAGAGGCGGGCGACCGGCGGAGACTCCGTAGAGTCCCCGCCCGTCTTCCGTCTTCGCTTCAGCCTGCCAACCGGACTTGCACGAGGCGGTAGCCGGCGATTCCGCCCAGTCCAGGATCGCCCGGTCGAAACGCCTTGATGAAGAACTGCACGTTGAAGCCGTTTCGCGGCTGCGGGAACAGCTGGTTGGGAACGAGTGTGAGCGTCACCCAGCCGTCAGCGGCCGTCTGTGAGGTCTGACCCTCGACGACTCTCGGGGTGCCGCGCATGAACACAGACGCGCCGCTCACGGGCCGTCCGCCACGGGCAGTGACGCGTACGCGAACCGTGATCGGTTGGGTGCGGCTCGTCACCGGGTTGGGCGAGAAGACAACGGTTGCTATGACGAGGCGATCGCCAGCTGCCTTCAAGTCGCCAACGGGAAGAGTCCCGGTCGAAGGCGGCGGAGGCTGATTCGAACCAACCACTGCGGTCGGATTCGAGATGGCCGAGGTTGAGCCACGATCATTACGGGCGATCACGCGGACGCGGATCGTTCTGCCCGTATCGGCGTCGCGCACCTCGTAGCTCGGGTCGTTTGCGCCTTGGATCTCGCTGCAGTTGTCGCCCTTGTCGTTACAGCGAAGCCAGACGTACGTGTACGTGATCGGCGCGTCCCCGGCCCACTGTCCGCGGTTGGCCTGAAGTGTGTTGCCAACCTTCGGCGTACCCGAGATCGACGGCTCCGTCGTGTTCACGGGCTTCGCCGCCGTTACGACGTTCGTCGGATTGGACGTTGCCTTGTCCTGCCCGTCGGCGTTCCGTGCCACTACCTGCGAGCGAATCCGGAATCCCGCATCGCCCTGACGAAGGACGTACGTGTTATCGCTCGCGTTCGTGATCCGAGCACAGTCGGATGCATCGGGCGCGCCGCGTCCGTCGCATCGGAACCAGCGGAAGGTATACGTAATCGGTGCCGTGCCGGTCCACGTGCCTCGTGTCGAGCGCAGCACTTGACCGACTCTCGGCGTTCCTGAGATCGACGGCTCTCCTACGTTGGTGGGTGCAACGGCTGGCGCGGCGGAGGATGAGCTCACGAGCACCGCGGCGAATGCGGCGAGTGCCGTGAGCGCCGCAAGGCTCGTGGCCGCCCACTGTTTCCCTCTTAAGTAGTTACGCATCTTCTGACCTCCAGGTTGTTCGGGTTCCGAAGTAATTCCCCGGCCTGAGATCCGCCAAACTGACCCAAACGGGCTACTTACATCTCTGCCGGAGCAGCAGAGGGATTACTCGTCAGAGAGAAAGGATCGCGCTGAGCCCGCGAGGCTGCGACGCTCATCCGCGAGCTCGTAGAACGCTACGGCGAGCCGTCGGCGGCCCTCTGCGGTGGAGCAGACGTGCGTGACGCGGCCATCGCTGCTTGAGCTAACCCGCTCCAGGATGCCGGCGCTCTCGGCGCGGTCAAGGAGCTCCGTCATGGTGCTTGGAACAAGGCCGAGCGCATCCGAGAGGTCACCGATCCGCATCGACTTCCTGCGCGGAGACGATTCGATGACGAGCAGGAGAAGGTACTGGCGAGAGGTCAGGCCTGCTGCGCGTACGGCTCGTTCCGTGACCGCATGAAACTGTCGCACGGCGAGCCGGAAAGTGGCCGCACGCTTCAGCTCCTCTCGCCTTGGGGTTTTGCGGGCTGAGGGCACCCAGACATCGTAGGGAGGCTCGCTGGTCCTGCGTGAGCCGTGCACGCTGTAGAGACTGGCGGCTGTCGCGCCCGGGCAGGCGTTCGGCCGAGACCGCCAGCGCCTCTCTAAGTTAGGGACCGGTGCCTGTCGAGCAGGTCAGGCGACTTGACAAGCGCAGACACCCAGCGGCCTTGCCTGTTGCATAAAGGTGGTGGGTTCGTTTGGCTTTTTTTGCGTAGACGACCTGCCACTCCATCTCTCATCAAATAGGGGGCCAATACCTGCATGAACGAGATTACGAGGGACTGACGATCCCCGGGGCACTTGCGTGACCGGCCGCGGATCTCTAATCCTCCCGCGAGCCGATCGGCATCGATTGCGGGCAACGTCGACGGAGTCACGCTTTCGACCGAGGCGCCAGCGATTCATTCACACGTACGAGTGGGCGCGCGACCTGGCGGCCGAGTACGGCGCACAAGGCGCAGGCGCTGAAAGAGCAGGCGTTCAACGAAGGCCCCGGTCACCCAGTGTGGTCACGGATGGAGGGAGATGTGTGACTCGTCCTGACCATCCGCTACGGATCAACTACCGCCCGCGGTACTCGTATGCACCGATGTCGGGCCGCGAATCTCGCTTGCGACCGTCGATGTCTCGTCGAACACCGAAGCCCCGGCTTCCGTGGTCGATGAGCAGTTTCGACGCCGCGGTCGGCCGACCGCGCGGGTCGAGGTGGGCCTCACCGACCCGGTTCTGACCTCGACAGGCGATCCCGCGCAGCACGACGTTTCCGATCGCCTGGGCGGCGACGCTACAGACGTGATGCGGATCCTGGACGAGGCCGATGACGTTGTTGGCGAGGACCGGTCGCTTTCGGCGTTGGAGGCCCCAGTAGACACCGCTCATCCGGATCGAGGCTGCGTAGCCGTCGACGCGGCGCGCGCCGGTGAGGATCGTGTTGTTCACGATGCGCACGCGGCGCGGAACCCGCTTGGACCCCTTGCTGCCGACGATGATCGCCACGCGCGCGCGGTAGCCGGGCACCCTGGGATCGGTGCCACGAAACAGGTTGTTGACGATCGAGACCCTGTCCACTCCTCGGATGAGATAGAGCTGCGCGGCCCCGCGGCGGTATACGCCGAACGAGTTTCCTTCCACGAGCAGCCTTTCCCCCGACCAGAAGGACACCAGGTCTTGGTGCCTGCAGCGCTCACGGCCCGTGCGGCAGGGCAGCGCACGCTCGAAACGGTTCCCGCGGAGCGTCAGGTCGTAGCCGAAGAGGCCGTGGACGAAGTCGCAGCCGCGGCAGTCGTGGAACCAGTTGCCGACGATGCGGATGTGTCTCGTGCCGTGCTTTAGATGCAGGCAGTTGGAAAAGAGCAGTGAGCGGTCGCCGCAGTGACGGAACTCGCTTCCCCGGATCGCTACGTGCCTCGACTCGATTATCTGCAGGGTTGCCCGATACGGCGTGCCCTTCGCCGTCATCAGAACGTCGTGCACGTCGACATGACGCGAGCCGCTGATGCGCAGCCAAGCGTCGTCTCCCATCGGTGCGATCGTGACGCGGCTGACAGAGACGTGTTGGGTCCGCTCGAGCAGCATGCTCTCGAACCGAACTCCCGGCTCACCGACGATCCGCAACGGCCTGACGGAACGCGACCCGACGACGAGCTCGCCGCCGTAGTCATGGCGGCGGAGTTTGATCGTCCCGCCCGTGTTCCGAAGCGCCCGTAGCGCAGCCTCGAACTGAGAGCTGCTCCGGACGCGGATCGTGCTGGTGCCGGCGTCGGCAGCCCCGGACGACAGCGGCACGATGAGCCCAAGCGCCACAAGGGCAGCAAGCGTGCATGTTCCCCGGATGCCGATCCCCACTTCCGCGGGCCGACTCTATCCGGCAGTACGTACTGGCCGGGTGAGTAGGTTTCGAAGAGGCGCCCGCGAAGGAGCCGCAGGTTCACGCAGATGCGTGACCCCTAGGCTCCTTCGCATGTTGGTCATGATCAGCGGCGAGAGTCCCACAGTGGCTCGGGTCATGACCGACGGGGCTCTCTAATCGCCCGCGAGGAGATCGCGGGTTCACTTCCAGCTATCGACGAGCTTGGGTTCGGCAGTTGAACGCGTCAGTCCTAGCTCGGCGACGGCCCGAATCAGCTCACTCGCTGTCACCTTCCCCTATGACGTCCAGCCGTGGGCGTCCGAGAGTTCCGTCACGTACTCGAATACACCGCCGTCCTTGAGACCCTCGTTTCGCTTGTCCCATGCCTTCCCGAAGTCCGACGGACTCATTTCATCCAACGCGCCGCGCGTGAGCTCGAGCTGGTGCGCCCACTCATCTTTGCGCTGCTCATGGCCGCCGAACGGAGGAGGAAGCGGGCGTGGTGCTCGCGACTTCGACTTCTTCGGGACTCCGTCTTTGCAAAGTCGGCCCCAGCACCATCGTCGCTAGAAGCGGCGTCGCCACCAAGACGGCGATGACGAGCAGGCCGACGAGCAGAGGAATCGTGGGCGTGGCGCTTTCGGCACTCGCCGTCTGCGCCGCCGGTTCCTCATGCAACGCCAGGAGCCCTTGCGTCGCGGCACTCCGGCGCGGTGTCTGATCGATCTCCGGCTGCTCGATCGGCGTGGTGGGTTGCTCGATCAAGTGTCGAGCGACGAGAAGTTGACGGAACACCGTGCGAGCTTCTTTGCGCAGACTTGGGCGCGTCGGAAGTCGGGGATGCACCGGGAACGGTGCGTGGACGGATCGTATGTGCGGCCAGCCGTTGAGATACGTCGTGGGATCAACTGCCCCGTCGTACCGCAGCCGGAGCAGCTGATGCGGGTGAACCTCGAAATGGAGATGCGGCGGACTGGCAAAGGCATCACCGGTGTTGCCGACGAAGCCGAGCACGTCTCCAGCCTTCACGTGCCTCGTGTGAAACACCCTCGGGGCATAGCCTGAGAGATGCGCATAGTAGAACTGGTTGGCTCCCGCATCCCGCACCCAGAGCCGCCAGCCGCCGCGCTCGTGCCAGCCGACGCGGTTGATCGTTCCGTTCGCGACCGCCACGACCGGGGCGCCGAGCGCGGCGAAGATGTCGTCGCCGTGGTGCCATTTCCCGTGGACGTCGCCTCGGAACGCGCCGTAGGAATCGCCGTAGCCCGAGACACCGACGACGGGAAAGACGTATGCGCCTTGACCGAGCGGGGGCGTGACCTTGAGCGGCTTCGAGACTCGGTGCCGGTGCCTCTTGCGATGCGGACGGGTCGCTTGCACGTTTCCAGCCGGCGAATCGGGAAGGCTCGCCCGATGAGGGACAACGCGACTAGGAGCCGCCCTCCGAGGCGGTGACGAGGCGGTAGTTGTCGACCTCGGCGGCGCCGTCGTCGTCGTGGTCTCCGCAGGGGTAGTCGTCGTCTCCATGCTCGTCGTGGTCGTCGTCTGTCTCCGTCGTAGTCGTCGCCTCCGTGGTAGTCGTCGTCTCCGTGCTCGTCGTAGGCTCGGTCGTTGTCGGCGGAGTGTCGGCAAGAGCCGCCGTAGCAGCCCCACTCCCGAAGAGGACCATCGTTGCGAGCGTCGCCATCAGCTTCTGGAGAGCCATGGGACGGGATTATCGGCGCTTGTCGAACGCGCTGTGCAGGCGACCGGGCTGGAGGGCCATCGCATCGCCGCAGCTACCCACGCGCCCGCGCGACCGACCGTCAATCGGATTCCAGAGTGCGCTTCGGCGTAGGTCGAACTACGACTTCAGGCGAGGAAGTCGATCGTTTTCGGGGCGCACCGCGATTGCACGTCACTCGGGGGCGCCACGAAAGGACAGGACTCCTTAGACGCGACGCAGGGTCGGTGATACGGTCGCTGACGCTGTGAAAGGATCCTCGCGTTCCACGATCGTGCGTCTCGCTGCAACAGCGCTCGTGCTCTCGGCGCTCGCGTTTGGCTTTGCCGGCTCGGGTCCTGCCGCAACCTCCACGGGTTACGTCGCCCTCGGCGACAGCTACTCGTCGGGCGTTGGAACGGGCAGCTACATCGCTCAACAGCGCGTGCAAGAGAAGCGTGTACGCATACCCGTACCTGTACACGCAAAGACACGCAGGCACGTCGCTGACGTTCGTTGCGTGCTCGGGTGCGAAGACGTCCGACGTCCTCGCGACGCAGGTTCAGTCCGTGACGAAGTCGACGACGCTCGTGACGATGACGATCGGCGGCAACGACATCGGCTTTTCTAACTTGATCTACCAGTGCACGCTCGGGGATTGCTCCGCAGCGCTCGACAGTGCACGGGCGAACCTCGAGGCCACACTCGGCGCGCCGCTCGATCAGGTCTATGGCGCAGTCAAGTCGCAGGCAGCTGACGGCGCGACGATCATCGTCCTCGGATACCCGCGGGTTTTCTCGGGGTCGAGCTGCTTCGGGGCGCTCGGGATTAACTCGACGGAGCGGACGAAGGCAAATGCACTGGCAGAGGCACTCGATGTGGTCATCGGGACACACGCATTGAACGACGGGATCACATACAAGAGTGCATTGAGCGCGTTCACTGGCCACGCCGTCTGCTCGTCGAGTCCCTGGTTGAACGGGCTCAACCTCTTCAATACCGGCGAGAGCTACCACCCGAACCGAAGTGGCCACAGCGCCGGCTACCTTCCGCTCGTCCCCTAGGTCACCGGCTCACACTCCGGACTGCGCTGTCACCTTCGTCGGGCTGGCGCTTGTCGGAGCGATCGTGATGCGGTTCGCCGATTCCGACAACTTCCCGTCCGTAGGTCTCGCAATGTGGTGGGCACTGCAGACGGTGACCACTGTCGGCTACGGAGACGTTGTGCCTACGACCGTGTTTGGCCGCGTGATAGAGAAGGCCCGCTTTCGCGGGCCTTCAGTCGACGCTACGAGCCGACTAACGAGTCAGTGATTGCCCACGGGCTCGAAGTAGTTTGCGGCCGCGTAGTTCGCGACGTTCGCTCCGAGTTGCTGGCCTTGCACGTCGGCAAGGCGGAAGTGGAGACCCGCCCAGATGCGGGCCTCGACGATCTCGTCGACCGCTTGCGAGAAGCTCGTGAAAGTACGCGCAGCAGGACACGTAGTCGGAGGGCAGCCAGGCCCGCCCGGATTCACGAAGCCGCTCGTGATCTGGTAGCCCCCTGCGGGTGCGTTGCCGAAGAACTTCTGCAGCACGGTGGTGTGCGAGCCATCGAGCCCCAAGTGTCCCGAGGTGTATTCGGGGTAGGGCGCGGAGATGAGCGGCGTCCAGGTGGGGGCGTCGGGCAAGGTCGCGGAGTTGCCGTCCTCTGCCGCCCTGCGGATTGCCTGAAACGGCCGCCAGAAGCTGAAGTGGTACTTGTTGTTCCAGGTGTTGATGGCCGCGTCCGCCGCCGCGAGGTTTTCCATCGCGAGAAGACGGGCGGCGTCGGAAGTGTCGAGATCGTTTCGTGTAATGAGCTGGCGGGCGACGTCGTTCCAGCTCACCATCGGATTGCTCTGCCACCACTTGGCGATATACGTCTGGTTTGCATTTCGGGTGGAGGGCGTCCCGACGCCGTCGCCGCCGATCGCCTTGACCTCGTTGACGTCTGCAGCGTAGGCGGCGCTTGCGAGTGCGTCAGGTCTTGTGAGTGCGTAAGGTGCTGGGCTTCGGAACTGCGACGAGCTCTGCATGAGGAACGGCTCGACGCCTCCTACCCAGGGAGTTGGGTCTGGCGCATTCGTGCCGTTCGGTGCGACCGGATCCCAGTACCCCGGGTTCGAGTTCGCCACGAACTGGGACGGCCCGAACCGTCCATCGCCTTGTCTTGCGTCGATCATGGCCTGCGCCGCCGCCGTCCCGGCCGCAATGCCCTGATCTTTGAACGGCGAGTCGGGTATCGCGTTCTTCGACGCGTTGTATTGCGTCTCGAGTGACGCGAGCAGCGTCGCCTTCGTGGGGAGCAAGTTATCGGGAACAGTCTCAACGATGTTCTTCAGAACCAGGTACGCGGCTGTTGCGACGGCCGCTTCATCCGATGCCGTGTTCCCGAACCGCCTGTTCAGGAGGTACGGCCGGAAGTGGTTCGGCGTGATCGCATTGACCGCGTCGTACACGGCCCCCTGCACCATTCCCATGTTGATCTGAGATGACGGCGCTGCTCCGCCTGCTGGCATTGGGAGCCCAGCGAGTGTGCTGGCAGCAATGAGATTCCACTGCGTCACTGCAGTGGCGTCTGCTTCAGCAGGTGGCGCGGCTGATGCGCTCAGGACACCGAGCGCCCCCACGAACGCACCGAGTGCCACCGCGATGAACCAGACGGAACGCCTACGTGCCATGTTGCCCCCTCTCTCCGCCCGCCGTTTGGTCGGGCGATCATCCGTCACTCAATGTCTCGTGTCAATGGTCACAGTCGTTGTCTGACATGTCACACAGTGGAGACACCGCGGCAACGGTCCTCGAGTCGCTGGTCTCGCTGAATCGCGCGAGCTCCTCGTCTCGTCGACTGTCAGGGGGCCTGACGGCAGGGTCGGGACTTGTGTTCGAAGACGCTGGTGTGCACGAGCTAAGCGCATCCCGGGCCGCGGCACCTGTATCGCGTGTTTTGACGCCTGGTCGACTCTCCCGAAGCCGCGGCTCTGTAACTCGCGCACGCGGCTCAAGGAGGTCGTCGCCCGCCTGAGCGAGTGTGCTCCCGCTAGAGGAGTACGGCTGGGAGTACCGGCGTGTCTCCGACACCTGCAGCACCTTGCAGTCCGCTGCAGCCTCGACTCCGGGTAGTTGCAGGCTGTTTCAGCTAGCCGCCACTCGCCGCAGATGTTGCGGCAAGACTTTAATCCCAAGGTCGCAGGTCGATCCCTGCCCGGCCCATCGCCTGACCAACTCGACCGAGGTGCCGGTGCGGCGAGCACCGAGCCCTTCGAGCAGGGCACGCGACGCCGTGTTCGTCTCGTCGATCTCAGTCGATACCTCGGAAACACCACGTGCCACGAGACGGGAGAAGACCTCCGCGAGCAGCGCGCGCGCGATACCTCGGCGTCGGTAGCGCCGGTGCACCCCGATGAAGCCAAGTCGCGGGGTCGGCTCCTTCATCCACACGCGGACGATGCCGATGTACTCCCTCGTTGCGCTGTCGACCGCAACGAGATACGTCGTCGGGTCGAACTCGGCCGCCTCGTAGGTCTCTTCACGGAAGCCGGCCTCCGGCCACTGCCAGCCGTTCGTGCCGGGGACGTCCTGGCGTAGCTCGTCGTCGAGTAGGCGAAGGGTTGCCTCGTCGACCTCATCAGCTTGAGCGAAGTCGACGCCCTGCAGCGGATCGATATGCACGGCGCGGATCGGAAGTAGGTACATGCCTTCTCGGCGATTGACCTCGAAGCCGAGCGCCAAGTACGGATCGACCTCGGTCGATTCGACAGTGCAATAGAGGTCGGCCTTAGCTTCGGCGACGGAACCTGCGTCAGGATCCCGCACGAAGTGGCGTCCGTCGGGGCGGATATGGGTCTTCATAGAGCGCATCATGCCGCCGCCTTTAACCCGGAACGAAGCCGCGCCCCTGATTCCACCGGCTGTTGTTCCGCAGTTGTTCTGAACGGAGGGCGCATTTGGTGGTGCGTGGAGGAGCTTGATCGCACAGCCACCGACTCGAGCGTTTGCTGCCTCGCTTCTAGGAGAGGATTTCTCATCGAACGCACTGCTGAACCCAGTACGACTCGGTACGTGGTGTGGCTCTGTCCTCGGATAGCTGCGAGCTCTACAACACCTGATTACTTCGCGTAGGCCGCAAACATGAAGGGGCCGCCCGCTCCGTAGAGCTCCTGGCCGATTGCCCCGCTGGTGACCTCACCCTCCCGCAGATCCTCCAGAGGGATGTGCCAGGTGAGGTTGTTGCGCGGCACGAACGCGTACTCCCCGGCAGCGGACGACGCTGCGCCGGGCGGCAGCAACGGCGGCAACGAGTACTGAAGTGTCCGCGGTGAGTCCTGGATGAACCGCTTGACCAGGTTCACCAGGTACGCCGGCTCATTCTGCGCGTATCGCATGTAGCTCTGAAGGCCGAGCCACGCCTCGTATTGCTCCAGCATGGCGACATAGTCCGACCACGGCAGTGGGTTCAGGCCCATGTACGTGTGATAGCCCGATCCCTTCTTGCACATTCCGTAGGTGCAGTCCCAGAGCCGGACCGCGTGGAAGAGGTTGGCCAACGCGAGCACTGCGTACCCGTGGTAGGCGGCGTCCCCCGTCATCGTGTAGAGCCTCTGTGCGGCAGCGGCTGTGTACGCCGACATGTGTGTCTCGTACGACATATCGAAGCCCGTGCCGGCGACATGGGGGATGGAAGCTTTGGACTCATCCAGATACTGCGCGTCGCCCGTGAGCTCGTGCAGACCCAGCATCAACCACGCATACCCTCCCGCAACATCATGTTCGACCTGGGAGCCCGATCCGCGGAAGTCGCTGTAGGCGAAGTTCTGCGGAAACTCGTATCCGTTGACATGCGCCAGCTTGATGACCGCGTCCACTGATTGCAGCAGCAACTTCTTGGCTGTGCCGTCGCCGGTCTGCGCGAGTTGCAACAGTGAGATCAGGTTGTTGACGAAGTACCAGCTCTCTCCCCGTGCCGACGGATCGTGGGGAAGGCTGTTCATTACGGTGCCGTAGACCGGGTCGTAGTACGTGGCGAGATCGGCATCGAGCGTCGCGTCGAAGGGCACTGACGTGTTGGATCGGGCTTCGTACGCCCTGACCCCCGCCAGCACGCCCGCCTGGGTCAGCAGCTCGGGGGCGGTACGGGTGTCGGAGACGTACGAGCGCAGGTACTGATGCCCGTTGACGGTCACCCAATTCGCCGGATCGGCGATGTCGTCCGCAGATCTTGCCGCGAGGGTCTGCCAGTCGGCGGTGGGAACGGACGGCTGAGCGATCGCCGAGTCGACGGTGTTCAGCGCCCGCAGATACGCCGTAGCGATGTCTGATTCAGCGGACGGGATCGCGGGCTCGAGGTAGAGATAGCTGGAGACGACGACAGTCGTCTTCTTGTGAGGTAGCGAGCCGAGACTGCTGGGCGGCGGAACGTAGCCGAAGGAGTTCCCGGACACGCCGACCAACGACCCCTTGGTGCCGGCACGCAGATAGGGGAAGTTTGGCTGGGTCACCCCCGACCGTGTGCGGTCGAAGTACGGACCGAGTGCGGTGTAGTTCGAGAAGTACAGGATCGTGCTGCGTAACCTGGTGTTGGAGAGGAACAGATTGTTTCCGGCGACCGGGGGTGCCGCCGCGTACTCCTTCAACGCGGCGGCAGGCGCGTGGACGACTGTCACATCCGGACCGGGGTCTGCCGGCGCGTTCTTGGTCGGTGTGACCCTCAGCGTCAGGCCGATGAGAGCGTTACCGGATGGTTGCCCATCACTTGTCGGACTTGAAGCAGTCAGCCTGAGCCGAAATGACGCCCACGGCGCGTTGCCGGACAGCGTCCAGTTCGTGCCTGAATGGGTGATCTTCTTGGTCCACTTGAGGAGACTTACTTTGGCGTTCCCGCCCAGCTCCCTGATCTGGAGAGCTGCGCTCCCACCATGAGACACCGCGATCGTCCCTGACTTGGGAGTGAACGCCAGCGTGTAGGCGCCCACTCGTGTTTTGATCTGATTCGCGGTATTCGCTTGTCGTGCCGAGGCGGCTGCTGCTGCGACGACGACGAGAAGAAGAACCGTGACAGCAGCTATGCGAGAGGCCTTCACTTCGCCAATCCGCGGTGTGCTGCCATTGCGAGGTGGATCGCACCGAGGACGCCGGCGTGATCGCCGAGGTCCGGCGGGACGATGAACTGGTCCATACTGCCGACGTCGTTGTAGCCGCTCATGAGCTCTTTCACCTGAGTCCGGACGATCGGCAGCAGGCCGGGCTTCTCGGCCACGCCGCCACCGAGTACCACGCGCTCCGGCGAAACCGTGAGGACGGCATTCATGATCCCGACCGCGAGGTAGCGTGCCTCGAGCGCCCAGGCGGCCTGATCATCGAGCTGTTCGGCCGGCTTGCCGTAGCGAGCGCGCAGCGCTTCGCCGGAGGCGACGCCCTCGAGGCAGTCACGATGGAACGGACAGGAGCCGGGGAACGGATCGTCGCTGTCATGCGGGATGAGGATATGGCCGAACTCGGGGTGCGCAAGTCCGTGGACGGGTTGGCCATTGAGCACGATGCCGGCGCGATGCCCGTGCCCACGGTGATGTAGATGAAGTTCGACAGCCCCCGAGCGGCGCCCCAGCGCTGCTCGGCAAGCGCTGCCGCATTCACATCGGTGTCGACGGCAACGGGGATGTCGAGCTCCTCGCTGAGCGCGCCGACGACGTTGGTGTTGCTCCAACCCGATGTCGCGGTCTTTGTGATCCAGCCGAACGTCTCCGATCCGACTCGCAGATCGACGGGCCCGAAGGAGCCGACGCCGAGCGCGGCAACGCGGACACCGTCGCGCTTGAAGAGCTTGACGACGCGACCGAGCGTCTCGTCGTCGTCGTCGTCGTCCGGATGACCTTGAGCTCGGTGAGATTGCCTGGGCCGGTGCCCTGGGCGCACACCCACTTCGTTCCACCGGCCTCGACGCCGCCGAACACGGTTGAGTCGGACGCCTCTGCCGGCGCGCAGTCCGGGTCGAGAGGATCGGTGAGCATCTTCGTGTTTGCCGCCTGCAGCTGACCCAAGACGCTTATCCCTGCGCTGGTAGAACGTTGGGAAGAAAGGCCCTGAATGTGTTCTGCTGGATGCACACGGCCAAAGCCAGGCCGATGATGGTCGCCAGTGCCGTGGCGGATGTGAAGACCAGCACACCCAGCCAGATGAAGATGACTGTCCAGCTGGCAACCGGTCTCGACAGCATGATCACGGCGGCGTTTCGGTAGGCGAGGAGCACACGTGCCTCTGCCTGGGCGACAAGCAGCGGAGCTACATACAGATGGACTCCGAGCCAGAAGAGCAGGATGAGAGCCCAGACCAGGGACAGCGGCGCGGCGACGGCGTGCAAGCTCGTAGCGGGGTCCGCGGCCTGTGCTGCCCAAAACGCCACATTGAGCGCGCAGGTGATGGTGATTGCCGCAGCGATCAGCCACGCTCTAAGGCTCACCCTCCAGTAGGTGCGGAGTGCCTGCCACTGTTCGCCGAGATTCAGGCTGTCACCGCGGGCGAGCTCTCGCGCGAGCGTCTGGAGTCCCATGCACGCCGGATTGGGCAACGCACCGACGAGGATGGCGATGCCCAGCGGTACCACACTCAGCGAGTGAACGACGAACGCCACGACGATCAACACCAGGACGATTGGAAGCGAAAGCAGCATGGCGAGTAGGTTGCCGGCGAACGACACGGTGAAGTGCGAGAAGACCTGATAACAAGCTGATCCAACAGCCCGGAGCCCGAGGCGCATCAGGGGTGGTAGAGCTCGCAGCTACTCAGGGGAGTGCCGTACGAAGAGCCGCCGCAGACGAGCACACGTCCGTTCCGCAGCAAGAGGGCCGACGCCGCGGATCGTGCCTGACGCATGGGGGCTGCGTGCGCCCATCGGTTGCTCTGACCGTCGTACACCTCGGCCGATCGCAGCACCTGCCGGTTGGCCGCTCCGCCTGCAACCAGCACGCGGCCGTCGCGCAGTTCCGCACCGCTGGGAGAGTCCCGCCCGGTGGCCATCGGTGCAGCCGAGCTCCAGCGGTTCGTCTTCGGATCGAAGAGGCTGGCGGAGTTGAAGGCCTGTCCCGCGTTGTCGACACCCGTCGCCAGCAGAACATGCCCGTTTCGCAGGGAGGCAAGAATCGGATGGGCGAGGACGTCAGGACCTCCCACCTCGGTCCACTTGCCGGCCCTCGAGTCGTAGACCTCTGCCTGGCCGCCGTAACCCCCGGCGATCAGAACTCGCCCGTCGGGAAGAGCCAGCGCATCCTGCTGCGCATGCGGAGAGAGCGTCGGCGGACCTGCTCTCCATGCCGGCTTGCGCGGATCGAAGATGAGAACACTGCGGGAGATCGCGCCATGGACGATCCCGCCCACCACCAGGACGCGCCCGTCTGGACGCAGCGTGGCGGACTGCGAAAACCGAACGTCCGGTAGCGGCGCCGTTGAAGCCCACTTGTCGCGAACCGGGTCATAGATCTCGACCGACCTGAGCGGCTCGAGCTTCTTCCCCAGGCCGCCCACGGCAAGAACACGGCCGTCCTTGAGCAGGGTCACCGTGTGGCCGATGCGGCCTTGCCGCATCGCGGCCACGGTCGACCACGTTCCGGCGGAAGTGTGATATCGCTGCACCACATTGGTCGGACGGCCGTCCTTCACGTTCTCCCCACCCGTCATCAACACATCGCCGTTGCCGAGGAGGAGTGCGGCTTGCGACACCTCCGGAACCGGCAGAGGAGCCGCCGCTGTCCAGGAGCCGGGCCGCTCTCGTGTTGTCTGCACAGCCTGGCCGCCGTGCTGCGGACGCGCATCATGGCTCTGTCTGTCGGCGCTCCGTGCAACGAAGAACGCCCCGGTCAGGCCGATGAGCGCCGCTGCAACGAGGAGCAAGGTGGCTCGAGACCTGCCGATGCGGGGTAACACGCGCGCCTGCTCCATTTCAACCGTCAACGTGCACGCGCCACGCTCAGCCCTTGACGCCGCTCAGAGTGACGCCTTGGATGATCTGTCGCGAGGCGATGAAGTAGACGAACACGATGGGCGCAATGGCAATCACGGAAGCCGCCATCTGCAGATTGAGATAGGAGGTGCCGTAACGACCCACGAAACCGTTGAGCGCCAGCTCCATGGTCCAGTTGTGTGGATCCTGGAGGTAGATCAACGGCCCGAGAAAGTCGTTCCACTTGCCGATGAAGGTCAGAACCGCCACGGCGGCGAGCGCGGGCCGGAGCTCGGGGAGGATGATCGTCCAGAAGATCCGTAGCGGCCCGGCGCCGTCGACCATGGCCGCCTCGTCCAGAGAGTATGGAATCCCTCTGATGAACTGACGTAGCAGAAAGATGAAGATCGGCGAGCCGAAGAACGCAGGCACGATCTGAGGCAGGAACTGGAAGAGGTTGTGGTAGCCGAAGAGCGAGCCGCCGCTGCCCCAGTGGAAGAAGTTGATGAAGAGTGCGTACTGCGGGATCATCATGACCGCGTACGGGATCATCATCGTGCTGATGATCACGGCGAAAAGGACTTGGCGACCGGGGAAGCGGAAGCGGGCGAAGCCATAGGCGATCAGCGCGCTGGAGATCACTGTTCCGAGCGTGACCAGCCCTGCCAGGACGAAGCTGTTGACCAGGAAGGTGCTCATGGGGTACGGCAGGTAGTTCCACATGGTCGAGTAGTTGGACCACTGCAACGGCATCTTCGGCACCAAGGTGACGTTGGCCCCTGCGTCCACGGCGGTGCGGAGAGAGTTCTCGACCATCCAGTACAGGGGGAACAGCGAGACGATCGAGATGAGCACGACAACAACGTAGGCCGCCAGCTTCGAGCCGAAACCACGCGCAGGCAGCACCGGGCGACCGCGGGTTGGTTTCAGCGCGCCGTCAGGAAGTGCCGTCGCCGCGACTGGCGGCGTCTGCTCGAGTCCGGTGCTCATCAGCGACGCTCCTCCTGATAGAACACCCACCGTCTCTGGCCGAGAAAGTTCAGCGCCGTGAAGATGAGGATGAGGACAAAAAGACCGAAGGCCATAGCCGTTGCCAGTCCCATGTGGTAATAGTCGAAGCCTTCGACGTAGACGTACCAGAAGGTCGTCAGAAGCGATTGCTGGGGACCCCCGGTGGCGGTCGCGCCACCGGCGAAGATCACCAGCTTGGTGAACTCCTGGAATGCCCCGATGAGTCCGACGATGATGTTGAAGAAGATGGCAGGCGTCAGGAGGGGCAGTGTGATGTACCGGAACTGGGACCAGCTCCTAGTACCATCAACCGCGCCAGCCTCATAGAGTGCCTGGTCGATTCCCTGAAGGCCCGCCAGGTAAATCAGGAGCGTCGCCCCGACACCCCAGGCCGAAATCAGGATGACGGCCGGCATGGTCAGCCTCGGATTATTAAGCCAGTCGACTGGGTCGCACGTAACCTGGCTGGTGTCGCACTGAGCGCCGACCTTGGTGAGTATCCAGCTGATGAGTCCGGTTCCCGGGAAAAGGATCAGCCTGAAGACGAGAACGACCGCAACCGCCGGCAGGATTGCCGGCATGTAGAAGACCGTACGGAAGAAATTCAAACCCCTCAGGGCCTGATTGAGCAGCAAGGCCATGGGCAGCGCAACCAAATTGACCACACCGACACTGCCAACCGCGTAGTAGATCGTGTTGAACACCGAATGCCAGTACACGTGGTCGGTGAGAAAGGTCCGATAGTTCTTGAGCCCGATGGTGTCGGCGTCCCAGAAGGGTCCGGAGATCGGCGCCCAGTCGGTGAAGCTGATATAGACGGACATCGCAAGCGGGACGGCCGCAAATGCCAGAAACCCGACCAGCCAAATAGAGGTCAGACCGACTCCCCAGCGCGCCTCGCGAGACCGCGACCACCGGCGCGACCACCGGCGCGCCCAGCCGCCTTTCCGCGGCGCCGTCTCTGCTGCCGACATGCGTTATCTCCTCCAATCTCTCGGCTGTGTTCACGCGCCGCTCGAACTGCCGAGGGCGGTCCCCGGCGGCGCCACCAGCATCAGCCGGTGGTGGCGCCGCCGGGGCCTGCCCTCGGCAGTTACTGGCTAGCGCAGTAGCCCCTGGCTGGTGACATCGGCGCAGGCTTTTGATGTCACCTCTTGAACCGTCGCCTGGTTCTGCCAGAAGGGCTGGAGGTCGGTACTGATGACGTTCCAGAATTTGTCGTACTGCGGCACCAGCTTCGGGTAACGGCCGGTCAAATTGCTCTTCCTGATCGTGGCCAGGAGCGACTTGCCGTACTCGCTTACGATGGCCGGGTGGGTCCAGAGCGCCTTCGCTCCCGGCATGTCGACGCCGTAGGCCCCGACCAACACCGCACCGATGCCGACGCTATCGAAGCGAGCCAGCCAGAATGCCGCATTCTTGTGAGGGGAGTTCTTTGCGATCACCAGTCCGGTTGAGGCCATCACCGCCTGGCGAGACTTCGGCCCTTTCGGCGTCAGAACCGCGGCCCAATCGAAGTTGACTTGCGGTTGGCCGCCCGGCTTCTTGCCGAAGGCATAGTTGAGCGCCCACGGACCCATGAACGCCATGGCATAGCGTTGCTTCTGGAATCCGCCGAAGTAGTCCGGAAGGCCGCTGGCCTGCGCCGCGGTAGGCATACCGTGGTACGTGTACGCGATGTCGTGCAGGAACTGCAGACCCGCCCGAGCCGCCGGGGTAGTCATCGTGCACTTGCTGAGCGTGCTGTTTAGCCAGTCACCGCCCCAGCCCCACATGAACTGCTGGGCGCGGAAGTCGTCGGTGTTGAAGGCCATGCCGAACCGCAACTGAGACGTCTCGTCATGTGGCAAGGAGTAGGTTCCGGACAGCCGTTGGGCTGCCTTTGCCATGTCGGTGTACGTCCAGTTGTTCGTCGGGAATGCCACCCCTTTGGCTCGGAACATGTCCTTGTTGTAGAAGAGCAGGCTCTGGTTGCTGCAAGTGCGCGGCAGGCCGTACACATGCCCCTTATACGTCAGTTCGTTCACGCACTGCGGCCAGTAGGTCCCGGCCAGGTCGACCTTCTGCTGCTTCACAAAGTTGTCCAGCGGTGCGAGGGCGCCTAGGCTCACATACTGCGGAATGCGCTTCGAGGCGTCGAGCTGGAACAGATCCGGAGCATTACCGGAGCCAATCTTCGTGGCCAGATCGGTGTCGTAGTTCCCCGAATCCCAGATCGGGGTCACGTGCAGGCCTGGGCATTTCTTCTCGGCGACCGCGATGCTCGACTTATGGGCAGCGTTGTCCCCGCTGTCACCCCAGTACATGTACGTGACGCTGCCCTTGGCAGTGCAGCGGAGAATCTTCTGCGCGGCTGATCCGGATAGTTTTGCCGAATCGCCGCGTGCCAACACGCTCTGGGCACCAACCATGGACGAAACGACCAGAGCCGCCGCCCCCAACAACATAATCCATCGCTTCTTCACTTCAATCTCCTCTCGCTTTGTTGGCTCTTCGCCTGTCCTCAAATGAAGTCTGCTGTCTCAGTCCGCTTGCTGCTCCTTATCTCTTGTCTCCGATCCTAAAACCGCGCTCAGCGGGATAATCGCTCGCGCCTTCCTGTTTCGACAGCGCGCCGAGCCACTAGCGCCAGAGATAAACTGTCGCGGGCGTCGTGCGCGGAGACGACCATGCGATGGCTCGGCCCACGGTGTTTCGCAATGAGGTCGCGCATCCCGTCGACGATTGCGGACCGGTATGCGGCTTGGCGATCTGGAAACCGAACGTCGAAAGAGATGGCACCAG
>CAVXOS010000001.1:0-40110 GCA_963763465.1 uncultured Gaiellaceae bacterium | reverse complement strand
GCGACCGGAGCTCCGAAGACGGCCATGACGGCGTCCCCGATGAACTTCTCCACCGTGCCGCCGAACCGCTCGATGTCGGCCTTGACGCGCTCGTGGTACGGACGGAGCGTCGCGCGGACGTCCTCGGGGTCTGCCCGGTCGGAGCGGTTCGTGAAGCCGACGAGATCGACGAACAGGACGGAGACGACCTTCCGCTCCTCGCCCACCGGGGCCTCGCTGACGAGCGAGTGCCCACACGCGAGGCAGAAACGCGCCCGCTCGGGGTTCTCCTCGCCGCAGTGCGGGCAGGTCAGCATGTGCGGATCTTCTCAGTGTCCCCGGCAGCGTCTATGCGGCCGGAGGAGCGGCTCGTCCTCGTCCTCGGCGAGGCGGCGCTGCAGCACGCTGCGCGAGAGGACGCCGATCAGCCGATGGTGCTCGTCGACGACCGGGACGCGCTCTGCGTCCTCGGTCTCGAGAAAGCGAAAAGCCTCCTCGAGGGGGATGTCCGGGCCGATCGTGAAGTGCGGAGCCTCGGCGATGGCGCGAAGCTCGGTCTCCTTCGGGTCGAGGCCGTGCGCGACGACCTCGCGCACCAGCGTCTTGCGCGTCACCACGCCGACGAGCCGCTCGTCGTCGGTCACGTACACGGCGCGCACCTCCTGTCGCTGAAGAAGCTCTCCGGCAGCCTGCGCGGACGCGTCGGCCGGCAGCTGGCCCGGGTTCGAGACCATCGCTTCCCGGACGGTACTCAAGGAAAGATCCCGCGCGCCTGGAGCGCGTCGGACACCTGGCGGATCCCCGCGACGAGCGCGCCCGTGCGCAGCGACACGTCGCGATCATCGGCGATGTCCCACACCCGGTCGAACGCGTTCGAGAGCTTCTCCGCGAGCTTCGCGCGGATCTCGTCACGTGTCCAGAAGAGCCGTCCGAGGTCCTGCACCCACTCGAAGTACGAGACGGTCACGCCTCCCGCGTTCGTCAGCACGTCGGGCAGGACCGGGATTCCGCGGTCGGACAGGATCTTGTCCGCTTCGAGGGAGGTCGGCCCGTTGGCTCCCTCGACGACCATCCGCGCCCGCAGCCGAGGAGCGTTGAGCTCCGTGACCTGGTCCTCGCGCGCCGCGAGCACGAGGATGTCGCAGTCGAGCTCGAGGAGCTCTGCATTCGTCAGGCGCTCGCCGGCGTCGCAGCCTTCGAGCGAGCCGTGCTCGCTCACGTACGCGTGGAGCGCGCCGATGTCGAGGCCTGCCTCCGCGTGCAGGCCCCCCGAGACGTCGGACACGGCGACCACCGTCGCGCCGAAACTGGCGAGCTCGGAGGCCGCGATGCCGCCGACGTTCCCGAATCCCTGCACCACGCACCGCTGCTCGGCGAGCGTCCAGCCCAGCCGGTCGCACGCGCGCGCGATCACCATGACGACGCCCGCCCCCGTCGCCTCGTGGCGAAAGACGGAGCCGCCGATCGAGATCGGCTTGCCGGTCACGATCTCCGGCACGGCGTAGCCGCTCTGCATCGAGTAGGTGTCCATCATCCACGCCATCGTCTGCTCGCTCGTCGCCATGTCCGGCGCGGGGATGTCCTCTTTCGGGCCGATGATCGGCAGGAGCTCGGACGTGAAGCGGCGCGTGAGCCGCTCGAGCTCGCCGACCGACATGCTGTGCGGATCGCAGCGAACCCCGCCCTTCGCACCTCCGTACGGCAGCCGCAGGAGCGAGCATTTCCACGTCATCCACATCGCGAGCGCGGCGCACTCCCCGAGCGTCACCTCCGGGTCGTAGCGGATGCCGCCCTTGGTCGGGCCGGTGATGCTCGAGTGCTGGACGCGGTAGCCCGGGAAGACGACACGACGGCCGGTGTCCATGCGCACCGGGATCGAGACGATCGTCGAGCGCTCCGGATAGCGCAGGCGCTCGGCGATGTCGTCCGGGATCTCGGCGACGGGAACCGCCTGATCGAACTGCGCGACCGCCATCCGGTAGAGGGGCGTGTCCCACTCGAGCTGGGCATGGGCAAGCGCTTCGGGCGGGCTCGCCACGGCCGGCGGAGTCTAGCTGGACGCAATGAAATCCAGACCTTGCCCTCCTCGCTGAAGATCGCGGGGCGGTGCGCGAGCCGGACCCACGTGCCGTCACCGGCGCAGGCGGCGGTGCCGACCGACAAGCTGGCAGAAGCATCATGTGCCTACGACATCGACGGCTGGCTGCCCGGGACATGGGATACCAACGAGCAGACCGACCTCTCGAATGCCATGAGCGACAGCGAGAATGGCAGCTTGGACAAGACCGCCATCACGCCTGCGCTCGTGTCCCGGTTGCTCGAGAGGCAGTTCCCGCAGTGGGCGCACCTGCTCGTTTCGCGCGTCGAACTCGACGGCTGGGACAACACGACGTTCCGGCTCGGCGATGAGTTCTCCGTTCGGCTGCCGAGTGCCGACGGGTACGTCCCGCAGGTCGACAAGGAGCACCGCTGGCTACCGGTCCTCGCGCCCCAGCTCCCCGTGCGGATACCCGAGCCTGTCGCTAGGGGCGAGCCGGAGTCCGCCTTCCCGCGGCCATGGTCCGTGTACCGCTGGCTTCAGGGCGAGCCCGCGACCGTGGAGCGAGTCCACGACCTCGAGCTGTTCGCGCACGACCTCTCCGCTTTCCTCGCCGCCCTTCACGAGATCGACCCCTCGAGCGGCCCGCCGGCGGGGCAGCACAGCTTCTTCCGCGGTGGCCCACTCGCGGCCTACGATGCCGAGACTCGGGCATCGATCAGCGCGCTGGCAGACCGGATCGACGCGAGCGCAGCAACACAGGTGTGGGAGGCAGCTTTGACCACGGAGTGGCGACAGGCGCCCGTCTGGGTGCACGGCGACGTCGTGGGCTCGAATCTCCTCGTCGTCGATGGCCGTCTGAGCGCCGTCATCGACTTCGGCTGCTCGGCGGTGGGTGATCCTGCTTGTGATCTGGCGATCGCGTGGACGTTCCTTTTCGCCGACAGCCGCGAGGCATTTCGAGACCGGCTACGGCTAGACCATGGAACGTGGGCGCGCGGACGCGGTTGGGCGCTCTGGAAGGCACTGATCACACTGGCCAACGACGGTGCCGGCGCGGCTGCCGAGCGCTTCGGCTGGCGCGTCGGCGCTCGCCAGGTGATCGACGAGGTGCTCGCCGACCACGGCTAGCGAACGAGGGGCCGGGGGAGCCGTGAGTCTATGCGCCGATCGCAGAGCCGCTGTCAAGATCGAAGAAGTGCAGCCGGCGCAGGTCGACCGAGAGCTCGAGCGGCTCGTCCGGGCGCACCCTCGACGATGCGTCGAGCCGCGCGACGACGAGCGCCCGCGCGCCGTCACCCTCCTGCTTGATCTCCACGAGGTCGGTGGCTTCTTCCATTTCGACGAGCCCCTCGACCACGTCCTCGACGAGAACCAAGGACGCCTCGAGCTCGACGTATGCGAGCTGCTCGGGACCAAGCGCCTCGACCGCGCGCACGATGCCACGCAGGCGGCCGAGTCCGTCGTCGTCGCCACCCTCCACTTCCCGGAGCGCCTCCGGGCGGATGCCGAGCGCGATGCGCTTGCCGGCGTGCCGGCCGAGCTCGTTTGCGGCTTCGCGTGGAACCGGCAGCGTCGATGAACCGAGACGGAGCATGGGCGCGTCACCATCGCGCTCGACAGTGGCCTCCAGCATGTTCATCGCGGGACTGCCGATGAAGCTCGCGACGAAGAGATTCGCCGGATGCTCGTAGAGGTGCTGCGGCGCTTCGAATTGCTGTAGCACGCCACGCCGAAGCACCGCGACGCGGTCCCCCATGGTCATCGCCTCGACCTGGTCGTGCGTCACGTACACCGTGGTGACGCGGAGTTGGCGCTGGATGCGGAAGATCTCGGCGCGCATCTGAACGCGCAGCTTCGCGTCCAGGTTCGAGAGCGGCTCGTCCATCAGGAACACCTGCGGCTCGCGGACGATCGCGCGGCCCATCGCGACGCGCTGCCGCTGGCCGCCGGAGAGCTGCTTCGGCTTGCGGTCGAGGTGGTCGAGGAGGCCGATGATGCGGGCGGTCTCCTCGATTCGCCTGCGCGCCTCCTGCTTCGGCACCTTGCGCATGCGCAGGGCGAAGCCGATGTTCTCGGCGACCGTCATGTGCGGGTAGAGCGCGTAGTTCTGGAAGACCATCGCAATGTCGCGCTTGCCCGGCGGCAGGTTGTTGACGACGCGCTCGCCGATCTTGACCGTGCCGCCCGAGATCTCCTCGAGCCCCGCAAGCATGCGCAGCGCGGTGGACTTGCCGCAGCCGGACGGGCCGACGAGGACCACGAACTCGCCGTCGTGCACGTCGAGGTTGAGGTCGGAGACGGCAAGGAAGCCGTCGCCGTAGGTCTTGGTCACGTTGTCGAAGGTGACTCCGGCCACGGGCTACTCCTTCACGGCACCGGCGGACGCGTTCATGATCCGCCGCTGGAAGATGAAGAACAGGATCGCGACCGGGATCGTCATCAACACCGACGCCGCGAGCTTCAGTGGGTAACGGTTCCCGGAGCCGAGCTGCCCGGATGCGAGCTGTGCGACGCCCTTCGTGAGCGTGCTGAGGCTGGTGCTCTGCGCGGAGATGATGAAGTGCGCCAGCTCGTTCCACGAGCCCTGGAAGGACAGGATGAAGAGCGTGATGAGCGCAGGCCATGCCATCGGCAGCACGATCGACCAGTAGATCCGGAAGAGGCTCGCGCCGTCGATCCGTGCCGACTCCTCCACGCTCACGGGGATCGACTCGAAGAAGTTCTTCATGATGAAGATGCCGGCGGCGGTGGAGATCAGCGGGATGATCATGCCTTGGTACGTGTCGTAGATCCCGAGCTGGCGGATCATCAGGAACTTCGGGATGAGGAGCACGACCCCGGGCACCGCCATGACGGCGACGATCGTCGTGAACACGGCGGCACGCCCACGGAAGCGCAGGCGCGCAAGCGCATAGCCGGCGAGGCTGTCGAGGAAGACGCGGAAGAACGTGACGCTGAGCGTCACGATCACCGAGTTCTTCACCCAGAGCAGGAAGTCCTGATCCTTGAAGAGCTGGCTGTACGCCTCCGTCGTGAACGGGGAAGGAATGAGGGTGAGCGGATTGGCCGTCGCGTCCGGCTCCGTCTTGAAGGAGGTCACCACTGCGATCACGAAGGGGAAGAGGAAGACGACCCCGATCGCGACGAGGACGCCGTACGAGAGCCCGGTTCGCAGCCGTCGCCGCCGCACGGCGCTCGCGTCGTTCACGGTGCGCTCCCTGGCTCGCCCGATGCGATGCGCGATGCGTCGGGGAAGCCGAGCGGCTGCGTCGGCCCGAAGCGGCGCCGGCGCGGGACGCGGTCGGGATTGCGCGTCACGAGCCTCGTCACGATTGTGAAGAAGACGATGATCGCGAAGAGGATGAAGGCGATCGCCGCGCCGACTCCCCACTCGTTGCCGTTGAACGAGGTGTTGAACGACAGGAACGCCGGCGTGAGCGTGGTGTTCGATGGACTCCCCTTCGTCCCGACATAGATCTGGTCGAAGATCTGCCAGGTGCCGATCAGGCCGAGCGTCACGACCGTGAAGATCATCGGCCGGATCATCGGCACAGTGATGTACCGGAACTTCCGCCATTCGGTCGCGCCGTCCAGGGCGGCCGCCTCGTTGACCGAGTCGTCGATGCTCTGCAGCGCAGCGAGGAAGAGCAGCATGAATGTCCCCGACGTCGTGAACACGGCCATCACGATGAAGACGCACATCGCGATGCTCGGGCCGGACAGCCAGTCCCAGTAGCTGACGCCGAGGAACATCCCGTTCGCGAGCGAGGCGGGCGCCTGGTCGACACCGAACTGCGCGAGGATGACGTGGAACAGCCCGCGTGGGTCGTAGAGCCACGACGGCCCGGTCACACCGACGTACGACAGGAGCTCGTTGATAACGCCGGTCGGCGAGAAGAGGAAGAGAAACAGGATCGTGATCGCGACCGAGCTCGTGACCGAGGGGAAGTAGAAGGCCGTCCGGAAGGACCCGACGGCCCTGATGCCACGGTTGACGAGCACCGCGAGGAACAGCGAGACGGCCGTCTGGATCGGGACGACGAGGAGGACGTAGTAGCCGTTGTTGCGCAGCGACGTCCCGAAATTGCTCTGGTCGAGCCCCGGCTCCGTGAGCAGGTGCCGGTAGTTCTCGAGCCCGACGAAGTGGGCGTGCGGGCCAAACGGGCTGCCGTTGCCGTTCCAGTCGGAGAAGCTGACCCAGAGCGCCAGTCCGATCGGCAGCACCAGGAACAGCCCGAGGAGGATGATCGCGGGCGCGAGAAACAGCCAGCCGGCCGCCGCCTGATGCCCGCGAATCCCAGGGTCGCGGCGCCACGCGAACCTATTCAGCAAGCGCGCCTCCTCGTGCGTGCCGTCGCCCGCCGGCGGCGCGAGCGCCGCCGGCGGGCTTCCTCCTGTGCGTTACTGCTGGTTCAGGATTGCCTGCAGCTCGCGGTCTATCCGATCGAGGATCGTCTTCGCATCCGTGTTCGGAAGTCCCTGGAGCTGCTGGTTGAAGTCGCCGAGCACCGTCGCGATGCCAGGCACGTTCGGGATGCTCTTCGAGTAGTTGGCACCGGCCAGGTAGGCAGCGAACTGCGGGTAGAGCTTGCTCCACAGCTTCGCGTTCGCCTTCACGGACGGCATCACGCCAAACGCCCTGGCGTTACCCATCTGGACCTTCGGCTGGGTCAGGTACGAGATGAGGGACATCGCGGCGGCCTTGTTCTTCGAGGCGGCGGCCATGCCCCACCCGCCGTCGTACTGCAGCGTCCCCATGCCGGCACGCCCGGCCGCGAGCTGGACGACGCGGTACTTGACGCTCGGGTAGTCGTGGGTCATTGCGCCTGCGATCCAGTTGCCCTCGATCGTCATGGCGCACTGCTGCTTCCCGAAGCCTTCACCGCCCCAACCGACACCGAGCTGGTTGGTGAGCTTGAACGAGCCGGCGTTGATCATCTGCTTGACGAAGTTGAACGCCTGGATGTTCTCCTTGCTGTTGACCGTGGCGGTCTTCCCGTCCTTGGAGACGAGCCAGCCGCCGTTCTGAATCATGAACACGCCGAGGCGGTGGAACTCGGCACCCGTGCAGAGGCCTACCTGCCCCGAGCGTGTGAGCTTCTTCGCGACGGACGCGAGCTGCGCCCACGTCTTCGGGTAGTCCTTGGCCGTCAGCTTCGCACGCTGCCACGAAGCGGTGTTGATCACGAGGGCGAGCGTCGAGAAGTCCTTCGGCGCCGCATACAGGTGGCCCTTGTACGTGTACGCCGCGCGGAGGCTCGGGTAGAAGGCTCTTGACGTTCTTGAGCTTGTCGAGCGGGGCGAGGACTGCCCGCCTTCGCGTACGTCGCGACACTGTCGTTGCTGAGATTGAAGATGTCGGGCGGATTCCCGGACGCGAAGCCCTGGGCGAGCTGCTGGTCGAAGTCGGAGGCGACGATCACGTTTACCTCGATGCCGGTCTGCTTCGTGAACGCCTTCGCTGCACCGTTGACCGCGAAGCGTCTCGGCGGGTCCAGAGCTTCCGATTAGCGCAGTCAGTGTGGTGGCGTGGCTCTTCGTCGGCGAGCCGATGGCGACGCCGACTGCAACAGCGAGCGCGCTGACCGTGGCGAGCGCCAACAGGAACCAGCGGCGACTCCGGGTGGTGCGATGCGGAAGCATGAGATGGGGATGCATGGAATGTCCTCCTTGGCGAGCTGTCGAGAGCGAAAAGGAGTCCGGCGGACGCGATGCCAGAGTGGCTCGGTCGGCAAGATCGTGGGGCTATCTCCCTCCTTCGAACCGCGTCTGTGGAGCCTGCCTCCGTCGTTCCAGGCGAGCATAGGGCAGTGAACGTTGGGTGTACAGGTGCGCCTCTTGCAGATCGGTCACGATTCGAGGAAGCGTGGTCCCTCAGTGGATACACCGGGTTGCCCGCTTGTAAACATCCTCCGACTCCCGCCGCAGCTCTCGTCTCGGCGCGAGCACGCTCCTCCGCGGGCCACAACGAGCCCCTTCACGATGCCGGGGGCGGGACTCGAACCCGCACGCCCCCTGAGGGACACCCGCTTTTAAGGCGGGCGCGTCTCACCCGTTCCGCCACCCCGGCGGAGACGAGTCTACGCCCGACTACATGCCCGGCTGGAGCTGGCTCGGATCGAACCGCTCCGGCCCGCGGAACTGCAGCAGGCGGAAGAACGTCGACACCACGCCGTCGTCGAATTCCGTGCATTTCGCGAGGAACCCGTTCTTCGTCTCTCCGTCGACGACCCACGCGCCGAGCGCGAACGAGTCGCCGAGCCGGTCGAGCGGCGCCATGATCGTCCCCGTCTTGTGCGACTCGTAGAACGACCGAAGCTCCTCGACGGTCGCGTCGGGAACGTCCTTCCCGTAGAGGATGAAGATGCCGCCGTGCTCGAGGTCGTGCACGACCCGCGCGATCTCGAGCTCCTCGTCGTAGATGCCGAAGATCGCCGGGATCCCGTAGTGCGGGCCGCTGGTCGGCGGATCGGTGTTCCACTTCGGGGACGTCCCGCCCGGCTCTTGAATCGAGTGCTCGCCCGCGAGAGCCGGAGCGACCTGCAACGTGCATCCGGCCGACTTCAGCGCGGTGCGCAGCCCCTTGACGTCGGTCTCGCCCCCGCCCCCGACCATCCCGAGCGCGACGGCGACGACGGCGAGCCCGATCGCGAGACCCGCGATGCCGGCGATGATGGCCACCGCTCGCGTGCGACGACTGCCGTCGTCGACAGCTCCTGCGCGCTGTTTCGGCGCCTTGACTCGGGGCTTGTCGGCCATGCCGCGGGCGAGGGTAGCAGCGGGTCTGGTTCAGCCCTCGTTGTGTAAGAAGCGCCGTCCGCCGGCCGGATTACCGTGAGTCGGCTCAATGGTCATCGCTGCACTCCTCATCGGGCTCGCGATCGGCGCTCTCGCCGTCCTCGTAGCCGTGCGGCCAGCGCTTCTCGACCGCCGCGGGCGTGTTCAAGAGGTCAATGCGCTCGAGCGGGCACTCGCCGCCAGCGAGGCGCGTCTCGAGTCGGCCGAGGAGACCTCGGACGAGCGCGTGCGCGCCGCTGTGAAGTCGGCCTCCCTCGAGGCGTACGCGCAGACCAACTCGGCGCTCGTCGAGCTCGCCGCGACGAAGCTCGAGAGCACCGTCAAGCCGCTCGCAGAGTCGCTTCGAGCCGTGGGCGAGCGCGTCCAGGAGCTCGATCGCGCGCGGGCCAGGGGCTACGGCGAGCTGAGCCGCCATCTGACCGACCTCGGCGAGCAGACCGCATCGCTCCGAAACGCGCTGCGCACTCCACACACACGAGGCCGCTGGGGCGAGATTCAGCTCAAGCGCGTCGTCGAGATCGCCGGGATGCTGCCCCATTGCGACTTCTCCGAGCAGGTCACGGCGACGTCGGACGACGGCCGCCTGCGCCCCGACCTGATCGTCCAGCTGCCCGGCGGCAAGCAGGTCGTCGTCGATGCGAAGGTGCCGCTCGCCGCCTACCTCGACGCGCAGGAGACGAGCGACGAGGACGTGCGCCGGCAGAAGCTCGAGGACCATGCGCGGCAGGTCCGAGACCATCTGCAGAAGCTCGCGGCGAAGTCGTACTGGCAGCAGTTCGCGGACAGTCCCGAGTGGGTGGTCATGTTCCTCCCGGACGAGGGGTTCTTCCGCGCGGCCTGGGAGCAAGACCCGAGCCTGGTCGAGACGGGTGTCCGCTCGCGCGTCCACATCGCCTCCCCGACCACGCTCATCGTCTTGCTGCAGGCGATTGCGCACGGCTGGCAGCAGGAGAAGGTGGCGGAGGACGCGCGCGTCGTGCACGCGCTCGGGCGCGAGCTCTACGAGCGCATGACGGTGGCCGTCGGCACGCACTTCGCGAAGCTCGGCGCCACGTTGGACAAGGCCGTCGGCGCCTACAACGAGACGGTCGGCTCACTCGAGCGACGGGTACTGCCCACCGCCCGCAAGCTCGGGCAGACAACGCTTTCCGACCGCGAGCTTCCGATCCTCGAGCCGCGCTCGACGCATACGGTGCCGATCCAGGCGCCCGAGCTGGCTCCCGACGACAGGCTCATGGTCGCGATCGCCGCGGGCGACGCCGACGCTGCGTAGTTCGAGTGGGAACATCGATCGCTGTCGATGCGTTTACATCGGTGATGCCCTGCGCGGTCGGGCTACGCTCTGCCTGAGGAGACGCTCGTGAGTGACGTTCGTGACGTGATCATCATCGGCGGCGGTCCCGCCGGCTATACCGCAGCGCTCTACACCGCGCGGGCCAACCTGCGCCCGCTGGTGATCGAGGGCTTCAACTGGGGCGGCCAGCTGATGATCACGAGCGACGTAGAGAACTACCCCGGCTACGCCGACGGGATCATGGGGCCGACGATGATGGCCGACTTCCGCCGGCAGGCCGAGCGTTTCGGCGCCGAGTTCGTCACGGACGACGTGACGCGCGTCGACTTCTCGGAGCGGCCGTTCCGGGTGTACGTGGGCAACGACGAGCATCGCGCGGACTCCGTGATCGTCGCGACCGGCGCGAGCGCACGGCAGCTGGGCCTGCCGTCCGAGCAGACGCTGCAGGGCCGTGGCGTCTCCTACTGCGCGACCTGTGACGGCGCGTTCTTCCGCGACAAGATCGTCGTCGTCGTGGGCGGCGGCGACTCCGCGATGGAGGAGGCGACCTTCCTCACGCGCTTTGCGAGCAAGGTCGTGGTCGTCCACCGGCGTGACGAGTTCCGCGCCTCGCCGATCATGGTCGACCGCGCCCGCGAGAACGAGAGGGTCGAGTTCGTGCTGAACGCCGAGGTCGCCGAGGTGCTCGGTGAGGGAACAGGGCACGTGACCGGCCTCCGCCTGCGCGACACGACGACGGGCGAGCTGACCGACATCGACGCCGACGGGCTCTTCGTCGCCGTCGGCCACGACCCGACGACGGCCCTCTTCCTCGACTGGCTCGACCACGACGACGCGGGGTACCTCGTCACGGAGCCGCGCTCGACGCGGACGAACATCCCGGGGGTCTTCGCCGCGGGGGACGTCCAGGACCACACGTATCGCCAGGCCGTCACGGCGGCCGGCTCGGGCACCATGGCGGCGCTCGATGCACAACGCTGGCTCGAGGAGCAGCGCCACTCGCCCGAGGTCGCGGCCGCCTCGGCCTGAGGAGCTCCGACCGCAACGCTCGTTACGCTCGCGCGCTGTGAGCGTGCTCTGGGCCGATCTCGTCGATCCCACCCGCGACGAGCTTCTCGCGACGCTCCCCGTTCCCGTCGATCCCGAGGTCATCGAGGCGCTGCTGGCCCCCGGTGACGACGCGCGCGTGCCTCGCCCGATCCTCGAGGGTCACGGCAGGTACGTGTTCGGCACCCTGGTCGCGATGATCCCGCCCGCGGCCGGGGACGACCGCGCGCATGCGGAGGTCGGCATCGTCGCGACGCCCGAGCGTCTCGTCACCGTGCGAAAGACGTCCCGAAGTGGTGCGCTCTGCGACCTCGGAGCTGTGCACGCGGCGGCCGAGTCCGACGCGTCCGTCGGCGTCCTCATCTACCGCCTCGTCGACGACGTCGCGGACACCTATCTCGACCTGCTCGATGCGATCTACGGCTCGATCGACGATCTCGAGGATCAGATCGACGACCTGCAGCCGGCAGAGGTACGGCGTCGACTCGCCGAGCTACGCCACGAGCTTCTCCATCGTAGGCGCACCATCTCGGCGATGCGCGCGGCCGTTCGACGTGTTCTCGACGGGCGCGTCGAGATCGGCGAGCATGCGCTGTTCCCGCCGGACGTCGAGCGCCTCTTCGGAGACACCTACGACGTGCTCGTGCGTGCGACGGAAGAGCTCGACATCGCGCGCGACCTGCTGGCCGGCGCGCGTGACCACCTTCAGGCGAAGATCTCGGAGAACCAGAACGAGGTCGGCAAGAAGCTGACGGTCATCGCGTCACTCGTGCTCGTGCCGTCGTTCATCGTCGGCTACTACGGGCAGAACTTCGCAGGCGCGTTCGATCGCGCCTTCTGGACGCTCGGCGTCTCCACGGGGCTCATCGTCGTCTCGACGCTCATCCAGCTCGCGATCTTCCGCTGGCGCCGCTGGATCTAGGCCGGCGCGCCGCCCTCGGGAACGAGTCCGAGCTGCTGCATCATCCTCATGGCGTCGAAGACGCCCCAGTGCTCGCGTGCCAGACCATCGTCGCCGAAGCGAATGATGTCGACGAACGGGACGTCGATGCTCTTCCCGGTCGCAGGCATTCCCATGAATTCACCCTCGTGGGTGCCGGTGGCTCGCATCCTGGCGACGACCTTGTCGCCGCTCGGCAGCACGTCCTCGACGTGCATGTGCACGTCTGGAAACGCTGCTCTGTACATACGGAAGAACTCCATGACTCCCTCGCGAGTCGGCGCGAGCCCGGGTGTCTCCTCGTGCTCGACGAAGTCGTCCGCCAACAGCTCGCCGAACCCGTCGATGTCACCTGCGTTCAGCAGGTCGTACGCGCGCCGCATCGTCGCCGCGTGATCCATCGTGTACCTCCCGTGGATTGACGGCGCGATCATATGGCGCGCCGATTCGGCTCGACGGGCACAGATCCTCGAGGACGCACTCCTGGCAAAGCGGTCTGCGCGCATCGCAAACGCGACGACCGTGCCAGATGAGGAGATGCGGGAACCGCGCCCAGTCCGCACGAGGCACGACACGTTGCAGATCGCGCTCGATCTTCACCGGATCGTCGTTTCGCGTGAGGCCGAGTCGCTGCGAGAGGCGGCGTACGTGCGTGTCGACGACGATTCCCTGCGCGTGTCCGAGCTCGGAGGCGACGACGTTCGCGGTCTTGCGGGCGACACCGGGAAGCCGGACGAGATCCTCGAGCCTCCCTGGTACCCCGCCGTCGAACTCCTCGAGGAGCGTCCGCATCGTCCCGCGAATCGACTTCGCCTTCTGGCGGAAGAAGCCGGTCGCGTAGATGTCGCGCTCGAGCTCCTCGACCGGCACGGCAAGGTAGTCCTCGGGCGTGCGGTACTTCTCGAACAGCGCGGGCGTGACCTTGTTCACGTTCACGTCTGTCGTCTGTGCGGAGAGCATCACCGAGACGAGGAGCTCGAGATCGCTGCGGAAGCGGAGCGCGATCTCCGCGTCGGAGTGCTCCGCGGCGAGGCGCTCGATGATCGGCCCGATTCGCTCCCGTCGTCGGCCCAGGCCCCGGCGTCTCGCCTCGCGGACGTAGCTACGTGCCACGAAGCGACTCGAAGTACTCCGTCGTCGCGTCCGACGTCGGCGGATCGACGAGCTGCATGAGCTGCTCCTCGCGCACGGGTAACCGCAGCTCACGCATCGCAGCCACGGTCGCGACGACGTCGTACTCGGTGCGGCGGAGCTCGACGTCTGGCCCGAGGAGTGCCCAGTACGCCCCCGGTCGACCCTCGTATGGCAAGCCCACGCTCCCCGGATTCACGACTCGCAACCCGCTCGAGAGCAGCCGGTCGTACTGCATGTGGGTATGGCCGCACACGAGGACGTCGGCGTCCACCGGCCCGAGAAGCTCGACGAGCTCGTCGTCGGGTGTGATCCGTGTGTAGATCGGCTCGTCCGAATACGGGGTCGCGTGACAGACGAGCACGTTGCCAAGTTCGTCGATGTCGAGCTCCATCGTCAGCGGCCATGCGGCCGCAACCGCAAGCCGGGCCTCGCCGAGACGCGCCTCGTTCCAATCCCCGAGCGCACTGTCGGCGGCTCGGATCACATCGAGTCGATCGGCGTTTCCGTGCACGGCGAGCGCACCCACTTCCGCGAGAAGATCGACGACCTCGGACGGCCATGGCCCGCTGAAGCTGTCGCCGACGGCGACGATCGCATCGACCGTCTCACGCTCGATGTCGGCGAGCACGGCCTCGAGCGCCGGGAGGTTTCCGTGGATGTCGCTGATCGCGGCGACGCGCACGGACGCGAGGCTAGCGCGCGAGCCCGAGCCGCGGCCCCGCGCAGACGAGATCGAGCGCCGGGCAGTCCGCGCAGACGAACTCGCTCGGCGTCGGACGGAAGTCCCCTGCCCGAATGCGCGCAATCGCAGCCGAGAGCTCGGCCTCGAGCGTCGGCACGTCCGCGGTCGTGAACGTCGTCGAGACGACGTCGTTCGGCTGCTCGAGGAACTGGTACGCGACCTCGACCTCGTTCGCACCTGCGCGCAGGCACACCAGCGCGTACACGAGCCGCTGCAGCGTGTACTCCGACTCGATGATCTCGGCAGGCGTTCGGCCCTCGAGCGCGTTCGACTTGTAGTCGACGACGAGTGCGTGCTCCCCTTCGCGCCAGAGGACGTCGAGGCGGCCGCGAATGACGACGCCGTCGTGCTCGAACGTGAACGGCCGCTCGGGCCGAGCGCCGGCGAGCCCGGCCATGCGCCCCGCGAGCTCTGATCGACAGTACGCGTCGACGAGGGCGGCGATGTGATCGAGCTCCCCGGACGACACGTCCGCGTACCACTCGCGGACCGTGCGCTCGAGCTCGTCTCGTGCCGGAGCGACCGGCTCGTCGAGCGCGACGTGCTCGAGGAGTCGATGCACCGCATCGCCGATCTCGTGGCCCGCAAGCCCGCCCGCGCCCGTGCCACGCGCCGCTCGCTCGCGCGGCGGGAGGCCCAGAACGCGCTCGGCGAAGTAGCGGTAGGAGCAGCGTTCGAAGAGCGCAAGGGCGCTGTACGACAGCCGGCGGACGTCGTGCGTCTCCGGCGTGAGAATCCTCGCGAGCGACGGAAGCTCGATGCCGAGCCGCGGACGAGTCGGCGGAAGCTCGCCGAAGAGCGCGAGCTGCAGCTCGTCGTCGGCGGCCTCCTCGGGCTCGACGGCGGCGCTCTCCTCGCGCGCGTGGCTCGTACCGATTGACCGAGAGAACGAAACGCGCTTCGTCGCGCTCCAGCTCGATCGGCGCGTCGCCCGCCTCGACGACCGTGTCGTTGGCCTCGAGCCGATCGAGCACCCAGCCGATCGGCGTCGATCGGTCGGCGCTGCGCCCGGGATCGATCGCGCCGGAAACGATGAGACGGTCGATCGCTCGCGTCATCGCGACGTAATAGAGGCGAAGCCGCTCGGCATGCTCCTGCTCGCTCGCTGCCTCCTTCACCTCGTCCCAGCCGAACACCGGCTCGCGGCGGCCGCGTGTCGGGTGCACCATGCGGAACCCGAAACGACCGTCCGAGAGCGCGACGATCTCGTCCGGGCCGCGCGGGCCGCCGATGTCGCGCCCTGCGTCCGCCACGATCACGATCTTGAACTCGAGCCCCTTTGCCGCGTGGATCGTCAACAACCGAACCGCGCCTCCGCCCTCCTCTTCGGCAACGGCCTCGAGCTCCTTCGCGCCGAGCGCGTCCTGCTCGCGCACGAAGCGGACGAAGCCGGCGATGTCTGCGCCGCGGATCGACTCGTAGTCCCGCGCGAGGCGCCCGAGCTTGCGCAGGTTGGCGAAGCGCCGGCCGCCGTCCCAACGGGCCAGAACGGCCAGGTCGTAGTCGTGCGCGCTGACGATCCGCTCGCAAAGCGCCTCGAGCCCCACGCGGGCGGATGTGCGCACAAGTCGCTCGTAGCGCTGGAGGAAGGCGCGAAGCAGGCGCTCGTCGTTCTGCGCCAGCTGTTCGGGTAGCGCCCGCTCGAGCGCCGTGAAGAGCGGTCGGCGCGTCGCGTTTCGCCTGATGAGCACGAGCGCGTCGTTGGATACACCGACGAAAGGCGATGCGAGGACGGTCGCGAGCGCCACGTCGTCGTAGCGGTTGTGGAGCAACCGGAGGTAGGCGAGAAGGTCGACGACCTGTTGCTGGCCGAAGTAGCCGCGCCCGGTCGCCCGATAGGTCGGGAGGCCCTCGCGTCGAAGGGCCTCCTCGTAGCGTTCGGCGTCCGTCCCGGCGGCGAAGAGGACGACGATCTCCCCCGGATCGGCCTCGCCCGAGTCGACGAGCTCGCGCACGCGACTCGCGATTCGCCGCGCCTCTCCCTGACGCCAGTGCTCACCAGTACCGGCGAAGCTCGTCTTGTCCGTGACGAGCAGCTCGACGGGATGGCCGAAGACCGGGTCGGAGAACTCCGCCGACGAGGACAGCGGCTGGAAGTCGTCTCCGAACGCGTCGGCGAAGAGATGGTTGACGGCGTCGAGGACCTGCGGCCGCGACCGGTAGTTCCGCGTCAGCGCGAGCAGGCTCGGCGCCTCCGCTCGTCGCTCGCGGAAGACCTCGAGGTCGGCATGCCGGAACCCGTAGATCGACTGGAACTCGTCGCCGACGGTGAACACCTCGGTGAGCTCCGGGTGCGCGACGAGGTCGATCACCTCGCACTGGAGCCGGTTCGTGTCCTGGAACTCGTCGACCATGACCATGCGGAAGCGGAGCCGGGTCGCTTCGCGAACGTCCTCGTCGTCGCGAAGGAGGTCGCGGGCGGCGAGCTGGAGATCCTCGAAGTCGACGACCGACTCGCGGCGCTTCGCTGCTGCGTACTCGATGCCGAAGCGCTCGAGCAGCTCCTGCAGGAGATCGCGGTCGTGCGCCGCCAGCTCCTCGAGCGCGGCCCGCTCGGCTGCTTTGCGCACCCGCTCGAACGACGCGGCGCGCAAGCCCTTGCACGCGAACGCCGAGAGATCGATCAGCCGCTCGGGCGGCGATCCCTCGGTGGCGACGAGCAGGAGCTCGCTCGCGTTCCGGCGTTGTGTCGGTGTCGCCGAGACGTCGGCCGCGAGGTCCGAGGCCTCGACACGCAACGCGTCGATCGCGCTCGCGATGCTCGGGCGCTCGCCGAGCTCGAGGACGAGGTCCCGGCCGGCGGAGCGGAGCGTCTCGTAGACGCCCGTCAACATCCGGCGCAGCCCGTCGGCGCGGTACGTCGCGAGGAGTCGGAGGCGCTCCGGCTCTCCGGTCGCGCAGAACTCCTGCAGCGCACGCTCGAACGCCTCCCCGCGGAGCACCGCCGCGCCCGCCTCCTCGATCTCGCGGAAGCGCGGATCGAGGCCCGCCGCGAAGGGATGCGCTCGCAGCACGCGACTGCAGAACCCGTGGATGGTGGAGATCCACGCGCCGTCGAGATCGCGAGCGAGATCCGGGCGGCCGCGCTCGCGCAGAGCCGTGCGGATCCGGCTCCGGAGCTCTCCCGCCGCCTTGCGCGTGTACGTGATCACGAGGATCGACTCGACGTCGACGCCGCGCTCGCACACCGCCTGGACGTAGCGCTCGACGAGCACCGAGGTCTTCCCCGTTCCCGCGCCCGCGGACACGAACACCGAGCCCTCCGCGTCGACCGCGGCCAGCTGCTGATCGTTGAGCCCCGCGGCTGACTCCGCCATCACGGTCACGCCCGCTTCACCCGGCAGATCGGCCACAGGTCGCACCACGCCGGGCAGCCGTCGCCCTTGGGATCGTGGCGCACGTCACCCGCCTGGATCCGTCGGGCGTTGTCCCCCGCCCGCTCGCGCGCGGACTCGACCTGGCTCCAGAACGTCTCCTCGTCGAGGTAGTCGTCCTTCGCGAACCCGGGAAGATCCTCGCGCGCGCTCTCGCGGAGCATCCCGCGCGTGAGCCTGCGGCCCGCGAGCGCGCGGTACACGCCGCCGAGCGGCTCGACGCCGACGAGGTCGCGGAGCGCGAGGATGTACAGCGGGATCTGGAGACGGAGCTCCCGGTCGATGTCCCGCGCCGAATGGGCGCCCTTGCCCGACTTGTAGTCCTGGACGATCCCGCGGGCGCTGAACGGGTCGATGTCGATCCGGTCGATCTTCCCCGAGAGCCAGAGGTCTTCCCCGAGTTGGAGCCCGCGCTGCAGCTCCGGCGCCGCGCGCTCCGATCCGAATGCGACCTCGAGCTTGCGCGGGACGAACTGCACCCCGGAGGCGGCCTCGTCCCGCAGGAAGCCCTCGAGATCGGCGCGCATCGTGTGGCGCAGCTCCGCCTCCTGCAGCGCGGTGAGGTCGAGTCTGACCCCCGACTCGATCGCATCCTCGAGGCAACGGTGCGCGAGGGCGATCGCGGCCTCGAGGTTCTCGGGCGTCACGCGCTCGGAGTCCAGCTCGCGCGGAAGCGAGGCGTAGAAGCGGTTGAGGGTCGTGTGCAGCACCTGGCCGCGCAGCATCGGATCCGGCTCGGCATCGATCTTCTTCGGGTCGATCACGCGCTCGACGAGCCAGGCGGACGAGCAGTCCGCGAAGCGCTCGAGCTCCGTCGCCGAGAAGACTTTCTTCGCCGCGAACGGCCCGAGAGCGGCGGGGCTGCGAAGCGCCGTGCCTCGATCGAAGGCGCCGCGCGCGCGATCGAGGCGCCGAGACCAGTCGTTCGCCGCCGCCAGCGCATCCGCGCCTTCGGCGTCGTCGGCCGCGAGACGGACGAGCGCCCTGAGACGCTCACGCTCGCTCGGCGCCGACTCGAGCGGCCACGTGAGAGCCGACAGAGGCCGCCGCCGAGTCGCGCGCTGCACGTCCGCCGGATCGAAGAGCTGTCGGACGTCCTCCCAGAACGGGCTCGGCTCCCGTGGAACGCCCTCGTCGCCGGCAGCCTCACGCACGAGCACGAGCCGCCGGGACGCTCGCGTACAGGTCGTGTAGAAGAGATAGCGGTCGCGTGCGACCGAATTTGGTCGCTCGAGCCGCCCGCCGAGCTCGCTGCGGAGCTCGTCGCTCAGCAGCGGCGAGGGCCGCGCGCGACGCGGGAACGCGCCTTCCTCGAGGCCGAGGACGAACACGACGTCGAACGCACGAGTTCGCGCGCGCTCGTGGTCGAGCACGGCGACCTTGCCTCGCGCCGGGCTCTCCGGAGCGAGCCGGGCTCGCTCGAGAGCGACGAGCACGTCGTCGGTCGTGACGGCGACGTCCACCGCCGCGAGCGCCGCGAGCTCGTCGAGCGTGCGCTCGGCCACGCGGTAGGCACGCGCGTCGATGCGAGCGTCGTCGCTCGTCGGAGGCGACTCCAGGCCCCATGCGTTCCTGATCATCAGCGCGAGCAGGCGCCTCGTCGCCGCGACGGGATCCTCGTACGCCCGGAGGTCGGCGAGCGCCGGCACGGGCGCTCCACGGAGCTTCTCGCTCTCCTCGTCGACTCGCGCGCGGTCCGTGACCGCCCGGCCGCGCAGGCGGCCCTCGACGAAGTCGACCGAGCGGCGCTCGAGGCCCGAGAACGGCGAGCGGAGGAACGCGAAGAGGTCGCCTCGACCGCCGGCGAGCCACTCGTAGCGGAGGATCGCGAGCAGCGCCCGCCCGAGTGGCGTGTCACCGAGACGACGGGCATGCTCGACTGCCGGCGGAATCTCGAGCTGCGCGAATGCGCCCTCGATCGGCGCGCGCCAGCGATCCACGGACTCGCACACCACGGCCACTCGCTCGGGCGCCGTGCCGCCCCGGAGGAGCGCGGCGACCTCGCTGGCCAGGAGCTCGGCAGTTCCACGCGTCCCCGCTCCTTCCAGGAAGCGGATCGCTCCGTCCAGCGACGGCCCGGGCGGCGGCTCGTCGGTGAAGAGCTCGCGCTCGAGGTGGGTCAGCGCAGGAGGCGTCGCGGGGAGAGCCGATCGGGGCAGCTCCTCGATCGCGGAGCCCGCGAGACCCGCGAGATCCTCGACCGTTCGGGACAGGGCCGCAAATGCCGCACGAGCCGGCTCGTACGGAATCGAGACGGTGACCTCCGTGCGCGCGGCGAGCGCCTCGAGCAAAGCCCACTCGGCGCCGGTGAGGTCCTCGAAGCCATATGCGAAGACCGGCGAGCCGCCCCAGGCGCCGAGGTCACCCCGGAGCCGTTCGACGGCCTCCCGCCGGACGCCGTCTCGATCGCGCAAGCCGAGGCGGGCCAGCTCGGCGCGATATGCATCGACGAGCTGCGGCAGCTCGCCGTCGAGCCCGACAGGGTCCACGAGCGCCGATTCGAGCTCGCCGACGGCCTGGAGCACCGTGTCCGCGAAGCCCGGTGTCGAGGCGGATGAGCGGAGATCTTCCAGCTCGCGAGCGGCAACCGCACGCCGGATTGCCAGGCCGCGCTGCGTCTCCGAGGCGATCGCCGAACCTTCGCGACCATCGTCGGCGACGGCACGGAAGAGGTCGTCGAAGGTGCCGATCGTGCCCGAGAGAAGCGCCGGGCTGCGTCGAATGAGGTCGCGTTCGACACGGTCGACGTCCAGCCGGTTCGGGACCACCAGCCACGGATCACGCTCGAGCGCGCCGAGGTAGCGCTCCAGGAGCAGCGCGACCTTGCCGGCGTGAGCCGGCCCCACGACGAGCGAGAGAGCCATCGGTCCATCGTAGTCCTGGCCCCCGGGCCGCTTTCGTACGCCACTCCGGGACTCTGTGCAAAGAGCGTGGAAAGTCGCGCGGCGGTTTCAGGCCTCAGGCCCGCCGGGTCTGACTCCCGCGCGCTATGCCGTCGCGGACTTGGGACGCCGGCCGCGTCGCGCGACCGCCTGACCCGGCATTTCCGCCGAGCAGTCGTCGCACAGGTCGGCCTGCTTCGACCCGCGCCTTGCGTCCGTGTAATTGAGGCGCATCACCGCTCCGCGGCTCTCCGGCACTTCTTTCCCACAGTTGTCACATACGAGGATCGTCTTTCGGGCCATGGATTCTCTCCTTCGGTCTCGACTCGGGAAGGAACGGCAGCCTAGAAAAGCGTGCCGAAAAGCGCAAGGGTACTTTGCGGACGGTATTTCCGGGACCCGGCGGTGAGTAGGATTCGCCGCCGTGCAGACCATCGTCGTTCTGGAAGGTGACCAGACCGGGCAGGAGCTGCTCGACGAGGCGCTGCGTGCTCTCGCGGCCGACGTGATCGGCGTCGAGCTCGGATTCGTCCGCTTCGACCTGTCCCTCGAAGGGCGCCGCTCCACGTCGAACGGAGTCGTCCACGAGGCGGCGGCGGCGGTTCGCGAGCACGGCTTCGGTCTGAAGGCCGCCACGGTCACGCCGGAGGGCGCGGGTGACGTCGGCTCGCCCAACCGCATCCTCCGGGAAGAGATCGGCGGCAAGGTGATCGTCCGCACCGGCCGACGCATCCCCGGCGTCGTGCCGCTCGGAGGCGTCCACGCGCCGATCTCGGTCGTGCGCATGGCGGTGGGCGATGCGTACGGCGCGAAGGAGTGGCGCGAGGGCGACGGCGACGACGAGGTCGCGTTCCGGACCGAGCGGATCGAGCGCCGGATCTGCCACGCCGTCGCGGAGTTTTCATTTCGCCAGGCCGAGCGCATGGGCGCCAAGGTCTTCGGCGGGCCGAAGTACACCGTAAGCCCGATCTACGAGGGGATGCTGAAGGAGGAGATGGACGAGGCGGCCGCGCGGCATCCCGAGATCCCGTACGAGCCGCAGCTCATCGACGCGACCTTCGCGCTGCTGATCTCCTCGAGCGGCGCGCCGATGGTCATCCCCGCGCTCAATCGCGACGGCGACATCCTCTCCGACCTCGTGCTGCCGCTGTTCGGGTCGATCGCCGGCTCGGAGTCGCTGCTCGTGGCCTTCGGCGACGACTACGTCCCGAGCGCGCTCATGGCCGAGGCGGCGCACGGGACCGCGCCGGCGCTCGAGGGCAAGGACGTCGCCAACCCGATGGCGATGATCCTGGCAGGCGCGGCACTGCTCTCGCACGCCGACGACGAGGAGACGCAAGCGGCCGGCCGCGCCATCCGCGAGGCGTGCCTCGAAGCGGTTTCCGACGGCGTGCGGACGGCCGACCTCGGCGGTCACAGCGGGACGTCGGCCTTCACCGACGAGGTCATTCGCCGAACGCGGACGAAGATCGACGTCTGGGCGTCGCTGTGACGGTTCCGGGCACGACCGCGACCCCCTCTCCGTAGAGTTCGCGACCGCATGCGAGTCGCGGTTCCGAAGGAGACGGCGCCCGGCGAGCGCCGTGTGGCGCTCGTCCCGGAGACCGTCTCGAAGCTGGGCGCAGCCGGATTCGAGCCCCGTGTGGAGCGCGGAGCGGGCGCCGGCGCGGGATTCTCCGACGACGACTACACCGCCGCCGGAGCCGAGCTGGCAGACACCGCTTCGCTCATGACCGGAGCCGAAGCGCTCGCCTGCGTGCAATCGCCCTCGGCGGTCCTCGTCGCCTCGCTCGCGCCGGGAACGGTCGTGGTCGGGTTCCTCGAGCCGCTGACCGACGCCGACGGCATCGCGCGGCTTCGCGAGCGCGACGTCGTCGCCTTCGCGATGGAGTCGATCCCCCGGATCACGCGCGCCCAGTCCATGGACGCGCTGTCGTCGCAGGCGACGGTCGCCGGATACAAGGCTGTCGTCCTCGCGGCGGACCGCGTTCCGCGCCTCTTCCCGATGCTGATGACCGCGGCCGGAACGATCGCACCGGTGCGCGCGCTCGTCATCGGCGCCGGCGTCGCCGGGCTGCAGGCGATCGCGACTGCACGGCGCCTCGGCGCGGTCGTCTCCGCCTTCGACGTGCGCCCGGCGGTCGCGGAGCAGGTTCAGAGCCTCGGCGCGACCTTCCTCGACCTCGGAGTTCGCGCGGAGGAGACGGCGGGCGGCTACGCGAGCGAGCTCACTCCGGAGCAGCAGGCCCAGCAGCAGGCTGGCGCTGGAAGAGCGGATTCCCGACTTCGACGTGGTGATCACGACCGCAGCGGTTCCCGGCCGCCCCGCGCCGAAGCTGATCCCCGCCACTGCGGTCGAGCGCATGCGCGCCGGCTCGGTGATCGTCGACCTCGCCGCCGAGACCGGCGGGAACTGCGAGGTGACCGTACCCGGTGAGGTCGTCGAGCACGGGGGCGTCAGCGTCATCGGCACGCGGAACCTCCCGTCGTCGATGGCCTTCCACGCGAGCCAGCTCTACTCGCGCAACGTGGGGGCGCTCCTCCTCCACCTCGCCCCGGAAGGCGAGCTCACTCTCGACTGGGACGACGAGATCACGAGCGGCGCGTGCGTGACGCGCCCGGAGCAGTCATGACCGACCTGACCTTCGTCATCGAGCTGACGATCCTCGTGCTCGCCGCATTCCTCGGCTTCGAGGTGATCTCGAAGGTGCCGACGATGCTCCACACCCCGCTCATGTCGGGCACGAACTTCATCCACGGGATCGTGATCGTCGGGGCGATCATCATCCTCGGCTTCGCCGACGACTCCTTCACGAAGGCAGTGGGCTTCGTCGCGATGGTGCTGGCCACGGCGAACGTCGTCGGCGGCTGGTTCGTGACAGACCGCATGCTCGAGATGTTCAAGCGCAGGCCGGAGCCCAAGAAGGACGACGCCGCGTGATCTCGGATCCGGACGTCCTCGGCCTCCTCTACCTCGTCTCGATCGTCTGCTTCGTCCTCGCGCTGCGCTTTCTCTCGTCGCCGAAGCACGCGCGACGCGGCAACTGGATCGGTGGCGTCGGGATGCTGGTCGCGATCGCGACGACTCTGCTCATCGACGGGATCTCGAACTGGGCCCTGATCGTCGTCGCAGCCGCGATCGGGAGCGTCGTCGGGGTGATCGGCGCGCGGCGGGTGAAGATGACCGCGATGCCGCAGATGGTGGCCCTGTTCAACGGGGTCGGCGGCGGCGCGGCGGCGCTGGTCGCCCTTGCCGAGTACCACGAGCTCGACGGCGTGCTCGTCTGGGACGAAGCGCTGTCGATCTCGCTCTCCGCGCTCATCGGATCGATCTCGTTCGCGGGCTCGCTCGTCGCGTTCGCGAAGCTGCAGGAGCTCGTCAGCGGACGCCCGATCGTCTTCCGCGGGTCAGAACGTCGTGAACGTGGTGATCGTCGGAGCCGCCGCGGCAGCTCGGCATCGCGATCGTCGCGGGGCTCGAGGCGCAATGGGCGATCGTCGCGCTGATCCTTCTCGCGCTCGTGTTCGGCGTGATGTTCGTGCTTCCCGATCGGCGGCGCGGACATGCCCGTCGTGATCTCGCTCCTGAACGCATTCACGGGCCTCGCCGCCTCGGCGACCGGCTTCGTGCTCGACTCGACGGTGCTCATCGTCGCCGGGATGCTCGTCGGCGCGTCCGGCACCCTGCTCACGCTGCTGATGGCGAAGGCGATGAACCGGTCGATCGCCAACGTGCTCTTCGGTGCTTTCGGCCAGGTGCAGTCGGGCGTCGGGCAGGTGCGAGCCGACGACGGTCGCACCGTTCGCTGCGACGACCGCCGACGACGTCGCCGTGCAGCTCTCGTTCGCGCGCAAGGTCGTCGTCGTTCCGGGCTACGGGATGGCAGTCGCGCAGGCGCAGCACGACGTCCGCCAGCTCGCCGATCTCCTCGAAGAGCGCGGCGTCGACGTGAAGTACGCGATCCATCCGGTCGCCGGCCGTATGCCGGGGCACATGAACGTCCTTCTCGCCGAGGCGAACGTGCCGTACACCCAGCTCCGCGAGATGGACGAGATCAACCCCGAGTTCGCCGCAGACCGACGTCGCCCTCGTGATCGGCGCGAACGACGTCACGAACCCTGCCGCGCGCAGCGACCCGTCCAGCCCGATCTACGGCATGCCCATCCTCGACGTCGACAAGGCGGCCAGCATCGTCGTCATGAAGCGCTCGATGAGCCCCGGCTTCGCGGGCATCGACAACGAGCTCTACCTCGATCCGAAGACGACGATGCTGTTCGGCGACGCGAAGGAGTCGGTGCTCAAGCTGATCTCCGCCGTGAAGTCCGCGTGATCCCGGTCTTCCGAGCCGCCGACGTCGAGCGAGCGGTCTCGCCGCACGAGGCGTACGACGCCGTTCGTGGCGCGTTCGAGGCGCATGCGCGCGGCACGTGGTCGATGCCATCGAAGGTCTACGTGTCGAACTATCCGGCAGGCGACTTCCGCGCCATGCCGGCGATCGGAGACGGGCACGCGCTGCTGAAGTGGGTCACGTCGTTCCCCGGGAACTCTGCGCGCGGCCTCCCGACGGTGACCGGGCCTCGTTCTGCTCTCGGACGCCGAGGACGGTCGCCTCCTCGCTGTCTTCGACGCCGCCGCGGTGACGGCGCTGCGAACCGCGGCGGCAGGCGTGCTCGCCGCTGACACCCTCTGTCGCGCCGAGGCGTCCTCGTACGCGGTGATCGGATGCGGCGTCAACGGCGCCGAGACGGCCCGGATGCTCGTCGCACACGGTGTGACGCCGCTCGTCTGGGACGTCGACGCCGGCCGTCGCGAGTTCGTCGCCGAGCGTCTCGGCGCGCGCGTCGCGTCGAGCGCCGCAGAGGCGCTCGCGTGCGAGGTCGTCATCACGGTGACGCCGGGAGCCGACGTCCTGTATCCCGAAGACTCGCTCGAAGCAGGTCAGCACGTCTCGCTCATGGGCGCCGACGGCCCGGGAAAGGCCGAGGTCGCGATCGAGGAGCTCCGCCGAGCGCACGTCTTCTGCGACGACTGGGAGCAGGCGAGCCACGGCGGCGAGCTGACGGCAGCCGTCGCGGCGGGCGCAATCACCCGCGACTCGATCACCGAGCTCGGCGCCGTGCTCATCGGCGACGCCGACGGCCGTCGGAGCGCGGGCGACATCACGCTCTTCGACTCGACAGGCCTCGCGATCCAGGACCTCGCGATCGCGAAGCTCGCATTGTCGAAGGCGGCGGAGCTGGACCTGCAGACTCTCGAGCTCTAGCCGAACGTCAGACCGAACCGCGCGCACAGCTCGGGAATGCTCTCGAACTGGAAGTCGATGGCGTACTTCGCGCTGAGCTCCTCCATCTTCGATGGCCCGGCAGCCATCGCCCCACCCGCATCCACGAGCTCGTCGAAGAATCTCTCGAACCCCGCCGGAGCGATGACCTCGAGGATTCGGCACTCCTCGTCGCCGGCGTTCCAGAACGTGTGCCACTGTCCGCGCGGCTTGTAGACGAGGTCGCCTGGACCGGCCTCGACGGCGTCGTCTCCGAGCAACGCGCCCATCCGGCCCTCGAGCACGAAGCTGTACTCGTCCTCGCGGCTGTGGCGATGGAGCGGTGCGGCGAGATGACGGGGCGCCATCGGGTGCTCGACGAGCGCGAAGCCGCCCTCAGTGTCCTCTCCAGGAACGATGAAGCGAACGCCGATGCTGCCGAGCGATCCGGCCTTCCCTTCGGTCGGGCCGACGATCCTCGGTGTCGTGAGTGGTGAATGCATGACGCCTCCTCTATTTGATCGAACAGCACTGTCGCGTGGATTATTGAACGGCTCCGCCCCGTGTGTCAAGATTGAAGCGTCACGTATGTCTCTCGAAAAACGCAGATACCGCATGAAGCGACGCGCCGAAGCTCAGGAAGCGACGCGGCTGCGTATCACGAAGAGTGCGGTCGAGCTGCATCGGACGCTGGGGCCTTCGCGGACCACGATGGCCGCGGTGGCCGAGCACGCCGGCGTCCAGCGATCGACTCTCTACCGACACTTCCCGGATGAGGCTGCGCTCTTCGACTCGTGCAGAGCGCACTGGTACGCGGGCCATCCCCCGCCGGATCTCGACAGCTGGCGCGAGGTAGCCGCCACCCAGGAGCGGCTCGTAGCTGCCCTGACCGAGCTCTACGCGTGGTACCGCAGCACGGGCACGATGCTCGACGCCCTGATCCGAGACGAGACACTCGTCCCGGCGGTCGGTCGGCAGTTCGGAGCGTTCCACGCTCGGCTCGACGACGCGCACGACGTCTTGCTCGCCGGCCGTGGCCTCCGTGGCGGTAAGCGAGCGCGCGTCAGTGCGGCGGTACGGCTCGCACTGAAGTTCGAGTCCTGGCGAGCCCTGTGCCGCGAGGGCGGGCTACACGATCGCGAGGCGGCAGACCTCATGGCGACACTGGTCGCCGCCGCAGGCTCGGCGCACTAGTGGACGAGTAGCCGTCTCGGCTCGAAGAGCTCGAGCTTCGGATCCGACTCTCCGAGGATCGCGCGTGCGACCAGGCGCCCGCAGGCGAACCCGAGCACGTTGCCGTGACCGGAGTAGCCGCCGGCCATCCAGAGTCGCTCGTCACCCGGAACCCGCCCGACCACCGGGATGAAGTCGAAGACCATCCCGAAGATCCCGGCCCAGCGGTAGTCGATCCGCAGCGGTCGCCCGACGTGCTCCTCGACGAAGCGCTCGAGCGCGTGCTGCACGACCGGGGTCGTGACCTCGTCCGTCGTGAACTCGGTGTCGAGGGAGACGTCGCGGAACCCTCCCGCCACGATCCTGCCGTCGAGCCGCTGGTGCCAGTAGTCGAAGCCGTGCCTGCCGTAGTGCGGCATCTCGAACAGCATCTCCTCGATCGGCTCCGTCGCGATCACCTGCCCGCGCGTCGGGACGATGAGCCCCTCGAGCTCGCCGAGGAGCCCGCTCGGATAGCCGTCCGTCGCCACGACGACGACGTCGGCGGCCACCTCGTCGACGTCCTCGACCCGCGTCTGCTCCTGGATGTGGACGCCCGCGGCCGCCGCTCGGGCGGCTAGGCGACGCACGAGCCGCGCCGGCTGCAGCACGCCGTCAGGCGGATGGAAGAGCGCCGCCGGGTAGCGCTCCAGAGGCGCTGCGGGGTGCTCACGCCACTCCGCAGCGAACCCTGCGGCACGGAGCGCCTCGTACTCGTCGCGCAGCTCGTCCCGCTCCTCCTCGTCGACGGCGAGCCGCAGGCTGCCGGTCGGCCGGAACGCGTCGCCGGCCTGCGCTGCGAGCTGCTCGAGCTCCGCCTCGGTCCAGCGCCACAGCTCCGCCGTCGCCTCGTCGCCGATCGACTCCGCCAGCACTGGATACGGCGCAGCGCCGCCGCGAAGCGCGAACCCTCCGTTGCGCCCGCTCGCCCCGCCGGCGATCTCGCGCGCCTCGAAGAGGCTGACCTTCACACCGGCCTCGGCGAGCGCGAGCGCGCACGAGCAGCCGGTGATGCCGCCGCCGATGACGGCGACGTCCGCTTTGCCATTCAGAGGGCGTGCGGCTCGCGGCTCGGCAGGCTCGTCGAGCCAGTACGAGGTGGTCGACATGGACTCGCGATCCTAGACGGCCGCGCGATAGACCCCGTCCTCGAGCAGCACCTGCCCAGCGAGCTCCAGCTCCATCAGCGCCGCCGCCCCCTCGCCCGGATCGAGGCCGGACGCACGCACGAGCTCGTCGGCGGTCAGCGCGGCATCGCGAAGGTGTTCCATGAGCGCCGCGGCGATCGGCTCGAGCGCGGCCTGGCGTGCCGCGTGGGGCTCGAGCCCGTAGAGCTCGAGCACGTCGGCGGCGCTCGTGACGGGTGTTGCACCGAGCTTCAGCAACGCATTCGTGCCCGCCGAGAGCGCCGACGTGATCTCGCCCGGCACCGCGAGCACGTCGCGGCCTTCCTCGAGCGCGAAGTCCGCCGTGATGAGCGCGCCGCTTCGCTCCCGGGCTTCGACGACGACGGTCGCACCGCACAGGCCGGCGATGATCCGGTTTCTCGCCGGGAAGCGCCACGGCGCTGGCTCGATACCCGGCTCGTACTCCGACACGACGAGCCCGCGCTCACCGATCCGGCGCGCGAGCTCGGCGTGCGCTGCCGGGTAGTCGCGGTCGATCCCGCATCCGAGGACTGCAACGGTGCGTCCGCCGCTCTCGAGCGCGCCGCGGTGCGCCTCGCCGTCGATCCCCCGTGCCATCCCGCTGACGACCACGAGGCCGGCGGCTGCGAGCTCGCGGGCCAGCGAGCGCGTGACCGACCTCCCGTACGCGGAGCACGCCCTCGCACCCACGATGGCAACGGCCGGCTCAGCGAGCAGCGCGACGTCGGCGGCACCTCGGGCGTAGAGACGCGGCGGCGGATCGTGGATCGCCGAGAGAAGACGCGGGAACTCCGGATCGCGACGCCGTGTGCAGCGGATGTCGGTCATGCGGCCGGAAGGTCGCCCGGCATGCGGTACGAGAGCGCCTCGGCGACGTGCGCCGGCTCGACGAGCTCGGCGCGCGCGAGCACCGCGATCGTGCGAGCGACTCGTGCGACACGAGCGCGTCCTCTCCCCGAGAGCGGCAGGCGGTCGACCGCGCTCGACAGCAGATCGGACGCCGCCTCCGTTCGGCGTGGTACGGCCGTCCGCAAGCGCTCGCGCGCGTCGAGAACGCGTCGACGCACTTCTGCAGACGGCTCGGCCGGAGGCGCGGCGAGCTCGACCGCTCGCGGCCGTGGCATTGCGACCGCGAGATCGAAGCGATCGAGAAGCGCGCGCGAGAGCTTCTCCCGGTACGCCGTGAGCCGTTGCGTGGTGCACGAGCACTGGATTGCCGGATCGCCCCGCGCACCACACGGGCACATGTTCATCGTCCCGACGAGCACGAAGCGAGCCGGAAAGAGCGCGTGGCCGCCGACACGCGCGACCGCCACCACGCCGTCCTCGAGCGGCTGCCGCAGGGACTCGAGGACGGAACGCGGGAACTCCGGCAGCTCGTCCAGGAGCAAGACGCCCCGATGAGCCAACGACACCTCACCCGGTCGCGGATTCGATCCTCCACCCACGATGGCCGGGGCAGACGCGCCGTGGTGCGGCGCGCGAAACGGCGGCGCCGACACGAGCGCGCGTCCGGCAGGAAGAAGGCCCGCCACCGAGTGGATCCTGGTGACCTCCAGCGCCTCGGCTCGCGTGAGCGTCGGGAGGATCCCCGGCAACCGGCGCGCGAGCATCGTCTTGCCGGTTCCCGGCGGCCCCATCAGCAGGACGTTGTGCGCGCCGGTGGCGGCGATCTCGAGCGCCCGGCGGGCGCGCTCCTGGCCGCGGACGTCCGCCAGGTCCGGAGCGGCAGGCTCGCCGGCCTCTTCCGGAAGCGGCTCGATAGGACGGGGCCGCGATCTCTCCCCGGAAGTACGCGACGACCTCGGCGAGATCGCGGACGGGCACGGGCTCGATGCCGGCGAGAGCAGCCTCGGGCGCCGACTCGGCGGCGCAGACGACACGTGCGAGGCCCGCACGCCGCGCTCCCTCGGCGACCGCCAGCGTCCCAGAGACCGGACGAATCCGCCCGTCGAGGCCGAGCTCGCCCACGGCGGCGTGGTCGGCGAGCCGCTCCGGAGGAAGCTGCCTGGTGGCACCGAGCACTGCCAGCGAGATGGGGAGGTCGAATCCCGATCCCTCTTTCCGGAGCGCGGCCGGGGCGAGGTTGACCGTGATCCGCCGATTCAGAGGCCAGTCGAGCGCGGCCGAGACCACGCCGCTGCGGACACGGTGCTTCGCCTCCTGGCAGGCGCGGTCGGCGAGGCCGACGATCGCGAAGCCCGGGATCCCCGGCTGGAGATGCGCCTCGACGTCGACCTTCCGCGGCTCGAGGCCGACGAGGGCATGAGTGATCGCCCGAGCGAGCACCCAAGCCACGGTAGGCACTGGGGCCTGCCGAACGGTCAAGCCCCAGTGCCGATTTCGCTACGAGAGTGCTACGAGGACGGCGTGTAGCAGAGAGCGTGCACCGTGAAGGTGCTGTCCGTGCCGCTGTCGTTGAGACCGACGGCGAGGAAGCCGGTGACCTGGCCCTGCGGGTTCTTCAGCGGCTCGAGCTCGCCCGTCATGAGCTCGCGGCCCGACGCGTCCGTGCTCCAGTCGGTTCCGCCCGAGATCGCCCGCTCGTTGCCGCTGCAGAGCGATGTGACCCGTGAGCTGTTGTACGCGCCGTTCTCACCCGTTCCGCCGTCCACGACGACCGAGGCAGTGCGATCGGTGATCGCACCGATCACGCCGGCAGGTCCGGCCGGGCCGGCAGCACCCGCAGGCCCCGCTGGGCCTTGAGGTCCTACCGGGCCTGCGGGAAGCTGACCTGGCGCGAAGTCGGAGCGCAGCAACGAGCGCGCCGCGACCTTCGTGGAGTTGACGGCGTTGTTGCGGATCTTCGCGTTCGACACCGCACCGTCTTTCAGCTGCGGGGTGCCGACGCTGTTCCTCGCGACTTGCGTCGCTGCGGCCATTCCCGTGCCGCCGAGCGCGACGAGCAACGCGAGGCACGCGACCACCATTGCCGGCGAGGGCCGGCGCAAGAGCTTTCTCATCTCCTACCCCTTTCTCGAGGCCTGCACGGCCAGGCTACCCCTGAGACCGGCCGACTCCCGGAGGCCCGCCGATCTCTTACGTTTCCCGTACAGAGACCAGCACCGACTCGTAGTACTCCCCCGCTCGGCGGCCCGTTCTGCGATTGACATGGCGCTCGAGCCGGTCGACGAGCCGGAGACCGCTCCGCCTCAGGATCTCCGGGTACAGGTCGCGGCGATCGTTGACGACCACGATCACCGGAGCCCCACGCTCGAGCGAGCGCGACTGCGCGGCGAGGACGCGCGAGATCCCGTCGACGTAGCCCGCCAGAGCACGCCTGCTCGTCCCGAGGGCGGCGGCGCCGAGCTCGCGGTCACGGCGATCGTCGAGCCCCAGGAGCTCGTACGCGTACCGGTGCTGCTCGTGGTAGTCGATGAGCCCTGGGTACGGCGGCGACGTGAGGATCGCGTCGAAGCGGCCGTCGAGCACGACGTCACTCGAATCGGCGTGGATCACCTCGGCGGCGCGGTCGCGCGCTCGTACCTTCTGGAACGCCTTGATCCGGGCGAGCGTGTCGAGCGTGTAGCGAGAGAGGAACTTGGCAGCTTCCGGCACGGGCACGCACTCGCGGCGGTGCTTGTAGCACCAGTACGGCTCGCGCTGGGGCGCCTTCGGGAAGTCGAGATCGAAGTGCGTGGTGAGGCGCGCCGACCGAGCCGCGCGCGCGAGCACGACGCGGAGCACATCAGCGTGCTCGTACTGGTCGACGAACGAGCGGAAGTGGAGGAGCTCCGCCGCCGCCTGCGGGGCGAACCACTCGCGCACATAGCCTCGCGGTCGAGCGCGCGCGGCGCCACCGGCACGGCCGAGCGCATCGCGCAGATCGGACTCGAGCCGGAAGAGGTCGTAGCTGCGCGTCTTCACGCGCATCAGCAGGCAGTTGAACGCCGCGACGTCCACACCGACAGCGTCGTATCCCGACTCGAGGCACTGGACGAGCGCCGTTCCCGAGCCGGCGAACGGGTCGAGCACACGGCCACCGGCCGCGACGTGACGACCGAGAAGAGCTTCCACGAGCTGCGGGACGAACTTCCCGAGATACGGGTGAAGACGGTGAACATGCTTCGTCCGCTCGCGCTCCGGGAGCTCCTGCTCCGACCACGAGAGGTGAAGCTCGTCGGGGAGCCCGCCGTGGAGCGCGGCCTGCGTCGGAGCCATGCAGGCTCCTTCGACGGCGCTGCCGGGGGTCCTACGCGAGCGGAACTCGCTCCACGTGGCGACCACGGACGGCAGCAGCCTCGAACACGAGCTCCAACCCGTCCAGCTCCGGATGGCTCGCCAGCCAGCTTCCGGCTGCCACATACACCCGTCGCACCTTCTCGTCGTCGATCATCTCGAACGGATGTCCGAACGCCGAGCTGCTCTTCTCCTTCACCTCGACGATCACGACCCGATCGCCGCGGCGCAGAACGAGATCGAGCTCGTAGCGCCCGGCTCGCGCGTTCGCCGCGAGCAGTCGGTAGCCACGGAGCCGGTAGTGACGAAGGGCGACTCGCTCGCCGCGGTTCACGCCGCCTCGTAGCAGGCGGCCTGGAAGGAGCGGCGGTGGAGCTCCGACGGCCCGAACGAGCGGACCGCCCGATTGTGCGCCGGAGTGATGTAGCCGACGTGCGAGACGAAGCCGTAGTTCGGGTAGAGGGCGTCCAGTCGCCGCATGACACGGTCGCGAACGACCTTCGCGACGATCGAGGCTGCCGCGATCGCCGCGCTCCGTGCATCGCCGTCCACCACTGCGCGGTGCGGCGGCGCCGTCGGCCCGAGCCGGAAGCCGTCGACGAGGCACACCTCGGCCGGCGGATGAAGGTCGGCGAGCACCGCGCGCAGGCCGGCGAGGTTCGAGCGGTGCAGTCCGTTGAGGTCGATCGCCCGCACCGGCACGACCCGAACGCTGATCGCCGACGCGCACGCGCCGACGGCCTCGAACAGCGCCTCGCGCTCGGACACCGAAACCTGCTTCGAGTCATTCAGCGTCGCGAGCCGCCGGACCCGCGAGCCGTGCAGCGTTCCGTAGTCGAAGAGAACTCCGGCGACGACGAGGGGGCCGGCGAGCGACCCACGCCCCGCCTCGTCGGCGCCCGCAACGAAGCGGACGTCGAGCTTGCGATCGAACCCGAGGAGCCGCTGGCCGCTGGATCGAGCCACGCGGCCGAGAATAGACGCTAGCTCTGCCGGAGCTCGCGGACGCGCGCCTTCTTCCCCACTCTCTTGCGCAAGTAGTAGAGCTTCGCGCGGCGGACGTCACCGATCGCGGCGACCTCGAGCTTCTCGATCTTCGGCGAGTGGAGCGGGAACGTCCGCTCGACGCCGATCCCGAACGACTGCTTGCGCACCGTGAACGTCTCGCGGAAGCCCGAGCCCTGGCGCTTGATGCAGATGCCCTCGAAGACCTGGATCCGCTGCCGGTTGCCCTCGATCACCTTGAAATGGACGCGGAGCGTGTCCCCCGCCTTGAACTGCGGCAGGTCCGTGCGCATGTTGCGCTGCTCGAGGCTCTCGATGATCGTGTTCATAGGGAGAGGAGGCCCGGGAAGACCGGCCCAGGATGCTACCGGAACGAGATCCTCTGAGGCGGCCAGTAGGTCATGAAGACCTTGCCGATGATGTTGTCCCGCGGCACCGACCCCCACACGCGCGAGTCGCACGACTGGGCGCGGTTGTCGCCCATCACGAAGTAGTGACCGGCGGGCACGCGGTACGTCTCCTCCGGGCCGATGTCGCGTCGGTCGTTCTCGATGTACGGCTCGTCGAGGCGCCTCCCGTCGACGTAGACGTACGCCGCGCCGCGCTTCAGGCGTATCTGCACGCGCTCCCTGGGAAGCCCGACGATCCGCTTGACGAAGGTGCCCCCCGCCCCGCACCTCTTCTTCGCGGCCGGCGGCGTGTCGAAGACGATCACGTCTCCGCGGTGCGGGTCCCGGAAGTGGTAGATGAACCGGTTCGCGAGCACGCGATCGGAGAAGCGCGCCTCGCAACCGGGCGCCGGCCGGGCGCAGTGGAGCGTCGCTTCCATCGAGGACGACGGGATCCGGTACGGATTGACCACCCAGGCCTTGATCGCCAGGACGATCGCGATAGCGCCGACGATCGTGACGATCCAGTCGACGGCGATGCGCAGTCGGCGTGGAAGCCGCCCCGTGACGCGATCGAGAGGATGGTGGTAGTCGTCCTGCGGCTCTTTCGGGGCCGGAGGAGACGAAGGCCACGAGAACGGCGGAGCAGGCGGAGGGGGCGACTCGTACGCGCGCGGCATCCGCCACGCGTCTTCGAGCTCGGGCTCGCCCTCTCCGTCGGCCTCGACCGGTGGGATCTGGCGCTCCTCGGTATCGCTCACGTCACCGCCCTGACGTGGTCGCGACGCCAGGCATCGATTCGTCCGTGGTCACCCGAGAGCAGGATCTCCGGGACCGCCCACCCGCGGAACTCCGCGGGACGTGTGTAGTGCGGGTATTCGAGCCCGCCGTCGAGAGCGGCGGAGAAGCTCTCGATCTCGCCCGAGCCCTCGCTCAGCGCCCCCGGCAGCCGCCGAGCGACGGCGTCGACCACGACGAGCGCCGGAATCTCCCCGCCCGAGAGCACGTACGGCCCGATGGAGATCACGTCGGTGCAGAGATGGTCGAGGATGCGCTGGTCGAAGCCCTCGAAGCGCGCCGAGAGAAGTGTGAGCTCGGGCTCTTCGGCGAGCTCCTCCACGAGCTCCTGGTCGAGCTGGCGTCCCTGCGGGGAGAGCGCCACGACGCGATGCTCGGGGCCGCCGCCGTACACCGCCTCGAGCGCAGCTGCGACGACGTCGACGCGCAGCACCATCCCCGGCCCCCCGCCGTACGGGTCGTCGTCCACCTGACCCGCGGTGAGCGGTGTCGTGTCCCGGTAGTTGAAGACGTTCAGCTCGAGCTCACTGCCTAGCACCGCGGCAAGGGGGCGGCGCTCCCGGATCCATGAGAAGGCGTCCGGGACGAGCGTGAAGACATCGAGGCGCACGACGCCGAACCGTAGCCGTCAGTCGATGAAGCCCGGATTGAGAAGAACCCTGCGCCCGTCGACGTCGACGTCTCGCACGCAGGCCTCGACGAGCGGCAGCAAGACACCGCTGTCCAGCTCGAGCACGTCGTTCGCTGGGCCTGGAAGAACGTCGCGCACCACTCCCACTCGCGTGCCGTGCTCGTCGAGCACGTCCATGCCCACGAGCTCGGCGACGTAGTACGTATCGGCGGGAAGCCCGGGTAGGTGGTCTCGCCGCACCGCCAGCTCCGCGCCGCGGACGACGGCTCGGTCGAGCTTGATCGCGTGGCGACGACCGCCCACCTGCCGCATGACCACAACTCGAGCCGGCTCGCCGTCGACGAGCAGCTCGGCGCCCACCTCGAACCACGCGGGATCCTCACTGGCCTGGTCGACGACGAATGCGCCGTCGACTCCGTGCGGGCGACCGACGCGGCCGATCGAAACGAGCTCGGGCTCAGTCGGCAATCTCGAGCACGTAGCGCTCGTCGGCTCGAGCGCCGCCGGCGCGGACGATGCTGCGCAGCGCGCGAGCTATCCGCCCCTGCTTCCCGATCACCTTGCCGACGTCGTCCGGAGCGACGTGGAGGTGGAACACGATCGCGTCGTCACGCTCCTCGGTCTCCACGCGCACGGCGTCCGGCTCGTCGACGAGCCGGCGCGCGAGCCACTCCAGGAGCTCGGCCACTTTCGTCAACCGGCGAAGCCGGCAGCCCTGATGAGCCGCGAAACGGGCTCGGTGGGCTGGGCGCCCTTGGCCATCCAGTCCTTGATCTTGGCCTCGTCGAGGTCGATCGTGGACGGATCGGTCTGCGGGTTGTAGCGACCCACGATCTCGATGAAGCGGCCGTCTCGCGGCGATCGCGAATCGGCCACGACGACGCGGTAGATCGGATTCTTCTTCGAGCCGACCCGCGTCAACCTGATCTTCACTGCCATGTGCTCAATGTGCCTTTCTCCTCGATGAAGACGGAAGGCTAGCGCCTCGGCCCGCCCACCCCGGGCGGCAACGTCGGCATCTTCCCCTTGCCCATCTGCTTCATCATCTTCGCCATCTGCTTGCGCGCGGCCATGAGCTTGTTCACCTCGTCGATGGAGGTGCCGCTGCCGGCCGCGATGCGCCGGCGCCGCTGCACCGAGATCACGTGCGGCATGCGGCGCTCGTGCGGCGTCATCGAGAGCACGATCGCCTCGACCCGCGCGAGCTGGCGCTCGTCGAGATCGAGCCCCTGCAGCTGCTTCCCCATCCCTGGGATGAGCTTCATGACTCCCTGCAGCGGCCCCATCTTGCGGATCATCCGGTAGCTCGCGAGGAAGTCGTCGAAGGTGAACTCCCCCGCGCGGATGCGCTTCTCCATCTCGGCCTGGTCGTCGATCTCGACGGCCGCCTCGGCCTTCTCGATGAGCGTCATCACGTCGCCCATGCCGAGGATGCGCGAGGCCATGCGGTCGGGGTGGAAGTACTCGAGCTGATCGAGCTTCTCGCCGACCGAGACGAGCTTCACGGGCCGCCCGGTCACCGCCCGCACCGACAACGCGGCGCCCCCACGCGCGTCGCCGTCGAGCTTCGTGAGGATCACGCCGTCGAACGCGACGCGCTCCTGGAACGCGAGCGCGACGCTCACGGCCTCCTGCCCCGTCATCGCATCGAGGACGAGGAGCACGTTCGTCGGCTTCGTCGTCGGCCGCGACGCGCTCGAGCTCGCTCATGAGCTCCTCGTCGACGTGCAGCCTGCCGGCGGTGTCGAGGATCACGACGTCGAGACCCTGCTTGCGAGCGGCCTCGACACCGAGCCTGGCCGCAGCAACCGGATCGCTGCGATCGAGCGCGAGCACCGGGAGCTGGATCTGCTTGCCGAGCTGCTCGAGCTGGTCCACGGCGGCCGGACGCTGGAGATCGCAGGCGACGAGCGCGGGGTGCTTCCCGTCGCGGCGGAGCATCAGGCCGAGCTTCGCCGCAGCCGTCGTCTTGCCCGAGCCCTGCAGGCCCGCGAGGAGAATCACCGTCGGCGGACGCCCGAATGCGAGCCGTGAGTCTCCGGAGCCCATGAGGGCCGTCAGCTCCTCGTGCACGATCTTGACCACTTGCTGCCCCGGCGTGAGGCTCTTCAGGACGTCCTGCCCGAGAGCGCGCTCCTTGACGGCCGCGGTGAAGTCCCGCGCGACCTCGAGATTGACGTCGGCCTCGAGCAGCGCGAGACGGATCTCGCGCATGGCCCTCGAGATCGCCTCCTCGTCGAGTCGGCCGCTACGGCCGAGCCCGCCGAGCGTCGCCTGGAGCTTGTCGGACAGGGTGTCGAACACGGCCGGACAGTGTACGTCTCGCCCTGTCCCTCCTAGACTCGGCCCGTGAACGCCCACGACAGCGCGCGGCGCCCGTTGCCGTCGGGGACGGTGAGCCTGCTCTTCGCCGACGTCGAGGGGTCGACGCGTCTACTCAACCTGCTCGGCCAGCGCTTCGGCCCGGCGCGCGCGCGCATGCGCCAGCTGGTTCGCGAGGCCGCGAGCGCGCACGACGGCGCCGAGGTCGACTGGGCCGGAGACGGCGTCTTTCTCGCGTTCGCAGGTGTGCGCGATGACGGATCGCAGCCGCCGCGCAGATCCACCGGTCGCTCGCCGCCGAGCCGTGGCCGGACGAAGAGGCGCATCGCCTGCGCATCGGGCTGCACACAGGTGAGCCGGATCTGGGAGCCGAGGGATACGTGGGGATCGACGTCGTGATCGCCGCGCGCATCTGCGCTGCGTCACATGGCGAGCAGGTCGTCGTCTCGCAGGCGACGCGAGACGTCGCCGGCGACACGCCCCTGCAGGGAGGCTCCTACTCGCCCACTCGGGCCGTCATCGACTGAAGAACGTACCCGGCGTCGTTCAGCTGTACCAACTCGTCGCGCCCGAGCTGCGCGAGGACTTCCCGCCGCTCAAGACGCTCACTGCAACGAGCCTCCCGGCACTGCACCATCGACTGGTCGGGCGAGACGAGGCCCTTGCACGCGTCGAGCACCTGCTCGATCTTGAGGCGCCGCTCGAGACTCGTCACGATCACCGGGCCAGGAGGTGCGGGCAAGAGCCGACTCGCGCTTGAGGTTGCGGCGGGCGCGGCCGACGGAGCGACCCGTGCACCTCGTCGGGCTCGCGCCCGATCACGGACTCCGATCTCGTCCCGAGCGCGATCGCCCGGACTCTCGGCGTGCGTGAGGCGGGAACACAGCCGGTCCTCGACGCCGTCGCCGACCGACTCGAGGGCTCCGGCGCGCTCCTGTTCCTGGACAACCTCGAGCACCTGCCGCGCGGCCGCGACGCACGTCGCAGTCGCTTCTCGATCGTGCGCCCGATCTCCAGGTGCTCGGCCACGAGCCGGATGCCGCTCAGACTTTCGCTCGAGCGAGTGCTCCCGCTGGAACCACTATCGATCGAGGCGGCGACGACGCTGTTCGTCGAGCTTGCGGCAGCGCGCGGCGTCGTCTTGCAGGACGACGCGTTCTCCTTCGGTGCAGGAGATCTGCCGACGACTCGACGGCCTCCCGCTCGCGATCGAGCTCGTCGCGGCACGACTCGTCGTGCTCCCGCCCGCGGAGATCGTCCGCGCGCTCGAGGACGGGCTCGCGCTCGAGATGGAGGGCCCGGTCGACCTGCCGGAGCGCCAACGAACACTACGCGCCGCGATCGACTGGAGCTACGGCCGCCTGACCGACAGTCAGCGGGTCCTCCACGGCACGCTCGCGGTGTTCAGCGAAAGCGCGTCGCTCGCCGATGCGCGCGCTCTCCCGCGAAGGTCACGTTCCTGTCCGATCTCGAGGCGCTCGTCAGCTGGAGCCTGGTTCGAAGCGAGGCAGCAGACGGAGCAGTCCGCCTGTCCATGCTCGAAACGGTTCGCGAGCATGCGCTCGACCACCTGCGATCGGACGATCAGCTCGATGACGTCGCGGGCGTCACGCCCAGCGCTTCCTCGGCCTGGCACTCGAAGCGGAGCGCGGGCTCGCCGGCTCGAAGCAGGCCGCATGGCTCGATCGGCTCGAGCGTGAATACGACAACGTGGGAGTCGCCCTCGACTGGCTCCTCGCGAACCGGCGAGCGGAAGATGCGCTGCGCGCGACCTCGGCATTGAGTCGCTTCTGGCGCGCCCACGGCCACATGACGGAGGCTCGACGGCTTCTCGCACGCGGGCTCGAGCTCGGCACGGACATCCGCCCCTCGGTGCGAGCCGACGCGCTCTGGGCCGCGGCTCGCCAGGCAGCCGCCCAGAGCGAGTGGCACGCGGCGGAAGACCTGCTCGGGGAAGCGCTGCCGTTGTTCCGGAGGGACGACCGCCAACAGGAGGTCGCGTTCACGCTGTCCGAGCTCGCATTCCTGGCAGTCAGGCGAGACGATCTCGAGCGAGGAGCCGAGCTCTCGGAGGAAGCGCTGTCCGTGGCGCGCGCCCTCGGCGACCCGCGCGCGACGTCGGCGGCGTTGCTGACGCTTGCAGAGATCCGTTCGACGCAGGGCGATCACGCGAGGGCGCTCGAGCACGACCTCGAGGCCGTCAATCTGCGGCGGGAGCTCGGAGATCCGCTGCTAGTCATCGATGCGATCCACAATCTTGGTTGGGTCGCCTTTCTCGCTGACGACTACGAGAGGGCGCGAACGTCGTTCACGGAGTCGCTCGAGCTCGCGCGAGCCCTCGGAGACACGCTTCATACAGCCGAAGCGCTGCGGATGCTCGGCGAGCTCGATCTCTTCGAGGGCGATGCAGACGGCGCTGCCGCACGGCTTGACGAGAGCATGATCCTCTACACCGAGGCTGGGGCGGACCTCGACCGCGCTGCCTGCCTGACGGCTCTGGCTGGCGTCGCCGCTCTTCGCGGCCTCCCCGACGAGGCTGCGCGCCTGTTCAGCGAGGCTGACGCGCTCCGAGGCGACGCGCCTGCCGAGGCACCCGAGCGTGCGGTGATCGCGCACTTCCGCGCGGCAAGTGGTAATAGCAACTAGAGAGCGTTATGGTCGCGCCGACACTCGACTGAGGAGGCAACTGGGTGATGAGTGATCACAAGGACACGTCGCTCGGCGAAGACATCGAGGGAGGCTTGCCCGGCTACGGCCGCACATTCGACGACGCCATCGAGGATGCGTACCACCACGGGCGTGAGGATCGCCCCAATGAGCCTGGTTGGTACAAGCTCGAGGCGACCTTCGTGCGGATCGAAAACCCGATCCGCGAGTACAAGGTCGTCATCACGCCGGGCGGCTAGCGCAATGCGTTGGAGGCGCGCCCGTGAG